>CAVZYB010000048.1:0-120730 GCA_963779365.1 uncultured Acidobacteriota bacterium | reverse complement strand
GGGTGGGGCAAATGCATTAGCCGGTCACCTCAGGAGACGCAAAGATGAAGGGCAGATTGCGCTTCAAGGTAGGCGTTCCGAGACCAAAGCCGGCGAGCCGCCGCGGTCCAACCAGGAAGCCGCAGTAAGCCACATCCAGGTAGACGCGGCGATCGAAGTGACGGTCCAGCAGGCTGCAAACGGCGATGGAGGCGGCGCCCCGGGCCTGAAAATTGCGCAGCAGGAATTCGGTGGTCTGACCGGTGGAGAGGATGCCTTCGCAGAGCAGGATGTGCTGGCCTTCGACATCGACCTCGGGGGCGTAGAAGATTTCGGTGGTGGCGACGTGGTGGTCGTAAACTTCGTGAACGTGCGGCCTGACGAACTGGCAACGGACATCGCAGGTGATTTCACGAACCAGGTCGGCAACGAAGAGAAAGCCGTTTTCAAGGACGCCGACGCAATGCAGGACGCGGCCCTGGTAATCGTGCGATATCTGGCGGCCAAGCGCGGCGATGCGCTGGCGCAACTGGGCTTCCGAGATTACGGATTCAAGCTCTTCGAGATCATAGGTGCTCATGGACTGTCGTGCTCTCTCGCACTGCGCATCTCGAGGCCGCATCTCGAGAACGCATCTCGAGAACAATGGCCTCGGCGTCACCTGGAACCCACGCAACATCGCTGGCCACGGGTAATCCTGGAACCCAGACGATGCGGCCGCCAGCCAGAGCCACCGGCCAACTTCGGCGGAGCGCAGCCGGGATCGCCAAGCCCTGCAGGAGACGATTGACTTTCGCTTCGCCGCTGGAATGCAGGGGATGAAAGCGGTCACCCAGAGACAGATTGCGAATGGTCAGACGGGTTCCTATTCGTTCAGCACTCAGCAGTGCGGAATTATACGCCAGAGTTGCTGAATCGCGATCCAGCAAAGATGCATAAATGTGAATGTCCGGTCCGTTCCAGAATTCGGTCAGCGAAAGCCTGCCGGGAACGGGAAGTTCCAGGCAATACGAGGCGGGCGGCTTCCGGTGTTCGGGGGGAATCAGGGAGAGACGCGGCGGGCAGAGATTTGTCACGGAGCACGGCAGCGGCGAAGCCGCGCGGCAGATTGAGACGGCCAGCGCATCCGGCCAAGGCGAACTCGCGAAGAGCTTCGAGTTGGGCGAAATCGAGCGCGAGGGCGTGAGGTTGGCAGAGGCGGCGAAGGATGCGTCGCTGCAAGGCGAGAGGCTGCGCCTGAAGGAGTTTCAACTCGACACCGTGCTCAAGATCGGAGAGCGGGCCAAGAGCCGCGGAGACGAGCGAGTCGAGGAATGCGCTCTCGGCGGCGGCAACCTCGGCGGTTTCGCAGAGCGCCTGACGCAGACGCGGGTTGTAGTCGCGCTCGAGCGCGGGCAGCAGTTCGGCACGCACGCGATTGCGGAGAAACTGCGGACTGAGGTTGGAGGCGTCCTGGCGAAATGGCTGGCCGAGGGCGAGCAGGTATCGCTCGATCTGCGGGCGCGTGGTGGAGAGCAGGGGACGGATGAGGCGCGTCGGGTGAGGCTCATCGTGCGCGAGCGATTCGTCGGCGGCGAGAGTGCAGGCATCCCCACATTCGCCAAAGGAAGGCGGATGTGGGCCACCCGGGAGCGGATGTGGGCCACTCGGGAGCGGATGTGGGTCACCCAGGGGCAGGTCACTGTCGTCATCGCAGATCCGTCAGCAGATCGGAGAGATCAAAGGTGCGGTGGATTCCGGCGAGGCCGCTGGTTCCGGTGCCGCGGAGGAGACGGAGAAGGACGGTCTCGGCCTGATCGTCGCGGGTGTGGGCAGTGGCTACACAGTCGAGGCGATGAGCGGCGGCGGCGCGCTGGAAAAATGCGTACCGGGCGCGGCGTCCGGCGGCTTCGAGCGAGAGATGAAGAAGCGCGGCGAGAGAGGCAACATCGTCGGATTCGATGGCGGATTCGATGGAAAGTCTTGAGGCCAGGTCGGCGACGAAGCGGGCATCGGCATCGGAGTCGGGACCGCGGAGACGGTGGTTGAGGTGGAGGACGAAGAGCACCACTCCGAGGCTGGGGGCCAGTTCGGCGAAGGCTCGCAGCAGAGCCACGGAATCGGCGCCGCCGCTGACGGCCACGCCGACGCGCTCGCCTGGACGGACGAGGCGATGCTTGCGCAGATAATGTTCGAGCGACTGAAGCACCGCAACATCATAACGGAAGAGCGGGCGCGGGGATTTAGACCCGTTGCGCAGAATGGGTCGCCGACGGGCGACGGACTGAATGAATTAAGCAACAACTACCAGAGCGGTGGAGGGGGTTCACCTCCCCACATTTGCCACGAAAGGCACGACGCAGATTGGGGCACCATCGCTGATGATCATTTGAGCGGCCAGAGTTGCCAACGGACGAGCCAATTTGATCATCTGCCCCAAAATGGGAGAGATTTATTTTGCTGGCGCAACGAATCCTTTGTAGTTGCATGGAAGGCGCGCAGGATGTAACCGGAGGATTTTGAATGAGCACAGAGCCGATGGAGTTCGAGCGGTCATCTCTGCCCGTCCCTCCCAGCTATGAGCAGTGTGTTCCGGAACATAGCGGCTCGAAAGCTGATTATGTTGCGTCACCACTGGAAATGGCTGCGCTGATGTTCGATTGGGACGAGGAAGACGACGACTAAATAGGAAGTAGCAACTGAACCCATTACGTATCGCAATTCATACTTAATCTAAAAAGCAACAGGCAGGCTCGGGAGCCTGCCTGTTGCTTTGGTGCGTGAAACTTAATCGAGCTTGGTGCTGCGGGATTCGATGAGGCGCTGGATGCGGGCGGTGAAGGCTTCGATGGTTGCGCTGCCCTCGGCTTTTTCCTGTCCGCGGACGCGCACGTTGACCTCGCCGATCTCGGACTCCTTGTCACCCACGATGAGAATGAACGGGACCTTTTGCAGGGCATGCTCGCGGATCTTGGCGTTCATCTTCTCATTGCGTCCATCGACATGAACCCGGACACCGGCGGCTTTGAGGGCATCGGCGACCTTGTTGGCGTAATCGATGTGGCGCTCGGCGATGGGAACGACGGCAACCTGAGTCGGAGAGAGCCAGACGGGGAAGGCTCCGGCGTAGTGCTCGATCAGAACTCCGAAGAAGCGCTCGACGGAGCCGTACAGGGCGCGGTGCACCATGAGCGGCTGATGGCGCTGGCCATCTTCGCCGACGTATTCGAGTTCGAAGCGCTGGGGAAGATTGAAATCAAACTGCACGGTGGAGAGCTGCCAGAGACGGCCGATGGCATCGACTAGCTTGACGTCGATTTTGGGACCGTAAAAGGCGGCTTCGCCGGGGATGAACTTGTAGGGAATTCCCTTGCGCTCGAGCACGGTCTTGAGGGAGTTCTGGGCAAGCTCCCACTGCTCGGGCGAGCCGACGTAGTGGGCGCGGTCTTCCGGGTCCCAGCCGGAGAGCTCGACCTTGAACTCCTCGAAGCCGAAGGTGTGCAGGACGCTGATGGCAAAGTCGATGCAGCCTTCGACTTCCGCTCTCGATCTGCTCCGGAGTGCAGAAGATGTGGGCATCGTCCTGGGTAAAGCCGCGGACGCGCATGAGGCCGTGCATGACGCCGGAGCGCTCATAACGATAGACGGTGCCGAGCTCGCCGAGGCGGACGGGCAGGTCGCGATAGGAGCGGAGCTGATCCTTATAGATAAGGATGTGGAAGGGGCAGTTCATGGGCTTGAGGCGATACTCGGCGTCATCGAGCTCCATGGTGTCAAACATATTTTCGGCGTAGAAGCCTTCGTGGCCTGAGGTTTGCCAGAGGGCGCGGCGGGCGACGTGAGGGGTGAAGACCAGGGAGTAGCCGCGCTTGAGATATTCGGCGCGCAGCCAATCTTCCATGATGGTGCGGATGAGTCCGCCCTTGGGATGCCAGAAGATGAGTCCGGGGCCGGCGAGCTCCTGAATGGAGTAGAGATCGAGCTGCTTGCCGAGGGCGCGATGGTCGCGGCGCTTGGCCTCCTCAAGCTGGCGCATGTACTCGTCCATCTCCTTTTTGGAGTAGAACGAGGTTCCGTAGATGCGCTGGAGCTGGGGATTGCCTTCCTTGCCGAGCCAGTAGGCTCCGGCGATGTTGAGCAGCTTGAACGCCTTGATTTTGCCGGTGGATGGGATGTGCGGGCCGCGGCAGAAATCGACGAACTTGCCGGTCTTGTAGAGCGAAATCTTTTCATCGGGCTTGGTGAACTGCTCGATGAAGTGACACTTCATGAAATCGCCTTCGGCCTGGAAGCGCTGGAGGCCTTCGTCGCGGTCGAGGACATCGCGGGCGTAGGGCTCATTGCGCTTGACGATCTCCTGCATCTTGGCCTCGATCTTTTCGAGGTCTTCGGGGGTGAAGGGCGTCTCGCGCAGGAAGTCATAGAAGAAGCCGGTCTCGGTGGCCGGACCATGACCGAGCTTGGTCTCAGGGAAAAGCTCCAGCACGGCGGCGGCCAGCAGGTGCGCCGAAGAGTGATGAAAGACCTGGAGCGATTCGGGATCCTTCTCGGTGAGCAGGCGAAGCCGGGAATCCTGCTCGATGGGTCGGGTGAGATCGACCATGGTAAAGCCATCATCGAGCGCGGTGCTTCGGCGGCGTTATTCGCAGCGCCATCGGAAACCAAGGGCGCGAGCTTGGCGGCCAGGGCAGCGTCGGCGAGACGCGGCGAGATGGACTTTGCGATGTCGAGGGCGGTGGTGCCCTGAGGAACTTCCTTGATACTGCCGTCGGGGAGTTGAACTTTTATTTCAGCCATATAGGGTAGGGTCTCCGCTCGCGCTTACGAGTGCGCAATGCAGAAAAATTTGTGAGATTTCAGTCTAAAGAGTTCGCCGGGGAGAAGCAAACCGGCGAGCCCGTAAGAGGCTATCACGGGCCTACGCCCCACATTCGCCAAAGGCGGCGGGTGTCGGCGAGCTGACTGGCGGTGAGCGGTCGTCCGGCTTCCGAGCGCACAAATGACAACCCCCATGCTCGCGTTGGGCGACCATGGGGGTGTCGGTCCTGCTGAAATCCATGCCGTGGTTGCGGCGATGGATGCAGGCTTAAACTTGGAGGCGCGGGGAGGAGTTGAACCGCCGCATAAGAGGCTTGCGGGCCTCTTGCCTTCACGCTTGGCTACCGCGCCCTGGTTTCACGCCGCTTCGCTAAAAGCGACATGAGATTAGAAAGATGCGACACACTCTCGACAGAGTTGCTCAGGCAACAAAAAAAGCCCGGCGGCGAAGCCGGGCTCTGGAAACAGGAGTTCACTCGCGGTTTGCCGGCGGCTGGGCGGAAGTGCCCACGCCTGGCGGAATACGGTTTTCGCACTCCACGCGGGCACAGGTGTGGAACTGCTCCTGCTCGGTGGAGCCGTGGAGGGCGGTGGTGCTGCTGGAACCTCCGGCGATGGTTTGGGCGACGTCGTCGAAGTATCCGGTGCCGACAAACTGCTGGTGCTTGACGGCGCGATAACCCTCCGGTTCGGCAGCAAACTCCTTTTGCTGGAGGACAGAGTAGGCAGACATCGCGCTCTGTTTGTAGCTCCGGGCGAGATCGAAGATGGCATAGTTGAGGGCGTGGAAGCCGGCGAGGGTGATGAACTGGAATTTGTAGTTCATCGCGGCCAGCTCCTTCTGGAAGTTGGCGATGGTCACATCGTCGAGCTTTTTCTTCCAATTGAAAGAGGGCGAACAGTTGTAAGCCAGCATCTTGCCGGGATATCGGGCGTGGATGGCATCGGCGAAGCGGCGGGCCTCTTCGAGATTAGGCTCGCTGGTTTCGCACCAGATCATGTCGGCGTAAGGGGCGTAGGCGAGGCCGCGCGCGATGGCCGTCTCCAGGCCGCCGGTGATGCGGTAGAAGCCTTCGCTGGTACGGGGCTCGCCGGTGAGGAAGGGACGATCCTGGGGATCGATGTCACTGGTGATGAGTTTGGCGCCATTGGCGTCCGTGCGGGCGATGAGGATGGTGGGCACGCCGCAGACATCGGCGGCAAGGCGGGCAGCGATCAGCTTCTGTACGGCTTCCTGGGTGGGGACGAGGACTTTGCCGCCCATGTGGCCGCATTTTTTAGCGGAGCTGAGCTGGTCCTCGAAGTGCACGGCGGCGGCTCCGGCCTCGATCATTCCCTTCATCAGCTCGAAGGCGTTGAGAGTTCCGCCGAATCCGGCCTCGGCATCCGCCACGAGCGGGGCGAGCCAGTGCTTTCCGTTCTTTCCCTCCTGATGCCAGATCTGGTCGGCGCGCAGCAGAGCATTGTTGATGCGGCGGCAGAGCTGGGGGACGGAGTCGGAGGGATAGAGGCTCTGGTCGGGATAGACCTGCCCGGCGGAGTTGGCATCTCCGGCGACCTGCCAGCCACTGACATAGATGGCGTCCAATCCGGCTTCGACCATTTCGATGGCCTGGTTGCCGGTCATGGCGCCGAGCGCCTGGACGTGACTCTGGGAATTCATCAGCTCCCAGAGGCGCTGGGCGCCGAGGCGGGCAAGGGTGTGATCGATGTGGATGGTTCCGCGCAGACGCTTCACGTCCTCTGCGGTGTAAGTACGCTCAATGCCGCTCCAGCGTGCATCGGTCTTCCAGGTATGGGTGATATCGAGGCCGTTGTTTTTGGCAGTCACTGTCGTTTACCTCTTTCTTCTATGGTTGCTAGGTTGCGTACAGCAAAAAGAGCTGTCTGCGCCGGTGACGGGGGTGCCATGAGAGGCACACACGCGACCGCGCAGGGGATGCGGCACGGAGAACCGGCCCTGGATGCACTTCGGGCAGTACTGGGAATCGAACCAATGAATCGAACCACTTGGAACGCGGCGCTGGTTGACGCCGGTTCGGAGATAAGGCCCACAATGCCTGGGGCCGGAGGGCAACTTGTTTCACGAGATTTCGATTGGAATTGCAGCGCGCCGGAAAAGCGTTAGTCCACGCACTATCCTTCCGCTGTGTTAGAGGCAACAAAGATCGCCGTGGTTGCATTTTTTGCATATACGATTCTGAGCTGCCGACCGCCAAGGTAGGGAAGCTTAGGGCAAAGGGAGGGCTGGAGGCAAGGAGAAAATGAAAACCGATTCCAAAACAGGACAGGTCGCCAGGAGGGTTGGGGGAGTGTGGCGGGCAAAAAATCCGGGTCTTCCACAGCTTCCGCACAAAGTTCAGCGGGCTGATGGCGGCTTGGGCTTGCATCCTTGGCGTAGCTGCTTCAAGCTCTTTGTATGCCGACTGGGAAGTCAACGAAAGCCGCCGCCCCCTGCCCGATCTGCTCCGGCACGGGCTGGCGCATGGTGCCGGTGGAGCACAATGGCCGCCAGGTGGAGCAGGCGACGCGCTGCGAATGCGTCCTCCAACTGCAGGGCGGGCGTCTGCTGGAGGCGGCGCGGATTCCACGCCGCTACCGGCACTGCGAGCTCTCCAACTTTGAGCATGAAGGGCCGTTCCGCTCGCTGGCTTCGGCGCATATGGCGGCTCTCCGTTTTGTCGAGGAATTTCCCCTGGAGAGCGCGGGACTGCTGTTGACCGGGCCGATCGGCTGCGGCAAGACCCACCTCGCGGTGGGCGTCGCCAAAGAATTGATCGCCAAGAAAAATACGGCGTGCCTGTTCTACGACTACCGCGAGCTGCTCAAGCAGATTCAGAACTCCTACAACGCCTCGGTACAGGTGACCGAGATGGAAGTGTTGCGGCCGGTGTTCGAGGCCGAGGTGCTGGTGCTGGATGAGCTGGGCGCGGCCAAGCCGACCGAGTGGGTGTGGGATACGGTCTCGCACATTCTGAACACGCGCTATAACGACAAGCGGACCACGATCATTACGACCAACTATCAGGATCTGCCGCCAGCGGGCGCAGAGCCGGAGGGACGGGCCGCGCGGGCATCACGGGAGGAGACGCTGGGAGATCGCATTGGAGAACGCATGCGCTCGCGTCTGCACGAGATGTGCCGGGTGGTGCGGGTCGAGGGCGAGGACTTCCGCATGAAGTACAAGAGCGCCAGTTTGCGCTGAGCGGGACTCCTGTACCCATTCGCCACTCCGGGCTTGGGCGCAGCTTCCCACCTTAGCGTCGAAGAGCACGACGCGAAGGTGGGGCACCTGCAGATGTCGGGCACCGGACACCGGGCAATACACCCTGCTAACGTGGCGTTAGTTCAGGGGACAATTCGGTGGACGAGGGTGCAGTGTCTGTGTCTGCGCTCTCATCTGTCCTCATGCGGTGCTGCTTTAGGGTTACAGGATGACTTAAGCGGAAGGTGAGGGCGGTTTCCGCCGGAATCGCCAGCTCCTTGTTCCCCGTGAGTCCGGCACCGGCGGTTCCGGCACCTGCTCCGAGCAGTGCTCCCATGGCCGCGCCTTTGCCACCTCCGGCGATGCCGCCAAGCAAGGCCCCGCCACCGCCGCCACCACCAATTATCACGGCGCTACGTTTGCCCTTGCTGTTCTCCGTTGACGTGTTCGCAGCAGTCTCGATGGGGTAGGAGGCACCTCTGACAGTGACCGCGGTTAGCTTCACGGAAAGCGTACCCTCGCCTTTGAACCTGCCGGGACTCTTGGATTGCAACACGACGCCCTGGGCGCGAGCTCCCCTCGGAATCACCGGTTTCCCCCGCAGGATTACGGGCGACGACACCGTCGCGGTGAAGACGTCTCCCGGGTTCGCCGTCTTGGTGCTGATGGGCTGATCGACCTGGATCGTCAACGCCGTGCCGGCCGGGATCACCACCGGCTTGGGCGGCTCTGGCAGTGGTGGCGGCGCAGCGGCGGCTAAGGGTGGAGCAGGCGCCGGTGTGCTCACGCTGGCTTGGGGTCGCGGCGGCGGTTGCGGCGCTCGCGGTTGGGGCTGCGGTTGGGGTAGTTGCTGCGCCTGCTGCGGGGGACTGGTCGCGCCAGATTGCTGATTGCCAGCCTGCTGATTGGAGGTGCTGGCGGGTTGATTTTCAGCAGTGCTGGGAGGCTTGTTCGTACACGCCGTGAAGGTCAGCACCAACAGCAGGGATGCAAACACATTGGCCCGATTACGCATAATCCGCTCCTTACCTTGCTCAGAATCCAATCGTGATGGTGAGACAGATGATGAACTCGCGGCCGGTGCTGCCATGCATTCCGGAGATGCAGGGGGCGACGCCTCTGCGGGATGGGACGCCTCACGATACACTAGCCGGGTGTTGACCCGTATCGAGTTCGACGCCAGCCACGACGAGGAGTTCTTCGCAGCGCTTCCGGCCACTCCGGCGGTGTTTGTGCTGCGTCCGAAGCGCGCCGGGGCCGAGCCCTACGTGAGCAAGACGGTGAACCTGGGCCGCCGCTTGCGGCGGTTGTTGTCGGCGGCCGAGGGACGAAGGCTCAGCTTGCGGGAGCGGGTTTGCGCCGTGGAGTGGTGCGCGGTGGGCGGAGACTTCGAGGCGGGATTCGCGCTCTATCGGCTGCTGCGGGCGGAGTTTCCGGAGAAGTACGCCGAGCGGCTGCATCTGCGGCCCGCGCCGCTGTTGCAACTGCTGCGGGACAATCCTTATCCGCGGGTTGCGGTCACTTCGCGCATCCGCTCTCTGCGCTCGGGAAGCGCGTACTTCGGTCCGTTTGCTTCGCGGGCAGAGGCCGAACAATACGCCAACGACTCGCTGGATTTCTTTCTGCTGCGGCGTTGCGTGGAGGAACTGGCGCCGGACCCGAAGTTTCCGGGCTGCGTTTATTCCGAGATGAAGATGTGTCTGGCGCCCTGCTTTAAGGGATGCAGCGACGAACGCTATGCGGAAGAGTCGGCGCGGGTGGAGCGATATCTGGAAAGCGGTGGTCACTCGCTGCTGGTGGAGATCAGCCGGGCACGGGATGAGGCCAGCGCGCGATTGGAATTTGAAGCCGCGGCGGCGGCCCATGCGCGACTGGAAAAGCTGAAGGCGGTGCAGAGCCGGATTGCTGAGATTGTGCATCGCATCGACCGGCTGAATGGATTGCTGCTGCAACCATCGCACCGGCCGGGACACATCGCGCTGTTCCGGATTGCCGGAGGGATGCTGCACGGGCCGATTGCCTTTGACTGCAGCAGCGGGCTAAGCGCGAGCGGCGTGTCGAAACAGCGGAGAGGGTGCGTCGCAGAGCGCGGATCCCACATTCGCCAAAAGATGGCGGATGTGGGCCACCAGTGCTAGAGCGCGCGGGCGATTGCGCAGAGCATGGAAGCGCGCATCAACGAGTTGCTGCGCACGGCGGAGCCCGCCAAGCCGAAGAGCGCGCAGGAGTGGATGGAGCATCTGGCGATTCTGAAGCGGTGGTACTACCGCACGAACAAAGTGGGCGAAATTTTCTTCGAAGACGAGCACGGAGCGCTGCCGATGCGGCGGGTGGTGCGGGCGGTGGGACGAGTCTTCAAGGGAGAAAAGCCGGCGGGAGATTTGAGCGAGACGGCCGGGGATTACTGGATCTTCCGGAGCAAAGAGGCGGGACTGTAGGCGAGCTGCCGATAACAACGCGGAGTCCCTTGCGCCCGGCAAAGGCGAGTTCAGCTGGAGCGGTTTCGGACTTGGTGGATCCCTGAGCGTCCTGCTCTCCCACGTTATCGCCCAAAAGCAGGGCGCGAACCTAGGGCACCCGACGGACACGGCGACCAGGAAACCGCTGTAGTACTTCTATTTCGGCACATACCATAGTAATCTTTGGCCTCAACTTCGTTCGCCGTTCGCCTCTGCGCGGAAGGTAATTCCGAAGCCATCAGCGATCAGCGAACAGGCCGGTACTCTATGAGCGAAAATTCAGAACGGCGTATTTATCCCCGGTACCCTTGCAGCGGTGCGGCGGACATCCTCCAGAACGGGAAGCTTTGGGGGTGGGGCAAGGTGAGCGATATAAGCCGTGGTGGTTGCTACCTCGAAACCGACCAGACCTTGCCGGTCGGCACCGGGGCACAACTTCGGCTGACGATTGCAGACACCTTGCTGGATATCGATGGAATGGTAGCCACCGCTACTCCAGTGGTCGGTATGGGAATCGACTTCGTGACCGTGTCGCCAGAGCAGGAGAACAAGCTTGCGCGGATCATCGATAAAGTAGCGGCCGGGGATAGTTCTCGGGGGATGCAGCAAGCTCCGCCACAACCAAGTGGCACGACCGTTCGGATCAAGCGGGAAGCTGCCCACAATATCCTGGCCATGGTCATCAGGCGGATGAACGAAAAGGGCATTTTGACCAGGCAAGAGCTGGTTGAAATCGTGAAAGCCAACCAATAAAAAGCCAACCAATAAGCAGGGATTAAGCGGCATCCTTCTGGCGGCGAAAGACCACGCGGATTCCATCGCGCCAGCGCTCGTCGAGTGCGACCAGCTTCCACTCCAATTCAGGCGAGAAATATCGCAGCATGGTTGCCGTGGAAGGATGCACGTGCAAGGCAGGCGCGGCGAGGATGAGGATGGGGTCGCGTTCGGAGAGGATGCGTCCGGGGAAATATCCGAAGCGCTGGAAGTCGCCGCGGCGATGATGCTAGCGGACCCGCGCCCAGTAATCGAGACCCTGCACGGGAAGATGAAAATCCTCGGCGGCCTTGAGTTCGATGACCGCGAGGCGGCCGTCGCGGGTGATGCCCAGCAGATCGATGACGGCGCGGTCGGAGGCGGCAAAGGCGGGCACCTGCGGGTAGAGCAGCGCGGGGTCCAGGCGTGAGTCGAGCAGGGAGATGTCGCGCTCGACCACCGATTGCAGCCAGCGCTCGGGCTGCAGGCGATAGAAGGGATGCGTGTGATCGCGGCCCACCGCGCTTGAGCAGCAGGCGCTCGATCAACTTCACGAGTAGCGGCTCGGTGTCGTCGTTCCATTCGTACTCGGCGGGCGCGGCGCCGAAGACGATGCGCTCGGCGATGCGGAAATGGCGGTCGGGCTCCATGGTGGCGCGGGCAAACTCCAGTCCGTGAAAGCGAAAGCTGACGGCCGAGGAGCTGTGCGCCACGGCTTCCACCTGCGGGCAGAGGCTGCGCATGCGCGCGACGGATTTGGCGAAGCGCTCCAAGGTCTGCTCGCGGTTGATGCATTGCACAAGACGCGTGCTCAGATTCAGCTCGGTTGCGAGGTCGAGCTCCTCGGCTTGCTCGGTGTGCTCATCGAGGGAGAACAGCCGCCACTGGGCAGCTTGGCGATTGAGGTGCGAGAGGCGCAACTGCGCGGTGCGGGCGCGGCCTTCCGGAACAAAGAGTGCGAGCGACGCCGACATGCGATTTCGCCGCAGAGATGCTCGCGGCAGTAATCGAGCCAGAGGACGGCGACGGCCACGGAGTTATCGATGGTGGTCTGGGACTCGCCCTGGCCGCAGCCGACGAGGGCGATGCGCTCCTGGCCGCGCCGCAGCAGGCCGCGCGTGCAGACCGCTCCGAAGGAATGCTCAAGATCGGCGGAGGTGGTGATGCGCTCGAGCGTCCAGCCGGGAAAGAGCCGGGCGACGGCGCGCTCCAGGGTGCGCTGATAGGCGGCACGCATGGCCTTGAGCGCGGAGGGAGATCGCCGCTCGGCCTGGGCGCAGATCTCCATGCGCGAGGGTTTGGATTGGCCGAAGCGAAGCACCGACAGCTTTAGAATTCCGTTCTTGATCTCGGCGCTGGTGGCGCGACGGACGATGTTGCTCTCCTCCGACCAGATCTGCAGCAGGCAACGGTCGCGCTCGGGCGCGGCGGAGTAGTGCGCGGTGGAGAAGTCAAAGAGCATCTTGCCGTCTTCGACCACCACGGCGGCGGGATTTTCGGCGATGTAGCCGGAGACGAGATCGGCAATTTCTTCCGGTGTCTGCGCGGCGCTCACCGGCTAGTTCTTCGCTTCCGGGTTTCAACGAAAGGTTCTCGAACTCGACGTCGGCGGGCGCGGCGAAGCGCTCGCTCTGGCGGCCCCAGCGGCGGAAGCCGGGAGCATCAAAGTGCACGCGCAGCTTGTAGAGGCCCTTGCGGGGAATGCGGGCGTTTCCGTCCGTAGTGGTTGAGCCACGATGCAGACTAGAGGCAGTTCGCCGGGGCCGTAGAGCTTTGCCATCGGCGGCGATGAGGCTGGCCTGCGGCTTGAGGCCGGGAATGAGCCGTCCGGTACGGGAGTCGCGGACCAGAAGCGCGAGACTGACATTGTCTTTGCCGGTCGAACTCGACCAGATTTTTGAGGTGAAGTTTGGCGCCTGCCAGCGGCATGGCGAGGCCCGGAGTAGTCGAGGGCGTAGCCGACAAAGTAATCGCCCGCGGGCTTCTCAATGCCGGAGACGGACTGTTGCCAGAGCGCAGTGATGGCGGCGCTGAGCGCGGCATTCGAGGGTTTGAGCAGTTCAGCTTCATTGGCAAAGGCGTGGCCGGTCGCCAGAGGAAGCTGCGAGATTGCGTCCTGCGCAATGGGCACGGGTGGAAATTCGAGCGACGGTGGTGTGCTCGAAGCTGTGCTCGGAAGCTGCGGGCGAGCGGATCGACGGTGACGCGCAGGGTGTAGACGCTATCGGCATCGAGTGGAACAGTTGCCGCCGTAGGCGTTGATCAGGGGATACCAGCCGAAATCCACCGGCACGGATTGCTCATTGCCATTGGCGTCGATGAGCGTGGCGCGAAGGGTGAGACCGGGCACCATCCTTCCGTCGGCGAGGTCGAGGACGAAGATGCGGAGGTGGACGTTGTCGGCGGGAGCCTCATGCCAGGCGAGCGTGCCGCCAGCAGCTTTGTCCCACCAGCCTTCGGCAGGAGTAATGGTGAAGGCGATGCGGAACTCTCCGGCGCGGATGTCTCCGTCGAGCGGGCCGGAGTTGGCCAGCACCCAGTCGAGGATCGCGGTGTCGGCCTTGCCCTGCTGCTCGGCCAGGCGAAGCTGGGCCGGCGTGCTTGCGCCCGATGCAGCCTGGGGAGGCTGGACCGGAGTGGACGCGTCGGCGGTTGCCGCGGTGGTTGCAGGGAACGGCGCAGGCTGCTGGGCAAAGACGGCCGAGGCAGACAGAGCGAGAAAAAGTGCGAGCGAGAGCGGCAGAATTGCGTAACGAATGCGTAACACGCGCCGAGCGGAGCTGAAACGTTGTGGCAAACCATCCTCCGGCTTTCGAGGTGAGACGGCGAAGCCGAGGCCCGGCTCCGGCACTTTGTGCAGCCGCGGGCGGAGCATCTCTGCCACCCACTCTACACTCAATTCGGTGAGACCGCGCATTACTCCTCCGGCGAATTCATGGCCGCCAGCCTGCGCACCAGCGGTCCGTCCTGGGGCAGCGCCTGGAGCAGTTGCTGCACACTCTGCCGCAATAACGGATGCTCGACCTCGGGTGCGATCTCCGCCAGCGGCTGCAGCACGAAGCGGCGCAGATGCATCGCGGGGTGCGGAACGGTAAGCGCCGGGGTGTGGATCACGCGGCTCCCATACAACACGATATCAAGATCGATGACGCGCGGCCCCTTGGGAATGAAATCAGGCGAATTGCGCTGGCGTCCCATGGCGCGCTCGAGGGCGAGCAGGCGCTCGCAGCAGGCGCTCGGGAGCATCTCCGGCAGATGGATCGTCCGATGCGCAGGGCCACCACCGCATTCACGAACCAGGGTTGCGCGGTGAACTCGACGGGCTCGGTTTCATAGGCGTCGGAAAGAGCGGTGATTTCGGCGAATCCGCGCAGCGAGGCGATGGCCTGACGCAGGTTGCCGAGGCGGTCGCCGAGGTTGGAACCCAGTGATAAGAAGACTTGCTCCATGTACTCCGTGAATACCGGCAAGATATTTTCTTGCGGTCATTGTAGCGGACAGGCGCGGAAACACTGGCCCGGAACGCCACAATAGATAGTATGGATTCGGCGCTGGGTTCGGCAATACACAATCGGTTGGGTAGGGCGAAGGCCGGAAATGCGCATGAATACAGCGCCGAAACTGTCCTCCTGTGGAAAAACCCGCATAAAATCAGGCGAAAGTGCTTGTCGCTCATAAAATCACTGAGTTAATATGTGCGGGACTGAGGCGCAGTCGCGCTTCATCTTCAAGGAGGAATACTCACATGGCTGCAGGCTTGACCAAGACCGCTCTCGTTCGCCTATTGGCGGAAAAGCTGGAAACCAGCAACAAGGCCGCTGGACTGTTTTTGACCACCCTGGCGGAAATCGCCGTGAAGGAAACGAAGAAGAACGACGTATTTGTTCTTCCCGGCCTGGGCCGTCTGAAGAAGTCGGCTCGCAAGGCGCGCATCGGCCGCAATCCGCAGACCGGCGATCCGATCAAGATTCCGGCCAAGACCGTCGTGAAGTTCTACGTCGGCAAGGCTGTGAAGGACGCGATCGCTCCGGCGAAAAAAGCGAAGTTAATCTCCGTCGGAGTTGGTTTGTTTCGGCGAAGGCCGGCCCTCACGGGTCGGCTTTTTCCATTTGCCGTCGCGATCACGTTTGCAGGATGACGTTACAGGACGACGATGGTGATGCCGCGATTGGCGCGTCCGAAGTCGCGATCTTCCTTGATCGTCTTGTCGCGCTTGACCAGCTCCCAACTGGCCTCGTTGGACAGGCGGAAGTCTTCGCCGGGAATGAAGTCGGAGATCAGGCCATTGCGCTTGAAACGGTCGAGCGCCTTCCAGACCTCCTCACGCAATCGTCCGCCAACCCCGCTGGAGCCGTATCCGTGGATCAACTTGAGGACCGGCACGCCTTCGGCGCGCGCGGCGGCCAGGGCGCGGTCCAGGCGCAACAGTCCGACATTCACGGTCGGATGGCCTTCCTCGAGATTGATCATCTTGCAGGGCACGAGTTCATCCTAACGGTTCCGGCTCACGCAAAAGAAAAAGTTCAAGCAAAACCGCAGGAACTTCGAGCGGACGGGCGCGGGTCCTGCGCTCGGCACGGTCTGGTGAAACGCTGGATCATCAATGACTTACAACTGAGATAGCCAGAACAGGAAGATTCCGAGGGAAAATTTGTAGCAAGTACTTGACAATAACACGCTCATATTTCATGATTCTCTTGTGCTGATGATCAGCATCTAAAAGTCTGTCGCGTGGCCAGTGCGGCCACCAACAGATCAAAATTCATGAACCTAGGAGGATCAAGACAATGACGCTACTAACCCGTTGGGAACCCGTCCGCGAGCTTGCCAACCTTCAGGAGCGCATGAACCGGCTGTTCAACGATTCGTTCAGCCCCGTCACCAGCCAGGAGTCGCTGTCGGCTGGCTCGTTTGTCCCGCCCGTGGATGTGTACGAGGACGAGCAGGGAATCCGGCTGAAGATGGAAGTGCCGGGAATCGATGAGAAAGACATCGACATTCGGCTGGAGAACAATCTGCTGACCGTGCGCGGCGAGCGCAAGCTGGAGAAAGAAACCAAGGAAGAGAACTATCATCGCATCGAGCGCAGCTATGGGAGCTTTACCCGCAGCTTTAGCTGCCGAACACGGTGAACCCGGAAGAGGTGAAGGCGAGCTACGCCAAAGGCGTGCTGACGATTCATCTGGGCAAGCGCGCCGAAGCCCGGCCGAAGCAGATCAAGGTGGATGTCACGCCGGAGCTCGCGGAAAAAGCAGCTAGCGGCAAGTAATGGCAGAGCCGGATACGGCGCGAACGTGCCACTTCTGCCGAAGCATGGCAGATATGGGGCACGCCAGGGTCGAAGAGTCCGGCATCCATTTGGGGAGCGTTGGACGGATTCGTGGAATCCTCCAGCTCCCCTTTCAAGTTTCCGGACTAGAATTTATCCGCCGCGATCTTGCCACATGGGTTGGAGTGCGCGAGAATCGAGCGCGGTGCAAGGAGCAATTATGGCAATCCGTTGGGATCGGTTGACCGTCAAGGCGCAGGAGGCGATGCAGCGTGCCAGTGAGTTGGCGGCGAAAATGGCAATCCCGAAGTTCGTCCCGCTGCACCTGCTGGCGGCGCTGCTGGAAGATCGCGAGGGCATTGTGGTGCCCTTGCTGGCGCGCGCCGGAGTGCAGATCGCGGCGTTGCAGCCGCAGGTGGTGCGCGAGATCGCCGGGCTTCCGAAGCTCGCCAACGCGGCGGCTCAGCCGCATCTGTCGGATGCGACTTCGGAGCTGCTGGACCTTGCCTTCAAGGCGGCGGCGAACTTCAAGGACGAGTATGTTTCCACCGAACATCTGCTGCTGGGGCTGATCGGGCTGAAACGCGACCCGGCGCAGAAGCTGCTGAGCGAGTTTGGGCGTTTCGCAGGACACGCTGCTGAAGGCGCTGGCGGCGGTGCGCGGCAATCAGACGGTGACCGACCAGAATCCCGAGTCGAAGTACCAGGCGCTGGAGCGCTATGCGCGCGATCTGACGGAGCTGGCGCGGCGGGGCAAGCTCGATCCGGTGATTGGGCGCGACGAAGAGATCCGGCGCACCATTCAGGTTCTATCGCGCCGCACCAAGAACAATCCGGTGCTGATCGGCGAGCCGGGCGTGGGCAAGACGGCGATCGTCGAGGGCCTGGCGCAGCGCATTGTGCAGGGAGATGTGCCGGAGCAGCTCAAGAACAAGCGCGTGGTCTCGCTCGATCTGGGCGCGATGGTGGCCGGGGCAAAGTATCGCGGCGAGTTCGAAGACCGGCTGAAGGCCGTGCTCAAAGACATTGAAGAGAGCGCGGGCACGATCATTCTGTTTATCGACGAGCTGCATACGCTGGTGGGAGCCGGCGCGGCCGAAGGCGCCATGGACGCCAGCAACATGCTGAAGCCGGCGCTGGCTCGCGGCGAACTGCGCGCCATTGGCGCGACCACGCTGAACGAGTATCGCAAGTACATCGAAAAAGATGCGGCCTTCGAGCGCCGCTTCCAGATTGTCTACGTCGGCGAACCCTCGGTGGAGGACACGATTGCGATTCTGCGCGGACTGAAGGAGAAGTACGAGGTTCATCACGGCGTGCGCATCAAGGATTCGGCGATTGTCTCGGCGGCGCGTGCTTGTCGCATCGCTACATCAGCGACCGCTTTCTGCCGGACAAGGCGATTGACCTGATCGATGAGGCGGCGGCTTCGCTGCGCATTCAGATTGACTCGATGCCGACGGAGATCGACCAACTGCAGCGCCGCGCCACGAATCTGGAGATCGAGCGCCAGGCGCTGAAGAAAGAGAGCGACGCGAACTCCAAGGAGCGGCTGGCCATCGTGGAACGCGAGCTGGCGGAGATTCGCGAGCAGGCCAATGCGCTGAAGGCGCGCTGGCGCGAGGAGAAGGACAGCATTGCCGAGGTTCGCAAGCTCAAGGAATCCATCGAGCAGCTCAAGCTGCAACAGCAGGAAGCGGCGCGGCGCGGCGAATACGAGCGCGCCTCGCGCCTGCAATACGACGAACTGCCCAAGGCGGAGCAGCAAGCTGGCGGAGCTGACGGCGAAGGCCGGAAGGCAATCAGTCGGCGCATGTTGAAAGAAGAGGTGGACGAAGAAGACGTGGCCCGCATTGTCAGCCGCTGGACGGGGATTCCGGTCTCGAAGATGCTGGAAGGCGAGGTGAAGAAGCTGGTGCAGATGGAGTCGCGTCTGCGGCAGCGGGTGATTGGGCAGGACGAAGCGCTGGAGAAGGTTTCCAACGCAATCCGGCGTTCGCGCGCGGGATTGAGCGATCCGCGGCGTCCCATCGGCTCGTTCATCTTCCTTGGCCCTACGGGCGTGGGCAAGACGGAGCTGGCCAGGGCGCTGGCGGAGTTTCTGTTCGACGATGAGCACGCCATGGTACGCATCGACATGAGTGAATATATGGAGAAGCACTCGGTTTCGCGGCTGATCGGCGCGCCTCCGGGCTATGTGGGATACGAGGAAGGCGGACAGCTTACGGAAGCGGTGCGCCGCCGTCCGTACTCGGTGCTGCTGTTTGATGAGATCGAGAAGGCGAATCCGGATGTGTTCAACGTCTTTCTGCAGATCATGGACGATGGGCGGCTGACCGACGGCAAGGGGCGGGTGGTGGATTTCAAGAACACGATCCTGATCATGACCTCGAACATCGGATCGCTGTCGCTCTCCGGAGACCTGAGTTCGCCGGAGCGCTTTGCCCGGGCCAGCGAGCAGGTGCTGACCGCGCTGCGCGGGCACTTCAAGCCGGAGTTCCTCAATCGCGTCGACGACATCGTGGTCTTCCGTCCGCTGGGAACCGAGCAGCTTACGAAGATCGTCGATCTGCGGCTGCAGGATTTGCAGGAGCTGCTGGCGGAACGCAAGATTACGCTGGAACTCACCGATGCCGCCAAGCACACGCTGTTCACCAGCGGCTACGATCCGGCCTACGGAGCGCGTCCGTTGAAGCGGGCCATTCAGCGCATGATTCAGGATCCGCTGGCGATGAAGATTCTGGATGGCGAGGTGCTGCACGGCGATCACGTGGTGGTGGATTCGAAGGACGGCAAGCTGACCTTCGAGGTGCATCACAAAGAGGCCGAACATCCGCAGCCGGAAGCCGCCACGCAGCTCGCGTAGCTCTATTGTGGAGCAGGAATTCGAACGCCTTGAGGAAAACTCAGGGCGTTATTTTGTGGTCGCTAAACTTTCGATCAATGCTTCCCGCGGTCGGTTCTCTTAATGCTGGACAATTCAGGCCATTTCAGGAAGACTTGCTAGCTCAATCCGAATTCTCACTAACAGGGCAAACGCGAATGACAACAACCGGGATCTCGAATGCTCAGGTCGAGGCCACAGTGCGACGTTACTGGCGGGTATTGATGGAAAAGTCCGTCGGCGAGATGGAAAAGTTCTACTCCTACGATTCGGTGGTATTCAACCCATTCTCGTCGCGCACGGAGCCGGGACGCATTTCCGCCGTGCGCAAGGAGCGGGAGTATTTCACTCCCAAGACGACTTTCCGGGCTGAAATCAAGGAGCCGATTCAGGTGCAATTGCTAACCGATAGTATGGCGGTGGCGAGCTTATCAGTTTTGCTGGCACGCCAGCAATATGGAAGCAAAAGGTGCTCGGCAAGAAATTCGACAAAGCCGTTCGCGATGGCCGCGCCACGCAGGTGTTTGCACTCTCTCCCGAGGGCGAATTGCGCATCGTAAACGAGCACCTCTCTGACATCTGGCGCGACGACTTGTCGAAAGAGAAGCAGTGAGTTCAACCCGGGCTGGATGGCGGTGGACCGGCAAATCAGTTGGCGGTTCATCAACAGGTAGAGTGCGGCGGTGCGCAGCACAATCAATGCGCCCCACAGGGCGATGCCTGCAATTCTCAGATCCACTACGGCGGCGGAGATTTCAGGCACCGCCGGCAATAGTCCGATGGCAAGCAGGAAGAACGGCCAGCCAGTGAGCCCATCTCCGATGACGCCACAATCCGGCGGCGGCGGCGAAGTGGACGATTGCCGAAAGCAGGTAGGCCAGCGAGCCGCGCAACGCAACTTCTTCGCCCACCACCCAGGCTCCGGAGTTGAAGGGCAACACGCCTAAGGCAACGCAGCTTCCGTAGAAGGCCGCGAGCAAGGCAAAAGCCGCGAGCAGCAACGCGACCAGGGTTCGCCATGCGCGCGGCTGTGCGGCCTTTCGTCTGCCGTCTCTTGCGGCTGCGGCGAGACCGGCTCAGGCGAGATCAAAGAGCAACACCTCGGCCTCTTCCGTGGCTTCCAGCGTGAGGCTGGTTTCATTGGTGACGCCAGCGCCGTCGCCTTGATGAAGCTGAGTGGCGTTCTGCGTGCCAGTTCTGGAGCACCGCCGCGCCCTTGGCCATCTGCAGCCAGGCGTAGCGGCCTTCGGGCAGAGTGATCGGAAGACTCTCGCCGGGAGCGAGTTTGGTCACCAGCAGTCTGGCGTCGGCGTGGATCTTCACCGAGCCTTGCTCTCCGGTAGGCGATGCGATGAGCCGCCACTGCCTGCGCTTCTCTTCATCGGGAAACGGCTTCTGCTCGTAACTTGGCGTGACATCCTGCTTGTCCTTGTCGGGAAAAATCCAGATCTGCAGCAGGTGCACGGGCTCGGTTGGCGAGGGGTTGAACTCGCTATGCACGATCCCCGATCCGGCGCTCATGCGCTGGCCGTCGCCGGGGCGGATGACCTCGCCGGTGCCGAGGCTGTCGCGATGCTCCAGCGCGCCGCTCAGGACATAGGTGATGATCTCCATGTTCTCGTGCGGATGCATGCCGAAGCCGCGTCCGGCGGCGATCACATCTTCATTGATGACCCGCAGCGCGCGGAAGTGGACGTGCTTCGGGTCGCGGTAATCGGCGAAGGAAAAGGTGTGATAGGTGTTGAGCCATCCGTGCTCGAAGTGTCCGCGCTGATCGGCGGGCCGCAGTGTGATCATTGGTCTCTCTCCTGACCGCGCGTTTCAGCGGCCTCTAGAGTAATAGATGTTGCAACAGATAATAACGATTCATGCAACAGCCTGCGCAACTCGAAGGGACCTGCGGCGCGTCTCACAGAGGCAGGGAGGCTAGACCATATGGCAACCACCAAAGGCAAAACCAAGCAGACAGCGGCGCGGAAGGCCGGGAAGCGCTCGACATCTGCGAAGACAAAAAGCCGAGCGCGGGGCGCAAGTACAGTCCCGCAGCCAGCGAGTATGTGGAAGAAGAGATGAAAGAGATGAAGCAAGGCAAGCTCAAGAGCGGAGGCAGCGGCAAGACGGTTCACAACCCGAAGCAGGCCATTGCGATCGGGCTTTCGGAGGCGCGCAAGGCAGGCGTGAAGGTTCCGGAGAAGCCGCCGGAAAAGGCCGCCTGAGTTCGAGCCAGACGGCCGGCAGGTGGAGCGGGCCTCGGCTCGAATCCGCTTGCGGTTGACCTTACTCGATCGCTGTGCGCTATTTGCTACTTGCTGGCATTGCTGCTGCCGCGGGCGCGGTCGCTGCTGCTGTTCGCGCTGCTGCCGGAGTTGCCGCCCGCACTGCTCGTTCGAGGCGCTGGCACTGTTGCCGGAAGTCGTTGCCAGAGCTGCCGGAAGCGGACTGAGCGCTGGAGCTTCCATTCCCGCTGCCGTTGTCCTTGCTGGCCGAAGCAGCTCTCCGAGCTGCCCTCCGACTTTGCGGACCCAGAGGAGGCGGGGGTCGATTCTTGCGGGCGTAGTCGGTCACATACCAGCCGGAGCCTTTGAATTGCATGGCAGGGGCAGAGATCAACTGTTCGATCGTCGTCCTGGCCGCACTGCGGACAGGTCTTCAGCGGAGCGTCAGAAAACTTTACGATGCGCTCAAAGCGATGAGCGCAGGCACGTGCATTTGTACTCGTATAAAGGCATGGTTCCTTCGGGTTAACCCCGCCGCGAAAGGCGTGGCGCGGCGTTCTATTTCGAACACTCACTACTTTGATTCTAGGTTCCTCCGGGCGATGCGGTCAATTTTAGCGGCTTCGCCTCTGGTACACTTCGCGTTTGGTGCATCGGTGACGGCCGCGGCCGGTGGCCGCTGCCGTGGAGGCAAAGCATGTCCGGGACGCAATTGAACCAATCTGGAAACGCAAACATCCGCAACCAACCCTCGCTCTACCTGGTCGGCACGCCCATCGGCAACCTTGAGGACATTTCGCTGCGCGCGCTGCGCATTCTCAAGGAAGTCGATCTGATTGCCTGCGAGGACACGCGGCAGACGGCGAAGTTGCTGAATCATTACGGCATTGAAACCCGCACCATCAGCTACCACCAGCACAACGAACTGACGCGCTCGGCGGAGCTGATCATGCACCTGGAGCAGGGGCACTCGATTGCGCTGGTGACCGACGCGGGAATGCCGGGCGTCTCCGATCCGGGCTTCCGGCTGGTGTCGCTGGCGATCCGGCACAAGATTCCGGTGGTGCCGATTCCGGGGGCATCGGCCTTTTTGAGCGCGCTGGTGGCCAGCGGCCTGCCGACCGACTCGTTTGTCTTCCACGGCTTTTTGCCCTCCAAGCTGGGGCAGCGGCGCAAGCTGCTGGAGGAGATTCAACACTCCGCCCGGACGCAGATTTTCTACGAAGCGCCGCACCGCCTGCTGGGCACGCTGGAGGACGTTGTCGAGGTGCTCGGCCCGCATCGCCGCGTGGTGGTGGCGCGCGAGGTCACGAAGATCTACGAGGAGTTTGTGCGGGCCACCGCCGCCGAGGCCTACGAGGATTTCAAGAAGCGCGAGGAGGTGCGCGGAGAGATCACGCTGCTGATCGGCCGCGCCGAGGAACAGCACGGCCTGCCGGCGGTGAAGCAGAAGAACGCCCGCACCCGCGTCCGCGAGCTGATGAAGGCCGAGGAGATCGACGAAAAAGAAGCGATGAAGCGGGTGGCCAAGGAGATGGGCATCAGCAAGAGCGACGTGTACCGGGAGTTGCAGAAGGATGGGAAGAAGTAAGAAGGGAGCGGTGATCTCTGGTGGGCGGCACTACTGGGCCGCAGCTGGCAGGCCACTATGAACTGTCCTGGGCCGCGTCCGGACGGTGATAAGCTAGGAGCCTCCCGTCACTCCGGTTCGGACAGCTTTCCAGCTTATTTTGCTGGCTAGCGGACAATTTGGCGGGAGAGAAAAGTCGCCAGGATCACGTTGGCGCTCAGGACCGGCAAACTGAAAATCCTTCTGTACAACCCCGACAACGGCATCACGCAGAACTTCATGCCGCACCTCTGGATGTTTCTGCTGCAGGCGCTCACGCCCGCCGGCCATGAAGTTATTCTGATCGACGGCAACACCCGGCCGATGAGCGACGCCGAACTGGTCCAGTTCGCGGTCTCGGAAGGGATTGGACTGGTCGGGATCGGGGCCATGACCCGCATGATTGCCAAAGCGTATCGCGTGGCGGATTCGATTCGCGCCGCCGGCATTCCGGTCGTCATGGGCGGACCGCACGTCACCGAAGTTCCCGATGAAGCGCTCGGACGTGACGGCGGAGCGCGTCATGCAGACGCCCTGGCCCTGGGCGAGGCGGATGAAACCTGGCCGCGGATGGTGGAGGATGCGGCGCGGGGCCAACTCAAGGAGATCTACACGGCGACCGACGCCTCCGGGGAGGATCGCAAGCCGACGTTGCAGGATTACCCGGCGATGCCTTGGGAATCTCTCGACCTGCGACAGTTCAACCGAATCCCAGGCTTTGCGCGTCGGTTCATGCGCCACATGGGATATCCATGGGAGACCTTTCACATTATTCCCATCGAGTCGGGACGCGGCTGTCCTTATGGATGCGAGTTCTGCACGGTCACCGGATTCTTTGGCGATACCATCCGCTTCCGCTCGAACCAGAGCGTCGTCGACGAAATGCTCAGACTCAAGCAGCGCGCCCGCGACAGCAAGGGCCAGGTCGCGGTCTTCTTCGTCGATGACAATTTTGCGATCAACGTGAAGCGCACCAAGTCCCTTCTGCGCGACATCATTGCCGCGGGAGCCGAGCTTTCCTGGGTGGGGCAGATCAGCGCCAACCTGTTGCGGGACGAGGAACTGCTGGATCTGATTGCGGCCTCAGGCGGGAAGTGGATCTTTATCGGCATGGAGTCGCTCGATCCAGCCAATCTGGCCAGCGTCAATAAGGGTTTCAATAAGCCGGAGGAATACGCGGGCGTGCTCCAGGCGCTGGCGCGGCGCCACGTCTATGCGATTACCTCATTCATCTTCGGACTGGATCACGATACCCCGGGGGTGGCCGAGCGCACCCTGGCACAAATCCGCGAATGGCCGCCAGTTCTGCCCGTCTTCGGACAAATTACGCCCTTCCCGGCGACTCCTTTGTACGCGCGCCTGGAAAGAGAAGGACGGCTGACGCGGCCGAAACACTGGCTTGAGTTTGCGCCGTTTCAGATGGCGCACACACCTCTGAAAATCACCGTACCGGAGGTGCAGGTGAGGCGCGATATGCATGGACGAACTCGTACAGTCCCGCCGCAACCGAGAGAGCGCTGGATTCCATCGCAGACGAACCGGCGCCTTACAAGATCAGCCATCTTGCGTCCCGGCTCTTCTTCCGCGGAATCTATTTCCCGCAAAAGGGCGCCTGGCAATGGCTGAAGCTCATTGCGCAAAATCGAGGGCCGATGTGCAGCGTGGTCAGGGACTCGTTTACCCGTTGGCACGGGAGCCAGGATGGTGCAGGAAGCAAGACGCTCGACCGCCGTTCGTGAAGCGCTGCCGGAAGCGTTATCGAGCCCGATAAGGTACAGTGCGCAGCCAACCCGAGGTGGCCCGGAAACCGATCCGCGGCAGAAATCTGACGAGATTATTCCTCGACGGCGCGCAACAGTTCCTGGGTGTACTCGTGCCGGGGGGCGCTGGTAATTTGCTCGGCGTCGCCGATCTCGACGATTTTGCCGCGGCGCATGACGGCGATGCGGGTGGAGAGATAGCGGACCACGGGCATGGAGTGGGAGATGAACAGGTAGGTCAGGCCGAACTCTTTCTGCAATTTCTTGAGCAGGTTCACGATCTGCGCGGCGACGCTGACATCGAGGGCGCTGACGGCTTCGTCGGCGACGATGAAGCGGGGACGCAGGGCGAGGGCGCGGGCGATTCCGATGCGCTGGCGCTGGCCACCGCTGAACTCGTGGGGATAGCGGCCCAGGGCGCTGACTTCCAGACCGACGGCGCCCATCAGTTCGGCGGCGTGCTGGCGAAGGATGGGCTTGCCGAGCTCTTCGTGGATGGCCAGCGGCTCGGTGACGATCTCCTCCACGGTGAGGCGCGGGTCGAGCGAGCCGAAGGGGTCCTGGAAGATGATCTGCATCTCGCGCCGGGTTTCGCGCAGGGCGCGGGCGCCGAGCGAGGTGATCGCGGTGCCGTCAAAGCGCACCACTCCGCTGGTGGGCTCGATGAGGCGCAGCAGCATTCGGCCCAGGGTGCTCTTGCCGCAGCCGGACTCGCCGACCAGGCCGAGGGTCTCACCCGGTTCAATGGTGAAGGAGACGTCATCGACGGCGCAGACAGGCCCTGGCCGGTGCTGCGCCCGTAGGCGTCGGTGGTGTCAAAAACCTTCGTGAGATGTTCGGCTTCCACCAACCCCTTGTTCAGTCCAACGTTCAACCCTGTCTCCAACCCCATGTCGAGCAGCGTACCACGCCGCTCGTATGAGCGCAGGAAATCTGGCCCGGCCGGGCCGCACCGCACAATATCGCACCCGGAGCGGCAGCCGCTCGCGTGATAAAATTTCCACAGCAAATCCTTACGAGAGAACCGCTTGATCGAGCTTGCGCCATCTATTTTGTCGGCCGATTTTGCCCGCCTTGGCGAGCAGATACAGCCTGTGCTGGAAGCCGGGGCGACCCTGCTTCATGTGGACGTGATGGATGGCCACTTCGTACCCAACATTACGATTGGACCGCCGGTGGTGGCGGCCTTGCGCAAACACGTGCAGGTGCCGCTCGACGTTCATCTGATGATCGAAAACGCGGACGACTACATTCCGGCATTCGTGGATGCCGGAGCGAACTGGATCAGCGTGCATCAGGAAGCCTGCGTGCATCTGGACCGGGTGGTGGAACACATCCGCTCGCGCGGCGCGCTGGCCGGAGTGGTCATCAATCCGGCAACGCCGGTAGCAACCCTGACCGATATCCTGGACGTTGTGGATTATGTGCTGGTGATGTCGGTGAATCCCGGCTTCGGCGGACAGAAGTTTATTCCCCGGACGCTGGGAAAGATTCGCCATCTTGCGGAATTGCGTGCCGAGCGCCATCTTGGCTTCCGTATTGAGGTGGATGGCGGCATCGCGCTTGATACCATAGGTGCTGTGGTGCAAGCTGGAGCCGAGATTCTGGTTGCCGGCAACGCCGTCTTTGGCCGTGGTGACTCCGGCCACAATGTTCAACAACTTTTGCAGGCCGCGCGTTCGGCCACGTTGCAGAAGGCCTAACCGCTGATTCAGGTTCTACCGAGGTATTTCCGGCATGTTTCGTCGCGTTTTCATCGCTTTGCTGCTGGCTACAAGTTTGCTGGCCGGTGTGGCCTGCAGTAATAAGAAGGCCGCCAACCCGCTGGCTCAGATCAACTCCAAGCAGCCGGACAAGGTGCTCTTCGACCGTGCCATGGAGGCGATGAAGGAGCGCAAATATGACACTGCGCGCCTCACCCTGCAAACCCTCATCAATACTTATCCGGACTCTGAGTTCGTGGCCCGCGCCAAGCTGACGGTGGGCGAAGCCTGGTATCAGGAAGGCACCACGGCGGCGCTGACCCAGGCCGAGACCGAGTTCCGCGACTTCATCACGTTCTTCCCCAACATGCCGGAAGCGGCGGAAGCGCAGCTCAAAATTGCCGATATTCACTATCGCCAGATGGAGAAGCCGGATCGCGATTACATGCACGCTCGCCGGGCCGAGGACGAATACCGCCAGATGCTGCTGCAATATCCGGACAGCAAACTAGCCGATACCGCCCGCGTGCGTCTGCTGGAGGTGCAAGAAGTACTGGCCGAGCGTGAGTTCCGCATCGCGCGCTTCTATTTCCTGCGCCAGTCTTATCTGGCCTCGATTGCGCGGGCCAGAACGCTCACCGATACCTATCCGTTATATAGCCGCTCCGATGAAGCGCTGTTCATCCTCGGCCAGGACTATGAGCAGCAGGCGGATCGCACCCGCGCCGCCAACCTTCCAGAGGCATTGAAGCAGCGCCTGACCAAGGATTATCTCGACCATGCGGCTGAGGCTTACAGCCGAATTGTGACGCGATACCCGGCGATGCCGCGCTATCAGGACGCCCGCCGTCGCCTTGCCGCCATTAACCATCCCGGTGCCAACGCCTACGCCGGAAGCGATCGCCCAGAACAAGAAGGAGCTGGCGAGCCGCACGGCGAGCACTCGTTACGAGCGCTTTGTAAATAATATGTCCAAGCGTCCGGACCTGAGCGCCGCTGCTCGGGTCGGCTCGCCCTCGCTGGTCGATCCGAAGGAAACGGATGCCCCGGCGCTGGCGCGCGAGATCAATTCGATGGTGAAGACTGAGATGGACGCCAAGAATGGTACGGGCAAGGTTGCGGTGACGGCGGTGAACGCGAGCGGTAAAGCTCCGGAGAATCAGCCGGCCCCGCGCTCGGCAGAGCCGCCGGTGAGCGCCAATGACACTCCCGCCCCCGCGCCTTCCCAACTGAATGAGAGCACGTCGAACTCAGCGACCGACGCGGCTGCCAGTTCGTCGTCCACCGATACCGCCAAAGACGATGCCAAGGATGCTTCGTCCAGCCGCAAGAAAAAGAAGAAACACCATTTCCACATTCCTATTCCGCTCTAAGGGTTGCATCCGGAAAACGAAAGCTGGCCCACTCGGCATTACCAACGGGTGGGCCTTTTTCAGCCCTTCAGTTCACTGAATAAGTTCCTCTCCATTGACCTTGCACGGCGAACGCGCTACCTTGGCACAAGTTCACCTCAGAATCCATTCTTATCAGGATCCGTCACAATGCCGCTCCACGTGTTGCTTGCCGACGACAGCGTCCCCGCCCAGAACATGGGCAAGAAGATTCTTGCTGATGCAGGCTATTGCGTACAGACGGTCAGCAACGGTTTAGAGGCCCTGCGAAAAATTGCCGAGCATGCGCCGGATATCGCCATCCTGGACATTTTTATGCCTGGATACACGGGGCTGGAGATCTGCGAACGTCTGCGCGCCAGTGCCGCCACGGCGGCGCTCCCGGTCATCCTCACGGTAGGCAAGCTGGAGCCGTATCGTCCGGAAGACGGTGAGCATGTCCACTCGAACGCCGTCATTGTGAAGCCGTTTGCAGCCGCCGAGCTGGTTTCCGCAGTGCGCAGCCTGATTGGAACTGAAGCACCCCATTCGCTCACGAAAGGCGCTGATTTGGACTCCGATCCGCTGGCGCGCGGCGCGGCTGTCGGGTGCGGTCTTCGCTGGCCCGTTGGCTGCCGATCCGGCCGCAACTCCGGGGCGCGCAGAAGGATTGCGAGAGGAGACGGCGGACGAACCCCTGCTCTCCTCATCCGATGCTACCGGCAGTAAACCGCCGTGGTCTCCCCGGGAGCCAAGTGTCTATACTGACGCGCCGTTTCCCTCAGGCGCGGATGCGAATGGACCGGAGAGCCTGACGTTCAATCCGGACGCGAAAGCTACGCCCTTCAGCGCCTCTGCCCTCGACGATCTCCTGCCTTCGACATCGCGCTTCCCGGTAGAGGAGGGCGCGTCGTCTTTCACCGAATTTAATCTGGAACCGGAGTCGTCTCCTTATTCCTCCGAGCCTGAGCCGCGAGGTTCTACCGCAGAGGAGCCCTTGGCGGCGGCCGCTGGGATGGCTGATCCCGAAGCCGAAGTCGTCATGCCGGAGCCTGCCGTCGCTCCGGAGGAGATTCTTTCTGATTTGGGCGCAGCGCCGGAGTCGTCGTCCGCCCTGGATATTCCGGCGCTTGATCCCTTGCTGGAGGTGCAGGAAGCTGCCCCGAGCATGGCATCGGTAGTCAGCATGGATACGGTCGAACCTCTGGAGGCGTTCACTCCGGAGATTGCTGCCGATCCCGACTCCAGACTCGCTGGGCAGCTCTCCCAGGAAGAGGAAGCCCGCAGGCTGGCATTTGAGGCGCTGTTCAATTCGAGCGAGCCGTTACCGCTGGATGATTTCTATGCTTCGCCTCCTGAGGCTGAGACGGTTCTGCTTCCGAATTTTGCCGGGGCTGCAAAGGACCATCCTGACGTCTTCGCGCCGGACTTTGAAATCGAGTCCTTGAACCACGGCCGGCAGTCGGAGTTCACCTCCCCAGAGCTGACGGAAGTGAAGCTGGACGAAGCCGAGCCGATGAGCGCGATCGAAATGATCCCCGAACGCGATCCGCTGTTGGAGAACCCGCTGGAGGAAGCGAAGCTTCCAGGAATCGAGGATGTGCCGGAGCCGGAGAAAGCGTCCGCATCGATTTCGAGTGAGATTGATTCGCCGGTGGAAGACCTGCGGATGTTCGCCGAAGCACCGCCCGAGGTTCCGGAAGTTTTTGAGCCGGTGCATTCAGTCGAGATCCCGCAAATTGCCGGGAGTGGGCCGAGCTCTGAGTCCGCGCCGATGTGCGAGGCTGAGGTTATCGAAATTGAGCCTTTTGAAGTTGAAGCGACTCCAGAACAGGGTGAAGCGGTTCCCGAGCTAGCAGAAGCTCGGCAGATTGTTCTGGAAGCTGCGCCTTCAGAGACGCAGCAGGCGGCATTGGAAGCTGTGTACTCCGTTCCGGAAATGCCGCAGACCTTGCCGGAGCCGGAGATCGTCGCGGCTGCGCAAGCATTGAGCCTTTTGAAGTTGAAGCGACTCCAGAACAGGTTGAGGCGGTTCCCGAGCTAGCAGAAGTTCAGCAGATTGTTCCGGAAGCTGCGCCTTCAGAGACGCAGCAGGCTGCATTGGAAGCTGTTTACTCCGTTCCGGAAATGCCGCGGACCTTGCCGGAGCCGGAGATCGTCCCGGCTGCGCAAATTGCCGAGACCGGGCCTCTCGAAGTTGAAGCGACTCCTGAACAGGTTGCGACGGCTCCAGAGACAGCGGAGGTTCCGCAGATCGTTCCGGAAGCTGCGCCCGTGCTTTCAGAGCCAGAGCTGGTTCATCCTGAACCGGAGATGCATGTTGCGGAGACTTCATCTCCCGAACTGACGCTTGGACCCGACGAAGCCGAACGGGTGAGCCAAGCGGTTGACCGGGTCTTTAACCGCTTCAAACGTTTGCTGGTGGCGGCGATTGTGCGCGAACTGGCCCGCCCCGATTAGTCGAAACCTGGGCTGCAGGAAAAAACTGCAAGAGGAGCCGCAAGAAAAATCGGGCACGGATGATTCCGTGCCCGTTGCCTTGTCAGGCTCAAAACGGGCTCAGGCGGGCTCGATTCTCATGCTCAAATCCACGGCGCGGGCCGAGTGGGTGAGCGCGCCGACGGAGATAAAGTCCACTCCGGCTTCGGCATACTGCCGCACATTCTCGAGCGTGATTCCGCCGGAGGATTCGATCTTCATGGCGCGCGCCTCCTGACGGATGCGCGCCACCGCCTCGCGGGTCTGGGCCGGAGTCATGTTATCCAGCAGAATGGATTCGGCACCGTACTTCAAGCGCGCTCTCCAGCTCCTGCATGTTGCGCACTTCCACCTCGATCGGCTGCTCGCCCTTGCGGTTTGCCAGGGCGCGCTCCACGGCAATGCGCACGCCGCCGGCAAGATCGATGTGGTTGTTCTTGACCAGGATTCCGTCGGAGAGATCGAGACGATGGTTGAAGCCGCCGCCGCAGCGGACCGCATACTTTTCCAGCAGGCGCAGGCCGGGCACGGTCTTGCGGGTATCGAGAATCCTGGCCCCGGTGCCTTCGATGGCGTCGGCGTATTTGCGGGCGGTGGTGGCAATGCCGCTCAGGTGCTGCAGCAGATTCAGGATCAGCCGCTCGCAGCTCAGCAGCACGCGCGCGTTGTGGCGGATGGAGGCGACGGACTCGCCCTTGCGCAGGCGCACGCCGTCGAAGATCTCCTGCGGAATGCTGACCTCGGGATAGGCGCGCGACTCGCCCTCCAGCTCGGCAAAGACTTCAAAAATGCGCTGCACCGCCCCGATGCCGGCCAGCACGCAATCCTCTTTGGCCAGGATGGTGGCCATCGGCTTTCTGCTGCGGATCGATGGTGGCCAGAGTGGTGGCGTCGCGCGTGGCCTGGTCCTCCAGCAATGCGTTTGACAGGATGGCGGTGATCCGGCGGCTATTCCAGTTCATTTCCGTTTCCTTCCGTTCCTTTGCCGCGCCAGTTCGGCGAGCCGCGCCTTGGATTTTTCAATCAGCGATTCCAACTCGACGCGGCGTGTCTTCAAACCTTCCACGACCTTTGCCGGAGCCTTGGCGAGGAACCCCTCATTGCCGAGTTGGTTGCTGTTGCGCTGGATATTCGGCTTCCAGCTTTTCCAGCTCCTTGGTGACGCGCGCGGTTTCGGCGGCAACGTCGATCTTCTGCTCGTAGACCAGGCGCACCTCAAAGCGGGCGGTGGCGCGGGAGTTGGTGGCCTTGGCCAGCGATTCATCGACAAATGTCAATGCAGAAACATTGGCCAGCCGCTCCATGGCAGCGGTGTTGGCCTCGATGATCGCGCGGACATCGCCGTTGGCGAAGACCTCGATCGGCAGCGCCTCTTTTTGCGGGACCTTCAACTCGGCGCGAATGTTGCGCACCGAAACAATCAGGTCCTGCAGAATCGCCATGTCGCGTTCGGCATCGGAGTTCAGCTGCGCTGCATCGGTCTCCGGATAGGCGGCCAGCGCGATCGACTTCAGCGGCGGCTTGCCATCGTAAATCGCGCTCCAGATCTCCTCGGTGATGAAGGGCATGAACGGCGCAAGCAGGCGCAGCGCGCCCTCAAAGACGCGCACCACGTTGGCAAACGCAGCCCGCGCTTCCTCGCGATCCGTCGAGAGCAGACGCGGCTTCAGCAACTCGACATACCAGTCGCAATACTCACCCCAGAAGAAGTGATAGACGACGTGCGCCGCCTCGTGGAAGCGATACTCGCCGAGCGCCGCGGAGACTTCTCCCGCCGACGCGATTGAAGCGCGAAAGAATCCAGCGGTCTTCGAGCGTTGCGGCGGCAAATCCCTTGAGTCCGAAGCGCATCCTTGGGGTTGGCTTCGGCGGCAAATTCGCTGAGCGACCAGACGTTCTGCTCCGCCGCGCGATCCACGTTCATGAACAGGAAGCGGGCGGCGTTCCAGATCTTGTTGGCGAAGGCGCGATAGCTTTCCGTGCGGCTCTCGCTGAAGGCGATGTCGGTGCCGGGCGCGGCCATGGCCGCCAGGGTGAAGCGCGCCGCGTCGGTGCCAAACTTTTCGATGACGCCGATGGGATCGACCACGTTGCCCTTGGTCTTGGACATCTTCTGGCGGTCGGCGTCGCGCACCAGCGCGTGGATGTACACCTCGCGGAAGGGCACGATGTCGCGCTTGTCGGTCTTCTGCTCATCCATCAGGTGGCAGCCCAGCATGATCATGCGGGCGACCCAGAAGAAGAGAATGTCAAAGCCGGTGACCAGCGTCGAGGTCGGATAGAAGGCATCGCAATCCGGCGTCTTCTCCGGCCAGCCGAGCGCCGAGAACGGCAGCAGGCCGGAGCTGAACCAGGTGTCCAGCACGTCGGTATCCTGCTCAATTTTCGCGCTGCCGCAATGCGCGCACTGGGTGGGATTGGTGCGCTCGACGGTGATGCCATTGCAGTCGGCGCAGTGCCAGGCCGGAATGCGATGGCCCCACCAGAGCTGGCGCGAGATGCACCAGTCATGAATGTTTTCCATCCACTGCAGGTAAATCGCCTTGTAGTTTTCCGGCGTGAACCGGATGCGTCCATCGTTCACCACATCGCGCGCAACCTGCGCCAGCGATGGGCGTCCATCCTTGGTCTGCTTGTTGACCGCGAGAAACCACTGGGTGGAGATGCGCGGCTCGACCACGGTTTTGCAGCGGTCGCACTTGCCCAGCGGCACCAGGTAATCCTTCACGCTGACCAGCGCGCCGCTGGCTTCCAGGTCGGCGACCACGCGCTCGCGCGCCGCGTAACGCTCCAGCCCCTTATAGACGCCGGCGTTTTCGTTCATGTGCGCGGTCTCGTCCATGACGACCAGCTCTTCGAGTCCGTGGCGCTTGCCGGCCTCGAAGTCGTTGGGATCGTGGGCGGGCGTGACCTTGACGGCTCCGGTGCCGAACTCGGGCTGCGCCAGTTCGTCGAGGATGATGGGAATCTCGCGGCCCACCAGCGGCAGCTTCACCTTCCTGCCGTGCAGGTGGGCGTAGCGCTCATCGCGCGGATTGACGGCGACGGCGGTGTCGCCCAGCATGGTCTCCGGACGGGTGGTGGCGACGACGATGGATTCGCCGGGCAGACCGACCACGGGATAGCGAATCTCCCATAGCTTGCCCTGGGTCTCATCGTGCACCACTTCGAGATCGCTGAGCGCGGTCATGCAGCGCGGACACCAGTTCACGATGTAGGTTCCGCGATAGATCAGGCCCTCTTCCCAGAAGCGCACGAAGGCTTCGCGCACGGCGCGGGAGAGCTGCTCGTCCATGGTGAAGAATTCGCGCGACCAATCGACCGAATCGCCGAGGCGCTTCATCTGCTCCAGAATGTAGCCGCCGTACTGCTCCTTCCACTGCCAGACGCGTTCGAGGAAAGCTTCGCGGCCCAGGTCCTGACGCTTTTTGCCCTCGCTGGCGAACTGCCGCTCCACCATCATCTGGGTGGCGATTCCGGCGTGGTCGGTTCCCGGCAGCCACATCGAAGCCTTGCCCAACATGCGCTGCCAGCGGACGAGAATGTCGATCTCGGTGTGGTTGAGCATGTGTCCCATGTGCAGGCGGCCGGTGACGTTGGGCGGCGGCAGCAGAATGGTAAAGACGTTGGCGCCATCGTTGGGCGCTGCGGTGTGGAAGAGATTTTCGCGGACCCAGTACTCGGCCCAGCGCTGTTCAATCTCAGCGGGATCGTAAGCCTTCGACAGTTCGTGCGGCATAAGACAGAAATTTCCTCAGCGTAGAAACTTCAAGTTTATCAGAGGGGAAAAGGGAGGTGCCCCGCTGGTGCCCCACATCTGCCGTAGTTAGCAGATGTGGCGTTTTGAAACTCACTGGTTTGGAGGTCGCAAGCAGTCGGACAGTCTTCCCGTTGCGTCGGTCAGCGGTCCATTGTGATTCGATCTCCGACCGCTCCGAGCATCGGCCGTGATGTAATGCTGGAAGCTGCTCCATTTCCAGTCCCCGGGCTCTTCCACCAGCCCACGCTTTACCGTGATTGCGATGGATGTATCGCAATTTCTCGACGAACTCGTCGTAGTCGCGAGTATTCCGGTCGTAGTAGCGCTTCTGCCAAAATGTAGCGCCGTATTCTCTTTGATAATGCAATGCCCGACGCGCGACCGCAATCTTCAAGGCTTGAATTGCTGTTGCCAGGATGTCGATTTCAGTTTCAGAAATCAGCAGGTGCACATGTTCCGGCATCACCACATATCCATACACTCTGAAAACCATAACTTCGTCGCGTCCGTCTCCAGAGACTCGACAAAAATGTCGCGAATCACATCGTCTCGCAAACGCGAGCTGTCTCCGGTAACAACTGAACGTCACGAAATGGGACTGCTTTGACTGCTGATAGCGTTTCACGCCCGTCAGTCATGGACCAGAGAGTATCACTGAAACCCTAGCACGAATCACATTCGATCGCCAAGTCCAACATCTGCTAACTGCGGACAGCTGTGGGGCACCGTTCACTGCAACCGGCTCAAAAATCCGCTACCCGAGCTTCTTCACCAGCAATTCATTCAGCACGGCGGGATTGGCTTTGCCCTTGGAGGCTTTCATCACCTGGCCGACGAAGAAGCCGATCATCGTGGTCTTTCCGGCGCGGTACTGCTCCACCTGTTTGGGGCTCGCGGCTAGGACTTCGTCGATCATCTTTTCGATCGCGGCGGTGTCGGTGATCTGCTGCGGCTTTTCTTTTTCGTAGATCACGTCGAAGTCCACCTTCTGCTCGAAGGCGTGGTCGTAGAGTTCCTTGAGAATCTTGGAGCTGATGGTGCCGTCCTCCAGCAGGTCGGCGGAGAGGCGCGCGCCCGCCATGGTTACGGGCGAGTCTTCCAGTTCGAGTCCGGCGGATTTGAGGCGGCCCTGCAGTTCGCTGATGACGATGTTGGCGAGGCGCTTGGCGGACTTGGCTTTCCGGGCCTCGGTCTCAAAGGCGGCGGCGCGGGCCTGGGTCGCGGTCAGCATGGCGGCATCGCCTTCGGTCAATCCATATTCGGCGATCATGCGCTGGCGCTTGGCCTCGGGAAGCTCCGGAAGAGTCTTGCGAATCGCATCCTGCTTGGCCTGGTCGACGATCAGCGGGAGCAGGTCAGGCTCCGGGAAGTAGCGGTAATCGTGCGCCTTTTCCTTGGAGCGCATGGTGTAGGTGCGTCCCTCGCCGGGGTTGTAGAGACGCGTCTCCTGCTGGATCAGGCTGCCCTGTTCGAGCATCTCGCTCTGGCGTTCGATCTCGTATTCGAGCGCCTGTTTGACGAAGCGGAAGGAGTTTACGTTTTTCACCTCGACCTTGGTGCCGAGGGTCTGCTGGCCGCGGGGACGGATGGAGATGTTGGCATCGCAGCGCAGCGATCCCTCCTCCATGTTGCAGTCGCTGACGCCGGTGTAGAGAATGATTTCCTTGAGGCGGGTCAGATACTCGTAGGCTTCCTCCGGAGTGCTGATTTCGGGCTCGGAGACGATCTCGGCCAGCGGCGTGCCGGTGCGGTTCAGGTCCACGTAAGTCTTGGCGTCGGAGTCGGCAAAGCCCTCATGCATCGACTTGCCCGCATCCTCTTCCAGGTGCAGGCGGGTGATGCCGATGCGCTTGGTCTTGCCCTCGGCGGTGGTGACCTCGATGTAGCCATGCTCGGAGAGCGGCTTGTCGAACTGGCTGATCTGGTAACCCTTGGGCAGATCGGGGTAGAAGTAGTTTTTGCGGGCGAAGATCGAAGTCTCATTTACCTCGAGGTTCAGCGCCTGCGAGGCCTTGACCGCGAACTCCACCACCTGCTGGTTGAGCACCGGAAGCGCGCCGGGCATTCCCAGGCAGACCGGGCAGACGTTGGTATTGGGCTCAGAGCCGAAGATGTTGGGGCAGCCACAAAAAATCTTGGTCTTGGTGAGCAACTGCACATGCACTTCGAGACCGATGACCGTCTCGTACTTCGTCAGAACGTCCTTCGCTGCGGTGGCCATATGGTCCATGATTATAACGTCGCGCCCACCCGCTGGGAAAACCCCAGCAAAGTACCGCCCAACTGCTCCATGAGTTGGCCCCACTCGCGCAGGTGTTCACGCCCGGGTTTGGTCGACATCTAGTAGTCTGGAACGTAGTCTCGGACCCAGGAGACAGGTATGAAGATTGCAGTCGCAACCGTAGATGGCGAGAGTGTTTCGCAACACTTTGGGCAGAGCACGGGATTCATCGTGTTTGAAGTGGAAAACCAAGAGGTTAAAAGCCGGATACTGCGCACTCCGTCCGATACTCCACACAACCAGGGCGTCTGCCACGGCAAAGGCGGTGGGGTGCTCGGGCTGCTGCAGGGATGCAACGTTCTGATCTGCGGCGGCATGGGTGGGGGAGCGGCCTCAGCCGTGCAGAGCGCGGGAATTCAACCCGTGCTGCTGCCCGGCGTGCTGCGTGCGGAGGACGCGGTGAAAACCTTCCTGGAGGGGAAAGGCAATGACGCGAGCTGGCTACTCTCAGTGCGATCATCACCATTAATGGTCCAGCGCAACGCGAATTAGACAGCCAACGTATCGACGGAAAACGGAGTGGCCCATTAAGTCTGAGCCACTCTGATCTTTGTTCCCGCAGGGCGCGGCGCCTACGACGCCGGCAGTGACTCTCCGCGTGCGCTTGGTCTAGGGCTTCCCCAGCGGCACTTCAAAGTACATCAGCTCATTGCCCCGCGCGTCGTTGACTCCGGTGACGAACAGGCGCGCTCCTCGGGCAGGATCGTCGAGGTCGCCGACGTCGAAGAAGAGAAAGCCCTGCTGCCCGCCGTGCGGTTCCACGGCGCGGGCGGCAAACGATGCGTGTTCGAGTTCGTCGCGGTCCTTCTGCGGGAGTCCGCCGTGCGCCTTGCTCTTTCCGGGCAGGGGGATGGGCAGTTTGTCCTCGGTGCGCGAGCCGGGGGCGCGAATGGCGGTGAAGGCCCGTTGCAGGTCGTCCATCGTGAAGGGCTCGGCCTTGGCGCGGTCGCGGGTCACCAACTCGAAGTGTACGTGGCTCAGAACCACGGTCTCATCGCCATCGTTGGTGAAGACGATGAGAACCGGCAGAACGGAGTGCTGCAGCATGGCGGGATGAAAGATCGAGGCTTTTGCCGCCGTGTCATAGGCATCGGCGCCGACGGTCATCTTCTCCTGCGGATGGTTGTCGCGGGAGGCCATGGTGATGGCCGGAACCAGCTTCGGCATGACAAAGTCGCGGGCCAAGGCGGCGGAGAACCAGCGCGGCGAGAATGGCGGCTAAACAGGCAGTTCGCTTCATGGCGGAAATTATAGGCGGGAAAGCTCCGGGCAACGCGCGGAAACTTGGAAAACCGGAAGGCGCGGCTGAAAACCCAGCGCCAATATGCGCGCACGGAAGCCGCCGTGAAGTCTTTTGCCGGTCCCTACTCTACAATGGCTGGCGTGTACTTTCTTTACAGCGCAATTCTGGCTCTGCTCCTGACCCTCACTCTGCCCTGGTGGCTGGTGCAGATGCTGCGCCTGGGCAAATACCGCGCCGGACTCAGCGAACGGCTCGGCATGGTTCCTTCGCGCATTCGTCTCGGACGAGGCGGAAGCCGCCGCCCGGCTTCCGGTGGCGTGGATTCACGCGGTGAGCGTGGGCGAGGTTCTGGCGATTGCGCCGATGGTGGCCGAACTTCGCGGGCAGGGATATCGCGTCGTGGTCTCGACCACCACGCACACCGGACAGCGGCTGGCCCGCGATAAATTTGGCGAGGCCAATGTCTTCTACTTTCCGCTCGACTTCGCGTTGTGCATCCAGCCCTATTTTCGCGCCTTGCGCCCGGCGCTGGTGATTCTGGCGGAGACCGAATTCTGGCCCAACTTTCTGCGCCTCGCCGGAGCCAGCAAAGCCCATCTTGCGGTGGTCAATGCCCGCATCAGCGATCGCTCGTTTCCCCGCTATCGCCGCTTCCGCGGCTTGCTCGGCAAGGTGCTGGAGCCGGTCGAACTCTTCCTTGCCCAGAGCGATGGCGACGCCGAGCGGCTACGGGCAGTAGGCGCAGCGCCCGAGCGGGTCGAGGTCTCCGGCAACCTGAAGTTCGACGCCGCGCCTCCGGTGGAATCGGCGACGGTAACCCAGTTAGGCGAGCAATTGCGGGCCTCGGGCGCGCCGATCCTGGTGGCGGGAAGCACCGTGACCGACGAAGAGGAGCATGTGCTGCAGGCCTTCCGGATGGTGCTGATGGAATATCCGGATGCTTCGCTGGTGCTGGCGCCACAGACACCGCGAGCGCTTTGAGGAAGTAGCGCAAATCCTCACCAACGGCGCTTCCGCTTTGTCCGGCGCTCCGCCCCCGATGCGGCAGAGCAGGATCTGCGCGGCGCCGTGCTGCTGCTGGACACGCTCGGCGAACTGGCCGCCATCTATCGCTACTCGAACATTGCCTTCGTGGGCGGCTCGTTGGTGCCGCGCGGCGGCCACAACATTCTGGAGCCGGCGTTCTTCGCCCGGGCGATCCTGACCGGGCCGTACACGGAAAACTTTCGCGACATTCTCACCTGCTTCGAGAGCGGCCGGGCCGTGGTCCGCTGCACCACAAAAAATCTTGGGATCACCTTTCTGCTGCTGCTGCGCGAGGGCGCTGAGCGCGAGGCCCTGGGACAGCGCGCCCAACAGGTGCTGGCGGCACAGCGCGGAGCCACGGCGCGCAGCGTGCGGCGAATCCTTGAACTGGCAAAGCGGGAGCGCCCATGATTGCCGACCCCTTTACCTGGCTCTTTTCGCAAGTTGTGCGGATCCGCAATGCCCGCTATGACCGGGAGCGGGCACCCATTTATCGCCTGCGCCTGCCGGTCATCAGCGTTGGCAATATCAGCGTGGGCGGCAGCGGAAAGACGCCGTTTGTGCAAAGCCTGGGGCGGTGGCTCAATGCGCAGGACATCGCCTTTGACATTCTTTCGCGAGGCTACGGGCGCAACTCGCGCGGCGTCCTCCAGGTGGACCCGGCGGGACCGGCCGCGCTCTACGGAGACGAGCCGCTGCTGCTGGCGCGTACCCTGAAGGCTCCGGTTTTCGTGGGAGAAGACCGTTACGCAGCCGGGCTTGCGGCGGAGAAGTTCGCCGCCCGGTCGTCGCGTCCGGCGCGGCTGCATATTCTGGACGATGGCTTCCAGCACCGGCGGCTGCATCGTGATTTCGATATCGTGCTGCTGGCGCACGCGGATCTGCGTGGCAGCCTGCTGCCTTTCGGACGCCTGCGCGAACCGCTCTCGGCGCTGGCCCGAGCCCATGCGGTGGCGGCTCCGGAAGATCTGGCCGCGCTGCTCACCAAGCCCAACATCTGGCACATCCGCCGCCGCCTGGTGCTGCCGCAGCCTGCGCCCACGCGTCCCCTGGCCTTCTGCGGACTCGCCCACCCCCGCCAGTTCTGGCAATCGCTGGCCGATATTGGAATTTATCCGGTAGCCACCTATGCCTTCGGCGACCACCACCGCTATAAGCCGCAGGATATCGCGCTGTTGCAGCGGTTGGCCCGTCAGCATGAGGCCAATGGCTTCCTGACCACGGAAAAAGACCTGGTGAAACTCGATGCCGCGCAACTGACGCCGATCATCGCTCCGGCGCTTGTCATCGAGGTGGAGAACGCCAACACCCGCTTCAAGTCGATGCTGGAAACCGCCGGGGTTCGATAGATGAAAGTTCGATAGAAGAAAGCTCGATAGAAAGAGAATCGCTCGCCAATAACCTGCCCGCCCTCTGTGTACAATACGCGCTATGCTGCTCGTTCTCGATATCGGCAACACGGAAACCGAACTCGGCCTCTTCCCCTTGCGGGAGGACGGAACGGCTGCGCCTGAGCTGGCGGCGCAGTGGCGGATCTCGACCGCGCAGAAGCAGACCGCCGACGAGTATGGCGTGCTGATCCGGCAGTTGTTTGCCATGCGGGGGATTGAGCTGAGTGCGGTTCGCGGCATCATCGTGGCCTCGGTGGTGCCGCCCATGGAGTCCTTGCTGCGGCAGATGTGCGAGCGCTATTTCTCCATTAAGGCGATGTTCATCGAGCCGGGAATCAAGACCGGGATGCCGGTGCACTATGACAATCCCGCCGAGGTCGGCGCCGACCGCATCGTCAACGCCGTAGCCGCCTATGAGAAGTACAGGCAGAGCTGCGTGGTGGTGGACTTTGGAACCGCCACGACCTTCGATGCGGTCTCGGCGCGCGGCGAATACCTCGGAGGCGTGATCGCCCCCGGGATCGGCATCTCGGCCGAGGCGCTGTTTCTGCGTACGGCGCGCCTGCCGCGGGTGGATTTCAAGCGGCCGCCGCACGTCATCGGCAGCAATACCGTACACTCGCTGCAATCCGGCCTCTTCCATGGATACGTCGGCCTCGTGGATGGAATTCTGGAGCGCCTGCTGGCCGAATTCGGACCGGCCCGCGTGATTGCCACCGGAGGCATGGCCCAGTTCATCGCCGGCGGCTCAAGGTTCCTCTCCGAAATCGACGACGCGCTTACCTTGACCGGCCTGCGCATCATCTGGGATCGCAATCTCCACAACCGCAGGAAGTAAACCCGCGCCGCGAGCCGGAGGGCCGTCGGTGACCCGTACCCGCCCGCGCCGCGATTCTCCGCGTAACTTGATGGTTTACGATGAAAAGCGTCATCTACCATGGAACGCTTCACCTATTTTTCCGACATTGAAGAGCACTACCAGCGGCGGCGCGGCAGCATTCTTCCCTGCTCGCCCGTGGACTGGTGCCTGATGGAGACCTGGAAAGAGGCGGGGATTCCGCTCGAAGCAGTGCTGCGGGGCATTGACGCGGCCTTTGACAAATACGACCGCCGCGCCAAAAAAACGCGCAAGGTGAACTCGCTTGCCTATTGCCAGCAGGAGGTTCTCTCCGCCGTCGAGGACTTGAAGGAAGCCGCCATTGGCTCGACGCGCGATCCCGGCGCCACCAGCATTCCCAACGCCGATATTGCCCGGTACTTTGAGCGCAACGCGCAGCAACTCGCCGCGTGCCAACATCCCGCCGCAGCCCTGCTGGCCCTGGCCTCGGAGCAGGCGACGACCCTCCGCGAACTGGCCGCCGTGCTTCAGGCCAGCCAGACTCCGGCAGAGCTGGAAGACCTCGAACGCCGCATGACGATCATGGAAGAGAAGCTGTTTGCCGCCCTCTGGAGCCATGCCAGCGATGACGAACTGATGGCGGCGCGCACCCAGGCCGAGCGCGAACTCGCACCCTACCGGGGGAAAATGTCCGGGCCGCAGATCGACCAACTTCTCCGCCAATATGGCAATAAGCAACTCCTGGAGCGCCACCACCTGCCGCGGCTCAGCCTGTTCTATCTGTAGCCGGAAGCGGGCTCTGTTTCCGGAATTCCGAATGATTCCTTTCCCCTGCGGTCACAACCCGTTATCCTGATACCGTGCAGTTCACTATAGAAAAACTCATCTACGGCGGAGACGGCCTCGCCCGTATCCCCGCCACCGGCGACGAGCGGCGCGGCAAAACCGTCTTCGTCCCCTATGTTCTTCCCGGAGAAGTCGTGGAAGCCACGGTTGTGGAAGAGCGCAAGGGCTACACCCGCGCCGCGCTGGTGGAGGTGCTTTCGCCCTCGACCGCGCGCGTCACCCCGCCCTGTCCGCACTTCGGCGTCTGCGGAGGCTGCCACTACCAGCACTCCGACTACACCGCGCAACTGGAAGACAAGCGGCAGATTCTGCAGGAGACCATCCTGCGCGGCGCGAAGCTGGCGCTGCCGCACATCGAAGTACACTCCGGCGAGCCCTACGGCTTCCGCAACCGCACCCGCATGAAGATCTGCCGTCGGAGCCGGAGTTTGCCCTCGGCTATTACCGGCACGGCTCACACGATCTGGAACCGGTGCGCCATTGTCCCATCAGCTCGCCGCTGATCAATCAGGCAATTGCCTTGTTCTGGGAGCTTGCGCCGGAGGCAGCCAGCTATCCTTCGCTGCGCGAAGTTCAGTTTTTTGCCAATCACAACGATTCCGAGCTGCTGGTGGAGTTGTTCATTCATCACGCGACCACCCCGGTATTGCTGGCGAAGTTCGCCAAGCTGATGCGCGAGCGGATGCCGCAGATTTCCGGCGTTGCGGTGTTTGCCAGCGGAGCCACGGACGGCGACCTGGAGGACGGCAACATCGAAAGCTCACGCCGCTTGAGCCGCGCCGGAGTCCCCTACATTGAAGGCTCCGCCAGCTTGATTTACAACGTGGGCAGCCACGGCTACCGGGTCTCGGCCGGATCGTTTTTCCAGACCAACCGCTTTCTCGCCGCCAAGCTGGTTGAACTGGTCACGGCAAATCGCAGCGGCCGCGCCGCCCTCGACCTGTTTGCCGGCGTGGGACTGTTTACCCTCCCCATGTCGCGCCATTTCGAGCGCATCACTTCCATTGAAATTGCGCAGAATTCCTTTGACGATCTCGCCGCCAACGCCGCCGTCCCTCACATTCAGGCGGTGCACAGCACCACCGAGGACTATCTGAACGCGGCTCGCGGACGCTGGGATTTCGCGATTGTCGATCCCCCGCGCGCCGGACTTGGCGAGCGCGTGGCAAAATCGCTGGCCGGGCTGTCGATACCGCGGATCGCCTATGTCTCCTGCGACCCCGCTACCCTGTCACGCGATCTGGTGACGCTGCTGGCCGCCGGATATCGCGTCGAAGAAGCTCATCTTGTGGACCTGTTCCCGCAGACCTACCATATGGAAACCGTTCTCCATCTGGCGCGCTGAGCGCCCGGTGGGAAGAAACATTGATCAAGAAGCACCGCAAAACAGCATTGGAAATAAACCAGGAGTGTAGAAAAAATGTACGGACTGATTTTGATTCGTTACCGGCTTCCGATGGAGGAAGTCGCCAAGGTTACCGATGAACACCGCTCCTATCTGCGCGATCTGAAAGCCGATGGCACGCTGATCGCCTCCGGCCCCATGGACCCGCGCTCGGGAGGCGCACTGCTGGTTCGCGTTCCCGACGACAACGTGCAGCAAAACCTGACCGATCTGCGCGATGAAGATCCTTTTTACAAGAAGGGTGTCGCCAACTACGAACTCATTCCCTGGAAAGTCATCATCGGGAACGAAGACCTGGACAAACTCTAAGTTTCAAGGTTTCACAGGTTTCAAAGTTTCAAGGTTAAAAGCAAAAGCAAGAAGCAAGCGGCAAAGGTAGAAGATGTTGGCACGGACGCAAAGAGATGCAGCTTTGTCTCTCACTTTGGAATCCTGCGAAACCTCGAATCTTTTGAGCCTTTAACTTTGAAACTTTTGAAACCTTGAAACTTTGAAACCTTGACCCCTCCCGCCAACCCGGATGCTCCTCGCCTTCGCCGTCCCCCTGCTGCTCCGCTGTTTGCCGCGACGGTTGCGTTTTCGGGGGGCATCCTTCTCCAGAGCTACACCTACAAACCGGCCGCGCTTTATTTCCTTTGCACGGTGGCTTTGGCGCTCTGCTCGCTGCTCGCGCTGCGCTTTGCCGCCGGGGGCCGTCGCGCGCTTCTGGCCTACGCCGGCGCGGTGCTGGCATTCTTTCCCGCCGGAGCTTTGTTCACCGCCGCCTACCGCTCGCAACCGGCGCCGGCTCCCACGCTGCTGAAATATGCTGGTGGCGACGAAGTGGAGCTGACCGGATATGTCACCCGTGGAGGTTCGCTGCGTGCCGGACGCGACCTGCACGAGTCGCTCGACTTTGCCGTGGAAGAAGCGCAGTCGGATGGCGAGCCGCCGCAAGCGGTGACCGGCAGCGTGCGCCTCAATCTCTACGTGCCCGGCTCCCGCGCGAATTTTTCGTGGGAGGGCGATGACGATGCAGGGCGACGAAGCCGAGGCCGCCGCCCCGCCGGTCTTCGACTACGGACAGCGCCTGCGGATTCGAGCCAAGCTTCGCCCACCCACCAACTACCGCAATCCCGGAAATATGGATTACGTGGGCTGGCTGCACGGCCAGGGAGTAGAGGTCCTCGGCTCCGCTAAATCGACCAATATCGATGTTCTTTCCGGCCTCGGCGGCAGCCGCATGGGGCGCATTCGCTCGCGTGCCCGCCGCAGTGTTCTCGAACACATGGAGAGGCTGTGGCAGGCGCCGTACGCGGGATTGTTTCAGGCGATGGTACTGGGAGAGCGCGGACTGGTGGCCCGCGACCAGCGGCTCGAATTCCAACGCAGCGGGACCTTTCACCTGCTCGTCGTCAGCGGAATGAACGTCGCGATCTTTGCCGTCTTTCTGCTGTGGCTGATGCGCTGGCTGCGCCTTCCCAGAGAGTATGCGATCCTGGCGGCGATCGTGCTCACCTGCGGCTATGCGGCGCTCACCGAACTGGGCGCGCCCATCCTGCGCTCGGTGCTGATGATCGTTGCCTATCAGGTTGCCGCGCTGCTCAACCGCAATCGCGCGCCCCTCAACACGGTATCGCTGGCCGCGCTGGTGTTGCTGGTGAGCGATCCGGAGGCGCTGTTCGAGCCCAGCTTCCAGCTCACGTTTCTCGCCGTGCTGACGATTGCAGGGATCGTCGTGCCCCTGCTTGCGCACACCACTACGCCGCTGCGCGAAGCCCTGGACGACATCGAGGACAAGAGGCGTGACCTGACCCTGAGGCCGAAGCAGGCGCAGTTCCGTCTCGATGTACGCGACATCTCGGCGAGTCTCGGGCAGCTCATCGGAATGCGCCCGGCGCGCTGGCTGCTTCCGAAGCTGATCCGCGCGCTGGTGGCGATTACGGAACTCGGCCTGCTCTCCGCCCTGATGCAAGCGGCGATCACCTTGCCGACTGTCTGGTACTTTCACCGGATCAACACGCATGCGCTGTGGGCCAACATGGCCGTGTTTCCCTTGGCAAGCATCCTGATGCCTGCCTCCGTGCTTGCCGTGGCGTTGTCCTATGTTGCCCACTGGATGGCTGCACCGTTCGCGCTGGCGGCGCGCTGGTCGCTACAGGCCATTCTGTTTACGGTCCATTGGTCGGGAGGAGCGCAACTGCCGGATCTCCGGGTGGCGATGCCGGCGCTGGCGGCGATAGCGGCGGTGGTTGCTTCCTATGCGCTGGCCCTGCTGCTGGCGCGACGGCACCGGGTGCTCGCCGTGGCCTCGCTGGTGCTGCTGGCGGCTTCGGCGTGGCTTGTCTGCGTGCGCCCGCGCCCGTTTGAATACCACCCTCATGAGCTGGAAATTACTGCCATTGACATTGGACAAGGCGACTCGTTCTTCCTGGTCACGCCGCAACGGCCACACCCTTCTACTCGACTCCGGCGGCTTGCTCGGAATGAGTCACAGCGATCTGGATATTGGCGAGGATGTGGTCTCTCCTTACCTGTGGCAGCGCGGCCTCGTCCGCCTGGATGCCGTTGCCTTCAGCCACAGCCATTCCGACCACATCGGCGGAATGACCGCCATCCTGCGCAATTTCCATCCCCGTGAACTCTGGTACGCCCCGAACTATCCCTCGCACGAAGTGGAATCGCTCTTCGCCGCCGCCGACCGTTTTCATGTCGCCCGCATTGAGCGGCACTACGGAGACCGCTTCGACTTCGATGGAATTCACTTCGAGGTGCTCTCGCCGCCTGCGGACTGGGAGTTGAAGCCGCGCGGTCAGGACGATGCCTCCATGGTTTTGCGCCTGACCTATGCGGGGCACACCGCGCTGCTGTTAGGCGACATCCACAAGCGCATGGAGAAGATGCTGGTCGAAGAGTCCGATGAGCATCACCGCTCGCTCCACGTCGATCTGCTCAAGGTGGCCCATCATGGCTCGAACACTTCGTCGTGCGACGAATTTCTCGATGCGGTCCGTCCCGACTACGCCGTCATCTCCGCCGGAATCCGCAACCCATTCCACCATCCGCGCCCGGAGGTCATCGAGCGCCTGGCGCAGCACCGCGCCAGAACCTACCGCACGGATCTGTTCGGCCCGGTCACATTCTATCTGGATGCGGAGGGCATTCACCCGAGCGTGGCCCGGTAAACGAATTTACGAATTATCCCTCGGCTTCGGCGTCGGTGACGCCCTTGTCTTTGTACTCCGCCAAAACCGCCCGCGCTTCTTCCGCCTGATCTTCGCGGACCCGGATTGCCATCCCTCCCACTCCGGGCAACACATCCTGCGGAGCATCGAAACTGGTCACGAGAACCTCAATTCCGGCGGACTCCAACAGGCTCTGCACCACCATCGTCTCAGATTCCTGTTCGCTCTCGAATACCACGACCAGCGCCTCGTTCGGTTCTTCCTCGCAATGTCTCCGGCATAATGTCACCCCTTTACTTCGATGTGGACTGATGAGCGTAGTACCGCGCGGCTTCGTGGTCAACCCAAGAGTTACGGGCGCAGGCCAAAATCGGACGTTTTTTACGCCACCGCCGGACCCGGTGCCGTCATCGAATAGGATGCAAGCCGGAGCCAGGAGTAGCTGCATGCAGGACAAAAACGATTCCAGCCATCCCGACGAACAACTCGACGAAGTACACCGTATCCGTCGCCTTCAGTTCATGATGAATCTCGTCATGCAGGTCATTGCCCAGGATCCCAAGCTCACGTTTGAGGAAGCCTCGCAGATGGTTGCCGACTCCCGCACCGCCGCCCTGGCGATGTTTCCGGGCAAGGAACTTGCCTACGATCTGCTGTACCGTCCGCGTTTCCAGCGCCTGATGCGCGAGCGTTTTCGCCTGCAATAAAACGGGCGCGGCCCCGAAGCCGCGCCGCGCATGCAAACTGTCTCGGGAGCTATTTCTCCAACCGGGTCAGCCGTAGCGTCATCGTTCCCCAGAAGAGGCGGGAGCGCATCTGCACCGGCAAATGCGAAGCATCGTCGGTGTACCAGAGCCAGATTTTCCCGCGTCCCTTCAGCGGTCCCGCGTCAGAGTACACCGCAACCCGCACGGTGTGAAAGTTTCCGGCGTCGGTCTTCACATCCTCGCGTCCCTCGACGTAGGCCTTCACATCCACGGTTTTGCCGCCGTCGTTGACGGGGAAAAGATACGACATGCCCGGTTCCAGGCGCTGCGCGCCCAGGTAGTAGATTCCGGACAGCACATCGGTCACGCAGGCGGGCGAGTCCGTCTCCTGATGCTTGGTTTCGCCGTTGCGCAGATTGCGCTCATCGAGCACGCTCCGGCCGCGAGGGTCAAAGGTCAGAGTGGTGTCGCGCTTGTGCAGCCCTTCCTCGGAGTGCTTCAGGATCTGCTGCGAGCAAAAGCTCCGATGGTCAAAGTACGACTCCAACCGGTCCTGCACGCGGTACAGAACGGCCACTGCGCCGGAGGCCTCCGCCGTTGCAATCACGTGCTCCTGCTCCCCATTCCGCTCGATCCTCAAAGTTCGCCATGCCGGCCTTCCAAAGCCGCCACTCTGCGTCATAGTGCAAGGTTTGGCTGTTGGGGAAGCGATAGGAGTCGCTGGCGGGTTGGATCGATCCCTTGGGCACGGCAGAGATCGACGCCTGCTGCGCGCTCATGATCGCAGCCAGCAACAAAGTCAAGGTTAACAGCAGTGTTCGCTTCACCATTCGCATCCGCTTAGCGCGCCATCCAAATCCGCTGGGTTACCAGCTTTGTCACCAGCGCTGCAATCATCGCCAGCGTACCGGCCAGGGCATTGTATTCCCGATGCTTCCAATAAAGTTCGCGCGAGAAGCGCGAATCGCCTTCGCTGCCGGCGCGCAACCTGGGCAGCAGCCTGGGCACCCGCGCGCAGTACTCCTGGTAATCCGCGAAATGCTGGCTCAAAAATTGCTCCTCGCCACGAATCACCGGAATGTAGATTGCCGCAAACATGATCACCAGTACCACCGCAATCTCCCAGCGCAGCGCGGCCAGGGCAAAACCCGCGGCAATTACGATCGATCCAAAGTACAAAGGATTGCGCGTGTAGGCATAAGGCCCGCTGATTGCAAGTTCCTCATTTTTTTTGACATGACCACTGGAGATGGCGCGAATCCAAACCCCGGTCAGGGCAATGGCCGATCCGATCCCGAGCGACCACCACTCCGGCTGTGCCCGCCAGAGAAAAAACGCCGCAAACAGAAATCCCAGCGGCACACGAATTCTCTTGGCGACACGTCCCCAGTCCATTTCCAGCCTTTGCGCAGAGATGCAACTTTCATTCTACGGCATCGCCCCAGGCGGAGTGTCACGGCGGCAGTGCCGGACTTCGGAATTGCACGGCGAGAGCCGAAGAGAACTCTGATCAGCGAGCTTCTTCGACGGGCAGGCAATCAACCCAGCAGCGCGTCGATCTCGACCAGGACGCGCTCCACGGTGATCTTCTCCAGCCCCGGGTCCACGGCCCGCTTGTGGCTGTAGCTGGTCACGCTTGCCGGATCGCGCAGCACCCGGGTTCCCGCCCAGTAGGGGCCGTTGCGTGCCGGGTCGGTGGGTCCGAAGAGGGCAACGGTTTTCACTCCCATCAGGGCTGCCAGATGCATCGGCCCGGTGTCTCCGCCCACAAACAGCTTGGCGCGGCGTGCCAGGGCCACCAGTTCGCTGAGAGAGCTGGACAGTGCCACCGCCCTTCCTCCGCTGGCGGCCACGGCTTCGCGCGCCAGACTCTCTTCGCCGGGACCGTAGTTGATGACCGAGCGCAAACCCCGCGAGGCTAGAGCTGTGGCCAGCTCTCCATAACGCGCCGGTGCCCACTGCTTTGCCCCCCAGCCCGCGCCCGGATTGAGAATCGCAATCGCCGACTGCGGAATTCCCATGGACTTCAGCGTCTCATCCAGCCGGGCTTCGCTGGCTTTGTCGCGCGGCAGCAGGGCAGTACCTGGTTGCAGTGTCGCGGTCGCCCGCGAAAGGCCGATCTCCTCCAGCCAGCTCTGCACCATCTCCACATTTTGTTCGATCACGTGCACGGCCCGGCCATCCGCCAGAGAGCTGTACAGCCAGCGGGCTACCGACTCGCGCGGATCGCGAAAGCCCAGGGTCATCGGCGCGCCTGACAGCTTTGCCACCACCGCCGATTTGATTGCCCCTTGCAGGTCGAGCGCCGCGTCATATTCCTGCGCCCGCATGCCGCGAACCGCCGCCAGAAACTCGCGCCGGGTTCCAGCGCCAAGAATATGTTTGCGCCAGCCCCGGGTGTCGGCCAGATGCACTTCGTCCACCAGCGGACGTCCGGCGCCGCGCGAGCCTGCCAGCTCAACTTCCGGCGCGCACAACAGCTCGCGCCAACGCCGCTCGATCACCCAACCGATCCGCGCCTCCGGCAACGCGCGGCGCAACATGGCCACGGCGGGCAGGGCGTGGAGCACATCGCCCATCGCGCCCAGGCGCACGATCAGCGCCCGCGGATTCATCTTTGCGGCCGGAGGATTTACTCGCACATTCGATCCAAATAAAAACAGAGTCCCTGAAGACTCCCTCTCGCACGCCGCAAAATCCGGAGCTTCTGAACTCATGAAAGCTAGTTCCCTATTCTTCCCAACAGTTCGGTGGTGGAGTGATCCTTGGGATCGCCCACGATCTCGACCCGGCCGCCGTAGGCCACGACCTCATCCCGCTCCGGAACGCTTTCGCGCGTGTAATCCGTTCCCTTCACCTGCACGTCGGGCTTGATCTCGCGAATCAAGGCGCGAACATCGGGCTCATCGAAGATCACCACCGCGTCCACGCACTCCGAGCGCGGCGATGATTTCAGCGCGCTCCCGCTCCGGCATGGCTGGCCGCTGCGGACCTTTGATCCGGCGCACGCTCTGGTCGGAGTTGATGGCCACGATGAGTTTTCCGCCCAGCGCCTTGGCCCCTTGCAAATAGCGCACGTGGCCCACGTGCAGCAGATCGAAGCAGCCGTTGGCGAGGGTGACGCTCTCACCCGCTGCCCGCCAACCGGCCACTGCCTCGGCTAACTCTCCGCGCTCGACGATCCTTCCCATGATTGCCGTACCCGCGCTATGGCTCCAATGCGGCCAGCAGTTCGGCGCGGCTCACGGTCGCGGTCCCGCGTTTCATCACCACGATGCCGCCCGCGTAATTTGCCAGCTTGGCCGCCGAGGCGGGGTCCGCACCTGCTGCCAGGGCGGCGGTGAAGGTTGCAATCACCGTGTCGCCGGCGCCGGTGACGTCGACCACCTGGCTGTCTCCGTAGATTGGAATCTCCAGCGGAGCTTTCTTTTTCTCGAAGGCCGCCATGCCGTCGCCGCCGCGCGTAATCACCAGCGAATCCAGCTTCATCTGCTTGAGCAGGCTGGCGCCCACCTCGAAAAGTTTCTCCCGGTCATCGCCGATCTTGATGCGCAGCGATTCCTCCACTTCGGATTCATTGGGAGTCGCCGCCGTCACGCCCTCGTAGTCCAACATGCGGTAGCGGCTATCGAGCGTCACCGGCGTCTCGCCGAGCGCACCCTTGGCCCGGACGAAGTTGAACAGTCGCGGCGAAACCGCGCCATAGCCATAATCGCTCAGCAGCACGGCGTCGGCGGCCGGCGCGTATTCGCGTGCCGAAGCCACCAGTTCCACCAGCGCCGGATGCGTATCCTTCAGCGTGGCGCACTCGCGGTCGATGCGCACCACCTGCTGCCGCGAAGAGTGCGACGAATAGGCCAGTACCCGGGTCTTGGTCGTGGTTACGTGACCCTTCAGTTTGGAGATGCCGCTGACCGAAATCTTGTTCTTGCGGAAGATTTGCAGCAGCGCCCTGCCGGCCTCGTCATCGCCCACCAGTCCCACGGGCAGCGCGGTTACGCCCAGAGCCGCAAGGTTCATCACCGCGTTGGCTCCGCCCCCTGGAATCAGCATGCGATCGCGATGCTTGAGAATCAGTACCGGCGCCTCGCGGGAGACCCGGGCGATTTCGCCGGAGATGAACTCATCGACGATGAGATCGGCCATCACCAGTACGCTGAGGTTGGAGAACGATTCCACGATGCGACGAAGTTTTTGCGGCTCCGTCAACCCAGCATGGTTCGTACGCTTCTTAGAAGAGGTCTTTTGTATGCTCGCCATTTCACAAAGATTCTCTCACGCCGTCGCCGCCCAGGAGGAGTAGAATTCTCGATTGCAGGTTCATTCGATGCCTGACGCTCGTTACAGGTGCCCATCGGATTCCATGTAGAGGTCTTCTAAAGCCCACGTAGCTGGGGGTAACATGGCGCCCATTCGCTCCATCGTTTTCTTCAGTACTGCCGCCGTGCCGATGTCCCAGCGTGACTTGGCGTGCACTAGGGAAGGATTGCGCGGAGCAAGAAAGCCACGTCGGCATTACCGGAATGCTGCTCCACAAGAATGGCAGTTTCCTGCAGGTCATAGAGGGCCCCAAAGCCGTGATCTGCGATATGTTCGCCAGGATCTCGGCGGACCCGCGGCATACCGACATCCGCAACATCAGCGACCGCACCATCCCCCACCGAGAGTTTGACGGCCAGGCCGTGAGCTTCAAGAATCTCGACGAACTTCCCCCCGGCAGTCCGTATCTGAGCCCGTTCAGCTTTGAAGCCTTTGAGGCCGACCCGGAGCTCGCCCTACTGATACTGGCGTACTTTTTCCGTAACCGGTTCCGTACCCACCCGGTTCCGTAGGAGGCCCGCAGAGCTGAATTTCACTCTGGAGTTATATCCGCGGCTACGGTTCGATTCTTCTTCACGTTCCCCGCAAAATTCTCCACGCATTTGTCCGAAATATGCACCGGGTTGGAGCATTGTCCCGACGCCGCCCGATTGAAGGCGCGGTACAGACGCTTGACGTCCACCTTGCCATTGCGCAGTTCGCGCTCCACCGCGTTATGCATGGCGGCCAGCAACTCAGTGCGCAACTCGTTGAGAACCTTGTCGATGTAAATATAGGGCATTCATTCTCCAGGCCGTTCTCGCCATGCACGCTCGCCAACTTACCGTACTGCCGGGTGCCCCACCTTCGCCGCGCCTCTTTTGCGCGGATAAGGTGGGACGCAGTGCAGCCCCGCACCGTTAGTCAAAACGATACACGGTGGGAAGTATTTTTGCCGCGAAGACCGGAATCGCCCGAAAGTCCGGCGTGGAATCTCTCTCACCCGATGAACTTCCGAACCATATCCCCGGCCGCGCTTTACGGCCTCCGCGCCAAAGCACTCCATCCACACCATCTCCGGCTCCCGGCGAAACCAGGTCAACTGCCGCTTGGCGTAATTGCGGTGTCCCTGTTGCGCCCGCTCGATGGCTTCCGCCAGCGAACTCTCCCCGCGCAGGTGCTCCGCCGCCTGCCGGTAGCCCAGCGAGCGCATGGCAAAGACCTCGGACCCGTAGCGCGCCAGCAGCCCGCGAGTCTCCTCCACCAGCCCCTGCTCGAACATCTGCGCGCAGCGCCGGTTGATGTGATCGTAGAGCGCACTGCGCTCCGGGCTGAGCCCGATGCGCAGTACCCGGTAGCCCTCGATCGCATCGCGTCCGTCGCGCAGCAACTCGCTCAAGGGACGCGCCGAAGCCGCACAAACCTCGATGGCGCGAATCAGTTTCGGCTCATCATTCGCATGGATGCGCCCGGCTGCCTCGGCATCCCAGCGGCGCAGCAATCGCCACAGCGATCCGGCGCGCTTGCGGGCGCGCAGCCGCTCCCGTAGCTCCTCGTCACGCTCCGGTCCGGCGAATAATCCATCGAGCATGGCCCGCAGATAGAGGCCGGTGCCGCCGCAGACAATCGGCAGGTGTCCGCGCGCGCTGATCTCGCGCGCCGCCGCGCGCGCCCGCCGGGCGTATTCGCCCGCCGTGAAATACGCATCCGGGTCCACCACGTCGATCAGGTGATGCAGCTACGCGGCTCCGTTCTTCGCGGGAAGGCTTCGCCGTGCCAATCTCAAACTCGCGATACACGGCCACCGAATCGCAACTGATCACCTCGCCGCCAAAGCGCAACGCCAGCGCCATCGCCAGCGACGATTTACCGCTGCCCGTAGGCCCGGCAACCACCACCAGCGGAGCCTGCCCTGCGCTCATCGCACCCCTAAAATTTCGTGCAGGAAAAAAGGCGGGTAGCGAACCACCGCAATGAGGATGATCACTCCGAGGATCATCAGGAGTCCTACCGTGTAGGGAGTTTCCGGTTTGCGATTCAGCAATGGCATCGCGGCCATTCTACGCGAAGCCGGCCGCCGGCGCCCGCCCGGTGGGAGCTACCGCTACTGCTCCATTTCGCCGGTCTTCGGGTTGTAGAAGAAGGTGATGCGGAGCGCCAGGTAGGGGCCGTGGAATTCATGCGGCAGCGGCGAGAACGGGTCCGACGCGGTGATTCCTCCATAGGCGGCGCGGTCCAGCGGTACATCTCCCGAGGGCATCTCGATGAACATCCCCGCAACCTTGCCGCCCGGCGTAATCAAAAAGCGGATTGCCACTTTGCCGTGCTTCAGCAGAGGCGCGCGCGCTTCCTCCGGGATCAGGGTGTACCAGTTGATCTTGATCGATTGCAGAACCCGCGACAGATATGGACCAAAGTCCACGCCCTGGGTGTCGCTCAGGATGTCGAACGGCCCCATGGCCGCATTGCGGTCCGATGGTCCCGTGCCGTAGCCGCTGCCGCCTCCGGTGGTGCCCATGCGGGCATTACGGGTAGCCTGCGCAATGGCCGCTCCCGCGGTCGACTGGAGTCTTGAACGGATTCTCCCTTGGCTGCTCCTGCGGCTGCACTCGTCTGCTGAGGAAAGTTGTTCATCGCCGATTGCGCGTTGGCAGGCGGCGGCGTGCGGTGCCGGCTGCGGCGCAGGCATCTGCGGACGCTCCGCGGGCGCTCCCGGCGGCATCTGGTTTCCCCGTGCCGCACGCATCTGCATCCAGGGTCTTGCGGTCGATCTGCGGATGGGTGGTCTGGGCGATGCGGTTCTTATCGCTCAGCTTATCGGCGTGAACCTTTGGCGGCGGCTTCTGCAGATCTTCCGGCAGGGCTAGGTAGGTCGGTTCCTTGGTTCGTGCCAGATCTTCGGCGCGCAGCAGGTGAGGCTGCGCCCAGTTCGGCATCCACTGCGGCGAGAAGATCACCAGCAGCACCAAAACAATGTGGACAATGACCGAGATCCAGAAAGCTTCGCGCTTTCGCGAACGCGACAACTCATCCTCGAGTTGTGCCAACAGGTGCGGCACAAACTCCGGATTCTCATCCTCCACCGGCAACCGCGTCCGCCTCGGCGGAGCTCGGTTGCGGCGGCGCCGGATAGGATGGCGGCGGCGCTATCTGATTGTTGCTCTCGGACTCGATCTCGGTACTCCTCTAAATCCGATAAACAATTTGGATGAGACCAGCGGTCCGGGGTGCTGGTTCCGGCGTGCACCCGCGCACGCGCCTCACCTCGCCGTTCTGCGTTCAACCGGCAAGCGTACCTATCGATTTTCGCATCTGACCGGGCATCAGGGCTGGCTAATCGAGCAAACCTCCGCCCCTTAACGTTTCTTAACCATTGGTGCCACGCATTGCCGCCGCCACCTCGTCCAGGTGAGCGCGCTTGTGGTGCTCCGCCATTTGCTGCTGAATCTCAATGGCCAGGGCCAGGGCCGCGCGTCCATCCTCCAGAGTTACCTCGGGGGTTCCGCGCTGGCGCACGGCCCGCACAAAGCTGCTCAGTTCGGCCAGCAACGGCTCTTCGGTGCTCACCTGCGGCTTGTAGGGAGCAACCTCGGGCACGCCGCTGGCGGTCGGCTTCACCGTCAGGGAAAACACATCGCGCCGCGAGTAATCCAGCGAGACGTACTGCGAGGGCTGGAAGAATCTCAGCTTGCGAACCCGTTCCGTGCTGATCCGGCTGGCGGTAAAGTTCGCAATGCAGCCGCTTTCAAACTCGATCCGCACGCTGGCGATATCCACCTTGCCGGTCAGTACCGGCAGTCCGACGGCGCGCAACTCCCGCACCGGACTCTTTGCCATCTTCAATACAATGTCCAGGTCGTGGATCATCAGATCGAGCACCACGTCCACATCCAGCGAACGCGGGGTAAACACGCTGAGCCGGTGCACCTCGAAGAACATGGGCCGGGTCAGCAGCGCCCAGGTCGCCCGCACCGCCGGATTAAATCGCTCCAGATGGCCCACCTGCGCCACCCGCCCATGCTGTTTTGCCAGCCCAATCAGCGCGTCGGCCTCCGCCAGCGAAAACGCCAGCGGCTTCTCGATCAGTACATCGACGCCGCGTTCCATCAGCTCGCGGGCCACCGCCAGATGCGCCACCGTAGGCACCGCCACGCTCATCGCCTGCACCGCCGGACAGGCCGCGAACATATCGCTCACCGAGCCAAACGCCTGCCCGCCGAATTGTGCCGCCACCGCCTGCGCACGCGCCAGGTCGGCGTCCACCACCGCCGCCAGTTCCACGCCTTCGCCGCCCAGTTCCTTGTAAACCCGGGCATGGTTGCGCCCAAACGAGCCCACGCCCACCACCGCTACCTGCAATTTTTCGTTGTTCACATATTGATTCTCGCAGATGCCGCCGTTCGCGAGAAGTGTCCGCGGTCACCAGGGCTCCCGCAATCGCCCCCGCAACCGCCATAGTCCAGCAGCTAAACGCACTCACGTCCTGATACCAATGTGTCACCCCATCCTCTCGCCCTGTGCGAAGATGGCCTTACTCTGCATTCCCAGTCTGGGCAACTGCGGACGCGGGAATGAAGGTTGAGTCCCAGATTGCGCTTTCTCCGGCAATTATTATCGCTGGCGCAATCTGCAAGGCTTTAGAGCAGGGCAATCGGATCCGTTACATAGAACTGGAGCGAAGGGGAGGTTGTGGTTATGGGCCAGGCTACGCAGGTTCTGCTGGTGGATGACAATCCAATGATCCGCGAGTTGCTGATCCACTCGCTCGCTCCCCTGGCGACCGTGCACGCCTGCGCCAGCGCCGCAGAGGCGCTCCGCCGGGCCGAAAAGCAAACCCCTGACCTCATCGTCTCTGACTTCCGGATGCCCGGCCTGAGCGGTCTGGAGCTGTTGGCCAAGCTCCGTATTTCCTTCCCGCGGGTCGCGGTCGTGATGCTCGCATCGCGCGCCGATATCAGCGGTCCGCTGGCTGGCTCCAGCCCCTTGGTGGAAGAGTTCATCGAGAAACCATTCTTCGTCGAAGAGGCGATGACCCGCATCAAGCGCGTTCTTGCCCGCGTCACTCTCGGCAAGGCCACGCGTGAGGCTGCCGACTCCACCAGTGTCCGCGGCACCCTGTCGCAGATGTCGGTGGTGGACCTGGTGCAATCGCTCGATATCGGACGCAAAACCTGCCGTCTGGGGCTCAGCCATCAAGGCCAGCAGGGCGAAATGCAATTCCACAATGGCCAGTTGGTTCATGCCACCCTTGGCAATCTTATTGGCGAAGCTGCGGCTTACGTGCTGGTGACTTGGACGGAAGGTGTATTCCTGATCGATTTCGAGCGGGTCGAGTGCCCTCACACCATCACCCACAGTACCCAGTCGGTTCTGCTGGAGGCATTGCGCCGCTTTGACGAGTCGCAGCGGGACGCTGAAGCTTCGGATGACTCGCCGGAGCCCAGCCACGCCCAGTCCTTCGCGCCCGTTCCGGCAATCGCCTGACGGTTCCGGGCATCGGGCTGCGCGCGAGCTCTCAGGTATACTCCAGTTTCGAGAGGCTACCTGATCCGCCCGATGCCTGCTTTTCATAAAGCCCTGCTGCTGTTCAATCCCGTCTCCGGAGCCCGCCTGGACTCTCGCGTGGCTACCATCTCGCCGCATCGCGGAGATCTTCCGTCGCGCCGGAGTCGAGGTTCTCGTCGAATCGACCCAGGCCCGAGGCTCCGCCGGATGCCAGGCCCGTGCCGCCATCAGCGCTGGTTGCGATGCGGTCTTCGCCTGCGGCGGCGACGGTACGGTCTTCGAGGCTCTCCAGGGCGTGGCCGGGAGCACGGCCATGATGGGCGTCATCCCCCTCGGCACCGGCAACGTGCTGGCCCACGATCTCGGCCTCGCCGACCGTCCCGAGCAGGCCGCAGCCCGAGTCCTCGGCTTCACCCCGCATTGCATTTCCCTGGGACGCATCCAGAGCGCGGGCCGTTCCCGCTATTTCACCGTAGCCGCCGGCGTCGGAGTGCACGCCGAACTGCTCTATCGCGCCAACGCCCGGGCCAAGCAGCGCGGCGGATATCTCGCCTACTACTCGCAAGGCGCGCGGCTCCTCTTCCGCCATGATTTCGTTCCCTTTCCCCTGGAGATCACCACCAGCCAGGGCGCCGTCATCCACACCACCGCCCTCGAATTGGTCGCCATGCGGGTGGGTTCGTTCGGCGGCCCGCTGCGCCACTGGCGTCCTGGCAGCTCGCTGCTCTCGCCTGACCTGCGCCTGATGCTCCTGCGCAATGCCAGCCGGGCGCACATGCTGCGTTATACCCTGCAGGCCCTCACCGGCATCGCTCCCTATCGACGAACTCGACAACCCCGACGCCGACTTCTCATTTGTCTCCGCCCAGTCGGTCACCTGCCACGCTCCCAGTACGTGTGCCGGCCAGCTTCGCGTGCAGGCCGATGGCGAAGTGCTCGGCCCCGTGCCCACCCAGATCTCCATCGTCCCCAAGGCTCTGACCCTGCTGATTCCCCCCGGCAACGGATGGCGTCCGGCCCTGCACTCCCAGTCCGCTCTGCCGATCCCCTTTGACTTTCAGCGCAATCCTTGCCAACCTGAATCTCACGTCATGGAGCCCGTAACCCACTTCCTCACCGGAGCTACCCTTGCCCGTGCGGGCTTCAATCGCAAGACCGCTCTCGCCACCCTCACCATGACCCTCGCCGCCGAAGCGGCCGACATCGACATCCTCGCCTACTTCAAGGGCTCGGCCTGCGGATTCATCCAGCACCGTGGCATCACCCACACTTTTCTTGCAATTCCCGTCCTCGCCGCGCTGGTCGTCGGCCTCGTCTGGCTGCTGGACGCGCTCTGGCAACGCCTGCGGCGGGCGCGTCAACTGCCGCCTCCCCCGCCGCGCCGCTGGGGATGGCTGTACCTGTTCGCCTGCATCGCCGGGCTTTCGCACCTTCTGCTCGATTTCACCAACAACTATGGCGTGCGGCCTTTCTATCCCTTCTCGCGCCAGTGGTATGCCTGGGACATTGTTTTCATCATTGAGCCGCTGATCCTGGCCGTGTTGTTCGCCGCGCTCGTACTGCCGTGGCTTGTTCGGACTGGTGGGCCAGGAGATTGGCGTTCGTCAACGCGGTCCGCGCGGTCGCGGCGCGGCCATCGCGGCGCTGCTCTCGGTCGTGGCCCTGTGGGGAGTGCGCGACTTTGAGCACCGGCGTGCTCTTGCCGCGCTCAATGCCGTCGAGTTCCACGGCGAAGCCGCAACCCGCGTCGCCGCCTTTCCCTACATGGGGAACCCGTTTCAGTGGGCCGGGGTTGCCGAGACGCCCACCGCCTACATCTCCATGCGCGTCGATTCGCTCCGTCCGGAGGTCGATCCCGGCAACCGCGCGCAGACCTACTACAAACCGGAGCCAACCGCAGGCGACCCAGGCGGCCCGCAACACTCCTCTGGGCCGCGCCTACATCGAGTGGGCCCGTTTTCCGCTGGTCGAAGCCGAACATCTGAGCCCGCCCGCCCCTGCCGACCTCGTGCACTTCAGCGATGTACGGTTTCTCTATCCGGACGAACGCCGCCATCCCCTGCAGGCTTACGTGCTCCTCGACTCCCATCTCCACCCTGTTTCGCAAGGCTTCGAGCCCTTGAAGTGAAGCGTCGCAGTAAAAATGACGGCGCCGAATCGGGAGAATCCGCCGAACCAGCTCCGCTCAGCGCGAGCACATGGTTTTTCCTGATCATCAATAATTTCATCTCTCGCTTGACGCCACCCCTCCGGGAGCGACAGAATCTAAGGCTGAGTACTGAGGTGACCATGCTGCCCTACTACTTTGTCTTGCTCGCCCTTGCCGCCCGCTTCCTGAACCCGCACGCCGGCAGCTTCAATTTCACCCCCGTGGCAGCGGCCCTGCTGTTCTTCGGCGCGCGCATGCCGCGCAAGCAAGCCTGGATTCCGGTGACCTTGCTCATCGCCTCCGATGTGCTGCTCTCCCGCTTCGTCTATGGTTATCCGCTGAGCGCCTCCGACCTTGTGACCTGGGCCTGGTATGCCGCCATCGTCCTGCTTGGTTCGCTGCTCGCCTCCAACGCCAAGCCGTTGCGCGTGGTCTCGGCCTCGCTGGCTGCCTCGGTTTCCTTCTTTGCCGTCAGCAATTTCGCGGTGTGGTCCATATGGAACATGTATCCCAAAACATTGGCAGGCCTGGCCGAGTGCTACACCATGGCGATCCCGTTTTTCCGCAATACGGTGGTCAGCGACCTGCTGTTTACCGGCGCGTTCTTCGGCCTGGCCGCCCTGCTGCCGCAGCTTTCGCGGAAGTCGCAGAGCCCAGTCGCATAGCCTTTCCGGTTCCCGAATCAAAAAGCCGCCTGGATCCAGGCGGCTTTTTCTTTAGGCGTTGTTAGAGGTGTCATTCCGAACTGCTTAAATTCGTTGCTTGCCTAGAGTGTCATTCCGAGCACCGCGAGGAATCCCCGCGCCGCTCAAATCGCTCGAGCCGTTCCAGGCTTTTCGGCCCGCAAACGATTCCGCTCCTGTCCTCGCTCTCGTCTCCCCAGAGTCCGCTCCCGCTAGCTCTTCTTCGCCAGCTCCAAAAGCGCATTTCCTTCCACTCGCATCGGAAGCCACTGCTTCATTTGCTTCGCCCCCAGGCTTTCATAAAATTCGATCGCCGGAGTATTCCAGTCCAGCACCAGCCACTCATAGCGGCCGCAATTCGCCTCCACGGCGGTTCGCGCCACATGCAGCAACAATGCCTTTCCAATGCCTTTGCCGCGATATTCGGGCCACACGAAGATGTCTTCCAGAAAGATTCCCGGCCGCCCTTTCCAGGTGGAATAGTTATAAAAGTACAGGGCGAATCCAACCGCCGCGCCTTCCCACTCGGCGAGCACGCAGTGAAACTTCGGCTCCGCGCCGAAACCATCGCGCAACAGATCTTCCTCGGTGGCCTGTGCCGCCTGCGGCTCGTGTTCGTATTCGGCCAGCCCCCGAATCAGTTTTAGAATTGTCCCCACGTCCTCGGGCTGCGCCGCGCGAATCTGCAGCATCCTTGTCCTCCGTATCGAATCTCCTACATCTTGATCTATTCCCGCAGTCTACCCATCGGCGCTTCGATCGCTGCACTGGACGTTTCTCCCTCGGCCGCAGGCCGCCGGCACATTCAATTCATTTGTTTTTCATTGTTTTTTATCTTGCTGTGCGATTGTCTCTCGTGGTGCAATGGATCGGTAATGACAGGCCCTGATTCATCACCTTCTCGTGTCGTGCTGCAAGAGTACTTGAGTCTATTGCACGATGCGGCGTCTTCGCCCGATACTCAAACCCGCGACGTCAAGCTTTTGCGCGCCTGGGGGGTCTTTCGCTATCTGCTTTCCGGTCCCATGAGTTGTGAGCATTGCCAGACCCAAGTGCGTTTGGCGATTCCCATCACCAGCGAGCGCCTCAGCGGCGAAACCCTGCAGTACGCCTGCCTGTGCTCCAACTGCATGTTCAAGGAACTGGAACTGGCGCGCTGCATCACCATGCAGGTTGGCAGCGCCCGGGTTGAGTATCCCAACGAAGCCATTCCTTCCTCCTAGCACTGCATTAAGAACTGCGTATTAGCCGCGTCACGCCGCCTGCGTCCTCGCGCCTCAATCGTGAAGCCGTTCCGCCTCGCTCACAATCTCGTCGAGAATGTCTGTCGCCTTCTTGTTCGTCAGCGTGTGGTTGTTGCCCATGATGGAAAACACCAGGCGCTCACCCCCGCCGGTCGTCAGATATCCTGAGATAACATTGACGTGTTCGAGCGAGCCGGTCTTGGCCCGCAGCATCGCCGTTGGCGGCAGCGTCTTGAAGCGCGAAGCCAGCGTCCCGTCCACTCCCGCCACCGGCAGGCTTTCCATGTATTCCGCGCCCCAACTCTGCTTGGCCGCAAAACGCAGCAGCTTCACCGTCGCCCGCGGAGAAACCAGGTTCTGCCGCGACAATCCGGAGCCGTCGTAGAACGCATACTCCTCCGGCCGCACATCGGCCTGCACCAGAAATCCACGCAACACGTTCAGTCCGCCAACCACCGAGCCGCTCATCCCCTTCTCGCGTCCCAGCAGCCGCAGCAACATTTCCGCATGGAGATTCTGGCTCACCTTGTTGATCACCTGTATATCCAGGCCGAGCGGCTGGCGAATCATGCTCCGCCAGCACCACCGGGGCAGGTGAGACCGGCAGCGGATCATCCCCGCCACCCATGGGACGCGTTGGCGGTCACCGTGAAGGTGTCGAGGCTGGCCATTGCCGTGTGGCGCGCCCGGGTCCGGCCATACAGAATCACCCCGCGCTTTTCCAGCAACTCCCAGAACAGGCGAGCGCAGAACTCCGCCGGCTCTTCCAGCGCCAGCGCCTCACCGGCCCCGCCATCATCGAGCGGAATGTTGCCCCAGATTTCCAGCCGCGTCGAGCCCGGCTGCCGTTGGATAAAAACCTTGCGCGGCCCGGTTCCCGCCGGAGAAGTCAGCACCCGGTTTTCGATGTGGTAATACTCCGCAAACGGCGAGACGCTCACAAACGCGCGCTCGCCCACCCGCTCCGCCGGAAGGATGTTCACGTACACCACATTGTCATTGATCGCCAGTGCCGAAACCGGAGCGCCCCACTCCCACACCAGATCATCCTGCGTCCATCCCTCGCCATAGCGCTCATAGACGAAGAAGCTGTCATCGGCCACAATGTCTCCGTCGATGACCTTTACCCCACGGGCCGCCACCTGATCGGCCATCTCCTCCAGCACATGCGCGGGCGAAAGCGGACGTTCGGTCTTCAGGTTGTAGGGAAGCGAGCGTCCGCTCAGGTTGGCATCGCCACGCCCGATCAGCACCAGGTCTCCGCCGAGCCGCCCGTATTTGTCCGGCAGGCTGGCGGCCTCCGCCGTGGTGCGAATCCGGTAGTCCGGCCCGATCAGCGCCAGCGCCGCCGCCGTGGTAAACAGCTTGGTATTGGAGGCGGGCGTGAACAGCCGGTCCGCATCGTGCGAGTAAACCACCCGCCCGGTCTCCAGCTCCTCGATCTCCACGCCCCAGAAGCCGCGGGCCACGTCCGGGCGCGCCAGAATCGCGTCCACCCGCTTGGCGAGCTGTTTGTTCTGGCCGGGGGCGTGCTTGGCGGACGCCGCCAGAGTTCCAAGCCAGAGCACCAGCCCAATCCACGCAACCGTTCTCAAGGAGCCATGAACCCGCCGTTGCTGCATACAATGCTGCTGCATACGATGCGAATTCTAGCATCTTCGCGCCGGCAGTCCCGCCTGCTCACGATCAACCAAGCCCAGGCTGCTATTCTGAATATGTGACTGCAACCCCACGTACCCGCTGCACGACCTCGCCTCGGAAGGGTTCTCTCCGCTTCTTTGTTCGATGGATACTCCTCGCTGCGGCGCTCCTTTGGTCGCTTGCCGTGCTGCTTCTCGTGGCCGCCCGGTGGATCGATCCACCGACCACCGCGGTGCACATCCAGCGCCGCGTGCAGGCCTGGATTCATCGCACGCCGTATCAGGAACGCTACAAATTCATTCCGCTCAGCCAGATCTCGCCCGATCTCCAGCACGCTGTCATCGCCGCCGAGGACGCGCGCTTCTACCAGCACCATGGCTTCGATTGGCACGCGATCGAACTCGCTGCCGAAGAAGATATGGAAGGCGGCCGCATGCGCGGAGGTTCCACCCTCACGCAGCAACTGGTAAAAAATCTGTTCTTCGGAACCGGCCGATCGTTCCTTCGCAAGGGCGCGGAGGTCACGCTGGTACCGGTCGCCGAACTCGTCCTCGGCAAGCAGCGCATTCTGGAGCTTTACCTCAACGTGGTCGAATGGGGCCCTGGCATTTATGGCGCCGAGCCGGCGTGTCGTTACTACGACAGGACCTCGGCCCGGCATATCGGCCGGGAACAATCGGCGCGGCTGGCCGCGATTCTGCCGGCTCCCCTGAAGCGACGGCCTGAGCGCATGAATAGCTACAGCGCGGTCGTCCTTAGGCGGATGCGCCAGGTGAATTGGTAGTCGAGCGCAATCAGGCTGCTTTAGAGCCCGGTTGACTTGGAACCGTCCTCCGGACTTGACCTGTGGGCCGACTTCAGCCAGCTCTCGAAACGCGTCTCGCCGATTCGCGCGTCGTCGCCGGGAATCAGTGTCTTCTCGCTCAGTTCCACGCCGTAGTAGCGCGCATGCGGATCAGTGACAACCGCACGCGGATCCTTGTGTGCCGCGAGATATCGCCGGACGAGTTCATCGCAACCGAACTGTTCCGGTCCCCCTACTTCAACCGTGCCGTTCACCGGTGCGCCCATCGCGATCCGGCCTACCGCACTGGCGACATCGTCGGCCGCCATGGGCTGGATAAGTGCAGATGGTAAGAACACCTTGTCGCCGACGGTGGAGAAATCGGCGATGCCCTTGACGAACTCGAAAAACTGAGTCGCGCGGATAATCGAGAAGGGGATTGAGGAGCCCTTGATCAAATTCTCCTGAGCGATTTTGGCGCGGAAGTAGCCGCTTTCGAGCAGGCGCTCGGTTCCGACCACTGACAAAGCAACGTGATGTCCCACGCCTGCCGCCGCTTCATAGGCAAGGAGGTTACGGGTTGATGTCTCGAAGAATTTCATCACAGCCGCGTCCTCCCACGACGGAGAGTTCGATACGTCAACGACCACCGTTGCATCCTTCAAAGCTTCGGCCAGTCCTGCGCCGCTGATGGTGTTGACTCCGGAACTGGGTGATGCCGCGACCACTTTGTGCCCGTGCTCGCGAAGCTGGTTGACGAGCCTTGATCCGATGAGTCCACTTCCTCCAATGACGACGATTTTCATGATTGCCTCCTCTAACTTTCGGCGCTGGCATTTCGAAGCTGCCGGTCCCATTCGCTAAGATCAAGCACCGTTTTGTGACACGGTTCCATCGGGAGATGCGTGGTGCTTGAGCAGGTGGCAAAGCAGGGAGGATGCTTGAGTGAGGCCGTTCAGCCAGGGCCCGCTATCCTTGGCCCTGCCTCTATTTTCTTATTTGGATGCGAGCAAGCGACGCCGGGGCATAATGGATTCGAGAGCGGGAAGCATGGTGATACTTTTCGTTCGCCGGAGATGTTCCATCGATCCCGTGCTAGCCAGGACCGGGTGTCGGCGCACCACCTGACCCACTCATCTCCGGGGCAGCAGCAGGTTGTCGATCAGGCGGGTGGAGCCGAATGTAGGCGGCCACGGCGGCCAGTGCGCCTTGAGTAATGTCCGCGACCGGTTCGAGCGTATCGGGATCGATGATTTCGAAGTAGTCGAGTTTGGCCGCGGGCTCGGAGGCGAGGACGGCAAGCGCCGCAGAACGCAGTTTCTCCGCGCTGCTCTCGCCGGAGTTGGCGCAGCCTCCACCTGCAGCAATGCGCGGTGCAGCACGAGCGCCTGCTGCCGCTGCTCCGGCCGTGAGATAGGCATTGCGCGAGGAGAGCGCGAGGCCATCGGCTTCACGCACGATAGGCGCGACGATCAACTCCACATCCATGTTGAGATCGCGCACCATGCGGCGCAGCACGGCCACCTGTGCGGCATCCTTCTGGCCGAAGACGGCATAGTCCGGCTGCACGATGTGGAAGAGCTTGGCGACGACGGTGCTGACGCCGCGAAAGTGTCCGGGACGCGAGCGGCCATCGAGTTTATCGCTGAGTCCTTCGACGTGCACGACGGTGGTGGCTCCGGCGGGATACATCTGCTCGGTCGAGGGAGCGAAGACAATCTCCACGCCTTCGGCTTCGAGCCGGGCACAGTCGGCTTCCAGGGTGCGGGGATATTGGTTGAAATCCTCGCTGGGGCCGAACTGCAATGGATTTACGAATATCGATACGACGACCAGACTGGCGGCGCTGCGCGCGCGGCGCACCAGCGAGAGGTGGCCCTCATGCAACGCGCCCATGGTGGGAACGAAGCCGATGGCCGATCCCTGAATTCTTGCGGCGCGGCTGGCGGCCTGCATTTCGCGAATGTCGCGGATGATTCTCATTTCTTGTCCGAATCCTGTTTGGGCTTGGAGGGTTTGCCGATTGTGTTGCGGATTGGCTGCGGATTGCGCAGCGGGCGGCTTGGATGCGCCAGCTATGAGTGGCCTTCTGGAAGACCGGTTCGAGGCGGGTGAAATCCTGCGGCGCGCAGCGCAACGCGATCGAGTAGACCAGCCCATCATCGCCCTCGATCAGTGCGACGGCTTCGATGGCCTCGGTCGTTGCTGGCTTCATCGTGCAGCCGGACGCGAACGATCTCGGCGTTGCTGCCGTTGAGCAGGAGCCGGGTGCGCTGCAGGGTCTCGGCCGAGGTGAACGAGCCGTCAGGGGTAAGCACGATCTCGACGAGCGGAATCGAGCGATGGGCGCAGCGCGCCGTCGTCCTTCTGCGCGAGGCACATCAATGGCGGCGACCGTGAGCTGCGGCCAGGTGGCGGAATCAGTTCCAGGGTGGGGTTCGGCGACGACAAAGCCGAGATCGTCGAAGACATCGCCAAGGCGCTGCCAGGCGGCGGGGACAGTGACGCAGAGTCCGACGGAGACGACGCACTCGCTGCGGCCGGCGGCGGAGAGCTTTGCGGGCGCGGACTTCGCCGCGCTGGAAGACTGGCCGGCCTGAGCCTGCGCCGGGCAGGCTGCCGCGACGAGGCCGGCGCAAAGAAAAACGGTGACGATCAGAGCTTTCATGGCTTGCTTCTGCTGCACGGCCGGAGTCGCTTCGGCATCGCGGCTTGGGTCTCGTCGGCGCTTCGCTCTGGCGTCTCACGCGGGAGATGGTAGGACTCGGCGTCGGCAGGAAAGGCACCGCTGCGAACGTCGTCGCGGTAGGAGTGAATGGCCTCGGAGATCAGCTCGCCGGCATTGCAATAGCGGCGCACGAATTTGGCCGGCGGATTGAAGGTGAGTCCGGCGAGATCGTGAAAGACCAGGATCTGGCCATCGCAATCCGGACCGGCGCCGATGCCGATGGTGGGAGTGGCAACTTCGCCGGTGATGCGGGCGGCAACTTCGCGCGGAATGCCTTCGAGCACCAGCGCGGCAACTCCGGCGGCGTCGAGCGCGACGGCGTCGGCGCAGCAGCGCATCGATGGCCGCTGCGGTCTTGCCCTGCACCTTGTAGCCGCCCATGCGATGCACCGATTGCGGCGTGAGTCCGATGTGTCCGACGACGGGAATCTCCGCGTCGATGATGCGGCGGATGAGCGCAACGCGCGAGGTGCCGCCCTCGATCTTCACCGCTTCGGCACCGCCTTCCTTGACGAAGCGCACGGCGTTCTCCAGCGCCTGGCGGCTGCCCGTGTGATAGGAACCGAAGGGCATGTCGGCCACCAGAAACGCGTGGCGCACGGCGCGGCGCACGGCGCGGGTGTGGTGCAGCATCTCATCCATGGTGACCGGCAGAGTGCTGTCATAGCCGAGCACCACCTGGGCGAGCGAGTCTCCGACCAGGATCAGGTCCACGCCGGCTTCATCGGCAAGGCGGGCGGTGGCGTAATCGTAGGCGGTGAGGGAGACGATGGGCTCGTGGCTTGCGCTTCTTTTCCGCGAGGGTTTGCACGGTGACGCGTTGGCGGAAATCGCCGGTAGTGATGCTCATGACTCCTCCAGTGTGGCTCCGCCGGGCGGATGCCGCCTGTGCGCCGAGGCGCGAGTGGCCGATGGGATCAACCGGGGTGATTGTAGTCGCTCGGAGAGAACCAAGGCAACCTTGGGGGAAGCTTGAGCGGCACTCCACTCTGGCCTCCTTGCCGAACCATACGTAAACTGGTAACTCTCGATTGCGCGATAATTGACGATTCCGCCAATCCTTTGCAACCATAGGCGATCGAGTTACCTTCGCCCTCCTGAGGAGTGACCACTTTGCCAATCGTTCTCCGCGTAGTTCCGCCGACTCGCGTGGCATCACTCCCGGCCACGGAAGCGGATGATTTCGCGGCGGTTGCGTTTCGATGGGCGATTCTCCGGCCGAGGTTCAAACTGCCGCGTTGCTTTGCGCTCCTCTGCCACCTTCTGGCGGAGTTCCCGGCTCGCCTCGGTCTCACGGTACAGCGTCTGCGCAACCGAGGCTGGTCCGCGCACCTCGCTGAGCAGCAGGACCTCGACCTGAAATTCGCCGCCCTCGTTGGTCACTTTCAACATGTCGCCAGCCCGAACCTCGCGCGCGGGTTTGGCGGGCTGCCCGTTTGCCTGCACCCTGCCGAGTTCGCAGGCCCGGGCAGCCAAGGTGCGCGTCTTGAAAAATCTGGCGGCCCACAACCACTTGTCAATTCGTACGGAGGTCATGAATCTATTTTGCTACAAAGGCAAGGTCAAAGGATCGAAGCATTCCGCTGAGGAACGTACTCAGCCGGATGCTCAATCGTGTCCGGTGTCCTGCTGGCCCAGGGGCAGGAAGTACTGGGTGCCTTTGATGGGTTCGCTGACCCGGCGGAGGAGAACCTGGAGGTCTTCGCTGCGCTCGACGAAATCGATCTCGGCGGTGTTGACGACGAGCAGGTCGCTGGCGGAGTAATGGAAGAAGAAATGTTCGTAGGCTTTGACGACCTCTTCCATGTACTCGTCGCTGATGGCGCGCTCGTTGGAAACATTCTTGCGGCGGAGACGCTTACGGAGGACATCGAGCGGAGCCTGCAGATAGATCACCAGGTCAGGGGTGGGTAGTTCGGCGCGGAGAAGTTTGTAGTAGCGGTCGTAGATGCCAAGTTCGTCGTCGCTGAGGTTGAGATTGGCGAACAGCTTATCCTTCTCGAAGATGTAATCGGTGACCACGATCTTTTGCGCGTTGCGGGCGTCGGCCAGAGGGCGGAGCTGCTCGTAGCGGCGGATGAGAAAGGCGAGCTGAACCTGGAAAGCCGCACCGGTTTCGCCATCGTAAAAAGCCGATAGAAAAGGGTTTTCCTCCGGCTCCTGCAAGAGCTGTCCGTGGAGTTGGGCGGCGAGATAGCGGGATAAAGTACTCTTGCCGACGCGAATCGGACCTTCTATGGCGATATAACGGGGCGGTTCAAAGAGATTGGACATTATAGAGGTGGCCAGTGATTCCGCTGTTCAGAGTTCAAGGGGAAGAATAGCGCGGGGCGCACGGTGGGGGCAACAGGGTTGATGAGGGAAGATGGAACGCGGAAGAGCGCGGAAGAGAATAGAATCATTGCGATGATTGGATATATAGCAGGAGCTTTGGCGGCGGGAGCCGCCACATTTGCCGGAGTGCACACCATGGTTCCGTGGTCGCAGCTCTATGGTGAAAACTTCAACGGCATTAAGGAAGGCCTGAAAATTCTGGCGCTGACCTATGACGACGGGCCGAACGATCCGTGGACGATGAAGCTGCTGGAGGTGCTCGACCGGCAGCAGGTGCAGGCTACGTTCTTCATGCTGGGGCAATATGTGCGGCGAGCGTCCGGAGATTGCGCGCGCGGTTGCCGAAGCCGGACACGCCATCGGGAATCACAGCTTCACGCCATCCGAACCTGATTTTTGCGAGCGATCGCAAGCTGCGGCAGGAGCTGGAAGAGACTTCGAAGGCCATTGAAGAAGCCACAGGGGAGCGTCCATTTCTGTTTCGTCCGCCATTTGGAGGGCGCAGGCCGGGGACGTTCAAAGTGGTCGAAGAGCTGAAGATGTTTCCGGTGATGTGGCAGGTGACCTGCTTTGACTGGGCCGCGAAATCGCATGAGGAGATACTCAAGCACGCGCGGCGGCAGATTGCAGGCGGAGAGGTTGTGCTGCTGCACGACGGCGGTCATCTGCGCATGGGCGAAGATCGCAGCCACACCGTGCGGGCCACCGATGAGTTGATACGCGAATACAAGGACAGGGGTTTTCTGTTTACCACCGTACCGGAATTGATGCAGATGCGTCCGGGAGTGGAGATGCCGTTTGGAGCCAGGGCGAGGTAAGGGAATAGTGAGTGCCTTGGCGATGTTTCGCTCGGTAAGCGAAAAACAGCAAACACAACTGCAAGGTCAAGAGCCCCACTCAAACCGGAAAGAAGGCTTGAATGGGCCATCCGCCAATTGGCTTAGTCGACCATTGGGCCTTCTTTATCATCTAATTTGCGTAGCAAGTGGAAGTGGTTCGCGAATCAGGACCTTGGAAACGATTAATTATGGACGAAAAAACAAGAGCCTCAGAACCTGCGCCCCCTCGGTGACTACCGTCGCCTATCAGCTTGGGAAAGTCCGAATGCATCAAACATGTCTCCTCGACTGCAACCATTCTGCTGGTGGATTCCGACCCGGTCATGCGTGCTGTATGTTCGAGACGCATCTCCAATTGTCCCAGGGTATTGGATTGAACTGGAGGCAGGCGACTTGGGTGTGGCCGTTCGTATCGCCTGGATGAAGCACACCCTGATCTATTGATCATTCGGCCATACATCAGCGGCATGCCAGGGCGCACCGCTGCGAATTACTTACAATCCAGACAACATGGGCTGCCAGTTCTCATCGTAGGGGGTTTCAGTTCTGAAGATGAGAGGCTGATAAATCAGAGCGCAGTCGAGGAGTTTTTCACGTTCCCGTCAGGCATTCAGTCGAAGCGCGCTGCATGGCCAAAGTCAAAGATGTCCTGGCTCAGGTAAACGCGCACCACGGACAAATTCGGACGACGTAGGCTTCTGGGCAGAAGCGTCTATTTTACGAGCGCAGTCCGCCGGGCGAATCTGCTGCAGATCAACATAATTGGTCGGATACTTGCCCGTGTAGCACGAGGTGCAGTAGTGGGGATCGCCTGCCGGTTCGCCGCAGGAGACGCGCAATCCTTCCAGCGAAAGATAGGCCAGCGAATCGGCGCCAATGAACTCACGCACTTCCTCCACTGACTTGCGGGCGGCGATCAGGTGGCGGCGCTCCGGGGTGTCGACTCCGTAATAGCACGGCGAAGTGGTGGGCGGGCACGAGATCCGCATGTGGACTTCGGTGGCTCCGGCATCGCGCACCATGCGCACGATCTTCTGGCTGGTGGTGCCGCGCACGATCGAGTCGTCGATCAGAATTACGCGCTTGCCCACGAGCAGTTGGCGCACGGGATTGAGCTTCAGTCTCACGCCAAAGTCGCGCACCCGCTGTTCGGGTTCGATGAACGTGCGGCCCACGTAGTGATTGCGCACCAAGCCGAACTGCAGCGGAATGCCGCTCTCCCGCGCATAACCCAAGGCCGCAGTCAAACCGCTGTCCGGCACGCCGACCACGAGGTCGGCATCCACCGGAGCCTCGCGGGCAAGCTGGCGTCCCATCTGCTCACGAGATTCCTGCACGCTTTTGCCAAAGACCAGGGAGTCCGGGCGCGCAAAGTACACTTGCTCGAAGATGCATTGCGACTGGGCCAACGCCGGTGCGTAGAAATGCGAGTGCACGCCTTCGGGCCCGACCACCACGAGTTCACCGGGCTTCACGTCGCGCTCATACTCGGCTCCCAGCAGATCGAAGGCGCAGGTCTCGGAGGCAAACACCACCGGGTCGGGCATGCCATCCTTGCCGGGAATGCGCCCCATGGCCAGCGGGCGGAAGCCGCGCGGATCGCGGGCGGCGAAGATGTGGTCACTGGTTGCCATGACAAATGAGAATGCGCCCTCAATGCGGCGGAGGGCGTCGGCCATGGCGTCCGGCAGGGTCGTCTCGTGCGACTGCGCAATCAGGTGGAGCACGATCTCGGTATCGCTGGAGGTCTGGAAGATCGATCCGGCGAGCTCAAAGCGTTTGCGAATTTCGGTGGCGTTGACCAGGTTGCCGTTGTGGGCAATCGCAATCTGTCCCTTGTTGCAGTCCACCTGGATGGGCTGCGCATTCAGCAGCGCCGAGTCGCCAGCGGTCGAGTAGCGGGTGTGGCCGATGGCATGGCTTCCGGGCAGTTTCTGCAGCACGGCCTCGCCGAAGATATCCGCCACCAGTCCCATGGCCTTATAGGCGATCAGGCGATGGCCGTTGCTGGCGGCAATTCCCGCCGACTCCTGGCCGCGATGCTGCAGCGCGTGCAGTCCGAGGTAGCAGAGCTTGGCTGACTCGGGGGTTCCGTAGACGGCAACGACCCCGCACTCTTCGTGAAGTTTGTCCGATTCAATCTCAATCATGGCTACCCGCCTTGTAAGTGTGCGCTGGGACGCGATGGAAGGCAAATAGCACGGCCGGAGCCGTGCTGGATTGACGTCAATTGCGGCGCCTGTCTTACTGTTCCGTTCCCACATCTGTTCCGTTCCCACATTCGCCAACCGCGGGCGGATGTGGGCCACAGCCTCGGATGTGGGTCACCCCGTATTGCTAGCCGCAGGCTTGCCGCAACCTCGGGCTCAGCCTGTAGAGCTTGCTCCAGCGCTTGCCGCCAACTCTGCTTGAATGCGGAAGCCGCCCCCTCGATGGCGGGTGTGCCGTCAATTCGAATTGTAAAGTTTTCGCTGGTGGTAACGCCAATGGGTTGTGCGTTCAATCCGTATTTTACCGCAGTCTCTTCAATCGTTCTCACCTTTGTGGGATCGCAGGTCAGCAGGACGCGGGAAGCATCTTCGGCGAACAGGACGCATTCGGCGGGAAGTCCGGCGGAGATCAGATCCATGTCCACGCCCAATCCCCTGGCGAATGCGAGCTTGGCTGCGGCTACGGCGATTCCGCCTTCGGCCACATCGCGCGCGGATTCCACGAGTCGCTCCGCCGCCAGCGCCTGCAATAGATCCTGCAGCGACTTTTCGGCTTTCAAGTCCAGCAGGGGCGGTGCGCCCCAGAGCTCACCTAACACGTGCACGGCAAATTCAGAGGAGCCGAACTCGGTCTGTTCCTCGCCGCTGTGCGCCTTCTGGCCCGGGGTCAGCAGCACAATCGAGCGTCCTGCGGCGGTGGCATTGGCGGCCACGGCTTTGGTTACGTCGTCGAGGATGCCCACGATGCCGAGAGTCGGCGTGGGGTAAATTCCTTCGCCCAGAGTTTCGTTGTAGAAGCTCACGTTGCCGCCGGTGATCGGGGTGCCCAAGGCGATGCAAGCTTCGGAAAGGCCGTCGATCACCTGCGAGAACTGCGCCATGATGGGCGGCTTCTCGGGGTTGCCGAAGTTCAGGCAATTGGTCGCCGCCACCGGTTGTGCTCCGGTGCAGGCCACCATCCGCGCGGCGCGCGCCACGTTGTGCTCCGCGCCCAGCTTCGGGTCCAGATAGCACCAGCGTCCGTTGCCGTAGAGCGCCATGGCCAATCCGCGCGAAGTGCCTTTGATGCGGATCACGCCCGCCAGCGATCCCGGGCCTTGCATGGTGTTGGTCTGCACCATCGAATCGTACTGCTCATAGACCCAGTGCTTCGAGCAGATGTTCGGACTGGCCAGCAGCTTATGGAAATCGTAGTTGAAGTTGCTCTTCGCACCCAACTGCAGGGCTCCGGGCTTCTGCTTTGGTACCGGAGCAATCCACTCGCCCACCTCGCGATGATAGAGCGGCGCGTCGTCGGTGAGGGCTTCGTTCGGAATCTCTGCCACGGCGACTCCGTGGTGGAGGACGCGCATGGTGTTTTCGGGGATCACCCGGCCTACGGTGACGGCGTCGAGTCCCCATTTGCGGAAGACCTTGAACACCTCTTCTTCGCGGCCGCGCTCGGCTACCAGCAGCATGCGCTCCTGGGATTCGCTGAGCATGATCTCGTAGCTCGACATGCCGGTCTCACGCTGCGGCACCAGGTCGAGTTCAATCTCCAGGCCGACGCCGCCGCGGCCGCCCAGTTCGCAGGTCGAGCAGGTGAGGCCGGCGGCACCCATGTCCTGGATGCCGACGATGGCGCCGGTTTGCATGGCCTCCAGACAGGCTTCGAGCAGCAGCTTTTCCAGGAATGGATCGCCGACTTGCACGTTGGGACGCTTGGCTTCGCTGCCTTCGCTGAACTCCTCGCTGGCCATGGTGGCGCCGTGAATTCCGTCCTTGCCGGTCTTGGAGCCGACGTAGATCACGGGATTGCCCGCACCGGCAGCCGAGGCATAGAAAATCTCGTCCTTCTTCACCAGCCCGAGGGCAAAGGCGTTGACCAGCGGATTGCCCGCGTAGCAGCTCTCAAAGCGGGTTTCGCCACCCACATTGGGGACGCCAAAGCAATTGCCGTAGCTGGCCACGCCGCCCACCACGCCATCCACGACCGAGTGATTCTTGTGCAGAGTGGCGCGATCCATGGCGGGATCGTGTTCTTTCGTGATCGGGCCAAAGCGCAGCGAATCCATCACCGCGACCGGGCGCGCGCCCATGGTGAAGATGTCGCGCAGGATGCCGCCGACGCCGGTGGTCGCGCCCTGGAAGGGTTCGACGAACGAGGGATGGTTGTGCGATTCGATCTTGAAGGCGCAGGCCCACTCGCCGCCAATGTCAATGATTCCGGCGTTTTCGCCCGGCCCCTGCATGACCAGCTTGCTTTTGGTAGGCAGCCGCTTCAGATGGACGCGCGACGATTTGTAGGAGCAGTGCTCGCTCCACATCACGCTGAAGATGCCAAGCTCCGTCATGGTAGGCACGCGGCCCAGCCATTTCAGAATGCGTTCGTATTCCTCCGGGATCAGTCCGTGACTGCGCAGGACTTCCGGCGTGATGTTCGGCTGTTTTTCAGGGGTGGTCATAGGCGGACCCTTCTATTTTCGCATGGTTGGCGGGATGAGCGAAAGCAGAGGACGGTTTTGAGACGGCCTGAGGCCGATAATAGGATTGTGCAGCCGAAAGTGCTGCGCCTGAATCGAGGTATTCGAATGGACACGGGCCATCGGCCGCTTCTCCTGTTGACGGGAGCTTCGGGCTACATCGGAGGACGTCTCCTCAAAGCTCTTGAATCCGCAGGCTGGCCCGTCCGGTGCGTCGCGCGGCGCCCTGAGTTTCTTAAGTCCCGCGTTGCTTCGTCTACGGAAGTTGTTAAGGCCGATTGCCTGGACCGCGACTCTCTGGCGACGGCCATGGATGGCGTCCACACCGCGTACTACTTTGTCCATTCCATGGGTTCAGCGGGCCAGTTTGAAGAGGAAGACCGGCGCGCGGCGCAGAACTTCGCCGAAGCAGCACGCAAATATGGGGTGCGGCGCATTGTTTACCTGGGCGGTCTGGGCAAGCAAGACCATGGGCTTTCTGCCCATTTGCGCAGCCGTCACGAAGTTGCGGACATCCTGCGGAACTCCGGCGTTCCAACCGTCGAGTTCCGCGCATCCATCGTCATTGGTTCCGGAAGCATATCGTTTGAAATGATCCGCGCCCTCGTGCAGCGATTGCCGGTTATGATTTGTCCCCGCTGGGTCGAGGTGAAAGCTCAGCCCATCGCGATCGAAGATGTCATCGCCTATTTGGTGGAAGTGCTGGAGTTCCGGCGGAACAGTCCGCAGTCTGTGTGATCGGCGGTCCCGACCAGGTGAGCTATGGCGAGATCATGCAGGAATATGCGCGGCAATGCGGGCTGCGTCGCTGGATGATTCCGGTTCCCGTGCTGACGCCGCACCTATCGAGTCTGTGGCTAGGATTGATCACTCCGATCTACGCGCGGATAGGAAAGAAACTCATCGACAGCATGAGGAATCCGACTCTGGTTGGAGACACCTCGGCTTTGACGGCGTTTCGCATCAAGCCGAGGGGATTGAAAGAAGCGGTAGAAAGAGCTCTCCACTGCGAGAACCAAGAACTTGCGGCGACCTTCTGGTCCGATGCGCTATCTTCCGGCGGGAAGCCTGCGTCGTGGGGAGGTGTGCGCTTCGGAACCCGATTGGTCGATTCTCGAACAATCGAGGTGTCAGTTCCGCCAGCACAAGCATTTGCTCCGATTGAGCGGATCGGAGGCGCACAGGGATGGTATTTCGCCAGTTTCCTCTGGAATATTCGAGGTTTCATCGATTTGCTTCTGGGCGGCGTCGGAGTTCGGCGCGGCCGCCGAGATCCGCATACGGTAGCGGTTGGCGAGGCTCTTGATTTCTGGCGGGTTGAAAGTCTTGAGCCCAATCGCAAACTGGGTTTGGCGGCGGAGATGAAGGTTCCGGGCAGGGCTTGGCTTCAGTTCGAGGTGGAACGGACCGAAGCCGGCTCCGTAATTCGCCAGACCGCAATTTTCGACCCGGCTGGACTTGGCGGACTTCTCTATTGGTACGCTCTCTATCCCGTCCATTACTGGATGTTCCAAGGGATGCTTCGGAATATTGCAAGAATCGCAAAACACGAGTCCAACTTAGCTTCACACTCTGAAAGACGCTGATCTCCGGGGGCCAAAGCCGATGTAGCGGATCACACTCCGCACAAAAAACCGGGATCGATACCCTCATGAGTTGTCGGCGATTCGGAAGCTGACGCTACCTGTATTTCCAAAAGCCTACTGCACCTTTACCGGCAGCATTTCCCGCTGCGGTTTGCCTTCGACAAAGCGCACGCAGGGAATCTCTAAGACCAGAACGTAATCCAGCAGGTTGGGCCTCATGCGGAAGGAGCCGTTCTCGAAGGAGAGCTGCACGTGGCTGCCGTTGAGGAGCTGCGGCAACTCGACGGGCGCGGCGGGATTCGAGCACAGGTAGAGGGAGGCAAGATCGCAGAACTGGAGCACGCCGATCAGGGCCTCGATCTCCGCGAGCGGCAGGCCAGCCTGCGGCAACAGGCGGTCGACGCGCGCGGCCTCGCGATGCAGGAACTGTTCGACCTGGGCGCGCTGCTCGGGGGTGCCCGCGCCACGGTCCAGGTAGGGATGGGTGAGGCGCGCAAAATGGGCGCTCACCAGCAGTCCTCCCAAGGGGCCGGTGCTTTGCGCCGCCTGGATGGAAGCCGTCCAGGCGCGCAGAAACAGCTCCGGCGCGGCGTTGGCAAACGAGAGCAGCACGCCGGGTTCGAGCTCTTTTGGCGGCTGCGGGGAGCTTACGTCGCCCTCATAGGGCATCCAGCCGACGTCGTGCAGGGCGATGGCGCGCACGATGGCCTCGCCCACGTAGGGAACCTTGCGCGGGTCAAAGGCTGCGGCCAACTCGCCGGAGATGCGGGCATGGTCCGGCTGGGTGACGTACCAGTCGGTTGCCGCCGCACTCTGCTGGGTTTCGGCAATTGCCTCAAACGCCGGGCGCACTGCGCCATCGGACTGCTGAGCGGCCAATGGTCTGCGAAAGATCAACGGCTTCTCCGGGCGCGGATTCGTCCGCCGGCAGCGGCGTGCGCTGGTCCAGAGGTCGATGGCGGTTTGCGGACTCCCTGCAGCAGGTCGCGCAGGATCGCCGCATGGCTGTGCTCCTGTTCGCGGGCCGCGGTCAGCAGGGTTAAGGTGGATTCGCCTGCGGCGATGGTGTGCAGCTCCGTCAACGCTTGCGTGGGTTTTTCGGCACACAGCTCGGCGAGGTAGTGCCGCCGGAAAGACTGCCACTGCGACGGCCGCTCGTTGAACCAGCGGCGCAGCTCGTCGCTGGGGCCGAGCTGGGGAAGCCACGCCCGCAATTCCAGCGATTCCTTCGGCATGCGGGCCGGACGCCGGCGATCCACCAGGACGCGCGCGCCGTCCTCGGACGAGGCGGCTTCCCGTACGGACTTGAGCAGAATAAGCATTGCGATAAGATGGTACCTGATTTCAGCCAGGACAGCTCGTGATGCGCTCTGTTTTCCGCTTCGTTCGCAGCCTTGTGTTTCCGCCGCTCTGCCTGCTCGCACTGCTGGCCGCGGTGGGCTGCCAGACCGAACGGCGAAAGTCTGACGCCGAACTCGGACTCAATCCCACGCAGGCCATGGGCCGCCATGTTTTTGATGCCAATTGCGCCCGCTGCCACGAACCCTATTCAAGCAAGGGGCTGCACGGCCCAAGCCTGCACAATCTATACAAAAAGCAGTACTTGCCAAGCAGCGGAATGCCGGCCACCGACGAACGCATCACCGAAGTGATTGTGCGCGGCCGCGCCAAGATGCCCGCCTTCGGCAACAGCCTGTCAGACTCCCAGATTGACGCTTTGCTCGCCTACCTGAAGACGCTTTAGGCCGCTCAGGCGATCTTATCGGCTTCCAGTGGCGCAATTTTTTCCACTTTGGCTTTCAGTTTTCTTTGCGCAGTGGCAAGTTCATACGCGGACTGTAAATTCATCCACAACTCCGCACTGGTGCTAAAGAATTTCGCCAGCCGAAGCGCCATCTCGGCGCTGATTCCACGTTTTTTCAGGATGATGTCATTGACGCTTTGCGCGGGACACCCCCAGCGCCTTTGCCAAGGCGTAACCGGAAAGTGACAGTGGCACCAGGAATTCTTTCTTCAGAATCTGCTCCGGATGGCCGAAAACTCTCTGCGTTTGGCGTGAAACATATCTGAAAATTGAAGTCTGCGGACTGACGCACCCGGCATCGTAAACTATGGATACCGATGGCTAGCTCCGAACTGATCCAAATCCAGACCGTTTCCGCCGCGCCGGCTCCCAAGCCGCGCTGGCTGCGCGCCAAGGCTCCGATGGGCGAGCAGTATCACGAATTGAAAAAGCTGGCGCGCGGGCTGAACCTGAACACCGTCTGCGAATCCGCGCACTGCCCGAACATCGGCGAGTGCTGGAATCATCGTACGGCGACATTTATGTTGCTGGGAAACCTGTGCACCCGGCGCTGCGGCTTTTGCGCGGTGCCCAAGGGACGCCCGCAGGCCATCGATCTCGATGAACCGCGGCGGGTCGCGGAAGCGGTCGCCGAGCTGGGACTGAAGTTCGCGGTGGTCACCAGCGTCAATCGCGATGACGACAATATCGGCGGCGCCAGGATCTTCGCGGAAACCATCCGCGAAATTCGACGGCTGCAGCCGGACTGCTCGGTGGAGGTTCTCATTCCGGATTTCCAGGGTCGTGAAGATTGTCTGCAGATTGTGCTCGACGCCCAGCCCGACATCCTGAACCACAACACCGAGACGGTTCCGCGCCTGTATCGGGTGGCACGCAGCGGAGCGCGTTACGAGCGCACGCTCAACCTGCTCTCCCACGCCAAAGAGCTATCGCCCACCACGATCACGAAGAGCGGCATCATGGTTGGACTGGGCGAAGATATGGAAGAGCTGTTGCAGGTCTGCCGCGATCTGGCGGCCCGCAAGGTGGACATTCTCACCATCGGCCAGTATCTCGCGCCCTCGCGCGATCATCTGCCGGTGAAGCGGATGTATCCGCCCGAAGATTTTGCTTTCCTCAAACAAGAGGCTGACAAGATGGGTTTCCAGCACGTTGAATCCGGCCCGCTGGTGCGATCCAGCTACCATGCCCACGAACAGGCAGCGAGCACGAAGATCGCGCGCACCTGAATCCCGCGGCCATCGCGCCCGATTAGAAGATATGCATCTTGATGCTGAGGTACTTCTTTGGGTCCTGGCGGACTGCGGTCACCAGGCTGCTGGTCTCTTGCAGCATCTGGTTGGCGTTGTTGTAGAGCGTGGGATCTTTCAGCAGCTTGCCCGCCGTGCCCTGTCCAGCTTGCAGTTCGGTCGAGATGGTGGAGAGATTCGTCACCAGCAGATCGAGCTTTCTCGCGAATTCCGGGTCCTTGGCAAACTTGCCCAGCCCGCCTTCGCCGCGGTTGATTCCGTCCATCAACTGATTCGCCTTCGCCAGGGTCTGGTTGGCATTGTCGTAGAGCGATGGATCCTGAATCAGTTTGGCGATGGTTCCGTGGCCGTTGTTCACGTTGTCGGCAATTGCGTTGAGTTTGTCAATGGTTGCGCTGGCCCGGGTATAGAGCGTGTCGTCGTTGATTAACTTGCCCAGGCTGCCGCGGCCATTATCAATGTCGCTGAGCATCCGGTTGACCTGGGCGACCGAGCTGTTCAAATTGTTGTAGAGCTGTTTGTCGTAGATCAGCTTTCCCACCGAACCCTGCTGATCTTCCACCGCGGTGACGATGCGATCCAGGCGGGTGACCAGAACGTTTACGTTCTGCAAGGTGGATTGCGAGGAGCGCACCACGTCCTGAATGTCAGGCACTTCCTTGGACGGCAGTTCGGAGTTGTTGGCGACCACCGGCCCCTTGGCTTGGGTGGAGTCGATGTCGATAAAGGTTTCGCCGAGTACTCCGGCGGTGGAGAGCAATACTTGCGAATCGGTGTGAATGAAGGGCTGAAACTTGGCGTTCACCTTCATGACGATTTCGACCGGAGTGCTGGCACCGTCCGCGGAATGATGATTGACGATGCGGATGCTCTGGACGTTGCCGATATCGACGCTCTGCAAGCGCACCGGCGCGCCATTGCGCAGCCCGCCCGCAGTATCGACGTAGGAAACAACGTGCAGCGTCGGGTTAAACAAGCCGGTGGTACCGCTCATCAAAAAGACGAGGAAGGCCAGAACGACTGCGGCGAAGACAACGGTCAGTCCCACCCGAAGCTCAGCCCAGCGAAGTTGCTTTTGACTCGGCACGGTTTCTCCAATCGCAACTGCTTCGAATGATAACAAACCTGCTGGATGATTCGTTTCTTGAGCGTCCATGGCGAAAGGCCGGGGAGCTTCACTCGGCCTCCAGGACAACTTGCGCCATGGCCATGCTCTTGATGTGGGTGATGGAAACCAGCGCCCGTTTGACGCCCAGCTCATCGGCGAATTTGCGCGCCACGCCGTGGAAACAAATGACCGGCTGGCCGCTCGCTGCGCGAGTCACCTCGAAATCGCGCCAGGCGACGCCGCGCCGCCATCCGGTGCCGATGGCTTTCATGGCCGCTTCTTTGGCGGCAAAGCGCCCGGCAAAACGCTCCATGCGGTTGGGCTTGGAATCACAGTAGGCGCGCTCGGCGTCGGTGTAGATGCGGGTCAGAAAACGCTCGCCATGGCGGGCGATGGCGGCTTCCAGCCGGTCCACCTCGCACAGATCGACGCCAATGCCTACAATCATGCCTTCCAGCGTACACGAAACGATCGACTCCGGGTGCGGAGGCTGAAACCGAAGATCGCCGCCGCTTTCCTAGCCAACCTCCACCAATCCATAGCGCCGGTTCCAGTGCGTTTTGAGATACTGCACGGCGCTGCGCTTTTCCTCGGACGTTGCCTCTTCGGGGGATGCCTCCAGCAAGGCGCGGGCTTCGCGCTTGGCCAGCTCCAGCAGCTTGCGATCGCGGATCAAGTTGGCCACGCGCAGGCTCGGCATACCGGCCTGTTTGGTGCCAAAGAATTCGCCGGGGCCGCGCAGCTCCAGATCTTTTTCGGCAATCTCAAAGCCGTCGCTGGTGCGCACCATCGTGTCCAGCCGCTGCTGGGCTTCTTCGCTGACCCTGCCGCTGGTCATCAGCACGCAGTAGGATTTGGCGGCGCCGCGCCCGATGCGTCCGCGCAACTGATGCATCTGCGAGAGCCCGAAGCGCTCGGCGTGTTCAATGACCATGACCGAAGCGTTGGCGACATCCACGCCCACTTCGATGACCGTGGTGGCAACCAGGATGTGCAACTCGCCGGCCTTGAACTGGCGCATGATTTCGTCTTTTTCTTCGGCATTCATGCGTCCGTGCAGCAATCCCAGCCTCAGCTCCGGAAACACTTTCCGGCGCAGCTCGTCATACATTTTGATGGCGGCTTTCAGGCCGGTATCTTTTTCGTTTTCTTCGATCACGGGATAGACGACGTAGGCCTGCTGTCCGGCGGAGACGATCTTGCGCACCAACTCCCAGACCTCGGCGGCGCGCTCGCCGGAGACCACCCGGGTGCTCACCGGAGTGCGCCCGGGCGGCAGTTCATCGATGACGCTGACGTCGAGATCGCCGTACAGGGTGAGGGCCAGGGTTCGCGGAATCGGAGTTGCGGTCATCACCAGCACGTCAGGCTGCACGTCACTGTTCTTGCGCATCAGCTTCATGCGCTGCAGCACCCCGAAGCGGTGTTGCTCGTCGACGATCACCAGTCCGAGGCGTTCGAACTCCACCTTGTCTTCCAGCAGGGCGTGGGTGCCGATGACCATCTGGGCGTGTCCGCGCGCCAGATGGCTGCGGATGGCGCGCTTGCGGTCCTGTTCGAGCGATCCGGTGAGCAACACAACCCGGTATCCGGCCGGTTCCAGGATGCGGCGCGCCGAAAGATAATGCTGGGTTGCAAGAATCTCGGTGGGAGCCATCATCGCCACCTGGCAGCCGTTCTCCATGGCCACGGTTGCGGCCTCAAAGGCCACGATGGTTTTGCCCGAGCCTACGTCACCCTGCAACAGGCGCCGCATGGGCGAGGGCTGGGCCATGTCTCCGGCGATTTCCTTCAGCACCTGTTTCTGGGCTTGGGTGGGATGAAAGGGCAGCACGCGCTTGAGCGCCGCGCGGACCTGGCCGTTGATTGCAAAGCCGATGCCCGGCTGCAAACGCGCCTTATGGCGCTTCAGCTCCAGCCCCAGCTCAAGGAAAAAAAGCTCCTCGAAGATCAGCCGCTGATGGGCGGGAGTTCGCGCCGCCTGCAGTTCGGCAAAGCTCTCGCCGGCATCGGGCCAGTGCACCTGCCAGAAGGCCTCGGCTCGCGGGATGAGTCCGAGGCGGCCACGAATCGCCGCCGGGATGGCGTCGGCGATCTCCGGCGGCATCTGCTCCAGCGCGGTGCGGATGGTGCGGCGGAACCAGCGTGCGTTGAGCTTTCCCGTAGCCTCGTAGATGGGTACGATGCGTCCGATCTCCAGCGACTCAAAGTGTTGCTGCTCGGGGCTCTCCGGCACGGCCTCGCCCTCGACGGGCGGCTCGTGCAGGATCTCGAACTGGGGCTGCAGCATCTGCAGACCGCCGCGCCCGAAGGTTGAAAATTCGACTTTTCCGTAGAGCGCCACCAGCGCGCCTGGCTTGAACTTGCCTTCCAGGTAGCCGCCGCGAAACCACAGGCACTTGAGCTTGCTGCGTCCCTGCCCGGCGGTCATTTCAAAGATCGGCATGCGCCTGGTTTGGAACAGACCGCTGGTGCGCACCTCGGCAATGACCGAAGCCATTTCGCCGGGCTGTAATTGTTCGATGGTGCGCGGATTGATGCGGTCCTCGTAGCGGAACGGAAGGTAGTAGAGGAGATCTTCGAGGGTATGGATTCCCTTGGTGGCCAGGGTCTCTGCCACGCGCGGGCCAATGCCCTTCAAGAACTGGACTTCTGTATGCAGCTCCGGCATTCCTCGCATGGTATCGCATTCCGGGTGTTCACGGTTCGGCGGCGGAGCATGAGGCTGCCAACTTTTGGCTTTCGGACGGTGTCCAAATATTCGTGCCTCGAAACTTCTGGAGATCGCTGGCGGCGGTGTTGATCGGCAATGCACTGTACTTTGCCTGCTCGCGTTTTCTGCCACCGGCAGCCCGGCACAACACGGACGGGTTCGATTTGGGGCTGGTGGTCGACTTCTGGTTTTGCCTGGTCGTAATGGGATTGCTGGAACTTTGGTACCGGCATAAAAAAGCGATTCGCGGTCCGCGTTAATGTAATATTGTTGGACCTTCCCCGAGCACATCGTCTTTGGGCTTACTATGCAGCGGATTGCCATCCTTTACGACGCCAGTCAGGCGGTATTGTCCACCTTCGATCTTGACGAGGTGCTCAACCAGGTTCTCGCCATCGTCCGGGATTATTTTCATCTGCAGAGCGGCAGCATCATGCTGCTCGATGAGGAATCCCAGAAGCTGGTGGTTCGGGCTAATTTCGGCTACAGCCTTCAGCCTGACAACGATTCCGTTCCCTTCGGCAAGGGAATCATTGGAACCGCCGCCAAGGCGCGCCGCCCGATCTATTCCGCCGGATGTGACCACCGACCCGCGCTATATCTCCTCACATTCCCACTACCCGCTCGGAACTTGCCATCCCCCTGATGGTGCGCGACGAGGTGGTCGGGGTGCTCGACTGCCAGAGCGACCTTCCCGCCTTCTTCGACAATGAGACGGTGGATCTGCTGACGCTGTTTGCCACCCAGGCATCCATCGGCCTGCAGAACGCCAAGCTCTACTCCATGCTGCAGCGGCGGGCCGCGCAACTGGAGGCCATTAACGCCATCGCCAAGCGCACGACGGTGGAACTCGATCTCAAGGAGCTGCTCGACCGGCTCTGCACCCAGCTTCCGCATTCGTTTCCGGTTGAGCAGGTCGCCATCTTCCTGCGCGATGAGGACGGCGATCTTGTCCTGCGCGCCCAGCAGGGCACTCTTCCGACCACGCTCAAGGAAGGGGACGTGCTGCCCCACGGCTATGCCTGCGACCCGGCGCGGCAAGGAAGGTAGTCCGCACTGCGGCGATCCGTCGCAATGTCCGGCCGGCTGCTTCCCCTCGGCGGCCGAGGAGGTGTGCCTGCCACTGGTCTCGTTTGGCGAAAATATGGGGCTGCTGGCCTGCGCCACCTCGCAGAAGAAAGCGTTTCTGGCTAACGACCTTCAGGCGCTGGAGTCGGTGGCCGACATTCTGGCCACGGCTACGCAGAACGCCCGCTATGTGGACCGGGTTCGGCAGCTTGCGTATCGGGATGGACTCACCGGGGTTTTCAATCGCCGCTATTTCGAGTCGCGCATGGTGGATGAGGTGACTCGCGCCGCCCGCTACGGCGGTGGGGTGAGCGTCCTGATGATCGATCTCGATCACTTCAAGAAGATCAATGACGAGTTTGGGCACATGCTGGGCGACGATGTTCTGCGCACGGTTTCTGCGATCTTCATTCGACAGCTTCGCAAGGTAGATGTGGTGTGCCGCTACGGCGGCGAAGAATTTGCCATCGTTCTGCCCGCCACGCATGGAACCAGCGCCGCCACGGTGGCGGAGAAACTTCGCCGGGTGGTGGCAAACACCGAATTTCCCGGCGTCCCCTACCGGGTGACGGTCAGCGTGGGCGTGGCCGAATTTCCCGCCAACGGCATCACCCGGGACGACATCGTGCGCGCCGCCGACGGCGCGCTCTACGCCGCCAAAGAAGCCGGACGCAACCAGATCTGCCTGGCCTCGGGCACGGCAGCGGTCTCGGCAGGCGAGGAAACCCCTGCTCCCGGGGTTTGACAGCGCCCATCCGGGCATCTTACCCTTGATAGGGAAGTTACTATCTGTATCCACCGTCCTGCTTTCCGCGTCTAATGAACATTATGTCTTTCCGCTCCCATTTGCGCTTTCACACTGCCCTACAACTTTCGCTCGCACTGGAAAGCGCCGAGGAGACCCTCGTCGGCGGTCAAGCTGTACTGGAAGGCGTCATGATGCGCGCCCCGCATGCCTGGGGCATCGCCATCCGCAAGCCCGACGGGGAACTGGCAATCCATTCCGAGCCGCTCGCCAAGCCCAGCGACAAAAGTCCGTGGAAGGCTTGGCCGTTTATCCGTGGAATTATCACCCTGGGCTCCGCCATGGTGCTCGGCTTCAAGGCTCTGCGCTATTCGGCGGATGTGGCCCTGGAAGACGAGAAGACGGAGAGCGGGGAAAAGCTTGAGATGAATAGCTGGGTGGCCGGTTTCAATATCGCGCTCTCACTCGGCTTCTTCATCTTCATGTACAAGTTCCTGCCCTTCGCGGCGGCGCGTTCGCTGCGCCATTGGGCTCCGCAAACCACCAACAGCGCGCTGTTTGCCTTGGTGGAAGGCATCATTCGCCTCAGCATTTTCCTGGGCTTCATCTGGCTGACCTCGCGGTGGAGCGATATTCGGCGGGTCTACCAGTATCACGGCGCCGAGCATAAGACGGTGTTTGCCTATGAGAACCACGACCCGCTCACCGCCGAGACCGTGCAGCGCTACTCGACGTATCATCCGCGCTGCGGCACCAGCTTTCTGATGACCGTGATGATCATCTCGATTGGCGTTTACGCGCTGGTTCCGGTGCACGGATTCTGGGCGGGCTTTGCCTCGCGCATCGTCCTGTTGCCGGTGATCGCCGGGGGCTCCTACGAGATCATTCGCTACGCGGCCAAGCGGCGCTCCTCGCTGTTTGCCATGATGACCGCTCCCGGTCTCTGGCTGCAGCGCATCACCACCCAGCCGCCCGACGATACCCAGGTCGAGTGCGCCATTGTCGCGCTGAACCATGCCATGGAACTGGAGCAGCGGCAGGGCGGAGAACTGGTGATCGCATGATGTACTACGCCAAGCATCTCGCTCCGCGCCTGGCAGCTTCACCTCTAGCGGCGCCCGCCGCCTCTCTGCGCGTCCTGTGCCACTCCATTCAATCAAGTCTCCGGCTGCGGCGTGTTTCTTCCGCGCGGCCTGAAAGTTCAGGAAGATCATGTTTGATCGCTTAGCTCAAATCGAAGCACGCTGGAAGGAACTGAACGACGCGCTGGCCGCGCCCGAGATCGCCAACGACTCGGCGAATTACCAGAAGACCGCCAAGGCCCAGGGTGAGCTTGCTCCCATTGTGGAGAAGTACCACGAGTATCAAGAAGCTGCAGAGCGGCATTGCGGACTCGCGCGCCATGATCGAGGGCGAGACCGATCCCGATATGCTTGCCTACGCCCAGGAGGAGCTGCACTCTGCTCGAACAGCAGCTTGCCACGGCCGAGGAAGAGCTCAAGGTTCTGCTCCTGCCCAAAGATCCCAACGACGAGAAGAACGTCGTGCTGGAAATCCGCGCCGGTACCGGAGGCGATGAAGCCACCCTGTTCGCCGCTGAAATCTTCCGCATGTATATGCGCTACGCCGAGTCGCGCCACTGGAAGGTGGAAGTCCTCTCCAGTTCGGACTCCTCGGTCGGCGGGCTGAAGGAAGTCATCGCCATCATCGAAGGCAAGCGCGTGTATTCGCAGCTCAAGTATGAGAGCGGGGTGCATCGCGTGCAGCGCGTGCCGGACACGGAGACCCAGGGCCGCGTCCACACCTCGGCCATCACCGTCGCCGTGCTTCCGGAAGCCGAAGACGTGGACATCAAGATTGAGGCCAAGGATATCCGCATCGATACCTTCTGTTCCTCCGGTCCCGGCGGACAGTCGGTGAACACCACCTATTCCGCGGTGCGCATCACCCACCTGCCCACCATGACCGTGGTCAGTTGCCAGGATGAGAAATCGCAGATCAAGAATCGGGAAAAGGGAATGCGCGTGCTGCGCTCGCGCCTGTACGAGTTGGAGCAGTCCAAGCAACAGGAGGCTCTCGCCAAGGAGCGCCGCTCGCAGGTGGGCTCGGGCGATCGCAGCGAAAAGATTCGCACCTACAACTTCCCGCAGAACCGGGTCAGCGACCATCGCATCGGTCTCACCGTCCACCAACTGGATCAGGTGATGGAAGGCAAACTCCAGCCCTTTGTCGATGCCCTCATCACCCACTTTCAGGCGGAAAAGCTCAAGGGCGAGAGCGCGGGCGCGTAAGCCGGGTGCTACCGGCCGTCTCATGGGCGGATTTTTTGTGGCGCGCGGTCGCTCCGGTGAGTGTGGCCGTCGGGTGGCGCGCCGTACAATGAATTTGTGCAACTCCGCCAGGCGCTCCACGCCGCCTTTGCTCAACTCGAAGCCGCAGGAATCGAAGCCCCGCGCATCAGCGCCGAGGTGCTGGTCTTTCACGTACTCGGCTGCGATCGCGCGTATCTCTTCGCCCACCCCGAGCGCGAGCTAAGCTCCGCAGAGCAGTCGCAGTTCGACGCGCTGATCTTCCGCCGCGCCTCGGGCGAACCCTTGCAGTATCTCACCGGGCATCAGGAGTTCTGGAAGGCGGATTTCCTGGTCTCTCCTGCCGTGCTGATTCCTCGCCCGGAGACCGAACACCTCATCGAGGTCGTTCTCGATCTTGTCCACCACTTCAGGCTCGGCCCGCGGCTCAAGCTGATCGACGTAGGCACTGGCTCGGGGGCGATTGCGATTACTTTGGCTCGCGAGTTGCCGCAGGCCGAAGTCCACGCCGTCGATCTCTCGGCGGCGGCCCTGGAAGTGGCTTGCGAAAACGCCCGGCGCCTTGGCGCTCGCGTGCAATTCGCCCAGAGCGATGTGCTTGCCAGCGTCGAACGCGATGGCAGCTTTGACTTCGTCGTCTCCAATCCTCCCTATGTTGGACTCAACGAGGCCGACAAGGTGCAGGAGGTGGTGAAGCACTACGAGCCGCATATGGCGGTCTTTGCCGGAGAAGAAGGACTCGGGGTGATCCGCCGCCTCATCCCGCAGGCGCTGGAGGCGTTGCGTCCCGGCGGCTGGCTGCTGATGGAGATCGGCTACTCACAGGCGCAGGCGGTGATGGCGCTGCTGACGGGGTGGCACAACGTACACTCGGTTCCCGATCTTGCCGGAATTCCCCGGGTCATCGTCGCCCGGAAGCCGGAAAACGAGTAGGAAGACATGAAGATCACCAGCATCATTTTTGATATGGACGGCGTTCTCATCGACGCTGAGTCGATTCACAAACTGGCCACGCAAAAAGCCTTCGCTGACTTTGGGATTACGGTTACGGACGCGCAGTACAAGCCTTATCGCGGAGTGCCCGATGAAGTCATCATGGTTGGGCTTTCGCGCCAGTTTCCCGACCTGCGGAGCTGAGCGTGCCGGAGTTGCTGCGGGTGAAAAACCATCACTACGAGGCGCTGGAACACCTGGCCGGACCGATACCCGGGGCGGTGGATTTCGTCCGCTGGGCCAAGCAGCGTTACAAGATTGCATTGGCCACCTCCGGCTCGCCGCGCAACCGCGAATCGTCCCTCCGCATGCTGGGGCTCGAGGACGCCTTTCAGTGCATCGTCGACCGCGGCTCCGTGACCTATTTCAAGCCGCATCCCGAGGTCTTTCTGAAAGCGGCCGCGGGTCTCGGCTCGGCGCCGGGGGAATGCATGGTGATTGAGGACTCGGTGAACGGGGTGACCGCCGCAAAAGCCGCCGGATGCCGGGTCGTCGCCCTGACCACGTCATTTCCACGATCCCGGTTGACTGAGCTCGGACCCGATCATGTGGTGGATTCTTTTGCGGAGATGACCGCACTGCTGGCATAGCCCGCCGAATCAACGCTTCTTGACCTGGTAATCGGTAAAGGCGAGAGGGACAGTCAGCTTCCCCGTCGCCGAAGGGAAAGTTGCTCTCACTTTTGCGGGCAGTTCGAGCCCCTCGACCGCTTGATTCTCGATGGTCACGGACGATTGCAGGGAATCGTTATCAGGCCCCAGATAAGTGGCATTGTAGCCGACGAATACGAACCCACTCTTTTCCCTGGCCAGAATCGGAAGAATGCTGCCGTTCACCTTGGCTGAACTAAAGTTCAGCTCTTCGATGGCGAAGTCGTGGTTCATGGTCGTGGCTACATCGCCCGACCCGTGCTTGAATGCCAGATGGTAGCGTCCGCCGCTATCCTGGAGCTGATAATCGCCGTCGATTTCCGGAAAAGGCGGTGTAATTGCAAAAAGCGACCACTCATTCAGGAATCCCATGATGACTTGCTGCAGGTCGTTGGTAGTTTTCTGGAGTCGGCTGGCGACCTCCTCGTTCTGCGGTGTGACCTCGGAATGAGGGGAGACGGTTGGTGCGCCTCCGGGAGTGAATACGACCTGGAAATACGTCTTCTTCAGAACCGGCAAGAGCTGATCCCGCCCGAGGGCATCGAGTGGCTGGTTTTTGTAGATGGAGTCCCAATCCGGCAGCACCTGGCATTGAAATTCGATCAGGCCTTCAGCCTTCAGGCTGTAATAGGACTGTCGCGCCTTCCGGATAATTTCCTGACGATCCGCCAGGCTGAGGACGGAAGCTGCGTCGGGCGACGGCTTTGGCGCCGCGGCCGGTGCGGTTTGGGAAAACAGTGAAGCCGCCAGCAAAAGCACGGGACCCGCGAAGAGGCGACAGCGCATGATTGCCACTCCTTACACCTTGGTTGCAATGGGCCAATGGCGAACAACTAATGATCCTCCATGCACAAACTGGCTGACGACAGGTCCGGTTGCGGTGGTGCAATGGGGATCACGCTGCCTTCTCGGTCGAGCCGAACGGCGTCTCGTCGGCGGACGCGCCGTACATGCCCGGAACCTCGGCGTTTGCCATCCGCAAATACATTCCAAGCTGCGCGCGATGATGGATTCCGTGGTTCAGCACCACGGTGCGCAGAACGTTGTATCGCGGCATGGTCATTACGGTATTGCCTTCCCACTTCATGCTCCAGATGGTGTTCATCTGCTCGTCGGTGGCGGCTGCAATCGCATCGTGGGCTTCTTTCACGTGCTGGTCAAAGTGGTCGAGCAGCTCCTGGCGGTTTGACGGTGCAAAGGGAGTGTACATACCGGGACTGAGCTCCAGCAGTTCGGTTTGCATGGTGTGGCGAACCCAACTTGGTAGGTCAGCGACGTGGCCAGCGAGCCGGTTCATGGTCCATGATTTCGCGTGAGGCTGATAGTCGAAGCGATCTTCCGGAACGCGTGCGAGCATCTTGCGGGTGTTGACCATCTCCTGATCGAACTCGGGCAGCAGCATGTCACGAATCGTCATGTAGAACTCCAGCCGCAGATAGCGGTACTGCTAGTCAGATCATCAATTTTCAAGGGCTGGTTGCCATTCGAGATTGCTTTTCGATGAACCGGATAATTTTATTTCGTTACGAGAGATACAGCCCTGGCTTCTGGCGGCGGAAGAGGCGGTGGAAGATAGTCATGGGCAGCTCATCTTATCTCCCACCCACCCGGAGATACTGAATCAATGGGCACAGGATCATGGATTGCGTTTCTTTCGCGAGGAAAATGGGCATGTTCGAACGGAGAAGTTCAAGATCGATCCGGAAGGAAGCCTGCAGCCTTCGGAGTTGATTGCCCGAGGATGGGAGGACAGGGAGGGTGAGTAGGCCATCTCTGGTCGTCGTCCTTTTGGAAGACGCCCGCCACAAGATGCTCATCTACCGATATCTGAAAAAGCACGGACTGAATGGACATCAGATGACGTTCAGGCCGTCTCCCCCGGGCGCGGGGAGTGCTGAGAATTGGGTCCGGAATGAGTTCGCCGTCGAGGTAGGTGCATATCGCAGTCGTCAAACCAGGGCCAGAACTGAGCTGATCGTGGTAATTGACGCGGATACTCGCACGGTTCAACAGCGGTTGAGCCAGCTCGATCAGGCGTTGCTTGATAACGGAAAACGGGCTGTTGATACTGATACCGAGCGAATCGCGAGACTGGTTCCAAAGCGCAATATTGAGACCTGGATTCTCTGCTTGAACGAACGACCTGTGGACGAAGAAACGGACTATAAACGGGCGAGAAACAACTGGAGCGAGTTGACCGTATCCGCGGCAGAAACCTTGTTTCATTGGACTCGACCCAGCGTGCAGTTGCCGAACAACTTTGTCGATTCATTACGAAGAGGAATCGAAGAGTTGGTTCGTCTTAGAAACTGAGCCTAAGCTACCCATATTCCTACGGCAGAGCTTACAATCTCCTGTTGTGCCTCGCGCTGCGCGGTGCGGTACGTTGCCGTGCAATTCTTCGCGCGCTGGCCTTAGGAAAGAAACTATGGCGCCCATAAGTTCGATTGAACGCCTCGGGCAGTTCGAGGGGCAGGATGTTACGCTGCGCGGCTGGCTCTACAATCTGCGCGAGAGCGGTAAGCTGCTGTTTCCCATCTTTCGCGACGGCACCGGATTGGTGCAGGGAGTGATGGCCAAGAACGCGGTCTCGCCGGAGATGTTTGAGACCGTCAAGGGGCTGACCCAGGAATCCAGCGTCATCATTCATGGCAAGGTCAGGGCGGACAAGCGGGCTCCGGGGGGATTTGAACTGGACCTGGCCTCGGTGGAGGTGGTGCAGAAGGTTTCGGAGGAGACGCCGTATCCGATTTCGCTGAAGGATCACGGGGTCGAGTTCCTGATGGAGCATCGGCATCTGTGGCTGCGCTCGCCGCGGCAGGTGGCGATTCTGCGCATCCGCTCGGAGATTGAGCGGGCGATGCACGACTTCTTCTACGAGCGTGACTTTACCCGCACCGATCCGCCGATTCTGACTCCGGCGGCCTGCGAAGGGACGAGCACGCTGTTTCCGGTGGACTACTTTGAGGAGCAGGCTTATCTGACGCAGTCAGGGCAGCTTTATATTGAAGCGACGGCGATGGCGCTGGGCAAGGTGTACAGCTTTGGACCGACCTTCCGGGCGGAGAAATCGAAGACGCGGCGGCACCTGACCGAGTTCTGGATGATTGAGCCGGAGGTGGCCTACGCCACGCTGGACGACATCATGAAGCTGGCCGAGGACTTTATCACCTTCATTGTGAAGCGGGTACTGGAGACGCGGCGGCATGAACTCGGGGTGATTGGGCGCGACGTGGCACCGCTGGAGAAGATCGAAGCGCCGTTCCCACGGGTCTCCTACGACGAGGCGGTGAAGATGCTGGACGAAGGCTTTGCCAAGGGCGAGTTGGAGGCGAAGTTCGAGTATGGCAATGATTTTGGATCGCCGGATGAGACCTACATTTCCTCGAAGTTCGACCGTCCGGTGATGATTCACCGGTATCCTTCGGCGGTGAAGGCTTTTTACATGGAGCCGGACCCGGACGATCTCTCGAAGGCGCTGTGCGTGGACGTGCTGGCTCCGGAAGGGTACGGCGAGGTGATCGGCGGCTCGCAGCGCATGGGGTCGTATGAGCGGCTGCTGGAGCGCATCCGGGAGCACAAATTGCCGGAAGAGGCGTTTCAGTGGTATCTGGATCTGCGCAAATACGGCGGGGTGCCACATGCCGGCTTCGGGATGGGACTGGAGCGGGCAGTGGCCTGGATCTGCAAGCTGGATCACGTGCGAGAGACGATTCCGTTTCCGCGCATGTTGAACCGGATGTATCCGTAGGGGGCATATGGTTAGTATTCCGGCATCATTTCCGGACGTGATCAAGAAGCGGATTCGGGTGATCGGCGTTCCGCTGGATCTTGGGCAGCAGCGCCGCGGGGTGGACATGGGGCCCTCGGCGGTGCGGGTGGCCGGGCTGCAGGCCAAGCTGGAGTCGCTTGGGCACGAGGTCGAGGACGCCGGCAACATCAGCGTGACGATCCCTGAGCAGAAGAATTTTGGCGATCCTCATGCGCGCTATCTGCGCGAAATTACGGCGACCTGCACCAAGCTTGCCGAAGAGGTGCTGCACGCGCTGGAAGAGGAAAAAACTCCGCTCTCGATCGGCGGAGATCACTCGATTGCCGCCGGTTCGGTGAGCGGAGTGGCCGAGTACTATCGGCGGGAAGGGCAGCACATCGGGCTCATCTGGATTGACGCGCACTCGGACATCAATACGCCGGAGACCTCGCCGTCCGGCAATGTCCACGGCATGCCGCTGGGCGCGCTGATGGGGCTGAACGGGCTCGATCCGCTGGCCAGACTGTACGAGTGGAGTCCGAAGGTTCGTCCGGAAAATTGCGCCCTGGTCGGAGTGCGCGACGTGGACATGGCGGAGAAGGAGAACATCCGCCGCACGGGGATCGAAGTCTTCACCATGCGCGACATCGACGAGCGCGGGATGCGCACGATCATGGAAGAGGCTCTGCGGGTGGCGGGACGGGGCACGGTGGGCTACCACATATCGCTGGATATGGACTGGGTCGATCCCGAAGACGCGCCGGGGGTGGGAACACGGGTGCCGGGTGGCGCGACCTATCGCGAGGCGCATCTGGCGATGGAGATCATCGCCGACCACGGGCGCATGACCTCGATGGATATCGTCGAGGTGAATCCGGTGATTGACGAGTACAACCGCACGGCGGAGCTGGCAGTGGAGCTGGCCAGCTCGGCGTTTGGGAAGAAGATACTGTAGGGGGGCGAGGGCTCGATTCGAGAGAGATTCCAATCGATTTCGCGCAATGGCCGACGGAACTAGCCCCGCGATACTCAAGCCAACGGCGGGCTTGAATGGGCCAGCCCTAGCCACTCGAATCCTGGATGCCGTCCCGGTATACTGCTCGTAGTCTTATGGCGCAGCAGGGAAAAGGATTGAAGCATGCGAAGTTTCCGGCGCGATACCATGCGCTGGTGGCATCCACTCCCGGCAGCGTTCTGCTCGAAACTTCGCGGTTTGATGGCAACAATTATCGTAGTTATCTGTTTGTGCATCCGGTGCGGACGCTTGCGGCCGGCAGTTCCCTGTTCGACGAGATCGAGGAGGCGCTGGCGGGCGGAGCCTATGTTGCCGGATTTCTTGGCTACGAGTACGGCGAAGATTTGCAGGGGATGGGGCGGGTTGGCCTGGGGAAGACGAATCCGCCTCCGGCTTGGTTTGGCGTCTACTCCAAGGCGTTTGTCTTTGACCACCGGAGCGGCGAGTTTGAGGGCGAAGCGCCAGACGAATGGCTTGTGGGAAATGCTCCGAGTGCCGAGGGCTTTGAGATTCGGAATGTGCAGTTCGGAATTGGCGAGAAAAGTTACGGCGAAAAGATTGCGGCGATTCAGGAATATATTCGCTCGGGCGACACCTATCAGGTGAACTTCACGGATCGGCTGCGCTTCGATTTCTCGGGCGCACCGCACGCGATGTTTTCCGCGCTGGTGGAAAATCAGCCGGTGCCGTACAGCGCTTTGCTGCATGGGGAGAGCTGGCACATTTTGTCGTTTTCGCCCGAGCTGTTCTTCCGGCGGAAAGAGCAAAGGATGGTGGCGCGTCCGATGAAAGGCACGGCGCGGCGCGGGGCGGATCTGGCAGAGGACGAAGCGGCGGCGCACTGGCTGCAAAACGACCCAAGAATCGCAGCGAGAACGTGATGATCGTGGACCTGCTGCGCAACGATCTGGGGCGCATCTGCGAGTTCGGAAGCGTGCAGGTGGAGGAGCTTTTCGCGGTGGAGAAATATGCGACGCTGTTTCAGATGGCGTCGGAGATTTCCGGCAGGCTGCGGACAGGGGTGGGCTACGCCGACATTTTCGGGAGTCTGTTTCCCTGCGGTTCCATCACCGGGGCGCCGAAGCTGCGGACGATGAAAATTATTCAGGAGCTGGAGGGGGCGCCGCGCGGGGTTTACACGGGGGCGATCGGTTTTTTTTCCCCGGCGCGGGAGGCGGTGTTCAACGTGGCGATTCGGACCGTGGTGTTGGAAGACGGCAGCGGCACGATGGGCGTGGGCAGCGGCATCGTCATCGATTCACGGGCGGAAGATGAGTTCCGCGAATGCCTGCTGAAATCCGAGTTTCTGACGCGGCGCGAAGAGCCATTTCAACTGCTGGAAAGCATTCTCTGGAACGATGGGTACAGTCTGCTGCCGTGGCATCTGGAGCGGCTGGAATCGTCCGCCATGTACTTCGGATTCAGCTTCGATCGCGCGGCCATCGTAGCGGCGCTGGAAGAGGTGGGGAAGCGGTTGGCGGCCGGAGTGCGGACCAAGGTTCGAGTTGTGCTGGACGGCTCCGGGGCGGTGAGATCACGCACGCCGGGGTGGAAGAGCAGGCGGGCGTGGGGAAGGTCATGGTTTCAGCGCATCGGGTATCCTCTGGCGACCGGTTTTTGCGCCACAAGACGACGCGCCGCCAACTTTACGAACAGGAATACAAAGAGGCGCTTCGGCAAGGCTATGACGAGGTGCTGTTCCTGAATGAACGCGATGAGGTGACCGAAGGGGCGATCAGCAACGTGTTCATCGAGAAAGATGGGCAGTGGTTCACGCCTCCGGTGAGGTGTGGATTGCTGCCCGGAATCTACCGGCGGCATCTGCTGGAGACCAAGGCCGGGGCTGGGGAAAAAATACTGCGGCTGGAAGACCTTGCGGCAGCGGATGCGGTGTACATCGCAATGCGGTGCGCGGTTTGAGGAAAGTCACGGTTGTGCCGGGATGAAGATTTTGGGCCGAAAACTTTGCGTTTTCTGGCGGTATTTGGCAATTTTCTCGGCTTCTGCGCCTGCTGCCTAACCCTCCTTGCCGCCAGACCTTATAATCAAAAGAAGTAGCACAAGGAAAACTCAGCCTTATGACAGCGAAGAAACTCCGTGTAGGTGTGCTTTTTGGCGGTCGCAGCGGTGAGCATGAAGTCTCCCTTTTGTCCGCCGCATCGGTGATGCAGGCCATTGATCGCACAAAATACGATGTGGTTCCGATCGGCATCACCAAGCAGGGGATGTGGCTCACCGACTTCCACGCGGAACAGTTGATCAAGGGTGAGTTTGTGGCCGGTGGGCGCGGCAAGAACCTGCGTGCGGGCGATCCGGCGGCGACGTCGTCGGCCGCGGTGCTGGCCAAGGGCGAAGCCGTGCTGGTGCCGCCGATGCCCTCGGCGAATTCGATTGTGCCGTTTGAGACCCCGCGCAATCACGACGGGCCGCGCCCGATCAGCGTCGATGTGATCTTCCCGGTGCTGCATGGCACCTTTGGGGAAGACGGAACCTTGCAGGGATTGCTCGAACTGGCCGACATTCCCTACGTTGGCTCGGGCGTGCTGGGCTCGGCGGCGGGGATGGACAAAGACATTATGAAGCGGCTGTTCTGCGACTCGCGGCTGCCGCTGGTGAAGCACCTGACGGTGCTGCGCTCAGAGTGGGAGCGGGGGCCGAAACAGGTTGAGAAGGCAGTGGACTCGGCGCTGAAATATCCGGTGTTTGTGAAGCCCGCGAACCTGGGCAGCTCGGTCGGGATCAGCAAGGCACACGACTCGAGCGAACTGCCGGCGGCGATGAATGAGGCTGCCCGCTTTGACCGCAAAATCATCATCGAGCAGGGCGTGGGCGGTAAGCGGCACAAGGCGCGCGAGATTGAGTGCGCGGTTCTGGGCAACGACGAGCCCGCGGCGTCCATCTGCGGCGAAGTCATCCCGTCCAAAGAGTTCTACGATTACAACGCGAAGTACATCGACTCCGGCTCCGAACTGCTCATCCCCGCCCGCCTGGATCACACGCAGGTGCGCCAGATTCAGGAGATGGCGATCCGGGCGTTCCAGAGCTGCGAATGTTCGGGGCTGGCCCGGGTCGATTTCCTGATGGACCCGGTGACCGGACATTTCTATCTCAACGAGGTCAATACCATGCCGGGATTCACCGCCATCAGCATGTATCCCAAGCTTTGGGCGGCGAGCGGGATCGAGTACCCCGCGCTGATCGACCGGCTGATTCAGCTGGCGCTGGAACGCCACGCCGACAAGAAGAGAAATCAGTACACGCAAGGACTAAGGTTTCAGGTTTCAAGGTTTCAAAGTTGAGGTCAAAGGCGAAGTCAACTACCCCACGTTTGCCAACGGCGGGCGAATATGGGGCACCCGTGCCGTACATTCTGGGTGCGCTGGTAGCTTGCATCGGCGCGAGGACTGCGGTTAAACTAACTAACTGGTTAGTTAGTTATGCCGACATCGAAGGCCAAGCCGATTGCTCCACGGGTGCGCAACGCCGAAGCCAGCCGCAGCGCCATCCTCGAACATGCCATTGCGGAGTTTGCGGCGCAGGGAGTTGCCGGCGCTCGCACGGCCGCGATTGCCGAGGCTGCCGGGGTCAACAAGGCTCTGCTTTATTACTATTTCAAGGACAAGGACAGTCTCTATTCGGCGGCGCTCCAGGCGGTTTTCAGCGGGCTGGTGGAGGATGTGCTGCCGCTGCTCGAAAGCGCGCTTTCGCCGGGCGAAAAGCTGCTTCGCTTCGCCCGGGTGCACTTCGAGTACTTGATCAACCATCCGAACTATCCGCGGCTGATTCAGCAGGAGCTTTCGCGGGCGCGCAATACCGGGGAACCCTCGCGGGACTTTCGCGCCATCAGCACGGCGCACTTCATTCCGCTGCAGCGGGCGGGGCTGAAGGCCGTGGAGGATGGCATTGGCTGCGGCGAGTTCCGCAAAATTGAAGGCGCCGCGGCGCTCAGCGCAATGCTCGGCATGAACGTTTTCTACTTCACCTCCGCGCCGATTATGCGCATGGTGCGGGGGGTTGATCCGTTTTCGCCGGAGTCGATTCGCGGTCACATTGCGACCTCGCTGGACTTCCTCGGGGCGTCGCTGTTCGCGGATCGCGAGTACGGAATCAGGCTGGCAAAAAAAATCTCTGCCGCTGCCTCGGCGCTGCCCCGCGAACTTCGCGGCAAGGGTCTCGGAAAGACGGAAGGAAAGCGAACCACTCATGAATGCTAAGTACCGTGTCTTCGCCATGCTGGGGATTGTGCTGCTGCTCTCGCTCGGCTTTTACTTTTACTCCACCCGCGGCACCTCGGAGGTGGTTTTGATCGGCACGGTCGATGCCAATCAGGTGATCGTCAGCAGCAAGGTCGCCGGACGCATCGAGCGCCTGCTGGTGGACGAAGGCCAGAGCGTGAAGCAGGGAGAGCTGATTGCGCAGATTGACAATCAGGACCTTGCGGCCGAGCGCGACTCCGCCCGTGCCACTCTGGAAGGATTGCGCTCCGAGGTTCGCCAGGCGGGGCAAAGCTACGCCAGCACCCATGGCGAGACCGATTCGCAGGTGAACAATGCCGCGGCCGCACTGAAAGCCGCCGTGGCTTCGCTGGAAGAAAGCCAAGCCAACGAGCGGCAGCAGGCGCTGGATACCAAGCGCACCGTGTCGCTGGCCGAACAGGGAGTAGCCAGCCAGCAGGATCGCGACCGGGCGGAGCAGACGCTGGCCGCCGACCAGGCCCGGGTGCGCTCCAATCGCGAACAGGTGATCGCCGCGCGAGCCACGTTGAACACCATGCAGGCGCGCATTCATCAGGCGGCGGCGGCGCACAGCAACATCGGCGCCATGGAGGGGCAGATGGACTCGGCCAACGCCAAACTGGCCGAAGCCGAAGTACGGATCGGCTACACCCGCATCGTGGCGCCGGTGGACGGAACGGTGAGCGTGCGGGCGGCGCGGGAAGGCGAGGTGGTCAGCGTCGGGACGCCGATTGTGACCATCGTCGACCTGACCCAGACCTGGGTTTATGCGGCGATTCCGGAGACCCAGGCACAGGCCGTAAAGCTCGGGGATACGCTCGACGTGCGCATGCCCGGAGGCGAACACGTTTCCGGCAAAGTGATTGCCAAGGCGGCCGAAGCGGATTTCGCCACCGAACGCGATTACAGCCGCACCAAGCGCGACATTCGCACGGTGCGGCTCAAGTTGCTGATCAACAATCCGCGCGAGACTTACGTTCCGGGAATGACCGCCGAAGTGCTTCTCCCGCAGCGCCTGTTCGCCGGTAAATAACGGAGCCCGCATGAGCATTCTCAGCCGCAGCAAGGGACCGCAGTCGGGACACGAAGGCCAGGCCATCGCGGTGGAAAACATCGTGAAGAAATTCGGCGACTTCGAGGCCGTGAAGGGCGTGACCTTCGACGTGAAGGACGGGGAAATCTTCGGGCTGCTCGGCCCCAATGGCGCAGGCAAGAGCACGCTCATCCGGATGATGACCACGCTGATTCCGATCACCAGCGGCAAGGCTTTCATTGCCGGATACGACGTGAGTGTGAGCGCCGACGCGGCGCGCCGCATGCATGGGGGTGATTCCGCAGGCGATGACCAGCGATATCGATCTCACGGTGGCGGAGAATATGAGTATTTACGCCAAACTGTATGGGGTTCCGCGGGCCGAACGCGAGCGCAATATCGAAGAGCTGCTGGAAGCCGTGGATCTGACCAAGTGGCGCGACGCGCAGGTGAAAACGCTCTCCGGCGGAATGCGGCGGCGGGCGGAGATTGCGCGCGGGCTGGTGCACAATCCGCGCATCTTTTTTCTCGACGAGCCGACCACGGGACTCGATCCGGTATCGCGGGTGGCGGTCTGGGAGATGCTGAACACGCTGAAGAGCCGCCGCCAGCTCACCATCCTGATCACCACGCATTACATGGATGAGGCCGACCGGCTCTGCGACCGGATTGCGATTGTGGATCACGGCAAGCTGGTGGCGCTGGATACGCCGATGTCACTGAAATCGAGCGTTCCGGGAAACAATGTGGTGGAGGCGCAGTTCGCCAAGCCTCCCGCTGGATGGGTGGAGCAACTGCGCACGCTGGCCGGGGTGGAGAGCGTGCAGGACGAGGGCGGCAGCATGTATCGCCTGCTGACCTCGACCGGCTCGCAGACGACTACCGGCCTGGTGGAGCTGGCGGTGCGCGCCGGAGTTGAGATTAAAACTCTGACGGTGCAGAACACCTCGCTGGACGACGTATTCGTTCACTACACCGGCCGCCAGCTACGGGACGAGCAGGTGAAAGCCTTCGGCTTCGTGATGCCGCCGCGTCCAGGAATGCAGCCATGAACAGAATGTTTGCGATTATCGAGCGCGAGATGCGCAAGTTCTTCCGCTCGCCGACCCTGATGGTCACGGCGATGATTATGCCGCTGGTTCAGCTGATCATTCTGGGCAATGCGTTCGGCGGAAAAATCCGCGATGCGCGGGTTGGCGATTGTCGATGAGGATCACGGCACGCAGGCGGTGCGCGTGCAAGAGGCGTTCCGCTCGGTGGAGGCCAACGTTCGCACCTTTCGCGCCGTGCCTTACACGGACGAGGTGCGCGCGCGGGAAGATGTTCGCGAGGGCCGGCTGGAAGGCGCGCTGATCATTCCGCCGCAGTTTTCGCGGCGTTTCTACGCGGGAGAAAATCCCCAGCTCGGCATGGTGGTGGATAACAGCGACCAGTTCATGGAAAGCTCGCTGCAAAGCAAGATGCAGGAGCTGGTGGACTGCGCTGAATCAGCCCGAGGCGACGGCCAAGCGGATTTCAAGCGACGTTGCGCTGGAGATCGATCGAGCTGTATCCGTACGTCGAATATCATCAAGTATCTGTTGCCGGGCTCGATTACGCTGGCGATGTTTGTTTCGGTGATGATTGGCGGAGGGATGCTCTACATCGACGACAAGGCGCGCGGGGTTCATGAGGGTTATCTGGTGACGCCGATCACCGGGCTGGAGATGGTGCTGGGATTGAACCTTGCCGGGGCCATCAAGGCGGTGATGGCCGGTTGCACGCTGACGGTTCTGGGCTCGCTGATTGCCGGGCTGGGCTCGTCGTTTGAGCCGTCGCGCATGCTGCAATGGTTTTTGCTGATCTGCGCCACGTCGTTCGCCTTCAATGGGATGATGTTTCTGCTGATGGTGCGGGTGGAAGACCCGCTGGTGCCGCGCGCCATGTTCGGCATTCTCAACACGCTGCTGTACTTTCCGAGCGGCGCCATCTATCCGGTGCAGGCGTTTCCCAAGTGGCTGCAAGTCATCTCCTATGTGGACCCGTTCAGCTATGCGGTTCACGGGCTGAAGGCAACCTTGCTCAAGGACGCCTCGTGGGCCGCGGTTTCGCATGATCTGCTCTACCTGACGCTGTTCGGGCTGATCAGCCTGAGCATCTCGGTGCCGCTGTTTAAGCGCACGCTGTAGTCGGGGAGAATCGATCGCTGGTGGGAACTTGAAACGGCGCGGGTGGTTTGGACGGTGCTGGGATCCCTCGCTTAGGCTCGGGATGACACCTGAAAATCAAAGCAAATCGAACAGCGAAATCGAACAGCAAAATCAAGCACCAAGCTTAAACGCCAAGAGGGGCTCTACTGGGATCTCTAATGGCGTTGTGCCTCGGCCGTGAGTTCCTGCCAGAGCTCGGCCACGCGGTGGACGGTATCTTCGCGGCGGCCGCTGTTGTCGATCACAAAGTCGGCCAGTTTGGCCTTCTCCTCCTCAGGCATCTGGGCGGCCATCCGGCGCTGACCTCGAGGCGGGCAGCCTCGGGGGTGACGCCGGTGCGTTCGGCAAAGCGCGAGATCTTCTGCTCCAGGGTGCAGGTCACCACGATCAGTTTGTGGTAGCGGGCGCGGGCTCCGGCCTCGATCAGCAGGGCGGCCTCGCAGATGGCCACGCCACCCGGGTCGGTCTGAGCCACCTGGCGCATCCAGTTGTCCTCGAAGGCCAGAACATCGGGATGCACGATGGCATTCAGCTCGGCAATGCGGTCGGGGAAGGCGGCGGAGGCAAGGCGGGGCCGCGCGATGGTTCCATCCAGAGCTAGAATTCCGGTGCCGAAGGCGGCGACGATGCGCTCATAGACGGGTTCTCCGGGAGCCATCAGGCGGTGGGAGACTACGTCGGCGCGCAAGGTGTGCGCTCCGAGATCGGCAAACATCGCCAGAATGGTCGATTTTCCGGAGGCGATTCCGCCCGTCAATCCAACCTTGAGCATGACAACAGTTTCAGCCTTGCTTCGGCAGAGCGCAAGTTGCGCTGTCCAGCCAGCCGGGAAAAGGCTTACAATGTCCCTCCTGAGGGCAGCTACTCACTGATTCTGCCACGGAAATGAGGTGGATTGTGAAACGTTCCGGCATTCGACCGATTTTGTGTCGGCTTGCTCGCCCTGGCGGTTTTCTGCGCGCTGGCCAGAGCTGACAGCGGAGCGCGGGCTCCGCGGTTTACGGCGCAGACGCTCGACGGCGAAACGGTTACGGATACCTCTCTCGGCGGAAGGACGATTGCTGCTGCAATTCTGGGCGACGTGGTGCCCGCACTGCCGCAGCGACGAGGCTGCGGTGGACAACATCGAACGCCGGTTTGCCGGCCAAGGACTGGTGGTGCTGGCGGTGGATGTGGGCGAGCCGGAGTCGAAAGTGACGGAGCTATCTCGAAGCACACCCGCGGTCATGCCGGATTGCACTCGACGAAGAGGAAGCGCTTTCCAAACAGTTTGGGAAGCACGGCATTCCTTATTACGTGGTGATCGACCGGGAGGGAAGAATCGCGGGGACGCAAAACGGGGCGGGCGGAGAAGCCTCACTGTTGCATCTGCTGAACCGGGCCGGACTGTCCTCGCACTCCGATCCCGTCGCGTGGCGCCGCCCAGAGGCAGGCATCCTGCGGAGGGCCGGCGGGGCCAAGGTGATCGAGTTGTCGCGAGCCCAGAACACGGTACCAAGCAAGCCCGGCGTGAAGACGATCTTTGTGCTGGCGAATGGGGAGCGGCTGGAGACGGATCAGTACACGGTGGTGGCGGGTTTTCTGCATCTTGCGGTGGGCGGGCAGCAGCGCACGATCGCGCTGAACGCGCTGGACATGAAGGCAACGACCGCGGCGAATCACGCGCGCGGAGTGGAACTGAAGATTCCACAAAACCGTAGCGAGGTGCTTTTGGCATTCTGACCGGACAGCGGGCAGTCATGAGCCACCACCGCGCACCTGCCGGCGTGCGTATCATGTGGAGCATGAAAGTCTGGGAAGCGGTCCGGAAAAGCTGGGGATCGGTCAGGGAAGCGGCCAAGAAGAGACGCGGTTTCGATCCTCACGAGACGGCTCGCGCGGAGGCTCTGGCGGGGGTGCCGCTGGCTGAGTTCTGGCAACGCTCGGCGGCGTTTGTCATCGATTTTCTGATCGTTCTCGCGGTCTATGTTCCGTTTGAGCTCGGTCCGGCAGTATCTCGTTCTTCGAGCCACGCATCATCCTCTTCACATTGCCCTGCGCTTTAATTTCCATGAGTTGACGGACCTGGTCTGGCTGGTTGTGTATGCGGGAATTTCGGTGTGGTGGACGAACGGGCTGACGCTGGGCAAGCGCCTGCTCAGCATCCGGGTGGTCTCGCTGCTGCGTCCGGAGATTACGCTGTGGCAGGCGCTGGAGCGGGCGCTGGGGTATGGGGCTTCGGCGCTGGAGTGCGGCTTCGGGTTCCTGCAGTTTTTTCTGCATCGCAATCGCTGCTGCGTTCACGACCGGATTGCGGAAACCATCGTGATTCAGGAGCCGCGTCCGGCGCGCCACGGGCGCGTGCGGGGACTGACGGCTGCGGTTTGACACCGCCCGCCTTGCGCCCGTATCCTTGTAATCTGTCCTGAGGAGTGTTTCCTGCCAGGAGTAAGGGTGGAGTATCGGCTCGCGGTTTGAGCTGGCAAATCCCTTGCGTCTCATTCGCTTCGTTGATTGGCTGGCTTCGCATTGGCTGACCGGCGAAGCGGTTGCGATCTACCGGTGGTGGGCTTCGGGAGCATGTGGCATCATGAAGATTCGCATTCAAGACCTGGAATTCCGGAAGCTGGAGTTTGCGCTCCAGTTTCAGCCCGGAGAAATTGATTTCGGCTCTGAGGTGCGGCAGGTTGGCTCGCTGCAGACCGAAGGGCGCGCCGAACTGATTCGTGAACACCACGGCGGCCACCAATCCATTGACGACATCCGTCTGGTGGGCAAGCTGGATGGCCGGGTCGAAGTCAGTTGCGCGCGCTGCCTGGAGCCGGTGGAGATTCCGATTGCGCGTTCGTTTGACCTCTTGTACCGTCCGCTGGAGTCGGAAAAAGGCTCGGACGAGGTGGCGATCAACGAGGCGGAGACCGAAATCGGCTATTACTCGGGCGAAGGCATGGAGCTGGAAGATTCGCTGCGTGAGCAGATTCTGCTTGCGGTGCCGATCAAGACCCTTTGCCGTTACGATTGCAAGGGCCTGTGCGTCACCTGCGGGGTGAATCGCAACCAGCAGCTTTGCGATTGCGAGCAGGGAAAACCGGATCCCCGCTGGGCTGCGCTGGGCGACTTGAAGAACAAATTGCAGTAGCGCCCTCGGGCGGATTTGAGTTCGCGGCCCATTGCGGCCGCAGCGAAATTGAAAGGTAGTCGATCATGGCAAATCCTAAACGGCGACACTCCAAGCAGCGCACGGCTCTCCGTCGCGCTCACGATCACCTTACCGCACGCTCCATCAGCGAGTGCCCCAACTGTCACGAAGCCAAGCTGCCGCACCGCGCCTGCGCCAAGTGCGGCCACTACAAGGGCCGCGAAATCGTTGAGGTCGAAAAGGCCAGGTAGGCCTCCCTTCGCGGACGATGTCAATCACCATCGCGGTCGATGCCATGGGTGCGGACCGCGCCCCTAAGCCGGAAATTGAGGGCGCGATTCTTGCCGCGCGGCAATGTGACGTTCGAGTACTTCTGGTCGGGCAGCAGGATGTGGTGAGCGCGGAGCTGGCTCATCACCCGGAAGCCCGAGGTCTGCCGATTGAAGTGGTCCATGCCTCCGAGTTCATCAGCATGGACGAGAAGGCGGCGCAGGCGGTCAAGAAAAAGCGCGACTCTTCGATGCGGGTCGGTCTTCGCCTGGTTAAAGATGGCATGGCCTCCGGCTTTGTCACGGCCGGAAACACCGGCGCCGCCATGGTCACGGCCAAGATGGTGCTGGGAGTTATTCCCGGCGTCGATCGTCCGGCGCTGGCCACGGTTTTTCCCACGGCCGCCAACACCGCGACCATCATGCTGGACGTGGGCGCCAACGTCGATTGCAAGCCGCAGAATCTTCAGCAGTTCGCCATCATGGGAGAGATCTACTTCCGCTCGATTTTCAGCGGACGCTTTCCTACCGCCAGCAATCCGCGGGTGGGGCTGCTCTCGGTCGGCGAAGAAGAGACCAAGGGCAACGATCTTACCCGCGATGCGTTCCAGCTCATCAAGGCGCTGCCGCTGAACTTTCTCGGCAATGTCGAAGGCCGCGACCTATACAACGGACACGCCGACGTCATCGTCTGCGATGGTTTTGTCGGCAACGTTGCCCTCAAGGTGAGCGAGGGCCTGGTGGAGGCGGTGCGCGCCATTCTCAAGGAGACGCTGCAGTCCACCATTACGCGGCAGATGGGTTATCTGCTGGCGCGGCAAGCGTTCAAGGAATTCAAGAAGCGACTGGATTATTCCGAGTACGGCGGGGCGCCGTTGCTGGGACTGAAAGGCGTCGCCATTGTCAGTCACGGATCGTCCAACGGCAATGCGATTAAGAATGCGATTCGGGTGGCGGCGGAATTTGCGCGCTCCGGCCTCAACCAGAAGATCGAGGAGCATATCCAGGCTGCCCGCCGACGAAGGTCGGCGTCCCCGAGAGGGTTTAGTATTTGTGAGCGCCGGTTTGCGGCGAGCGGAACAGCGGCTTGACGCTCAGTGACTAGCAGGAGCGTCGGCTCGCCGAAAATCTTCGCCAGAACGCCGGGATAGCGCATCGGTCCGGTGTTCGATAGGAGTGCGAGTGATATCGCGGTTGCGTTCCCAGATAACAGAATCCTTGCACGGAGCCTCCATGGAGCCATCGACGGCAAAGCGCATTCCCGGACTCGCATTTCTTTTTCCCGGCCAGGGCTCGCAAGCCGCCGGAATGGGCAAGGAACTTGCCTTCAATCACGCGGTTGCCCGCCACACCTTCGAAGAGGCGAACGAGGCTCTTGGATACTCGCTGAGCACGCTCTGCTTCGAGGGGCCGGACGAAAAGCTCCGGCTCACGGAGATCACGCAGCCGGCGATTCTGACGGTTTCCGTCGCCGCTACGCGCGTGCTGGCCGAAGCCGGCATCGCGCCCAGCTTTGTTGCCGGGCACTCGCTGGGCGAATATTCCGCCCACGTGGCGGCCGGCAGCATCAGTTTTGCCGATGCGGTTCGTACGGTTCGCAATCGCGGCAAGTATATGCAGGAGGCAGTGCCGGTTGGAGTGGGAGCGATGGCCGCAATTCTCGCCCTGGCGCTCGACCAGATTCGCGCCGCCTGCGGCGAGGCCGTGGCCAAATTCCCCGGTCAAGTCTGCGAAGCCGCCAACATTAATTCGCTTGGCCAGGTGGTGATCAGCGGCTCCAAGGCCGCAGTGGAGCACGCCGCCGAACTGTGCAAGCACCGCGGGGCAAAGCGCGCGGTGATGCTACCGGTCAGCGCGCCGTTTCATTGCGCGCTGATGCAGCCCGCGCAGGATCGGCTGGCCGCCGATCTCCGCGCCCTGACCTTCCACCCGCCGGAGATTCCCGTGCTGTGCAACATCGAAGCCGTAGCGGTTTCGGATGCGGAGAAATCGCGCGACACCTTGATTCGCCAGGTGACCGGCACGGTGCAGTGGGAAGCTTCCATGCGGGCGCTGATTGCCCAAGGCGCCTGCCAGTTCCTCGAAGCCGGCCCGGGGTCGGTGCTCACCGGACTGCTGCGCCAGATCGACAAATCCCAGAGCTGCCTGAATGTTGAAAACGAAGCGACGCTGCACAAGGCCAAAGCGCACTTCAGCAAGTGAAGACCCTGGACCGGCGACTGCTATTCGACCATCTCATCGGGCGAGAATCCCAGGGTTTTGTCCTTGAACTCCACCCGCACCGAGCACAGTGACTTGCGCTGATTCACGCGCACGCCGATGACGACACCGCTGGCGTTGGGCCGGGGCTTTTGCGCGGCCACAATCTTGTAGCTATTGATCGGCCCCCATTCTCCGGACGGACCCCAGTCGCAGTAAAACGCATGAAACGCGTAGCGTTTGTAGGCCTCGGGATGCTGCTGCCAGTTCGGGTCATTCATCCAGATTGCGTAAGCGCCTTCGTAGTTTTTCGCCTGGAGCTGAGCAAAAAACTGGTCGACCCGGCGCTCTTCCGGGTAGTACCGGTTGAACCACAGGAGGGCGGCAATCGCGATCACCGCAACGATTGCGACCGCAATCCGGATGTGGCGGCGGCGGGCCCTGGCTTCGTCGTAAGGTTGAGCGTTAAAGAGTGAAGTGGACATGGTCAGCTACAAGCTAAGAACCCGGAGCGCAAAAGTCAACTCACGCCGGGCGGTTCGGTTCGCTGTGCTGATTCCGCGCTGGCTATTCGCAGCGTCTGGGTGCAGTTGGTACCGCCGGTGGGGTCGTACTGGACCGGATTCATATTATCCGAGCAGAATCCGCGATAGCCCGTAATCCCCACGCTCGCCGGTACTCCCCAGACGCTGTAACTGTCGAGTGAGCCGTCAGGCGAGAGAGTGCCGGGCACGATCGCGAAATTGGTATCCGCTCTTCTGGCACGGCTGAGTGAGACATCCCAGAACCCAATCCAGGATTCCGGCGTTGGCGGAACTGACCGTTCCCCCGGCGTGGGGGCGGCCAGCATGTTCAGGGCACTGGCATAGCCCAACGAGGGATAGGTGGTTGCATAGGTGACCTGTGCGGTGTTGATGGTACGGATCGAATAGACGGCCGAGGATTCATTGGCCGCCATCTTGCTGTGCAGATAGCTCGGGATAGCGATCGCGGCGATGATCAGAATGATCGCGACCACGATGAGCACTTCGATGAGCGAAAATCCGCGTTCCCGCATATTAACTCCGTACGTTGATAGGCAGGCGGAACACGCCACAGCACCTGGCCTATGATTTCATATGGTCAGGCAAAGCATCCCGGGGAGGGAAGCTTCCACTATAGCAATGTTCTCTGATTTGGCAAGAATTTTTAATAAGGTGAAAGTTGGCAATTGGCCAAATAATTATCGGCAAAAGGACGATCCCGAAGTGGCCGTCCGGCCATCAGCGGCCAGACGGCTCTTTCGGAAAGTCTTCCGCGGCGCAGCGCTCTGCCCGCGGACGCGGATGGCTGGCTACCCTTCGGTTCCGGTGCGCACCTGGTTGAAGACGCGTCCTGCGGTGGACTTCACTTGCTCTACCCCGCGCTGGATGCGGTCGCGGCCCTGGTCATAGCTCTCCCGCGCCGAATTTTTCAGATTGCCGGCGTGTTCGCTGAGGTTTTCCCGAGTGTCTTCTCCGCTCATCGGAGCAAACAGCACTCCCAGTCCGATGCCAATTCCAAGGCCAACCAAAAAGCTTTTCATGGTGTCTCCTCCTGTTTGGTGTCGTTGCCCAAAGCGCCTCGTCCGCGACGGACTGCGCCGGTGCCGGGTTTCTATGCGGGTATGCAACTCGCGGACCACGATGATGCACCGCCGGCCAGTTTGCCGCAACGATGCGCACCGCTGCCGGTTTCGCGCCAAGGGTGTGGTCGGGGAATCGGCAGAAAATCGATGACGTTGAAAAACTTGAACCGTACGGGTATTTGGGGCGGTACGGGGGCCGTCGCTGACGCTCAGATCCCAAAGCAGAGCGTAGGACCAAAACGCAGCTAGACCTCTCCGCCTGGCAAAAGGAAAACCCCGGACGCGGTCCGGGGTTGGATTCGGTTTTCGGAGATGCGGAGCTACTTCAACTCGTCCTCGTGCGATTTCGCGATCTGCCCGACCACATTCTTGGGATTGTCCTTGGCAATCTGGTCGTAGATTACCTTGGCCTTGTCGGGCTGGTGTTCGGAGACATAGATGTCGGCAAGGGCGAACTGCGCATTGGCCTTGGGAACGCTGACGGTGGGCTTGTCGATCAGGATCTGCAAGAGGTTGATCGCATCCTGGTCGCGTTTTTCGTCGCGATAGACGGCTGCCAGGGCATACTTGGCCAAGGCGGCCAGCTCGCGGCGGCGGGTATTGCTGAGGGCGCGCAGTTGATCTTCGGCAACCTTATCGTTGCCCAATTCCTTTTCGGTCAGCCCGGCAAGATAGCGGGCGTATTGACCGGACTCGGTCCAGCCGTAGTGGTCGCTGATGGCGTAAAAGGCGTCCTTGGATGCAATCAAGCGCTCCTGGTCGCTGTTGAAGGTGGTCGCCGACGCCTTCCTTGGGCGTGCCCGGGGGTACGACCGGAGCGTTGTAGATCACCAAGGCCCGTCCGAGTGCATTCGTCGCCTGCTCCTGCTGCGAGGTCATGTACCAGAAGATGCCGCCACCGAGGAGTCCGAGGACCACCAAAATGGCCACGATCTTGATGATTCCGGAACGATGCTCGACAACTTCATGCACTGCCTCAGCAGCGGACGCGGCAAATTTATCCTGCTTCAATTCATGACGGGTATAACGCACGGGAGATTCCTTCGCTGATGGAGAACTGCCTGGAAAATTTGATGGTATCAGCCCGAACCCGGCAGGTCAACGAAGCCAGGGATCGTGCGCCGGGTATCCGGGGTGCACGGGAGAACGGCGTTCTATTGGGTACTTGATTGCCCGCGCAGGTGTGATGCCATTCGCGGAGCGGCGCACGGCCGTCTCTGGAGAATGTTGCGGGCCGGAATACAACCTTCTCCGGTGAACTCTCCATCCCAAGTGCGCTTCGAGCAGGTTTCAGCATCTCTGTTCATTCATGCGGGGATCGCCGGGAGGAAGGGAAGTATGGAGTTGAATAATCTGGGAAATAAGCAAGCCTCGACCATGCGAGCGCGGACTACGGGCAGGCTTCGGAGCCTTGGGGGGCGGTTCACGCGACGGTTCAGGCGGTCGTGCATCGGACTTCTCGGGTTGGCGCTGCCGGGAAGTTTCGGATTCTTAGCGAGAGCACAGACGGCCACGGTCGGCGGCGGCCTGGATTGCAATGGCTGGAGTCCGATCTCACCCAACGTGAAGGCTCTGCCTTGCACTGACCTGCATGGGGCGAACGGTGGGCGGTTTTACGACAACGGATGGTACATCGGACATGATGAGCCCAGCGTGCAGTTCTTCTCGACGAAGCCGAACTCCGGGAACAATATGATTTACCGGGTTACCTTGCCGAAACGCGACCCCATTCCCACGCAGTCGGGCTCGAAGGTGGCGACCTTCGAACTGACTCCGGCGATCTGGTTCAGTCTGGCGATGTGCGACTCCAATTCGTACCCGCAGAATCCATGTATTCCCGACAGTGACAAGAATACCGGCTCCGGTCTTGCGACGGACGCGGGCTCGGCGGTTCTCGAACTGCAACTTTACCCACCCGGGTATCCGCCATTCATCAACAAGATCAGCTGCGACGACACGCATTGGTGCGCGGCCCTGACGATTGACAGCCTGGCGTGCAGTTACAACTTTGCGTATTGCAACGCGAATTGCGAAGAGCCGGTCAATTTCGCTTTCATCCAGAAGGATGGAATTCCAACCGGCCCGCCAGCTCCTGGCTGCCCAGACCACGGCCTCTTTCACGCAGAACGCGCACACGCTGCTGATGAATCCTGGGGATGAGTTGCTGCTGTTGATCACCGACACCCCGGATGGGCTGCTGAACCAGATCTTCGACCTCACTACCGGGGAAGAAGGTTATATGGTCGCCAGTGCAAAGAAAGGGTTCGCCAACACGAACCTGAATACATGCGCGACGACGCCGTACGATTTTCATCCTGAATACAGCACGGCGCGTCGCGAAGAACATCAATCCCTTGGGCAGCTCTCGAACTGAATGTCAATATTGCGGTGGAGACCGGTCACTTCGAGTTTGCCGATAATGATGCGGATGACTCTGACTGCTACCCCGGACCGCCGATTGCCGGATGCTTAGATTTTGCCTCCGGAGGCGATCTGGATTTCGATGGGCCGCCTTATCTGCCGGACTGGCCGGATGGGTCAAAGAAATATCCCAGTCCCTTTCTGATCGGGGCGTTCAACGGAGAGAGGGATTGGTCCGATGAGCTTCACGGATGATCATTGGGGATATTTCAGCGGCTATCCGTCGCTGCAGTTCCAAACCGACATTCCGGCCTCGGAGGTGGCGACCTGTAATACCGACCACCGGCGTTGGATGCGTGGCTCCGCCGGTCGGCGCCGTGTTCTATCCCTTCTACAACCAACTGGGAAGCGAGCGTGAGCAGGACTGCCTGCTCACTTTCGGCAACGACATTCCGGGCAGCACGACAAATGACTTCGGGCAGGATGCGCAATACGGCTCGCCTAGCGCTCGCTATGGCGGGGATCTCGCCAGGTGGTCCGATGCGACAACCCGTGTACTCCGTAGCTATGCGCATGGCTCGTGACCGCCTTTCGCCACGGTGGGCACGAAGTGCAGCAAAGAGGGCAGCGTGCTCCCACGCTTGCCCTCTTCTTCTTTGACTTCAGCATCGAACCTGCTGAGCGGTTTGGTTGTGGAAGGCGCGGCTGTGAAGCTCGGCGCGGCAGGCCGAGGGCTGGCTCGCGGATTGCCCCGCTGGTCTTTCGTGTACCTGGAGGCGGATTGAAAAACTTGAGCCGCTTAAGCACAATAGCTGGGTTGCCGAGTTACACTCGGAGCTATCGTTGCCACAGGACACCAATGGCATTCACGCTGGAACTGGATCGTGTCACCAAGGCTTACGACGACTTTATTGCCGTCGACAATCTGTCCTTCAAGATTCCCGAAGGCGAAATCTTCGGCCTTCTGGGCCCCAATGGTGCGGGCAAGACCAGCTCGATCCGCATGATGATCGGCATCACCGTCCCGACTCCGGCGGGGTGCATATCTTTGGCCAGCCGCTCACCCGGCGACTGCTCGACCGGGTTGGATATCTGCCCGAGGAGCGCGGTCTCTATAAGAAGATGAAGATCATCGAGAACCTGGTCTTCCTTGGCCAGCTCAAGGGGCTCAGTGTCGGCCGAAGCCAAGCGCCGCAGCCATCAGTGGCTGGAGCGGCTTGAACTTGGCCGCTGGGCCAACTCCAAGGTGGAGGAGCTCTCCAAGGGAATGCAGCAGAAGGCGCAGTTCATCGCCGCGGTTCTCCACGAGCCCGATTTCATGATCCTCGATGAACCTTTCAGCGGTCTCGACCCGGCCAGTTCGGTGGTTCTGAAAGACGTTCTGCTCGATCTGAAGAAGCAGGGCAAGACGATTCTTTTCTCCACCCACCGGATGGACACGGTGGAGCGGCTCTGCGATTCCATCTGCCTGGTCAACCAGGGGCGGAGCGTTCTGCTGGGATCGCTGCGCGAGATTAAGGCCAGCTACGGCCGCAGCAGCATTCAACTGGAATACGAGGGCGAACTGCCGCTGCTCCATGACCCGATGCTGGTCGCCAACTCCAATGACTTCGGCAACTACGTGGAGCTACGGCTGGCGCCGGGCGCCGATGCGCAGCATCTTCTGGAACGTGCCATGCGCACGGCGGAAATTCGCCGGTTTGAAATGGTGGAACCTTCGCTCGAAGAGATCTTCATCGACACCGTGGAATCCACCAAGGTGGTGACCAGCAATGCGTAACGTCCTGCTTATCATCCGGCGCGAGTATCTGGTCCGGGTCCGCACCAAAGCATTCGTGTTTTTCACCCTGCTGATGCCGCTGCTGGTCGGGGCGGTCGTGGTGCTTCCCAGCCAGTTCCTGATGCGCTCCTCCAGCACCCGGCACATCGTCATCGTGGCGGCCGACCGGGGGCTCGCTGATTCGGTCAAGGACCAGCTCGCTGCCTTGAGCGCCTCCGGCGATGGCGACCCAATGCCGAGCGATGGTGGGAAAAAGAGACCGGCCGGAGTTCGAGGTCAGCGTCGAAACGCCGCCGACCGATATTCTGCGGCAGCAACTCATCAGGGAGGTCCGGGAGGGCAACCTCGACGGCTTTGCCTGGATTGAGGGCGATGCGGTGGCCACCCGCAAAGGCGTCTATTATTCGCGCGGCACCAGTGATTTTATCGAAGCCTCGCTGGTGAGCCGCGCCCTGCGTTTAGCGCTGAGCGGGCGCCAACTCGCCGATCACGGCTTCTCGCCCGCGCAGGCGAACACCCTGCTCGGCCCCGTCCATGTGGATACCGTGCACATCGACCGGCACGGCTCCAACAAGTCCAACGGCCTGGGAGCATTCTTTCTGCCCTTCGTGCTGCTCCTGGCCATCTACATGACCGTGCTGATTTACGGCCTCTACGTGATGCGCTCAGTGCTGGAGGAAAAGACCTCGCGGGTGGTGGAAGTCCTGCTCTCCAGCGTCAGTCCGATGCAACTGATGGCGGGCAAAATTATCGGGGTCGGGGCGGTCGGTCTGACTCAGATTGGCATCTGGGCCGCCGCCGGGGCGGTGCTCGGGAGCGGCAGCTTCGCCATGGCGCACGAGATTATCGGCGACAGCATGAAGGACGCTCACATCTCCACCGCCGTGCTGATCCTGTTCCCGGTGTTTTTCATTCTCGGCTATGCCACCTACGCCTGTCTGTACGCCGCCATCGGGGCGGCGGTAACAGCGACGAAGAGGCGCAGCAGTTGCAGTTCCCGGTCACGCTGCCGCTGATCCTCTGCATGATTTTTGCCAGTGCCATCATTCGCGACCCCAACACTCCGTTTGCCTTCTGGCTCTCGATGTTCCCGTTGACCTCGCCGATCATCATGTTTGTGCGGGTCTCGGTGAGTATGCCGCCGGTCTGGCAGATCGCGGTTTCGATAGCCATCAGTCTGGCTTCGCTGTATGGGTTGGTATGGATCACTTCGCGCATCTACCGGGTCGGCATCCTGATGTACGGCAAACGGCCCACGCTACCGGAGATCCTCAAGTGGATCCGCTATGCCTGATCGCGGGCGAGGTGGATCACTGTTCTGCAAGCGCAACAAAAGCTCCCGGCTTGCCGGGAGCTTTTGTCAGGCAGACGCCTGCGCTCTATTTCAGCTTTGCCCGGGCTTCGGCCAGCATGCTCTCCACCTTTGGCCGGTCCTGGTAGGTTGGATCGATCTTCAGCAGTGACTCCCATGCGGCAATGGCGCCTTTGGGATCATTCTTGCCATTCATCTTCACGACTCCCACGTTGAACAGCGTCTGCGCGTGCCGTGGGTCGTCCCGCAGCGCCTGGTCAAATTCCTTGAGCGCGCGGTCGGCGTCGCCGGTGTAGTAGTAGGCAATCCCCATGTCGGTGCGCACGTCCGGATTCTTCGGAGTCTCGTTGAGGGCACGGGTGTAATAGCCGATGGCCGACGTCCACTGCGAAGCGTCAAAGTAAATGTTGCCCAACTCCGTCAAAGTAGAGACGTCCCTGGGATTGGTGTCGAGTTTTTGCAGTAGCGGCTTTACCTCGGCGTCCAGCATCCGATCCGGCGTGCTGGCAATCGAAGGCGGCAGATTGGTTGCAGTAGAGGGTGAGCTGGCGGGAGAACTCTCGGAGGGCGCAGAGCTATGCAGCAGATAACCCGCGATGCCGCCTATCACCAGCACTACCGCGATCGCGGTATAAACCTGCACGTTGGTCCATCCCGCCGTCTTCTTCGGGGTTAGATTCTTCATTGCGATGGTTTCTCCCGGGGCGCGACTTCGGGCCGGGCGGATGCGGGATGCGCGACATCCGGCGGCTTACGCGGCCAATCGAGACATAGTATCGCGAGCCTTGAGCCCAGAACAAGGAGGGGCCATGCGGCGAGCATCAAGGGAGTCCGGCGCGCGTTTCTTTAACGGTTGCGCGCGCCGTTCTGGCTACTTCTTCTTACCCCCGAACAGTCCACCTAATCCGCCGACCGCATTCTGCACCGCGTTTCCGTTCTGCTGCTGGTTGCCGGCGGCCGCTCCCGGCGTCTTTCCGGTGAGCGTATTCATCAAACCGCTAGCGCCTCCGCCCGCCCATGACGCCTTGCGCAAGCTGTCCCGGGTTGCTGAAGCTGGGCAGCATGTTGGTCATGCGCATCTTCGCCATCTGATTCAAATCCGGAGAGACCTTGGGACTCGGAATCGTTCCGGTCACCAGGACCGGGATCACGATCTCACCGTTTTTGTTTTCCATGGCGGTCGACATCAGCCCACCGATGCCGTTTCCGCCCACCTGCTGCGAGCTGGATTTGGAGAGCACGGCAGTGGCCTGCATATTCAGTCCCTGGTCGACGAGCGAAATCGTTCCGGTCGCGGCCATGGTCCCGGCGTCGGTCAGCGCCTTCAGGTCATTGGTGGTCGCCACCCCGTTTTTCAGGTCGAAGTCACCGGTCAGCGAGGAGACGTGGGTGGCTCCCTGGCCGACTTTGCCAGCACCGGTAAACTTTCCAATCTGGCCCAGCTTTTGCTGCATGTCCACGCCCGTGAGCTGGCCGTCAGTCATATTCACGGTGACCCGGCCGGTCAGGGTGCGCACCAGTTCCGGTCCCGGAGGAGCCAGGTTCAGATTGATCTGCAGCGAGTTGGCCACGACGCCGCTCACCTTCAGTTGGGTGGCCCGCAGCACTCCCGCCACCGCCGGTCCGGCGAGCGGCCCGCGAGCCGTCAGGTCGGCGCTGAGTTGTCCGCTGGGCTGCATCCCGGGGCTCAGCGACGCGCCGAAGGCTTCGGCCAGCTTCACCAGGTCGGCCAGCGATGCGTTCTGGGTATTCACCTTCAGGTCGGCCAGTGCGGGCGTGCTCTTTCCATTCACGGTGCCGTTGATGACGAACGGCGCGGAGCCGATCTTGAGTTGGGTATTGTTGACCTGAAGGACGTTGGCCGCCAGGTCGTCGCTGGCGTTGTAATCCAGCTCAATCGGATATCCGAGGGGCTTGCCGTGCGCCACCACGTTATCCATGCGCAAGTTCCCGGTGGTGGATACCTTGCCGGTCTCGTTTTTGAATTTCAAACTCCCGCTGATCACCGCCTCGACCCCGGCCAGCGCCTTCGAATTGAGGTACTGCTGCGCATCGCTCAGCAGAACCTGGTCCAATTGCAGGGTTCCCTCGAACGGGGTGCTCACCATGGTGGCATCGGCGATCGGCCCACCCGTTCCATCCAGCTTCACCACCTGCTTGCCGCCGCCGGGAAGGTGGGCGTCCAGCGCAATTTCAAAGGGTTTCCCCGGGGCGAAATCCTTCAACACCAGGTCGATGTGGTTGTACTCCATGCGGGGCTGATTCCTCTGCTGATCGGTAATCGCCACGGCTCCGTCGACGATCTGGAAGCGGTCCAGCTCCAGCGGCTTGGTCTGTCCAGCCTGCTGTTGTTCCTTGGATTGCTGCTGGTTGTGGGTGCCGATACTGGAGAAATTCCAGGCCCCATCGCTGCCGCGAATCAGCTCCACCTGCGGGCGCAGCATCTGCAGGCTCTCCACCTGCACGTCTTTGTGGAGAAGCGGCTGCAATTTCAAGCGGATGTCCAGCTCGGCGGTCTGCGCAAACGGCATTCCGGAGTTGTATTTGGGGTCTTCTCCGATCACGGCGTTCTGCACTTTGAAGGTGGGCGGAAACAATCCCAGATTCATCTGTCCTAATTGCACCTGGCGTCCCAGGCGCGTCTGCAACTCCGCCTGGATGCGGTCATGATAGCGGTTCACGTCCAACATGCGCGGCAACAGCGCGAGTACGGCGAGCACCACTACCAGCAAACCACCTAGCACGATCAGTAGCTTTTTCATGGTCACCCTCGGAGGCGAAATGGCAGTGGGTAGGATGCGTCGGGGCAAGGCGAGGTGATCTGCTAAGGGCGAGATTCAGCAGTAATTTAGAGTTTGGTTCAGAGTGGGAACCCGAAGTGGCCCCACACATTCGCCGAGTTCCACATCGCCAACCGCGGGCGGATCAGGTCACCCGCGAGGGCGTAGTTCGGCAATTCGGGCTTTGCACTCCGGCCCGGGCAGCGTACCATTGCGCACGATCGCATACTCACGGGGACTTCGAACGCATGATCGATCCGCCGATCCCACGCCTTGCCTCGAAAAGCGGCAGCGCCAGCGAAGTCCTCTGCGCTTTTCTGCGGCTTGGCTGCACCTCCTTCGGCGGTCCCATCGCGCATCTCGGCTACTTCCATACGGAGTTTGTGGAGCGCCGCCAGTGGTGCGACGAGGAGACCTTTGCCGAACTGGTGGCGCTGGCGCAATCGATGCCGGGACCGGCCAGCAGCCAGACCGGCTTCGCGCTCGGCCTGCTGCGCGCGGGATGGCTGGGCGGGATTGCCGCGTGGGTGGGATTCACCATGCCATCGGCGCTGCTGATGCTGGCCTTTGCCTTCGGCCACAGGTTTCTTACCGGCAGGGCCGGAATCGGGAGTTGTGCACGGTCTGCAACTGGTGGCGGTGGCAGTGGTTGCCCAGGCGATTCTCTCCATGCGGAAGTCGCTGGCGCCGGATGCGCCGCGGATGGGACTGGCGCTGCTGGCGGCGGCGATCGTCTTCCTGGCTCCGCCAGCCATGGGCACCGTGCTGGCCATCGCCGCCGGCGCGCTGCTGGGCTGGTTGCTGCTGCGCTCCGGCAGCTGCGCCAGCCGGTACGCCAGCTCCACTTCGGACTGCCGAAGACGGGCGGGGGTACTGGCGGCCGCAACCTTTCTGGCTGCTGCTGCTTGCGGACTGCGGATCGCCGCGCGGCGCTCAGCCGGCTTCGCATCTGCTGGCGGTGGTCAGCGCTTTCTACCGCACCGGAGCCCTGGTCTTCGGCGGCGGCCACGTGGTTCTTCCGCTGCTGGAAAACGCCGTGGTCTCGCCCGGCTGGGTCGACCAGCAGAGCTTCCTCTCCGGATACGGCGCGGCGCAGGCGGTGCCCGGCCCGCTGTTCACCTTTGCCGCCTACCTGGGTGCCGAGATCCGCCCCACCACCAATCCGGTGGCGTTTTCCGCCCTCGCACTCCTGGCAATTTTTCTGCCCGGACTGCTGATCATCGTCGCCGTGCGTGCCCTTCTGGAACAAGCTGCGCCAGCGGCCGGAGGTTCAGTCGGTGCTTCGCGGAGTGAATGCCGCCGTGGTTGGAGTTCTGATCGCGGCCTTCATTCGCCCGGTGTGCAGCAGCGCCCTGCACTCCGCCTTCGATGTGGCGGTGGCGGCGACGGCCTTCGCGCTCCTGGTGCGCTGGAAGCTTCCTCCGTGGATCATCGTGGTGGCGGTGGCACGGTTTCGGCCATGGCATCGGTCTGTAAGCCGAACGCCCTAGGGAATCGCACAAAAGGTTGCGGCGAGCCGGAATGACGCTTCACCTGCGCATGGGAGTACCCTTTGTGCTCTGGTGCGCGTGCTTGGCATACGTTATGATGCGCACGTCACGTTATGATTCGCCGCATCGCGCCTCGACGGTCGGTGCGCGCCGAGGTTCGCCCCGATGGCCACGTTCGAAACAAGCTGTCCTGCCCGCCCGCAGCCGCAAACTGCCGAGCGCAATTTACTTTGAGTCCGATGTGCTGGCGCGCGCGGTGGTGAGGCAGTGTGCGCGTATCCAGCACTCCAGCTTTGAATCGTTGGAGCCCGGCCGGCTGGGCGGGGAGAACGTTTTCATCCTCGCCGATGCGCAACTGTTCGCCGAACACCTGAAGAAACTGCGGGCGCCCAATGTGCGGGTCATTGCGCTCTCCGACGAGCGTTTTCGCGATGCCCGGCTCGACGGCACGGTCTATGCCTACCTTCCCAGAAACACTCCGGCCGCGCTGCTGGAGCGCATGTTCGACAATGCCATCGATCACATGCACCTGGTGCAGACGCGGCGCGAAGCCAACGACAAACTGGCGCTCGCGAACTCTGAAATTTACGAACTGAACCACATCGGCGCCGCGCTCAGCGCCGAACACGACACGCGCGAACTGATGGAATTGATCCTGACCAAGTGCCGCGAAATCACCCGCGCCGACGCCGGCTCGATCTACCTGGTGGAGGAAGAAGAGCCGGAGAGGAGCGGCGTCTGGTCCGCGACCATCGCAAGCCGAAGAAATTTCTGCGCTTCAAGATGGCGCAGAACGATACCGTCCAGGTTCCGTTCCGCGAGGTGGTGCTGCCGATCAGCGAATCCTCCATTGCCGGCTACGTGGCGCAGCACGGAACCGTGGTGATGATCGAAGACGCCTACGAGCTGGAGAGCTGGGTTCCATACTCGATCAACAAGCAGTTTGATATCGATTCCGGATACCGCACGAAGTCGATTCTGGCGGTGGCGATGATGAATCCGAAGAACGAAATTGTGGGAGTGGTGCAGCTCATCAACGCCAAGCGCAACTGGCGCGCTCGGCTGAGGACGCCGGAAGATATTGAGCAACGAGGTTCTGCCGTTTTCCACGCGGCAGATGGAAATTGTCTCTTCGCTGGCCAGCCAGGCCGCTGTCGCCTATGAGAACAGCCATCTTTACGAAAACATTCATCGCCTCTTCGAGGGCTTTGTAAAAGCCTCGATCAGCGCGATTGAACAACGCGATCCGGCCACCTCCGGCCACTCCTTCCGGGTGGCGAACCTGACGGTTGCCATGGCCGAGGCGGTCGATCGCGATCACACCTACTTTCGCGATGTGAAGTTTACCCGGTCGGAGATGAAGGAGATTCGCTACGCCTCGCTGCTGCACGATTTCGGCAAGGTCGGAGTACGCGAAGAGGTGCTGGTCAAGGCGCGTAAGCTGTATCCCGCGCAGATGGACGTGATCTGCAGCCGCTTTGATTTCGCGCGGCGCACGCTTGCAGGCGGAGAGCAGCGAGCGGAAGCTGCAGTACCTGCTGGAGAATGGCCGCGAAGAGTATTCTGCAAGATAGCTGGCACAGTTTGACTCCGAGCTGGATGGAGCAACTCGAAGAGCTGGATCGCTTTGTGGAATTCATTCGCGAATCCAACGAGCCGTCGGTGCTGCCCGAAGGATCGTTTGAAATGCTGAACGAAATTGCGGAGAGGAAATTCCGCGGCTGGGATGGAGTGATGCGCCCGCTGGTGACGCGCGGAAGAGGTGCGCCTGCTTTCCATCCGCAAAGGCTCGCTGGACGAGCAGCGAGCGCGCAAGAGGTGGAATCGCACGTGGAGCACACCTACAACTTTCTCAAGCAGATTCCATGGACGAGGGAGATCCGCAACATTCCGGAGATTGCACGCGGCCACCACGAAAAAATGAATGGCGAGGGATATCCGGGAAAGCTGGTATCGAAGGATATTCCGCTGCAGACGCGGCTGATGACGATGGCGGATATCTTCGATGCGCTGGCGGCGGCCGATCGCCCCTACAAGGATTCCGTCTCGGTCGAAACGGCGCTGGCAATTCTGGGGCAGATGGCGCAGAAAGGGCGAGATCGATCCGCAGGTGTACTCCCTTTTTGTGCAGGCCAAAGTCTACGAGCAGCTGGAAGATCGAGTGTTTCGAGTACTAGCGACGCGACAGCATCGCGATCACGTGGACGTCGTTTGGCGCCGGGTCATGCTGGTGCGCTCAAGACTTCTGAGGGCAGGGGCGCGGCAATGGTTTCGTTGAGCCGCTCCAGATCGAGCACGGCCTGCGAGCCCTCTTCAAAAAACATCATCGCGAATTTGCGTCCCCACTCCATCTCGTGCGCGGAGTAGGAGGAACGGCTATAGACGGTTTGCGAGTAGGTTTCGTCGACCGCGTTGAGGAGCACAAGAAACTCCGCTTCGGCCTCCCGCAGTTGTTCCCTGGTCCAGCCAAAGATCGGGCTCTGCGGCGAAATCGGATGCACGACGGTCCAGTTGGCGGGAAAGACGGCGACGAAATTCCGCTCCAGTTCCATGGTGTAAAAGCGCCGCACCCGCGCCCCGTCGATTCGCTCAAACCGGCTGTGCATGACGAGCGCCTGAACGTTGAGCAACTGGCTGCGCCGCCCGTTGACAATGCGGAACTGAAAGCTGGTCTGATCGCGATAGGGCGCAATCAGCGCCGAGCGGCTGTACAGCATCAGGGCGTTGGGCCGCGAAAAGCGCGCGAAGACCAGTCCGGTTGCGACCGCCAGCGACAACAAGCCGAACAGAGTCTGCAGTGCCACCAGAGCATTGGCCAGGAAGCTGACGGGCACAATGTTTCCATAGCCCACGGTGGCGAAGGTGTGAATGCTGAAGAAAAACGCGCGCCAGAACAGCGGGCCGTCAAACGAGCCCTGCAACGCACCCGGGCCGAGCGCCAGATAGCCGAGCGCAAACAGCGCATTGATGGCCATGTACCAAACGCCGAGAAGCGAGAAAAATCTCGGCCAGCTCAGGTTGATCAGGGCGTGATAGCCAAACAGCTTGTCGAGCCATCCTTCATGCAGCCGGCGCACGTTGAACGATCCGTCGGGGTTGAGGAGGCGGTAGTGCGGGCGCAGGGCAAGGCTCCCGAAGCCAAGGTCGCGGTCCAGTGGCCGCTCGGACGGATTAGGCTGGGACGGGAATCCAGTGGGAAGGTTCATGGCAGAGTCTCCGGCTAGGGTAGTGGATGCGGCTTTGCTTCAAAGGGATTCGATGCCGGGAGATTCGCGGCACAACTTGTTCAGCAGCTCCGGCCTCTAACAACCAATCGGGGGGAATCAATGACAAACAGAGTCTCGG
>CAVZYB010000047.1:0-81576 GCA_963779365.1 uncultured Acidobacteriota bacterium | reverse complement strand
AAGCGGCCACCCCGGCGACCCTGCGCCAAGCCGGAAGCGCGCGGCGTCTATGCGCGATTGAATATCGGTATCCAGGAGCAGATTCGGCAGACTGGGATTGCGTTCGAAGGCTTGCATGATCGAATCCAGCAAAAGCGCGCGGATGATGCAGCCGGCCTTCCAGATTCGTGCCATCTCATGCAAGTTGATCTTCCAGTTCCACTCTTTCGAGCCGGCCTTGATCAGGCTCATGCCCTGCGCGTAAGAGCAGATCTTGCCGGCATAGAGCGCTCCGTGCACCGCGTTGATTCAGCCCTTTCCCCCGGTAACGTTGGTCGAGTCCGCCCAGACTTTGCTGGCGGCGACGCGTTCGTCTTTCATGCTGGAGAGAACGCGTGCATCGATGGCGGCCGCGATCGTCGGGATGGAAATACCGAGATCGAGAGCAACTTGCGCCGTCCACTTGCCGGTACCCTTCTGTCCCGCCTTGTCAAGGATCACGTCAACCATGGGCTTCTTGGTTTGCGGATCAATGGCGGTCAGCATCTCGGCGCTGATTTCCACCAGGTACGACTCCATCGGGCCTTGATTCCATTGCGCGAAGATCTCGGCAATTTCTGCCGCACTGAGACCCAGCGACTTGCGCAGTAGGTCATAGGCTTCGGCGATCAACTGCATGTCGCCGTACTCGATCCCGTTGTGCACCATCTTCACGAAGTGCCCGGCGCCGTCGGCACCCACAGTAGGCCACGCAAGGTCCGACGAGGTCTTTGCGGCGATGGCTTCCAGAGTTTTTTGAAGTGCTTGTAGGCAGTCTCGTCTCCGCCGGGCATGAGCGAGGGGCCGTTACGCGCGCCTTCCTCGCCACCGGAGACGCCCATCCCAAAAAACTTCAGCCCTAGCCCCGCATCGCGGCCTCGCGCCGCTGCGTATCCTTGAAGAAGGAGTTTCCGCCATCGATCAGGATGTCGCCCGCTTGCAGCAAGGGTGCAATGCTATCCAGCATTTGGTCCACCGGAGCGCCAGCCTTGATCATCATCAGCATTCGCCGGGGCCGTTCCAGGGCGCGAACAAACTCCGCGAGGTCCGTGTTGCCGATAATCTGCTTCCCATTGTGGCGTCACGAACGCTTCACCCTCTCAGGTTCAAGGTTCCAGACCGCCACGCTTTGCCCGTGATCGTCAATATTCAGTGCAAGGTTCTGGCCCATTACTCCCAGGCCAATCACACCGAACTGCGCAAGTTGTCACGGAAATTGCCGATGCCATGATCTCTCCATTTCCTTTGACAAATACACGAGCCGGGTTCCGCTGGGCTCACAGGTAGCACTGCCCATTATGCCATGAAAGGATTCCGAAGGCGCGCTGGAGGATTCATCGGGGATAGGCATTTTAGACTCTGCCGCAAATTTCTGCTCGCCCGGCTTAGCTGCTTCCAGCGTCCTGATCGATTGAATATGTATCCTCGTCGAATTCGGCTTCAGCGTCCCCGGCGGGTTGGTGCGGGTGACGCATCTGATAGCCAAGCGCGGTTGGCACAAATCCAGCTTCTTGCAAAAATTGTCCAAAGAAGTGCTCACCCGCAGTTCCGGCATTTATTTCCGAAATCAGCAATCCAGAGCGCGAAGCTGGCGCACGAGCGCCAAGTGAGCGAGCTCGCGAGCGGCAGCCCTCGCGTATTCATCGCGTTCGGGCTGCGACTCCGGTAACCAGAGTTTGAGTGACGGATTGCCACGCCGCAGATAGGCCACCAACTCTCCCGCCACCAGGAGCACGCTTGCGCCGCTGGTGCGCGCCATGCCGTGCAGCGCCGATTTTTCTGCCGCAGAGCTCTCCGCCTCAGAGAGTCTTGGCCATGGAAGCAGATTGCCATATGGATTCGCCGGGTCCACGGCAGCGAGCGTGACCGCAGTTTTCCTTGCCGGCGATCGCATTGCACGCAAAGCCTCGACCGCGGCATTCATGGCAAACTGCGCTCCTCCGAGACCGGAGATGAACATTCCACGACGGATCCAGCCGCGATCTTCCATCTGGCGCAGTGCAGGATAGAACGCGCTGAAGCCTCCTGGCAACTCTTCGGCTGTGGCACTCTCACGCGTCACCAGGCCGTAGCGGAGCAGTATCTGTTGCGCTACGCTGGCACTCCATTCAGTGATCGTGGGCTCGCTCTGGTAGCGCGAGCGCACCAGCGACCAGCGACCCTGTGCAATCGTACCTCCGCCGGAGCGGGCGCGAAACTGCTTCAGAAACTCAGCCGAACCGGGACGTGCGAGATCACTGCCCCGACGGGCGCGGCCTTCCCGCTGACGATGCAAGAAGCCTCGCAGCGAATGAAAGGTGTCATTGGTCACCACGCCCTGCCAGGCGAGTTGCCACAGAGCATTGCTGGTCTCGCCAGGAAAGCCTCCGCCGGCAGCTTGATGTATCGCGGCAAAGAACGATGCGCCCTGGCTGGCCAGGAACTCCGCAATCCGCTGCGCTCGGCCTTCGGGTGGCGATGAGGGCTGGAGGCCCGAGGGCGGCAACAACGCAGGCAAGCCTTCCGCCAGATACAGGGCAACGCGTCCATCGTGCTCACCAAGTTGCCCGCGTCCGACCCACACCACCTCTCCGGCAGCCAAGAGTGTGTCCAGGTCGGCAGGGTCGTAATCCTGAATGCGCGCGGGCAAAATCTCCCGCTCCCATGCGGAGACAGGAAGCGCCACACCCTGCAGCGTTTCGATCGCATCGAGCAATGCATCCAGCCCGCGCCGCTTGCTTCCCACGCCTTGCCAGCGTGGCAGAAACGCCCCAGCACGCGTGCTTCGAGCGGCTCCACCTCGCGCCGCAATCGCGCCAGCGTCCGGCGGCGAAGCTGCTGCAACACCTCTGGATGAACCCACTCACGATGCACACCACCGGGGCGGAAACCGCCTTCGAGAAGTCTTCCCTTTCGGAGCAGTTCGGCCAACGCATCTTCGGCAACGGCACTTGGAAGCTGATACCGGCGCCACAGATCATCCAGCGTAAATGGACCGTGGGTGCGCGAATAGCGGCTCAGCAATTCCAGCAGCGGTTCTGGCAGTCGGCTGCAGCCATGTGTCGGCGAGATCCTCCGGCAACACGGCACCGAGGGCATCGCGGTACTGCGAAGCATATTCCACGGCGACGTAGCGGGGTTCTCCCGCAATCATCAGCAGCAGCACGCGCCGTGATTGCAAGAGGGTCTCCACCTGCGCGAACACCTCCGCGCTCTGGCAACGGAGGCGCAACTCCTCCGCGCTTAGATCGCCCAGCCGCAACAGCAGATCATGAATGCCGTCAGCATGTCGCGCAAGCGTACTCCGCACCGAGCAACTGCAACTGCATTTCAACCTCGTGCAGCACAGCACCATCGAGAATTTCGCGATAATCGGCATCGCCCAGAAGGTCCTGCAATTGCGCCTGATCGATGGAGAGCGCCTGGGCGCGTCGTTCTGCAAGCGGCGCATCGCCGTCATAAATATAGTTGGCGACATAACCGAAGAGCAGCGAGGCGGCGAAAGGTGAGGGCTTCACCGAGTCCACGGTCGTAACCCGAATCGCACCGTGTTCGACCCGGCGGAGGATATCGATCAGCGCCGGAAGATCGAAGGTATCGCGAATGCACTCGCGATAGGTCTCCAGCAACATGGCAAACGAGGGATAGCGCGATGCTACGTTGAGCAGGTCCGCCGAGCGTTTACGCTGCTGCCAGAGCGGGGTACGGATTCCGGGGCGGCGACGCGGCAACAACAGGGCGCGCGCGGCATTCTCACGAAAGCGTGCGGCAAAAAGCGCGGTCGAGCCGAGCTGACGCATCACCTTGTCATAAATCGAAGCCGAGGACGGCAGCAGCACGGTGGACTCCGGCAGATGATCGCTCTCCGGCAAGCGGATCACGAAGCCGTCATCGGCCCACATCGTCTCCGGTTCAAGGCCCAGTTCCTCACGCAAAGATGCTGCTACCGCCATACACCAAGGGGCGTGGACCCGGCTGCCGTACGGTGAAAGGACGCAGATGCGCCAGTCGCCAAGTTCATCGCGACAGCGCTCAATCAGAATGTCCTCATCCCCGGGAACGCGCACGGTGGCGGCCTGCTGATCGTTGAGGAGCCGTAACAGGTTCTCCGCCGCGTTCGGTTCCAGAGCATGGTCCTCCACCAGTCGCGTGAATGCCGCAGGAGCGGGCATCCGTAGCAACTCGCGACTGAGCTCTCCGATTTGCCGGCCGAACTCTGCAGGCCGCCCTGCGCCGTCACCATGCCAGAAGGGCATTTTTCCCGGCTCTCCGGGAGCCGGTGAGACCAGCACGCGGTCGTGTGTGATCTCCATAATTCGCCAAGTGGTAGCGCCAAGAATGATGGTCTCTCCAGGCTTGCTCTCAAAGACCATCTCCTCATCCAGTTCGCCTAGGCGAGTCGGCTTTTCAGCGCCTGCCAGATAGACGCCGTATAGACCGCGATCGGGAATCGTCCCTCCGTTCACGATCGCAATCCGTCTCGCCGACTCGCGAGGCGTCAGCAGACCGGTGGTCCGGTTCCAGGTGATGCGCGCGCCGCAACCCCGCAAACTCGTCGGAGGGGTAACGCCCCGAGAGCAGATCGAGCACGCTCTCAAAGGATTCGCGGGAGAGAGCAGCAAAAGGCGCAGCGCGCCGGAGCAACTCGAAAAGTTCGCAGGCGGTCATTGGCTCCACGGCAACCGAAGCCACAACCTGCTGGGCGAGCACGTCGAGCGGGTTCCGGGGGTAGCGCACGGCCTCTACGAATCCGTCGCGCATGGCACGAGTAGCGGCGGCGCATGCCAGCAGATCCATGCGAAACTTCGGAAAGATAATTCCATTGCTAGTCCCGCCCACGTGGTGTCCGGCGCGTCCGATGCGCTGCAATCCGCTGGCAACCGAAGGAGGCGCTTCGATCTGAACGACGAGATCGATGGCTCCCATGTCGATTCCAAGCTCCAGCGATGAGGTCGCAACCAAGCCCTTGATGTCACCTCGCTTCAGCCGCTCTTCAATTTCCTTGCGCTGCGCCGGAGCGACGCTGCCGTGGTGTGCCATTACCAGGGTTTCGCCCGCAAGATCGTTGAGCGCGCCTGAAATGCGTTCTGCCAGACTGCGGTTGTTGACGAAGACAAGTGTGGATTGGTGGGCGCGCACCAGTTTGAGCAGTTCGGGATGGATCGAGGTCCAGATGGATTGACCACCCTGGCCTGCCGCTCCAGCCGCGGCCAGCTTCGACATGTCTTCCACCGGCACCCGTACGCTTAACTCCAATGGCTTTGGGGTACTCGCATCCAGCACCGAAACCGGACGGTACTGCACCGCGGCTTCAGCTTCTGCCAGCGCATCCGAACTTTGCCGATTGCAAGTATCCGCGAAAGTTTCCGACCCCCCCCAGAAAGCGCGCAACCTCCTCCAATGGACGCTGTGTCGCAGAAAGCCCGATGCGCTGCAGAGTGCGTCCGCATAGCCGCTCCAGGCGCTCCAGCGAGAGCGCAAGATGCGCGCCACGCTTGGTGGGCACAAGAGCATGAATCTCGTCGACAATCACAGTCTCAACCGAGCGTAAAGCTTCCCGCGCCTGAGAGGTAAGGAGCAGGTAGAGAGACTCCGGGGTAGTAATGAGAATATCGGCGGGCAAGCGTTGAAAACGAGCCCGTTCCGCCGATGGAGTGTCTCCGGTGCGCACGAACACCGTAGGGGAATGGAAGCTGTCCCCGCGGAGCGTCGCCACCTCGGAAATTCCCTCCAAAGGAATCCGCAAATTCCGCTCCACATCGACGGCCAGCGCCTTGAGAGGTGAAATGTACAGCATGCGGCAGCGCCCAGCCTTGGCCGGGGGTGGAGAAAACATGGTGCGGTTAAGGCACCAGAGAAAAGCTGCGAGGGTTTTCCCACTTCCCGTGGGAGCCAGCAATAGGATAGATTCGCCGCGCGCAATCGCCGGCCAACTCAACTGCTGGGCAGGGGTGGGAGAGGGAAATGTAGCGCCAAACCACTGACGCACCGCGGGATGAAAGAGCTGCAACGTCTCATCCGCCGCGCGCAGGTCGTGACTGGAGTTCGAAGTGTACATCCGCTTGCAGGATAGTCTAAGCGCAATCCATCAGATGCACGAGAGCGGAGCGGAGACTTAGGAATCCAGTTCCATTTCCAGCGCGGCCTTCAATTGCGCGCACTCTTCGTTGACGAGCTTTCTTCCGGCAATTCTGAGATAGAAAGTATCGATTGCCATCTCACCTTCGGTATCAATCAGCGCGACCTCGATGTTGCATCCGCACTCGGCAAAGACCGCGGCAATGCGATGCAGCAGGCCGGAGCGGTCCTGCGCCACAACCTCGACGACCGTGCTGTGGCTCGACGATTCCTGGTCGAAGTTAATACTGGTCTCAACCTTTACCTTGGGTGGCTTAGCGGCGCTGCCGGCCCGCTTACGGGCCAACTGCTCCAGCGGAACCACGCCGTTGAGAACATCGCTGAAGCTATTGCGGAAGCGGTCCCACTCCTGCACGTTCATCTCGAGAGTGTGGAATCGATCGGTGAACACAAATCGGTCCACTACGACGCCCGAATCGTTTGAAAACGCGTCAGCCTTCAGGATGTTCATTCCCCAGCCAGCCAGCACTCCTGCCAGGGTAGCAAAGAGAGCGGGACGATCCTGCGTAATTACCGTGAGCGCAAAATCACCACGGAGCCGCTTGAGCTGAGTTTGTACGCTGCTGGACTTGAGCTGCGCCGCCATTTCCACGTGCTGGATGATTTCGTCGGCGGCGTGCATGCTGAGATAACGCTGCGGCAGTCCTTCCAGAAAATCGCGCAATCGCCGTCCAAGTTGCGGAGCGAGCAGGCGAATACGCGCAACCTGCTCGTCGTGTCCTGCGGAGTGAAAGCGATCGTCGTCTACGCTGCGATTCAGATAATTGGCCGTGGAGAGATAAACGCGCCACAGATTCTCGGCCTTCCAGGGCGAAAGCGCGGTAGGATTGACCGCACCAATATCGGCATAGGTCATCAGCGTCAACATTTTGAGCCGCTCCGGACTGCCGACTCGCTTGGCCAGAGTGTGGATCGTCTCCGGATCGAAAATGTCACGGCGCATCACAGAAGAGAGATCAAGGTGGTAGGCCACGAGGAAACACACCATTTCCTCGTCTTCCGGCGGCAGTTCAAATGTCCGGCACACCTTCATCGCGACTTCCAGGCTGGCGCTGACGTGGTCTTCGTCGGGCTTCGCCTTGCCCAGATCGTGCAGCAGTAGCGCGAGAATCAAGAGGTCAGGTCGTTCGATCTCTTCCACCAGATCGGCAAGGCTGTGACCGCCATTCTTCTTTGCCGGATGCAAGTTGTGAATGGAATCGATCGCGCGGAAGGTATGCTCGTCCACCGTGTAGCGATGGTAAAAGTCGCGAATGACCAGCGACTCGACCGCCCGGAATTCGGGGAGCAGCAGTCCGAGCGCGCCGAGTTCCTGCATGATGCGCAGCGCGTTGGCAGCGTGCGAACGGACCAGAACCTTGCGTAGCGCCGCCCATCGTTGCGGCCCGGTGAGATGCATCGCCGCAATCGACGGCAGTGCCTGCTCGATGCGCACATCCGTGCTGGCGGCAAGCTTGAGCCCGTGTTGCGCGATGAATTCAAAACAGTTAAAGAAGTTGTCCGGTGAAATCAGAGCGGAAGGCTGCTGCAGAAAGACACGTCCGTTGACGCAGGAAAATTCATCCGTCGAAAGACGTGCGCGCCAATTCTGAAATTGTTGAAAGAGTGATGAGCGCGCGGGTACCACCTCGTCCACCATGGTGGCGAACAGACGGTTGAGAACACGCGCCTGCCGGTAATAGTAGCGCATCCACTCGGCCGGGTCCGCGGCGCCGCCATCGTAGCCGATATGAGCTTCGGCGGCCGCTTGCTGCGCCTCCCAACTCAACTGGTTGTCATCGCGGCCGGCGCGATAATGGAGGAAGCAACGCACCGAGACCAGGAAGTCCTTTGCCTCTTGAGCGCGATCGCGCAGCGATGCGGGAAAGTAGTCGGAGGCATTAGTCCAGTCCCGCACGCGAGAAAATCCATTCAGCAACGCCAGCCAGTTGGAGACGTTGTAGTCGCGCAATCCACCGGGCGCGTCCTTAATATTCGGCTCAAGATGAAAAAACGTGTCGCCCGCCTGATGGTGCCGCGCTTCGTTGACCTCAGCCAGCAGCAACACCAGTTCCTGCCAATCGCGCAGGACGGAACGCGGAATAATCTGATCGTGCAGGCGGCGGAAAAGGCCGTAATCACCGGCAAGTACGCGGCAATCGAGCAGCGAAATATTGAACTCTGGATTGTCGCGGTGGAGACGGTCGCAATCGTCCAGGGTGCGAGTTGTGGGACTCAACCTGAGCCGGAGATCCCACAGGTCCTGACACATGGCCCGGATTGCATCCTTGTACGCTGCCGCAGGCGCCTCTCCGTCAGACAGAAAGAGCAGATCCACATCCGAGTAGGGAGAGAGAACGCCTCGTCCATAGCCGCCGATGGCCACCAGGGCAAAACCCGCCGGTGAAGATAAATCGGGGTTGATATGATGCCGCCACAGTTGGTGCGCCAACGAATCCACGAGCGCGGTCCGCCCCTGGTGTACGGAGCGGCCCGAACGCGTCTCTTCGAACTCAAGCCGCAATCGCTCCGAGCCTGCAACATACTCGGCTTTCAGACTCTGCGCGATACCCGACGTCATCCATCAACCCCTGTATTGCTAGAGTGCGTCAGTCCCGCGCTCTTCGTTGCGAATACGGATTGCTTCGTCAATCCTGGAAAGGAAGATCTTGCCGTCGCCAATCTTGCCGGTCTGCGACGCGCCGAGTATCGCCTTCACGACGTCATCGACCACTTCATCGCGCAGCACGATCTCCAATTTGATCTTGGGAAGAAGGTCAACGCTGTATTCGCGTCCACGGTAGAACTCCGTGTGCCCCTTCTGCCGGCCGTGGCCACGGACTTCCAGTACTGTAAGTCCGTCGATACCGATGGCTAGGAGCGCTTCCTTCACGGCATCGAGCTTGGACGGTTGAATTACCGCTTCGAGTTTCGTCATGATTTTCGTCTCTTCCATGCGTGCTGGCCTATCTTGACTCAGCCCCGCCTACTCCAGGGAATATCCTTCTTCACCGTGTTGCGTCAGATCGAGGCCGCGGACTTCTTCGTCATCGGTAACGCGCAATCCAACCGTGAGGTCCACCAGTTTCAGCAGGACCAATGTCCCCACTCCTGCCAGAACCCAGGCAATCAAAACTCCAGTCCCCTGATTCAGCAACTGGTGGGCATTGCCGTCAAATAAACCGGAGCCCGTCAGGTTTCCCTGAGCATCCTTGAACATCGGATTTACGTAACGGCTGGCAAATACACCGGTCAAAATCGCACCCAGGGTACCACCCGCGCCGTGAACACCAAAGGCGTCGAGCGAATCATCATAGCCAAACCAAGCCTTAACCTTGGCCACCATCATGTAGCAGAAGACTCCTGCGATCAGCCCGATGACCAGCGCCGGCATGGGAGCGACAAAGCCTGCAGCCGGGGTAATCGCTACGAGCCCTGCAACCGCGCCAGAGATACCACCCAGTGCGCTGGGATGTCCGTTTACAATCCATTCTGCAGCCATCCAGCTCAACGCCGCAGCCGCCGCCGCAAAGTGCGTTGCCACAAACGCACTGGTCGCCAGACTTCCTGCCGAAAGAGCGCTCCCGGCATTGAATCCGAACCAGCCCACCCACAACATGCAGGCACCGACGAACGACAAGACCACGCTATGCGGAGGTATTTGTTCGTGGGGATAGCCTTTGCGCTTACCCAGATAGAGCGCGCACACCAGCGCTGAAACACCCGAGCTCACGTGCACCACGGTACCGCCGGCGAAATCCAGGCACGGGAAGCGGCCTCCGAGCGAGGCATTCAGCAACCCGCCCTTGCCCCAAACCATGTGGGCCATCGGCGCATAAATCACCAACGACCAGAGCGAAAGAAATACCAACATGCCGCTGAACTTCATACGTTCGGCGAATGCGCCGGAAATCAGCGCCGGAGTGATAATGGCGAACATTAACTGATAGACCATGAAGGTCTGAAATGGAATGGTCGCGGCATAATCCGGATCAGGAGCTGCGCCAACCCCATGTAGAAAGAGATGTTGAAAATTTCCGATGAAGCCGTTGCCAGGGCCGAAAGCGAGACTAAAGCCGACAATGCCCCAAATTACGGTCACCACGCCCATCATGGCAAAGCTCTGCATCATGGTGGACAAGACATTTTTCTTGCGAACCAAGCCGCCATAGAACAGTGCGAGCCCCGGTCCAGTCATCATCAAAACAAGTGCTGCGCTAACCAGCATCCACGCATTGTCGGCGTTGCTGCGCGCCTCGGTCACTTGTTTCTGCAAGTCCGCAAGTTGCTGCGGGGAGACGGTTTGAGCGCTAAGCGCCAAACCACAGAACAACAATAAAATAAGACAGGTCCAACGCACGCCCCGGTTGGACAGTAGGGGTTTCCCCGGTAAAATCAACGGCTTTCTCCGACAAGCGGTTTAACCATAGATAGTGGTTTGCGAGCTGGGATGGAAATCAAAAATTCTTATGGGTGCTATGGACTCTGGTTATGGGCTGCTCAAACTCAGGCAGGCGCTGGTCTGGTGCCACTCGCGCGGCACAAATAATGGGCACCGGTTCGTCCCGGTGCCGTGGATAATTGTCTTTGAACTATGCCTCTGGTCAGCTTTCCATCAGGCTCTGAGCCTGTGTCGTGAGCTGTCATCAAGTGCGCGCCGGATCGAATGCAGGAGTGAATCGGCGGTGTACGGCTTTTCCACCAGAATAAATCCGGCGATTCCATCCGATTGTGAGATTACCTCTTCGGTGTAACCAGACAGGAATACAACCGCAATCTCCGGGCGCTGCTTCACAATCTGTTTCGCCAGAGTGCGGTCCACGCATCCGCGGCATCACCACGTCAGTCAAGAGCAGGTGAATAGCGCCTTGAAAATTCCTGGAAACCTCCATGGCAGCGACACCATCCTCGGCTTCCAGAATGTTGTAACCATCCCGCGACAAGATAACTCTGGTCAACTCCCGCAGAGCTGCGGAATCTTCCACCAGAAGAATGGTCTCGCCACCTCTGCCCATGTCCAAGGCTTTGACCTTGGGGGGCTCCACCTTCTGAAGTGGCTCTGTACTGAGTGGAAGAAATACTTTGAAGATTGTGCCTACGCCAAGTTCGCTGTAAAGCCAGATATCCCCGCCGTTGCGCTTGACGATGCCGTAGACGGTTGCAAGGCCGAGTCCTGTACCTTTGCCCGACTCCTTGGTGGTGAAAAATGGCTCGAAAACATGCGCCAGGGTTTCGGCGTCCATGCCAGTGCCAGAATCGCTGATCACCAGCGCCACATAGCGGCCAACTTTCAGCGTGGGATGCTGCTGTACGTAGACTTCGTCCAGGTCAACAACCCTCACTTCGATGTCGAGATGACCGCCGTTTGGCATCGCGTCTGCCGCATTGGCGGTCAAGTTCAGCATAAGCTGCTGTAGCTGGCCCGGGTCCACCTTCACTGGGCAGAGTTCCTCGCAGCACTTTACGGTCAGTTCAATGTCGTCGCGCAGCAGTCGCCCGAGAATAGGCGTCATTTGGGACGCGATATCCCGCAGGTCCAGCACTTCCTGAGTAATGGACTGCTTGCGGCTGAGGGCCAGCAACTGCTTCGTTAGCAGAGCTCCGGCATCGCCGGAATTCTTGATCTGCAACACTCTTTCCCGGCGCGCATCTCCCTGAGGCAATTCATCCAGCAAGAGTTCCGAGTAGCCCAGCATCACGTTCAGTAGCGTGTTGAAGTCATGCGCCACGCCGCCGGCAAGCCGGCCGATGGCCTCCATCCTTTGGGCCTGCTTCAACTGTTCTTCCGCACGTTTCCGCTCAGTGATGTTCTGGATCACGGAGATGCGATACAGCGGCTCCCCAGCAGAACCGTTCACCATGGAAGAAGTCACCTGTACCCAGACCGTGGATCCGTCGCGGTGGCGGTAACGCTTCTCTATCTCGTAGGAACGTTGACGGTCGCGTTGCATGATATTGAGCAATTCCACCTCGCGCGCATAATCGTCAGGATGGGTAATCTCCTCGGTTCTCTTGCCGAGCAGTTCGCTCTCTTCGTATCCCAGCATCCGGCACAGCGTGGCATTCACCATCAGCAGGTGTCCATCCAGTGCGACCTGTTCGATGCCGACGGCAGCCTGCTCATAAATGGAGCGAAACCGCGCCTCACTTTGGCGCAGGGTTTCTTCCGCGCGCTTGCGCTCGGTGATGTCTCGCAGAATCACCGTGTAGAGTTTTTGTCCTTCGACTTGCACCTGCGAGATCGTCGCCTCGATTGGAAATTGCTCACCGTTGGCCCGTACCGCGGACAGAATACTGGGAGATGTCATCGAACGGGTGGTTACACCCGCATCCCCGAACCTGCGAATGTGCTCGTGATGGGCCGCGCGAAACTGTAGGGGCAAGAAGCGGTCAAGCGGTTTGCCCATTACCTCATAGGACGAACAGCCAAATGTCTTCTCGGCAGCTCGGTTAAAAACGATGACGCGCTGACTCTCGTCCAGCGTAATGATCGCATCCATCGCTGATGCCACTACGCTGGAAAATCGCTGTGTGCTGATGCGAAGTGCTTCCTCGCTCTGCCGGCGTTCACTTTCCATGCGGCTCAGCAAAGAGGCACCGAAGAGAACCAACGGCACAAAGACGAGCACCGGAGCTACGGCGAAAAGGGAGACCATCGGAACCGAACCGTGCGTTCCAGGTTGCTGTGTCTTGAAAATCAGCAGACTGACGGTGAACGGTATAAAGATTGCGGCAGGTACGCCATAGCGATACCAGCGGGTGCGCGCCGTTCGTCCAATCACCGTAGAAGTTTGCAATCTCACAACCCCGGCCAGAATCGGTCAACGTACCGCTCCAGCGTTACCGAATTATAGCTGCATGACTCGCGAAGCGTAGCCCTATTTGCAAATCCGTACACGTCCGGAAGTGGATTTTTATTCCGGCGCGAACGCAACGCTGGCAAAGGAGCGTGCGGCCTACGTTACACATCGGCATATTGGCTAATTTCCATTTCTGTCCTAGAAAAAGCGTTTCCTGCTGGCCCGCAACAATGCCGCATATTACAACTCTTCCATGTTCAGTGAACCAACTGAATAGCAATCGAGCCTTAACCCACGGCAGGTGGCACCATGGCGCGAAACAATCAGCACGAGGTCCCGTACTCCCGACGAATCAGCGACGTTCCGCAGGGATCTTAAGCTGGATTAAACAACTTGTGAGTAGATGCGGCATACAGGCGCGCGGATTCACGGGCGAAAGAACCTGAGTTCAATTCGGCCAGCCGACAAGCAGCTCTGATCTCCAGTATCTACGTTTCCAAAAACTAACAATCGTGGGGATGTGTGACCTCCATACGCATCACAAACGATCCGGACCAGCATCCTACGTCGAGCGTGCAACTTCGACCTGACTCCCGGGAATTCTGAGTGGAATTGTTCTGGTGATTCCGGGGAAGCATGGGAGGAACTCTGTTGTCATGATTCCAAAACTACCCCTGAGCTTTTCGTGCTCCGCTTCGTTCATCTGTATTGGGCTCATCTCCCTATTGGCCCTTACCTCGTGCGGCACCGGTACCGCTGCGCCTGCGGCGGCGTGGCAATAGCCCTTCGGTCACGATCACGGCCAATCCAGCCACAATCACTCAGGGGACTTCCTCGACCCTTACGGTCGCCGCCAGCAATGCGACTCAGGTAGTCATCTCCAATAATCACGACAGCACCACGTACACGATGGCCGCCACCGGAGGCACGCAAACTGTGACTCCCACCGCAACCACAACCTACACGGCGACCGCTAGCGGACCAAACGGGACGGGAGCAGCCCAAGTCACCATTACCGTGACTCCGCCGACAGGCCCCGCCCCTACGGTCACGATCACTGCCAATCCGGTCACAATCGCTCAGGGAGTTCCTCAACGCTCACCGTACCGCCACCAATGCGACCCAGGTAATAATCTCCGACAATATCGACAGCACTACGTACACGCTGGCCGCGGCCGGAGGCACGCAGAAAGTGACTCCCACCGCGACGATAACCTACACGGCAACCGCCACCGGAACCGGCGGCACGGCAACAGCTCAAACGGCCATTACCGTTGTCCCGCCAGGTACGGTCAATTCGGTAAGCCATGTCATCTTCATGATGCAGGAGAATCGCACATTTGATACTTACTTCGGAATGTTGAACCCGTATCGCAAAGCCAATAGCTTGAACGTTGGTGACGACGGCAACACCTACAACGTCGATGGCATTGATGACAAACTGACGACCACGGCAAACGTTGACGATGAAGGAGCATCCTTCCCGCTGTTCCATACCATCAGCAGTTGCCTGGACGATATGTCCTCTGCCTGGCTGGAAAGCTACGGCGACGTGAACCGATATGACTTCGCTCCCATCGCGGACCATGTTGATGGATGGCTTCGTCCATACTGCCGAAGCTTATGCCAAGGACGGCTGGCGCTGGCAACACTCCGGCGAAGGTACTTTTACCGATTTCACAGGGCAGCGCGCCATGGCGTACTACCAGGACACCAGTGTCACAGGCACGCCGGAGTTGAATTACTACTACTACATGGCATCGCAGTTTGCGCTCTCCGACCGCTGGTTCTCACCGGTTTCCAGCAAGAGTACGCCGAACCGAATCGCAACCTTGACCGGAGGAACCACGCAAGGGCTGGTAAAGGATCCGTTCATAGATGACAAGCTGCCCACCACGCTCACCATTCCAACCATCTTCCAGGAACTCGACCAAGCCAGCCCCGCTGTTTCCTGGAAGATCTACTACACGCTGACGCGGGCGGTTGCGACGAGGCAGATGGAGATTGCGGCAATCAGAGCAATCCGAGCCTGTTTCCGGTAACTACCTTTTCAGACTTCGGCTACTCCGGCAAGTACCTCTACTGCCACGCCACCCTGCTTGGCCTCCCACGATCGGCTCACAACAGGCCGTCGGCGACCCAGTCAATTCCTTCTGCATCGATCCCACACACATCGCGCCACTGAGCCAGTTCTTCACCGACGTGGCCAATGGGACGCTGCCCAGCTTCTCCTATATCGAACCTGGCTACGGCGTCAACGATGAGCATCCTGGCTCTGGCCAGTCGATCTTCGACGGGACAGGCGGAGGTTGCAAACATTCTCAGCAAGTTGATGAACAGCCCGTCGTGGATGGATTCGGTCTTCTTCCTGACCTATGACGAAGGCGGCGGCCCTTACGACCACGTGCCTCCGGTCCCGGGACAGTCGAACGACAAAACCAACCTCGCCAATATGGGTTATCTGCCGCTCGACAGGTATTCCGGACATCAGCACCATTGCCGTCAATCCGGATGTCAGCCCCCGCTACTGGCCATGCCTGGACAATGGCCCGGATGATACCAGCGGAAATCCCACGCCGACCTTGCACTGCGACCTCGATCTTCGCGATCCAGGTGCCACCTCCGACGGATGCGCCTGCCGTGCAGGGATTTGCCGCGCAGTTGGGCTTCCGTCTGCCCAACATGGTGATTTCGCCATTCACCCGCAAGCATTATGTCTCGCATATACCGATGGATCACACCGCGATAATCAAGTTCGTCGAAAGCCGTTTTATCGGAGCCGTCGGCGCACCTTACCAATCGCGATGCCGCACAACCAAACCTGCTGGATTTCTTCGACTTCACCAACATTCCTTGGTTAACTCCGCCGGCGGCTTCCAGCCTCCCTGTTCCACCAGTCGTGGGATCGACCTGCACACCGGCGGCGATGCAGTAACGCCGCCGGTGTGCCAGAAAGGTTAGGATTCTCCAACCGCGATCTGCTTGCCACACTCCGAGCCTGCCCAGCGGATAAGTCCGGGGACAAACGGAACTGTCAGATCGGGATGGGTTGGGCGCACACGCACGGTGAAACCGTGAAGTCCGCTTTGAGCCAGTGAAGTATTGCTCTCATAGTCGATAGAGACCTTCCCCAACACGACCGCCGCAGGACATGGGGACAGCAACAGCATCTGTGATCTCTCCCTGTGGGTCGACCCGCCCGATGTGGAGTTCGACCGCGACATCTTCGGGCGTTAGCTCGCCGAGGTGAATCTGTGCTCGAATCTGCATGGCAGAGGCCACGGCAACCTCGGCTTTCGGGGTTCCCACAATGTCGCCAACCCAAATGTTATGCCACTGGCCACGGATGCGCTCGAGCGCCGCCGCCAGCTTGCGTGCTCGTTCAGCGTTGTTCGCCTCCAAAGAACGGAAGCGGGCGTGTGCTTCTGAGTAGTAGAGGCGCGTGTAGTCACTCACCATGCGATGAGTATTGACGAACGGGCAAAGAGAGTCGATGCAAGCTTTCATGCGCTCTACCCAGCGACGCGGAATTCGGTCTGCGCTCCGCTCGTAGAAAGTTGGGATGACGTCATGTTCCAGAAGGTCGTAGAGAGCGACGGCTTCCACGTGATCCTGATACTCGAGATCCTGGTAAGCTTCTCCGTTACCGATGGACCAGCCAATCTTCCGCGAGTTGCCAGGGTGATGCCAAACCTCGTCCCACCAACCGTCAGGAATACTCAAATTGAGCACGCCATTGGCGGCGGCCTTCATTCCGCTCGTACCGCTAGCTTCCATAGGACGGAGCGGGGTGTTGAGCCACACATCCACTCCCTGTACAAGGTAGCGCGCAGCGGCCATATCGTAATCCTCAAGAAATACGACGCGGCGGCGTAGTTCCGGGTCATAGCTGAGTTCTTTTATCTGTCGAATAAGCTCTTTGCCCGCATCATCTGCAGGATGCGCTTTTCCGCCAAATACCAACTGGACCGGACGCGCGCTATCGGAGAGGATACGGCGCAGTCGAGGAAGATCGCGGAGAATCAGGGTGGCACGTTTGTAAGTAGCGAAACGCCGTGCGAATCCGATAGTAAGAGCGTCAGGGTCAAGCACCTCATTAGCAGCTTCGATTTCAGCCTGAGGCGCTCCCCGGCGAATGCGTTGTGCTTTTACGTGCTGGCGCGCCCAGGAAACCAAGCGCTCTCGACGCCTCTCATGAGTTCTCCAGAGTTCTTCCGCCGGGATCGAATCGGCACGGCTCCAGACATCGTGGTTGGCCGGTTCCTCCCGCCAATTTGGACCGAGATACCGGTCATAGAGTTGGTTCATCTCGAACGAGATCCAACTGCGAAAGTGCACCCCGTTCGTGATGTGTCCAATGGGGATCTCCCGGACTGGAACACCGGGCCAGAGGGATTTCCACATCCGGCGGCTGACCTCACCGTGGAGTTGGCTGACGCCGTTGGATCGCGAGGCCATGCGCAGTGCCAGCACGGTCATGCAGAACTCACTGCCGCCGCCAGGACGTCCGAGTTCAAAGAAGTCATGCTCCGCGAGACCGAGATTCGAGGCCATCCGGCCGAAGTAGCGATGCATAAGTTCGCGCGAAAAATAGTCGTGTCCGGCTTCTACCGGCGTGTGAGTGGTAAAGACTAACCCTGCGGAGGCAAGTTCGCGGGCTTCATTAAAACTGAGATGATCGCGAGTCATCAACTGACGCACATGCTCCAAGGCGAGAAAGGCCGAATGACCCTCGTTCATGTGATAGACCGATGGCTGTAATCCCACGGCTTGAAGCGCTCGGTAGCCGCCAATGCCAAGCAGACTTTCCTGCTTGATGCGCATCTCGCGTCCGCCCCCGTAGAGTTGGTCGGTTATATCGCGGTCTTCAGAGCGGGCATTGAGGTCAATGTTCGTGTCGAGGAGCAAAAGTGTAACCCTGCCAACAAGTGCGCGCCACACTCGCGCATGTACGGTTCGACCGTCGAGTTCCAGCGATATGACAACCGGCTTTCCCTGTTCATCTTTGGCAAGGCTTATCGGCAGGCTGTGGAAGTCATTATCGTCATATACCTCTTGCTGCCATCCACTTTGATTGAGGTACTGCCGGAAGTACCCTTGCTGATAAAGCAACCCTACGCCGACGAGGGGCACGCCCAGATCGCTTGCGGACTTGAGATGATCTCCCGCAAGAATTCCAAGGCCGCCCGAAAAGATTGCCAGACACTCGGTCAACCCAAACTCGGCAGAGAAGTAGGCGATCAGTGGCTTGTCGGGCTGATTGCCATAACTCTCTGAAACCAGGTCGAACCTGCGCTGAGGTACGAGTCCAGAAGACCATCCTGGATGCGACGCAAGTGAGCGAGAAATGCATCGTCGTTGGCGGCGGCTTCCAGGCGCTCCTGTTCGATCGTGCCGAGCAGTCGAACAGGATTGTGGCCGCACTGCTCCCAGAGTTTGTGATCCAGCCGGCGAAAGAGTTCAATGCTGTCATGGCACCAGCACCAGCGTAGGTTATGAGCGATTTCTCGCAGAGGCTCGATGCTTTGTGGAAGTCGGGGAATCACACTAAAGGTTTGTACCGGTTTCATGGGACACGTTCTCCGAATAACACTGGAACACGTACCGCTTATCCCTTGTTCATCGGTCAAATAGCTTCACTACATGAGTGCGGACGGTTTACCCGGCCGATTGCCGGAAATCCGGTATGGGGATGGAGACGAACTGTCCGTTGCGCTTGCCGCGAGTTATTGGCGAAGAAATGCCTCGCAGGCAAATCACGGGTATATCGACGTAATTGCTTTAATGCGCCGCAATTGAATGCGGGTAACGCTTGAGGCCGCGCGGGGATTTTTGGGGCTTCGCGTTGCTCAGAACGACACTTTGAAAATACTCATTGTTTCGCAGCGATTGCGTCGAGATGATTTCTTTGAAAATTTGCCCAGGCGGCTAGTCTCTCGCGATATACCTTGCAGAGCTCGGGCTTTTCCTTAGCCTGGTTGTGTTGCTCGGTGGGATCGCTCGCCAGGTCATACAGCTCTTCGCGTGCTTCGGTCAGGTTGTAAATGAACTTATCATTGCCCTGCCGCATTCCCTCCAGTAAATTTCCAGTGTTGCAACTGAAGTAGGAGCGCTGGGGCCGGTTTGGATCCATGAGACTTCTGCCCTGCCAGGAAGCAGGCGACGCGATGCCCAGCAGGTCCATCACGGTCGGGTTCAAATCGATGTGTGCGCCAACAGTATCGCTGCGGCCGCCGGACTTGAACAGCGTGGGGCTCCAGAGGATAAACGGCACGTTGACTCCCTCCTGATACAGCTCGGTGCCATGAAAATACCAGGGGTGAGGAAAGCCAAAAGACTCCCCATGATCGCCGGTGATTACCACCAGGGTATTCTTGTCGAGATGCTGCTGCCGCAAATGGGCGAAGAGCCGGCCTAGTTGTGCGTCTGCCACGCGCAAATTATTAAGATACTGATTGAGTGCCTGTCCGTTTTTTGTCTTTGGATCGCCACCCAGTTGGAGCAACGGCTGATTGGGGGCAAGCGGATAAGGATGGTGGGTCTGCTGGGTCCAGGTCATCAGGTAAAAAGGTTTGCCCTGGGCTTCGTCGATCCATTGCAGCACTTGATCGAACATCGGCGGATCATCCATACCCCAGGACGACACCATGGTGCCCACCCCGAGCTTCTGGAACTCCTCAGCCCCACGGACGATGTCAAAGCCGCGATTGTCGAGGAAGTGACGGATGTCGCCGTAGGTCAATGACTGCGAGGTCATGAATGCCGTGTGATATCCCCGCTTGTGAAGCACCTCGGCCGCGCTTGTGCCCGCGATGTGAGGATATTTCTTGACGTAGATCGTCCATCCGCTTCCGGGATAACAGGAGAGCACCAGTGGCATCATCGAGTACAGGGTGTAGCCGTCATTGCTGTAAATATTGCGGTAAATCTCCGAGTTCTGTGCCTCGGCTTCGAGATTGGGCGTCGTCCGGTAGTTGCTGCCATAAACGCTGAGGAATTGGGTTCCAGTGGATTCCAGAACCACCACGATTACGTTCTTGATTGGCGATGAGCCTTTGGCGTGGTCGGACACAGTCCGATCACCGGCAACCTGAAAGTCGTCGCGATAGGAGGCGGGGCCCTGATCGCGCGGCGCATCCGACGAGGTACCGCGCCAGTGATCAGCATAGGAGCGCAAGATTGCCCAATGCGGACTTCGTGCCAGCCCCTCTTCAGGGCCGCCAGAAAACCAACGCGCGTAGCCATACACTCCCGCAGGACAGTAAATCGCAACCACCACGGCAAGAATCGCGTAGGTCTTCCAGCGGCGAAGTTCCTGAGTCCGGAGAAACGAATAGACAAATATCAGATAGACCAACGGAGCCACAATGATTGCGATCACTGAACTGAAAGTTACATAGCTGGCGATTGAGGATCGCACGTCCGCAATGTCACCGGCCATCATCAGCAGCGGATAAGTCAGTGGCATACGAAGTGCCGAATAAATCCAGATATTGACGATTCCGTAGACAATGCAAATAACCGACGACAACAGGTAGGCCCATTGCAGTGCTCTTCGCAGCGTCGTCCGCGGGCGAGTCCAGCCCAGCAGTATCACGCCCGCGACTGCCCAGCCAAGGACGAACAAGAAATCCTGAAAAGCTACCAAGGAGACCTTTAGGGCAAAGCGAACGCTTAACCAGGACGAACCTGCCCCGTACACAATTCCTTTGGCGATGCCCAAAGCCACGAACATCGGCAGACAAATAGCCACCAGGAAGTTGGCTATTGACGTATCTAACAGACGCCCCGGCTTCGGAATTTGATCCGCCATGAAACTCTTCACCCCCAGCATCGTCGTCGCAGAGCAAACTCTACCCCGGACGCAACCAGAAACTTAGACGCGCAACTCTGCCTCGGAGTGGTCCGGAAAGCTATCAAGTTTTTCAATAATTTATCCCAGCCACGATGAACCCGTGGGTTGTCCGGATGCTGACTTGATGGGACCTGCTTAGCTCGATCAGCGAATCGCGATCTCCCTGCGGCAAGTGGACCGTCACTAACTCTTTTACCATCCTTCCACACGGTGCGAATGGTTTGCGTGTTGTGAATGTCTTGACGACGGATCCTTTTCCAGAACGATAAAATTTGCCTTTTTGCCGACTTCAAGCGTTCCGTACTGATCTGCGATTTGGAGCAACTTGGCCGCGTTCGAGGTAGCGACTGTAATCGCCTCCAGCGGTGTCAGACCTGCCTGAACCATCAGTGCCAGTTCCATATGTTCGGCGAATCCCTGCGTCCGGACCGTAGTTGCTCCCGAATCCGTACCCAATGAGACAAGGATGCCGGCATCGTAGATCTTCTTCAAATTTCGCATCGCTTCCGGCAATGCAGCTTTCTCCTGGGTGGTCACCTTGTTTGCTTGTACCTTCGCTTTGTACTCTGGGCTGGTGATCATCTCCAGCACACCGGGATCTAATGCTGACGTGAAGAAAGGTTCGTTGACCCAGTTCGGCGAATCTCCATACGCAAAGGCGAAATCGTCCAGCGAAAGCGTTGGGATGTAAGCGACATGGCGCTTTTTCATCTCTGCGATCAAAGCGTCGTCAACGTCTGCGTCTCGAATGCTGTGCGCCAGAACGTCTACCCCGTCCCCCACCAACACGCGAGCGTCCTGCAGATGGTACACATGCGCGGCAACTCGAAGGCCGTGTTTGTGGGCTTCGTCGATGATCGCGCCATAGATTTCAGGTGGCAACTTCGGATATTGTCCCCAGAAATCATCCACCCACACCTTGATGAAATCCGGCTTCTCTGTGGCCTGTTGCGCAACCTCACTGCGGGCTTCGGCCGGGCGTCTCGGGACGAAACACATCTGTAAAGCCCATGGTGGCCGGAGGCACGCCATCCTTCGCGCCAAATCCAATGCCCGCCGTGTACACGTCAGCTCCCGGCAGCGCGCCGCGGCGGGACTCCTCGCGGATCTCGGCGAAGCGCTTTCCGTCCGTCCCCATCGAGAGTACCGCGCCGACTCCGTATTCCTGATATCTCAACAACTGGTGACGGAAATTGTCCTCCGTCTGGTTCGCCGCTGATTGCGTGGTACCTTTCGTCAACCCAAGGTGCCCGTGCGTGTTGATGATCAACGGCATGATCGTTTGGTTGTGCAGATCGATGACCTTCGCGGACGATGGCGTCTGCTCATGACCGGCGGCAATCGACTGAATCCGGTCCCCGCTAATCACGACGGTTCGGTTGCGCTGGGCGGGCTCTCCCGGTGCCATCGATGACCGTCACGTTCGTCAGCACAGTTGATTGCTGTGCGAACGAACTGCCGCACATCATGACCGCAAGCACCACGATCAATTCGGCTCTGCGTTTTCGAATGCGGGGCAGGAACTTACTCTCAAATACATACATGGTCATTCATCCCAAGATCATCTTTCGCTTTGCCTCTATGGGATGAATGTTTTCAACGTCGTGCCGGATGCAATAGCCACTTTCGCGAACTGTTCCCAGTTCGCCAGCGAACGCCTTCCCGGTCACCGAGACCGAGTAGCCCTGCTCCTAGGCGCCGGGACGGGAGAGAACGCGGGTGAAGCGCTGCTTCAAGGTGAGGAAGGGCGTCTCAAACCAGCGGTAGCTGATGGCCGCAAGTGCCACGGTGACGGCGAAGGCTACGGCATTGCGGAAGAAGTAGCGCCCCAGGCTCGACTCCTGATGGTGGACCGTGTAGTCGCTGATCATCGAGGCCGAGAATGTGAAATACATACAGACCATAGGAGATTCGTCCAAGGTAGACGAAGGGATTATGGCGAAGTGTGGCTTCGGTGCGGAGCGTCGCGAGGAACAGGGCCGCGGCTCCGAGGACGGCAACGGGATAGCCAAGGAGAACACGGGGCATGGTAAGCGGATCGAATTTGATTCGGAAGTAGTATGCCGCGAGGACGAGGCAGGTAAAGCCTCCGATGAAGAGAGCGGCGCGCAGCAGTGGGGCAAGTCGCGGAGCGCGTCCGGCGAGCAGGACGGCGAGGATGATGCCGAGAGCGATGCCATCGAGTTGGACAAAGGTGTTACACCAGATTTTTGTTTCCCAGGTGTGGTGGGCTGCGAGATACCAGCGGGTGAGACTGGCTACGGCGAGCATGGCAGCAGCGGCGATGAGCAGTCCGCGCTCGGAGAGTTTGCGCATGGCGGCGGGCCAGAAGAGATAGAACTGCTCCTGGAGGGAGATAAACCAGAGGGGAAAGATGATCGATGAGGGAAAGCCGACGAAGACCACCCACCAGTTTCCGACGAAGAAGCGTAAATGCCAGGCCAGCGCGCCATCCGATGTGCTGGCCTGGAAGGTACCACTGCATGGCCCAGGCGAAGGCAAGGAAGGCGAAATAAAGCGGCCAGATGCGCAGGATGCGGCGGATGAAGAACGCCTTGAGATCGATTTGGCCACGGGTGGCGCGCTCGCGGATGAGAAGTTCGGTGACCAGATAGGAGCTGAGCAGAAAGAAAAGTTGGACGCCCATTGCTCCGGTGGCTCCGAGGGCGGCGATGGCCGACGCGAGCATGGGGGCAACGCCCATCTTGGTGTAGAAGGCCGGGTCGTGCGGCACGGAGTGGTGGAGGAAGATCAGGAAAAACGCAAAGAAGCGGAGGACGTCGAGTTCGGGATGATAGAAGCGCTCAGTGAGCGAGCGGGTAGCGAGCGGGTTCGAGGACACTAGGCGATTCCAGATAAGAGCGATGTGGATATGGTAGCAGAGAGAGTTTTCAAAGTTTCAACGGCAGGAACAATCGCACGACATGACGCGTATTCTCGCAGCGGTTTAGGTTTTGTATCGCAACCGGTACAGAGGCAGAAGATTAGCTAGACGGTGAACTATCCCAGAAGGCGAAGTTACTGTTTGGCTAATAGTATGAAAAGGCGGGAATAATTGATTGACATCATCAATTATCTTTAAGCTAAACAGTTGTAGATCGGTAACGGCGGTTGGCGGGGGCGGGATTTCGTCGGGTGACTGGATCAAATTGGATGGACGACCAAAGGGGATGCGTGTGCATCCCCCTTTGGTGTTAGATCGACATTTGCCGATGTTTACTTGGTGGCGCCGCCGGCGTTTCCGCTCTCTTCCAAGGCAGCCTGGGCGGCGGCAAGGCGCGCAGTCAGGACACGGAAGGGAGAGCAGGAGACGTAGTTGAGGCCGACGCGATGGCAGAACTTGACCGACTCGGGTTCGCCGCCGTGTTCGCCGCAGATGCCGACCTTGAGGTTGGGGCGAGTCTTGCGGCCGCGCTCGGTTGCCATCTCGACAAGCTGACCAACGCCTTCCTGATCGAGCGAGGCGAAGGGGTCCTGCTTGAAGATTCCCAGCTTCAGGTACTCGGGCAGGAACTTGTTGATGTCATCGCGCGAGAAGCCGAAGGTGGTCTGGGTCAGGTCGTTGGTGCCGAAGCTGAAGAACTCGGCCTCCTCGGCAATCTGATCGGCGACCAGAGCGGCGCGGGGCAGTTCGATCATGGTTCCTACGAGGTACTCGACGCGTGTCCTTCTTCTCGGCGAAAACCTCTTCGGCGACGCGACGGACGATGTCGGCCTGATTCTTCATCTCCTTGATGCCGGTGGTGAGAGGAATCATGATCTCGGGGACCACGTTGATGTTCTGCTTCTTGACCTGGAGAGCGGCCTCGATGATGGCGCGCGCCTGCATCTCGGTGATCTCCGGGTAGGTGATGCCGAGACGGCAGCCACGGTGGCCGAGCATGGGGTTGGTCTCATGCAGCTCTTCGACGCGGGCGAGGATGACGCGGAGTTCCTTGAGCTTGGGCGAGCGGGGCTTGGTGAGTTCAAGCTCCTTGATCTCGACGAGGAGGTCTTCGCGCTTGGGCAGGAACTCGTGCAGCGGCGGATCGAGGGTGCGGATGGTAACCGGGAAACCCTTCATCGCCTTGAAGAGTCCGGCGAAGTCGGCGCGCTGCATGGGAAGCAACTTCTTGAGCGCGGCGCGGCGGTCCTTCTCGGTGCCGGCCATGATCATGGCGCGCATGAAGGGGAGACGATCCTCGGCGAAGAACATGTGCTCGGTGCGGCAGAGGCCGATGCCTTCGGCTCCGAAGGCGATGGCGGTCTTGGCGTCGCGCGGAATGTCCGCATTGGCGCGGACCTTGAGGCGGCGATGCGGGTCGGCCCAGGCCATGAACTTGACCAGGTCCGGATCATCGGGCGAGGCCTCGAGGGTGTTGAGCTTGCCCTTGATCACGCGTCCGGTGGTGCCGTCGAGCGAGAGCCAATCGCCTTCCTTGAAGGTCTGCCCCTTGACGCGCATCTCCTTCTTCTTTTCATCGACGACGATGTCGCCGGCGCCGGCCACGCAGCACTTGCCCATGCCGCGCGTGACGACGGCGGCGTGCGAGGTCATGCCGCCACGCGAGGTGAGAATGCCGGATGCGACTTCCATGCCGTGAATATCTTCCGGCGTGGTTTCGCCACGGACGAGGATGATGGACTTGATCTTGCCCTTCTGGATAGTGGGCGACGGCGTCATCGGCGGAAAAGACGATCTGGCCGACGGCGGCGCCGGGCGAAGCGGGCAGGCCCTTGGTGAGAACCTCGACCTTGCTTCCCTTCTCGTCGAGACGCGGGACGAGGAAGTCGTAGAGCTGGTTGGGCTCGACGCGGAAGATCGCCTCTTCCTTGGTGATGAGGCCTTCCTCGACCATGTCGATGGCAGCCTTTACCGCTGCCAGACCGGTGCGCTTGCCGTTGCGGGTCTGCAGCATGTAGAGCTTGCCATCCTGAATGGTGAACTCGAAGTCCTGCATGTCACGGTAGTGCTTTTCCATGCGGGAGGTGATGTCGCGAAGTTCCTTGTACACCTCGGGCATGATCTTTTCGAGTTCGGTGATGTGCTTGGGAGTGCGCACGCCGGAGACGACATCCTCGCCCTGGGCGTTGAGCAGGAACTCGCCGTAGAACTCCTTGGAGCCGGTGGCGGGATTGCGGGTGAATCCGACGCCGGTGCCGGAGGTGTCGCCCATGTTGCCGAAGACCATGGCCTGGACGTTGACGGCGGTGCCGAGCATGTCGTCGATGTTGTTCATGCGGCGATAGTGCTTGGCGCGATCGTTCTGCCAGGAGCGGAAAACCGCGTCGCGGGCCATCACCAGCTGATCGTGAGCGTTTTGCGGGAAAGTCGATCTTGGCATACTTCTTGACGACCTTCTTGTACTCGGCGATGACTTCCTGCAAGGCGGCGGCGTTGAGGTCGGTATCCAGCTTGGCCTTCTTCTGCTTCTTCTTGTTGTCGAAGACCTCTTCGAAGTGCGCCTTCTCGATATCGAGGACGACGTTGCCGAACATCTGGATGAGGCGGCGGTAGGAGTCATAGGCGAAGCGCGGGTTCTGGGTGCGCTCGGCCAGAGCCTTGACGCTCTCATCGTTGAGGCCGAGGTTCAGAATCGTGTCCATCATGCCGGGCATGGAAAACTTTGCGCCCGAGCGCACGGAGACGAGCAAGGGGTTGGCACCGGCACCGAGCTGCTGGCCCTGCAGGGCTTCGAGCTGCTCGAGGGCAGCATTCATCTCGTTGTCCACGTCTTCGCTGACCTTGCCGCGCATGTACTCGCGACAGGCTTCGGTCTGAATCGTGAATCCCGGAGGAACCGGGAGACCAGCGTTGGTCATCTCAGCAAGACCGGCGCCCTTGCCACCAAGGACGTCCTTCATCTTGCCGTTGCCCTCGGCCTTGCCGCCGCCGAAGGAATAAACGTATTTGACTGCACTGACTGTCGGAGTAGCCATAGCCTCACTCTCTGGGTGTTAAAGAGTTTACATACTCATTTGGGCCCGCAGCCTAAAACACGGCTGCTTGTCATTCCACAAAAAGAACAAAAAGAACTCTACAACGAATTTCTGTCCTCAGGAAGTCTTTCTTTCCGTGACCACTTCGCTGAAGTCGGCGATGGACTGGAAGGTGGAAGCTACCGTCTGGAGCAGACTGAGGCGAGAGCTTCGGAGCGCTTCATCGTCCACCATCACCATTACCTTGTCAAAGAAATCGTCGAGCGGGCGGCGAATCGTGGCCAGCGCGGCGAGAGCTTCGTCATATTGCTTGAGCTGACAGAAAAGCAGCGGTGCCGGCAGCAAGTTCAGCGGTGCGCGCGGCCAGAATACGCTCGGCATCGCTGTCCGCTAAATGCGGCGCGAAATTGTGCTCCTGCGGCAGGCGTCCACTTACCGGCTTCGGTGGCTTGGCGGAGGATGTTCTTGATGCGCTTGACCGAGGCCGCGATGGCATCGAAATCCTCGCTGCCGCGCACCTTGGCAACGGCCTGGGCACGGGCGAGAGCATCGACCACATTGTCAGAACCGGAGGCCAGCACGGCGTTGGTGACATCGTAGGCAAAACCCCGGGCATCGCGCAGATAGAACTCAAGACGCTCGCGGAAGAAGGCGGCGACATTTTGCTCGTACTGGGCTGACGGCCGTGAAGCGGGACTCGGCTTCACTGCCCTGGTACTGGCGCAAGGCATCGGCCATCAGCTGCCGGATGCTGATGGGAATGTTGTGCTCGACCAGGGTACGGACGATTCCGTTGGCGGCGCGGCGCAGCGCAAATGGGTCCTTGGAGCCGGAAGGAATCATGCCCAGGGCAAACATTCCGGCGATGGTATCGGCTTTGTCGGCGATGGAAAGGACGGCGCCTTCGAGCGAGCGCGGGACTTCATCCTCCATCGAGGCAGGCTTGTACTGATCGTAGATGGCCTGGCCGATGGCCAGGGCGGAGCCCTCGGGAAGTTCCATGCGCTCGGCCTGGTGAATCAGGTAGAGGCCGCCGATGACGCCCTGGAGTTCGGTGAACTCCTTTACCAATTCGGTGGTGAGATCGCACTTGGCCATGAGCGCGGCCTTGTACACCACGCCCTGGCGCAGCGCGGGATAAAACTCACTGACGGCGGAGCTGAACTGGCTCCCGAGGTGCTGCGTGCGGGTGGCCTTGTCATAGTAGCTGCCGAGTTCCTTCTGGAAGGTGACCGACTTGAGCATGGCCACGCGATCCTTGAGCGTGAGCTTTTGATCGGTGTTCCAGAAGAAGCGCGCGTCGTTGAAACGGGCACGCAGCACGCGCTCATTGCCGTGGCGCACGATGGCTTCGCCCTCGGCGTCGGTGACGGTGTTGAGCACGGCGAGGAAGTGCGGGCGCTAGTTTTCCGTTCGCATCTTCCACCGCGAAGTACTTCTGGTGATCGCGCATGACGGTGACCAGAACCTCTTCGGGGAGGGTGAGAAACTCGCTGTCAAAGTTTCCGAGGATGACCGAAGGGGCTTCGGTGAGATTGACGACGGTGTCGAGCAGACCCTTGTCTTCGCGCCAGCGCAGGCCGGGAGACGCTCGGCGGGTGGCGGCATCGAGAGCTTTGCGGATTTTGTGCTCGCGCTCGGGGTAGCTGGGCAGAACGCTGGCGGCACGAAGCTTCTCGGCGTAATCGGCGGGCGAGGCGAGTTCGACCGGGGCAGAGGAAAGGATGCGATGTCCGCGCGAGGTGCGGCCAGCGGTGATGCCGCCGAACTCGATGGGGACGATCTCGCCATCGAGCAGCGCGACCAGCCAACGCACGGGGCGCACGAAGCGCTCGGGCTTGCCGGGACGCCAGTACATATTCTTGGCCCAGTAGAGAGCGGCGATTTCCTTGGGGACGAGTTCGGTGAGAAGGTCGAGCGCAGGCTTGCCCTTCTTGACCACGTTGGCCGCGAGGTACTCGCCCTTGGGAGTGGTGGCGGTGGTGAGCTGGTCGAAGCGCGACTCCCACTTTCTTGGCGAAGGCGAAGGCGGCCTGCGTCGGCTCGCCATCCTTGTAGGCGTGGGCAGCGGCGGGACCGAGAAGCTGCTCGGCTACGTCGGGCTGGGATGCGGCTAGGCCATGGGCGACTACCGCGATGCGGCGCGGCGAGGCGAAGGCTTCCACCGTAGCCGTGGAGGCAAGGCGTTCGCGGGTGACAAGTTCACCGATGCGGCGCTGCAACTCTTCCGTGGCGGAGCCGATCATGCGCGCGGGAATTTCTTCGGTACCGATCTCTAACAGGAAATCTGACATGAGGTCGAATGCTTTCTTCTATTTTGAGGCCAATTGTTTGCTGCCGGTGTGGGCCGAGATCACAAAATCGCATGCAGCATATCAGCTTCCACTTAGCCGCAGCTTCCGCAGCCGGGTACGCGGTGAACACTCGACCGCATCCGGCCGCAGGCGCTCGGTTACACCTTCGCGGCGGAGGCAGTCAGCTCCCGCGCGGACTGCTGATCGACCCAGGCGCGGGCTACACCCACGGCAAGGTTGCGCACGCGCTGAATGACGCCGACCCGCTCGGTAACGCTGATGGCACCGCGAGCATCGAGCAGATTGAACAGGTGCGAACACTTCAGGCAAAGATCATAGGCCGGAAGCAGCGGAAAACGGCGGCGCTCCTCAGGGGTGAACCTGGGCTACGGCCGCTTCGCTCGTCGAGCGGACGTGCGTCCTTCTTCTTCTTTGGCTCCGTGGTTGCGGCAGCGTATTCGCTGACCAGCGCCTGGCACTCCGCTTCGTAGGCGCTGAGGTGCTGCCAGAGGCTATCCACGTCAGCCTTTTCGAAGTTGTAGACCGAAAACTGCTCCTCGTCCGGAAGGCGAACGTCGCCATAGGTAACGTCGCCCTGGGGGCCGTGAACCCAGACGATGTCGTAGATCGAATCGACGTCCTGCAGGAAGGCGGCGATGCGCTCGAGGCCGTAGGTCAACTCGGCGCACATGGGGTCGAGATCGATTCCGCCGCACTGCTGGAAATAGGTGAACTGCGTGATCTCCAGACCGTCCAGCATGACCTGCCAGCCAACGCCCCAGGCGGCGAGCGTAGGCGCCTCCCAGTTGTCCTCTTCAAACTTGATGTCGTGGCGCGCGAGGTCGATGCCGATGGCTTTGAGCGACTCGAGGTAGAGCTCCTGCACGTTCTCCGGCGGCGGCTTGAGGATGACCTGGTACTGGGTGTGCTTGTAGAGACGGTTGGGATTTTCGCCATAACGTCCGTCGGCGGGACGGCGGGAGGGTTGCACATAGGCAACCCGGTAAGGCTTGGGGCCGAGGACGCGGAGAAAAGTTTCCGGCGACATGGTGCCAGCACCGACTTCGACGTCGAGCGGCTGCTGCAATACGCAGCCCTGGCTGGCCCAGAAATCCTGCAGCTTGAGGATGAGTTCCTGAAACGTAAGAGGCTTCGCAGTCATGAATGAAATCCGATCTGGAAAGTAATTGTAAACGCTTGAGGCGACGAGGCGGAAAGAGGAAGGCGCTGCTTAGAGTTCAAAAGTCGATTGACGAGGGTGAAAGACATTGGCGAGCCGCGCGGCGAGAGTTGCGCGGAGTAGGGGCCCTTCACTTCGTTCAGGGTGACACGTAAAAAAACGGAGGCAAAAGCAAGAGCAAGAACAACTACCCCACTCAAGCCCAAAAGAAGGCTTGAATGGGCCGACCCGCCAGCCCGCTTCGAAACAACAGCGGTGATCAAGAGCCATGGGGCGGGATGTCAATCGAGGCGTTCGAGCTGGGCGGAGGTTTGGAGTTTGCGGTCGAGGTGGCGGTCGATGATCTGCATGAGGAATTTGCGGAGGTCGGCGAGGCGGGAGGTGGGCAGAGGCTCGTCGGCGAAGTGATCGACGGGGTTGCGGAACATGCGGGCGGCGAGGTCGCGGGATTCGAGAGACATCTCCGAGCTGGCCATGCGCCGGTCACGCTGACAGGTGAGGCCGTCGCGCAGGGCGTGGAAGAAGGCGGGCTGGCCGAGGAGCGGGGTCGCCACATTCGATGCACTCGTCGAGCGGGGGAAGAAAGCCCATGAGGCGCAGCATCCAGAGGTCGAAGTAGGTGATGGGCATCCAGATGGCGCCGGCTTCGAGGTTCTGGAGGACGGCCCAGGCGAGGCGGAAGATGGAGTCGTTGGCTTCGCGGTCGGGGAGGAGTTCGTCGAGCATTTCGGCGACATGGGCGAGGGCGACGCAGCGGGGGTAGTCGATGGGGCCGGAGAGCGGGGACAAGAGCACATCGCAGGAATCGAGGCGGGCGAGTTCGCTGCCTTCGCGATCCTGCCAGAAGGCGCGGACACAGGTCAGCGGTTCGAGGGCTCCGCCGAAGCGCTTTTGCGAACGCTTGGCCGACTTGGCGACACCCTTCACCTTGCCCTCCGCACGGGTGAAGAGCGTCACGAGCAAGTCGGCCTCGCGAAGCGGGTAGGTGCGCAGGACGATGGCCTCGGATTGCTTGAGGGGCATGGGAGGATTGTAGAACAGGCTTCAAGGTTTCAAGGTTTCAAAGGGCAAGAGCAGAAGACGCAACACGCACTGGGATAGACAGACTGCTTCCCACCTTAACCGCGCAAAGGCATAGCGCGGCGAAGGTGGGGCACCCGTCAAAGTCGTCGAAGGCGTCGAAGCTCTACGCCACGGTGGGCTCGGGCTCGGGTTCGGGTTGGGGTTCGGCGATCTTCTTGGAGAAGTCGCAGGAGCCGGGTTCGACTTCGGGGGCTTTGGCTGCGGCCTTCTCGGCGGCCTTGGCGGACTTGGCTTTGGCGGCTTTCTCCGGCTTTGCGGACTTTGCCGCAGCCTTGGTCTTGGATTTGGCGGGCGCTTTGCTATTGGGGCAGATGAGGAAGGTTCCTTCCTTGGTCACTTTCTCCAACAGGTAAGGGCTGCCACAGTCCGGACACTTTTCATCCACGGGCTTGGTGGGGGCGGTGAAGTCGCACTTGGGATAGTTATTGCAGCCGTAGAAGAAATTGCCGCGACGAGCCTTCTTCTCGACAATCTCTCCGGTTTTGCAGAGGGGACACTTTACGCCGATCAGGTTCTGCTTGATGTATTTGCACTCGGGATAGCCGGAGCAGGAGATGAACTCGCCGAAGCGGCCGTTGCGGAGAAGGAGCTTGCGTCCGCATTCGGGGCATTTTTCTTCGAGCGGAACATCGGGCTTCTTCTGCACGGAGTCGAGGCGGCGGGTGGTTTTGCACTCGGGGTATCCGGTGCAGGCCATGAAGGTGCCAAAGCGTCCGCGCTTGAGGACCATGGGCTTGCCGCAGTTTTCGCAGAACTCCTCCTCGTTATTGGAGGAGATTTCGGCGTCACCGAGGTCGGTGAGATTGATGGGGTTTTCCTTGGTGAAGGTGCAGGAGTTGGGGTCCTTCTTGTCAAAGGTGGAGCAGGCGAAGAAGGAGCCGTGCTTGCCCCACTTGAGGACCAGAGGCGCGCCGCAACGCTCACACTTCTGGCCGGTGGGCTTCTCCATGCGCTTGATGTTCTCCATGTGCTCGCCGGCGTATTCGAGATCCTCCTCGAACTTGCCGTAGAACTCATGGAGCGCAGCGGTCCACTTGATTGTTCCGTCCTCGATCTGATCGAGGTCTTGCTCCATGCGGGCGGTGAACTCGAAATCGAAGATGTCCTTGAGATTGGCGACGAGCAGTTCGGTGACGACGAAGCCGATCTCAGTGGGGAAGAATTTTCCGCCTCGGCCGGCAGTCTTCTGCACGTAGCCGCGATCGACGATGGTGCTGATGATGGCGGCGTAGGTGGAGGGGCGGCCGATGCCGCGCTCTTCCAGTTCCTTGACCAGCGAGGCCTCGTTGAAGCGCGGCGGCGGTTCGGTGAAATGCTGCTCGGGCTTGAGCTCCTCAAGACGCAAGCGTCTGGCCCTCTTCCAGCGGCGGAAGCTTGTGCTTGAGCGACTCGTCTTCTTCGTCCTTGGCGTCCTTGGCTTCTTCGTAGACCTTGAGGAAGCCTTCGAACTTTAGGACCGATCCGGTGACGCGGAAGTTGTAGCGGGCCGTTGGCTCCGTTGGCAGCCGCTTCGGAGCTGGCATCGATGTCCACGGTGGTCTGGTCGAAGACGGCGGCGATCATCTGGCTGGCGACGAAGCGCTGCCAGATGAGCTTGTAGACCTTGAATTCATCATCCTGCAGGAAGGGGCGCACGTCGTCCGGGGTGCGGAGGGCGGAGCTGGGACGGATGGCTTCGTGAGCCTCCTGCGCGTTCTGCGCCTTGGTCTTATAGACGTTGGGCTGCTCGGGCATGAAGGGCTTGCCGAAATCGCGCTCGATGAGGGTGCGGACTTCGGTGAGCGCATCGTTGGAGACGCGGACCGAGTCAGTACGCATGTAGGTGATGAGACCGACGGTGCCCTCGGAGCCGAGTTCGACGCCTTCATAGAGGCGCTGGGCGACCATCATGGCGCGCTTGACGGTCATGCCGAGTTTGCGCGAGGCATCCTGCTGGAACTTGGAGGTGGTGAAAGGCGGCACCGGATTGCGGCGGCGCTCTGCCCTCTTGACGGTGGCGACGGCCCAGGCGGCGGCATCCAGGGCTTCGACGATCCGCTTGGACTCCTCCTCGTTATTGACCTCCAGCTTTTCGCCGTTGACGCCGAGGAAACGGGCATCGAAGGCGGGAGCCTTGGCGGCGTGGAGACGGGCGTCGAGGGTCCAGTATTCCTTTTTCTCGAACTTCTGGATCTCGCGCTCGCGCTCGACGATGAGGCGGAGAGCTACGGTCTGGACGCGTCCGGCGGAGAGACCACGGCGGACTTTGTCCCACAGCAGGGGCGAGACCTGGAAGCCGACGAGGCGGTCGAGGATGCGGCGGGTCTGCTGGGCATCGACCAGGTTCCAATCGATCTCGCGGGGATGGGCGAAGGCCTCCTGCACGGCCTTCTTGGTGATTTCGTTGAAGGTGACGCGATGGACGGGCTTCGCCTCTTTTTTATGGCTGCGGCCACCGTCGGCGTCGCTGCCGAGTTCTTCGGCGAGATGGGCGGCAATGGCTTCGCCTTCGCGGTCAGGATCGGGCGCCAGATAGATGGCGTTGGCGGAGCGGGCAAGCTTTTTGAGGTGGGCGACTACCTTCTCCTTGCCGGGGATGACTTCGTACTCGGTGGAGAAATCATTGTCAACATCGACGCCGAGACCCTTCTTGGGCAGATCCTTAATATGACCGAGCGAAGCTTCTACGTCGTAACCGGCGCCGAGATATTTCTGAATCGTCTTGGCCTTAGCCGGCGACTCGACGATAACCAAACCTTTAGACAAATGGAACCTCTTCTGAATCTATGGAAACTGGAACGTAAGCTAGCACGAGGGGAGCCGCATGGCAAAACCGGGGTAGCGGGAAAGGTGTCTCCCGGCGGCGTTGAAGCTCGCTAAGCCATTGAGGTAATAGGATGAAACTATCTACGGACGAGAGATGGTTCACTTTTGTATGGGGCGAGGGTGAAGGTTGCGGCGAAATGCTTGAAGCGGAGCGGAGATTTGAACGGCGGGGATTCTTCGCTGGCTCGAAAGACCCTCAGAGCGACAAGCAGAGCCGTCACTACAACGCAAAACGCTATGGAAGTAACCTAAAAGACGCGGACATAGTTTTTGCCGGGAAGCTGGCGGATTTTGTTGCTCATTTCCAGTTCGAAGAGGGCGGAGAAGATCTCTGAGCTGGAGAGCTGGGAGTCGAATTTCTCGATCAGTTCATCGATGTGGATGGACTCGTCGGCCTTGATGGCGGAGAAGACCTTCTGCTGCTCGGCGGGGAGTTCGGCGGCGGAGGGCGGCGGATCAAATAAGGATGCGGCGCTGCGGGGTGGGAAGTTCGGATTGGCGCTGCTGGAGCTGGAGGCGGATGCTCGGTGGGGAGTTCCTCGAAGACATCCTCCCAGGTGGCGACGAGTTTGGCTCCCTGCTTGATGAGGGTGTTGGGAGTCCAGGCGAGTTTGTTGGTGACGTTGCCGGGGACGGCGAAGACTTCCCTGCACTGCTCGAGGGCGCAACGGGAGGTGATGCGAGTGCCGCTGAACTCGCCGGCTTCGACCACCAGAACGCCGCGCGAAAGGCCGCTGATGATGCGATTGCGCAGCGGAAAATTGTGCGGATTGGGAGCGGTGGCGAGCGGAAATTCGCTGACCAGCGCGCCGCCCAGTTCGAGGATCTGCTCGGAGAGCTTGCGATTTTCGCGGGGATAGATGATATCGACGCCGGTGCCGAAGACGGCGATGGTGCGGCCACGGGCCTGGACCGCTCCCTTGTGGGCGATGGAATCGATGCCGCGGGCCATGCCGCTGATGATGACCAGGCCGCAGTTGGCCAGGTCCTGCGAGAGACGCTCGGCCATGCCGAGGCCGTACGGGGTGGGATGACGGGTGCCGATGACGGCGATTCCCACCTCCAGCAGGACACGGGCGTCGCCGCGGACGTAGAGAACGAGCGGAGGATCGTAGATCTCGGCGAGGTGCTCGGGGTAGAGATCCGAGCCCATGGTGACCAGCGAGACGCCTGGGAGCCTTGGCGAGCTTTTTCAACTCCTCGTCGGCCAGGCGGAGCGAATGTCCGAGGGCAATGGACTGGGCACTGGCGGCAGGAAGACCGGTGGCCTCGAGTTCGGTGAGCGAGGCGCGGAAGATGTCTTCGACCTGGGGAATACGCTCGAAGAGGCGGCGCACACGCGTGGGGCCTAGCTGCGGCGTGCAGGAGAGGGCGAGCATCTGACGGTCGCGGGCGGAGACGGCGGAGACGGTTGCTTCAGGCATAAGGGCTCGATGCAGGCGAGTGTAGCGGAGTGCGCGGGGTGAGTCACGGAAAAAGGACGCGGCGCGCAAGAAGATGACTTGCGCGGGGAGAGTACGATCTGCAATCGTAGGGATGCACCGGAGGGCGGGGCTTTCGCCGCCGGAATGCGTCGGCAGACTGGCAGGCAGGCGCTCGGCGTTGGCTGGTGATGAAACGTTGGTAACAAAACTATGCGTGCGTTGAAGATTTCCGCAATTTCATTTTTGAATACGGTTCCGCTGATGTGGGACTTTGAACACGAGCCCTCGCCGGAGATTCGCGAGAATTTTGCCATTGAGTACACCGTGCCTTCCTCATGCGCCCAGGCGCTCGCGCGTGGGAACGGCGGATATCGGCATCATTCCGGTGATCAAGACGGCGCAGATTCCGGGGCTGGTGGTGCTGCCGGATATTGCCATTGCCTCGCTGAACCAGGTGCGCTCGATTCAACTGGTAAGCAAGAAGCCGATCGAGGAGATTCGCACGGTCGCCGTGGATACTTCGTCGCGGACCTCGGTGGGGTTGACGCAGGTGCTGCTGACGAAGTTTTTTGGCGGACACCGCGAACTGACGCCGATGGCTCCGGAGTTGGGAGCGATGCTGGAGCGCTGCGACGCGGGGTTGCTGATTGGCGATCCGGCGCTGATGGTGGATACCGGCGGACTTTACGCCTACGATCTGGCGGAGGTGTGGCGGGCGAAGACCGGGCTGCCGTTTGTGTTTGCGGTATGGACGGTGCGCAAGGCGGCACTGGCCGAGATGCGCGCCGGAGTGGATTTGGCGGGGATATTCCGGCGCTCACGCGACCACGGGTTATTGCCGGAAAACCTCGACGCAATTGGCCGGGAATGGTCGCCGACGCATGGGGCTGAGTGAGGGTGAGATCACCAGTTATCTGCGCGACAACATCCACTACACGCTGGATGCGGAGTGCAGAAAAGGTCTGGCGCTGTACTTTCGGCTGGCGGCGGAGTGCGGCGTGATCGAGCGGGTGCCGGAGCTGGAATTTCTGGAAGAAGGCCAAGCGACGGGACGCAGAGGGCTTTGCGCCGGAGGATGAATCTTTCGGCGCGTTTGTGCCATCTATTAAGGTGTACGTTGTAACTTCTACGGTAGCTTCCACCTTTGCCAGGTAAAGTGGTGTAGAGTGGAAGCAGCTCTTTGAGAATGGTCAATGACCTTTCAGGTTCGCGCTGAACTTACAGCGAACCAGGCCGGCGGCTCCACCGATTGAGATCGGCGGGAGTTGCCAAAGACGCAGAAGATTTCCGCCAACCGCCGACCGAAACTGGCGCGGTGACGCGGAGCCCGACCGGGACTCAAAAACTGGGGTCTCGGCTGGGTACAGTTTTTTGGGGGCGTCACGGCTTCGACGGAAACGGTTGCGGCCAGGAGGCATGCAGGGGCGCACACACCCTTAATCGAGTGCAAAAAACACAGTTGCCAACACAGAACTGGCTTACGCAGCTTAATTAATTAAGTTGCCGTTCTCCGCGGCTTCGCCTACGGGCTGCGGGTAGGACGTCGCACAGTAGGCTGGCTCATAACCCTACGTCTGGGGGTTGGAGCGAGATCAACAGGCTAGCCAGGCGCGTTTCTTGCCGATTCTTAGCGTGACTGGTGAACGTTGTGGTTAACGACCACGGCTGGAATCGAATAAGCATGTAGTCTCCTCGCTTTCAGCGCTTTCGGACAGGGGTTCAACTCCCCTCGCCTCCACCATATCCTTCCTGCACGCTTTTTCTAAAGACAAATTCAACTGCCCCACTCAAGCCAACAACGGGCTTGAATGGGCCCCCACGATGGGCCACCGCCCGGAGTAGTGTTTTTTCTTGACATCCCCTTTTATAGAACCCGCCGGGCGAACGAAAGCCTCTGCAAGATGGCAGCCAACAAGGGCCGCCTGGGTAGACGCGGAGCAGAAAATCATGAGAACTCGGAACAGAGACGCTCCGGCCTGATCGCGTGTACGGATATACTGAACACGCGGGTTAGGATGGAAAGGTGCGCTGAACTGACCTGACCGACGAGCGACCTATGGACAATAGCACCGAGAGCTCTTTGCTGAGCGGCAGAATATTGCGGGTCCTCATCGTGGAGGACCTGCCGGAAGATGCTGAGCTGATTGCACGGCACCTTGGCCAGGCAGGGTACGCCGTGGAGATCAGACGCGTCGCTCGCGCTCTGGAAATGTCCGCAGCCCTTGCGTCGGACCATTGGGACGTCATTATTGCTGACTACCGGGTCCCGGGCTTCGGAGCTTTGCCGGCACTGAAGCTGTTGAAGCAGAGTGGGCATGACATTCCGTTCATCATCGTGTCCGGAACGATCAGCGACGAGATTGCCGTCGCCGCCATGCGGGCCGGGGCCCACGATTACGTTCTGAAAACCAATATCGCGCGCCTGGCACCGGCCATTGAGCGGGAGATTCAGGAAGCCGCCGAGCGCCGCCAGAGGCTCAAGGCGGAGGCGGCGCTGCACGAAGCCGACGCGGCCCTGCACGTCCGCGAGGCTCGACTGGAAGGCATCATCGGCTCGGCGATGGATGCGATTATTTCGGTGGATCGGCAGCAGCGGATTATTGTGTTTAATCGGGCCGCCGAGCAGATGTTTCTGTGCGCGGCATCTGACGCGCTGGGCACTACACTGGACCGATTCATCCCCACGCGGTTCCGTGACATTCATGGCAGCCATGTGCGGAAGTTTGGTGATGCCGGAATTACCAGCCGATCCATGTCCTCGCCCGGCGTGCTGACGGCGTTACGCACCAACGGCGAAGAATTCCCAATCGAAGCCACGATCTCGCAGGTGGAAGCTGCCGGGCAGAAGCTATACACGGTGATTCTGCGCGACGTCACCGAACGCAAGCGTACGGAAGAGGCATTGCGGCAGAGCGAGGAGCGCTTCCGTTCGATGTACCGGAGCGCCGCCGTCGGCATCGAACAGGTTGCGATCGACGGCAGCCTGCGCATGGTCAATCCTGCGCTTTGCAAGATGCTGGGCTACAGTGAAGCCGAACTTCTTAACAAGACGTTTGCAGACATCACTCACCTGGATGACCGCGCACGTGAAGACAGCCTGTTGCACGCGATGTTGCGCGGTGAACTCGGCTTCTACGAAATTGAGAAGCGCTATTTGCTTCGTGACGGATCGCCGCTCTGGGTCAGCGTCACCTCCTCGCTGGTCAAAGACGCCGCCGGATGTCCACTCTATCGAGTTTCGATCATTCAGGATATGAGCGAGAAGAAGCGCGCTGAACTGCTGCAGGAGCAGTTGCAGCAATCGCAAAAGCTGGAAGCCGTCGGTCAGTTGGCAGGGGGAATCGCTCACGATTTCAATACCCTGCTGAGTGTCATGCTGGGCTATGCCGAGCTTTTGACTTCGAAGCTTTCGCCGGAGGATCCACGCCGTCAGGACGCCGAGCAGATTGAGAACGCCGCGCAGATGGGCGCTGTGCTCACGAAGCAATTGCTCGCGTTCAGCCGCAAACAAGCAGTTCTCCCGCAAGTGATCGATTTGGGCCAGGCGATGGCCAAGATGGAGCCGATGCTGAAGCGTCTTCTGCCGGAAGACGTCGAATTACATTTCAGCGAGTCAAGCCCTGAGCTTCGCATCAAAATCGATCCAGGGCATCTGCAACAGATCGTTCTGAACCTGGCGACGAATGCGCGGGACGCAATGCCGGAAGGCGGCAAGCTCACCATTGAAGTGAAGAGCGTGGAGTTGGATGAAGCGTACATTCAACAGCGTCCATCCATGACGCCCGGGGCATACGAAATGTTGGCGGTCAGCGATACGGGCATGGGCATGAATTCCGAGACCGCGGCACGTATATTCGAACCGTTTTTCACGACCAAAGAGCTTGGCAAAGGCACTGGCTTAGGGATGTCAACTGTTTACGGAATCGTGAAGCAGAGCGGCGGCGACATCTGGGTGTACAGCGAGCCGGGTGTGGGTACGACGTTCAAGATCTACTTTCCCAGAGTAACTGAGCCGATCGAGGTAAACGAGATCGCCAGCCCAACTCCACAGAGGCTTTCGGGCAACGAGACCATTCTGCTGGTCGAGGACTCCGCTCCGCTGCGGCAACTCACGCGTGAGATTCTGTGCTCGTGAGGGGTACGCGATTCTGGAGGCTGCCGACGGGCTGCAGGCCCTGGAACTCTTCAAGCAATACGACGGAGACATTCATTTGTTGATGACCGACATCGTTATGCCGAAACTTCGAGGAACGGAGCTTGCGGCGAAGATTACGCAGGAGCGCCCGGATCTGGCGGTTGTGTTTCTCTCCGGCTATACCGAAGAGGCTGTCTCGCGCCTGCATGGCCATGTCCGGATCTCGCTTTTGGAAAAGCCTTTTACTGCCGATGCGCTGCTCCGAACGGTGAGGCGGGCGTTGGATGATGCCGCGATCACCGCGTGAAGTGCGATGAGACATTTGGTAAATAGGCGTTACTGTTGTTTGCCCGGGATTTGGTTAGCGAGGCGGCCAGATGAGTTCTTCTTCGATGCCCGATACGCCCAATGTTTTCGGTCGCACGGGTCTCCGCTGTTTGATTGCCGTGGTGGTCCGGTGGGGGCTCTCCTTCTGAGAGAGGCTTTGGAGCGCGGCCTCGGCGCAAGATCTCCCGCCTTTCATTGTTCTTCTATCCGACGATCATGGCAGTGGCCATTTGGGCCGGTCTGTGGCCCGGGCTTGTTGCCACCGCAGCAGCCACCCTGCTTACCGACTACTTCATCTTTGAGCCGCGCGGGAGCTTTGCGATTGCCAACCCCACGGAAGCGATCTCGCTGGCGTTGTTTGCTTTCATGGGCGTTTTTATCAGTCTGGATGGCCGAACGCTACCGCCGGGTCAACAGAAGCTGGCACCTGCTGAAAGAGAACTGGCTGCGCGGCAAAGCGAGGAACAGTTCCGCGCCCTGGCCAATGCCATCCCACAGCTTTGCTGGATGGCGAATGCCGACGGCTGGATCTACTGGTACAACCAGCGCTGGTACGACTACACCGGCACTACGCCGCAGCAGATGGAGGGCTGGGGCTGGCAATCGGTCCATGATCCGAAGACGCTGCCGGAGTGTTCTGGAGAGGTGGAAGGCATCCATCGCGACGGGGGAACCGTTCGACATGGTGTTCCCGCTGCTCGGTGCCGACGGCGTCTTTCGCCCATTTCTGACGCGCGTGATGCCCGCTAAAGACGCGGACGGCAAGGTCGTCCATTGGTTCGGCACCAATACCGACATAAGCGAACAGAAGAAGGCCGAAGAGACTCTCCGGGAGAGCGAGGAGCGTATCGCCAGCTCTTCGATAAACCTTAAGCCGGTGGGAAGCCGGCTGCGCTGCCGGCGTCGACGCGGGCGCTTGTCGGCGTAGCGATCGCCGTGCTGGTCGTCAATGCGGCGCTGGCATACCGGTCAGTCGTGCGCTTGGCTGAGAATGACCACTGGGTATCGCATACCTACCAGGTCATCGGCGAACTGGAGCAGGTCATCTCGCTGCTCAAGGATGCCGAAACGGGTAATCGTGGGTATCTTCTGGCCGGGACCGAGAACTACCTGGAGCCGTATAACACGGCGGTCAGCCAACTGCAACGCACAGGTCGCCGCAGTAAAGCAACTGACCTCGGATAATCCGGTGCAGCAGCAGAGGTTTCCCGAGCTGGAGCAGAAGATCAACCAGCGTATGGCTCTGCTGCAACAAGGAATCGACCTGCGCCGCCGAGGGATACAGGCCCGGCGCAGATCGCTCTCCAAGATGCCGGCAAGCGCGAGATGGACGACACGCGGGCCCTGATAACAGTCTATGGAGGACGAGGAATACCGGCTGCTGGCGGAACGCCGGGCAGAATCGCCCACAGTGCTTGGATCTCGGAATTGACGCTTGTCCTGGCCTCTGTTCTGGCAATTGCATTTCTGCTGTTGATGGCCAGAATCTTGCACCGGGAGCAGCGCTTGCGGGAAGGCGCCGTCGAAGTAGCGGAGCGGTTCCGCTCGCTGTTTAAATACGCTCCGATTGGGATTAAGCAAGTTGCTCTGGATGGCCACCTGCTGACCGCGAACCCCGCGCTGTGTCAGCATGCTTGGCTGTACGCCGAGAGCGAACTTGTTGGCAAGACATTTGAAGAGCTTACCCATCCCGGACGACCGGGAGCGAGAGCACCAGTTGATGGACGCACTGCTGCGTGGGCAACGCGAGTTTGTTCAAATCGACTTGCGGTATCTGCATCGCGATGGTTCGCCAGTATGGGTGACTCTGGCCACCTCCATGGTCAAGGATTCGGCTGGTGAGCCGCTGTACCGGATCTCGATCGTACAAGACATCAGTGCGCGCAAGCAGGCGGAGATTGAATCGCAGGCGCGGGAGCAGCGGTTGCGGCTATCGACCGACGCCGCCCAACTGGGGATCTTCGAGTGGACGGTGCCGACGGACACGGTGGTTTGGGAAAACCAGCGGATGTATGAGATCTTCGGCATCCCCGAGGCCACCGATCCTGTGAACCGGGATCGATTCGTACGTGAAAACCTGCACCCCGAAGACCTGCCGCGTTTTACCCGGGAGTTGGAAGAAAGCATGCAGCCCGGCGCCCTGTTCCGAGGAGCTTATCGCATCCACCGGGTGAATGACGGGCAATGGCGATGGGTACAATACTTCGCGAAATTCGAGTTGACTGGTGACAACAAGCCCCTTCGGTTAGTGGGCGTGCTGCAAGACATCACCGAGCGCAAGCAGGCGGAAGAGGCGGTGCGGCAGAGCCTTGCACGGCTGGAGAAGGTGTTGGAAGTCGAGACCGTCGGCGTGATGTTCTGGGATCTGAACACGGGCTGCATGGTTGACGCCAACGACACGTTTCTCAAACTCATGGGCTACAGCCGCAGCGAAGTGGAGGCGCACGAGCTCAACTGGCAAAAACTCACCCCGCCGGAGTACATGGACGTGAGCCGCGCAGAAGTAGAGAAATTCATGGCGACCGGACGCGTCGGACCTTACGAGAAGGAATATTTCTGCAAGGACGGCACGAAGCGCTGGCTCCTCTTCGCCGGCAGCTCGCTCGGCAACAACCAGTGCGTGGAATTCTGTGTGGACATTGCCGACCGGAAGGAGGCGGAGCAGGCAGCTGCGGGAGATGAACCAGCAGCTTGAAGACCGGGTGCGCCGTCGCACCGCCGAACTGGAAGCCGCGCTTCTTGATCTGTCGGAGAGCGAGCAGCTATTTGTTGCCTTGGCTAACTTCGTGCCGCAATTCGTGTGGATGTGCACGGCGGATGGCTTGAATGTCTATTTCAATCAGCGATGGGTGGAGTACACCGGGCTGACTCTAGAGGAGAGCTACGGGAGGGGCTGGAACACACCTTTCCACCCCGATGACCAGCAGACCGCATGGGACGCCTGGAACCACGCAACCCGGACGGGCGAAGGATATCGTGTCGAGAGTCGCTTGCGGGCGGCTGACGGCAGCTATCGCTGGTTCCTCATGTTGGGAGAACCCCTGCGAGATGCCAACGGAAGCATCGCCCGATGGTTTGGCACCTGCACGGATATCGCGGAGCTGAAGCAGGTTGAAGATGCGCTGCGTCAGAGCCAACGTGGCCTGGAGTCGGCAAACAAGGAGCTGGAAGCTTTCAGCTACTCTGTCTCGCACGACCTTCGCGGACCATTGCGCACCTTGGATGGCTTCAGCCAAGCCCTGCTGGAGGATCACGCCGAGCAACTCAACGATAAGGGGAAGCACTACCTGGAACGCATCCGTACGGCTTCGCAGCGGATGGGATCGCTGATTGATGCGCTACTCCAACTGTCGCGCCTCACACGGGCTGAGATGGAGATCAAACCGGTGGATTTGTCCGTTCTGGCGCTGCCGGTCATCGAAGATTTGCGGCGCGCCGAACCGGGGCGGGATGTGGAAGTGAGCATCGAACCGGGACTGAAGACGCGAGGGGATGCCCGCCTGCTCCAGGTGGCGATTCAGAACCTGCTCTCTAACGCCTGGAAGTTCACCTCCCGGCGCGAGCACGCTAAGATTGAGTTTGGCAAGGTGAACGGCCAGCAGAATGCGATTTTCTTCATCCGCGACAACGGTGCAGGATTTGACATGCAGTATGCGGATCAGCTGTTTGGGCCCTTCCAAAGACTTCACGCGGAAGCGGATTTCAGCGGCACCGGCATAGGACTGGCCACGGTGCAGCGCGTTATTCTGCGGCACTATGGGCGCATCTGGGCCGAAGCTGCCGAAGACCAGGGTGCGACCTTCTACTTCGAATTAAGGGCAGAGGAAAGTACGGTACTATCTTAGGGAAGACGCTAGGGTGAGAGCGGAATGATGAAAGAACAACTCGACAAGTTGAGCAAAGAAACGTACATTTTGCTGGTCGAAGACGATCCTGACCACGTGGAACTGGCGCTACGCGCCCTGGAAAGACATGGGGTAGCCAATCGAATCGTAGTTGCCCGCGATGGCGCCGAAGCGGTTGAGTGTCTGTTCGGAAGCCGCTACGCTTCCCTTCCCGAAGTTGTTTTGCTCGATCTCAAACTGCCAAGGATTAGTGGCCTGGAGGTACTGCGCCGAATTCGGGAGAGCGAGGTCACCCAATTTTTGCCGGTTGTTGTCCTTACCTCTTCGGACGAAGAGAGAGACCTGGTTCGAAGTTATGAATTGGGAGTGAACAGTTACATTCGCAAGCCGGTCAACTTCTCGGAGTTTGCCGAAGCCACGCGTCAGATTGGCACCTACTGGCTGTTACTGAATCAGTCTCCGCCGAAGAAGCGGATAGCGTGAGGGAGTAATGCATAACTGGACGCCACAGGACGGTCGTGACGAGGTGTTGCTTGGCCTCCGGTGACTCTATTTCCAGTGCACGGAAATCGCTGCAGGTTCTGATCGTTGAGGACTCGCCCGATGACGCGGAATTAGTCGAACGCGAACTCGGAAGGGGCGGCTACGATGTTTTCGCGCAGCGCGTAGCGGACGCTCCCGGTTTCATGGGCGCACTGGCAGAGCGCAATTGGGACGTCATCCTGGCAGACTACATGGTTCCTGGATTCGGAGCGCTGACGGCGCTGGAGCAGCTGAAGCAAACCGGACACGATATCCCATTCATTATCGTCAGCGGCGCAATTGACGATGAAACCGCAGTCAGGGCCATGCGTGCCGGCGCGCATGATTATGTGCTCAAGGGCAAGCTGGTCCGCCTTATCCCGGCGATCGAACGCGAGATGCAGGAAGCGGTTGCACGGCGAAAGAAACGTGAGGTCGAAGCCACCCTGCGACTTCAGGCGGCAGCCTTGCAAGCGGCGGCGAATGCGATCGTTATCACGGATCGGCGAGGCAGCATCGAATGGGTCAACTCAGCCTTCACCAAGCTTACCGGTTACACCGAGGCAGAAGCACTCGGCCGGAACCCACGCGTGCTGAATTCAGGAAAACAGGATGCCGAATTCTTCCAGAAGATGTGGGAGACAATCCTGGGCGGCGACGTTTGGCGGGGAGAAGTCACCAATCGGCGTAAGGACGCAACCCTTTACGTCGAGGAGATGACCATCACGCCTGTCCGTTCCAAAGACGGCACAATCACCCATTTCGTCGCCGTCAAAGAAGACATCAGCGAGCGTAAACGGGTCGAAAGAGATATCGCTCACAAAGCCAGCTTTCCTCGACTCAATCCCAGCCCAATCATCGAGACGGATTTGGAAGGAGCCGTAGTATATGCGAATCCGGCGGCGCGCACGCAGCTCCTCGACGCCGCCGGTGGCGATTCACGCCTCTTGTTACCGGATTTTCCGGAGATTCTTGCGGAATTCAAAGCCGGAGGCAAGGAATCGGCCTCTCGGGAGATAGAGGTTCACGGGCGGGTCTTCCAAAAGACCTTTCACTATCTGCCTGAATTAGGTGTAGTGCGGGTCTACGTTCTCGATATCACCGAACTCAAACTGGCCGAGCAGGCACTGCTTCGCAGCGAGAAGCTCGCGGCTTTGGGCCGCATGGCGGCGACGATCGCGCACGAGGTAAATAATCCTCTGGCCGGTGCGATGAATGCAATCTACATCGCGAGCAGCGATGAAAGCGTTTCACCGCAAACCCGGCGCGCCCTGGAGATTGCCGACGAGGAGTTGCGCCGCGCTGCCCACATGACCTCCCGGAGCCTGAGCTTCTACCGGGAGCAGACCTCTCGTGCGCCGGTTCAGTTGCCCAACCTGATCGAAGACATTGTGGCGTTATACGCTAAGAAGCTGCAGGAAAGGCGCATTAAGGTCGAGCGGCGGTACCGCTGCTGCGATTGCCCCAGCGAGTGCTTTGTGGCGAATGCGGGAGAGTTGCGGCAGGTTGTTTCAAACCTGCTCATCAACGGCATGGATGCTCTCCGTGATGATGGAACCCTGCATATTCGTCTGGTTAGATTCTCTAACCTTGGCGGGCATGAAGCCGTCATTCGCTTTACCATCGCCGATACCGGCAGCGGCATCCGCACCGAACACCTTCAGCGGATATTTGAACCGTTTTTTACGACCAAGCAAGCCGTGGGTACAGGATTGGGTTTATGGATCAGCCAGGAGATCATTCGCCGATATGGAGGCTCGATTCGGATCCGAAGTAAACACGGAAAAGGAACGGTCTGTTGTGTGACGATGCCAGCTATGCCGCGAAACAACGGCTCGACAACAGATAGCCAAAAGTCCGGCGTGGCAAATCCCCATTGTGCCGCACTTGATTTTGGTCAAGGCGCGACATAACTTCGGGGGAAATGGCATGCAGGTCTGATGCAGACCTGGGCCTCAAACACATCGGCCCGATCCTGGCGAAGTCTCGACTGCCTAGATCGGGCCAGTGTTGTTCATTTTTAGAAAATGAGTATATGGCCTCTCTTGTGACCATTTATTCAAATCGTTGAATTCACTGGGATAATCTCGGTCAGTATCTCAAGTATTGTCCCTTTATGCCGTGTCCATTTACTTGGCAGCGGGCGTCAGCCCGCTGCTAGGTTCTGCCTCTGTTTACAAAGTACGACGATGAGGGGAGTGAGCTAAAGCTATGTCACTGGTGGGCAACGGGGATTGTTTGGATACTACCGATTGTCGACAGTTACGAATATTCGCATCTTCAACTCTGGTCGTGCTATCCTGCCTGGCATTATGGGAAGGCAGCTCTTGTTTGTGTTGTGGGCACTGCTGTTCGGCTGCGTCAGCGGCGAGGCTCAGGAGTTTCATAGCAGTGGCGACCCGTTCAGTTTGCAAATTACATCCGTTCGCAGCTTAGACCACGACAGCAGGGTTGGATTCAGTAAGGCCCCCGAACTGTACGCCGTTAATGCATCTGGCCCCGGCAAGTCCTATGTTCTGTACTGCGTTAAAACAGCGCCCGAAGCAGGTCGGAGTTACACGGCGATCGATGCCTATGTCAGCTCTGATTATTCCTCGTTGCATCTCTGGCCAGTCGAAAAGAAGACCCTGCCGCCCACTGTACTGACGTATGGCACAAAGAAAGGGCGTCTATTTCGAGTGATCACGATCCAGAATGTGACAAGCAGTCCGAAGCCGGATTTAGCTTGCGACATCTACTCAGAAACGGCTCTGCGAGTAGTTCCCGCGGATAGTATGTCTGGAAGATGAGTTTCGGAGTTAACAGAGTGCCTTCGGCGAATTCTGACAAGTTTCCGACCATTTCCGAGAACCCTGAAATCAGGCGCACTCAGGAAATCTCTTGCAGATAGACTTTCAGTGTGAGGTTTTGAGAGACCTTCTCGCGGGGTGACCACTTACCATCAGGATACAGCCACGGCATCCGGCACCCCGGTCCACAATAGTACACATCACCGTCAGCATCCTTCTCCTCTGTAAAACCTTTCCCGGCCAGCATCGCTCGTTCCACTTCTGTCCCGGGCACTCCCTGGCGCACTGCCCACCTTCCATTCTTTTCCTTGCACGCACACGCCCCATGCTTCGGGATTTGTTTGCAGTCTGGGCAGCAGCGAATCTCTGAAAGTATTCTCTCCATCTGCCAATGTTACAGGAAATTCCGGAGCGGCGGCTGCGAACTGCACTGTCTGATCATGGGTGGCTGTCAGAGTAGCTAATGTAGTCGATTGTTCTCTCCACATCGGAACGGATCAGCCCCGGGGCAGCTTGCTACTCTAAAGTCGTCGAAGCAACTGCGACAAGCTCAATTCGAATCCGTCGGCGATTGTCTTGAGGACCCGGAGGCTTGGATCCTTCTTGCCGGTCTCGATCTCCGACAGATAGCTGCGATCAACTCCGAGTACCTCCGCCATGTCCACCTGCGTCCAGCCGTGCTTGCGCCGCAGGGCGCGGATGCGATTGCCGAGGAGTATACGAATGTCAGTGGACACCTCCAGATCATCGCGTGTACCCTGTGTTTAATGTGTTGGCAATTGCCTACATGAATGAGAGGTGAACAGATGGCAATAGAATTGGGGGACGGGGCAGATCCGGCACGGATTCCGGCATCGCTACAACAAAAGAAGAAAGAACCAGGGAAGATGGTCCAATTCCGGATACCACAGTCTTGGTGGGAAGAATTGTCCGGCCTTGCCAGGGACTTCGATCAGGACGTCTCCACATTCTTAAGGGAGGCTACAGAGGATTGGCTCCAGCGGGCGCGTAAAGTGCGCCAGAGGACCACTCCCCAGGCCGGGCCTTAGCAGGATCGTTTACGCGCGAACTTCCTGCCCGTGTGCGGCAGTGTGCGATCCGGCATCGGCAGCGGCTTCCACAGCTCAGCGGGGTCGATTCCAAGCCGCTGGGCGTTGCCTTCGGCTAGGCAGACCCTGGCAATCAATGCTTCGCAGCGCCGGCGCATGGCCTCGATCTCCTGATCGCGGTCCCTGAGCATATCGCTCATGGATCGTCGTTCGATCTCCTTGGGTGACAGCTTTCCGTTGCGGGTCTGGCGCTCGGCCGCAGCGGCGATCTCCTCGTCAAGCCGGTACTTCTTCAGGGTCTTGCGGTTGAAATTGAGCTGCTGGGCGACCGCCAGCGTGTTCAGCGGTGCCTCTTCCGCCGATTGCGTCTCCGCCACGAGAAGGTATTCCCGGACAGCCTTGCGGACATCTTGCTCAAGACTCGGTCTAGGCATAGGTGTTCTTTGCCTTCGCGAATTTGGAGCCTTTGCCCTTAAATGGCCGAACGGTGCTGGCCGGCTCAACCGAAGCAGCCTCAAGAATGCGTTGGACACCGTTCAAAGTTGCTTCCGCCTCGGCGATCCAGTTTTCTGACAAATCCTCCTCACCTTTGGCTTTCTGTTGCCGGGCCCGGTCCAGAATCAGCTCCGTGCGAGTCTGGAGCTGGACCAAGTTGCTGATGTGATTCTTGTTCGCGGTGTCGAGGACGTAATCTTCGCAGTCCTTGACGCAGTTCAAGAACTTCGGGCATGGCGTCACTTTGAAGTCGTGGACGCACAACCCCAGAGGGGTTACATGGACCGCCTGGAGCTGGCCTTCCAAAAAGATATCGCGGACGTCCTCTTTCAGGCTGAAGTACATCTCCGCGACCTGTCCCTTCACTCGCCCGTGTTCCAGTGCTGCTTTCAGGGTGTCGAGTCGCTCCGCGGGCGTGAGGTGTATGTATGCTCCTAAATCCCCTATGTGTTCGCGCCCCTGCCAGCGCGCAATTACGTGATCAGGAACACCTGCCTGAGCCGCTTTTGTTGTGACCCAATGTCGGAACTGATGCGAGTACATCGAGTAGAACGCGCCATTGCTGTCACGGATGTTGAATCGTTCAAACGCTGACTTCATAAGCGTGCGTCCCTCACCAACACGGCCGCCTAGAAAATCGTTAAGTACCTGCTCATCAAGACCTTCCACGAGCAAAGAATTCATGCCTTTAACGGCATGCCCAGCATTGTGGAAACGAATGAATAAGGTCTCGGAAAGAGTTTGAAAGGTTCCGTCGCGACGATCTACCATCCACAAAGGTTTACGAATCGAGTATAAGTACGTCATCACGTCGCCCGCTCTATAAGCTCGTCTGCGACGTCCAGTGGCATGCCGTGGTAACTTCGAGGCTGCAATATGGTTCAGCGAACCAATGTGGTTGTAGCCGAGCAATTCGGCTACCTGAGCGGCAGTCATCAGATCATCGGGAGAGATATCGGGCAATGGAACAGTGTCGGGATGTTGTTCGAGGATACGCGCGCGCTTTCGGGCAATCTCTGTAATATCTTTGACTTCTGCGATAGCCGTTTTTGCCAGTTCGGCCTGAGCTGCCGTCAGCCAACGAACAGCGAGGCGTTTTTCACCCCTGCGTGACTTTTCCTTATAATAGCGAAGTCCATGTTTCAATCCGTCCCCGCTTTCTTCGCTCACCTCGCAGTCAAAAGGTAGCGTCAGGACCTCGCCGATCCGAAATCCCGTTGAAACGAGGACAGCAAGTACACAAACAACCAGACGGTCCGATTCGTCAGTTGCTAACCGATGGAACATCTCGCCGATTGCATTGATAGCCTCCTCAGGAGGCAGTTTGGCCTGGCGGGATTCTTGTCCATCGATTGTGTATTGCGTGAGATTCGCTGGGTGCGGTGTTATGAAAGCAAACCTAATTGGCCGGACGATGGCTCCATATTGGGCACTAGCAAGCCCGTCAACCATGCGTTGCAGCCACGAGCACAGATTGTAAGTTGTAGCAGGTCCAACGCTCTGCATCATCTGTCGCTCGGCTTCAAAAAGATCCTCCTCGCAAAGATCGGTCCACGAAAACTGCGCGCTCCCTAATCGCTTCTCGACGGCCTGCCAGAGCATTCGACCGGCATAAGCCAGCATTCGCACAGTGCTTGCTGACACTCCTGTAAACACCAGAAACGCTTTGATGATTTCGGCAAAACAAGCCGGGAGTGGATCGGTGCTTGATCCATATTTTGTGAAGTACAGACGGGCCCCTGACTTGCTGTGCCGAGACGCTCGCAAATGACGAATGTCCCAAACGCTATCATCGAATTTGCCATTTGGAAACCGCACTGCGAAGAGCACGCGCGCTTCTTCAATGTACTTCAACTCACAATCGGCCCGATTCATAGGTCTCTCTCGCGCGGTTCCGCTCGGATTTGAGAGACGAGTTGTCGAGCTGCTGCGACGACATCGTCTAGTTGCATTTGTATGCGTAGGTCAGACACTGACTTCAGTCCCGATTGGACGTTTTCCAGGACATGAAGAACCTCCTCGTGTGGTCCCTCTCGAAACGCCGCGAAGAACTCGCAGCCATAGCATGTGAGTGGTGGCGCCAAGTTACACAGGCCATCTTTCCGTACGTCACGGCCGCACAGTCCAATGCCGCCAACGTCCAACAAGGGCAACTGCGCGGAAGCTGATGGAATGAGTTGTTTAGCTTGTTCGGCGTGATACGGTCGAGCATGATCTTTCCGAGGAAGGTGCGCGCTATCGGCTCGAACATAGAATCAAATCTTTTGCCTACCTGATCGACGACGTAGGAGGACGCTTCCACGTACATGTTGACGTTTTGAAGGTCAGTGTGGTCGAGCACCGCAGCGATCTGGGCAGGTGCGGCTCCTTCGCGCGCCATTTCCGTCGCAAGCGTATAACGGAAGCGTCGGGGAGTCAGCAACATCGGTTTCCCTGTTCTCGGCGAAACAAGTTCGCCCGCGGCGGAGAATCTATGCATCGCTTCCCTAATACATCCTTCCGGATAGTTGGGATTGAGCCAGTGAAACAGGAAGGAATCGGGGCCATCACCCTTAAGTCTGTCGAGGAGGCTTCCCAACTCTTTGCTGAGCGGCCGCACTTTAGTCTCCCGCAACTCCTTCCGCTTCTTCATACGCGGAAGCGCAACTTGGTAACGGCTTTGCGTGTGCGACTGGCCTGCCACTACTGACTTGATTGTGAACTTAGCCAGGTCCTGCGCTTTAAGACGGGCTATGCTCAGAGGGTTTGGACCGAGTTCCAGATGAATCATGACCACGGCACGATCTTCGGGAGTGCCAACTTGGCGTCGAATCGCGTCAATGATTGCCCGTTGTTCCGCACCGTCAAAGGGTCCCTTTAGTGGGTCGCGGAAGCGAACCGCTGCACCTTTAACATTCCCCTGAGCACGTATTTCTTTGATGCTGAGTGCCACCTGCTTATCGAACTCAGCATACTGACCAACAAATGCGCCCCAGGTGTAGAAATCGCGCAGTCGGGCAAACTCGTTTCCTTTCTGAGCCATAGTCATTCCGTACTCGAGGAAAGACCGGAACATCGCCGAAGTCATCATTCCCCAGTCAAAGGGTTTCGCTGGTACGGCTGGAGATCGGACCAGCCACCGTAAGAAAATACGAAAGGCACCAAAGGAACCGTGAACCGTTGAGCACGTGGAGTATTGAAGCTTTCTGGCGAGAAATAGCTGATACAGATGCAGCGCTCGGCGTGTTACGGCGTGGGTGGATTTGTCTTTACCAAGAGCTGCCCAGTTGAGAACGAGGGACTTTCCCCTGTCGCTCGATGCGCTAAACCGCCAGATATCGCGGGCAGTGTTCACGACCTGACGGTCTTTTGCGACGACTATTGAAGGCAAAGGTGGTAGATCTGCAAAATGCGCGCCCGAGATCGCCAGGGCTATTTTTCCTCGGATCCGGATACAAATGGCTATTCCTCTCGCGAAGAAACTCAACGCCTCTTTTTGACAACGCGTTCTGAATGTAATGCATTGGGACATTTGAACCACGTTTCCAGCCGCCGAGGTCACGTATGATTTCGAAGGCGTGATCGTTCGGATAGTGATCGAGAAGATCTTCAGCCAACGCCTCCGCCCAGGTATGCCGAAAGGAATGCCAGGACAGGTTACTGACTTCAGCGTGACGTGCTACAACCTTGACGATCTCATCAGTGGTTGGAATCGATAATGGTGCTCCAGTGCCTGAAACGAACAAGTAGGGAGTGCCACCGCTTGGGCGACCAGCAGGAGGTGGTGAGGACAAATAGGCGCGTAATCCTATCCGCAACTCGGCCGACACAGGTAGGATTCTCTCAACCGTCTTCGCGCGAGGTTTGTATCGACGTGAATCGGCCGGATCATGCGGTCGGCGCCGTATTTTCAGGCCGGCATCCGTTGATCTGGGTATGTCGTCAATGCGGGTCTTGAGCAACTCACCACGACGGTGACCACATTGATGCGACATTGCCATCATTAGCCAGTTCCGGAGGCGGGTTTTCGGGTGGAATGGATTGTGATCATCAAAGCGCAATGGCAAGGAAATGCGATGATTTTCGTCGCGTACCGGACCAAATAAAGTCTCGATCGCATTAACTTCGCTTGGCAACAACGGCTGAATTCTTTCGCCAGACGCCGAGTACCGTTCGAGTGGACGGAAAAGAGCCGTTAACATCCCCCGTTCCTCCGCTGTTTGCTGAATGGATTTCCGCTGAGAACTGCCTTGATTTCCAGGGTCTACTACCCACATTAGGAAAGAATGAATAGAGCGTGCTTTCAGTGCGACCGTTGCAAGGGAGTTCAAGCCGGTGACTGCGGTCCCGCGCCGGAGGAACGCAATCAGCGACTCCAATTGGCGCCCCGGTGGAATCTCGGAGCGTTCGAGCGTAACGTCTAGATCAACCCCGAACGCCGTTGCCGCCCATTCATATAACGCGGCGATGCCTCGCAAGTCTCGGCTTAAGGTGTTTTCCATGCAGGCAAACCTGCGATGCCTGATAACCCAACGCGTCGGGACAAGCGTCGGGATCCAGTCGAGGTTTCGCACGAGCACGGGAACGTTCTCCCCTGTGTCCAGCGTGATCTGAATAACGGAGAATGCTCTGCGTTTGCGCGATGTGCCCACTTTGGAAGAGACGACCGTGAGCCTTTCAGCCATATTCCTGCTGAAGATGCTGAATTGAATGTAAATGTTGCAGAGTTTTTGGCCAGAATCGAAGAAGCCAAGTTTCAGAAAGGCTGTTCAGGAAGAGCAAAGCTGAAAGATTTCTACATAGATGAGGTGGAGGAAGGGGCTACCGCCCCCTCCTCCACACCTCCTCCCCTGCTCTAGATGCTCTACTTGTGCAATAAATGGACACACCCACAGGGGTCATATTTCAGAACGGGATGTCATCGTCAGTGATTTCGGTTGCGCGGGTGGGGCTAAACTCCCCAGGACCGCTCTGATCGAAGTCGCTGCCGCGCGAGGAATTTCGGCCGCCGGAACCACCTTCGTCGCCGCCGCGACCGCCGCCGAGTAGAACCAGGTCACTGGCCACGATCTCAGTGGTGTAGCGCTTCTGCCCCTGCTTGTCCTCCCACGAACGGGTTTGGAGACGGCCCTCGACGTAAACCGAACGGCCCTTCTTGAGATACTCGCTGGCGACCTCCGCCAAGCGCTGCCAGAGGACAACGTTGTGCCATTCGGTCTTATCCTGCCACTCGCCGCTCTTGTCTTTGAATCGTTCGTTTGTAGCCAACGTCATAGTGGCCACCGCGGTGCCGCTGCTGGTATGTTTCAGCTCGGGATCTTTGCCCAGGTTGCCGATCAGAATTACCTTGTTTACGCTCTTCGCCATGTTGTCTTTTCTCTTGCCGGATGCCATTGTCATTGGCAGGATTCCTGAACAGAAATCCACCGCATCCGACTTCCCTTTCCTAAGATTCCATTCGTCGTAAGGGCCAGTATAAAGCCTGCAACCAGAGCGGCGGGAGAGTTTTGTTGCGCGATGTGCCTCAGCGAGAGCGATCCGTGGAAAACCACCTCGTTCACACAGCTCTGGGGTTCGCCTGGGACGGGAGACCCATGCAACAAGGCCTAGTCGATGGGGCGTGAGCCGGTGATGAGGATGTCCACCAGCCTTCTGGCGCTTTGCTGCCAGCCGGGACCGGAGGCTACATGGGAGACGCCGATCAGCGCTCGAAGCAGGTCGAAGGGTTCGAGGTCGCTGCGGATGTCGCCGCTGTTGATTGCGCGTTTCACCAGCGCATCAATCGCCCCCTGGATTAGGCCGCGAGAGCCCTCAAACAGCTTTGAGGGACCTCCGACGACGCTATTCAGGGCGGGGGCAATGATCTGCTTTGCCGCGATGTGGTCGACGAACAGCAGCATCCATGTTCGCAATGCGTCAATCGGGGGCATGGTTTCGGCGAACTTGCGCTCGGCCGCAGCCAGCTTTTCCACTTCACTCCGATAGACCGCTTCGATCAGGGCGTCGCGGGTGGGAAAGTGACGATACAGAGTTCCGGCTCCCACGCCCGCCTGTTTGGCAATGTCGTCCAGGCTGGCGTCGGCGCCAAAACGAGTAAACGCCTCCTTTGCCACTTCCAGAATGCGCTCGCGGTTGCGCTGGGCATCCGTGCGCGGCTTTCGTGGGACGGGTTGTGAATGCTTTTTTGGCCATTTACGAAAATAATTGCATCCGGAGACAGTCTCCGGTTATCTACTGATTCGGAGGCTGTCTCCGTTTTATTTGAAGCGGCAGTGGTTCGTCAATGCCGGTTGCAAATGGAGAGGCCAACAATGCATCAAGGAGGAATGGAATGGTCCAGGAAGTAAATTTGGCCGGCAGTTTCACCCTGCCCGGCAGTTCACTCAGCGTGAACCGCATGGGCTACGGGGCCATGCAACTTGCAGGGAGAGATGGCAACAAGTTGGTGTGGGGACCGCCTCGCGATGTGGATGGGGCGATCGCTCTTTTGCGGGAGGCCGTGGCGAGCGGCGTGAACCATATCGATACCGCCGATTTCTATGGTCCTCACGTCACCAATCAGATCATACGAAAGGCGCTCTCTCCCTATCCCGAAGATCTGGTAATCGTGACCAAGGTCTGCGCCCGGCGAGGCGAAGATGGGTCGTGGATTCCCGCCCTCTCACCGCGAAGAACTGACCGCGGCGGTGCACGATAATCTCCGCAATCTCGGTCTGGATGTGCTTGATGTGGTCAACCTGCGCAGCATGTTTAACGTCCATCAACCGGCAGAAGGTTCGATCGAAGCGCCGCTCACTGTGCTGGCCGAGCTTCAGCAAAAGGGCCTGATTCGCCATATCGGGCTGAGCAACGTCACGCCCGCACAGATTGCGGAAGCGCGGCGGATCGTACCCGATCGTCTGCGTCCAGAATCAATACAACCTGGCACATCGGGCCGACGATGCGCTCATCGCGGATCTTGCTCGTGACGGCATCGCCTATGTTCCGTTCTTTCCGCTTGGCGGGTTCACTCCACTGCAGTCGGATACGCTTGTCTGACAGTGGCTCGCGCCTCGATGCCACGCCGATGCAGGTTGCGCTGGCGTGGCTCCTGCAGCGCTCGCCTAACATCCTGGTGATTCCCGGAACATCTTCCCTCGATCATCTTCGCGAGAATCTTAAGGCGGCGACGCTGCAGCTTCCCGCTGAGGTGCTTGCCAGACCTCGACGCAATAACCAGACACGATGTTTGATATTCCAATAGCTCGGGGGGACTACCGTCTTAGAACTGGTATGAAACCCCGATCGCGAGTTGATGCCGGGCATCAAGATTCGCGCCCGGCATGACTGTCCCTGCGACTTGGGCGACGCCGATGTCGAAGGTCAACTTCGGACGCTCCTCACCCCATCCATGGTGAATCGACGGAAAGGCGCCGGCCGGCACGATGCGAACCGCGTAAGTCAGAGTCGTGGGGATGGACGCTGCGGGAAGTCCTTCGACTCGCCGTGGCTCTTGCAACGCCTCGGCGGCAAGAAATATTGAACTTCTCGCCGGACCCTTTAGAACAAAGGCGGCGGCGCCAAAGAGGCGTCCGGAATAGTCCGGTGCGTTACCCGCCAGGCCCAACAACGATGCATTGGTCGCCTTGCAACCAAACGAGAACACCATTGGAAGCTTGCGCACACTGGTTACGGTCTTGGTCGCCACCAGGTAGAAATCTTCGTTGGTAGTGTCTCTGGCCTTGAATTACGCCACCTACATTCTGTACTTGGCTGCGCACCGCAAATCCTGCCGAAAGGGCAGGCATCCACCGAAGGCCGCCGACGTTTTCCGAGAGGAAGTTAAGCTTCCCGTGGAAGACGTTGAAGCCGTCGCTCCACAGATTGCTGAGACCAAGCGTACTGCCCGGCTGATGAAAGTCGCGCGTGTAGCCAAACTCTAGGTGGTGAAATGCCGAAGCCGACAAGGAGAGTTGATGGAATCCGCCTAAAACATCCCCGGCATTCAGATAGTGATAGCCGACGATCGGCATACCCAATCCCTTGTCGGGGGAGGGCGCAACATAGGCGAACGGAGTGACGAAGATTCCCGTCTGTCCCTCCCAATTCAGGGTCTGGGCCGAGACGCCATCTGCCAACTCACGAGAGCGAATAGAGCTGAAAGCAACGTCCTTATGGGCAGTCGGACGGTTGACATTGAGCTGAGAATAGAAACTTTGCTTCGCACTGCAACTCTCCTACTTTGCAGCCCCGACGGATGAGCGCAGAAGAGCATCACGCCATTCGGTTCGCCAAGAACAGCGAGATCAATCTCTTTACGCAGTCGCCAGAGCTTGATTGTGCCATCGGCACTGCCGGTGGCAAGCCACCCTCCACGGGAATCGAACGCAAGCGCATAAATCGGATGAGGGTATCCCGTAAGTATCTGAACCTGGCGCCCGGTCGCAACATCCCAGATCCTCACGGTCTTATCCCAGCCGCTGCTTGCCAACCATCTGCTGTTCGGACTGAATGCGAGACTGGTCACCGAATCCTGGTGTCCGGTCAGCGTGTGAACTTCGCGTCCGGTCGATAACTCCCAGAGTTTCACCGTTCTGTCTTTGCTGGCCGAAGCAAGCCATCGGCCATCTGGACTGAAGGCAACGGCACAAACATCTTGTTTGTGACCCTTGAGAGTTCTCGACACCTTGCCTGTAGTTATGTCCCAGATTTCGATGGTTCTAGCATCGCCGCCGGTTGCAAGCCATCGCCCGTTCGGGCTAAATGCCGCGTACATAAACTCTCGGGAACTGCCCCTCAAATCGCGAACGGCACGCCCTGAATTCACATCCCACAATCGAACGGTCTTGCCCGTTGAGCGCGGCCGCAAGAAGGCCGTCATCGGGACTGAAAGCGATCGAGTACACCCAGCTTTGATCCCATGGAGTCCGGTCTCCTTTCATCGTACGAACTTCACCGCCGGTGCTGGCGTTCCAGATTCTTATGTTGTCGGAGGCATCCTCTGCGGCTATCAAGCGTCCGTTGTGACTTACGGCCGATGCTTGAATTCCGGTGATCTTACTGGCGATGGTGCTTAATGCGCGTCCGGTGGCAACATCCCACGACTTCACAGATTGATCCCAACTACCCGAGATGAGACGCTGTCCATCGGCGCTGAAGGCTACGGCGGTCACCCAGTTTGTATGGGCCTTGAACGTACGATCCAACCCGAAGTTCGGAACTTCCGGAGCTCGCGGAACCAGAGCGATTGCGGACTCGACGTTTGGCGTTTTCAATCCAGTGCTCTTAATGAGTGGTGGAACCGGCAATGGAACATCGTCGACCGTGAGCGGCTTACCCGGAACTACAAGAAGTGCGTTGCGATCTTGAAATCCCTCCACCGATTTATCTGCCGCGCCACTTTTATCTATAGCGTCTTGGGATAATGCCACTGGCGACGTGGGCAGCTTTCGAACCTCCTGGTCACCGACCTGGTTACCGGCATTCCCGGCGGGACTCGCGGCCCGGGAGATGTTGACCGTCGCCTCAGAGCTGTTCACGGACACAATCTTCGTCGATGTGTTACGCAAACCAGTCTGGTCAACGCGCAGCTTCGAGCTTCCCGAAGCCTTGCTCAGAAATACAAGCGTGCAAACCACCCCATCGCCGGAGATTCCAGGCGCAGACAACGGCCGGGAGATCGAAATATCAATACGTCCGGCCGCCGAGTCCACACGCTGAACCAGCGTTGCAGCCTGGCCATCGCGGTCAAGCAGATTCCCGCCGGCGACGGTGACGACTTGTAACTGTTGTGGATCGTAAAGGATCTGCATCGGCGCGGACCAGAGATCCTTGGCGCCTTTCAGGACAACGTCCACCTTAAAGGTCGTTCCCTCTTTCTGGCTTATCAGTGGAGGATCGAAACCAATGACCGGCTTCACGGCCGCCGCCACGCCCGGTCCGTTAGCTCCGGCATGAGGTTGTGGTGCGTAGTTCTGTGCGCCAATCGACGAACTGCCATTCCCCGCAGATTGAATGCGCTCCCGAGAGGTAAGCCACACGACCGCTAGGATGACGACAAGCAGGGCCGCAAGGACGGCGAGCGCGATGGCAACTACCCGGGATCGACTACGAGGCTGCGAGTAGGTTGCAACCTCAGTTGCTCGCAGCTCCTCCACTTCGGCGGACTCGCTTGCCGTGGCTGCCGCAACTGCGACTTGTGCGGATTCAACTTGTCCGGATTCGCCATCAATATTGTTGCCTCTCTCCTCTTTGATTGCCTCGGCCAGAACGTTCACCAATGGCTGCAACTCTCGCATATGGCGTTCAGAGAAGTAGTTCCTCTCTGGAGAGAACACCTCCAGCAATCCCTCGATGTTCTCGGTCTGGGAGATGGGAACGATCATGATGGAGCGGGTATTCATCTGCTCGGCGGCGGCCGCGTTCACGCGAGGGTCCGTCGCTGTGTCATTACACAAAATGACCGCTCCGGTGCGCAGACTGTGGCCGGAAAGTCCACTGTCCGGGCTAAGTTGTGTTCCCACCTCCGGCGCGCTTCCTACGCTCGCGCGACACTCCATGCCCACGGAGTTTCCGACCACGATTGCTACTCCGGAAGCGCCGGTCAAAGCCATCACACTGCAGGCGAACAGGTGCAGCGTCCGGTCGAACGTGTTACCGCTCGACTCAGTTCTGTATGTAAACAGGGGCAGGGTGGAATCGGAGTTTTTGGGAGGGCAATCCCGGAGAAGCCGATTGGGGCAGCTGCGGCAATGTTTTGGGGGCGGCGTTCAGAAAGCGAATGCCGGCAAGTCCGCCATGCTTTTCCCAAGCGACTAAACCTTCCCCCGAAAATATGGAAGCATTGGAAAGAGAGATGCGTAGTCGCGCGCTGCGCCCCTGGACAAGTGGGCAGAATGTCTGGACTGCCATTCCCCCGCTACTGATGTTAAGCACGACGCCGTGAGTTTTTTGGAGCGGGGCTTTCCGAGATCAGTTCAACCACGAGCAGTTGACCCATGAAGAACTCTTGGCGTGTTTCGCGACGCTGTTCAGCTCTGGCGTGCGACGCTTCCATCTCGACTCCGGTCTACCTCTCCCCACGTATCAAGGAAATTGACGTGCAGCAGCGGGGCCCGTGTTTTTCTCCTTCATGCGAGATTCCGACGAAGTACCGGTCGCGGCCAGCGGACGTCCATGGGCATCGCCGTCCTCGGACACGAGTCGAATGGCCAGGCGCAGCGCCTCAATTTCGACTTGAATTTGCTGCAACTCCTCTTCTTTCTGCTTCAATACGTCGACAATGTTCTTCATAATCTACGCGCCACTGTTCGCATAAGGTTTTCGCCCTCGGGCTCCACGCTGAAACACTCACGTCTTGATTCTCCTCTGCGAATCATAACTTTAGTGATAGAGCTTTTCAGGCGCAAGCAAATTGCAATGCTGGCGTAAGCTGCATCCGGCTTCGAGGTCTTCTGGACAATTTGCATACCACGAACGCCCCACATGCAGTCTGATTCCGGAGCCCCCGTTTCATCCGCACCTCGAAAACAATTCGCATCACTCCGGGGAATAAAAAACTCTGCGTTCAGTTCATTCTCATGAGTACTCGACAAGGAGATGTCTATGAGCAAACGCAAACCGGATACAGACGCAACAGCACAGGCACCGGAAAATTCCGCTGCATCGCCTTCCCTCTCCGACGGGATTGACCGTCGCGGTTTTCTGCACTGCATGGCGTGGGCGGGCACGGGCATGGTCTGGAGCTTTGCCGGAGGAATTCCGGTGTCCAGTGTCTTTGGCGCCGCCCTTCCAAAACAGCGCGCCCAGGACTTCAGTTTTATTCAGATCAGCGACAGCCACATCGGCTTCAGCAAAGCGGCAAATCCGGACGTGACCGGAACGCTGCAAAAAGCCGTCGACAAGATTAGAGCCGCTTCCCCTGTGCCGGACTTCCTGATCCATACCGGCGATCTCACGCACACTTCCAAGGCCTCTGAGTTTGACGCGATGGACCAGATCCTGCTGGGTACGAAAAGCAAAATCTTTTACGTGCCCGGAGAGCACGATACGGCAGAGGATGACGGCAAACTCTATCTCGAACGCTATGGAAAAGGAACAGCGGGGAACGGCTGGTACAGCTTCAATCATAAAGGCGTTCACTTCGTCGGGCTGGTCAACGTGGTGCAGTTGGAGGGCATGGGCCGTCTCGGGAACGATCAACTCGCCTGGCTTAAGCAGGACGTCGAAAATCTGGGGAGCAGCACGCCGGTTGTGCTCTTTGCTCACATCCCGCTGTGGGCGCTCTATCCCGAGTGGGGTTGGGGCACTTCGGATAGCGAGCAGGCGCTGGCGCTGCTGAAGCGCTTTGGTTCGCTCACCGTGCTCAACGGCCACATTCATCAGGTGATGCAGAAGGTGGAAGGCAACGTTTCGTTCCATACCGCGATGTCCACAGCGTTTCCGCAACCGGCGCCGGGCACGGCGCCGTCCCCGGGACCGCTGAAGGTGCCTGCCGAAAAGCTGCAAAGCGTGCTCGGAGTCACCGAGGTCCACTTTATTGCGCAAAAACATCAGCTCGCAGTGGTGGACTCGACCTTGGTGGACGCCGCCGCAACTGCGGCTTAGGCGGATGTTATGAGATCCCGAACTGTGTATATGGCGGCTGCAGACCATCGCGGCAATGGTCGTCGCCGCTTCTTCACTCATTCACCCGTGGGGTAACCTGCACACCGGCTCTGGCACGGGTAGCGCAATTCTGGCGGGCGCGAACGTGCCTGACGAGATCCGAACGGCGTTCGCGCAAAAGTGCGGCGACTGTCATTCCAACAACACGCGCTGGCCGCTCTACAGCAGGGTTGCGCCTTCTTCGTGGCTGGTGGAGCACGACGTGCATGAAGGACGCGAGCACCTGAACCTTTCCTCGTGGGAGCAGTACAGCATCGACAGCCGCATCGATCTCCTGGGGAAAATGAGCAGCCAGCTTCGTCAGGGCAAGATGCCGAAGAAGCAATATCTTCTGCTCCATCCGGAAGCGCGGCTCTCTGAGGCTGAACGAAAGCTTATGTTGACTGGACAAAAGCCGAGCGCAAGCGGCTCCTGGTCGAAGCAGCAGCAGAGTAGCGACAGTTCTTGCCAAATCCAAACCGAGAATCGGAGTTGAAAATGAACTCCTACGCCCTCAATAAATCAGGCGGGCTACCGGAAAGCCCGCATCGCCGCAGTTGCATCCTTGCTGTTGCTGCTGGCCCTGGTCGTCTTTCCCAAGATAAGCGCCGCCGCGGAAGAAGCCGATCAGGGCAAGCAACTGTTTGAAAAACGCTGCACGGGTTGCCACTCGCTGGATCGCAATAAAGAAGGTCCGAAGCTGGCGGGCGTGTACGGAAGGCCGGCGGGAACGGCTCCCGGATTCAATTATTCAACCGCTCTCAAGTCTGCCCACTTCGTCTGGGATGAGCAACGATTGGAGAAATGGCTCACGGATACTCAATCTTTAGTCGAAGACAACAACATGGACTTCCATGTTCCAAAGGCGGAGGAACGTGCCGCGATCATTGGTTACCTGAAGTCCCTATCCTCGTCGCAGGCAAGCGCCTCCAACCCGCCCGCCCGATAATCCAGCGGGGCGACGACACTAACAAAGCGGTGTTATTTCGGGGAGAACCCTCCATGCTCTGGGGCGAATTCATTGCACAAGTTGAAGAGACCTGAGTTCGCCCAGCAGTTTGGCAGTATCAATGGGTTTGAATAGGTAAGCGTCACAAAGTTCCTGGAATGATTGCATCACTTCCTTAAGGTCAGTCACCGCGGTCGTCATTATAATCTTCACGCCACGGTTGGAAACAACGCCGCCTGCGTCCTCCAGTGCCCGCACCTGTTGGACCGCCTCCTTGCCATCCATCTCCGGCATCATGATATCCATGCAGATCAGGTCGTAGGGTGATCCGTTGTTGGTGGCTAGCCAGAATGCTTCCACGGCTTCTTTTCCATTAACGGCAACATGGCATTCGCCATAGCGGGATAGAAAAGTCTGCAGAAAAAGTCGGCTGGTAAAATCGTCTTCAACAATCAACGCTTTCATGGTTCGCCTTCTCTCCGAAATCCTAGTAGTCAGCTCGCGTGCTTCCAATCAAGCTGCCCGCCGGCCCGATGCTGCCGCTGCCCCGGCACAGCTTTGGCGCCGGCGGGTTTGAGACCACTACGTTACTTATCGGACGACCACAGAATTTCTTGAGCACCTCTCAATCGGCGCGTATTCTCTGCCGCTCATGCTGCCGGCTTTTCCCCTGACGGCTCGCCTCCAGCGGTCTGCAGCGCGACCACGGGTGGTTTTCCGTTTTGAGCATAACCGGCAAGCAGTTTGGCGGCGCCTCCCACGATGAGCAAGGCTGCGACCCAGCGCGCCAGTATGGCAACGGACGCCGCATCGATCTGCGGCCACTGGCTCTGCCAAAGCACCCCGGCGCGCTCGATCATCCAGTGCCACGCCGTGTGAGCAACAAACGCTGAGAGAACAATGGCTCCGGTTCTGGGATGGCGCGCATGGCGGAACAACAGCCAAAGCCCGGCCACCATGGCGGTCAACATAAAGAGCTGACCAATCTCGATTCCAACGTTAAAAGCCAGTAGCGAGACCAGCAGATGAGAGCCGGCAAACTGCAGGTTTTCCTTGAGCGCATAGGAGAATCCAAAACCGTGAACCAGGCCGAACAAGCCCGCGATAAGCCATCTGCGATCGAGGTTCGCACCGATGATATTCTCTACCGCCATGTAGACGATCGACAGGGCAATCGCCGTCTCCACAAATGGAGGAAACCATTTGCCGGCCGGTGCAAGGTTATAGGCAGTGCCGATCAGCGTCGCCGAATGCCCGAAGGTAAACGCGGTTACCACCGGTACTAGCACGCCGCAGCCGGCGAAGAGGAATCACCAGGCAAAGCAGAAAAAGGAGGTGGTCAATGCCGCTCAAAATATGGCCGATACCGAGCACCACGAAGCCTTGCGCCGCACGATACCACGGCGGGTTAAGCGCAACCCGCCCCGAGGTGGAGGAAATTATGAATGCACGGCTGCTCTCGCTCGAGCGGCATAAAGCGAACGGTTAATTTGGCGTGATCTCCCAGGTCCGACGCCAAAATCGACTGGATAGTAAATACAGAGTTCGGAGAACTAATCGGATAAATCAGGTGAGCGTCAAAGTATCCCTGATCGTAGTAGATCGCGGAGACAAGGTCCATTGGCTGGGGGACCAGCGCCTCGGCCTGATCGTAGTCTCCAAAAGAGCGATCCGCGGGCAAGGTCAAACGCCCCGATGCGCTAGTGGGAACCAGTCGCACCCCGTTCTCCCAAATCTCGATGTCGTTGGCAACGCCGCTCAAAGCCTGCTGGATTGCCGGACCGGAGGATTGCAGATTGTATTGTCGGCCATTCAAGGGAAACGGCACGGAGTGCAGCATATCGAGAGGGACGCGAATGACCAGGTGGGCCTGATGAGGCTCAATCTTGACGAAGGAATTCATCACGGTGTGCAGGGGAAAGTCGTGGGCTAGCGCCTGCGGCCCGGCAAGGACAAAGCTCATGGCAAATACGGCAGTCAGATTTCTCCACCAATTTCTGAGCATGTATTCTCCTTTTCACATGAAAAAAGTAGCCAGGATGAGGTGTCCTGGCTACTGTCCAAAGCCTTACCAGTTGTTGCCGTGGTTGTCGTTCAGCACAAATTTCTGAATTCTCCGGCCGGTGATTGTCTCGGCGATATAGATGTCACCGTTAGAGGTGCTGGCCCCCGTGTGGGCGAAGGCAAACTCTCCCGCACTGTGTCCGGGGCAAGGGCTAATTCCACATCGTCCGAGAGCTCCGATCATCCCGCCGCTCGCCTTGTCCAGAATCCAGACGTTGTCGTCCCCGAGATCCACGTTGATGATGAGTCTCTGGCTCGTGGGGCTCTTGTCGGCGAGAAAATCGATGTTCGGCCAGAAATCCATGTCACAGGCGCGAGTCCCGGCTTTCAGAATGGCCGCCTGATTTCCCGGCGTCGCTTCCGGTGACGGATCAATCGGAATGGACCTGACGAAGGTACCGTCCTTCTGGAATACTTCGATTCGGCTGTCGGGCCGGTCGCATGCGTAGACCAGATTGTCATTGCCGAGGACCACGCAGTGCGGGTGTCCGCCGCCGGTAGCTCCGAACGTGCCATCCGGACACGAGGGACCCGTGGTGCTGCACTTGGTGCCATACTGCCGTACGCAGGTGCCGGTGGAATCGAAGACCACGACGCGGTGATTGCCATATCCGTCCGCGATGTAAATGTCTCCTCTCTTGCCGGTCTCCGGATCCGGCTCAGGATCGACCGCTATGTCCGCAGGCTCATTCAAGAGTGTGTGGCTGCTGTTGAAGTCAGAGGCCTCGCCACATGTTGAATAGGTGGTCGCGCCTCCTACCGTGCTGTTGGTCGCCGGACCGTCGCACATCACCCTTGGTGCCGATCGGCATGAGCAATTTGCCGCTTTGTGAGTACTTCTGCACAATGCCGTCGCCATTGCCGCCAATCCAGACATTGTCCTGGTAATCCACGTAGCAACCGTGCATGCCTTGTGGCAAAACCGCAGCCGCGCCATAGCTGGGGCCAGTCTGAACCAACGTCGGGTCACCAAAGCTCGCCACCACATAGCCTGCCGAGTTGTAGGCAACGACCGGCGGAGACGGAATCGCAGAGGCGGTGGCATCCTGGCCATCAATGGCTCCCGACTCGTTACCCTGCAACACGCCGTTCAGAGTCACACCCACTTCCCAGCCTCGATTGACGGTGAAGATGTGATCGTTCGAGTCGATACAAGTACCGGCCACTTCGCCCGTCACCCACCTGTGCGCTACACCATCGGTTCCCACCGGCGCAGGCAGGGGCTGAGGCCAACTCGGGTCCACGGTCCACGACGGCGTCTTATGGCCTGAATTTGCCTTGACCTGTTTCGGCTGCCAGATTCCAAAGCCAATCGCAAGTGCAAGCAAAACCGCGATTGGATACACATATCGCCCGGCTTTCATATCGTTCTCCATTTCCAGCCGCTTTCCTGATTGCGGCCTTGGTCTGTTGGTGGCATCGTCAGGGTCGTGTCCTCGTGCAGACACAGCCCCGCCTATCTCCGCCAAGCTCAGCCCGGCGGAGAGGTTTGCATCTTCGAAGCAGATGAGATCAGCTACTTGGTCTCATCTCTTGTTTCTTGCGGATTGAAAATTGTCACTTCCCCGCATCGACGGCAACATGGACCAACATTGCTGCCAATCGGAGACATCTGATGCTTCCAACTTGCCTGTGGTTTTCGCGATTTTATTCTGTGCGTCCGGTGCAGCTGCGGCTGCCGTGGCCGAACGTCCGCAAGATTTACAACGTGTCGAAGAAGACGTGCGGGGAACGTTAGCGCGAACGCCATGCAACGGAGTGAAGACCATCGGCAGGGACACTCGCGCTGGGCATCAGCGCCAGGACGCTTCTATCTCTTCCAGACTGCGGCCCTTGGTTTCAGGAACGAGATAGTAGCAGAAGGCCAGTGCGGCAATCGCCAGCAACCCATACAGCCAGAATGCCCAGGCTAAGCCAATCAGTTCCACCAGCGACAGAAACGTCATGGACACCACGAGATTAGATATCCAGTTCATGCTGGCCGCGGTTCCTTCCGCCTGTCCGCGGATCTTCAACGGAAAAATCTCGGCGATCAATAACCAGAAGATAGGTCCCAGGCTGATCGCAAAAAAAGCGACGTAGGCCATCAAGGTAATCACCGCCACCCGCACGGACGCGGCGCTCTGTACGCCAGAGCGAAAGACGAAACCGAGAACGCCAAGACTAAGGATCATACCGGCGATACCGGTGAGCAGCAGTGGCCGTCGTCCCACCCGATCAATCAGCAACATGGCGACGATGGTCATCAGCGTATTCACCACCCCGATGCCGGCGGTAGCCAGAATGGCCGATGAAGCAGAGGGCAGACCCGCCGACTGAATAATGGTGGGCGCGTAATAAATGACCGTGTTGATCCCGGTTACCTGTTGAAATATTGCCAGCCCGATGCCAACGATCAACGCGGGACGAACGCTGTGATGCAGAAGGTCTAACCAGGTGCCGCGCTCGTCGGCGTGGGCAAGGCTCCCCAGGATGTCTCGCAACTCTGCTTCAACATCCTGTGTCCCGCGTATGCGCACCAGCACGGCTCGCGCACTCTCCGCGTGCAGGTGTCCGGCCAGCCAGCGCGGGCTCTCCGGCAGAAACAGCATGGCGACGCCAAGAATGGCGCCGGGAACCGCAGCCAAGCCAAGCATCCAACGCCATGCCTCGCTCTTGGCAAAGGCATAATCGACGAGGTACGCGGCCAGGATGCCGATGGTGATCGCCAACTGGAACAAGGACACCTGCCAACCGCGCGCCTCCGGAGGAGACACTTCGGAGATATAGACGGGCACCGTGGTCGAAGCCAGTCCGATTCCCAGTCCCACTACCACTCTGCCTGCCACCAGGATGGCGAACGACGGAGCAGACGCACAGATCAAGGCTCCGGCGATAAAAACGATGGAGGTTACGATCAGCGTGAGACGGCGGCCAAGACGGTCCGCAAACCTGCCTCCGGTAATGGCGCCAACGGTTGCCCCCAGCAGCACCATGCTCACCACCAATTCCTGAGGAAACGTCGTCAGCGCAAAATCTTTTCTGATGAAGATGACCGCGCCGGAGATCACGCCCGTGTCGTAACCAAACAGAAGTCCGCCCAGCGCGGCAAAACCTGCGGCAACGTAGACGAACCTTTTATTAGCCGGCGACGGACGATTGCTGGACACCAGAATTCCTTTTGCCATGGATTGTCCCTCTGAACGCGCTGCCACTCGCTATTGCTTTACTTTGGTGATCGTGAACTGCGCACTCGGCCCCTCCACCGAGTCAGGAGCTATCCAGACCGTCACCTGTGCTGGTTCGACGAGGTGGCGCATTTCGATATTCCAGAAAGCGAGTTCCTCGCGTCCGACCTTGAACTCCACATTTTGCGATGCACCCGGCGCGAGTGAAATCAGCTTGCACGCCCTTGAGTTCCTTCGTTGGAAGGTTCACGCTGGTGCCCCGTTGTCCGAGATAAAGCTCCACCACCTCTTGCCCGGCTCGCGTTCCCCGGTTGGTCACCGTCGCTGACACCGTGATCGCGCCCGCCTTCGCTGTTCAACGCTTGCAACCCGATCGACGTGCTGCTTAGCTGGACAGCGGAGTAGACAAAATGGGTGTAGGTCAGTCCATAGCCAAACGGAAACAGCGGCGAGTTCTGCTCATCGATGTAGCGCGAGACGTACTTCTCCGGCCCGCTTCGGGGAGGCCGAGCTGAGATCGGTATCCTCCGCAGGCCGCCCGGTTTTCGGCGGGTTATAGTACAGCGGCTCCTGCCCAACCGCGCGCGGCACGGAAACGGGAAGTTTTCCGCTGAAGTTCACGTCGCCAAACAGGGTTCTAACCAGGGCCGGGCCTGCCTGTACACCCGGATACCATGCCTCGACCATTGCAGATACATGAGCTGCGGCCCACGGCAGCGCCAAGGGGCGGCCGCTGAATAAAACCAGGACGACCGGCTTTCCAGTAGCGACAATCGCTTCGAGGAAATTCTGCTGATTGCCGGGCAGACCGAGGTGGGCACGCGACGCAGCCTCGCCGGTCATGGATGCCGCGCTTTCGCCCAGCGCGATGACGACGAGATCGGATCGTTGAGCGGCATTGACTGCCTCCCGGAATCCGTCGTCGCTGGCGCTATCGACGTCAGTGCCTTTGGCGTAGAGCAATTTTCCGCCGGCCTGCTGCAAGCGCTGCGGTCAGCGCAGATTTCAAGGTGACAGCCGTAGCGGGATCGCCTTTCCCGGGCCACGATCCAAGCATGTCGATCGGCGCTGTCGGCGAAGGGACCAAGCAAGGCTATGGTGTGCACGTTGGAGGCGATCGGCAGCAGCGGCGCGCCATGAAATTCTTCGTTTCTCAACAGCACCAACGATCGCTCGGCGACTGTTCGCGCGAATTCAACATGAGCCGGATCAAGCATCGGTTGCGCCGCAGATTTCGCCTCCGGCACGTACGGGTGGTCGAACAGATCCAAGGCAAACTTTACGCGAAGGACACGGCGCACCGCTTCGTCGACCACCGATTCGGAGAGCGCTCCCGAGCGCACGAGATCCGCAAGAGATCGCCGGTACACGCCGCTTTCCATATCCATGTCCACGCCGGCAAGGATTGCTTTTTGTGCGGCCGTGGCTGGATCATTGGCCACACCTTGCGCGATCAATTCGGCGACCGCATTCCAATCGCTCACTACCAAACCCTGAAAGCCCCATTCGTGGCGCAGAACTCCGGTCAACGTCATCGCGTTCGCGCTTGCCGGCACGCCGTTGAGTGGGTTGAATGCGCTCATGACGGTTGCCACGCCACTATCGACCGCCGACTGAAATGGCGGCAGGTAGATTTGCCGCAAGGTGCGCTCGGAGATGTCCGCGGCATTGTAGTCACGGCCGCCTTCGGACGCTCCGTAGCCAACCATATGCTTGGCGCATGCTGCCATCGAATCGCGATTCGCCAGATTGCTTCCCTGGTAGCCGTGCACGTAAGCCGCAGCCATAATCTGGCCCAGGTAAGGGTCTTCGCCCGCGCCTTCCACGATGCGGCCCCATCGCGCGTCGCGAGCGATATCGACCATGGGAGAAAAAGTCCAGCGCATGCCTTCCGCGGTCGCTTCCTGTGCGGCGACTCTCGATGCCTGCTCGACCAGTTGCGGGTCCCATGTGGAAGCCATCCCGAGCGGAACCGGGAAGATCGTCCGGTAGCCATGAATGACGTCCAACCCGAAGAGCAACGGGATCTTGAGACGGGACTGCGTCCATGGCAATCCGCTGCAGCGCATTCGTCTCGGTCGCGCCGGTGACATTCAACAAAGAACCAAGCTGCCCTTTGGCGATCAGCTCTTGAAGGCTGACGCCCTCCGAGGCTGGCCCGGTGGCGTTTCCGGCCGAGTACTGCACAAGCTGACCCACCTTTTCTTCCAGCGTCATCTGCTTGAGCAATGCTTCCACCCGGCGATCAATGTCGGGTTGATCGAGGGAGTTCGCTGCGAGCAGATGAAACAAGCAGCAGTAACGAAACGAGAATTCCAAAAGTCCGCCGCCTCCAATGAATCGCTGAATTCCATGGATAATCCACTTGCGCATGGCTCCAGTTCAGCTCGCTATGGCAAGTTCGTCGCGGCTCTCTTCGAGGGCTGCGGACGGCTCGTGCAGATAGACGAACGTGCTCACCCGGCCTGACATGCTGACGGATCGGACGCTCCTGAAGGAGCAGTTCGGTTGCCCGCACCTGGGCATCTCCGTGAAACCATTGCTGCACAATGTTGCCGCAAAGAAAGTTTCCAATCGAAAGCAGGATCATCCCCTGATGATGCGCCATCCACGCTCTCACCAGTGAGCGGATCGTGAGCGCGGATTTTCCTGGTCGCGCCAAAGTCAGCCGCTTCGTAGAATCCATAGTCACCGCAACCAGCCGAGTTCCGCCATGCGACGCAAGTTGTCCAGCGCATCCGCAGGAGCCACCGCAAGGGCCATCGCACTGGCATACGGCGCTACCACCAACCGCTCCGGCTCGCTGGTCACGCAAGGCCAGCTCCGGCACGCCAATCGCCTGCATAGCCATACATTCCGGCGTCGTCCAATTCACCAAAGCCTGCTTCAGAAATACCCCACGGGATATGCTTTTCAGCGGCATACGCCTTCTGCGCCCGAACCGCTCCTTGCATACTCTGCCGCAGCATCGTGTCGTTTGGAGAGCGCATCCAGATCGCCGGCATCAGGTATTCGAACATCGTTCCGGCCCACGAGATCAGGGTCGGGGGACCACCCCGTGCCGGCACGTGCGCCCTGTCCCAGTCGTGACCATGTTTCTTGAGGCACATCCCCTTTGCCGATCGCAATGAACGCCGCAATGCGGGCTTCCGACGCGAGCAGGTCATAGCAGGCAGAATCCAGTGTTCGGTTTTTCAAGTGGTACCCAACCGAGAGAAGCTTGCGGCGCTGATGCAGTAAAAAGCCGAAGTCCATCTCCGCCACCCAGCGCTCGGCTTTGGCGGCAATCGTGCGCAAGTCGTGCACCAAAGAACAAGACTGCTCGTAGGCGCCCGGAAGCAGCGCCAAAAGGCGCTCGCGTTCGCTTTCGGTTTTCGTCCAAAGCCGGCGACTGAGCAGCATCCTGCAAAAGCTTTGCCTGAAGCTGCTGAACAAAGGCGGGCAACTGCACCAGCGGCGGTCCGCTTTCAGTGTCAGCATCAATTCCGAGGTGTCGGCGCAAGGACTTGAACTCCGGCAATAGCCACGGCATATAGCCGGATAACAGCCTCTGCACTTGTTCTCTGCGCAGTTGAAGTTGAGCTGCAAACCATGGGGTCTCGCCTCCAGACAACGATGGGAACACGTGCACATACGGTTCGGAGACCAGTGCAGTCAAGCGATCGAACCACGGCAGGTTATTCTCCTGCTCACGAAGTAACTCCTCCGCATTGGGCGTCAGAGATTGCGACTCGACCAGCAAGCGGAGATGATCCGCGTACCCATCCATCAGGGACGCCGAGAGCAACGGCTTTTCCAGCAGCGTGGCACACCCAACTTTCAGGGCAATGAGCGATGCTGCAAGATTTCCGCTATCGACGCTGGAGACGAACAGAGGAGTCTCGGCGAAAGCGTTCGCGTGTCATACCAATTGAGGAAATGTCCGCGATAGCGCCGCAGTTGGCTCATGGTTTCAAAGCTTCGCAGCGTCTGCTCCGCAAATTCGGGAACCGTGAGATAACCAAGCTCGCACGCAATCTGACGAGCATTCAGCAGAAAACCGAGGTTGGTCGGCGAGACCCGCGCCGCGATCTTTGCCGGCTCCTCCTGCACGTTGTCCGGAACCAGCCAATGATGCCGGGAGCCGCTGAACTCGGCGAAATAACGCCAGGTGCGGAGTGCGGCAAGGCGCAGAAACTTTTCTTCCGCCGCGGCGACGCTACTGCGAACCTGGTGTGGAGGCCGGTCGAGCCACACGGAGACTGCCTTGCCGCACGCCCAAAGCACAAGGATCGGAAGCGCCACCCAGAACGCCGACGGCCGCACCAGAAGCAGCACTGCAGCGATGGCCAACGCGATCACCGGCGTGCAGACCAGGTACACATCCAGCGACGTGCGCTTGCGAATCCCCAGCTCTGCTTCCGCCGCAGTTTCCCATTCGAGCAACCGCCGCCCTGAAATCGTGCGCCGGTACCAGCTGCGCAAGATCGCATCCAGGGAAACAAGCGCATCATGAATGAGAAAAATCAAAACCAGCATAACGCCGGTGAGGGCCGTTTCCAGTGATGCCCAAGCCTCGCCGACCCCCACCAGACTGCGGGCGTACAGCTGCCCGCGCAACGTTTACGGCAAACTGAAACCACGGCGGCGCGAAGAGGATGGAAAGCGCAATCGCCGTCCAGTACAGCGGCCGTCCGGGCAATAGCAGCCAGCCAAGAATGAAGAGAACAAGAGTGGCAGGACCGACCATGCTGCGACGCAGGTTATCCACAATTTTCCAGCGCGAAATGAGGGAAATAGGATTGGCCACGCGACGGCCACTCTCATCCGGCACGCGCGGAAATAGCCACTCCACGATCTGCCAGTCTCCGCGCACCCAGCGGTGCCTGCGCCGGATATAAGCGCTGTAATGGGAGGGATAGCGATCGACGATTTCGACATCGCTGACCAGTCCCGCACGCGCATAAGCGCCTTCGATCAGATCATGGCTCAGGATGGCGTTGCGCGGAAAACGATGATCGAGCACACGATGCACCGCCCGCAGGTCATACAGACCCTTGCCCACGAATGTTCCCTCGCCGTACAGATCCTGATAAACATCCGAAGTCGCGTGCGTATAGATATCGAACCCGGTACGTCCGGAGTAGATGGAGGCGAGCCGTGACTGCGCCGCACTCTCGACACTGACGGCGACCCGGGGCTGCAGAATTCCATAGCCCTTGCGTAACAACATTGCGGCGATCGATAATCGCCTGGCATAACGGATGGGCCAGCGTTCCAATCAACCGTTGCGCCGTTCCGCGCGGAAGCTCCGTATCAGCGTCGAGCGTGAGCACATACCGGACCCGCGGCAACACTGACAAGTCGCCTACCTTATAAGGAAAACTGTCGAACTGCCCAAGCACGAGCCGGTTGAAATCCAGCAGCTTACCGCGCTTGCGCTCCCAACCCATCCAGACGCCTTCGCGTGGGTTGTACACCCGGTGCCGATGAAACATGGCGAACGTGCCCCGGCGCCATTGCCAGCGTACTTTTCATTCAGCTCGCGTATAAGCTGGCCGCAAAATTCAACGATCGGTTCCTCTTCGCGCGGTTGCTCGTCCGAGTCGGGCAAGTCTGTCAGCAGCGCAAAATGCAAGGTTTGCGCTCATATTTCCCAAGTAGCGGACTTCGAGGTCGTCGACGAGTTGCCGCACCTGCTTCTCATCCAGCAACAGTGTGGGTACAACGACCATGGTCGTGCAATCATCCGGGATGCCGTCGCGGAAATCGAGCTTGGGCAGAACCTGTGGCTGCAATAACGAAGAGATCAGGTAATTCATGATCTGCACGGCACTTCGCTGCAAGGCAGCAGCAAGATGAGCGCGGCAAAGAAGGCAGGCCGAGATCGAGTAGAAATCTCCCCACACCAAGGCAGCCGAAATCATGCTAAGCGTCAGCAACTCGATGCCTGCGAGATAAAAATCGTTCGGGATATCGGCGCAGCAACCTCTGCCACCGCTCGCGGAAGGGAGAGCGCACATTGGCTCTCCGCCGCAGTTCCTCCTGTCCTTCGGCGATCAAGTAATAGCCTACATGCGCCCGCCGCTGCGCCAGAACCGGATCGTCTTCGCGAACGCTCTGGGATTCGCGAGCGAGTGACAGAGCTAGTTCCGCAATCTCGAGTTCTGAAAGCCCAGAGTGTTTCGCCAATCTAACAACTGCGCCGCGATACATCTCCCGGCTCTCCGGGTCCATGTGCGCGTAAGCTTCTGCCGGATCGCGACGCAACACTGCATCGAAGACGATCAGCGGCTCCAACAGCTCCTGCCAAGGCGCCTGAGCGATCTCGCGAAGACTTCGAACACACGTCTCCAATGTCCGGCGCTGCCTCCGCAGTCACTCGCGGACCATTCGTATCCTTTCGCCAGAGCGTGCTTTGCCAGTACGGCGATGCGCTCAAGCAGCACCCACTGGAGCGCCGGAACCATGGCCCGCAATTCGTCAAGCCGCAGCACTACAGAGCGCTGCAATGCTTGCAGGTAGGTGCTGAACCCGGAATCCGTAAAGCCGTAGTCAAGCGATGCAAGCAGGTCCTCGGCAATCACCAGGACTCTGGGCGCAACCAGGCCGGAGCAGCGTACGTACGTGCTGCGATGCAATGCCTCCTTGGCTTGCGCCAGCGAAGCCAGGGCGGAGTGCGATGGAGCCGAGATTCTCGCAAAGCCAATCGTCGTCGCTTTCCTCGAAACAGCCATCGCCGGACGCAGACTCAATCGCCGCAAACACCACCTGCAGCCCTTGGTTCAACCGCTTGAACCGCTGCAGGAATTCGGGCGACGACTGAATGCGTGGCAGCCACACCATGCTGCTGGCGCATTGCGCAGCCCTGGCTGCAAGAAGTTCTTTGCGGACGTCGCTGATGTCCTTCTCCACAGGATGTATCCCTGTCGAGTACCGGTCCAAAATAGCAATTTGATCTGGCATCTGACTCCCAATTGCCGTTAGCGGTAGCTGGCGGCTTGCAATTCAAACATCTCGGCGTACTGCCCGCCGAGCGCTATGAGCTGACGATGGTTCCCATCCTCCGCGATTCGGCCATCCCTCAGCAGAACGATCCGGTCGGCCATCCGTACGGTGGAAAATCGATGCGAAATGAAGAGCGTCATCTTCCCTTCCGTCAGTTCCGCAAAGCGCGCGAACACCTCGTATTCGCTGCGGGCGTCCAGTGCGGCGGTCGGTTCGTCGAGGATTAGAACCTGCGCATCCCGCAGGTAAGCACGAGCCAGCGCGAGTCTCTGCCACTCTCCACCAGAGATATCCACGCCATCGTGGAAGCGCCGCCCGAGCATCTGTTCATAACCGCCAGGAAGCTTGGCAATCACTTCGTCCGCCAGGCTCTTTTGCGCGGCGGCAACAATGCGCCCGGTATCATGCAGCTCTTCAATTCTCCCGACCGCGACATTCTCGCGAGCCGTCATTTCATAACGCATGAAAGTCCTGAAAGATAACTCCGATTTCCCGGTAAAGATCTTCGATGTTGTAATCGCGCAGGTCCACGCCATCGAGCAGAATCTGGCCCTCCGTGGGGTCATAGAGCCGCGTCAGCAGCTTCACAATCGTGGTTTTACCTTCGCCGTTCTCCCCAATCAAGGCGACGCGCTCTCCTGGACTGCAAGCGTAAAATTCAAGCCGGTCCAGCACCAGCCGCGTTGTGCCCGGGATAAGTAAAAGAAACGTTGCGAAATTCGAAGCCGCGAATGATCGGACGCGGAGCCGGCAACGCATGTGGCTTGGAGCGAATCGTTGGCTGCATTGCAAAGAAGGCCAGCAGATCGGTGAGAAAGAGCGCTTGGTCTGCAATGCTCGAGGCGGTCGAGAAAATCTGCTGAATGTTGTTGCTCGCCTGCAGAATCGCGCCTGAAAGAAAGTACAGGGTTCCAATGGACAGTTCGCCATGGACCGTACGCCAGATGACCCAGGCATACGCCACGTAATAACCGAGAGTTCCCAGTACGGTCAGAAGCGCGCCTATGCGGAGCTTGCGTCCGGATAGTTCGACATTCTCGCGATAGATGTCATCGGAAAGTTCGGTGAATCGCCCGGTGAGAAAGCTTGCCGAGGCCGAAACAGCTTCAGCTCCTTTGCCGCTTCCTTGCTGCCGCCCAGAATTCGCAGATAATCGAGGTGACGGCGAATCGGCGTCTGGCGGAAATTCTTGGCGTACTCCAAAAATGCAAAGTGACTCTCGCCCAGAAACGCGGGGACAACTCCAGCCATAAGAAGCAGCAACAGCCAGGGAGAAAAGTAAACGATCGAAATCGACAAGGACAGCGTGGTGACAACCTGTTGCAAGAGGCCGGCCGAGAGACTGGATCATTCCCAACCGGTCTGTCGCCTGCACGCGCGCACGCTCAAGGCGATCGTAAAAGACAGGATCTTCGTAGGCGGCCAAGTCCAGTCCGGCGGCATGCCGCATTACCTCTATGCTGACGTGGCGCGTGTATTTGTCTGCCAGCAGAGAGTCAAGATAATCGACAACTCGCGCGAGCATACTGCCGCATGCGGCGAGCGCGAATTCAGCTCCTACCAGCCACCACAGCACCTGGGAACAGGTTGGTGATGGGCAACCACACCTACTATGTGGTCGATGATGAGCTTGCTGATCGCGAGCAGCCCGATCGGCAATAGGGCAGTGACTAATGCTGAAGACAATGCCGAGAAATACGACCGTGGGACCGGCCTGCCACACAATTTTGAGCACGGGCGGCAACTGGCGCAACGCCGACACGCGCTCATTCCACGGCATCCAGAGATTATGTTTCGTTCGTGTCATCGATTTCGGACTAACTCGTCGTGTCACTCTGCCTTTGCGCATAGATCACGCAATAGGCAGCAGCACGGAGCTCTGCCTGGACGGGTGGCGTGTCTCGTTGGATGCAAAAGAAAACGCGGGTCGCTTCTAGCGAAGTTCGGCAGCTTTGGAGTTTGTTGGCGAGCGTTGAAGAGTAACGGCTCTGATCTTCAACGAAACTCGAAGCCCGGCTTCAGCTCGCAGCGATAAGTGCTGCGTACGATCCTTCTCAACTTTCATGCTGCATTCAGCCCAACTCAAGCAAAGGTCCGGTCCAAGTGGAAAAACGACGCGAGTTCCATTGACCTCGGCCTCGATGCTCACGCCCTCCGCTTCAGGCGGCAAAGTAAAGTTGAGGTTGCGGCCCGAGAATCGCCGGGTAATGATTGGCGGACAATATCGGCGGTCATCGGATGAACCACTTCGGCTTCTATCAAGAATGTAGCTGGGTCAGACCAATCGCGAACCGAAACGTTGAACACTCGGCCGCCTTCCGCCAGCCCGTCGGAGTCGATCTTTGTGAAAGGGCATGGACCAGCGATACAGGACACCCTTGGGTTCCGGAACTCATTGCCCTCGCCTGCATCGAGCGACATGGCGCCGGCAGTCGCTTTCCATCTTCCATCCGGCGAGCAGGGTTTCTGACCTCTGCACTCGATGTTGCCGGTGTTCGCCACCTCAAAAGTCTTCATGGCGCTTCCAATTTCCTCGGCGGTCGACGTCTTCACGGAATACCTGATCGATACCTGAGCAATGAACCTCGTCGGTCCGCTGGGCGCGGCCCTTGCAGTACTGCGGAACCGGCGACATCCGGACAACGTAAAGCATGCTTTTTCTCAAAAGGCTGAGTCAGATTGAGTGGTTTGTAATCCGGATGCCGAAACATAAGCAGAATAGTTGGTCTCTCTTGAGTCCCGGACGCAAGCTGAGGTGGAAAAGCCCTGAGAATCGGATATGCCGCCGCGCAGCGCCACTCCGTTTGCTGCCGTGATTTCAACTCCGGTGATGGGTGCCTGTTTCCTGGGTCCGAATCCTGCCTGATGACAACGCCGGTCAGTGTTACCGGTTTTTCTTTCCTCGAGAGTGTCAGCAGGAGAATAACAATCGCGCCAGCAACGGCAACTCCCGCCCAAAGCACTATTTTGCGCTGGCGATTCATCCAGCTCCCCGCAAATTAAGAAACCAAATTAAGAAACATACTTAAGATGCCGTCATCTTGGCCGCGGATTAGACCCGATGGAGAATCGGGTGTCGAGAGCTACTGCGCTCTTTCGTGTAGCAGTCAACTCGCAAAACTTTCAACCCGTGGATGCCGCGCGCGAATCAATTAGCCAAGTGGACAAAAATCACTCGACCGGCAACCCACTTTCTCGGCGCGCCATGCTCAAGCGGGATGCTCGGCTTGGGTTTGACTATGCCGCTTGCGCAAAAGGAAATCATCCCCGTTCTAATGGCTGAGAATCTAAGCTGTTCCGCTCCCATGCCGGAGCCAACCTACCTTGCACCGGAGGATCACGAGTTTCTTGAAGAGCTCGAGCGGGCCAATTGTCTGTTCTTCGTAGAACAAGCTAATCCACAGACCGGGCTGGTGCGCGATCGGTGTGATGTTCGCGCGCCTTCCTCCAGCAGCACTGTGGCAAGTATTGCCGCCACCGGCTTCGGATTAACCGCGCTATGCATCGGGCAGCAGCGAGGCTTTATCTCGCTCTCCGATGCCAGCGAGCGAGTTCTTACCACCCTGCGGTTTCTGTGGAAGAAGCTGCCCGTTCACCGGGGCTTCTTCTATCACTGGGCCGACATAAACACGGGCGAACGGACGTGGAATTCGGAAGTCTCTTCCATCGACACGGCGATTTTGCTCTGCGGCATTTTGACCTGCCGGCAACACTTCCCGGATAGCGAGATCAAGCGACTGGCGCACGACATCTTTAACCGCGTGGATTGGACGTGGCTCTCGGAAGACACTTCCCTTCTGCCGCACGGATGGACGCCGGAAATCGGATTTCTGCCCTACCGATGGGATTATTACAGTGAACTGATGGCGATGTATCTGCTTGGCTTGGGTTCCTATTCCCATCCTTTGAAGCCCGATACCTGGAATGGCATGGAAGCGCGTTACCTTCGAATATCGACGGCCTTCGCTACATCGGATCGTTCGCGCCGCTCTTCGTCCACCAATACTCGCAGGCTTGGTTCGATTTCCGCGGCCAGCGCGATCAGTATGCCGATTACTTTCAGAACTCGATCATTGCCACGGATGTGCATCGGCGTTTTTGCCTGTCTTTGGCCAAGCAGTTTCCAGACTATAGCGATAATCTCTGGGGCATCACGGCTTCGGATTCGCAGCATGGCTATGTCATCTGGGGCGGCCCGCCGGCCATGGGACCGATCGATGGCACGGTCGTTCCCAGCGCCGCGGGAGGTTCGCTGCCATTCCTGGTACAGCCAACCATGCGGGTGCTGCGGACAATCAAGACTCAATATGGCAAAGCCTGGTGCCGCTACGGTTTCGTCAACGCATTCAACCCCTCGAAAAACTGGTACGACACCGATGTCATCGGCATCGACACAGGAATCACCATGCTGATGGCGGAGAATGCGCGGACCTCGTTTGTCTGGAACACCTTCATGAAAAACTCAGAAGCACAGCGAGGCATGAAGCGCGCCGGTTTCCATCGCTATCGGTAAACCTTGCTCCCGTGCGGAAATCCATCAGCGCCGCTGCAATCTCTCCTACCGCGGTGCGCGCAAGCCCAACGAAACTGTTCCGGTGGATGTCACCGTAATTCCCGATGTTATGTTTTTACCAATTTTTGCTTCCGCGCTAAAGTACGATCCCGACACCGTCGATTATCTATCTAGGAGGACGGCACGCATGCTACCACCGGTCAGTAGTCCCATCTGGAAAAAGCTGGTGAACGGGGAAAAGGAGCTGAAAAGCACCAACCTCGTGGTCAATATGCTTCTCACCAATTGCAGGGTTCGCTACAAATTGGATCCCACCGCGATCAATGAGTTGGTGATACACGCTCACGGAGCATTCTCGAAACTCGAGAGAACGCTGCAACCTGAAATTGCACAACTGGGTTCTTGAGGATATCAAACATGCTGCATTCAATTACCGAAGTGAATCGCAAGATCGCAACCGGCAAGCCTCTCCTGTTAGCGGGGAGCGAAGAGGCGCTTCGTCAACTCACAAAAGGCAACTGGATCGGGGGTACGATCCCGTACTTCATGGACCAGACCGGAGGCTTGTGTTCTGAGTCCCTGATTTTTGTAACCGAGTTGCCGGCGTTCTGCAGTGGAGCAGAGATCCGGGAATACACTCCGGAAAGCCTGCCGAACGTATGCAAGGATGCACCTGACAATGGTGTTTCCCTCATCATTATTCCGGCTGGAAGCGCCGTTCACACCGCCTATGCCGAGGATGCTCCGGGCTACGAGGGAATGTTCCTGAAGCCGGTGGTCGGCTGGATCGCCGGGGTTCATCTATCGCAATTGGGAAAGCAAACTCCCAAGGTCTTCAACGGAGCCACCGGGGCTGTGTCGTCCGAGATAGCTGTGGTGATGCACGTATCCTTGCCGGCGAACCAGCGCGCGACTCTGGACATTGTGAACGTCTTCAAGCCGGGGTCAGGCGACACCATTACGTTTCCGCGTGCGGGCTTCGCGGTAAGCGAGTGTGCGATCAACGGGAAGATGCGGAACTTTGCCGAGTACATGACCAGTATCCAGCAGAATTCTCAACTCCCGCTCACCGCCGACTATAACTCCAGCATTGTGAATGTGAGTGTTCAGAGTGTCGACGAACAGGCTGGGGTTGTGAACCTGTACGCCCCCGTATTTCCCGGCATGGAGTACAAGTTCGCGGCGCCGGTGGCGGACTATCTCCGTGAATTCACTGTTGCCGCCGGAAAAGAGGACGCTCCCGCCACGTTCTCCTGCAATTGCATTTTGAACTATCTCTATGCCGGGCTGGAGGGCAAGCAGACCGGCAACATTACTGGGCCGATCACCTTCGGTGAAATCGCTCATCAACTGCTGAACCAGACCATTGTGCGCCTCTTTATCCGGGAGTCGGCTTAGACCGGAATCGAGAGGGTGTAGCCGGTAAAGCAACCGGACGCCCAGCGATCATTACGACGGAGACGCCGATGTCGAAAGTGCTTTCGTTGGATGGTTGCTAGAATCAGAGGGGATGGAATGCCGATCCGGGCGCGAACTATCCTTGCGTCCGGATCGGGATAAGGTTGAAAGTTTTTGGAAGCTTCAGAACAACTCAGCGTGGTGAACGGTGGTGCCGCGGGTACGCCGTTCCAAACCGTGTCCCGCGAAGGAGTAGAAGCGTATGGTCGAAGGCGTGGTTACGCAGCTTTCTTAATGCGAACGCCCTCGTCCTGATGCTGCGGCTGGCTCATCAGCGGCCATCTAAGATCGAAACCACTCGTCATGGTCTCGCAAGGAGTTTCGGTGTTGAGTGATACTGTATTTGACTTCTGGCTCTCTTCGGGCCGTGACATCAAAGGGTGGCTAGATATCGAATCCACTTACCGTCTTCTCAATTGACACACAAAAACCTCCATACTTCCTGCCAGAAGAGATTCTCCGCCCTGTGACTTCGATGCAGATTTGTTTCGCTTTTTTTTGCACTCACGCCAGCTACTCACCCCGGCTGGTTTGGCCTGTTCCAAAGGGATTTTGTAGCTGGATTTCCAGCCGGCAACATGGTTTCGGCTAGATCTGCCCGGAAGTGACGGCAATCACAGATAAGCAAATATTGTTGCGATATTCTTCAAATCAAATGACGCAGCTTATCCCATTCCGCCGCTTGCTAGAGTCTCCGGGTACTTGCCCAAAACTTGCCAATTCACAGGGAATGGGAAAGATCATTCCCTTTCCCAGTAAGCCGGCAACCACAAGCCCGGATGCGGCATCCAACAAAACGGGCAAGTGCGAGTCGTGCCAATACTCCGCGAGCTCCGAATGCGTTCCACAACTCTGTCAGAGCTGCAGCAAGAGTTACTAACTCCCTCAGCTTGTGACCGCGATGTGGACAGAATTCTTCGCCTAAAGCTGCATTTAGAAAGCCTTGCGGACAGATTTCTTTACAGATTTATTTTAAGATACCTGCTGGAGAGTTGCCCGACGGCTCTGCGCATGGGACCGCAGTGCGTGGGAGCTGGTTTTCAGGCTATTCTGCTAAGGTTTGGCTGAGTTGATGCAAGTTGAGCTCGCGTTGTAATCCGAAATAGGATACTTTATACGTTCCGCTCAGGCGGTTCCGCAGCAAATCCTCACCGTAGCTGAGGAGCTATCAGCCTGCAGCCGGATAAGATCGATCCGCG
>CAVZYB010000046.1:0-27743 GCA_963779365.1 uncultured Acidobacteriota bacterium | reverse complement strand
TAGGGAGTGTCCAAAAGTAACAAGTCCTTCCTCGGCTAGGGTGTAGGTGCGTACTGGGTGAAGACATAGTCGCGAGATTTGATGGGCTGGTGGCAAGGGAAGCAGGTTTTGAGCAGCTTCTCGTCAGCATCAGGTTTGCCATTCTTGAATTGTGCGAACCCCCAACCGCCCGTCATGGCATATTTGTTTGAGTCCTTCACCATAAACTGAACATTTGTGGCAGGCCCGGGCATGAATGATTGGGAACGGCCAAAGACTTTGTTGTTTTCCTCCGACGGGACATAATTCCAGGCCAACCGGGCAATGATTGTGCCATCAGGGAACGGGAGCTTTCCTTCGCGATAGGCCTTGATCGCCACATCGTTGCCGAGAACGGCGCGCAAATCGTTGAGGTTGCCTTCTTCGTGGGCCACGGATATCAACTTCCAGTCGCGATACCCCGGTGGAATCTTGATCCCGAAGACCGGGGCCTGCTCGTCGTCAGAGCGGCTTGCCCCAAATGCGATTAAAGCGATGACGCAAACCGCGATCGCTGCCACTACCAAGGTAGAGACCCGTTTCATAGGTTCCTCTCTCCAAGTTGCCGAATGTATGATTCAAGACCTAAAAGAAGCGTTGTGCGGCGTTGATCCCTTCTCCGTCCTTTGGCGAATGTTGCTGGGGAGGATTGCTGCATGAAATGCAACAGTTGCAGGTATCGGTCAGCTATCACCCCTTTGCCGCGGGCGAGGTACGGCGTGACCACAGAGCGAGCGCGAGATGGATGAGTTCTGCTAAGCTCTTGCAACAGAGCCGCAATTCAGGATGTGACCCCATGAAGATATTTGTTGGTTTCGATGATACGGATGTACTTGGCGCGCCTATCGGTACCGGACGTCTAGTGAGAATGTACGAAGAGAAACTGCCACCCGAGGCCCGGCTCTGGGGTGTCCTGCGCCATCAACTGTTAGTCGACGACCGCATTCCATACACCTCACATAACAGTCCGGCCTGTGCTGTGGTCGAAGCGGATGCGGCTTTGCTTCCCCAGCTCGTTGAACTTGCCGCCCAGCACATCGCTGAACTGGCCAGCCCCGGCAGCGACCCCGGGCTGTGCGTGGCATGCGAAGATGCTGACCTGTCTCGCGTAATCGAGTTTGCCCGGGCTTGCACCCGTTCTGTCCGTACCCAGCAGGAGGCCAGGACAGTGGCGGCCGAGGCGGGAATTCATTTATCGGGTCATGGCGGCACCAACGACGGCATTATTGGCGCTGCGGCCGCCGTAGGCCTTAGCGCCTGTGGCTGGTCGGGACGCTTTTTGGAGTATGGCGGCGGTTTGCGGGAACTGCCTGATCCCATCACCGTGGCCGAACTCCAAGCGCGGGGCATCCACCCGGTTCCGCTCGATCACAATGCGACCGTGCTCTCTCCCGACACGTTGATCACCACCAAGGGATGGCCGAGGCCCCGCTTTTGGGCCGGTCAGGCAATTCTGCCGGTGCAATACAAGTATGGCCATTGGATCGCGGTAGGCAAAGAGCGCAGGCCCTTCGCCCACATGCGCAAGGCTGCAAGGCTAATCTGGACGAAAACACATCGCGCTTTCGGCGGCTCTGAAATTGCTGACCAGAAACATGGTGATGGTTCGGGGAACCGGAAGCACGGCAACGGCACTGGCTGCAGACACCAGCAGAAAACAGGAGAATAGCGAATATGTCACCACGGCACGAACTGGAAACAAAGCTGAAAGGGGAGACCCTAGTCCGCAAGGGACTTATGCAGAAGCATGCGGGCATCGTCCCGCTCCGTTTGGTTCCCGACCTCAATGTGGTCAAGATAGGCGGGCACGGCATAATCGACTACGGCCGCGAGGTGGTCCTGCCGTTGATGGAGGAAATCGGCGAGCTTTCCAAGCAGTACAAAATCCTGGCTGTCACGGGCGGTGGTGTGAGGGTCAGGCACATCCTGGATATCGGTATTGACCTAGGCATGCCGACCGGCGTCCTCGCCGAACTGGCGGCCAAGATCAGCGAGCAGAATGCCGAGATCGTTACGCTATTGCTTTCCAAGTGGGGAGGTTCGCGGGTAAAGACCGGCGATCTGCTCGACCTACCGACCCTGCTCCACCTCGGCTTGTTGCCGGTGATCCATGGCACCCCGCCCTACGGACTCTACGAACATCCGCCAGAGACCGGCCTGATCCCGCCGCACCGTACTGACACCGGGGCGCTGCTGATGGCCGAGGTGCTCGGAGCCCAGAGCTGTATTCTTCTCAAGAACGTGGACGGGCTCTTTACCGAGGACCCGCGTGTCAACCCGGAGGCGAAGCTGATCGAGGAGATCACCGCCGGCGAACTGATTGATATGGATATGGAGGACATGGTCATGGAGCGGAAGATGCTCTACCTGCTGCGCGACATGAGATCTGTACGGGAGATACGGATTGTTAATGGACACAAGCGCGGCACCCTTGCCCAAGCGATCAGGGGAGAAAAGATCGGGACGATTATTCGAGCCTAGCGTCCTAAAAAAGTCTTGACAAAGCCAATATTTGGTATAGTAGCCACGTTACCCCTCCACTAGGGAGGACAACGCGAAAAGGAGGCACCCTTTCAATGGCTGGAAAAATCTTCTATCGGGAACGGAGCAAGTACGTCGACGGCTCCGAAACGCCGCGCTACATTTTGGTAGCGGTAAGCGGCATCGACCTGAAAATCTACGGACAGCACCTGAGAATGGCGGAGCTGAAGGCAATCGCCGCAGGGACCGGCGCGGAACTGGTCGCCTTGCCGCGCGGCGAGCACACCGGCCACAAACGCCTGGAAACAGCAGGCAAGGCGTCGTAACCCACAGGAGCTGAACGACGAACTCAAGCACGTAAGGAGGAGCGGCGGGACAACCTGCTGCTCCTCTTCTCGTTAATGAAGGATGAGGTTGTATTTTTGCCACAAGGTTCCAAATCCGCGTTCGTCGCGGTGTCGCGCGATGAGACAATGCTAGCCCGAGGAATTAGTTGCTGGACTGAAGCTGCCGCCGGTAAAGCAGGCAATTGCCAACCAGCAGATGAAATCGCGCTACCTTGAACGACTATCGACGCGACACGAGTTCAATCACAAGGATGCGTAGCGCTCCGCAATCCAATTCTTGAGATGGCATTGATTGGAGGCGCGTGGCGGACCAGCAAAAATCCTGCTTCACGCGACCAAAGACTTTGTGCTCTACATGCCATGTTTCGCCGGGTATCGTCTGTCTAGGGTGCGAGGGCGCGGCGGATGGCCAGGAGCTGCTGGAGAGGCGATTTGAGGCTGGCGAGCGGGAGGGCGTTGGCTCCGTCGCTTTTGGCGGCGCGGGATTGTCGTGGACTTCCAGGAAGAGGCCGTCGATGCCGGCGGCGACGGCGGCGCGGCTGAGCAGGGGGATGAACTGGGGCTGTCCGCCGGACTGCTCGCCCTGGCTGGGGAGCTGGACGGAGTGGGTGGCGTCGAAGATGACGGGGGCGTACTCGCGCATGATGGCCAGCGAGCGCATATCGACGACGAGGTTGTGATAGCCGAAGCTGGCGCCGCGCTCGGTGAGGGAGACGCGATCGTTGCCGCTCTCGCGCAGTTTGGCGACGGCGTGGCGCATATCCTGCGGGGCGACGAACTGGCCTTTCTTGACGTTGACGGCGCGTCCGGTGCGGGCGGCGGCGATGAGCAGATCGGTCTGGCGGCAGAGGAAGGCGGGGATTTGCAGGACGTCGACGACCTCTCCGGCGGCGGTGGCCTGGGCGGCCTCATGGACATCGGTGAGGACGGGAAGCTGGAGCTGCTGGCGGACTTTGTGCGAGGATGCGGAGGCCTTCGGCGAGGCCAGGGCCGCGGAAGCTGGCGAGGGAGGTGCGGTTGGCCTTGTCATAACTGGCTTTGAAGATGTAGGGGACGGCGAGCTCCCGGCAGATGGCGGCGATGGAGGTGGCCATGAAGAGCGCGTGCTCCTCACTTTCAATGACGCAGGGACCGGCGATGAGAAACAGCTCGGGGCCGCCGATGGTGACGTTCTGCGACAGAGAAGGGCATGGGGGGATTATATAGGTTTCAAGGTTTCAAAGTTTCGCAGGTTTCAAGGTTGCAGGGCAAGAGCGAAGAGTCGGCAGAGGCGGGCGGGGATCGCGGAGCAATGGCGCAGGCGCAGGCCAGCAGAGACAGGCGGAGCGTGGTAGTGTAAGCTAGTTGGTCCGCAGTATGGACGTATCCTGGAGGAAGAGAGCGATGAAGGGAAACGCGAAAGTTATTGCCGTGCTGAACGAGGCTCTGCAGGAAGAGCTGTTGGCCATTAATCAATATTTTCTCCATTCGGAGATGTGCGAGAACTGGAAGTACGAAGCACTCTCGAAGTTCATCAAGAAGCAGTCCATCGACGAGATGAAGCACGCGGAAAAGCTGATTGAGCGGATTCTGTTTCTGGATGCGACGCCGACGGTGACTGGACCGGCGCAGCTCAAGATCGGCAAGAACGTGAAAGAGCAGATTGCGAGCGATCTGGAGCTGGAACTGGGAGCGGTGAAGCTGTACAACAGCGATAAAGTATCGCGCGAAGAGAGCGACAACGCGACGCGCGGAGTTCTTTCAGGGGCTTCTGAAGGACGAAGAAGACCACGTGGACTGGCTGGAAGCGCAACTGCACCTGATCGAAGAGATTGGGTACGAGCGGTATCTGTCGAGGCAGATGGGCGAAGAGTAGAGAAGCGCTTGCCGCTTGCGGCATGGATTCAGCGCATGAGAAAGAGGTCCGCTGGCGCGGGCCTCTTTTGCGTGCGGAATCAGGGTACGTTAGTGTTTGCCGGCGCCTTCGGGGCGGAGGTACTGGTTGCTTTCCGCGGGGTCGGCCTGGGCCAGGCGCTTGGCGCGGTGCTGGTAGCTGGCGTGGATGAAGCTGAGGAAGAGCGGATGCGGCTCCAGAGGCTTCGACTTGAACTCGGGATGGAACTGGCAGCCGAGGAAGTAGGGGTGATCGGGCAGTTCGACAATCTCCACGTAGGTTCCGTCGGGCGAGGTTCCGGTGATGCGGAGTCCGGCGCCGGTTAAAAGCTGCTCGTACTCGCGGTTGAATTCGTAACGGTGGCGGTGGCGCTCGCTGATCTCAGTCTTGCCATAGGCGTTGAAGGCGTTGGAGCCGGCGTCGATTTTGCAATCCCAGGCGCCGAGGCGCATGGTGCCGCCGAGTTCCTCGACGCCACGCAGTTCGCGCAGTTTGTAGATGACGCGATGGGGAGTGGCAGGATCGAACTCGCTGGAGTTGGCTTCATCGAGTCCGCAGACATTGCGGGCGAACTCGATGCAGGCGGTTTGCATGCCGAGGCAGATGCCGAAGTAGGGAACGTTGTGTTCGCGGGCGAAGCGGATGCCGTTGAGCATTCCGGCGATGCCGCGTTTGCCAAAGCCGCCGGGGACGAGAATGCCGTCGAAGCCGGTGAGTTGCTGTTCGTAGCTGCGGTCGTTCTTGTCCTTGGTTTCGAGGCCCTCGGCTTCGACCCACTGCAGGTTGAGCTTGAGGTTGTAATTCAGGGCGGCGTGGACGAGCGCTTCCTTGAGCGACTTGTAGGAGTCCTCGTACTCGACGTATTTGCCGACGACGCCGATGAGCACTTCATCCTGAGGATTGTAGGCGCGGTGGACGAGGGACTCCCACTGGCTCATGTCGGCATCTTTGGCGTCGATGTGCAGATATTTGAGCACGAGTTTGTCGACGCCCTCCTGGGCAAAGGCCAAGGGACATTCGTAGATGCTGGCGACATCGCGGGCGGTGATGACGGCGCGCTCCTCGACGTTGCAGAAGAGGGCGATTTTGCTCTTCATCTCCTGCGGCAGAAAGCGATCGGTGCGGCAGAGCAGGATGTCGGGCTGAATTCCGATGGAGAGCAGCTCCTTGACCGAGTGCTGGGTGGGCTTGGTCTTGAGCTCTCCGGCGGCGGCGATGAAGGGAACCAGGGTGACGTGGACGAAGAGCGTGTTCTCGCGGCCGTGCTCCTGGCGCATCTGGCGGATGGCTTCGAGGAAGGGAAGCGACTCGATATCGCCGACCGTACCGCCGATTTCACAGATGACGACATCGACATCGTGCGAAATCTTTTTCATCGCGGCCTTGATCTCGTTGGTGACGTGCGGAATGACCTGCACGGTTTTGCCGAGATAGTCGCCGCGGCGCTCCTTGGCGATGATCTGCTCGTAGATGCGGCCGGTGGTGAGATTGTTCTCGCGGGTGAGGCGGGAGTGGGTGAAGCGCTCGTAGTGTCCGAGGTCGAGATCGGTCTCCGCACCATCGTCGGTGACGAAGACTTCGCCATGCTGAAACGGCGACATGGTTCCGGGATCGACGTTGAGATAGGGATCGAACTTTTGCAGGCTGACCCGCAGGCCGCGGCTCTCCAGCAGGCAGCCGATGCTCGCAGCGGCCAATCCCTTGCCGAGAGAAGACACAACGCCGCCGGTCACAAAGATGTACTTTGCCGACATTTCGACCTCGTAATCAGAATGTATTTGAGTTGGTGAATTTGGCAGGGGTGCACAATCAATTTTCTACGAAAACGGTTCCGGGAGCAAGCCGCAGAGGGGATGGAAATTGGAAAACATTGGTTGGGGGAGACAGCGGCGGGGCATCCAAGACGACAGCGGTGGTATCTTGTGAGCTTATGAAGGGGACTATGTTGCGTACGGTGAAGAGTTTGGCGGTGGTACTGCTGCTGCTGGCTGGCGGCTGCATCGGCGCAGGCGGTGAAGCGGCTGATTCTGACCGACGGCAGCTACCAGACGGCGACAGAGTGGAACAGAAATGGCGACCGGGTGAAATATTTCAGCGCGGAGCGGGGCGAGTGGGAGGAGGTTCCGGCGGCGCTGGTGGACTGGAAGGCGACCGACGAGTGGAACGCCGCAGAGCACCAAGAGCCAGACAGAAGAGATGAAGCAGGTGACCGAAGAAGAGGTGGCAGCGCGCAAGGAGGCAGAGTCAAACACGCCGCTGGTTGCTCCGGAGCTGCGACTGCCGGCCGAAGGGGGAGTGTTTCTGCTGGAAGAACTGGCGGGCAAACCGGTGCTGCACAAGGTGGAGGCCAACAAGATTCAGGAGAACGACAACGTCGGGAAAAATATGCTGAAGAGGTCGATCATTCCGATTGCGAGCCAGGTGCAGACGATCGAACTGAAAGGCGCAGCGGCAAAGGTGCGGGTGCACTCGGCAGCCCCGTCAATTTTTGTGGATGTGGAGAACGATCAGGGAGCGATCCCGGGAGACAGCTTCCGCATTGTGCGGCTGGAGAAGAAGAAAGAGCTGCGGGTGCTGGCGAAAAACAAGGTCGGACTCTCCGGGGATCATGAGCGTGGCTGAAAAGTTTCTGCAGTCGCGGGCAGAGAAGTTCAGCGGCGACTGGTGGAAGGTGATTCCGCTGGAAGACCTGACGGCGGGCGAATACGCAATTGTGATCTCGGCTCCGGGAAACGACGGAGGCGGGATTGTGTGGGACTTTGGGGTGGAAGGGAAGTAAGGGGTCAGGAATTTCGTAATCGAGAATTATTTTTCTGCGCGGCAATCAAAGCGGCGTACCAGTGAGCAGAGGCTTTGGGGGTGCGCGACAGAGTTTTGTAATCCACGTAGACGAGGCCGAAGCGCGGAGTGTAGCCCTCGTTCCATTCGAAATTATCGAGCAGGGTCCAGGCGTGGTAGCCACGGACATCGGCACCGTCGGCGACGGCCTGGGAGAGTTCGTGGATGTAACTGTTGTAGAAGTCGATGCGCGGCTGGTCGGGGATTTCGCCATCGCGATTGGGCGCGGTATTGTAGGCGGCTCCGTTCTCGGTGATCTCGATGGGGAGATGGTAGTCGCGCCAGATGCGCATGGTGATTTCGTAGAGGCCGTGGGGATAGACCTCCCACTGGACATCGGTCTTGGAGCCGGTTTGGCCGGCGAGCCAGCGGATGTTGACGAAGGGGATGGGGAAGTGGGGACCGTACTCGACGACGGCCCGCGAGTAGTTGTTGACGCCGATGAAGTCGAAGGGGGCGCGGACGAGATCCATGTCGCCGGGGCGGATATCGAGGAGCTTTTCGGGGACGGGAGCGACGGCGCTGGGATAGCGGCCTCGCAGGGCGGGTTCGAGGTACCAGATGTTCTCCCAGGCATGGAACTGCTCGGCGGCGCGGCGGTCCTGAGCGGAGTCCGACGCAGGGTAAGGCTGTGACATGCTGAAGGCGCTGCCGATGCGGAGTTTGGGCGAGACCGCCTTCATGGCGCGGAAGGATTTGCCCTGGGCGAGATTGACGATGTGTCCGGCGCGCATGGCGATGGCCGGGTCCTGGATGCCGGGGGCGTGGATTCCGCTGAGGTGTCCGAGGTTTACGAACATGCTGGGTTCGTTGAAGATGAGCCAGTTGGAGCAGCGGTCCGCGTAGGCGCGAGCTGCGAGGTGCGCGTAGTCGGCAAAGCGGTCGGCGGTATCACGCGAGGCCCAGCCACCGAGATCCTGGAGCGCCTGCGGCAGATCGAAATGGTAGAGCGTGGGGAACGGACGGATGCCGTTGGCGAGCAGCTCGTCGATGATGCGCGAGTAGAAGTCGATGCCTTTCCGGTTGGCGGCTCCGGAGCCGAGGGGCTGGAGGCGCGCCCAGGCGAGGGAGAAACGATAGCTCTGGATGCCGAGTGACTTCATCAACGCAATGTCGGATTTCCAGAGATGAAAATGGTCGCAGGCAACTTCGGCATTTTCGCCGCCTTTGATTTTGCCGGGAATCTTGCAGAAGCGGTCCCAGATGCACTCGCCGCGTCCGTCTTCGCGGACTCCGCCCTCGATCTGATAGGCGCTGGTGGCGACTCCCCAGACGAATTGGCGAGGCAGTTGCGGGAAATTGTTCGAGCGTACGTTGTTTTCCATAAGTGCGTTACGAACCCAGTCGGGCATCCTGGACCCTGGCGCCTGAGCATCCGGCGCGATATGGGCGGAGGCGACAGCGCCGAGGGTGGAGAGGATGAAGGTGCGCCGTTTCATTGGTGACAGTGATGGTATGCGGTGCGCGGCGCATGGAGCAAGAGGGCGGCATCACTACTCCCACATTCGCCAACAGATGGCGGATGTGGGCCGCCTGTCAGCAGGATGTGGCCAACCTCCTAGCTGCGGGCAGCGCTGTCGAGGCGCTCGGCTTCGAGGTTCCACGGTGCCTCGGAGGCGGATGGAATGAATCCCATGGCCCGCTCGGCCAAGGCGGTAATCGTCAGGCTCGGGTTGACGCCGAGATTCGCGGCGACCACGGAACCATCGCAGATGTACATGTTCCGGTAGCCAAATACGCGGTGATGGCCATCGACCACACCCTGGACCGCGGAGTCGGCGATAATACATCCGCCGAGGCAGTGGGCCGTGCCTGGAACATCGAAGAGGATCTCCGGGATCATGCTCATGGCGGTGCCGCCAGCCATGCGGGCGAACTTCTCCGCGAACTCATTTGCCCTGGGGATGTAGGTGGGAACCTTGTCGCCGCGGCTGACCAGAAATCTTCGGAACGGCCAGAACCAGGGGCGCTCCCAGCCCATGTCGATATGGCTGTCGAGGGCCTGCATGCAAAGCAGAATGATGCACTCCCGCGCCCATCCGAAGGGCTGGAGCACGCGCGCCGTTTTAATCGGATGACGAATCATGGAGAATGCCAGATTCTTCAACCATAGTGCGATCCGGCCGCTCCCGGGACGCCCGCCGGTCAAGATGGTGGCGAGAAACGACATCACATCCGAACCGCTGGGATATCGGACGGCTTCGATGTGGGTGTGCTCATCGATGTAAATGCCGGAGCCGATGGCAACGCCCTTGGATAGATCGTCGCGGCAGCCGGGGATACGCAGGCCGATCAGCGATTCGGAGTTGGTGCGAATGTGTTTGCCGAGCTGGTTGCTGATGGCAGGAAGGGAGCCAATTTCCTTGAGTCGGAAGAGTAGCTCGGTGGTTCCCAGGGAAGAGGCCGCAAAGACCACGCCGCGGCAGGTAAAGCGCTGAGGACGTTTGCGGAACCACGCCAGGGAATCGACCGTGTGCACTTCGTAGCCTTGGCTTCCGTCGACATCGAGCGGTTTGACGTCCACCACCTTGGTCTCCGGGAAAATGCGGGCGCCGCGCTTCTCGGCGAGATAAAGATAGTTCTGGTCCAGAGTGTTCTTGGCCCCGAAGCGGCAGCCGACCATGCAGCCGCCGCAAGCGTTGCAGGTGGTTCGCTCGGGGCCTTCGCCGCCGAAGAAGGGATCGGGGAACGTCTGTCCGCCCGGCTGTCCTTCCGGACCCTGGAAGATGCCAACTTTGGTGCGATAAAAGGTGCTTCCAACTCCGCATGCGGTGGCGGCTTTCTGGAGCAGATGGTCCGCCGGTCCGAGGATGTTGTTCTCGACCACGCCGAGCATCCGGGAAGCGGTATCGTACTGCTGCGGCATCTCGGCCTTCCAATTGGACAGGCCAGCCCAGGTTCCCATCTCCCAAACCTTGTCGGGAGGGCGCAGCAGAGTACTGGCGTAGGTGATCGATCCGCCGCCGACGGCACATCCGTGGAGGATGGTGACATGTTTGAAAAAGCGCATGTTGAAGAAGCCACGGAGCCCGAGATTGGGACGCCAGAACCAGCGATGCAGCGACCAATTGGTGTGAGGCAGATTCTCCGGGGTCCAGCGCCGGCCCATCTCCATGACCGCGACTTTATAACCTTTTTCGACGAGACGGTGCGCCGCCACACTTCCGCCAAAACCGGAGCCAACCACGATGAAGTCGAAATCGTATTGGGAGCCGCTGCTCATAGCAGATCCTTTCCGTTGGCCTGGCGCTCCGCCCACTTGCACGCGACTCAACAAGATATCACTGGATGCAGACATAAAGTACAATGTCGCCAGTCTGCAGTTCCGTTTTGAGAATGCGGCTGGCACGATGCGTCCGGCGCGGGAGTGGTTGTTTGCGACCGAGCAGGGCGACTGTGCATCCAACTAAATAAGGCAGAGGTGAAAATGATTGCAGAGCGTAAGCCTCTCGCCCTTATGAGCAAAGGGGCAATCGTATGGATTTAATGGAAAAATACCGCCAGGATTTTTTTGGTCAGTATCCGCCGATCAGCATTAGCCAACTTCGTCCTCAGATGAAGATCGTGGTGCCTGACGATCCGCTGGACTACGGAGGTGGAGATCTCTTCATGGAAGTGATCGAAACCAAGGTCATGAGCAATGGTCAGCTGAGCATTGTGGGGAAGTTGACTCATCCCCATTGCAACATTGGAGAGGTGGGCGCCGATGTCGTCGCCGTTTCTCCCTTCGGCGATCAGGTGGGGCAGCAAGTAAACGGACAATAGAACCTCGATGCCGCCAGACCCGCAACCATGAATGGCTGGAGTTGAACTGCATCCTGTGGCACAATTGATCGACCAGCTAGGGATGATGTCTTTGCAGATAGTGCGGGGATGGTGAAATGGCAGACACACTAGCCTTAGGAGCTAGCGCCGCAAGGCATGGGGGTTCAAGTCCCCCTCCCCGCACCAGAAGCATAAAAAACCTGATGGCTCTTACTTCCCTTTGGGTGAGGCCATGGCATTCGGGACACCCGCAGTATCAGCAGCGGGCGACGATGCGGTGTCGTTCTCCTCTGGTTTGAGCAGCGGGTCGGCGAGGGGGACATTGCTCTTCAGCAGGTCTGTCTTGATCTCCACCTTCTGATCTGGCTGGGCATTGATGTCCGCCTCGAAGTTTCATAACCCGGAAGAGCAATCCTGATTCGATGCACCCCCGGGGCGACGAGCATGGCTCGACCCCAACCTCTGAACTCACCAACATGCCCGACAAAAAGATCGTCCACAAAAACCGCAGCCCTCGAAGGGTTGGCCGATATTTTGACCGTGGACGTTACGGCGGGAGCGGTCCCGTGATGGCTTTCTCCATGGCAACGCTTATATCCTGCTTCTCCCCTGGCTGGAGAGTTACTTCGTCCGCTGAATTCCTTGTAGCCATCCTGACGGACGATGATTGTGTGCTTGCCCGGTAATAGCATCACTTTCTTCGACCCTGTAAGCTCTCTCAAGTATCCCACGTACTCTCCGTCAATCCACACACCAGAGGTCCTCTCAACGCTCGACTTCCCCTCGAATGAATCTCTCCCAACACAGCGTTGCTGGCGCGAGAAGCGGCGGGAAGAAACAAAGCAGAGAGCAGCAGCGAACACGCCACCCGCAGTACTTTTCTCATATATGCCTCCGTAGATTGTTGGTTTGAAGTGCAAATAGGGTGCCAACTATTTGTTGGAACCGGTCGAGGAACGCGGGCCTCACAGAAATGGAGATCACAGAGGTAGAAATGGGCGACGACACGCAAAATGTTCGCCTTAACACTAAAGTGGCGGACAGGAGAGACGATAGGCGCGATCAGAAATGCGGGCTCTTCAGAAATGCTGAAACTGAGCAGGGGAGGGTTGCTCAGAACGGCTCGGAAGAATAACGAGAGAACGAGCCGACTCCCGATGATGAATCGTTATACCTTCTTACTCACTTACTTCTTTACAGCGTGTCCACGTCCGTCTCGAACTTCATTTCCCTTGAAGTGCGCGGGCGCGGCGGCGGCAGCGTGTTCCGGCGCACGAGCTTCTCCGCGCTGCGGAAGCGGGCCCTTGTAGCCGTGTTCGGGATGAAAGTGATTGTTAACGTGGCCGTGAAAGTGTTCAGGGCCATGAAACCAAGGGCCTGCGCCAATGAAGACGCCGCCGGTAAACCACTCCGGTCCGTAGTAACCGTAAGGGGCACAGTTGTAAGGAGCAACATCATAGTATCCGTACGGACAATCAGGCGCAGCTCCGATGTTGATGTTCACCTGTGCCTGCGTTTTGGGAGTGGCTACCAGGAAGCAGATTCCAGCAACCAGCGCTGCTAAGAGATATTTAGCTCGCTTCACAAATTATCCTCCACACCGTGAAGGCCGTAGTCTGCCTGCCCGGCATTGAGTTTTTGGTGCTCGTCTTCGACCTTGGGTTGTCCCTGGCTCCGCGTACACGGAACCCATAAAGCTGCATGGTACGAGCAGCGGAACGGGAGTGGGCGTTGGGGCGTCAGGGGAGGTGCGGGTTCACGGATTCGGCGGGGATTTTGGTACAGACTGAATCTCCTCTAGCTCCCGTGCAACATCCAGGCGTTCGAGGTAACCGCAGAGAATTTGCGCCAAGGCTCTCTTGTGCTTGTCCGTATCGTGGTCCAGCCAGGACAAATCATGCGCTTCCGCCAATTGCGGCCATCGTTCGGTGCGTCCGGCGATTACCGGGTCCGCCGACGAATAGAGTGCGATACGATGCTCCATCCTTGTGTTCAGTTCAGTTTCGCCTACGTGGGTGGGAGAACTGATGCAGATGACATGCAGGTCAGAACGCTCTAACTCTTGCAACTTCGCCGCAACCAGTCCGCCGAGACTTACGCCGACAATGAGGGCGCCTTGGGGAACAGCAAGGCTGCGGAGATAGAGCAGCGATGTCCACGGCGTGACGGTTTCGTCGGAATGCGGCATCAGTGGACGAAAATAATTCTGCTTTACTCCGCGACCTCGCAGCTCAGCCTCAAGCTGCATCACTGAACCATTCGGCGAGCCGCCGCGACCGTGTAACAGATAAATGGCGGGAAAATTCACTCAGCTCTCCTCGGCGGATTCCATCTTGTTGTGAACCAAGGGCGTCCATGCTCTGGACGCCCTTAGGGGACTAATTTTCGATTATCTTGCCGCTTTCGCCGAATCGATGGCTAGCTGAAGTTCGTGCTCGGCGGCACGCAGGTGCTCTTCGGCTTTTGCGCCGTGTCCGTCCATGTCGTAGTGGTTGGCGGCACGCGCATGTTCCATCTCATGGATCGCCTCATTCACATGCTTGTGAATGGCGTCCAGGTCATGCCAATCATGAACCTTATCGGCAAACGCCGCACCTGCGGCAAAGGACAGACAAAGAGTGGCAACTGCAATGGCTTTCTTCACGGCTTCTCCTCATTCATCGTCGCGCGATGGAAAAGTTTTACTTCCGGCAATTTTAACCCCATCGCGCGACGCAAGTTGCGGGATTCCAAATTAGTTGCGAGGAGGAAAAACGCTGCGGACGAAGCCGATTCCATCGCCGCCGATCGGGCGAAAGCCGCCCAAACATCTTCATTCGATCGGTTACCGAAATGATGCCGCCCGCAACTTTCCGGTTCATCCTGAGTTCAATCTCATAGAAGATACCAACAACGCTCGGCAGCAAGAGGCGCCACAGGAGTTCCATATGTTCAGGTTGGTCGACGCTCTGTTCGGTTGTACTCACCGCCACTGCACATTTCCGAGGACGGCCAAGAAGCAAGAAGGAGGCTCCAACTATGTACGTGGTCTGCCTGGATTGCGGAAAGGAATTTCCGTACGACTGGCAGAAGATGAGGGTGGTGACGTCGGCGAAGAATGGACAGCGGGCGGTGGCTTAAGCGGCGTCAGGCTGGAAATAAAATTGATGACAGGAGAACGCGCCCCCTCGGGCGTATACGAGGTTTGCTATTTTATGCGGAAGATTGTGATCACTGCTCTTGTGGCAATGCTTAGCTGTGCGGCTTTCTCTCAATCCCATCCTGCCCGGTATGGCTGGAAAGAGCACCCAACCGAGAAATTTGCTCTGTCCAATCGAGCTAAACGAAAACTACCGCTGGAAACGGTGCCATATGGAGGCGGCGACAACGCTCTGATCAACGTGCAACTGAGTTCTCAATTCCCGGTCAACATCTCAGTGCAGGATGCTCGTGGCGATAGCGTCGGAAGCTGCCACTATGCCGGGGTCACAGAGCTGGCGGCAAACTGCTCGCTACGGTCGGACAATCGGCCGAGATACATTGTTATTGAAGATGCGAATCAAGCGGGGCTCACGGAGGGCATGAAAGCTTCGGACGCCCTCAATAAAGTGAAGTTGGCAATCAGCGACTACACCTGCGAGAAACACTGTCCGAAGTTTGAGTGAGTTCTATGTGGTTTTTGATCAGAGCGAGAGGCCGGTCGCGGAGACCGGCCTCTCTGTTCAGGTCGCTTACTCTGCGTTAGAACGCACTCCAGGAGAACTGTGAGAGTCTTGCGTAGTAGGTAATCGTGGGGGTGGAGGTACCGGGCACGGTGATCGGTGCTTTACCAAGATTCTGATCGAATTCCACGGTGCCGGAGCCGCTGAAGTTCGCCGTGTTGGTAAGGATCGCACCATAGACGACACCTGCGCCGGAAAAATTGAAACTGGCCTTGGGCGCGTCGATGACCCCAACCAGTTTACCGCTTCCAGTAAAATTAATCGGACTCGGACCAGCATATTGGAAGATCACATCCGAGGGATTGTCCACCTGCACCATCTGACCACCGCCGTCGAAGGTGATAGGGTTTGCCAGGTTCCCTCCGGTTGGGGTTAACCCGGTTATGTTGATGGCGACCGAGATACCGGGCGCAACCGAGATACTCCCTCCGGAAGTCAGATCCAGGCTGTTGAATGTGTAGACTCCGCTCGTTGTGAGATTAAGGGTGATGTCGGCGGCAATGATCACGTTGCCGTAATTTGCTCCGGGATTTGGGGCAAGGGTGATCTGATTGGTGGTGCCGCCTTGATCGCTGCCACCATAGCAGCGGCTCGTGCCGCTCCAGCCACTTTGCGGATCGGTGCAGTTGCCGGTATTCAGGCCGGTTGTCGAGACGTTCGGCGTGGCCATCGTGTATATCGAGTTTGTACTCGGCAAGTTTATGATGCTATAGACGCCTCCTCCTGGAGGCGTACCCCAGCCGGAGCCTGACGCGGTGATGCCTGGTACGCCATTCACCGACTGTGCGTTTGGGTTACCGGTCACATTCACTGCTGAAGTAGAGGAAGGGCAACTGGTGCCGTAGGTGTCGCCGGTTCGAGGCGTCTCTAAACTTCCGTAGATGGTTCCATTGCTGAAGTTAACGCTTCCCTGGGTGATGATGGTGTTTCCCGAAGAGATGAGGGAAGAGGGAAGGGTGCGGGCCGGAATGGTGGAGGAGTTATAACTCTGCAGACTGGAGCCACCACTGACGGATATGGCTCCGCATGCAGAGCTGCCCGCCTGCACGCCTCCATTCACCGTGAGGGTGGTGGGGGGACCACCGGAGTTGGTCGTTGTCGTCCATACCTCAAAGGTCTCGACGACCTGTACCTTGGCGACGCCGTTCACGGTGGGGACGGCTCCCACCGAGATAAGCTTCCACATTTGGGCCAGGCCGGCGGCCGGATCGGTACGCACCGAGAGCAGTTGAGCGGCTACGGAATAGTGGCCTCCCGCGCCGCCATTGAGGGTGCTGAAACTGGTACTGCTGACCGGTGTCGTCGCTCCGTCGCCAACCTTGGCTTGAAAATCCGCTATGTTCGCGGCGCTGAAGTAGGTCGATGCATTGGAGCCTGAGGTCACGATGTTGGCTACCGGGTCCGTAGTGGAGGATTGCACAAAGACGTTTTTGCTGACGCCGCCGATGACGCAGGTGAGCGGCATGGTTGTGGTCGTGCAGGTGCCATCGGTTGGAATCGAGGAGACGGCGTTGGGCCCCGTTACCTGTAGGAGCGAAGCTCTATTGCTCAAGTAATTGACGGCCTGCTGGATGCCGGCTTCGGCGATGTAGCGGGCCTGGGTGGTCGTCCTGAAATTTGACGTGGACCAGATTTCGGTCTGGGTGACCGACATCATTCCGGCGGCCATGGCCGACAAAATAAAAAGCACAATCAAAGCGAGGATCAGGGCGATCCCGCTTTGCGAACCATGGCGGCCGGGGCATTTGCCCGCAGGATTTGCTCTTCGCATGGCGCTTTTCATGAGTGCTCCTTCTTCCGTGTTGCCAGGGTAACTCGGGTGGTGCCTTATGGGTTACCCGTGGGGAACTGCGAAGCCGGTGGTAACGGCTGGAAATTCAGTAACAGGAACTCGTGAGCCGTGTCCGCGGGAGTATCCTCAGCGTCGCTGTTGTAAATTTGTTGTGCCTGTAAGTATCCCGCGAGCACATTTCGCGGTTGGATATTCAAGAACGACTTGCTTAGGCAGATTGTGTTAGCCCCAGTGCCGCTCTGATCATAGAGGGTTTGGGATTCCGAAATGCCGGACTGCGAGCAGGTGGTAAGGGTGATGCCAATGGAAACAACAAATTGCGGCAGCGTGACGCCGTCGCTAAGGGTAAAGCGGTTCGCTTGCACGGTGCTGGCGGTTCCATTGGGATTATCTGGAGCATTGATTACGTTATTAATGGTAGGGGTTGGGTCCGCTGCTCCGGCAAGGTTGGCGGTGTAGGTATAGGAAAATTGGCAACTGGTAACGTTGTCGAGTACAGGGGTGTTAGTGGTGACCCATGAAGATGTCGTAAAAGACCACACGCTGCGTACAAGCGAGCTCGTCGTGTTGGCTCCCGTTTGCGGACAATCGTACTGAACCAGATTGAGCACGCCATCGTTGTTGATGTCGCCCAAGAGGCGCAAAGTCGAGTTGGTTGAGCCCTGGGGTGTTTGCGGCACCAGGACACCCGCTGGAAAAATACCCCGAGGAAAGACCGGTGCGCCGATCGCATGACCGCTGAGGCTGGACAAACCCGATGTGTTTGGGATAAAGCCAGTGGTCTCGAGCGTAATTACCTTTGTACTGGTATTGATGCTCCCGATGGTGACGGCCTCGGCGTTGGCTCCGGTGTCTACCCAAATATTTTCGTTAGCAAAGAGTCCAGCGACAGTGCTTACCGTAATGGATTGAGCGCCCCCCGTTGCCCAGGCTACGGTAAGCGTAGGGATCTGGGTGGTAAATCCCGCGGTGGTGACCGCGCTGGCGGTGACTCCCGAGATCAACTCCATGCCGGTTGGGACCAATCCAGCCTCGCTGATTTCCTGGGTGATCTGATCGATCGCCCCGCGCATTTGTTGATGCAATGCGCGCTCGGCCTCGCTTTGCCGATAGCGTTTCTGCGAAGAGTTCATGGCGCTGATGATCCCTCCGGCAATGATCATCAGCAGCGCCGTGCTGATCATGAGTTCGACCAGCGAAAAGCCAGCTTCCGAATTCTTTCGCAATCCTTTCAACATAGTGGCTTCCATTTACGGCTAGTGCGTATCCGCAACCGCGGTCTTCTGCGAAATGAGCGTTGTGGTGGGGGCGACGCCATCCAGAAGCTTGTAGCTTTGCGCCGCCATAGCCTTCAGAGAGGTGACACTCACCGTAATGATTTTGACTTTGCCAGTGCTATCCAGTGCGATCTGCCACTGCCGGACGAAGTTGGCGCCGGTAGCAGAGTCGCTGCTGATCCAACTCAGATCGGTAGGATTTTGGGTGATGTAGTCCACGTATTTCGCCACGGGCGTGTCGTTGGGGTTGGCATCTCCGCCGACGGCGAGGCCGGTACCGGTGCAGGTAGTTTGCATCGACAGGTCCAAGCAGGGAAAGGTGTAATTTGGTCCGGTTCCAATAATGTGGCGGACGGTATCGCTGGTCGTGTCCTGCCACTGCAGGGACATCAATTGCTCCATCTTGTCCTGCGCATATTCGGTGGTACGAGTTGCGTCTTCTCCGCGGTTGGAATTTTTAACGGCGGATATCGTGAAAAGACTGAGGATGCCGATGGAGCAGGCTAGCAGGATGAAACACGCGAACATGGTTTCGATGAGCGTGAAGCCTGCTTGTCGTTTTAGCTTGCAATTTGGCATTTCCGCAGTTCCTTGTTTCTCTAATCGGCGATGGCATTCCATTGACTGCCGGTCCAGCTATAAAGATTGGCCTTGCCGGATGGGTCCACCACCACGGCGATCGCATCCCCCAGACCATCATTTATGTAGTTCACATAGTTCGTTACCCACCAGCCGTCTTTTGTGGTGTTGGCGCAAGCGGGAGCGACGACCGCATCGTAAACCGGGATGCCGCGTGAATTGAAAATGATGCTGTTGCACTGTACCGCGCCGGTAGAAGCCTGCCCCGTCGGATTGGAAGGCGAGCTGGCTCCGACGGTTCCCGGGGGTCCGAAGGTATCGCTGCCTGACAGAGCTACCTGCAGTCCATTCGCGGGGGTAGTGGGGCTGGCTTGAACGACAAGGAAAGCGGGGTCGTCCAGGCCGCGCAACTCGATCTGGCAAATTTTGGTGGCGGTGTTGCAGGTGACCATGGCTCTTTTGGTGTTTTCCGAAGCGAGCATCCTGGCGGCGGAAATCTGTCCGGCCAGGGTTCTGGCATCGTTGCGCAGTTTATAGCTGCGAAAAAACGTGGGAAGGCTCGGCAAAGCGATGGCGGTGATGATCAGAATGATGGAGATGACAACGAGAAGCTCAACCATGGTAAAGCCGCGCTGCGGGCGTCCGGAATTCCGGCTGGTGACCCTGCGCATCGGTAAATTTTCGGAATCGTCTCGCTTCTCACGCATCTTCCATACTCGTGCCGCAAGCTGGTTTGCTTCCTGCCACCGACACTCGGGTGGTTTCGCGCGACCAGAAGATAGAGCACGGATGCGCTACCATCTTCAGGATGCCGCCTCTCAATGCTTGAACTCAGTAACCAAGCTTCGACTGGGGAAGCTAGCTGAGCGTTGATTATGCCGATTGTGAGTGGAACCGTAAAGTTACGTTAGTTTCATACGGTTGGCAACACTTTAGCGGCGAGCAGGTGTTACCGGGCGGGATTCGCCTGGTTATCCCGGCAGGGCGGCGAGCGCCCGTCCGATCGATATAGACTGTAGTTCAGGACGGCTTCGAAGTGCCCGGCCGGTGACCAGGTTGGCGGGTCGTTAAGACGGCGGGCGAGGCTGCCATGGATTTTATTCAGGAAAGGTATTGAATGTCGCTGATTCAATCGTTTAGAGCGTACCGGCCCAAGGCCGAACTGGCGGCCCGCGTGGCCTCTGTTCCTTACGATGTGGTCAATACGGCGGAGGCGCGCGGGTTGGCGGATGGCAATCCGTACTCGTTTCTGCACGTCTGCCGGCCGGAAATCGATCTGCCGGAGGGAGTTGATGAGCACGCGGACCGCGTCTACGCCATGGGCGCCGCGAATCTGAAGAAGTTCATCGCCGAGGGGATACTGACGCGCGAGGCCGAGGATTCGCTCTACGTTTACCAGCAGCGCATGGGAGAGCACGTACAGGCCGGTCTGGTTACGCTCTGCTCGGTCCGGGAGTACGAGGAGAATCAGATTAAGAAACACGAATTCACGCGGCGCGATAAGGAAGACGATCGCACGCGGCACGTCTCCGAGCAGAACGCCAATGCCGAGCCGGTGTTTCTTACCTACCGGTTCCAGGCGGAGATCGATGGCATCGTGGACGGCGTTCGCGCCGGCGATCCGCTGTACGACATCACGACACCGGACGGGATCGGCCATACCGTTTGGAGAATTGCCGACCGGGCGACGATCGCGCGGCTGATCGAACTATTCCGAGGGGTCACGGCACTCTACATCGCCGACGGACATCATCGCACGGCCTCCGCCGTCCGCTACGGAGAAGCCTGCCGCAAGCGGAATCCGCAGGCGACGGGCGATGAGCCGTATGAGTGGTTTATGGCGGTGGTCTTCCCGCAGAATCAGCTCAAGATCTTCGATTACAACCGCGTGGTCAAGGATCTGAATGGGCTTACGCCGGAGCAGTTTCTGGCCAAGGTTGGGGAGAAGTTCGCAGTGAGTCCCGCCGAAAACCGGCAGCCGTCGCAGGCGGCGCGCTTCGGAATGTATCTGCAGGGAAAGTGGTACACGCTAGAGGCGCGGGCGGGAAGCTATCCGGCAGACGACCCGATCAGACGGCTCGATGTCAGCATTCTCCAGGACAACCTGCTCTCTCCGGTGCTTGGCATTCACGACCCGCGCACGGATAAGCGGATCGATTTCGTCGGGGGAATTCGCGGCATGGACGAGTTGGAGCGCCGGGTGAAGGAAGGATATGCAGTGGCGTTCTCGATGTATCCGACCTCGCTGGATCAACTGATCGACGTGGCCGATGCCGGTGAGGTGATGCCGCCGAAGTCCACGTGGTTCGAACCGAAGCTGCGCTCGGGGCTGCTGGTGCGGCTCTACGAGTAACCTGAGCGGCTTCGCAGGCTCGGGTTAGAAACATTCCATGCAGGAACGGCACTTTGTTAGAATTCTGGCGAGCTCATCTTCCCGGGTGGGCACACCTCAGCCGGTCCTGCGGAGTGTTCTCCGGCGTTCGGCGGTTGAATTCGCAATTATCCGCGGCTTGCCGCGTATTCATTCTTCAGGAGAAGGCTTTCATGTTTCGTAAGACTCGTCTGTTTACTCCAGGACCGACACCTTTGCTTCCGGCCGGGCAGTTTGCCATGGCGGCGGCGGATCTTCACCACCGTACACCGGAGTTCCGCGCGCTGTACCTCAAGGTATTGGCGCAGTTGAAGACCTTCGTCGGGACCAGCAATGACGTGGTTGTGCTGGCCTCATCCGGCACCGGAGCGATGGAAGCCGCGGTCAGCAATTTGACCAGCCCCGGCGATAAAGTTCTGGTGCTGACGGCGGGAAAATTTGGCGAGCGCTGGGTTTCGCTAGCCAAGGCTTTCCACTGTGAGACGGTTGTGCTTTCCAAGCCATACGGCCAGACCTTCGAGATGAAAGAAGTGCAGGCTCTGCTCACTCCCGATGTGAAGGCCGTGTTTGTGCAGGCCACCGAAACCTCCACCGGGGTACGCCATGATGTAGCTGCGCTGGCCCGGTTGCTGAAGGGAAGCGACGCGCTACTGGTGGTAGACGCGATCACCGGACTGGGCACCACGTCGTTTGACATGGACGGCGACGGCATCGACGTGATCATCGGCGGCTCGCAGAAGGCACTGATGATTCCTCCGGGACTGGCCTACCTTGCGGTCAGCGAACGCGCCTGGGCGCGGATGGAGACCAGCAAGCAGCCGCGCTATTACTTCGATCTGCGCAAGGAACGGAAGTCGGCGGCCAAGGGCGAGAGCGCCTACACTCCCTCGGTGGCGCTGATTGCCGCCATGGGCGCGGCACTCGACTATCTGGAACAGCAGGGAAGCGGCGACCTGGCCAAGGGCCGCGATCTGCTGGTAGCCAATGCCGAACTGAGCGCGCTGTGCATGAGGAAGGCGGCCGAAGCCCTGGGACTGGGCCTGTTCGCCTGCTCGCCGGCGGCGGCGGTGACCGCCATTAAGGCTCCGGCGGGCGTTAGCTCCAGCGATGTAGTGAAAGGCTTCAAGAAGGAATTTGCCGGCGTGCTTTCCGACGGACAGGGAGAAATGAAAGGCGAGATCCTGCGCATTGCGCACATTGGCTATCTCGACTACCTGGACTGCATCGCCATCATCGCCGGACTGGAGCAGGTGCTGGCCCAGCTCAAACCGGAGAGCTTCCAGTACGGCGACGGCCTGCGCGCGGCGCAGCTTGTCTACGCGGACGCCCGCCAGAACGGGGCGAAGCAATGAAGATCGTGGTTGCGGAGAAGATTGCCGCCGCCGCGATGAAGGTGCTGGAGGCTATCCCCAACAGCACCGTTATCACCCCGGAGCAATTCGCCCTCGATCCCAAGGCTGCGGTTGCGGACGCCGACGCACTGATCGTGCGCTCGGCGGTGCAGGCCGACGCCGAGTTGATCGAGGCAGCGCGAAACATTCGAGTGATTGGGCGCGCCGGGGTTGGGGTGGACAACATCGATGTCGAGGTCGCCACGCGGCGCGGCATCGTGGTGATGAACGCACCGGGGGCGAGCGCCGTGTCAGTCTCCGAGCTTACGCTCGGACTGATGCTCGCCATGGCCCGCCACATCTCGCGCGCCGACCAGACGACGCGGGCCGGCAAGTGGGAGAAGAAAAGCCTGCAGGGCACGGAGTTGTCGGGCAAGACGCTCGGCATCATCGGCCTCGGCCGGATTGGGACGGAGACCGCGGCTCGGGCACGGGGCTTCGGCATGAAGATTGTAGGGAGCGATCCGTACCTGTCTCCGACGCGCGCCAAGGAACTTGGCATCGAGCTGGTTTCGATGGATGCGCTCTTCGCTCAGGCCGACTACATTTCGCTGCACGTGGCACTGACCCATCAGACCGCCGGCATGATCAATGCGGCGGCGATCGCGAAGATGAAGCCCGGGGTGCGCCTGGTGAACTGTGCCCGTGGCGAGATGGTGGACGAGGCCGCAGTGGCCGCCGCACTGCATTCCGGACACATGGCCGCCGCCGCACTGGATGTTTTTTGCCAGGAGCCGCCCTGCAACACCGCGCTGCTCTCGGCACCTAATCTGCTGGCTACGCCGCACCTGGGCGCCTCCACCAAAGAGGGTCAGGAGGCGGTTGGGATTCAGATTGCCAAGCAGGTGACGGGACTATTTGCTGCAGGGCATTGCGCAGAACGCGGTGAATCTGCCCTCGCTCTCAGACATCGAGTACAAGCAGATTAAGCCCTACATGGCGCTGGCCGGAAAACTGGGGCGCTTTGCGGCGCAACTGTTCGCCTCCAACCTGGCGGAGATCGACGTGCAGTTCGAGGGCGAAATCGGTTCGTGGAAGACACTGCTGATCCGCAATTCCGCCGTGGCCGCGATTCTGCAGTCGGATACGGACGAACCTACCAATATCATCAACGCCCAGGCGGCGGCGGAAGAGCGCGGGGTGGTGGTGCGCGAAACTCGTGCCGATCCTAACGCACGCACCAACGTCATTCATCTTAAACTCAACGGTCCCACCGGCTCAGTCGAGTGCAGCGGCACGATTGTGCACGGCTCTTCGTCTCGCCTTATCCAACTCAATGGCATCGATATCGAATCGCACCTCGATGGCAAGTTCATCGTGGTCTCCAACCTGGATTCGCCCGGCGTGGTCGGTTCCATCGGCACGCTGCTGGGCATTCACAACATCAACATCGCCCGTCTCTCGCTAGGCAGAGAAGGCCGCCTGGCACTTGCCATTGTGCAGGTGGACGAATGCGTTTCACCCGAGGTGCTGACCGAGTTGCGCAACGTAGTGTCGGTGCAGAATGTGGCCAGCGTCAAAGTGTAGGATTTCCAATGCAGGAAACGTGGTGGCGTCTTAAGACTCTCCGCTGGCGAAAAGCAAAGCTGGTCAGCGGAGGGTTTCTCTTTTAGAATGTTGCTCTCAGATGTCCATTGATCAAACCCTCTATGTCGATTCAGCGCAGAAGCTTGAAGGAATGCTGCGCAACCTCTCCGCGCAAACCGTTATCGGCCTAGATACAGAATTCATCTCCGAGGGCCGGTACGAGCCTGAGCTGTGCCTGGTGCAGCTCTCGACTCCGAAGGAAATTTTCATTGTCGATCCCATGGTGCTGCCGGAGTTGCGGCCGATGTGGGAGTTGCTCAACTTCTCCGGGGGTGGAAATCGTCACGGTTGCCGCCCGCCAGGAGATCAAGTTCTGCGCCAGAGGCGCTGGCGGCGCGGCTCCGGCCTGTGTGCTGGATCTGCAGGTTGCGGCCGGTTTACTGGGCTACGGATACCCGCTCTCGCACACCAATCTTTGCCTGCGCATTCTCAATGCCCACGTCAATGGAGGGGAAAGTTTCACGGACTGGCGCAAGCGTCCGCTGCGTCCGGTGCAGCTCGAATATGCCGCCGACGACGTGCGCTACCTTCTGCCGATGCGGGAGACGATTCTGGCGCGGGCGCAGAAGCTGGAGCGCACCAAGTGGGTCCGCGGCGAATGCGATCGCCTGGTGAAATCGGTGATGCGCGAGGATGAGCGCTGGAGAATCTCCGGCAGTGCGCGCCTGAGCCGTCGCCAGCTTGCCGTGCTTCGCGAGGTGTGGCGCTGGCGCGACCAGCAAGCCCGCGGGCTGAATGTTCCGGTGGCGCGTGTGCTCGGGGACAGTATGTTGATCGAGGTGGCGCGCCGCTCACCGGCAACGGTCGAGGACCTGTTCTCGATTCGTGGACTAGACAGCCGGTTGCTGCGCAAGGCGGAGCAGGAGGTTGTCAACGCGGTGGCCGCCGCCCGCGCGATCCCGGAATCCGAATCTTCCCAGCAATGAGCGGCGCGACGATCCACCGCAGGTTGCGGTACTGACCAAACTGCTGTCGGTGGCCGCCGGCAATTTGGCGGCGGAAGCCGACGTGGATACCGCGTTGCTGGCGACGACCAGCGACCTGCAGGAGATTGTGCGCTGGTTTCTCGACCGGGAAGGCACACCCTGTCCGGAAGTGCTGGAGGGATGGCGAGGCGAGATTCTGCACGAGTCGCTAATTGGTTTTCTCGAAGGCAAAAAGGTGATCAGGGTCGGTAATGTGCGCCGTCCTAACCCACTTGTCTTCGAAGCGTTTCCCAAGGAGTAGTTCTCCCGCAGAGCCGATGCGGGAGAATCATATCCTGTTCCAGCCGCGCCACAGCCACAGGCCTGCCATCAGCAGCACAAGCAGCCCGCTGGATGCGGCGAGGGTATTTACGAACGGGCGCAGATGGTCCATCCGCGTCATCAACTCCTTCTGCTCTTGCTCCAAGTGCGATTCCGCGTTGTTCAAGAAGAGTTGATCGTCCTCGTGCATGGAGAGCGCGCTACGGTAAATCAGCAGGATCACGAGCGCGGTCGTCAGCACGGCCCACAACGCCATAAGAACGGACATTGGTTCCATACAGCCACCTTCGGCGCCATCCGGCGCCAACACGGGAGTGACTCGCGCCTGTCCCGGAGTTGAGATCGACCGAGCCGCAGGCATTATAAGCACGGTTTCCGCAGGGGTTTACAGGATTATTTTTTTGCCGGTCAGGAATCGAGAGGCATCCCCGCCGCCGCGCGAGCATCGCCCGGCGATTTTTTGAGCAAGCTTTTGCGACCCGGGCGAATCTGGCGGCATCCAAACTAATAGCAGAAGCTGCTTCGGCTGGGTGTCAAACGTTGCGTGGCATCGGAGCTTGGAGCTTTGCTATACTAGAGCTTTATTTGAGGAGAGAAACCGTAATGTCCACCACCACCCCCACTCCTGATGTTAAGAATGCTCCTCTCACCCTCACCCCGGCTGCGATCGCCAAGGTGAAGGAGATTATGGCTCAGCAGACTCCCGTTCCCACCGGTCTTCGCGTGGGCGTTGTGGGTGGCGGCTGCTCTGGATTCTCCTACAGCATGCAGTTTGAAAATGGCCCCGGAGCCATGGATAAGACCTTCGAGTACGATGGCCTGAAGGTCTATATCGACGCGACCTCGTTGATGTATCTGCAGGGTGCAAGCGTTGACTATTTAGAGACGCTGGAAGGCGCCGGCTTCAAGTTTGAAAATCCGAACGTCAAGAGCACCTGCGGTTGCGGCTCCTCGTTCAACGTATAAGCTGAACGCCGCCATGAATTCGAAACCCCGTCTTCTGAGGCGGGGTTTGTTTTTGCTTCGGCACACGCTTGGGCTATTGGGTAGTGGAAGGCTGGGCAGGCGTGGACGGCGCCGGGGTGGAAGCGGTAGGCGTGGTGCCGGGTGCGCCACTGTTGGGCGAAGCGGTGCTGGATGAGCCCGTACCCGGTATTAGATGAGCCCGTATTGGATTTACCGAGCGATCCCATGAACCGGTTCGGATTGTAAGGCCCGCTCAACAGACCCTTTCCGGTATCCTGAGTTGGGTCGTAGATGAAGAACCATTCGTTGTACTTACTCTTGTCGCCGAAGGAGTGAATTCCCTCGGTCTTCGCCTTGCTGACCACTCCGTACATATCTCCGCCACCGAGCACGCCACCGTTTGCCGGGTTGGAGCCGCTGGTTCCCGTGCTGCTGGTGGAATCCTCCGGTGGCCGCTGTTCCCTGGCTCGAATCGGTTGTGCCGCTGGCCGAGGCTGCGGCGTTGGTTGCGGTTCCGGGGCTGGCTGCGGCTGCGGCGACGGCTGCTGCTCCAGTAGCGTTGCCTACGCCGCCTGGAGCTGGAAAGGAAGCTTGCAGAGTTGCTGGATTGTGCTCCGGTCGCGTCGTCAGCCCCTTCAGCTTGGCGATATCGGAAAGATGAACGAGCTGCCACGTTCCATCGGGAGACATCGGGTCTTTGTATCGTTTGCGCAGGTAGCGGATTTTATTGTTATCTTCCAGCTGTTCGAGGGAAGTGGGGTATCTGCCGTTCTTTTTGTAGAAGCGCTTGACCGCCCGCTCGTACTGCTCCCCACGATGGATCATCTCCACCTCGCGGTCGCGCAGGATGCTGCGCCGGTAATTGCGCGCCACTCCCAGCATGGTGATCGTCAGCACGGCAACGGCAAGCATCAGAACGAGCAGCATGTAGCCGGAGTCTTTCCGTCTGCTGCCCGTACGCCGCACTTTGATCCCCGGCATCGTTCTACCCTTGCGTCAGTTGAATGCTCTGGCGGTTGTTGTTCAGCAAGTCTTCCACTTCCACGGCACTGGGGGAGATGCGCACGATTTTGTAATGGCGATCCACCACATCTCCTTCATGCGCGATCCAGACGTCGTCGCCCTGGGAGAGGAATGCCTTTGGTTTTTCACCCCGGCTGTTGCTGATGCCAAAAAACTTCAGGGTAATCGGAGGCGGAGGCGGGGGAGTATTTGCCGCGACTAGTTGCTGCTGCTGACGCATGAGCGGCGGTACCTTCACCTTGGGAATGTTAATCGTCTCCGCCCCGGCGCGGAAGATGTTGGTTCCCTTACCCTCGTACTTTACGTTTTCGGAGTTGGCCAGCCAATCCAGATGAAGCCGCGGGTCGAGCGACTCACTGGCCGACGCGGCTCTTCCATTCGCAGGAGATGCCACCGCAGGCGCTGCTGCCGAAGGCGATGCGGCAGCGGCCGGTTGGGCTGCCCGCCCTGCGCACCCGACATCAGAGCCCACGTCACCGTGAGGACC
>CAVZYB010000045.1:0-46082 GCA_963779365.1 uncultured Acidobacteriota bacterium | reverse complement strand
CCCCAGCACCGATGAAGCGGCCGAACGAAGTCGCGAATGCAAAAGCAGTCGCACGAACCGAAGTGGCATACTGCTCGGGCAGCCACAAGCTGAACATGGTGAAGTTGCCGCCGAAGAACCCGAGAACGAACAGCAGGGCGATAAACGGATGGAGCCCGTGCGGCAGATAGAAGGCCCAACCGAAGGTGATCAGAATTGTGCACCCCATGCCTGCGAAGTAGAAGGCCAGGGTGCGCTTTCGGCCAAAGCGCTCGGCGAGTGGCGGCAATGCCAGACAGCCCAGGATGGTGCCGATCGATAACAGGCCGGTGCCAAACGAGGCCAGTCGTACCGCGGCGGGGAGCGACGCGCCCGCCTTTCGCGCCAGAGTAATAATCGCCGTCGGCTCATAGACGGCGGCAGCCCACAGCCCGATGATGGCCACCGTCAGCAATCCCGTGTTCACCAGGGTACGACGCCGGTACTGGCCGCGAAAGATCTCGCCCAAGGGTGAGCGGCGGCGAATCGGCGCAATCTGTGCCGAGCGCTTCCAGCGTTCCGGTTCCTTGACTCGCAGGATGATCATGAGGGAGACGATGACCGGGGCCAGGCCGCACAGGAACATGGCTCGCCAGCCAAAGTGCGCGCCTACGGTGAAATTGAGTGCAGCGGCGAGAAAGAATCCGGCGTAGTAGCCGGTTTGCAGATAACCGGCTCCCATCTTGCGCCGATCCTCGGGCCAAGCCTCGGCAACGTAGGTTCCGGCAAGCGCCCATTCGCCTCCGATCCCCATGCCGGCCAGAAGGCGAAAGATTGCGAGTTGCCACACATTCTGCGCTAACGCAGCCGCCCCGGTGAATACGGCAAAGACGAGGATGGTGGCGGCAAGTACCCGCGTCCGGCCGAACCTGTCTGCGATCGGACCCCAGACGAATGCCAGTCCCCATCCGATCAGGAACAGCGCGAAGAGGATCGAGCCCGCAAATGCAACGTTGGGCGGAGCATTGGACATCCCCGATTTCGGCAGAAGCTCGGTGAGAGCCGGGCTGAGCACGAGAGCGTAGATGACCGAATCCATGCCGTCCAGCGTCCAACCTGTCCAGGCCGCCCAGAATCCGGTGATTTGATCCCGCGTGAGTTTGGTGGGAAGCTGTGGTGGTGGGGGAAACGGGATCGCTCGCTCTGCCACAAAGACTCCTCTGGTGGCGCTGGAACGAGTTGCGACTGCCACGAGATGCGAGAGCGATGGGTGGAGTTGCTCGACTCCAATGCTGCTGACGCGAAGCTTGGTCACAGATGGATCGCGGATGGAACGAATGAAGAATTGAGCAGATGAAGTAGGCGGAGGAAGATGAAAGATTCAACGGCTCACCCGCCGCTGATTGCGCGGGCCGAACTTCATGCCGACCGTACTGCCATCCTCGATGCCGAGGGAAGCTACACCTACGAGCGTCTGCTCGATGCCTCCGCCCGGGTCGCATCGGCGTTGCTGGACGGGCTCGACGATCTCAATGAACAACGCGTCCTCTTCCTGGTTGCGCCGGGGTTCTCGTGGGTGGCAGTGCAGTGGGGTGTCTGGCGAGCGGGCGGCATAGCGGTGCCGCTCCCGCTCGGTTCTCCCAGCGGCTGAGCTCGAATACATTATTGACGATACGCAGGCAGCGGCGCTGGTGGCAGATGCTGCCGGAGAACCAGTGCTTGCGCCGATTGCGGCGGCACGCGGACTCCGCCTGCTGCGTGCGACGAAGCCCGTGGTCATGCAAGCGCAAGCGCGTTGCCCGAGGTCGATCGCAAGCGGCGCGCCATGATCCTGTACACCAGCGGCACCACCAGCCGTCCAAAAGGCGTGGTGACAACCCACGAGAACATCATGGCCCAGGTTACAGCCCTGGTCGACGCTTGGGGGTGGTCGGCCGATGACCGGATCCTGCTCTGCCTGCCGCTGCATCACGTTCACGGAATCGTCAATGTAGTTTCGTGTGCTCTGTGGTCGGGCGCGACCTGCGAGATGCTGCCGCGCTTCGACGCGAATACCGTCTGGGAGCGTATCGCCAGCGGCAGCCTGACCGCTATTCATGGCGGTTCCCACCATCTACATAAAACTCATCGCAGCCTGGGAAGCGGCCTCGCCGCAGCGCAGGGCTGTTCTCAGCCAATCTTGCGCCCGGTTGCGCTTGATGGTGTCAGGCTCGGCGGCGCTGCCCGTCTCGACCTTGAACCGTTGGAAAGAGATCAGCGGCCATACATTGCTTGAGCGCTACGGCATGACGGAGATCGGCATGGCGTTGTCGAACCCTCTGGAAGGCGAGCGAGTGCCGGGCAGTGTCGGCACTCCGCTGCCTGGAGTTGAGGTGCAACTGGTGGACGAGAAAGGCGAAGCGGTCCCATCGGATACCCCGGGAGAAATTGAGGTTCGCGGTCCCAGCGTTTTCAAGGAATACTGGGGCAAGCCGGAAGCGACGCAGCAGAGTTTCCGCGATGGGTGGTTTCGAACCGGCGACGTTGCGGTGCTTGAGAACGGCCGCTATCGCATTCTAGGGCGCATGAACATTGACATTCTCAAGACAGGCGGCCACAAGGTGTCGGCGTTGGAGGTTGAAGAGCAACTTCGCGAGCACCCGGCCATTGCGGAATGCGCGGTCGTCGGTGTCCCGGACCCCGAGTGGGGTGAACGCGTGGCTGCCGCAGTCGTGCTGCGCCAGGGCGAGGCGCTTGATTTGGAGCACCTTCGCAGTTGGGCGAAGGAACGTCTCGCATCCCATAAGATCCCTTCGCGGCTCCTGATCGTCGACGCCCTTCCCCGAAACGCTATGGGCAAGGTGACAAAACCCGCAATCGTGGATCTTTTCAAGACCCCAGAGCTATAAGCAACTTGTGTACTTTTACGAAATTGAGATCAGGCGTGAAGAAACGGGTAAGTGCGGGACATAGGGGCGGTTCGTGAATTGCCTGCGGAAGACCCCGTACCAGCGCCCGGGAATCTGTTTGCTGCACTTCGGGCAGCGGCCATCCGGTGTTAAACGATAGGCAGTGATCAGATAACCGTTACGCTCGACCAGCAGTTCGTGGCAATCGGGGCAGCGCGTATTCTCCAGCTCGCCGACGCCGCCGGGAATGATCCCTGCATATATGAAACGCAGGCCGGCGTTCCTTCCGATCTCGCAGCTCGCAGCAGCGTCGGCCGGGTGTTATCGCGGCCTGACACTCATCTTGTACTCCTGGCGGAAGGCAGTCACATGCCACGGAATGTCCGCCGAAATGCCCGGCGATGAAACTGCGCGATGGACCCGATCCGCTCCGCGTCGGAATCGTTGAAGCCGGGCACAACGAGGGTCACGATCTCCAGCCAGAAGCCCATCTGATGGATTTGGGCCATGGCCTCCAGGATTGGGGCGAGGCGGCCGCCCAGCTCGTGATAACATCGGTCGTTGAAGCTCTTCAGATCCACCTTGTAAAGGTCAACCCACGGGCGAAGATACTGCAGCACCTCCGGCGTAGCGTTCCCGTTTGAGACGAAGCCGGTCAGCAGACCTCCCGCCTTCCCGAGCCAGGCGGGACACCTCCACAGCCCACTCGGCGGTAATCAAAGGCTCGTTATAGGTGCTGACGACTGCATCGCGCGCCAGCCAGAATTGCCGAGTCTTGACGATCTTCTTCGGCTCAATCCTGCGGATGAAATCGATGGGCCAGAGCGGAAATCGCGCAGAGCCTGCGAAGTAAGCCGGTTCTGGCAGTAGCCGCAGTGCAGGTCGCATCCGAGCATCCCGAAGCTGAGGCCAGGGCACCCGGACGCACGTGAAAGAATGGCTTCTTCTCGATCGGGTCGCACTGGATGCTGCTTACGTAACCATACGGCGCGTACAGTTTCCCGCCGCGGTTGAAGCGGACTTTGCATACGCCGGCCTGCCCCTCGGCATGGGGCAGCGGTGCCCACACGCCAGGCAGCGCACGCGATTGCCGTCGAGCCTCTCGTATAGCTCCGGGTCGCTTCGCTAACGTGCTGATCGAGAACTTCCTTCAGGGTTGCCATTAACTCACAAATAAGCTAGCACCTTTCCTGAGTGGCTTCACCGTCAGGCATCAGCGCCTTAACGATTGTCGATCGGGGCGGCTGGTTTTCGAAACCGGAAGCCAAAGAACGCATCCTCAAAACCCAGCAGACCAGAGCTTCTCAATGCGAATGGGTAGTTCGCGAACGCGAATTCCGATCCCATGATACGTCGCCGAGGTCAAAGCAGAAGCGCATCCGGTCAGGCCGATTTCTCCGATGCCACGTGCTCCATATTCATTCAGAATCGTGTCGGGATGATCGAGGAAAACACATTGGATCTCCGGAATATCGGTGTTTACCGGCACGAGGTAATCCGCAAAGTTGTTGTTGATCGGCTGGCCCGTTCGGTGTCGTACACCGTCTCTTCCAGCATGCCCATCCCGATACCCATGACCACCGCTCCGATGATCTGGTTCCTTGCGGTTTTTGCATTGATCATCTGGCCGCCATCGATCACGGTGAGCCAGCGGGTCACCCGCAGACGCACGATCTCGGGGTCAAACGAAATCTCGCAGAAGTGTGCGCCGAAGGAATGCGTGGAATATTTCTTCTGCTCAGGGGAGGAGTCCGTCCGGGCTTGCCCATTTAAGCCTGCCAGCTTCTGCGCCGCCAGTATCTCTTGAAAGGGGACGCCGCTCGCGGGCGGCTTGTCGTGAAGATGCACAAACCCCTGGCTCATTCTCAGATCGGCCGGATCAACGTTTGCGAAAGGAAACTGCGGGGCCTTCGATGCTGCCTTGAACACTGCCTGGATAGCATTGTCTGTGGCCTTTGCAATGGCAGGAATGACGCTCGCGGTGGCCGATGACCGCCCGAGGTAGGACCAGGGGGAAGCGAACTGTCACCCAGCACCACCTTCACTTTCTCGACGGGCAAGCCGGTACGGTCTGCAACGATCTCGGCAAAGACGGTGTATGTGCCGGTGCCGATGTCCTGGGTGGCACAAGCGGCACGGGCGGTGCCATCGGCGAGCAGCGTTACTCGAACCTCGGCAGGACGCTGATGAGCGGGCCAGGTGCAAGTTGCCATGCCCCAGCCGAGAACTTCACTGCCCTTGCGCATCGATCCGACTCTGGGATTGCGCTGGTTCCATCCGAATCGCTGCGCCCCGAGCTGATAAGCCTCACGTAGATTTTTGCTCGACCAGGGCTGCCCGGAACTCTCGTCAGTTTCAGCGTAGTTGCGAAGGCGCAATTCCAGCGGATCTATATTGAGTTTGACCGCCAACTCGTCCATGGCGGATTCAATCGCGAATAAAGCCGGAGTTCTGCCGGGCCCGCGCATCGGAGTCGGAGTCCCGACATTGAGCGGCACCACGTGTTGTACAGCAGCCACGTTCGGGCAGCTGTATAGCATCGCGAAAGGATCGACGCAGTCCTCCAGGTAAGGATCGACCATCGACGTGTGCTGAAGAATCTCATTGGTCGCGGCCACCAGCCTTCCGTCCTGCGTAGCTCCGTAGCGCAATCTCTGCTCGATGCGTGGGCGATGGCCTACGGTCGTGAACATCAGGCTGCGTGGCACGGTGACTTTCACCGGGCGTCCAACGTGCATCGCGCCCACTGCCGCCATCCACGAGTGAGGCCACGGGAAAAGCTTGTCGCCAAAGCCCGACCCGACAAATCGTGAAATCACCTCGATCGACTGTAGCGGCATGTCGAGCACCTGCGCCGCCACGTTGTGATGATTCACGACGCCCTGTGTGGTCTCATACAGAGTAAGCCTGTCCTGGTTCCACACCGCGATGGTGCCATGCATTTCCATCGGGTTGTGCGTCTCAACCGGCGTTATGTAGGTTGCCTCCACCTCGACCGGGGCCTGTCGGAACGCAGCTTCGGCATCGCCGCGTGAAGTCTTGGCTTCGGGAGGCTTGTTAGGGACAGGAGCGTTCTCCATCTGCACCACTGGCTTCTTCGTCTCATACTCGACGTGTACACGCGACGCGGCATCCTGTGCCTGTTCCAGGGTGTCAGCAACGACGAGGGCAATGAATTGCCCATAGTAGTAGATATTTTCGTCTTCGAAAGGCGGGCGACTTTCGCCCGGGCGGCTCATCTCCTCGAGCGATCCTGCCGGACGAAACAGCGGCGGAATATTTCCGTGATGGAGAATTGCCAGCACGCCCGGCATCTTCTCCGCCTCTGCGGTGTTCATCCTTGCGATTCGGCCACTTCCGATGGTAGCGGCGACGCCGACTCCGTAGGCGAGATTCTCAATCGGGTAGTCGACACCGTACGCTGCCTTGCCGGTAATTTTTAGCCTACCGTCGATGCGAGTCACGGGTTGGCCGATGACTGAGTCGCTCATGTGCTTTGCTCCTGCTGCTTACTTGCCAGGATTAACCAGTGCGGGTCACCACGTTCAATGCGCGCACCAATGTACGTTTGGCGAGTTCCACTTTGAATGCGTTGTAGCGCTGGGTCCTCGAACCTTTGAGAGCCGTTTCGCTCGCGGCGCGAAATGCCTCATCGCTCGCCTCGCGCCCTTGCAGCACTCGTTCGGCCTCCACGCACCGCCATGGCTTCGTTCCCACGCCTCCCAGGACGATGCGGATCCGCTGCATCCGCCTTCCCTGCATCTGCGCCACAATGGCGGCAGACGCCAACGCGAACTCGTACGAAGCCCGGTCGCGCCGCTTCAGGTAATACGACCGTGTACCCTGGGCGAGCGGCGGAAGCGAGACGTAAATGATCAGTTCCCCGGGAGCCAGGACGTTCTCGCGATCCGGTGTCGAACCCGGCACAAGATAGAAATCGTTCAGCGGGACTGAGCGCTCGCCCTTCTCTCCCCTGACGTGCACGACGGCCTCCAGGGCCATCATCGCAACCGCCATGTCCGAAGGATGGGTTGCGATGCAGTGTTCGCTGGTGCCCAGAATCGCGTGGATGCGGTTGAATCCGCCGATCGCCGCGCAGCCTGATCCAGGAGTGCGCTTGTTACAGGCGTATACCGTGTCGCGGAAGTAATAGCAGCGGGTGCGCTGCAGCAAGTTCCCTCCTGTGCTCGCCATGTTCCGAATCTGCGGCGATGCTCCTGAGAGCAGCGCTTCGGAAAGTACGGGATACTGCTGCTGTACGACTGCGTGGTGTGCCAGATCGCTGTTGCGAACCATCCCGCCGATCCTGATTCCTCCATCCGGCGTGTTTTCGATTCGGTCTAGCGGCAGGCCGTTTATGTCCACGACCTTGGCCGGTTGTTCCACGTTTAGTTTCATCAGGTCGATGAGCGTGGTTCCACCGGCAACGTATTTCGTATCGCTCTCCGACCCGGCGCGTAGTGCGCTCTCAAGACTGTCTGTCTTGCTGTACTGAAACGCCCGCACGTGGCCTCCCTTCCCCTATGCGGTTAAGCTCGTTTGCGGGCGGCTTGCACGGCGGCGACGATGTTTGGATATGCGCCGCAACGACAAATATTCCCGCTCATACATTCACGGACAGCGTCGTCATCTGGTCCGCAGGGCTCGTGGAGCAACGCTGCTGCCGACATGATCTGGCCGGATGTACAGTAACCGCACTGAAAGCCATCATGCTCGAGGAAGGCCGCCTGCGCGGGATGCAGTTGCCCGTTTCTGGCGAGTCCCTCGATGGTCGTAACCGCATCGCCTTGATGCATGATCGCCAAGGTGAGGCAGGAAAGCGTACGTCGCCCGTTCACGTGCACGGTGCAGGCGCCACACTGCCCGTGGTCGCAGCCTTTCTTTGTGCCGAACAGCAGCAGCCGTTCCCGGAGCGCATCCAGCAATGTAACCCGAGGCTCGACCTGAAGCCGATGTTCCTCGCCGTTGACCTTGAGTACGATGGATAAAACCTGAGAACCGCCGCTCTCGGTTGTGTCCGGAACCTTTTCGAGCGCTTCGAGAGGAACAGAGCGAAGCAACGAACCTGCGGTAACCGCAACACCGCCAATACCCAGCCCACCTAAAAATGAGCGTCTCGTGAGTCCGCGAGCGGGTACTTCATCGGCGACTTCTTGCCGAGGCTGCTCTTCTGAATTGTCTTGATCTATTGGCGGTGTTCTGTCGCACTTTCTCATTGGATTTTCCGAATATTGAAGATGAGCCATACATAAACGCTGTTGTATGCCTCCCATGCACGTTGCGCCTCATTCACACAACCCGAACCAGTGCAGGCGAATCCTACACGCATCCGATCGCGTATTGGCAAATCTGTCGATTCGTGAGGAAGGTTCCTCGAAATGCCCCGATCGTTGCTGACACTTGAATTGCTGGAGTCGAGGGCGAAAACCTCACTGCGTGTGCTGCGCGTTAACGACAGATGTGCGGAGGGGAGTTTCTCCCGAACCTGCGGATGCAATCCCCGAAAGGAAAGCAGAAACCTGACCTTCCTGCCAATACTCGCACTCGCGCTGTTGCCGAAATGCCCGATGTGTTTGGCCCTCTGGTTCGGCGTGGCTAGCCTGATCACTCCCAACTCCTGGGTGACTTCAGTGTGGGCGCTGCCCTTGAACGCATTGCTGGTGGCGGGTGTCCTCGTCCCGCTTTTGCTTGATGCCTGGCACAGCCGAAATACGAGCCCGGTTCTGTTGAGTCTCTTAGCGGTCGTGACTCTCTTAATGGGGAAGTTCGTCATGGACAACTCAGCTCTGCAGTACGTCGGTGTATCCATGCTTACCGGGGCTGTCGTCTGGAGTCGCCGCACAATGCGACTAGTTCGCACGTGAGGCGTTCACAAATCACCCGCGCAGGCGAGTCTGAACGGTCGTCACCAGCGAGCTCAATCTCTTGCTGCTAGGAGCTTAGTAGTACAGCATCTGTTCCTGTTTCATGACGGCTACCAGCATACGTATCGCAAGCACCGCAGTAATGCTCGCCGGAGCCGCATCCAACGGGAGGAATTCTGGCGATGTGCGTCGGCAAGTTCAGATAAGTTTTCAGAGCGAATCGTCTCGGTTTATTTCAGAAAACAAGGAGAAGTAAGATGGCAACAAGCGAAGAGAGAGACAAGGAACACGGGAACGGGCATCTCGCGATGAACACACCCCCGATCGTGTCGCAGCAGGAATGGGAGGCTGCGCGCCAGCAGCTCCTGGCGAAGGAGAAGGCATTGACCCGCTCCCGTGACGCGCTAGCCGCCGAACGCCGGAGGATGCCCTGGCTGGCGGTGGACAAGAAGTACGAGTTCGTCGGACCCGAGGGAAAAGTAAGCCTGCTCGATTTATTCGAGGGCCGCCGTCAGTTGATCGTCTATCGCGCCTTCTTCGAGCCCGGGGTGTTCGGCTGGCCCGAGCACGCCTGCCGCGGCTGCTCCCTGGGCGCCGATCAGGTCACCCACCTGGCCCATCTGAACGCCCGCGACACTACCCTCGCCTACGCCTCACGCGCGCCGCAGGCAGACATCGCGCGCCTGAAGGAGCGAATGGCCTGGGAGATGCCCTGGTACACCATCACCGATAGCTTCGACGCGGACTTCGGCGTCGATGAATGGCATGGCCACAACGTGTTCTTCCGCGACGGCGAGCGGGTATTCCGCACGTACTTCATCAACAACCGTGGCGACGAGGCGATGGGGACCACCTGGAGCTACCTCGACCTCACACCGCTAGGCCGTCAGGAGACTTGGGAGGACTCGCCAGAGGGTTACCCCCAGACCTCGCCTTACAAGTGGTGGAACTGGCACGACAACTACGACGCCCAGCCTTCGCCTGATCCGAAGTGGGTCGATATCATAACCGACCCTCAAGGTGCCGCCTCCCGAAGGCGTGACGAGGAGGCGAAAGCGAGCTAAAGAAGGGCGACCACTTTCGCCTTGAGGCAGCCGTTTACCGGGTCGCAGCGCAAACGCACCGGGTGCGATTGGATCAGACAACCAGAACCAATGAGCTGCCATCGTTCCCGGATGCCGCGAGTTGTTGCTAGCTGGACACCTGGAAGAGTGGCAGGGTTCACGACCGGTCGCCTAAGCTGCACCAGGGTTTGCCGCAGAGGGGTGTTCTGGTGGTCAGCAGGTTTTCGGTGTGTCGAGCCCAGTCTCCTTGAATCGCGCCGCCGATTGCAACCGATCGCAGGTTAATCCGGCTACTACCTACCCGAACTTCCAAGTTCTAAATACGCATACGCATAAGACCAGCGCGCTACGGGCCGGGGACGAACTACGGCCGATGGCTGACCGGCTACATTGATCTTGTTCGGACTGACTGGATGGAGATCCAGGAGAAGAATTCTGCTGTCGGAATGATAGGTCTCGCCGGAGGCAGTTAGCGCCTGAAACACCGGATCAGGGGAGTGCAAATATTCCTGACGGCTGACCGACGATGCATTGGTCAGGTCGACTCCTACGAAATCACGTTCCGCATCGACCGCAGGGTCGATCCTGTGGTTGATCAGATGCCCTCGCTTCGCGATTTCAATCGCAATGTCGTGGGTGGCCGAACCCGCCCAGACGGGCGTCCCATCCATCGTGTAATCGGTTTTCCAGATTCGAATATGGTGACGCCGCGAGACGGCCGCACCCGGATCCGGTAAGGCATACGAGTAGTCCTGCACTCTTCCGAACAGATAAAACCTGGACATCGGTAGCCTCGCGTCGTTGGTTCCATGCCGCAACAGGTGCCAGACGAATATCGGCTTCCATTTGTCAGTCTTGACCCAACCGGCGCGCTCAAAGGCCTTCTGTAAGTCTTCCTGTTGACCGACAAACACCAGGTTCAGCATGTCGCCCTCGCGTCCCTCACCATTGAACACACGCGGCGGCAGATAATCCATCATCCCGTCCAGCTTGGAAGAGCTTTCTGGCGAACGTTGCTAACCCTGCGGATAGAACCGAAGTGACTCCGTCAATATGGGCCGTGATTTCCGTACTCTTCAACACGGTGCTGTCGTGGCCATGGGTGAGCAGGAAAACCGGCGCTGCAGGCAGGAAGACCAATCCGGTGGCGATCATCGCTGCCGCCATCAGCTTGGTCCGGGAGCGTCCTTTCACTTCCATGCGGGCACGCAAGCCTGACCCGATCGCCGTTGACCAGCTCTACCGAATCGAGTTTTAGGGCTACGTTGCCTCCGATTCCCAGAAACCGCTTGCCCTTAACTCCAGTGACCGAACCGCGGGCCATGGTTCCGGCCGGAATCACGGTGAAGCCTGTCGACGCTCACATCCCTCACAACGACAAAATTCAGGAGGTCTCCAACGCGCGCGTGCGCAGAGGAAACACTTTCAGTAAGTTGAAGCTTGATGGGAGTTCCATCTGGAATGGTTAATCTGGCAGGAACCGTACTCATCTCCTGGGCTGAAACATAAGGCACGAGCAACGTCGAGAGCAGAATGCAAGATGGTACGTTGCGGAGATACAGGCTGAACATTGAATGCCGCCTTTACGGGAGGAGCTCGCCTCTCATCCGCGACGGCCAAGGATGTCTAGCGCGATGGCGTGGTGGATAGGAGATCCTAGCGCAGGTGGGAGGTCGGGTATGGCCAAATCACACAACGGAGATCCAGGTTCTCCAGCAGCGGCGAAAACTGCGCAGGCAATTGCCGAGCCGTCCAAGCTAGCGGGAACGTGGCAGCCAGCGCCTCCGCCACCGCGAGTTGCTCGCCGAGCCAGTCCACTGCCGGCTCAAGACTAAGTAGCCGCCTTGCTATCATAATGGAGTGTGAAGTCACGACAAAAAGACATTCCTGCGATCGGCATCGATTTTGGAACCACTAACAGTTCATTGGCAATGGCGAATGGCTCCGCGGTGGAGCTGGTTCGCTTTTGTTCCGGCAACGGCACTACGGAATCATTCCGTTCGGTTCTCTATCTCGAGCAGCACAAGAAAGCCGGGCGAAGGCACTTGCAGTCCTGGACCGGGCCCTGGGCGATCGAGCAGTATCTGGAGGCCGAACACAAGGGGCGGTTAATTCAGTCGCTCAAGTCCTACCTGTCCAGCCGCCTGCTGACCGGGACCGAAGTTTTGGGACGGCACTACACGGTGGAAGATCTGATCTCGCGCATGTTGGGCGACCTGCGCCTGCATGCCGAGCGGCAATTTGGCGTGCCGGTGCGCGAGGCCATGGTCGGACGTCCGGTGCGCTTTGTGGGCGCCGAGACCGACGAGGACGAGGCCTATGCGTTGGTCCGGCTGCGCCATGCTTTTGCACTGGCAGGCTGGGAGCAGGTGCAGTTCGAAATGGAGCCGGTGGCGGCGGCCTATGCCTACGAGTCAACGCTCGATCACGATGAGCTGATTATGATCGGCGACTTTGGCGGCGGCACCAGCGACTTCTCTTTGCTGCACGTGGGACCGGGAGTGCGGCGGCGCGGACGCAAGGCCGAAGACCTGCTCGGCAACGGCGGAGTTGGACTGGCGGGAGACGCCTTCGATGCCCGCATCGTGCGCAAGCTGGTTTCGCCGGCGTTGGGTGCGGACAGCATGGCGCGCTCGGGCAAGAAGATTCTGCCGGCGGTTCCGGCGTGGATCTACGCCAACCTGGAGCGCTGGCATTACTTGTCGTTTCTGCGCACGCGCAGTGTGATGGAGCTGTTGCAGAGCGCACGGGTGAGGGCGCTGGAACCCGAGAAGATCGAAGCGCTGATCATGCTGGTGGACGAGGACCTGGGATATCAGCTGCATCAGGCGGTTCAGCGGGTAAAGTTCGATCTATCGCAGAGCGACCGGGCTGAATTCCGCTTCCGCGAGGGCGGATTGGAGCTGCGTCAGGCGGTGACGCGAGTGGAGTTTGAGCGCTGGATTGCCGAGGAGCTACAAAAGATTGAGCAGTGCGTGGACGGACTACTGGCAGCGAGCGGAGTGGACGCGCGGACGGTGGACCGCGTCTTTCTAACCGGAGGGACATCGTTTGTACCGGCGGTGCGGCGGATCTTTGAGACGCGCTTCTCAGCCGGGCGCGTAAGGACTGGGAATGAATTCACCTCCGTGGCCAGCGGGCTGGCACTGCGGGCGCAAGAAGCACGGGCGTAGGTTGCGGCAGTGTGCAACGTTCGAATGGTCGCAGCTACTACCGACTCAATGTGATTCCGCTGGTCGGCCATAGCCAGGCCGCTCCGCGCACACCGCTGGAATCCCCATGCATAGCGCGCACGATGGGAGTGCCGGCATCAGCGGAAAAAGTATAGGACCCGAGTAGCGCAGGCAGAGCCGGGTAGAGAAACGTCAAATTGGAAAGTCCGCCTCCGAGCACAATCGCGTCAGGATCGAGCACGTTGACGATCGAAGCCAAACCTCGCGCCAACCTGTCCTGATAAAGGTCGAAGCATTCCTTGGCGATGAAGTCGCCGGCCGCGGCGGCGGCTATCGTAACAGCCGTTCTTTCCTGTCCGCTGCGTGTACGGTAATCGCGAGTCACGCCCGCGCCTGACAGGAAGGTTTCGATGCAGCCTCGCTTCCCGCAATAACACTCAACTCCGGGAAGCTCGTCCGCACGGGACCAAGGAAGCGGGTTGTGGCCCCATTCCCCGGCGACCTTGTTGCGTCCGACGTGGAGCTGCCGGCTAACGACGAGGCCTCCGCCTACGCCGGTCCCGAGTATCACACCGAAGACGATGCGGGCGTTCGCTGCCGCTCCATCTGCCGCCTCCGAAAGTGCGAGGCAATTCGCGTCGTTCTCCAGGCGTATTGCCCGCCCCAGCCGGGTCTCGAGGTCGCGGTCGAGGGGCTTGCCGTTCATAACGGTGCTGTTCGAATTCTTAAGCAGGCCAGTGGAGGGCGAGATCGCCCCAGGGGTGGCAATGCCCACCGTACCGGTTTGGCCTGTCTCCCGTTCCGTAAACGCGACCAATTCGGCTACGGCGTTCAAGATGCCAGCGTAGTCTCCGACGGGTGTGGGTACGCGATGCCGCAAGAGCGTGGCGCCCGCACTGGCTGCGGTATCGGAAAGCGCGATGGCCTCCATCTTAGTGCCGCCCAAATCAATCCCGATTCTCACTCATGGCTCCACGCGCTCTGGCTGAGCCCGCAATCTAACCTGAATCCCACCCGTTGGCCCTTAGCCCAGCAACGCGCAAGAAAATGAGGACTCCAAGCATCGTGAAATGCTCAGGCATTCTTGTCAACAAGTAGCCGTTGTGCCGGAGTCTAACAAAATCGCAGTCTGTTCAATATGCGTCCTGGCTGTATGGCATGATTGAGCGAAAGGGGAAGCCAGCGGTCGGCTGGCCGCCCCTTCGTAATTCGGCTCTGCCGCGCTGGTGTCATGAACAAAAGGTTGACGGGTTGCTGTTATTTGAAGGAAGCTGTTTTCATGGCCACTATCGAACTCTCAAAGCAGGCGCGTGCTGGCGCAATTGCTTCTTTGAGGCGCTACTTTGAAGAAAATATGCCGGAACCTCTAGGCGACCTTCCCGCAGGCTTGCTGCTCAACTTCATTCTTGAAGATATTGGGCCCGTCATCTACAACAAGGCAGTCGCGGAGGCGCAGACTCGCATGCAGTTACGCGTTTCAGATCTCACGGCCGAGTTGTACGCTGACGAGTTCCAGTATTGGCCACGAACTGACAAGAAGCGCAAGGATCGCCGATAGCGAAGAGGCCCAGGGAAGCTTTTAGCTGGGGAAGTGGAAGTGGACGTCCTGGCGAGAGGCTACGGCGACACCGTCAACCTTGGCGGGAATGAATCGCCACTGGCGCAGCGTATCAACCACCACCACTTCAAGCCCGTAGCCCACGGTTTGCAGCACCCGGGTCTGCACCACGTTACCGCGCTCGTCGATGGTGACTTCTACGATGACGTCTCCCCGAAGCCACTCCGGCAGCTTGGCCCTGACGATAGGCGGGTCCGGCGCAATCACCGGCAGGGCAATGTGCACGTCGTGCTCATCGACGAATCCGCTGGAGAGCGAACCCAGAATGTATCCGGGCATTCCCGGGCTGAGCGATTGGTCCGTGGTCGGAGGCTGCGCCTTGCTCTCCACCACCGGCAGCTGATTCTTCTTCGGCGCTTTCGGAAAGATCTTGCGCTCGTGCCGTTCCTCTTCCATCTTCTTGGGAATTGCCGCGATGCTCTCACCCGGCAGGTAGATGGTGGTGATCGCGGCTCCGCGTCCGCCGGTGCCGCGCAAGGAAACCGCACCCCTCAACTCCCTGGGCTCCGGGTGATGCAATAGCATGGCGATAGCCGCGATGTGCAGGCCGAACGAGACCAGCAGCGCCCATCTGCGCAGCCAGCCTCCACCGGGTTTGATCGGAGCGAACATTCTAGAATCAGACGACATCCTGAAGGAAAGGTCAACCGTTCCACTTAAGATGCTCTCAGCGCCCTTCGAATCGGAGGCGACTTCGGCCCGGATCGCGATTCCTGTTGCCTGATCGCCCAGGCTCGCACTATCCGTTTTGGGATCCCCAGAATCGCACGAACCTATTCACGCTCGATTGGGAGACTTCTTGCGCAAGCAGATCCTCATCCTGCTTACGTTGGCTGCTTTCGCGGCGAACAACGCTTTGTGTCGCAAGGCGCTGGCGCAAACTGCGATTGGACCCGCGAATTTTGCACTTGTCAGGATGCTCTCCGGCGCACTGACGCTGTATGCGTTGACCAGGCTCAGCCGTCCTCCGGCGCGCGTGACCGGCACCTGGCCCGGGGCTCTCGCGCTCTTGGCGTACATGTTCTGCTTCTCATTTGCCTACGTGACGCTGGCCGCCGGAAGCGGCGCACTGCTGCTGTTCGGAGCCGTTCAGGTCACCATGATTCTCTGGGGACTGCTCTCCGGCGAACACCTATCGCTTGTGCAGTGGAGCGGTCTCATTGTCGCGCTCGCCGGGTTCACCGTGCTGATGGCGCCGGGAACAACCGCTCCAAAGCCCGGCGGAGCCGTGTTGATGATCTTAGCCGGAATCGCCTGGGGAGCGTATTCATTGCTCGGGCGCAGCAGCAAGCAGGGCGCGATCGGAACCAGCGCCGGAAATTTTCTGCGCGCCTCACCTTTTACTCTCTTGATCTCCGGCTTCCTGATGCTCTCAACTCACAGCTCCTGGGACCGCGCAGGCATCATCTATGCCCTTGCCGCCGGAGCGCTCGCCTCCGGCATTGGCTACGCCGTGTGGTATGCGGTGTTACCCGGCCTTCGCTCGGCAACCGCTGCATCGCTGCAGCTAAGCGTTCCCGTCATTACCACTCTGGGCGGGGTCGTGCTGATCGGTGAACATTTGAACGCGCGCCTGATCTTCGCCTCTGTCGCTGTGCTCGGCGGCATAGCGCTGGTAGTTGCGCCCGGCAGTCGGCGTGCTTGAGCCAGATACGCCCAGAGCCCACAACGAGACAATACCTCGCTCGGAAGAGAGTGGCGGCTGCGCGGGCACGCAGCCGCACGCGATAGGAGTCTAAACGGAAAGGTTCAGAATCCGGTTGAGACGTTGAACAAAGGTGGCAGGGTCCTGGAGCGGTACGCCTTCCATCAGAAGAGCCTGATCGAAGAGCAGCCACGCCGCGTCCTGAAGAATGGGATCATCGGAACGTGCGAGCAGTTTCTTGACGATCTCGTGATCAGGATTGATCTCCAGCGTGGGCAAAAGCGCGGGAATATCTTTCTGGCCCATCGCGCGCAGCATCTGCTGCATCTTCATGGAGGGTTCCTCTTCGTCCGAGACGATGCAGGAGGGGCTGTCTGCAAGCCGCACGGAAGCGCGCACATCCTTCACGCGGTCGCCGAGGGTGGCCTTCAGCTTGTCGAGCAGCGGCTTGAGTGCTTCGGCCTTGTCGGGCTCAGCCTCGTCTTTCAGGTCCTCGCTGGTTGAGGCCTTGTTGACCGCCTTGAGGTCGATGTCACCGTATTTATCGATGCCGGAGAAGACGATTTCGTCGATGTCATCATCGAGGATGAGAACTTCAAGATCCTTCTTCTTGTAGATCTCGAGCAGCGGCGACGTGCGGAGCAGGGATTCGGCGCCGCCGGTGATGTAGTAGATGCTCTTCTGCCCTTCCTTCATGCGCGACTTCACGTCGGCAAGGCTGGTGAGGCCTTCCACTTTGGTGGATTTGAAGCGGACAAGATCGAGCAGCGTTTCGCGATTGGCAAAGTCGCCGTACAGACCCTCTTTCAGTGGACGGTTGTACTCGGTGATGAAAGTCAGATACTGTTCGGGCTGCTTGGCCGCGATGTTCTTCAGCTCGGAAAGAATCTTCTTAACGCTGGCGGTGCGGATGCTGGTGAGTACGCGATTCTGCTGCAGAATTTCGCGGCTGACGTTGAGCGGAAGGTCTTCGCTGTCGATGATGCCGCGGACGAAGCGCAGGTACTGCGGCAGAAGCTCTTTGGCGTCGTCCATGATGAAGACGCGTTTCACGTAGAGCTTTACGCCGACCTTGTATTCCGCCTGGTAGAGATCAAGCGGAGCCTTCGAGGGCACGTAGAAGAGCGTGGTGTACTCAAGGCTTCCTTCGGCTTTGGTGTGGAACCAGAAGAGCGGATCTGTCCAATCGCCGGCGATGGATTTGTAGAGCTCCTTGTAGTCCTCTTCCGTGATCTCACTCTTGGGACGGCGCCAGAGAGCGCTGGCGGCATTGACCTGTTCGGTGGTGCGCGTCTTCACCAACTTCTTCTCGGTCTCGTTCCACTCGCTCTTGTCGTAGGTGAGAAAGATCGGAAAGGCGATGTGGTTGGAGTATTTCTTTACGATCTCCTGCAAGCGCCAGCTGTCGGCGTACTGCTTGCCTTCCTCGTTGAAATGAAGAAGTACGGTGGTGCCGGCGACCGAGCGCTCTGCGGGCTCGATGTCGAAGCCAGTCTTGCCATCGCTGACCCAGCGCCAGGCTTGTTCTTCGCCGGCTTTGCGGGATACGACTTCGATGCGGTCGGCGACCATGAAGGCGCTGTAGAAGCCGACGCCGAACTGGCCGATGAGATTTGAGTCTTTCTTGGCGTCTCCGGAGAGCTGCGAGAGAAAGTTCTTGGTGCCAGAGCGGGCGATGGTGCCCAGGTGCGAGACCAGATCCTCCTCATTCATGCCGATGCCGGTGTCGCTGATGGTGAGAGTCTTGTTCTCTTCGTCCAGCTCCAGATCGATTCGGGGATTGAAAGGAAGAGCCCTATAGACATCGTCGGTGAGCGTCAGGTGGCGGAGTTTATCAAGCGCGTCGGAGGAGTTGGAAATGAGCTCGCGCAGGAAGATTTCAGGATGCGAATAGAGGGAGTGGATGATCAGTTGCAGCAGCTGATTGACTTCGGTCTGAAATTCACGTTTCGACATAGATATTTATTATCAACAAAACCAAGCGCATCCTGCCAGAAATTCGCGAGAGTGTTCCTATTGCGTGCCGGTCGTGACTTCCTATTCCAGTTGAAGTGAATGAAGAGGCTCCAAGGACTCAGGGCGCAAGCGAAAGAAATTGCTTATTGCTGCCATCCGCCGCCGAGTGACCTGTAGAGTTGCACCAGGCTCTGATACTCGTTGCCGCGGGCTTGAGCGAGGATGAGTTCGGCGGCATAGAGGGAGCGCTGGCCGTCCAGGACTTCGAGATAATTGGTCGTTCCACCGCGATAGCGGTCGATGGAGAGGCGTACGGACTCCTGTAAGTCCGCCACGGTTTCCTCCTGGCGCACGCGGACCTGATGAAGTTTTTCGTAGCCGATGATGGCATCGGAGACCTCGCCAAAGGCCTGCTGGATGGTCTGGCGGTAGGAGAGCAGTGCCTGTCTGTGCTGCGATTCGGCCAAGTGCAGATTCCCGGTGAGTCCTCCGCCGGTGAAGATGGGCTGGCTGACTTGCGCCCCGTAGGACCAAATCCCAAGTTGAGAGCTCATGAGACTCGTGAAAACACTGCTGCGGCCAAAGGTGCCGCCGCCAGAACCGGTGAGCGCGATTTGTGGAAAGAACTGGGCCTTGGCGACTCCGATTTCGGCGTTTGCGGCGACCAGGTTCTGCTCGGCCTCACGGATGTCTGGTCGGCGCGCGAGAAGCGATGAAGGCAGGCCGGGTGGAACTTCAGGAGGAAGAGGCTGCTCGACGAGAGGCAGGCCCCGTACAACGCTTTGCGGCTAATCGCCGAGGAGGATGCTGATGGCGTCTTCTTCTTGCGCGATTTGGCGTTCGAGGTCAGGAATTGTCGCATAGGCGGTGTCGAGAGTTTGCTGAGCCTGGAGAACATCGAGCTTCGTGGCCACTCCATGATCAAGACGGAGCGAGGTCAGTTTGACGGAATCTTCCTGTGTGGCGACCGTCTGATGTGTGATTTTGAGTTGCAGGTCGAGTTGGAGAAGGTTGAAGTAGTCGTTGGCGACGTCGCTGACGGGGGTGAGGACGACGGTCTGCCTAGCTGCCTCGGTAGCCAGGAGCTGGGCCCGCGCGGCTTCGGTGGCGCGGCGCAGCTTTCCGAATAGGTCCACCTGGAAAGCAGCATCGGCGGTGAGCTGGAGAAAGTTGTACTTAGTTTGAAACGTGCCTTCTTTTCCGCCAGAGAAATTCGCGCCGCCCGATACTTGAGGAAAGAGGCTGGAGCGTGCGACGGCAAGCGACGCGCGGGCGGCGAAGATGCGCTCGGTTGCGATTTGCAAGTCGTAGTTTTGCTTGAGGGCGGTGCGAATCAGCTCTTGCAACTGCGGGTCGCGGAAGACCTGCCACCAGGAAAGATCCGCATAAGAGGCAGTCTGAGCCTGAAGCTGGGGATTCGCCGTCGGGTCGTGATAGACGGAGGGAATCTGAACGCCAGGACGATGGTAGTTCGGACCCACCATGCGTCCGTCGATGAGACTCGATGCAACGATGACGGGAATGAACGGCTTCAACTTCTTCATAAACGGCTCTGCTGCCTATGTCCCTGTTGCATGAGCTTGGTGAAGCATCTCAGTCGCCCGGCGTCGGGAACGGTGTGGCCGGCAACGATCCAGGAGAGGGCTCCTTGCCGGCGCCCGACCATTTTTCGACCAGGTAAAAAATCGCCGGGATAAGAAAAATTCCGATGACGCTCGCAGCAAGCATGCCGCCGATCACCGCTGTCCCCATAATTTGTCGAGCCACGGAGCCGGCGCCGGTGGCAATCCAGAGCGGTACGCAACCAAGCATGAACGCGAAAGAGGTCATCAGGATCGGGCGGAGTCTAAGCCGTGCGCCCTCAAGCGCGGCGTCAACCAAGGGCTTTCCCTTCTCGTATTGGTCCTTCGCGAATTCGACAATCAGAATGGCGTTCTTTGCCGTGAGGCCGATCAGCATCACCAACCCGATCTGGGAGTAGACATCGGTCTCGATCTGAACCGTGTAAGCCGGATAGAAGGCGCTGAGGACGGTCCGGCGCGCCCACAGCACGAGGAAAGCGCCAAATACCGCGACTGGCGTACTGGTCACCGTCAAGTTGAGTGCGGCCCTGGACGGCTTCTGCATTGGCGAGCGTAGCCGTGGCCTGAGCCAACTGCCCCTGGGCTTGGTCGAGTGCTGCCTGAAAAGGACGTGGGTCAATCTGGAAGAGCAACTGGCCTTTCTTGACATACGAACCTTCCTGATAGCCTTGCCGGAGCAGATAACCTGTGACCTGCGCCCGGACGTCGGCATCGACCAACCCGTCGAATGTGCCGATCCACTCGCCAAAGATCTGGACATCCTTCTGCACGACCTCAACCGCCGGCATCCCCGGCTGCGAGCCCGATACACGTTTCGGGCGTATTGCTCCAATAATCAGGCCGATGACGACCAGGAAAAAAGCCGCGCCGATCCAGAGTTTGTATTTCCAAAGCGTGTTCATCTTCTCCTTCGGTCCCGGCGAAACTCCGTATTCTTCGTGGCGGACGCCAATCAATTCGATCCGCGGTTCCGGCGCAGTGCATCGATAACAGGATTGCGGCCGTCCCCGACAATGCCATAGCAGCGTTGCCGCCGACGTTCATGAGCAGGATCATGCTGCTTGCTCGATGAAGCAGGTGCAAGCCGCTGACCGCTTCCAGGTGCCGTAGGTTTCGACGCGATGGCTCTGCGGATTGCGTGAACCACCGACACCCTTCCGGGTGTTAGCCTGCCAGCTCAGAGTTCGCGTATCCTGTTGTCCCGGAGATTCCTCTGCAGAACACGGAGTTGCCTCCGTCGCAGATCAATCGAGTTTAGCCACCGTCCCGCTTTTCAAGTCATCGGCGACTACTATTGATTTCGCTCATTTTCTGTACATCGTCGCCTGCCGAATGCGTTTCATTCCCCGACCTGACTCCTGCACATTCTGACCGTTAGCATTCCGCAAACATTTTTGCTCATTTGTCCCATTTCGCAAATTGCCCGCCAATCGTTCCCGCGGAGGCACGATGTGAACAAAGTTTTTCGCCTATCGATAAATCTTTCAACGGTTTGATCCGCAATGCCAGTAGCGAAGCGAAACTTTCGTTTCCAGGCTTCCACCCTATGCACAAAGGATTCCCAGTGTCCCGATCGGTTCAATCCAGAGAAGCGTTTCTTCTGCGGCGGTTTATTCTGCACACACTGTTCGTCACGGCCATGTTTACTTTCCTGCTGGCCGCTTCGATACGGGCGGAGGCGACCGATCGGCAAGTCCTTTCGAATGCTGTGGCCAGTTCGCGGCTACTCCACGAGGTGCCTCGCTCCACGCGAATCGATATAGCGATTGGATTGCCCTTACGGAATCAGGAGGGTCTCGAATCGCTGCTGGCGCAAATCTCCGATCCAGCCAGTCCTGACTATCGGCATTATTTGACGCCGCAACAATTCGCCGAAGAATTTGGTCCCACCGAGCAGGATTATCAGGAACTCATTGCGCATGTTCAAGAGAAGGGGCTCACCGTTAGTGGGACGCACTCCAATCGCCTGCTGCTCGATGTCTCCGGTGCGGTCCAGGACATCGAAGCCCTGCTCCACGTCAAGATGATGTCTTACGAGCATCCGGTTCGCGGTGAGTTCTACGCGGCGCAGGGCGAACCGTGGCTCGATACAGAAGTGAAAACGCTGAGCATCAGCGGTCTCGATAACTTCGAGTTGCCTCACCCCATGGGCCTGCGGACGGCTCCGCTGAGTGAGGCATCTCCCTATATAACCGGCAGTGGCCCCTCTGGATATTTCATCGGCAAGGACTTTCGGGCTGCGTATGCGCCCGGCGTTACCCTAACCGGCAGCGGACAAGTCGTCGGACTGCTGGAGTTTGATGGCTTTTACGCCAGCGACGAGGCGGCAAACTTCGCTCTTGCCGGTCTTCCGGCAGTTCCGACGCAGACCGTGCTGCTTGATGGTTTCAACGGTGCTCCCGGAAGCGACAATATCGAGGTGATTTTGGACATCATGATGGCCTCCTACATGGCGCCCGGTCTCACCAAGGTCATCGTGTACGAGGGCCATTATCCGGACGACATTCTAAACCGCATGGCCACCGACAATTTGGCACCTCAGCTCAGCTCCTCGTGGGGCTTCGGGATCGACGCAACCTCCGAGCAAATCTTCAAGCAGTTCATCGCCCAGGGACAGTCGTTCCTGCAAGCCTCAGGCGACAGCGGCGCCTACAGCAATGGTGTAATGCCGCCATCCGATGATCCTAACCTCACCGTAGTCGGCGGGACCAGCCTCACCACCGCGGGCTCAGGAGGAGCGTGGCAGTCAGAAACCGCGTGGTCCGGCAGTGGTGGCGGTATCAGCACCACTTACCCCATCCCCAGCTACCAGCAAGGTTTCAGCATGGCCGCCTGCGGCGGTTCCACCAAAATGCGGAACATCCCGGATGTGGCCCTGACCGCAGACATTCAGATGTACCTGATCTGGAATGACGGCCAGCCGACAGCTGTTGGCGGCACCAGCGCCGCCACTCCGCTCTGGGCTGGATTTGTCGCGCTCGCCAACCAGCAGACAGCTTCCAACGTAAAGTTACGCATAGGATTTCTGAACCCTTTCCTGTACACCATTGGTAATGGCAGCAATTACGTGCTGGACTTCCACGACATCACCAACGGCAGCAACGGGTACCATACTGTTACCGGCTACGATCTCGTAACCGGCTGGGGCTCTCCCGCCGGAGAGCATCTCATTACCGACTTATCTGGCACACCGAGCGCGCCTTCGTTCGTACTCTCCAGCTCCGTCTCAGCACTCTCTGTTAAACCGGCGGGCTCCGGCACCGCAACTCTCACGGTAACTCCAAAGAGCGGGTTTAGTGGCAGTGTAAGCCTCGCCGTTGCCGGGCTTCCAACCGGCATAACCGCCGCGTACAGTCCAGCCGCAGCCACTACGACCAGCATAGTCACATTCACCGTGGGCGCTGCCGTTCCCGCCGGAACTTACCCACTCACGATCACCGGGACCTCCGGCGCGCTGAGCAGCACTGCGGCCATTAGCCTGACGGTCGTTACTCCCAGCTTCAGTCTCGTGGCCTCACCCACTAGTCTCACGGTTACGCAAGCAGGCAGCGGAAGCAGTGCTCTTAGCGTCAACGGCCAGAATGGTTTCAGCGGAACTGTGAGCTTCGCCGTAGCAGGACTTCCCACTGGGGTTACCGCCGCGTTTAGTCCCACGACGGCCACGACAAGCGCCGCCAGTAAGGTGACCTTCACGGTTGGGGCCTCCGTACTCGCCGGAACTTACCCGCTCACGATCACCGGAACCTCCGGCGCGCTGAGCAGCAAAGCATCTATTGCGCTGACGGTAGAGATCCCCAGCTTCAGCCTTGCACCCTCGCCCGCTAGTCTCACGGCTCCACAAGCGGGCAGCGGAAGCAGTGCTCTTGGCGTCAACGGCCAGAATGGTTTCAGCGGAACTGTGAGCTTCGCCGTGGCAGGACTTCCCACTGGGGTTACCGCCGCGTTTAGTCCCACGACGGCCACGACAAGCGCCGCCAGCAAGGTGACCTTCACGGTTGGGGCCTCCGTACTCGCCGGAACTTACCCGCTCACGATCACCGGAACCGCCGGCGCGCTGAGCAGCAAAGCGTCTATTGCGCTGACGGTAGAGGTCCCCAGCTTCAGCCTTGCACCCTCGCCCGCCAGTCTCACGGTTCCACAAGCAGGCAGCGGAAGCAGCACTCTTAGCGTCAATGGCCAGAATGGTTTCAGCGCAACTGTGAGCTTCGCCGTAGCAGGACTTCCCACTGGCGTAACCGCAGCGTTTAGTCCCACGACGGGACTTCCCACTGGGATAACCGCCGCGGCGAGTCCCACCACGGCCACGACAAGCGCCGCCAGCAAGGTGACCTTCACGGTTGGTGCCTCCGTTCCCGCCGGGACTTACCCGCTCACGATTACCGGAACCGCCGGCACTCTGAGCAGCAAAACATCCGTTGCACTGACCGTCACCGTACCGAGTTTCACATTGTCTTTCCAGCCTGCCACGCTAACGATTCCCCGAGGACTTGCCGCAAGCGGCACACTCGCAATTACGGCGGTGAACGGATTTAAGAACACCGTAACCCTGACGGTTTCCGGCCTGCCCAGCGGAGTGACGGCGTCCTTCGGAGCGTTAAGTGCGGCTGGCACCAGCCAGTTGACGTTCACGGCGAGCAACACCACGACGGCAGGCACCTATCCCATTGCCGTCACCGGAGTGTCGGGTTCGCTGACAAAAAGCGCGCTCTGCACGGTCACCCTACTGGCTCCTGCCGCCGGTATCACCCCGGTCAATCTGGCGCCGGACTACAACATCAACGCGATTGTCGCGGACGGACTTCCGTTCTCCGGGAGCGGTCTGGATGGAGGCCTTAACGGGAGCCCAACGGCGTACTCCGTCACCCTGGTCGGGGAGCAACAGACCATCGGCGGAACCACGTTCTACTTCGGACCGGCCAATGCACCGGACGCCGCCAGCGGGCAGACAGTAGCCCTTCCGTCCGGCCAGTTCCCGGCAATAGCCCTGCTTGCAACCGCGGTGAATGGCAGCCAGCTTTCACAGGTTTTCAAAGTGACCTACACAGACGGGAGCGTATCGTCCTTCACCCAAAGTCTTAGCGACTGGTTCACACCGCAGGGTTTCGCCGGAGAGAAGGCTGCCATGACCATGCCCTACCGCGACAACTATCTGGGACAGATCGACAATCGGACATTCTATTTATATGAGTACGTACTCACCTTGAATTCGGGCAAGACCGTCGCAAGCATCACCTTGCCCAACAACCGCAATGTTGTGGTACTCGCGGCAACTTTGACCGGTGCGGCATCAGCTATGCGGTAGAACACGTGTTCATGCGGACCTGCGCCGGATTTGACGTTTAGCTTGCACCCTTTTCACGAGGTAGACTCCCGCGGGCTTAACAATCGAGCCCGCATTTTCCATTCGTCCCTCCTCACCAGTGCCCGTCGAATCGTCAAAGATTTGAGCCAACATCGAACTGCATGGCCCCATCAGCGATGCTTAGCTTGACTAATGAAAATGAGAAAGTAGCCGATTAAATAAAGCAGGCCCCATCTCGCCATATGCAGGAGCCTGTGCGCCCGAGGGCGGCGCGGAAAAAAGCTCAGGCGACTGAAGTGCAAGAGGTTTTTCTCATGCCAGGACAGGACCTTTCTCCACTGGTTTTCGTCGTCGATGACGATGCTACTACGGTTCGCACCATCGATGGGTGCCTGAAACGGGCTGGGTTCCGGACGGCCAGCGCAGATGGCGTTGAGGGAGCTTTGCGGGAGATCCGCGCGCAGCATCCCGACCTGGTTTTGTTGGACGTGAACTTGCAGGATGGGTCGGGCTTCGACGTATGCCGCTCCCTGCAATGCGATGCCAGTGCTTTTACCACCCCAATCATCTTCATCTCGGCCGACGAAGACGCCGCGACGAAGGTGGAGGGGTTTGCCGTGGGCGGGGTTGATTACGTCACCAAGCCGATCGTCGGGGCAGAGCTCATTGCGCGGGTACGCACGCACCTGCGACTGCGGCGGGCTTACGAACGTCTCGCCGAACTTCAGGCGGAGCAGGTCCAGCGGTTGGCCAGCGCCCAACAGAAACTGATGCCACGTCCGGAGGAGTTTCCCGAAGCGCGCTTCCAGGTCTCACTTCGCCAGGTGCTGGCAGCGGGCGGAGACTTCTACGATGTGATGCCTGCCGGCAAAGACACGGTCGATTACCTGGTAGCCGATGCCAGCGGCCATGATCTGGCGGCTTCTCTGTGGACGGCGTCACTCAAGGCGCTGGCGGCCGAATACGCGGGGCCGCTGAACCTTCCGGTGGAAATCGTGCGGGCCATCAATAGCTCCCTTCGCCGCCTGCTTCCTTCCGGCGCATTTTTCACCCTGGTGTATGCCCGGCTCAACCATCGGACCGGGCGGCTGTCAGTGGTAAGCGCCGGCCATCCACCGGCGATCGTCATCCCCTCCGGAGGCAACGAAGCGGTGATGGTGCGGCAGGAAAGCGATGTGGTCGGGGCCTTCGCCGACGCGGTGTTCGCCACCGTCGAATTGACCATGCAACCGGGCGATCGCATCTGTTTTTACACCGATGGCTTAATAGAAGCCGCAGGTTCCTGCGAAGAGGGCATTGAGCGGCTGGCCGCGGCGTGTCTGGCACGGCGGAATTTACCGCTCGGCGACCTTGTGCGCGCAGTGGTTGAGGATGTGGTGGGCGCTTCATCTCCGGTTGACGACACCCTGTTTTTGGGGGTGGAAAGGTGAAGGCGCGGCGCGCCCAGGCCGCTACTTTTTTCTGGCGAAAGGTCCCCTCGCGAATTGCGGAGGCGGATTTGCTCTGCCGAAAGATCCGCTTCCTGCTCCACTCCCACGGTCTTTGTAAGGTTGCCTTCCCCGTCGAGTTGTTGGCGCGAGAGTGCCTGAACAACGCGCTGATTCATGGAAACCGGAATGAAGCCGATAAGTCGATTACAGTGCGCCTTTCGCTGGGCCGGGAGTGGATACGGCTCGAGGTACGCGACGAAGGCCGCGGATTTGGCTGGCGCAAGGCTTGGCAAAACCGATTGGATACCGCAGCCACGGCGTCCTGTGGCCGCGGATTGCAACTCTGCGCGTTGTATGCAGGACGGGTACGGTTCAATCGCTGCGGTAACCAGATCACGCTCTGGATCAGCAAGCAGAACCGGATAGGGGAGGAAGACGGCGATGGCTGCATATGTGATTGAACAGAAGGAGCAGCAAGGCTCGGTGAAGCTGATGGGCGATCTTACGGCCGTCCTGGTTCCGGAGCTGCAGGCCGGTCTGAGGGAAATGCTGAACAACGGCACGCGCGAGCTGGTGTTCGATCTGGCAAGCACCACGATGCTGGATTCGACTGGCATCGGCTTGTTGATTGCCGCCTCCAACAGCCTGGCTTCCAGCGGGGGGAAGGTGCAGGTGACGAACGTCTGCCCCGATATCTTCCACCTGCTCCAGAGCATGCGGTTGACGGCGCGCCTCAACGTCAGCGTAAGGGCGGCGTAGGAGAGTCATGATGGATACAGATGATGAGCTACTGGGCGAATTTATCAACGAATCTCGAGAACACCTTACGACAATTGAGGCCGACTTATTAACGATTGAAGAGGGCGGAGCGAATATCAATGCGGATTTGGTGAATAAGGTATTCCGGGCGGCTCATTCCATCAAGGGCGCCAGCAGCTTCTTTGGCCTGACCAAGGTGAAGGAGCTGGCGCATAAAGCCGAGACCGTGCTTGATATGATTCGCTCGAAAAAGATGCCTCCCAACGCCGAGATCACCAACCTTCTGTTGGCAGCTTTCGACAAACTCCACGAGATGATCGACCATCCTGCCGAAAGCGCCTACGCGAATATCGATGATTTGTTGATAAACCTGACCGGTTTGACGTCATCTTATTTACCTCCAGAGCAGAAAGCATCGTTGATCCAGACCGTCTCGCTCGAGCCGAAGGGCGGAGGCTCGGCTGTAATCCTGTCTCGATTTGATTATGAGAGGGCCCGCGAGGCGGGACAATACGTGTACAGCGTCGAATACGACCTCATCCACGATATCGAGCGCCGCGGCCGGAACGTGCTGGAAGTTTTCCGCGAACTCGCGGCGGCGGGAGAAATTCTGGATTGCGAAGTGAATTTCGAGGCCGCAGGCACCCTGGACGGTCCGATTGGAAAGCAGTTGCCCCTGGGTTTGATCCTGGCCACGACTTCCGAGCCTGATGATTTGGGATCGTTGTTTCCCTATAACCGAGAGAAAGTTAGATTGCTCTCCGGCCCCTCTGCGCGCTTGCCTGAAGAGACCGAGGCGCCGACGGTGATTGCGTCACCGCCTCAGCCGAGCCATGTTCCGGAGAGTCACCCTACGCAGCAAGAGCATGCAGCCCCTGTCACAGCGGCGGCGAAGCCTGCAGCCAACGCCACAGCGCCCGCGCCAGTGGTGGAGGATAGCATCCGGGTCAACGTGGGAGTTCTGGAGACACTGGTGAATCTGGCCGGTGAGTTAGTGCTGGGACGCAACCAGTTGCGCGCCTCGATTGCACAGAAGAATTCCCGGGCGCTGATCACCGCCGACCAGCGCATCAACCAAATCACGGTCGAGTTGCAAGACGTCATCATGCAGACTCGCCTGCAGCCCATCGGCAATGTGTTCGGAAAGTTCCCGCGCCTGGTGCGTGACTTGTCCGGCGCCATGGGCAAAGAGATCGAACTCGATATTCGAGGCAAGGATGTCGCGCTCGATAAGAGTTTGATCGAGGCGCTCTCGGACCCGCTGACCCATATGATTCGTAATGCGGTGGATCATGGGGTTGAACTCCCCGAAGAGCGCATCCGCGCGGGCAAGAAACGCCAGGGCACGGTCATCATCGATGCGCATCACGAGGCCGGGCAGGTGATGGTTGAGATCTCCGACGATGGGCAAGGCATCGATGCCGAGCGGATCGCCAAGGCGGCGGAAACCAAGGGGTTGATCACGCATGATCAATTGCAAAGGATGTCTGCGCAGGACAAGACCGCACTCATCTTTCTTCCCGGTCTGTCGACCGCGAAAAAGGTAACGGATGTTTCGGGGCGAGGGGTTGGCATGGATGTGGTCAAGACCAACCTGGACCGTCTCGGGGGCAAGGTCGAGATCGTCTCAGTGCTGGGCAAGGGCACGAACTTTCCGCATCAAGCTGCCGCTCACCCTGGCGATCATTTCTTCGCTGATTGTGTCGGTTGAGGGCGAGCGCTTCGCGATCCCGCAAATCAATGTGGAAGAACTGCTGCGGGTGCAACCGGGGAAGACCAAGACCCGCATTGAAATCGTCGGCGAGACGGAGGTATTGGTACTGCGCGACCAACTCATTCCGCTGGTGCGTTTCGCAGAACTGGTAGGCGTGTTGCCAACCTACGTCGATCCGAACACGGCCAACCAGCGGGAGATTGACCGTCGGGAAAGATTGGCAGACCGACGCTCGCCGCGTCATCCGGACCTGCTGGGCAAGGCGCAGAAAGCCGCCACGCCTGTCCGGTATCCGTCGCCGCGTGACTCTGGCGAACGGCGCCAGAGTGCAGCCTCCGCCCTGGAGATTGCCGTGGTCACCACCGGCACCCAGACCTATGGATTGGTGGTGGGGGCTTTTCACGACACTGAAGAGATCGTTGTCAAGCCTCTGGGCTCCCATCTCAAGGGTCTGCGGGAGTACGCGGGCGCAACCATTCTGGGTGACGGCACAGTTGCCCTCATTCTGGATATCGCGGGGCTGGCCGCCAAGGCGGAGCTGGCCGTGGTCTCCGGCACAGAGCGCGCCCGCCAGCAGAGCCAGGCCGCCGAGCAGGAGAGACTCACTGATACCCACGCGCTGCTTCTATTCCATAACGGTCCGGACCAGCTCTGCGCGGTTCCGCTGGATACCGTGTTGCGGATCGAGCGCATCCGGCTAGCGCAGGTGGAGACGATGGGCGGAAGACGAACCATGCAGCATCGTGGCGGCTTCCTGCCGCTCGTTACGCTTTCCGACACCGCCCAGGTCGACCAGATTGGCGACGCCGAAGAGCTTACCGTCATGATTGCAAACGTTCGCGGCCACGAGGTTGGTTTGCTGGGAGCCATGCCGGTGGACGTGATCGAGACTAACGCGGCCATCGATCAGGCCACGCATCGTCAAAAGGGGGTCGCCGGTTCTGCCATCATCCGCGATCGCACGGCTCTTTTGGTTGATCTTTTCGAACTGGTGGACGCCACTTGGCCGGAATGGGCTGAGCAGCATGCAGCGGAAAACCAGCAATCTCCCGGAGCCGAAGGCAGCGTAGTTCTGCTGGCGGAGGATTCTACTTTCTTCCGCGCCCAGGTAACCCGCTTCATCGAGGAAGACGGCTACACCGTGCTTGCCGCACCGGATGGTGAGGCCGCCTGGGAGCTACTCGTCGAGAATGTGGGCCGGGTAAAGGCGGTGGTCACCGACATCGAAATGCCGCGGCTGGATGGGTTGGGCCTGAGCCGGCGGATCCGCGCCGATGAGCGTACGGCCGGACTGCCCATTATCGCCCTCACCTCGCTGGCCAGCGATGAAGATGTCGCCCGCGGCAAAGCGGTTGGAATTACCGAGTACCAGACCAAACTCGACCGTGACAACCTGCTGGCTGGTTTGCAGCGTTTGCTGGCTGCTGACGCAACCAGCTGTCTCCAGGCGAACTAGCGATTCCAGGTGGTGATTTCCAAGGTTCGATTTAGCGGACAGATTTCAATATTCGAGCAGAGATAGAAGGAGTAATCAATGAAATTCACTTTAGGACGGAAGCTCGGACTCGCATTTGCATTGGTTCTGGCAGTGATGGCGTGCAGCTCCGGGTTGACTTACTGGAAGATCGCGGAAATGCGCAGCCAGGAAGAATTGATGATCGAGGTCAGAATTCCGAGCCTGACCTATTCTCTCGACCTGCTTGCGCATTCCAACCAGGCGTCGAGCAAAGCCCGCGAGTTTATTCTTATGGCAGACGATCCTGCGGTCGCAATCAGAGCTAAAAACGATTGGGATAACGAAGAGAAGGCGATGGACGTGGATGTTCAGAAGCTTAAAGAGGTAAGTTCGCGCTTCGTTCTCCAGGCCAATAGAGACCGGGTTAATTCCCTCATGGAGCGAACTTCCGAGTCTCGCCGAATGTCAAGTGAGATCTTCCGCATGCGTAAACCGAATAACCCTGCCAGCGTCCTGGCCGCGTCAAACTTTATGTCCAATGCCGTGACCCCCTACAACGGTGTCACCAAGAAAACTGTCCAGGACTTGATCGATTCGTTGAACCAATTGTTTGCGGCGGAATCGTCGAGAATGGACGCGACCGCATCTTCGGCAATCCTTTTGCTGTGGCTGACGACCTTGCTGGCCATCGTGATTGGCTGCTCTGCGGCCATCTTTATTAGTCGCCGGATCATTGGCAGCGTCAATGTAATCCTGCAGCGGGCACAAGCGGTTGCGGGCGGCGATCTCAGCGGCAAGCCGCTGGAGCCCACAACCCAGGATGAGCTTGCCGAACTGGAATTGGCGATGAACGAGATGACCGGAAATCTCTGGATTCTGGTAGGCGACATTTCCGGGGGCGTGCAAACCTTGGGTGCTTCGGCCACTAAATTGTCGGCGGTATCAGCGCAAACCGCCTCCGGTGTGGCGACGATGTCGGAACGAGCCAACGGCGTTGCAGCCGCGGCGGAGGAAGCAAGCGCCAGCACAACCTCGGTGGCCTCCGGCATGGAGCAGTCCTCCGCCAGCCTCACTTCGGTGGCCAGTGCCACCGAGCAGATGAGCGCAACGGTCGGCGATATCGCCTCGAACACCGCCCGGGCGCGGGTGACTAGCGAGCAGGCTACGAGCAAGGCAGTGATGATTACCGAAGAGATGCAGAAGCTGGGAAATGCCGCCCACGAAATCGGTCAGGTAACGGAGACGATCACGAACATTTCGGCCCAGACGAACTTATTGGCGCTCAACGCGACCATCGAGGCGGCCCGCGCCGGAGCAGCCGGCAAGGGCTTCGCGGTGGTCGCCAACGAGATCAAGGAATTGGCGAGGCAGACCGCCGAGGCGACCGAAGACATCAAGGCGCGCATCGCCGGGATGCAAAATTCGACAGGAACCGCGATTACCGACATCGAGCAGATCACGGCGGTGATCAAGGAAGTGGGCGGCATCGTGTCCAGCATTGCTGCGGCCATCGAGGAGCAAGCGGTGGTGACCAAGGATGTTGCCGGCAACATCGCCCAGGCCTCGGCGGGCGTGCGCGACGCCAATTCGCATATCGCGCAGACGGCGGAGGTTTCCAAGTCGATTGCCAGAGACATCGCCGGAGTGAACGAAGACGTGGCCGACATTCGGCGCGGCGGCGAGCAGGTGCAGATCAGTGCGGTCGATCTGTCCCAGCTCGCGGAACAGCTCAAAACCCAGGTATCGCAATTCCGGATGTGAGGCGGGCATGACGATGGAAAGCTCTGAACAGAATGCCGGAGACGATCTCTTGGTTGCGACTTTCTTGCTTGGGGACGGCACTTTTGGACTTGATACCGCGCTGATCCAGGAGGTGGTGATGGTGGGCGAGCTTACCCCCGTCCGCCACGCTCCCAAGTATGTGGCCGGCATTCGCAACCTGCGCGGCCGAATCATCACCGTCATCGACTTGCGTGCGGCTGGAGCTGCCGCCGATTGACGCCGGTCCCGAGAGCCGCATCCTGATCGCCGACTGGAATGGCGAGCCGGTCGGACTGCTGGTGGATCAGCGTAGCCGACACCATCGAGGTTGGCGCCGGCGATCTGCTGCCTGCGCCGGCCAATCTGCACGGGGTACAGATGCAGAAGCTGCTGGGAGTGTTTCGCAGCGGAGAACGTTTGGCGGCGCTTGCTCGATCCAATTGCCGTCCTCGATCCCAACGATGGAACCGGGCAGTCACTCGTACGCGAAGAACCGAAGATATGAATCTGCGAGTTCTGGTAGCGGATGACGCGGCTTCTTTCCGGCGGGTGCTCTGCAGATGTGCTGGCGTCGCTGCCGGGAGTCGAAGTGGTGGGCAGCGCGGCCAACGGCAGGCTCGCCCTGCAGAAAGTTCGGGAATTTGCAGCCCGACCTTCTCACGCTCGACATCGAAATGCCGGAGATGGATGGCCTGGCGGTTCTGGATGCGCTTACGCCGAAAGGCAGCCTGGAGGCGGAGGTCATCGTGGTGAGCGCACTGTCGCGGCGCGGCGGTGACCTTACCGTGCGAGCCCTGGAGAAGGGCGCCTTTGATTTCATTACTAAGCCGGAAGCCGCCAGTTTGAGCAAGGACGCGAGGCGCTGCTCCGGGAGTTGGGGCCCCGCGTTGCGCGCCGTCGCGCATCGTCTGGAGGTGCGCGCAATCCTGCGCGGCAATTCCTCCGCCCTGCGGCCGCGCTGTTCCGACGCCCGAAAGCCGCCCCTGTCGGTGCTGCCGAGCCGCGTCTCGGACGCAATCGCTTTGCGCATGCAGCGCCTTTCGAACCCAGGCAAGCCTGAGATGGTTCTGATCGGCGTGTCCACCGGCGGCCCTGTCGCTTTGGCCCAGCTTCTGCCTGCGATCCCGGGAAACATCGGCGTGCCCATCCTGATCGTGCAGCACATGCCGCCCATCTTTACCAAGTCGCTGGCCGAAAACCTGGCCGCCAAGTGTGCGGTGCGCGTCCGCGAAGCCGTCCACGGGCGAGTTCCCCGAGCCGAACACGGCTTACATCGCGCCCGGGGGCGGCAGATGCGACTGGGGATGGGACCGGGATCAGCGGCCAGTAATGCGAGCTGACCGACGACCCTCCCGAGAACAATTGCCGGCCGGCCGTGGACTACCTGTTTCGCTCGGCGGCCGAACGATTTCCCGGCCGCGCGATGGCCGTCATTCTCACCGGGATGGGCAGCGACGGAACCCTCGGCTTGCGCCTCCTCAAGCGCCATGGCTGTTTTGTCATCGCCCAGGACGAGGCGAGCTGTGTCGTCTATGGCATGCCGAAAGCCGCGGTGGACGCCGGCGTGACCGATGTCATCCTGCCCTTGGATTCGATCGCCAGCCGGATCACGGCCATCGTCAAGGGAGGCCGGGCTTGACGGCTGCGATCACGCGCGAGGAGATGCCGGTCTGGTCCCGCTACATCCAGGAGATCTGCGGGATTCATCTGGACGATTCCAAGGGATATCTGGTAGAGACGCGCCTGGGCGGCCTGCTCCCCGAAGCCGGCGCCGCCAACTTCTCCGAGCTTTTTCACAAGGCGCGGGCCGACGCGACGCGCAAACTCCGCACGCAAAATCATTGAAGCCATCACCACCAATGAAACCTCTTTCTTCCGCGATACCTCGCCCTTCGAACTGCTCCGGCACAAGCTGATTCCCGAACTGATCGACCGGCGCAGCAGACAGGGCGCACGAGTTCCCATCCGCATCTGGAGCGCCGCCTGTTCCACCGGGCAGGAGGCCTATAGCACGGCCATCGTACTCAAGGAACTGCTCGGGGATCTTGCGCGTTATGACATTCGCATTCTGGGCACCGACATCTCGAACAAAGTCGTGGCCCAGGCGAGCTACGGCGAATACAACCGCCTGGAACTGGAGCGGGGCTTGCCGCCGGAGACGCTCACCCGCCACTTCACCGCATCGGGGAATCGGTGGAAGATCCGCGATGAGATCCGCGCGTTGGCCACCTTTCGCACCATGAACCTGCTGGAACCGTTCTCGTTTCCACACCCTTTTGACATTATCTTCTGCCGCAACGTGGCCATCTACTTCACCGAGCCGGACAAGACCCGCCTGTTCCGGAATCTCGCCAGGTATTTGGCAAGAGACGGCTGCTCTGATCATCGGCTCGACCGAGTCGATCTCCGGGCTTTGTCCGGAACTTGAGCCCAAACGCTACCTGCGCTCGGTGTTTTACCAGTGGAAGGGGCAGGTATGAAGATTGCCAGCGGATTGAAATCCTGCGAACAAAGCGTGTGGTTTCGTCTTCCTGACGCCAAAGGGTACGCCGAAGTTTGCGCAGCGGGTGATTCGCCCGGCTCTAACCACCGCGAAGCTGCAGTGGCACGGGTGGCACAAAAGAGTTCCGCTACTTCAAGAATGCCTGGCGAAATCGTGCTGTGCATATCCGCGTAAAATACGTCCTTTCTGAGTCGGCGACTATTTTTGCCCATGTACGCGAGTTTATGCGGGAATTGGCTACTGCGAGCTAAAATGAGGCATGACCAATTGCGAGGTAAAACACTGAATGGCGCATAGTCCAGAGTTTCAAAAGTTTGATGCGCTAGTGACGAAGGTTATTCGGGTTCCGCATTCCCAGATCAAGGCCAAACTGGATGCGGAAAAAACGGCCAAGGACGAACGTCCGAAGCGAAAACGGAAACAAAGCGAACAGAAATAGACCCGCCTTCGGCGGGTTTTGTGTTGAGGGAAAACCATGAGCAGCGACATTAAAGGGTTGGATGAGATTTTGGCTTTAGGACGGGGTGCCCATTCGAGCATTTCATCTCGTTCCAAAATCTCGTATCTAGGTATCGTTTCCAGTCTTCGTCAGAGATGGTTGGGCTCCATGCTGCGAATAGTGGTAAGCGAGCTGTGCAGGTTTCCTCTTCGCATTCAAGCTGTAGCGCAAAGACCACCTGAATAAGTAGATAGAGATACCACGGGACCCTCGGACCGAATCGGACTCTTATGTTCTAAATCGTAGTTTCGCACTTGGTTGCAATGAATACATAGAGCGGCGAGGTGCTCTATGCCTGTGGATTGGTAGGCTAGACCAGGAAATGCTCGGTCTAGCATTCCGAGCGGGAGCAGAATGGGTGTTCCGCACGCAGAAGAATGCAGTTTGTAATGCGGGAATAGAGACATCAGTTAGCTCCGATCAGAACACTTCTTCTTTGGACCGCGCTTGTCGCGGAGCGGATTAACAACACGTCGGAGACACCTTGCCAGTGAGTTCGGCATAGGTGAGCCGCTTATTGGCGAGCATTGAAGACAGAAGGCTAAAGCGGTCGAAATCGGTGATCCGGTTTTCCTTCTTCTTGCCGCCGCGATTGTTGTACCGGAAAGCCTGTTCGTCGATGTAACGGAACAAGTGAAAGGGCTCAACTGAAACATAGGTGCCGTTCAATCCGCGTTTGAGCCGTGACCAGAAGTTTTCGATGCCGTTGGTATGGATCAGACCGTTCACATACTCATTGGCGTGGTTGATGATTTCGTGCTCGAAATCGCTGCCTTTGTAGCCTCCCCATTCGTCAGTCATAAGGGTTGAGCCTGGGGCGATGTGCTTGCGTACCAGAGCTTGCAGGATGGGTTGAGTCCGAGTCTTGACGACTTCGGCCTTGACTCGCCATTGCGCTCTAGCATCCCAACCACGATGGTTTTATCCGCTGCTCCGCCGTGCTTGCTGGCGAGCTTTGGCTTGCGGTCCTTGTGCATGTTTTTGAGCTTGCCGCCGATGAAGGTTTCATCCACCTCAACGGTGTGTCCGCCGCCACCGAGTTTCCCGGTGGTTTCGTCCTGCATCGCTTTACGCAGGCGATGGAGCATGAACCAAGCTGATTTCTGAGTGACGCTGATAGCGCGATGGATCGCTTCTCGCTGCCCGAACGAGTAATCTTTCCCTGCTGGGTCAGTTCCCGGAGTGCCTTTCGTTTGAGGTAGGTCTTCGACTGGACGGCTTCGCCAATCTCCGGCTCGCTCATGGACTTGTTAGCCAAGGCGGCCAGAATTGCAGTCCCAAGCTTGCGACTTCGGCGTTCTCACGGAGTCCGCCCAAGGACAGCCGCCACGTCCTCGGCTCGCTCTTCCAGCGCGAAATACAGGACAGGCCCACGCTTGACGGGCCAGCCGAGAAAAGACTCGCCCCGCGCAACGGCCAGGGCAAGGTTACGCCCCGGCGTCGATTTGCCTACCTTTGGCTTTGAAGCGATGATGCTGATGCTTCCCGCCACAAGTCGCCCTCGCCAGACATAATCGACCGGAACTACGGGGCGCGATAGCAACTCGCCAAGCCTTACCAGATTGAGTCCATCGGTGGGCTGCGTCACGCGCTCAACGGCTGGCGCATCCGGCCCGATCTCATCCCGACTCAAGAGTGCGACCATCGTCTTAACTCCAACGCGCGGGCCTCATCACCCGCTCCCGGCATAAGGTTTTTGAGTGCGGCAAGGGGAAAGGTAGAATCCGATACAGGCAAGCGCCGCCATAAAAAAGAGAGGGCACCCCCGGTCCGCCGTTATCGCTGCTCCAGCGCGGGGACTTCGCCGCGACTAAGGATTTCCTCTACCGTTTCAGGTCGGAAGCGGACACTGCGGCCCACGCGCACAAAAGCCACGCGCCGGGTCCAAGTCCACTGGCGGATGGTCTTTGGACTCAGGCCAAGAGCCGCTGCAAATTCCTCAGTGGTTAGCAGACCGCGATGCGTTCGGGGATTTGTTTGGACTACCATGGGACAAACTCGCTGGACCTTGTGCGCGATGCGGACGGTATTACCTGAAAAAACGGGCATCACAGAAGGTCTATTGCTCCCGCAAATGCGGAAATGCCGCTACTGCTGTTGAGCGCACGAGCGAGAAATTGAAGCAAGAGCGCAAGGGCAAAATAGACCGCGCGAAAGCAGCAATGCAGGACTGGAAACGCGCGAAAACTCAACAAGACTGGAAACGCTGGGTCTCACAAAAAACAGGCATTGACCTGCGGCTTCTTACCGCGCGGTCAGCATGGGCAACCTAGTACCGCCCAAACAGGAGAAATGACCTATGTCACTGTTTCGCTATGCAGGCAGCAAAGTTTGGACGATGGATTTTCTCTTCCACGGGCAGCGCATTCGAGAGAGCACGGGGACGCGCTCAAAGACGCTGGCGAAGAAGATCGAGGACAAGCGGCGGCAAGAATTGGAAATGGGAACGGCGGGCATCAAGAAATATGTGCACCCGCACTTGTTCTCAGTTGCCGCAGAAGATTGGCTGAAGACGAAGAAAACAGCTTGGTCCCCGAAGATGTACCTGATTCAGAAAACCAGCATTGGGCACTTTCTTCCCGTGCTCGGCAGAAAACTGCTGGTTGACATAGACGCAAGCGATATTGCGCGGTATCAGGAAACAAGGATTGCGGAAGGTGCGTCACCGCGAACGGTCAACATCGGTAGCGGCAAACGTTGTCGCAATCAAGCGCGCTAACTGCTTGATTCTAATGGTAGGAGCGGCAGGACTCGAACCTGCGACCCTCTGCTTAGAAGGCAGATGCTCTATCCAACTGAGCTACGCTCCCACGATGTTAACTTCTTTGTTTTCAATATCAGTTTGGCAACTGAGTATTGACCACTTTGTTACTTTTCTTGCTCGCTATGCCCAAACGATGCCCATTCTGCATTGTCTCTGCTTCTTTGGCAAGCTCCTGCGCATGCTCTGCCTGTTCCTTAACCAGTTGTGAGTGCCGCTCATGCATGCGGCGTGCGGCGTCCGCTAGATCACTCTGGTCAACTATATTGTAACGGTCAAAGACAGAGCGTGTCTTCCACCCCCCGATCTTCATGATCGTGGACTCGTGAATGCCCTCTCGTCTCATGTTGCTCGCACCTGTCCTCCGCAAATCGTGGAACAGGAGTCCTGCCACGCCTGCCGCTTTGCAGCACGAAGCCCAAACCTTGCGGAATTCCCCAATTGGCGAGCCTTCCGGTCTTGTGAATACAGGCTCATCGGACTCCTTCCCTTGAATACAGGCAGAGACAAGCTCATAGACTTGTTGAGTCATCCTAATGATTCGAGCGTCATCGTTTTTGGTAGCGCCGGGATCTAGATCAATTGTCCGTTTCGAAAGGTCAATCTGGCGCACCCCGCAATTGCTTTACAACTTCATTCCTCCTCCATGCGTAAGATACGGCGACCTCAAATATTGCCCGAAGCCACAGCCCAACTTTTGCGGTCTCATCACAGAGCCCGAGGTAATGCTCATCCTTCAAAAAACCCTTGCGTGGTGGGGATTCTTCCAGCGTTGGAAAGTGTGGAACCCGGCTCACCTTCGGCGGAGATGATTTCCTAGCAAGGTTGAAGGCGGAGCACAACAGTTTTAGTTCACGATTGATCGTTCCGTTGGTCGGGGTCTTCGATACGACTTTCCCAAAAGTTTCGGTCTTTCGTTTTGCGATGTATTTTCGGAGGACATCCGTTATTACCTGTGAGCAGCGGAGACGGGAGAATGTTGGCTCAAGGTGCAGCTCCCACATTTTCTCTTTGTGGGGCGTAGACTTATCCTCGTCGTTCCTGCTCTGAGCTAGTTTGTCCGCCATAATCTCAGCGACGGTGATGCGTTCAACATCCGCCCCAAGAAAATTCCCTGACATACACTCGCCAAGGCGCTTATTTAAAAAGTTTTCCGCCTGACGTTTATTCGTTAATTTCGTACTCTCCCGCTGGGGGAGTCCGTTTAGGTAGTACTTTATCCACCATACAGAAGAGCCCCTCGGCTGCCATAGCCGCCCGGTGCCTCGTGGTCGTCTCGCCACTGTTTCCCTCTCCTCAAATCACCAAACCCACACTGCAACATTGCCTCTCCGAGCGGCCCAGGTTACTGGGGCCGCAAGACAAATTCGAACTCATCTGCATCTCAGAGGGTTTTCTTCCGCCGCTCGATCCAATCGTCCAGTTCCTTGATGTCGAACAGCCATGGACTCGTGCCGCCGTAAATGATGCAGGCAATCTCCCCTGCCTGGATGAGGTTCCGCAGCTTCCATTCACTTATCACTTACGGACAGGTAATGCGCCGCTTTCTTTGTCTTGTAAAGACGAGGTTCAACAACTTCCTTTTTACTCATATTCCGATGAATGCTCCACGACACGGCTTGTTATGCTGTTTGGTGTCTTGTCGTGTAATACCCACTGGATCGTCCGGCCCTAGCAAAACGAGATAGTGAAATCGAGACCGGCAATCGCCTCCGGCGTGGCTGGCGGCGGTGAAGCTCGGTCTCCAGTTCATCAGAATTGAAAGCGATGAAGCATTCGTGCGGCTGGCGGAAGGTGCGCAGTCTCCGGCAGGTGGAACCAGCTCGCAACGGGCCCTTGCTGCGGCCCCATCAGTTCTGCGCAACCGCCGCTCCCGCCGCTCTTGCTTCCGGTTGAGCAGCTCTGGTGAACAGGTCGGGGAGGTCGCCAGCAGCCACTGCTTCTGTCGTAACAAAAACGACCGTTAAGTGGTTCACGAAAATGAAGCGCCACTTGTGCATCTGACCTGGTATCACACAGAGTCCCCAACCGAGCCAGTCACCCGTTCCTCTGTGAGCGCATGAAATAAGCAGCAGCAGAACACGCCGACGAGGGCACCGCTTCGCCTTGTGCCGCAAGAGCGGCACATTTGCCAGCGAGAAAATTAATGGTCGTACTACTCTGGCGGGCGGTGCTATTCACATTTCGGTGAGCCACTGAAAGATTTAAGATTGGTGGGCTTGCGGGGAAATGCTTGGCGACGATTGCTGGGGAACTCAAAGTAATCAAAACCAGCGTTGCCCGAGTGCTGGCGGGGCTTAAGAACTCGCCTCTATTGAATTGATGTCGGTCACGAGATAAGCGCCTGGAATCGGCGGGACGAGTTTCATTTTGACGGCGTTCCCACCGACAAGAATCTTCGGATGGGGGCCTGGCATAGCCACTATGCGTTCAGCCAGCCTGAAGACCGCCGGATGCTGTTCAGGGAGAGCAATCGAGATCAGAATGAAGCGGGGAAGGCTCTCACAGATTAGCTTAATAAGATCATCGATCACCGGAATCGAATCAACGACCCGAGCCGGAATTCCTTTATCTGCGAACCAAGCAGCCAGGATACGAATTGCCAGTGTATGACGATTGCCTGGAGCGTTCATGATCAGAACCTCAACCCGATCTGCATCAGTCGGACTGGAAATTGTGACGTCTTTGCGGAGAGTCTCGAAGAGTTGTTCGCAGTAGCTTGTAAAACGGTGCTCTTCTGCGACGGTGATGAATCCCTTCCTCCAATCTTCACCAATCTGGTACAACGTCGGGGCGACTAATCCCAGGAGGATATCGATTGCCCGAACGTTCTGTGCAATAGCATTCTGAATGGCGTGATCCGCCGCTTTAAGATCACCCGATAGGCCAGCCGTCCTGAGCTGCTCTTGTACCGTCCGCAACCTTACAGAGCGTTCGAGGTCCTGATCTGTAAGAGTATGCAGATTTGGCAGGCACGCTGCACATATTCCGTGCGTGATACAGAGGTCCTCGTAAGGCTCAGTTTCTCCAAGAAACCTCTGGCAATAAGAGCACCACTTCAGCATGATGAGCCCACGGCGTTCTTGAGTTGCGTAACAAATTCATTTACATTTGCGATCCATTCCTCGGAGAAGCGCCCCGAGTCGGCAAACCAATTGCTGACGGACGCCAGTGCACCGCAAGTGCCGGAACGCTCGTCAATCCACGCCGAGGCGATCAACTCTGCCGCAGAGGACACCTTGAGTCCGGTGCAGACACGGAACCTCAGGTCGAACTGTTCAACCAAGTGCGACATAACCTCCTTAATCGGTTGGCGCTCAGCTTCAAGACCAGAAAGAAACTGATCAAATCGTGTCCGCATTTCAACCTGATCTCGAAACTCAAGGGCCAGCGCTTCCTGAATCAGGCGGAGATGACGTTCAAGAATTACCGTCGGAATTCCCCGGCTGGCGAGCACGGTGCGTAGCCATTCGAGGCTTTTCGTCGCTGTTTCCACGGGCATTCGGGTCAGAGCAACCAGCCAGCAACTGTCACTGTAGGTGAATCGTTTCCCTCGTTCGCCGTACCTTTTATCAAGGTACGGATATTGCTCCCAAGCGCTCTTGCCAACCCGAAGCGCCAATGCAATCTCAGCCGGGCTCCGAGGGATGGCATGGTCGCCTGCTTCAAAGTTGATGGCCGTCACATGAGTCTGCAGGCATTGCTCGGAGTAAGGATAGAGTGCCGTGCAGATTTTCTCGATCCGATCGAAACACCCAATGGCGGAGGCGGCGACCAGCGTTATGTCTTCCTCATCCAGTTCGAGTGAGTCCATGAGACCATCAAACACCTGCCAGTGAGTAGCCGTACCGTCACCGTAGCAGCCAAAGTAGGTAAGCTGCTCGTCGTGCAGATTCAAACAGCGGGCATAATCGTGCTTCAGAACACTCGCACCATTCTGTGAGCCCTCTAAAACGTAAACTACGCCGATAAGGGAGAGCGGGTTGTGGGCATTAGAGAGAACCTCGGCTGCACAATCCAGTGCAGCATGTACCGCACCTGTTATGCTCGGCACATCCTCCGCATGCAATGCATCAAGGTCGGCTACCAACAAGGGGACTTTAGGTGTAGCGTGTCCTACCAGCCGGGTAAATTGCGGAACCTTAACCTGGGAGAATTCTGATTCAAGCACGGCATGAATGATGGCCATGCAGCGCAGGAAATTGACGATAGGAACTATCGGCAAACTACCCGCCCTGAGATTCTGGAAAAATGGCAACGCCTCTAAGCGGGAGTGGGGAACCGCAGTTCTCGTTTTGAGAATGGAGCGCAAATACGTCAATTTCGAGTCCTAGGATATTTTACGCTCATCTTCGAGGATGCGGTCATCAGCATTCTGGCGGTGATCGCTAAGCAGGAGCAGGTGCGGCTGTCCGAACGCACCATGGCTGGGCTGGCGACCGCCAGATCGCAGGGGCGGATCGGTGGACGCCCTCGGGTCAACTGCGATGAGCAGCAGCTCCTTAACCTCCGCAACTCCGGGAAGAGTTTGGCAACGATTGCCAGTGAACTCAAGCTGAGCAAAACTTCTGTTGCCCGAGTGCTGGCGGGGACGCACGTTCAGGTTGATTCCCTATTGGTATAGTGAGCGGGCAGCCCTGCTATCGTCCACCAAACAAGGCTGCCTGTTCCCGACCGTCGGTGAAGTGTGCTCTAAGTCCTCGCCAGTCCGACTTAACTAGAGTGGTCTGTGGCACCTGGCCTATCAATACCCGAGTAGCAACTACCTCTTCTTCTCTTCAGGCTCTGGGTGTTGTTGTGCCTGAGCATGCTGTTGCTGCTGAGCATGCTGTTGCTGCTGAGCGTGCTGCTGCGCTTGAACGTGCCGCTGCGCTTGAACGTGCTGCTGCGGTTGTGCCTGCCGCTGAGCGTGCTGCTGAGGTTGTGTCTGAGCATGCTGTGCTGGGCATGCTGTTGTAGCTGCTCTTGGGCGTGCTGCTGCGGTTGTGCCTGCGAATGCTGTTGTGCCTGAGCATGCGGTTGCTGCTGGGGCATGCTGCTGTGGCTGCTGTTGCGGTTGTGCTTGAGCGTGCTGTTGCGGTTGTGCTTGAACGTGCTGCTGCGGTTGTGGAGAAGTGCGGGCAGGAATGACCGGAGCAATCGGTCTGCCTACCGCAATCGGCTTTGTCGCAGCGAGAATGGCAGGACGCCCGTGGTTCACCGAGGCAAACTGCTGGTGGTTCTGTGCTGCTTCGTGCTGGTGCTGTAACTGGGTGTTCATCGGGGGAATTCGCTGCCCTCGCAATGCGGCAGTTTCCGACGGCAAAGGCCGTCGAGTGATGCCTCCCGCCCCGTTGTAGCTGACCCTGCTATTGGTGGTGTTACTGATGCTGCGGTTATAGACGTTGAGGTGAATGTTGGTGACGTTCACATTGTTGACGGTGCGGTTATAGTTGAAGCGCCGTCCGCTCCAGTACCCGCCCTGGTAGCCGGTGCCGCCATAGCCGAATCCATAGTTAATGCCACCGTAGTAACCGACATATTGACCCCATGAGCCGTAGTAATAGCGATAGCCGCCATCGTAAACTCCCCAATATCCGGGGGTCCATAGGTAGCCCACTTCAGGCGGTTGCGCCCAAGCGCCGGGTACCCAGTAGTAGCCCTGGGGGGCATAGCTCCAGTATCCTGGTGTCCACAGATAGCCATCTCCAGGACATTCAGGCTGCGAATATTCCGGCAGCTCCGGTGGGGGCTCTTGCGCCTGAAGCACAGGCTGGCCGTAGCTCCCATCCTGGTTGTCATAGTTTGAGTCATCATTGTAGGAGCCATCATTGGCATAATCCCGGTTATCTGAGACTCGCCTTGTCGGAGCAGGCTGCTGCTGATCGTTGACACTGGTTGGCTGGGTCCCATCGGTGGGGGCAAGGTTGTCGGTCTGCGCCGCTTCGGTCTGTGCTGTTGGAGGTTGGGCGTTGGTGTCCGATGTGTCATCTTCTTGCACCCTGCAAGTCCAAATATAAGGAAGATTACCGCTACTGACAGGATAGTGGGATACGGTGTTTTCGACATATTCCTCCTGAAGGAGATACAGGGAGAAGAACTCCCACTTCGTCACCCTCTCATGCCGGAAGCTTCCAAGTCTGAGCAATACAGCACAGTATGGAGTGCCGAAGGGGATTTCTGTCTGTACATCCCCAAGCCGCTCACAAACCTAAAACAGAACCGCCACAGGAATGGGGGGCAGCAGAACGCTTGGAAAGCCCGTGTTCACAAGTTTGTGTTCGCTGGATGAACGCACTGGATTCAGCAGATTGCGGTTAGAATCGCAAGCCTGATGGCGTTCAACAGTTCCACCAGGAATGTCTTCTCCACCGCTGTTCTCCCGTGGAAATTTGCGCATCTCCCGAAGGCACAGTCGCTCGATTGCTGGCGGAGGCTCAGAAGGGTGGTGTCCTGATTTGGTATAGTGAGCGGCAAGCCCTTTTCACGCCGAAATGCGGGACGAGTTCCAGGAGAACCAGCCAGAATGTTATGCCCTGGAGATTGGAGCCAGTCCTACAGGCGATTCGGGCAGCAAGCGTGAAGCGGCGCTGCGTGTAATGTCAGCAGCGGCCTTTCTCATATTCTTCCAGGCGTATCTAGTTGCCCCGCTCATCCCGGCGCTCTCAATCCAGTTCCACGAGTCTACGGATTTCCTTGGAATGCTCGTTCCTGCGTACATGCTGCCCTATGGCATATCGACTCTGTTCTACGGGCCGATCTCTGACCGGGTTGGCAGGAAGCCGGTGATTCTCTCACTGTTGGGGCTCATGGTCGCGACGATAGCCGGTGTGGCGACGGCTCATACTGCGTCACAGATGATGATATGGCGTCTACTAGGCGGGATCGCAGGCGGGGGAATCGTACCAATCGCTCTGGCCCTTCTCGGGCATTTGTTCCCCTATGAACAACGTGGCCGTCCCATGGGGTGGATGTTTGGTGCGATTGCCGGAGGCATGGCTTTCGGGTCAAGCCTCGGGGCCTTGTTGAATCCCATCATCGGCTGGCGAGCAGAGTTCCTTATCACAGCCGGTTTGAGTGCAGCCGTTCTGGCCTTCGCAATTCGCCTTCGTCAGTTTCTCGGAGGGGAAATCGCCGCACATCCGTTAAGCCCTGGTAAGGTGATTGCGGGATACTGGTCGCTCTTTACCAGTTCAAGAGGAGCGAGAACGTATGCCTATATCCTTCTCAGAATGGCATGTTTCATTCCGGTGTCTTCACCTGGCTTGGTCTATATTTCTCGGAGCGATATCATCTCGGTGATGAAGGGATCGGCCTGGCCCTGCTGGGCTATGGCGTTCCAGGAAAACGCTGTTGGGGCCAATCATCGGACGGGTCGCGGACCGGATAGGGAGAAAGCGCATCATTCCATTGGGCTTCTTGATTGCCGCCCTCTGCTGCGCCGCACTCATTCCACGGGCACCATTACTCTTGCCAGCAGTGATCATTGCGATTCTCTCTTTGGGGTACGACATGAGCCACCCCCTCTTGGCTGGAATCATTACTTCGCTCAATCCATCTCGGCGGGGCCTCGCAATGGGCATGAACGCCTTTTTCCTTGTTCTGCGGTTTCGGATTGGGCGCTCTGGCTTTTGAGTTACTGCTAAAGCACGGATTCCATACAGCGCTTGGCGTTTTTGCAGTTGTTCAATTCTGCCTCGCAATTTTGGCAGTACAGTTGTTTCGGGGTGAAGATTCTTTAGCAGGAGATCATTCGGGGATAACTGGTTCCGGGAGTTAACTGCATTCCTCTGGTGGGTTGTTAGCGCTGGAACTTACATGGGTGTGGAGAATAGACAAGATGACCGAACCAATCGGCGAAGTCGGTGATTCGCAGATCACGGCAGCGGCACGCATCCAAAATGCATGGGATAGCGGAGGATTCCCCTGGGATTCATATGTCCCCGGGCGTGTCCTGGACAAAACTTTGGGTAGTGGTTGAACAGCTCGGTATTCCTATAGGCGGCGTTGGCGTGGTGGCACAAACCTTGGTCGAGCAGCACTGAATAGTAAAGGCAAGAGACAAAAGCCGGACGCTGTTCCGCTGCCACTGCCAGCAACTCAGAGCACCCACCTGTGCGCCATGTGCCGCAGTTCCTATGCGCTCTTGAGTAAGATTGGCGACGGATC
>CAVZYB010000044.1:0-49362 GCA_963779365.1 uncultured Acidobacteriota bacterium | reverse complement strand
CGCTCTGCCTTAGAGATGTTCCGCGGAATCGTCCGGCTGCGGAATGATTTCCAATGCGGGCTGGGCCAGGCCGATGCGCGATCCGGAACAACCACGGCTGCGTTGGATGACCGTCGGCCGTCGAGCATGACTCCAAGTGAGAACTTTTTCCCCTCGTATTGAGCAAACAGTTGCACATTCGAAGTGCATTCTTGTGCACTCTCCTCCGCGGAGCGTCTTACCCGACCGTTCTGGCGGCGCACACCTTGTGGCCAAGCCTCAATTACTTGATAGAAATGCAATCGGCGTCTTGTGCGCAACTTCGCTGCCATGTCTCGCCATGGCACCCGACTTGCACTCTGCCCTTGGGGAAAGAAATCAGCTTCCTTGACATGGATCGCTTCGTACTTAGAGTTCGCAGCTCGAGAGGAGTCTACGGCATGAGAAAGATATTGATTCTGGTGTTGATCGCGCTTGTGCAGTTGTCTGCGCAATCTTTTGCTCTGTCCAGTGAGCCCGGTGCAGGGACGGCTGTGCCGAATACAAAGACGGCCATGCCCGCTCCCGCCACCGGCGACGCTGATTATCTGATCGGGACCGAGGATGTCCTGCAGATCAATGTGTGGAAGGAAAGCGATATTTCCGGTCCTGTTCCGGTAAGACCCGACGGCAAGATTTCTTTGCCTTTAGTGAACGACATAAAGGCCGCAGGACTCACGCCTGTGCAATTGGCGAGCGAAATCAGCCAGCGGTTGAAGCAATTCATCACCGAACCACACGTCACCGTAATCGTGACCGCCATGAACAGCCGTAGGGCTTACGTCATGGGGCAGGTGACCAGGCAGGGCGTGGTGCCCCTAGTCTCCAACCTCACCGTGCTGCAGGCGCTTTCCTCCGCTGGGGGGCCGGCCCAGTTCGCCAACACCAAGAAGATCTATATCCTGCGCACCGAGGGCGGAGAGCAGAAAAGGCTACCCTTCAACTACGACGCGGTGATCAGAGGCAAGAACCCTGAGCAGAATATCAATCTCAAACCGGGCGACACGATCGTGGTTCCGTGAGGCAAATGCCGTGAGATTCAATAGTCATGGGAAGGCTGCTGGTATTCGCTGCGTGCCTGTGCCTGGCAACAGAGCTGGTTGCTCAGGGCGCGCCGGTTGCTCCGATTCAGGGGTCCCTTGCGCCCGTATTCGTAACCGATTCACCCGACGCTTCCGTGACCCCGGATGAGCATTCGCTAACCGGCGGACAGATCCTTGGAATTGGTTCCTCGGGTCCCAGACACAGCTTTTTTCTCCCATCCCTGCGGGTATCCGAAACGCTTGAATCGAATCCACTGCTGCTGAGTTCCAACGACGGAAGCTATAGAGGCTTCACCTCTGCCGGCGGCAATGTTCAGTGGACTCAGTACATGGGACGTGATGCCGAACTTCGTTATTCCGGGACGCTACGCTACGACGCGATAGCGAGCATCCAGGGTTACAGCCCATTCACCAATGAGCACGCTGTCGCGATTGAGAAAAACCTACGATTCAGGAACTGGAATCTACTCATAGACGACCAGGCCCAATACTCACAGGGCTCCGATTTTGGCGCAGCTGGGATGGAGGGCATGGGTGGGATGAGCCATTCAGTCCAATCTGCCCACCCTGCAATCAACGGCAATCAGCCTGCAACCTGACCTCCTGCCCAACCAGAGCATACTGACCGGGCGGGTCGGAAGAGTCACAAATACCTCCATGATCGAAGCGGACGTGCACCTCGATGCGAATAACACCGCTACCCTGGAAGCATCGTACGGACTCTTGCACTTCAATTCCAACTTGCTTACAGACACTCAGCAGCTCTCGGTGGTTGGCGGCTACGACCGGAAAATGAGCGCCCGCGACTCGATCGGCCTCGATGGCGCTTTCACTCGATTCGGTTTTACTGGGACTGGTGCTACCGTCTCCGTGGAATCCGTTTCGGCTCTTTACGCAAGGCGCATATCAGGGCGAAGCAGCCTGGAACTCGGGGCAGGGCCGCAGATCGCGCAATCGAGTCTCTCCGGGCTGAACCAGCAGTATCTCGGATGGCAGGCGCGCGGCACGGTGAATTATCGAATGCGCCGCCTCAATTTGAGCGCTCAAGGCATGCGCACGGTTACAGGCGGCGCCGGCGTGCTGAATGGAGCTCTCACGACCACTGGCCAGGGAACGGCCAATTTCATCCTCTCGCGAAATTGGTCGACATCGCTGAACTCCGGAATCTCGCGCAATCAGCAACTGAGTTCCGCCGAGAGTTTTGATACGCAGTTCGCAGGTGTCGTGTTGAATCGCAAGTGTGGCCGCTACACGAATGCTGTTCCTGAGCTATGACTTCCAGCACCAGACCACCGGGTCCGTTTGCACCGGGCCAGCCTGTGGCTACGTTGGGCTGCGCAATGTCTTCGGATTGGATGTCGCCTGGAACTATCGCCCAATTAGCACCGAGTAGAACGATAATTCTGCGACTAGAAACGGTTCCTGGTGAAGCTAGCGGCATAAGAGGTGGAAGTGAATTGCTTTGCTGGATAGGCAATCAATTGCAGACGGTAACACCAAAGCAACCTCAGAAGCAGGTCCGAGCGGCAACGGATTCCCCCCAAGCTTCACTAGAGGTGTCAGGATGCATGGAATGTGCAGCTTGGCTGGTCATTGCAACTCTGGCATACGGATTGCACTTGAACAATGCGTGAGGAACGAATCGCAATCCTGCATCCGTAAATGCCAACTTCTGACGCAGGGAAAGAAGTACTGGAGGAAAGATGGACAAGTCACTGGCCCTGGTTCCCGCACTGCAAGCTACCGCATCGGGACACCCGATAGCAGACGCCAAGGTTGCGCCGAGTGCTCCTTTTCTTTACCCAATGCCCAGTGGAGCGGCGGATTCGGCCCGATTGAGAAGAAGGCTTTGTCGGTCGGCGTAATCGGCTATGGATACTGGGGGCCGAATATTGTTCGCAATTTCCATTTGCAGGAAGACTCACAGGTTACGATGGTGTGCGACCGGCGTCCGGAAGCTCTCGCCAAAGTGGCAAAAGCATATCCCGGAATGGAAGTAACCTCCGACGCTTTGCAGATACTGCGCTCGCCCAATATCGACATTGTGGCCGTGGTCACGCCGGTGTGGACGCATTTCGACCTTGCCAAAGCCGCCCTCGAGCAAGGAAAGCACGTCTTCGTCGAAAAGCCCTTCACTTCGACTTCCGAGCAGGCTGAGGAACTGATCGAACTCGCTGAGCGCAAGCACCTCAAGATCATGGTGGACCATACCTTCCTGTTCACCGGCGCGGTGCGGAAGATCAAGCAGCTAATCGATGCCGGCGAACTCGGTGAACTCTACTATTACGACACTACGCGCGTGAACCTCGGCCTGTTTCAGCACGACGTGAATGTTATCTGGGATCTTGCCCCCCATGACCTTTCCATCATGGACTATCTGCTTGCGGACAAGGCCGAAGCGGTAGTTGCGACCGGCCAGAAGCACGTAAACGGCGTCGAGGACATCGCGTTCATCACCGCCTATTACCCAAACAAATTGATTGCCCACGTCAATGTGAACTGGCTCTCGCCGGTAAAGGTGCGGACGACTATGGTGGGCGGCGACAAGAAGATGCTGATGTGGAACGATCTGGAATCCGACGAGAAGATCAGAATCTATGATCGCGGCGTGCGCATGGACAACACCCGCGAAGGTGTCTACGATCTGCTTGTCAGCTACCGCTCCGGTGACATGTGGGCGCCGCAGATTGAAAACACGGAGGCACTCAAACTTGAACTCGAATACCTTAACGAGTGCATTCTTCAGGACAAGACTCCGATTAACGATGGCCACGCCGGTTTGCGTATCGTCAAAATGCTGCTCGCCGCCGACGAGTCACTTCGCAATCGAGGAGCCCAGATTCCTCTATGAGTGATTTTGTCTGCATAGCGCCTGATGTGAAGCTGGGAACAGACGTCAAGCTCTCGAAGTTCATTAACCTTTACGGCTGCGAGATCGGCGATGGAACGAAGATCGGCGCATTCGTCGAGATTCAGAAGAACGCCACCATCGGGCGGAACTGCAAGATATCGAGCCATACGTTCATTTGCGAGGGCGTCACTATTGAAGATGGGGTCTTCGTGGGCCACGGGGTTACGTTTATAAACGATTCGTACCCTCGGGCGACGAACCCAAACGGTGAATTGCAAACCGAACAGGACTGGGTGGTCGAGCGTACCGTGGTGAAGGCGGGTGCTTCGATAGGTTCCGGTTCTACTATTCTCTCGAAAGTTACGATTGGCGAACACGCCATTATCGGAGCAGGCAGCGTAGTCATCAAAGATGTGCCAGCTCACGCAATCGTAGCCGGCAATCCGGCAAAAATGCTGCGCTACCAGGAATCCGAGTCTGCCAAATGAATACTTCCCTTCCCTTCCTTGACCTGGTAACTCCCAACGTCGAAATTGAATCCGAGTTGATGGAAGTTCTCCGCACCGCATTGCACAGCGCAGCCTTTATCGGCGGCCGAGCGTTGACGAACTTCGAAGAACATTTTGCCTCCTATACCGGAGCCGCGGAATGCATCGGTGTGGCCAGCGGAACAGACGCGCTGCGTTTCGCGCTGATCGCAGGCGGGGTGAAGCCGGGCGATACGGTTCTCACCGTGGCGAATACTTTCATTGCAACCGCAGAAGCGATCACCCAGGCTGGCGCATTCCCCGAGTTCATTGAGGTGGATGAACAGACCTGCAACATGAGTCCGGCGAATTTGCGAGCTCATCTTGAGCTCTGTGAGCGCGATGCCGACTCCGGCTTGCGCCTGGGCCGCCGGACCGGTACGCCGATCACCGCGGTGCTTCCCGTTCATCTGTTCGGCCAGATGGCCGATATGGACGCGATTGCTGAAATTGCGGAGGAATTCCGTCTATTGATTTTTGAGGATGCGTGCCAGGCTCACGGCGCCGAGTACTTCTCGAAACGGGAGGGCCGATGGCGCAAAGCCGGCTCTATCGGCAAGGCCGCCGCCTTCAGCTTTTATCCTGGCAAGAATCTAGGGGCATGCGGAGAAGCCGGCGCAGCGACGACCTCAGATCCATTGGTTGCGCGCCAGATGCGAATGCTCCGCGATCACGGGCAGAGCAGCAAGTACTACCACGAAGTGGTCGGCTACAACGGACGCCTGGACGCCATCCAAGCAGGCTTCCTCGATGTGAAGCTCAATCACCTGCCATGCTGGACGGACCTTCGTCGCGCCGCCGCCAAGCGTTATAACGAAATGTTCAAGTCCGTCGCTGGCGTTATCACGCCCTTTGAACCGTCAGGCTCCAAACCGGTGTACCACCTTTATGTCATAAGGGTCAGCAATCGTGATCAGGTCCAGGCGCAACTCAGCAAAGGCGGGAATCGGAACCGGGATTCACTATCCAGTCCCGATTCATCTGCAAAAGGCATACGCAGATCTCGGCTATCGAAAAGGCGATCTCCCGGTGACAGAAAGGCTTGCTTCTGAAATGCTCTCCCTGCCGATGTTTCCTCATCTCACCGAGAAAGATCAGCAGCGGGTGGTGCAAGAGGTGGTGACAGCGCTCGAATCCGGGCCGAAGCATCTTTCGGCAATCTCGAACTCGCAGGAATAGCCAACAGAGCCACCCTGTTTTGGCAACCCGATCTAAGCGCCTTGGTTTATTGCAAGGCTGCATTTTTTTGCACAAAATAGCCAAACTTCTTCCTTAAAGTTGACCCCACCAGGAACTCTGGAGTACTATCTCCAAAGATAGCCTCCCCCGCTGATCATTCTTTCTTGCTTCATCCATCGGTAAGTTCTTGGGCCTTTATTAATGTCATCAATAACTTGCGCTGGTTGAGGCCGCCCTATTCGTCCGCGGCTCATCATGCAGCCGAGAATAGTATTCGAGGGATCCATGGCTTCGGCTTCGTCGCAAGTGCCAAATCATCCGCCGTCAAACAAATCCGGTAAGAAAGCCTCCGACTCGGCTGGGCAGCAAATTCTTGTTGTGGGGAGCGAATCTCCGGTACTCGACTATGTCAGGCAGGCTCTTAATCGGGATAGCCTGCAACTTTCCTCGGTCACAAGCGAGCAAGCGATTATCAGGCTCCAAAAAGGTGCAGCGGCCGATCTCATTCTGCTCCACGCCGCCGGTAAGCATGCACTGGAGGCGTTGAGCAGCCTTCGCGAGGCTCGCCCCACTGTTCCCATCGTTGTGTTCTCTTCCGTTTCTGACTCGAGGTTCGTCGTAAAGGCTTTGCAGATGGGAGCTTCCGACTACATTCAACTCCCCTTTGACATCGATGGGCTCCAGAGCTCGGTGCGGCGTTTTCTCGATCTGGTCGGACACGAGACAGGTGAGGAATCCGTACACGAGACCCTTCTTTTCGAGAACACCTCATTTGTCTGCGCCAGCCCTCGCATGAACGAGATTCGCGGACAGTGCGCAATCCTGGCTCGCGTGGATCTGCCTATTCTTATCCTGGGAGAGAGCGGTACCGGCAAAGAAATCATCGCGCAGTACATTCACAAGATGTCGCCGCGCGCCCACCGCACGTTTTTAAAGGTGAACTGCGCCGCGATGCCCGCGGACCTGCTGGAGAGCGAACTTTTCGGCTACGAGCAGGGTGCTTTCACTGGTGCGGTGCGATCAAAACCAGGGAAATTTGAAATTTGCAACATGGGCATGATTCTGCTCGATGAGATTGGCGAGATGCCTCCGTCGTTGCAATCAAAGCTCTTGCAGGTATTACAGGACGGAACTTTTTCCCGCCTGGGCGGACGCACGTGCATCAAGGTCGACGTCAGGGTCGTTGCCGCCACCAACATTGACATGAGCGCCGCCATCGCGGCGCGCACGTTCCGTGAGGACCTTTATTACAGGCTGAACGGCTTCTCGATCCAATTGCCGCCGTTACGGGAGAGAAAAGAAGAGATCCCGATTCTGATCCGTCACTTCATGCGTAAACTCTCGGAGAAGTACGCGCAGCAGCCACTCGTCATGTCAGATCAGTTGCTGCAGGCCTTCATGGAGCACAACTGGCCCGGCAACCTTCGCGAACTGGAAAACTATGTGAAGCGATTCCTGGTTCTTGGGGATGAGCAACATGTGCTGGCTGAGTTGCGAAACTGCCCGGGGGAAATCGTGTCGCCGCGGAAGCACCGGCTAGTCCAGGTGTGGACCGCACCTGGCGGCGGACTCAAGATGCTGGCTCGCAGTGCCATGGGCGAAGCGGAGACGGAAGCAATCAGGGAGGTGTTGAATCGCCACCATTGGAACAGGAAAAAAGCCGCAGCCGAACTGAAAATCAGTTACAAGGCCCTACTCTATAAGATACGGCAGTATGGACTGTCTCCGGCGAACACTACTCCGCTGGCATTGGCAACGCCGTGAGCGCAGGGGAAGATGGGCTGGTCGCTACCAGGTATTGAGCAGGAGATCGGGGCGTCAGATTAATGGTATCGGTGAGGAGCACCTCTTGAATTTGCCATTGATTATCATTGGGGGAGGCGGCCACGCCAAGGTGCTGGCCAGTGCGCTGCTCCTGCAGCATCGGAGTGTGCTCGGCTTTGTCGACAGGAATCCCTTGCTTCCCCCGTTGCTGGGCATTGCGCACCTCGGCGACGAAGACGTGCTCTTCCGTTATCCGCCGGACCAACTGCGGTTGGTAAACGGTGTGGGTTCGATCGATTCTACGGCTGCGCGCCGAATGCTCTATGAAAAGTTCCAGAAGAGACAGTATGTTTTCGAAACGGTGATTCATCCATCTGCCATCATCGCTCCCGAAGTACACATTGAGGATGGCGTCCAGGTCATGGCGGGAACTGTGGTGCAACCGGGGAGCCGTATCGGGGCGAATGTAATCCTCAACACAGGAGCCCGCGTCGACCACGACTGTTCGATCGAAGCTCACGTGCACATTGCGCCGGGAGTCACCTTGTCCGGTAATGTTCACATCGGGGAAGGTGCCCATATCGGAACCGGAGCCAGCATCATCCAAGGCATCACGGTCGGCGCCGCCAGCATTGTCGGGGCGGGCGCTGTCGTGGTAACCGATGTGCCGGAGGGAATTACTGTTGTCGGCGTCCCAGCTACACCGGTCATAAGGCGGATGGAATTCCGAAAGTAAAGAGTCGCAATAAGGTAGGGTTCGATGCGCCGCACCACCACCTTAAGCGCACGGCTGCATTTATTTGCACACAAGTGGCCAAAAATGTTCTCTAACGTGCTCTGATTGTTGACACACCAAGTACCCTGAAGTACACTGCTTGTAAGTTTGGTTCCCCCGTGAATTACTCTGTGTTGTTCGTATGATAGGCAGTCCACAAAGCACTTGTGCAACATGATGGAAGCCACTCCGACGAATTCGCGGCTCCTCAACCAGGTAACACAGGAACTCGAGGGATCAATGGCTTCGGCTTCCCACTCGCCAGATTTTCCGCAGTCGACCAAACCCAATGAACACGCCGACTTAGCAGGAATGCAGGTTTTTGTGGTTGGGAGCGAATCGGCGGTACTGGACTACGTACGGCAGGCTCTCGCCCGGGACAAACTGCAGCTATCCTCGCTCACAAAAGAACAAGCGCTTCTTAGTCTCCAGAAAGGCAAAACCCCCGACCTGATTTTGCTCCATGTCGTTGGGGAGCAAGCACTGGGAACACTGACCGCCCTTCGCGACGCGCGTCCCACTATTCCCATCATAGTGTTCTCTTGCGTCCCTGACTCGCGATTCGTCGTGAGGGTCTTGCAGATGGGGGCTTCCGATTATATTCAGTTGCCTTTTGACATCGGTGGCCTCCAGGAGCTCAGTGAGGCGTTTTCTCTACCTGGTTGGAAATAAGTCTGGTGACGAACCGGCGCATGAGACTCTCCTTTTCGAGAACACTTCATTCGTCTGCTCCAGCCCACGTATGAATGAGATTCGCGGACAGTGTGCAATCCTGGCTCGCGTGGATCTGCCTATTCTCATCCTGGGAGAGAGCGGTACCGGTAAAGAAATTATTGCGCAGTACATTCACAAGATGTCACCGCGCGCCCACCGCACGTTCCTGAAGGTGAACTGCGCCGCGATGCCCGCGGACCTGTTGGAGAGCGAACTTTTCGGCTACGAGCAGGGCGCTTTCACTGGCGCGGTGCGATCCAAACCCGGGAAATTCGAAATCTGCAACATGGGCATGATTCTGCTCGATGAGATTGGCGAGATGCCTCCGTCGTTGCAATCAAAGCTCTTGCAGGTATTACAGGACGGAAGTTTTTCCCGCCTGGGTGGACGCACGTGCATCAAGGTCGACGTAAGGGTTGTTGCCGCCACCAATATTGACATGAACGCCGCCATCGCGGCGCGTACGTTCCGCGAGGACCTTTATTACAGACTGAACGGCTTCTCCATCCACTTGCCGCCGTTACGGGAGAGAAAAGAAGAGATCCCGATCATGATTCGTCACTTCATGCGTAAGCTCTCGGAGAAGTACGCGCGGCAGCCACTCGTCATGTCGGACCGGTTGTTGCAGGCCTGCATGGAGCACGACTGGCCGGGTAACCTACGCGAGTTAGAAAACTATGTGAAGCGATTTCTGGTTCTCGGGGACGAGCGGCACGTGCTGGCTGAGTTGGAAAAAGCCCGGGGAAGTGTCCGCGCCGTGCCACAGGCCAGCCCAGGCATGGACGCAACTGGCGGCGGACTGAAAATGCTGGCTCGTAACGCGATGGGCGAAGCCGAGACAGAAGCAATCAGGGAGGTATTGAATCGCCATAATTGGAACAGGAAAAAGGCCGCAGCCGAACTGCAGATCAGTTACAAGGCCCTCCTATATAAGATACGGCAGTACGGACTGTCTCCAACGAACACCCCCAGTCGTCTGCCAAAGTAGTCGAAAGCTGAGGCCATGACAGAGTCTGCCACGTCGAAAGTAGTCGCCAACAAACAAAAAGTGGTCATCACAGGCCAGGATGGGTCGGTCATCAGGGGATATTATTGCGCGGAAGCACCTGCTGACTCGAAACTTGCTGGATGGTGATTCACAATTCCAATTTCATAAAGTACTGGGCACGTGCATCTCCGAAGATGAATCCCCGTGCGACGTGGACTGGTCCAAGATAAAAGCGGTATTCTTCGTTTCGTCCTTTGAAGGAGACCGCGAACATCAGCCCGTACGTTTTTATACGAGTGGCCCTGAGCTTCAAAACTTATGGGTTGAGGTTGTCTTTACTGATGGCGAGATTATCGAGGGAAGTATCCGCAACTCGCTCGCATCATTTGATGGGTGACGGTTTCTTTCTTTATCCTTCCACCCCAGGAAGCAATAACAGCTTCATCTATGTAAACAAAGCAGCACTCGTTAGCTATCGTGTGCTGGGCGTCCGCGCCATGGACAACGGGTAATTACCGATAGTTCCGTGGATTCCGAGTCGCTGTCCGCTCTGAACTCTGCCGGACTACGCTCGTGGCGACATCAGCGCATCCAGTTCGCGGCGGAAACTCTCCAACTCAGCCAGACGCTCCGGCGTCGCCTCAACCACGGCGTCTTTGGCTTGGAAGACGCGTCGGCCACCTCGCTCGACCAATACGCCCAGAACCTCGCCCATGCGCCACCCAGGCTGACCGATCAGCTCCAGACCGGTTGCGGTGGCCCGTACCAAGGCGATGCAGTTTCCCTTTATCACCCCCACGGCGTTCGGGAAACGGTCGAAGGTTTCGATCTCAAAGCCAGCAAGATAAATGGCTTGCAACTGTTGTGCGGAATCTGGCACTGGAGTTCTCTCCGTTCAGGCTGCCGGCATCGCCATCCCGGGCACCGCGTTCTTCCAGGACGCCATCTGCCCGGCGCTGGCCGCGACCCGGAACAGCGGGACCATGGCTGTCGCCAGGCGATTTTTGTAAGGATACTCGCCGGTCATGAAATCGACGTCGAGCCCCTCGGCCAACGACTCGCGGGTCACGTCGAAGATGAGAACCTGCCCGGGCGAGAATCTTTCCCAGCGAGGATCGTGATGGATGGTATAGAAATGACGGCACGATCCATGTTGGAAGGTCACCAGAGCGGCCGCAATGTCTCCCTCCGGATTACAATAACGCCATACTGTGCAATCACATATGCCTTCACATACGATGTGTAACATGAAGTCTTGTCGGGGCTTGTCCAGAAACAGGTTTTCGCTCTCTCCACTCCACTCAGCCTTGCGGCGGTAGACCCACTCGGCGATCCGCTCGCACGTCCGTCTTCCTGACGCATCAGGCGAAAACCTGTGCGAGCCAGGCGACGACTCGCCTTGGCGGACTTCCAGTGAGCTGCGGCAAATTCCTCAGCCGTGATATCGCAGCGGCGGGTGGTCGGAGCATTACAGAACTCCATGGGCTGCAGGCTCTGCCAGCGCGCCCGGATCTGCTGGCCGCGCAGCGCGGTCACCTCCAGGGGAAGTCCCAGGCGCGCCAATTCGCGCCAAGCCTCCTCCAGCACCCTCGGCTCGCCCGCGCTCAAAACGTCGCGATAGTCAAAAAGGGTTTCGCCGATCAGTCCCAGTTCCCTTTTGCGCCGCACCGCCGGGAGAATCGCCATGCCCGCATCGGACTCAGCCACAATGACGTGTGGCGTCTCGCGAGCCGCAAACCATTCGGCGGCCCGGCGATTCAGTTCATAGGATTGGAAGAGGGTGCCGTCGCCCTGCTTCTCCAGCCAGCTCCAGCGCGACCTCAGACGGTCGAGTTCATGCGCACTGCGCAAGGTCTCCAACTTCACCACGTTGCTTCCCCGCAATCGGATTGTGCAACTCTGCCTCTTTGGAAGCGCGTTCGCGCGAGTTGGGGTTCGCCGCGCTTTAGGAAACTTCTGCCGTCTCCGGTTCCGCCAAGCCCGCTTTGCGATAGGCGCGAAGGATGTCTTCCACGCTCACCACGCCCATCAGCAGATCCATATTGCCGCGATGCACCACCGGCAGCATCGGACGATCCTTGATAAAGCGCAGGGCCACGTCCAGCGACTGGTCCAGGTAAAGACGCGGCACCCGGGCGCGAACCAGGACACGCACCGGCATACTCTCATCGTTTGCCGGGTCAAGCAGGGCCTCGCGGCTCAGCACGCTCCAGCGCCCCTCGCCGAGCGATACCAGGAAGTACTCCTCCGGCGTGCTGCCGGCGATGCTGCGCGCTGACGCGATCGATTCATCCCCCAGCAGAGCCCGGCCCATGGTGGGATGCATCGCATCCTCCACCCGCAGGATCGCCTGCTCGCGTTCTTCTTCCAGCGACGGCAGGTCCAGGCCATCCTGACGCGAAAGCAGGTCGAACAGCGGCACCTCCTGGAAGCCGCGGGAGATCACGTAAGAGATGGTGTTGCAGATGATCACCGGCAGAATGATCGAGTAGTTCCCGCTCACCTCAAGAACCATGAAGACCGAGGTCATCGGCGCGCGCAGAATTCCGGCAAACAGCGCTCCCATTCCCACCAGCGCATAGGCTCCCACCGGAACCGCGATCGACGGAAACAACTGCTGCTCCAGCATCGCCACCGAGCCGCCCAGCATTGCGCCCATGAACAGCACCGGCGCAAACAGTCCGCCCGGAGTTCCCGTAGCGAAGCTCAACACGGTGGAGAGCAACTTCAGTCCCGCCGATGATTCCCAGCACCTCCCACGGAAAGCGGTTGTGCATCGCCAGGTCCATCCACTCGTATCCGGCGCCCATCACCTGCGGATACCAGATCGCGATGAACCCGATCAGCAGTCCCGCCACTCCGGGCTGCAGGTATTGCGACCATTGCGGCAGACGGCGCAGCCTTGGCCGCAGATGCTTGATGGCCTTCACAAATACCAGCGATGCCACGCCGCCCACCACGCCGAGCACCGCGTAAGCGAGCAGTTCTCCGGCATGAGCCAGATGATACTGCGGAACCCGGAACAGCGGCTCGTCGCCCATGAACCAGCGTTCCACCACCACGCTGGAGATTGCCGACAGCACCACCGCGCCCAGGATTCCCGCACTCCAGCGCCCGATCACCTCTTCGATCACGAACAGCACGGCGGTGATCGGAGCGTTGAAGGCCGCCGCTAAACCTGCCGCCGCACCCACCGGCGCCACCAGCCGCAGCCGTTCCTTGGAGAGCTTCAGCCAGCGGCCAAGCGCCGAGGCCAGGCCCGCGCCGATCTGCAGCGCCGGATCTTCCGGCCCCAAGGACTGTCCGCTGCCAATCGCCAGCGCGCTTAAAACGAACTTTCCCACCACCGTCTCGGTGGAGATATAGCCATCGTAGATATACAGCGCGCCCTTGGTCTGGTTCACTCCGCTGCCCCGAACCCGGGGAAAGAAGCGCACGGCCAGCACGGCAATCACCAGCCCCACCAGCGCCGGAACCAGCACCACCCGCGGTACGCTGGGATGCATCGAGCTGCCCAGCAGCCAGAGCCTCGCCGTGGCGATCGCAACCCGGAACAGCACCACGCAGAAGCCCGCAAGAATGCCAATCGCGATGGCCAGCACCAGAAAGAATTGCTCTTCGCGAATCGAGACCAGTCCAGCGGGCCCGAGCATCCGGCGCAGGGTCTCAAAGTACTTCCGGCGCACCGGAGTCGCCATCAGTTTCAGCAGCGCCTCACGGCTGCGTTCACTGCGCGGCTTCATTGGCTTGCCCCCATGCGTTCGCGAGCCAGCAGCAGCAGGGCTTCATCGTTCAGCGTCAGTTTTCCGCAATTCTTTTGGGCGGCCATCTCCGCCTGAAATGCAAATCGCATCGTGCTCTCAATCACATCGTCCCGGCCGCGCAGCTTGCGCTCGTTCATCATGGGAGAAAGTTGTTCGGCCCACTTTGCAAATCCGCTCCACTGCGCCGGATCCTTGGCCGTTGCCGTCTTCGCGGAGTTGGCCAACGCTTGCGCGAATGGCACCCCGCAAGCGGCCAGGCGCTCGATCGCAATGCGGAATACCGCCATCGTCCGCTCGGTGCGGATTTTTCCGGTAGCGCTCCGGGCAAACGGGTCCAGTGCCTCCATGCGCTCCAGCTGCAGCCGCAGGGCTTGTGATTCCGCCGTCTCCGGCTTCAGCTCTTCCAGATAACGCAGCGCGGTCGCATAGCTGCCGGCAGCAAAGCTGGCCTGAGCTGCACCGAAGATGGCCGCGTTATCCTTTTTATTCACGCCAAGTTGCGTCAGATAGATACTCAAAGCGCGAGCCCGGATCGCCGTTGCGCAGAAATAACTCCGCGAGCTTTCCCTGCTCGGGGGAATAGATCGGGAGAACTCCTGCCAGCGCCAGCAGCGCTGCCTCGGCCTGCTCCTGGCGGCCTTGCCCTACCAGGTATTCCGCAAGTTCAAAGCGTGCCGCAATGCGTTGCTGAACCGGATCGCCGCCCTCCGGCCACACCCCATCGATGGCGTTCTGGTAATAGCGCAAGGCCTCATCCACCTGCTGGCGTTGAGCTTCCAGCCTCGCCAGTTTCAGATTCACTTCAGCATCTTCTGGGCGCTGCTCCCGAAAGGCTTGCAATTGCGCCATGGCTTCGCCGGTTGCACCCGAGGCCACCAGCGCGTCGGTAAGCTTTAGCCGGTATTGGGAATTGTCGTGGGAGTAGACCAGTGCGGTCTCAAAGGCGTCCACCGCCGGCGCAGGGCGTTTCGCTGCCATCGCCCGCAGTCCTGCCGCGTAGTACTCCGCACCCAGCGCATTCTGTTTTTCGTGGAAGTTGCCGACCACCAGGCGGGTGAAGGAAAATCCCAGCACGATGACCAGCGCCAAGGTCAGCAGCGGTCGCCAATCCTGAATCGTCCAGACATGGGCCTCATCATCGCAATGCTGGCAACGGCCGTTCTCTCCCAGAGGCTGCCGGCAGATCGTGCAATTGGCCGTTTCTTCGCTCATTCGCCTACCATACGGGTCGCGAGCGTTGATCTCCTGCTCCCGTTTCGTCTATCTACTTGATATCACGCGAGCGGCATGCGCAGAACATACGCACAAAGAAAAAGAGAGAGGATGTTTCCTCTCTCGATTCGCGATTCAATTGAAACTAGCCTACGGCAGCCTTGAAAATTCCCTCAATACAGGTGGAAATTGACTTCCACGTTGATCTGCACCGCCACCGGAGTGCCATCCTTCATCGCCGGCTGGAATTTCCATTGCCGCACCGCCTCGATTGCCTTCTGGTCCAGTCCCATGCCCAGGCTGCGCGCCACCCGCACGTCGCGCGGCTTGCCGTTGGCATCCACGATCAGCCACAGCACCACGGTTCCCTGGTACTTCGCCTTGCGGGCTTCTTCGCTGTAATCCGGGCTTGGATTTTCCAGAACTCGCGGCGCGCTCACGCCTCCGCCCACGCGGAACACTCCGCCGCCGATGCCGCCGCCACGGCCCGGACCTACGCCCGGCCCCGTTCCGCTGCCGATTCCGCCGCCGCTCCCAGAGCCAATTCCTCCGCCCAATCCGGTGCCATTCGATGCCGGTCCAGCCGGCAGCGCCGACTTCGGATCGCCGAGGTTCAACGCCGCCGCCGTGGCCAGCTTCACCTGCGGAGGCACCACCACCGTCGGCGTCACCGCCAGCTTCGGATTGTCGTTCCGAATCACCATCGCCGGAGGCGTGATCTGCTGCATGGAGAACTTGGGCAGCTTGCCCTTGGGAGCCACCATTTTGTCATGGTCGCCGCCGCCGCCACCGCCGCCAATCTGATCATTTCGCTTTTGCGAGAGCGGCATGTAGTCACTGATGTCCGGCGCCACCAGAGTGATCTGCTGCGTTGGCTTGGTGACCACCTTGGCGCCGGCAATCGAGAGCCATGATCAGCCCTGCGAGAGCCGCCGCATGAACCACCAGCGAGACGCCGGCGCTCTTCTTCTTGTAGTTGTACTCGCCCCAGATGTCCGCAACCTTCATCGGGCGGGAGGTCAGCTGCAACGGGGGAAGCTTCTTCGGAAATAACTTGTCCCGAACATTGGTGATCAGCGATTGCCAAAGCGGAGGATTGAGATCCTCCCGCAGCAACAGATTCAGCTCCGGCTCATCTTTCTTCACTACTGGTAGCACTGCATCTTGATTCGGCATGATTGACCCAGCCCTCACCCGGGGCTTGTGGTTGTGTACTGCAGCTCTAATCCCTACGCCGCCGCTATGCTCAGGACTCCCCCACGGAATCCCATTCGCTTCGGCCTGCGCCCATCTGCGGCTCTGCCATCCCTGAACCGCATTCACTCACTTCATTGAGATAAGCCCTTCGTCGGCCAAGTTGCATTCGGCAGCTCATTAACTTTCAGCTTCTCAAACTTCCGGCCGTTCTGCATGCTCAGCATGCAGCACCTGAATGTCTGTAGCTTGCAGCGAATCTTGGTCTCCGCGAGTGCTTCTCCACAGTATAAGCCGCGGTACGCCAGAGAATAGAAGTCCCACTCTCGCTGGCCCTATCCATCTCTCGGCTTATAATAAGAGATTCAAGTACTTTGTAGATGCGGATCACACCGTACTGCCGCTGATTTATCGATCGGAGACATAGACCCGAGTGGACCTCAAGGCAACCGTCAATCTGCCCACAACCGATTTCCCCATGAAGGCGAACCTGCCCCAGAACGAGCCCAAGATGCTCGAACACTGGCAGAACATTCGCATCTACGAGCTGGTTAGAAAATCGCGCCAGGGCGCGCCCTCCTACGTCTTGCATGACGGACCACCCTACGCCAACGGCGCCTTCATCTCGGCCATGCCCTCAACAAGTGCCTCAAGGATTTCATCGTCAAGTCCCGCACCATGGCCGGCTTCGATTCGCCCTACGTCCCGGGCTGGGATTGCCACGGCCTGCCCATCGAAATCAAAGTAGATGAAGCGCTCGGCCGCAAGAAGCTGGAGATGGACCCGCTCGAGGTCCGCCACGCCTGCCGCAAGTACGCCGAGAAGTACCTGAAGATCCAGAGCGACCAGTTTCAGCGCATCGGAGTCTTCGGCGACTTTGACCACCCCTACTCCACCATGACCAACGGAGTACGAGGCCAAAGTCATTGAGAACTTCTACGCCTTCTTCGAAAAAGGTCTCGTCTACAAGGGACTCAAGCCGGTCTACTGGTGCATCCATTGCCGCACCGCCCTGGCCGAAGCCGAGGTCGAGTACGCCAACCACACCAGTCCCAGCGTCTACGTAAAGTACGCGCTCAAGAGCGACCCTGCGGCCATCGCGCCGGAACTCGCCGCCTACGCAGGTAAGGTCAGCACCATCATCTGGACCACCACGCCCTGGACCTTGCCGGCCTCGATGGCCGTCGCCTTCCACCCGCGAGCCGAGTACCAGGCCATCCTCGACAATGCGACCGGACAGGTCTACATCATCGCCGCCGAGCTCGCCCCCGCAGTCATGCTCAAACTTGGAATCGGCAAGGAAGCCGCGCACACCGTTCTGGCAACCTTCCCCGGCGCGCAAGCTGGAGCGGGCAATCTTCGCCCATCCCTTCCTCGATCGCGACATCCTCGGCGTGCTCGCCGACTACGTCACCATGGATCAGGGAACCGGCGCGGTTCACACCGCTCCCGCCCACGGCGCCGATGACTTCTACACCGGAGTCAAGTACGGCCTCGATCCCACTACCCGGGTCGATGCCGGCGGCCACATCTGCGAAGGCCTCCCTGAGTACGACGGCAAGAAGGTTTTCGCCGCCAACGAACCCATCGTCGAGTTGCTCAAGGCCCGCGGCGTCCTGCTGGGACGCGAAAACATCGAGCACTCCTATCCGCATTGCTGGCGCTGTCACAAGCCGGTCATCTTCCGCGCCACCGAGCAGTGGTTCATCTCCATGGAAGGCGAGATCGGCGAAGGCACCCTGCGCACCGAAGCTCTCAAGGCGATCGCCGGCGTCCGCTGGGACCCGGCCTGGGGCGAAGAACGCATCTCGAACATGGTCGCCACGCGTCCGGACTGGTGCATCTCCCGCCAGCGCATCTGGGGTGTTCCGATCGCGGTCTTCTTCTGCGAAGGCTGCGGCAAGCTGCATGAAGACAAGGCCACCAACCGCGCCGTCATCGACCTCTTTGCGCGCGAGGGCTCCGACGCCTGGTATGCGCGTCCTGCCTGCTGAAATCGTCCCTCCCGGAACCCGGTGCGCGCACTGCGGCGAAGCCGCATTCCGCAAGGAGATGGACATCATCGACGTGTGGTTTGAGTCGGGCTCCTCGCAGGCCTCCGTCCTGCCCCGGATCTTCGGCAAATGGAAGCCCGCCGATATGTATCTGGAAGGCGGCGATCAGTATCGCGGCTGGTTCCACTCTTCCCTGCTCTGCTCCATCGGACTCAACGGCGAAGCGCCGTACAAGGCCGTCGCCACCAATGGCTGGACCCTCGACGAGAACGGCCGCGCGATGTCCAAGTCGCTGGGCAACACGGTCGATCCCGTCGATATCGCCAAACGCATGGGCGGCGAAATCGTGCGCTTCTGGGTCGCCTCGGTGGATTTCCGCGAGGACGTGCGCGCCAGCGAAAACCTCATGGCTCGCGTCGCGGAGAACTATCGCAAGATCCGCAACACCTTCCGCTACATCCTCGGAAACCTGCACGGCTTTTCGCCCGCGCAGGATTTGGTTGCCTTTGAGCAGATGGAACCGCATCGACCAGTACATGCTCATGCGCACCGCCGATCTCGCCGCCGAAGTTTGCGCCTGGTATGACCAGATGCTCTTTCATCGCATCTACCAGCGCCTGAATGAATTCTTCGCCGTCGATCTGAGCGCGCAGTACTTTGACATTCTGAAGGATCGCCTCTACACCTTCCCGCGCTCCTCGCGCGAGCGGCCAGTCCGCGCAGACCGCGCTCTGGCGTATCGGTGAGGCGCTTCTCCGCCTGATCGCTCCCATCCTCAGCTTCACCGCCGACGAGGCCTGGCAGTTTATGCCGAAGATGCTCTCGCGTCCGGAGAGCGTGCACCTGGCGCTGCTTCCCAACGCGAACGATGTGACCGGAGAGATTCGCGACCGCGAGCAGGCGGCGCAAGTCCGCTCCGATTGGGACTATCTGTTCACCGTTCGCGAGCTGGCGTTAAGGGCAGCTGGAAGAGCTGCGCAACGACAAGATCATCAAGGCGAATCTTGAAGCTCGCGTCATCATCACGGCCTCGGGCGAGGACTACAAGCGGCTGGCGCTGTATGCCGACAAGCTTCCGGCATTCTTCGTGGTCTCGCAGGTGGAGTTGAAGCAGGGCGCGCCGAAATCGCGAGATTGCTTTCGAAGTGGGCAAAGCCGAGGGCGTGAAGTGCGAGCGTTGCTGGAACTTCTCCACCCATGTCGGCGAGGACGCGACCTTCCCCACGGTCTGCGAGCGCTGCAGTACGAATCTTGCGATCATCACCGGCGAGCAGGCCGGGGGCACCAACGCATAATGTCGCGGGCAGCCTTGCGCTTTTTCTACCTGACTGTGGCGGCGGTCGTGATTCTTCTCGACCGCCTCACCAAACTCTACGTCGACCATCATGTTGCGTTGAACTTCGGCAACGTGCCGGTGATTCCGAACTTCTTCTCCATCTCCCACGTGGAGAATACCGGCGCGGCGTTCAGCCTTTTTGCCGAGTGGCCGCAGCGGGTGCGCGTTCCTCTGCTGGTTGGCTTCTCCACGGCGGCGATGGTCGTGGTCTGCTATCTGCTCTGGAAATCCGCCGCAAAGTTCACCTGGACCGGCCTGGCTCTCGCGTTCATCCTCGGCGGAGCCGTCGGCAATCTCTACGACCGAATCCTCTTTGGCCGGGTCACCGACTTCCTGCACTTCTACATCGGCAACCACATGTGGCCTGATTTCAACCTCGCCGACAGCGCCATCGTCTGCGGAGCCACGTTGCTGGGCATTGACCTGATCTTCGGGAAGAAAGGCGCCAGCGAGGATTGAAGCGGGGGTAGGGCTGCTGGAGATTTAATTTACTGCCTCAAAGCGCGGCCACTCGCCGTTGCACCAGCAGAAAATACAGAGCCACCAGAATCAATAGAAACCCGTTCGCCGCCAGGACCACGGGCGCACTGAAGATGGGAACGAACCATCCTGTCAGCAGGTTCCCCATGGGCATTCCCCCGCGGAATGCGCAGTTGTACACACTCATTACCCGTCCCCGCATTTCGTTGGTGGTAATCAACTGCACCAGTGAACTCACCGTGGCAAAGACACCCATCATCGAAGCCCCCACCAGCGCCAGCATGGCATAGCTCAGCGGCAGTGATCGCGACAGGGAAAACCCTGCGATGCCAACTCCGAGGACGATGAGCACATTGAGAGCAAATCGCCCCTTGTTCTGGATGTTGCCCCTTCCGGCGATGGTCAGCGAACCGCAGATCGAACCGAGTCCCATCAGCGACAGCAGGCTTCCGTAAACTTCCGGACCGCGATGAAAGATGTCTTTGACGAATACTGGAAGATAGGTTCGCATGGGCATGCTCAATGCGGTCATGCAGAAGGCCAACACGATCAGCGCCTCCATGGAATTCTGTTTGCGAACGAAGCGGATGCCCTGCTTCAGGCTGCCGAACATCGATTCGGTGGTCGTCTCCGGCATGAATCGGGCAGAAATGATGGAGAGCGAGATGACGGGCGCGAGGAAAGAAAGCGCATTCAGCCCGAAGCACCACTTCTCGCCAAATTTTGCCAGCGCCACGCCCGCCAGCGCCGGACCGATGGTCACCGCCATGTTGAACTGAATCGAATTCAGCGCGATGGCGTTGGGCATGTCCTCGCGCTTGACCAGCGTAGGAATCAGCGCCTGGTACGCCGGTCCGCCAAAGGCCTGGGCCAGGCCGGAGACAAACGAGAGGCAGAGAATTGGCCAGACATGGGTCAGTCCTGATGCCACCAGCACGGTGAGCAGCGCGGCATTCGCCATCTGCACGTACTGGGAGACGAGGAGAATCTTGCGCCGCTCCACGCGGTCGGCAACCACCCCGCCGATCAGGGAGAAGAGAAAGATGGGAATACCGCCGAGAAACTGATCGAGCGCGAGCAGGAACGCCGAATGGCTCAGCCGGTAGATCAGCCAGCCTTGCGCCACAATCTGCATCCAGGTGCCGATGCTGGAGGTGCAGGCACCAAACCACATCAGGCGGAAATCGCGATATTGAAACGCCTTAAATACCCGGCGTAATGTTCTCTCCATGGGCTCCGCGGATCTCCGGCATCCAGAGTCTATCTTCGCACGGGCACACATTCCTCAGGAGAGCCATCTCATCCCGGCGATTGGTTGGCCGTCTGCTTTACGGCTGCGGATACAGCCGCTGATATACCTTCGCGTTGCGCACGATCGCCTGCACGTATTCCCGGGTTTCGGTGAACGGAATCGACTCCACAAACTCCGGAACGTCGCGATAGTGTCCGCTGCTGCAGCCAGTCGTCAACGCGGTTGGAGCCCGCATTGTAGGCGGCCAATGCGTACTCTACCTGCCCGTTGTATTGCGTCACCATCTCCTTGAAGTAGTGGGTGCCGAGCTGGATGTTGACGTTGGGCACCAGCAGCGACGCGATGGAAAAATGCCTGATGTGCGCAGCCTCGGCCTCGCCCTTGCCCACCTGCGGCAGCAGTTGCATCAAGCCATAGGCGTTGGCGTGCGAGACCGCGCCGGGATTAAACTCACTCTCCTGCCGGATCAGCGAAGCCACCAAGTACGGGTCCAGCGAGTTCGCCGTCGCCTGCCGCTGCAAATCCGCCCAGTAAGGACGCGGAAATAAGATCTCCCAGTAGGGACGCGGCAGCGCCGCCAGATCCACCGAGTAATAGCCCGGTAGCGCCTTCTTCAGAAACTGAATCGCGCGATTGTTCTGTCCGCTCTCCTCGTAGATGCGCGCAATCTGCAGCGTGGCCCAGCGCGCACCTTGTCCGCCCTGCTCGGCCTGGAGTTCGCGAATCGCAAACTCATTCAGCCCGGCATTGAGCAGCAACCGGCTCTTCTCGGCGCGCAACTGATCCGGCGGAGCCTCCAGCTCCAGGGCTTCCGGTCCCGGCGCCTTCAGCTCCGGAATCTGCGCCAGAATCGCATCCTGGCCGCATGAGCGCGACATTGACGGCCGACGCAGGCAGCTGTGCCAGCCGCTCGCGTCCCAGATATCCGTAATAGTAGTTGTGGAAGCGCTCGCCCAGCTTCGTGTACCAGGCCCGCGCCATGGCGTAGTCGTGCTCGTCTTCGGCGATGCGCGCCCGCCAGTACAGAGCGGCCGGAACCTCGGGGCGATCCGGATACCACATCACCTGATTTTCGAAATCCTTCTTGGCGTTCTCCGTGCGTCCCTGCCGGTAGGTCAGCCAGGCCGCCTTCCAGTTCGCGTAGCTGGCGCGCGGACTGTCTTGAAAGCGCTGCTGCGATCTCGCGAAACATGTCGATCGCCCGATCGTAATTCTTCTCCAGCAGATACATGTTCGCCGCCGAGAGCAGCGCCTGCTCAAACCACGGGCTCGCCGGCGCCTCCTGCCGCATGCGCTCCAGGTTCTGCACCACTGCGCTCTCGTTGTTTTCGTTGCGCGCAATTTCCCCAAGCAGATACAGCCGCTGCGCATTGGCCTCGCCGGAGGCTTGCACCTGCTCCAGCAGCGTCGCGTCCTTCCGCCGCATCGCTGGTATGCCGCAACGCCGCCGCCAACGCCACCTCGACGCTCACCCAGCTCCGCCGCCGGAGCCGTGCTCTCAAGCTGGCGGTATGCCTGTGCCGCATCGGCCCAGCGCCCTGCCTTCGCCAGCAAATCGGCCCGCGTCTTTTCGTCGTTATAGCTGCCTTCGAGAGCCGAGCCCGCCGCCGTCAACTGCGTCGCCGCCTCCGTCGCCTCGGCGCTGGCCGGCATGGTGAAGTACAGATGCCTCAGGATCTCCATCCCCTTCTCGGGATGCTCGGTATGCAGATAGCACTTGCCCAGCGCCAGTTCCACCGAAGCCCTGACCGGCTGCCGGTGCGCCTCCAGGTACGCAATCGCCTCCTGCTTGTCGCCCTGTGCGGTCAAAGCGCGTTGCCGTAAACGTCCACCACATCCTTCTGGAAGATCGACTCCGGCGCCTCTGCATCGAAGTTGCGCAGCAGTTCCACAACCTTGGCGCTGTTTCCCTCGCGCGCCGTAGGAGATCGCCTCCAGATAACGGACGTAGTCATACAAGTCGCCGCGTTGGGCTTCGCCTTCTCCAGTGCGGCGATTGCCTGCGGATACTGCTGATCCAGAACGCGCGAGTAGCCCACGGCCAGCCATGCCAGCGCTCCCGCATCGCTTGCCGCATGACGGCGGGCGTAATCCTCCACCCCGGCATAGGCGGCGGGAGTGCGGTTCTCCACCAATTGCCGCGCCATCACCTTCAGGTCCGCCGAGGCCACGAAGGCGCGAGCCATCCGCCGCACCTTGGCCGGAGCAGCTTTCTTCGCGCCGCAGCGCGGCGAGCGGCAGCCGTCTTCGCTTCTCCTGCCTTTCTGAGTGGAGCGTTTTCTGCGCGGCGCTGTCTCTTATGCGCCCGCGTCTTGTGCGTTGGCGACGGAGTCTTGTCCGGGTCCGGTGCGGGCAGCGGCCAAGGTTGTGAACGTCAAAAGGAGGATGCGCAAGGATTCGGAGCTTTATGAGCATGACTGCTACTTGCAGTTTAACCCGGAAACCCTGTCCCATCACCGCCCGGTTGTTATCTGCAAGGATTCTGATCAATTCCTGAGTAAAGTAATCGACGTCCCTCACGCTTTCGCCGTAGCGCTTCTGGTACGCCCCGCGGCTCTTCTCGATGTCCTCACGCAAGCGGCTGTAGAGATCGCCGCGCGCGCGTCCCTCCGTCACCTTGGTCTGGTTGTAGAGCTTGATCTCTTCCACCAGCAGCTTGGCAAAACGCCGCGCCTTCTCGTGCATCTCGTCCAGAGCTGGAGCTGCGGATTGCGATGTTGCGGATCGTGCACTCGCGGACTGTGTACGCCGCCGCTGCGCATTGGCGCGCCGGCAGCGCTGGATGCCGCCGTTGCTGTCCTGAACCGGCTGATAGCTGGGCGGGACAGGCGCGGGCTTTGGTACTTCCGCGGCCGGATGCTGTGCTGCTGTCGGATTGCACGGCTTGGCGCGCCGGCTCGGCTGCGGGCTGCGGCGATGCCTTGCGGTATGCCTGCAAATCCAAAACCAGTTGCGCAACCTGCACCAGCACTTCCAGTCCCGCCAGATCGTCACTTTGCTGGGAGAGAGCGATCAGCAAGGCCGCCACACGTTCCTTCAGCAGCACCGGAACCAGCAGAATCCGCGCCGTGCTCCCCAGCCCCAGCTCGGAGGTGAAGCCCGGATCGAGTTCGGAAACCTGGGCAGCCGCCGCGGCACAAGAACTGATCACCGTCGCCGCCACTCCCCTCGCGCAGTCCAAGTTGGCCCGCTTGAAGTTTTCCGGAGCAGCGAGGCCATGACAGCTCCAGCCGGTCGCCTGCGCTCCGCGCACCACCATCAGTCCGCAACCAGGAGTGAGCGCCGAAGCCGCCGCCAACAATGTTTCCAGGGTCTCGGTCTGCGTCCTGGAGCCGGCGATCGAGCGTGGCCCGTCGCGCAATTCCCTGGTGCGCTCGCGCGGCGCGGGGCTGCGATCCCAGCGCGGCTCCCATCTTGCGGGCGATATCTCCCGGCGAGCTCCTGCGACGTTCTCCTGCAGTGCTTCGCAAAAGGCTTTGGTGGCAATCTCCCGAATCAAGTCTTCGTTTTGCATGGCCCTGTCCGGCGCCGCTCCCGGTAGAGATCGGCGCATTAGGAGGCTGCTCGGATTATGGTTGCCACTTAGCACCATGTCAATGTCCGCGAACTCAAATTGAGCATCGCTCTTCACAATGTCATCCATCTGCTTATCATTCAGTTTTTGTCATCTGCGCTTTCACCCGATACAATGTGGCACGGGTATTCATCACGTAATTTTAGTCACGCAAATTCTGAATCGACGGACCAATGGAAGCCATCGAAAACAAAGTAGGAGAGCCACCGAGCGAAGAAAGCATCCTGGTCGAGGCGGCACGCTCCGGCGATATCGGCGCTTTTGAATCGCTAGTGCGGCGTTATGATCGAAACGTCTTCCGCATCGCGCAGCACATTACGCAGAATCGCGAGGATGCCGAGGACGTGGTTCAGGATGCGTTTCTTAAGGCGTATCAGAACCTCGGGCAGTTCCAGGGACAATCCAAGTTTTATACCTGGCTGGTTCGGATCGCAGTGAATGAAGCGCTGATGCGGCTGCGGCGAAGGCGTCCGGAGCGCATGGTTTCGATCGACGAAGATGTGAAGACGGAAGAGGATTCCATGCCGCGCGAAATCGCGGACTGGTCTCCCAACCCGGAACAGTTGTACACGCAGTCGGAGTTGAAGGACATCCTTGGAAAAACCATTCAGGGACTGCCTCCAAGTTTCCGGACCGTGTTTGTGTTGCGCGATGTCGAGGGGCTTTCGACCGAAGAGACCGCAGCGGCACTGGAGTTGAGTGTTCCGGCCGTGAAGTCGAGATTGTTGCGGGCACGTTTGCAGTTACGCGAGCGTCTCAATAAGTATTTCAAACGACGCGATGGAGACACACGACCGTGAAATGCTCTGATTTCTTAAAAGAGCTGACCGATTACCTAGACGACACCATGGACTCGCACACCAAGGCCGAGTTGGAAGAGCATTTGCAGTGGTGCCATAACTGCTACGTCGTTTGCAATACCACCAAGAGCACGATTGAAATTTATCGCGGCTCGAAACTCTACGAACTGCCCGACGAACTTCGCACCCGCATCCATTCCGCCATCATTGCAAAATGCCAATGCCATAAGAACGGCACGGAAAGCGCTGCCCCCGAGCCAGTCCCATTGCCTCAAGAAAAACCTTCCAAATAGCTGGAGCTCGAAGCTGAACATCTGATCGGCAGTGATGCAACAAGAAAAGGCCCAGCGACTGGGCCTTTTTACAGTTTGGTTCAGCGCCTCTTAGAGTGCTTCTTTTCCGGCTTGGCAGCGTGTTGCCCGTGCAGCTTTTTGGGAGGCGCTGGCTTGGCGAGTTTCTTGCTTGCGGCAGCCTTCACGCTGGGTTTAGAAGACACCGGTCTGGAAGCGACCGATTTTGGGACACAGGTGCTTTGGCCGCCGACACTCGTTTGGCAGCGCGGCCTTCACGACGGCTTTAGGCTTTGCGACCGCTTTCGCCGGCGGCTTCGCGCTCCCGTCACCGGTGGGCGCGGAATGGGCTTTTTCGCCTCGACGGGGCGGACACTTTTGCGGGCTCTTCTGCGCGGAAGGCTTTTTTCGCGGCACAGGCTTGTCTTCCACCGCAACCTCTCGGGGATTCCGCGGGGCTGCTTGCAGCCACCGCCGTGGCGACTTCAAGAGCTACGGCAGCTGAGTTCCGGACCGCAGCTTTAGCAGCTGGCGCGTGAGCCTTCTTGGCGGCTGCCCGTCCGCGGCGTACCGGGGTAGGCGGAGGTGGAGGCGGAGGCGGTTCAAACGGGGCAAGAAATTTCATAATCTCGGCCTCGGTATGCAGCTTTCCGTCCAGCAGCAGCAGAAACGCTTCCTGGCAAATCCTGGAATATTCCGGAAGCTGAGGTGTAATACGCAGCTCAGCCATTTGCGTAAATGGAATCTTCTCTTGAAGTTGTCGCCACTTCTCCAAAGAACTTCTTTATCTTTTCGTCCACTGCCTTATTGCGCCCGGTAACGTCCAGATAAAGCAACGCCTCTGGTTTCGCGGAGGACAGAATCTTCCATGCTCCGGAATCCAGTGCACCCTCTTTCGACAGAAGTTTCTTGGAAAGTTCCTTGGCATCGCTTTCCAGGCGCGTCCAAGCCGCCACAAACTCGCGATGCGGGATCAGTCGTTGAATCGCCGCGACCTCGGACTCGCCCAGTTTCATGGTCAGAAAGTGCATGATCGCCGGTGCCGCATCGACACTGATATTGAACTCCGCCATCGTGGCGCGGGTTTTGAGCAGTGCGGCCAATTCAGGGATATCAGCTTTGGCGACCGTCCATTTCGGACAGAGGACCTTCAGCCAGCCTTCGCTCTCCAGCGCCTGCATCACCGCAATCGGATTTTCTTCGTGCGCGATCTGCTCAATCTCATATCCGATCGCGCGTTTGGAGAGGAAGCTGAATGTAATCCCCCTCCCGAGCGGAATCATAGCGGGCGCGGGTGCGCTCCTCCAGTTCCAACCGAAACGCGCCGCGAAACGGGTGGCGCGAATCAATCGCGAAGGATCTTCCAGAAACGCGTAGCTGTGCAGAACCCGAATCAACTTGGCTTCGATATCAGCCGCGCCGTTGAAAGGGTCGAGCAGCAGACCGCGAGAGCCATCGTTCAACGAGAGTGCCATCGCATTGAAAGTAAAGTCGCGGCGGCGGAGATCCTCAGTGATCGTTGCCGGTGTCACCAGAGGCGGTTTGCCGGGTTGGCCGAAAACCTCGGTGCGAGCCATGCTGATCTCAGCTCGCGTGCCGTGCACAATGGCATGGATCACGTAGAAGGCCGGATCGACCATGTCGACGATTCCGCCTGCTTCTTCAATGTCGCGCTGCAACTCTAAGGGGTTACCCTGAACGGTGAAATCCAAGTCACGGATAGGAAATCCGGTCAGAATGTCGCGGATTGCCCCCCCGGTCAAATAGACGTTCATGCCGTGGGACCGGGCAATTTGCTGGACCAAGTTTACCGCCCGTATCTGCTCGGGCAATAACCGGCTCTCCATCGTGTAAATGTAATCGGCCATTAGTGTTTAGGCAATAAAATCAATCAGTTAAGCGCCACTTGCTAGAATCATACTTGAAGTAATGACGCATCCTAGCGCTCTGACCATCCGGCAATAACTCTTTTGCGGATAGCTACTTACAGCGAAGTGTCGCATTTCCGCTACAAACTTCAGACGATATCACAGACGAGACGTACTTGGCTACTCTGAAACCGGAAAGCTGTTAGAGCTGATGGAGAATACCGGAGCTGGTCGAAGCACCCCGGTAACGGATCAACCACTCCTGATACATTTTGTGCCGGTCCCAGGCCGGGAGGGTGCGACAATCAGTAAACGCTCCAGGTTGTGGCCGTCGGAGCAAACCACGAGTAATTGGATAGGTATGGCGTCTACGCACAAAAAAGTGATCGTCCGCAAGATGGATCGCGACAGCGTCCAAGGCTACGTTGCGGCGGCGGATTTCCTTGCGGGCAACAAAGTGGAGCTGCTGAATACCGCCGGAAACGTCGTCCTGATCGACCTCGGGGAGATCAAGGGCGTGTACTTCGTAAGAGATTTTGCGGACTCTAATTCCTTGCAGCGAAAGACGTTTACGACCCGGCCGCGCGTGGAGGGCCTGTGGGTTCGGCTGCGCTTTCGCGACGGTGAGATGCTGGAAGGGCTCATGCCCAATGACCTCACCCATGTGGGCATGGAAGGCTTCTTCCTGAACCCTCCCGACACCCGGGGCAATGTCCAGCGAATTTTTGTGCCGCGTTCGGCGCTCTCGGAGTTGACGGTGCTGGCGGTGATCGGCTCAGCGGCCAAGCGCCGTAAGCAGGCCGACGCACAACATCAAACGCCTCTATTATTTACGGATGTTCCCACCGAGTAGCTGTAATTTCTGCTCGGCGCGCATTCTTGGCGCAAATTCTTCTTCAGCTTCCTCTGGCGTCTAAGGTATTGCTCCTGTACGCTAATCCCCAGCATGAAACTTTCTGAAATTGCCCAGCTTCTGGGTGCATCCCTGCAGAATGCTTCGCCGGAGACCGAAGTCACCGGCGTGGCGGGTATTGAAGAAGCCGGCCCACAGCAGATCACATTCATTTCCAATCCTAAATATGCCGGCAAGGCAAAATCCACCCGCGCGGCGGCGATTCTGGTAACCCCGGACTTCCCTGCCGAAGAACGTCCGGTGCTGCGTCATGCCAATCCCTATCTGGCATTTGCGCGCACCCTGGAGCTTTTCTATCAGCCCCCAAAGTATGAGCCCGGAATTCATCCAACGGCGGTGATTGATCCGACGGCTAAGATCGGGACCGGCGCGCACATCGGACCCTACGTTGTGATCGACGCCGGTGCCACGCTCGGCGACGATGCCGTGCTGCTGGCCCATGTCGTGATCTATCGGGGCGCCAGGATTGGGCACAGGTTTTTCGCCCACTCGCACGCCCAGGTGCGCGAGTATTGCGAGCTGGGAGATGACGTGACGCTGCAGAACGGGGTTGTGATCGGAGCAGACGGTTTTGGATTTGCCCGGGATGGCGCGAAGGGATGGCACAAGATTGTGCAGTCCGGGGTCACCCGGCTGGCAGACCGGGTGGAAGTGCAGGCAAACGCCTGCGTGGACCGCGCCAGCATCGGCGAAACCGTGATCGGAGCGGATACCAAGATCGACAATCTGGTGCAGGTAGGCCACGGCTGCCAGGTTGGGGAGCACACGATGTTGTGCTCGCAGGTGGGCCTGGGCGGATCGTCGCACGTGGGCAACAACGTAATTCTCGCAGGACAGGTCGGGGTGGCCGGACATCTGACCATCGGCGACGGCGCCATCGCCACGGCCCAGACCGGAATTCCGGGAGATGTTGCCGCCGGTGCCACGGTAAGCGGCTATCCGGCGATTGAAAACCGTCAGTGGCTGCGCGCTGTGGCCGTCTTCAACAAGCTGCCGGAGCTGGCCAAAGCGATTCGCAAGCTGCAGTCGCGGTCCGGAATAGCAGATTTACTTGCTCAGGCTTTCATGTTTCTTGCATCCCATAAGAGAAGCGGAGATAGCGGATGGACGAGAGTAAGCCGTTCGAGGTGGTGGAAGGCGGCAAGTTCGACGAGCAGAGGCCAATCTCTGTATTGCTGCTGGACGACCGCGAAGAGAACTTGCTGGTGCGCTCGACCATTTTGCGCCAGAAGGGCTATCACATCGTAACCGCAGCCTCTATCGAAGAGGCGGAGACCAAGCTGAACGACATTGATATCGCGGTGCTGGATTACCACCTGGGCGCGGGAAAGTTTGGCACCGAGGTGGCGCAAACCTTGCGCGTGAAGCGTCCCGAGGTGCCCATCATCATTCTGTCGGCGACCCTGGAGCGAAAGTTCGGCGGCATTGCGGATATGCATCTGCTAAAGGGCAGCAGCTCGGTCGATGACCTGGTGCAGGCATTGCGCAGCTTTGAGGCGAAGCGGCGCGGAAAGCCCATCGTGGTCGATTCGCGCGACTTCTACTACTCGCGGATCATCATGGCGATGGGCGATGACATGGTGATCGAAATCCTGGACCGCGATGGAAACTGGCAGTATGTGAATGACTATTTCGCGGCTCTCAGCCACCAGCGCCGGGCATGGTATGCGGGCCGCAACCTCTTCGACCACTATCCCGAGATGCGCGATGAGTGGCATGAGATTATCCGCACTGTTGCCGATACCAGGGAGACCTATATCGACCGCCGCAACCACCGCGCCATGCCTCATCTGCCGGCGGAGTCACAGTACTGGCAGTGGAATGTGCTGGTTTTCCCCATCAAACTGCACGATGGCCGGGACGGCGTGGTCCTGAGCGCCCGGCTCATCGAAAGAAAGTAACGCCGGAAAGTAGCGCGAGCAAGTAACCGCCTCGCACGTCGCGCCTTGCTGCCGGTTCCAGAGTAGAATGTCAGGATGAAAGCTGCTGCTCATGTGGTTCTCGCGGGCCTCTCTGCCGTAGTGCTGGCCGCCTCGGGATGCAACTACGCCAAACCCGTGATGTACATCGACATCGTGAACCACTCCGGACATCCCCTGAAGAATCTTGAGGTGAAGTATCCCACCGGAACGTTTGGCCTGCCCGAGCTGCGGAATGAGCAGACGCATCGGCGGATGGCGCCCGCCGGAACTCCCTGCAAGTTCCGCATTGCGTTTGAGGATCAGACCGGAAAGAAGTACGCGCAGGACTATGACCTCGGCGCGAAGTGTCCCACGGAAGCCGCCTTCGAGGTCGGCGACGGGATGAGCATCAGCGCGAAGCTGGTTCGGCCGTAGGCGAATCGCGGTATGGCTCAGGCAATGCGCTGTGAATGGCGGCGCGAACCGCAGCCAGAAGATCCTCCTTGTGCGCGAACTGGCGGGGATCGATGGGCGCATGGAAGTGCACCACGACCTCTCCTGGATGAAGCGACATCGATCCCTTCGGCCACGCCTCGTGGCTGCCCACCATGGTGACGGGAACCACCGGAACCCCAGCTTCCATGGCCAGATGGAAAGGGCCGTTTTTGAACGGCAGCAGCTTGCCGTCAGGCGACCGCGTTCCCTCGGGAAATACCAGCATTGCCATCCCCGATTGCAGCACCCGAGCCGCGTCGTGCACACTCTTGAGCGCGGCTCTGCCGTCGGCGCGATTGATCGGCACAAAGCTGGCGGCGCGCATGGCCCGGCCAAAAAGCGGAATCTTAAAGAGTTCCTGCTTGGTGATGATGGAAATGCGCCCGCCGAGAAGATAGGTAATGATCGGCGGGTCCAGGTTTGAGGCATGATTGGACATGAAGAGATAGGCGCGCCCGGCCTCCAACTTCTCACGCCCAACCGAACGCACGCGGATTCCGGCGAGACGGTATCCCACGTAGGATGCCCATACCGAGAGCCTCCAAAGCAGATCGACGCGCCCGGTGAGATACAGTACCGGGAACCCCACCACCGCCGCCACCAGGGAACAGAAAATCCAGCACAAGGCGCAGAAGATGAGACGAATCACTGCGCTTCCCCTTCCACTTCACCGCGCAGAAAGGCCGTGCGGCGGCTCCGAATCGCCGGCGAAACGGCAGGCAAGTCCTCAAACTGATATTCGTCCATCTTGTGCGTAGCTGAGCGGAAGATCGAGCTCCCGCAGGTCTCCGTTGGCGGAGCCGACCTTGAGATGCATGCTCACCTTCGGATCGTGCTTTTGCAGTACGCGATTGAAATCTCCAGACAGCGCTTTCCCGTCGGCCTCCAGAATCACGTCGCCCGGCAGCAGATGAAGCCGCGAGGCGGCCGAGTTCTCATCGACGCGAATGATGGTCGAGGGCTTTCCCGGCGCTCGCGAAGTGACAAACCCCGCGTACACCTGCTCGCTCTGGCGGTGTTCCAGAGTCAGTCCGACGTAGGCGAAGGACTGGTCGTAAGGAAGCTCCTCGGTGCCCGAAATATAGCGCGCGAAAAAGTCCCGAAAATCGTTTCCGGTGAGAACCTCAAGCGCGAGGCGCACGCCCTCCGAATCATCGAAGTAGCTTCCCTGCTGCGCGTAGCGCCGGTTCATGTACTGAAAGAGATCGCGCAGGCAGCGGCGGCCATTGGTCACGCGGCGCATCTCAAGGTCGATGAGAAATCCGAGAATCTCTCCCTTGGAATAATAGGAGATGCTGCGCTCCGGGCGACGATATGCCGGGTACTGGTCGAACCATGTATCCAGACTCGACTCCTCGACCGACTGGGTGAGACGGGCGCTGCGCGCCTGCACTCCCCCGATCACCGATGCAAGATGTGCGAGCATCTGCTTCTCGTCGGAAAGCCCCGCCCGCATTTGAATGATGTCGGCGGCGGTATTGGTTACGCCTTCGCTGAACCAGAGTGCGCGCGAATACTGTTCGCGGGTGTAGTCGATCGGTTCGAGCGATTGCGGACGGATGCGCTTGACGTTCCAGAGATGAAAGAACTCATGCGCCGAAACTCCGGAGGCGCTCAGCACATCCTGTTTCAAGCGCTCCGGACTCACGTCGATCGCGGTGGAATAGGCGTGCTCCATGCCTCCGCTGCCGGTGCCATGCGCTGCCAGAAATAAGAATGTGTACTCTTCGTACGGACGATCCTGCATCCAGTCCACACCGGCCGCAGTGATCTTTCGCAACATGGATTGCAACGCCTGCAGATCGACGTCGGGCGAATCCACGACCACGTGATAGGTCGCGCCATCCTGCTCAAACGCTACTTCGTACAGCTTGCCGAAGACCGCCGGCGAATCAACCAGACGATCGTAAGTGGGCGCCGTCGCCGAAGCGTCCGCCATCTCCTCGGCGCCGCGCGCTCCAAAGACTCCGCCGTCGCGCATCCTCCATCCGCTGGGAGCGTCCAGTATGCGCACGGAGACCGGTGCATTGCGCTGATCCGGGCGATAGACAAGAAGCTCCGCCCAGTTGAAAAATCCATGTTGCGCATCGAGGCTGGAGCCGAACGGCCCCGGGTCATTCGCCATCATGTCGTAGCTGAAAGTAACGCAAGGGTGATCGCCGGAGGTGGACAATGCTCCAGGTAGTTTTGTCGCTCTTTTCGGCGCGTCCATCCAGGGTATCGCAGCGGTCGCACAGCCACTCCGGCACGCCCTCGTACACTTTTACGTGGTTCACGTTGACCGCAAAATCGCGGATCTCATACAGCGCATTCCACACCGGAAGTTGAAACTCCTTCGCCGGTTGATGGGTCACCGCATCCACGTGCACAATGTGCTCCGCGGCGTGCTTGAGCGAGACGCCATAGGACACGCCTTCAGCCGGACACCAGAACGCAGACTGGCTGCGCCGCCAATGTGCCGGCCGAGAAAAATCAATCCCCGCCATCAGCAGCCAACGATTCAATTTACGCATGCTCACCTTGGACGGAGTTGGAGCGCTGCCGGAAGCTTCTCATAAATTCCGCCGAAGCCGCCATTGGAAAGAATCGCCACCACGTCTCCCGACGTAAGTTCCGGGACGATGCTGCTGATGATCGCCGCAACATCGGGGAACTGCCGCGCCGCAACCCCACGCGCGCTGAGTTCGCCGACCACGCTGTCCACATCCAGCCGCTCCTCCGGCTTGAGTGCGTCGGTGGTCTTGAAGAAGACGCTGGCGATCACCACCTGATCCGCCAGCGCCAGGCTCTCCACCAGTTCGTGCTGAAAGACATTGCGCCGAAGCGTATTGGAGCGCGGCTCCAGAATCGCCCAGAGGCGGCGTCCGGCGTAGCGCTTGCGCAGCGCGCCCAGGGTGGCGCGAATCGCCGTGGGATGATGGGCGAAGTCGTCGATGATGGTGATGCCGCCGATTTCGGCGCGCACTTCCAGGCGGCGCTTCACCGAGAGAAATCCTCGCAGCGCCTTCGCAATGGTCTCCGGCGGAATCCCGTAGGCAGTGCGCCAGCGCCGCCGCAGCCGTGGCGTTCAGCACGTTGTACTCGCCCGCCAGCGCGAATTCGAACTCCGCAAAATGCTGCCGCCAGCGAGACACCGTCCAGCGCGTGCTCGTAGCTTCCGTACTCGCACATTCTCAATACGCCAGAAGGAATCGGGATGAAAGCCGTAGCGCTCCACCGGACAGAAGGCTCGCTCCACACACTCGGTGACATTCTCGCTGCCGTCCCAGGCAATAATTCGCCCACGGCGCGGAACCAGATTTACCAGCCGCTTGAACGCAAACTTCACCGCATCCAGATCGCGATAAATATCGGCGTGGTCGAATTCAACCGAGGTGAGAATCACCGAATCCGGAAAGTAATGCAGAAATTTCGGTCCCTTGTCGAAGAACGCCGTGTCGTACTCATCGCCTTCGATGATGAATTCCTTGCCATCGGTCACGGCAAAGCTGGAGCCGAAGTTTTCCGCAATGCCTCCCACCAGAAACGACGGATTGCGTCCCGCATACTCAAAGATCCACGCCGCCATGCTGGTCGTCGTGGTCTTTCCGTGGGTTCCGGCAATCACCAGCGAGTTGTGCCCGCGAATGAATTCCTGATGCATCACCTCCGGCATGGAGACAAACGGAAGGCGCTGATCGAGCAGGTACTCAAGCTCAGGATTGCCGCGCGAGATGGCATTGCCGACCACCACCAGATCGGGCGCAGGAATCAGATTCTGCTCGCTGAAGGGCTGCAAGACAGGAATGCCGAGCGAATCCAGAAAGGTGGACATCGGCGGATACGCGGCGCTGTCCGAGCCGCGCACATCCAGTCCCCGCGCCTTCAACATCCCTGCCAGCGAGGCCATGGCCGTACCGCAGATTCCGATCAGATGAATACTACGAGCCTTCATCAATGCGAACGATTCCTTATGGATTTGAAATCCGCGATTCAGTCGGCTTTTACGAGGCTTCGATTAACGTCGCGGGCTCCACCCGCAGGCGCACGCCCGCCTCGGAACTGTGCAGCACGGCCGGAACCCCGAAAGGCAACGTGATGTTTCCGGCTTCAACGTGCCCCGAGGGAAATCCGAAAACCATCGGAACGCCAAGCCCGCCGAGAATGCGGCGGATCATCTGCGGCAAGCGTCTCCTCTGCATCAGAGGCAGGAGAGCAGCCAAGCATTGCGCCGAAGATGATTCCGCGAACTCCGCGAAACTTCCCCGCCAGCAGCAGGTGCATCAACATGCGGTCGATGCGAAACGGCTTCTCATTCACATCTTCCAGAAACAGAATTCTGCCCGCGGTTTCGATCTCCCACGGCGTTCCAAGCGAGGTCACCACCACCGAAAGACAGCCTCCGATGATCGAGCCGCGCGCCTCTCCCGCACCCAGCGATTGCACATTCGAATCGGCTGCGAAACCGAAGATCCAGCGCATCTCCGCCGAGCGCGGCGCGAAATGAATCCTCGTCCGCACTGCCCGTTGGCGAAGTCGCTCGCCACCATCGGACCGTGGAACGAGACGATGCCGGCCCGGTCGAGCGCCAGCAGCAACGAGGTGTTGTCGCTGTATCCGACGAAGACTTTCGGAGTCGCCGCCATGGCCTCGAAGTCGAGCAGCGGCAACAGGTAATTCGAGCCGTAGCCGCCGCGCGCGCAGACAATCGCATCCACGTCGTCACGCCGCCACATCTCCATCAGAGCTGCCGCGCGCGCCGCCGGACTTCCCGCGAAATCACCCTCGCGCTGCAACGCAACCGGCGAGGTCTCGACCTGCCACCCGCTCAGCGTGCGCAACGCGTCGCAGCCCGCCTGCAGCGCGGAAGCTTCCACGCAACTGGCCAGGCTGACCACGCCAACCGTGCTCTGCGCGCCCCAAGGCTCGGGGACGCTTGCCGAACTGAAGCTCTGATCCATCGTTCGATGTTAAACGAAAACCGCTAGACGAAGAATTCTCCGTTGCAGATCAGGCTGGCCGAGCCTTCCAGCATCAGCGAAGTGCCCGGCTTCCACTGCACCCGCTGCACGCCGCCGGGCGCAACCACGGTCAACTTCTCCGCGCACTGCCGCGATCGCGATGGCGGCAGCAGCCGAGGCCGAGGTTCCCGTTCCCGACGATTGCGTCTCGCCCGCGCCGCGTTCATAGATGCGAATCATAATGTCAGGCAGCCCGCTTAAACTGCACCCATTCGACGTTGATTCCCTCCGGGAACAACTCCGTGCGAGCCTGAATCAGCTGCGAATCCTTCTGCCAGTTCGCCGGAAACTCCGTAACAAAGATGACAAAATGCGGATTGCCCATCGAGACCGGAACGCCGGTGTAGCGAACGTGGCCCAGGTCGATTTCGAAGGGCTCGTCCACCACTGGCGCGCCCATGTCGGTCAGAAAATCGAAGCGGTTTCCGCTGCGTCCGGTAAGCTGGCAGCGCTTCGAGCCCGCGTCGGTTGCAATCAGCAGATCCTCCGCTCCGCCGGATGGCCACCAGGTGCGCGGCAACGCAGCGCGTGCCATTGCCGGAAAGTTCGGCGAACGAGCCATCCGCATTGATCAGGTGAATGCGCGCCGCATGGCCGCTCTCGTCGCTCAACCACTCCACGCCGTCGGCGCCAACCCCGTTGTGGCGGTCGCACAGCGCGCGCGTCAGCGCCGGAGCGTAGACTCCCTGAAACTCTTTGCGAATGATAAGAAAGTCGTTGCCATAGGCGCTGGCCTTGACGAACGGAATGCGGGATATTTGTGACAATGCTTACTCCTGTTCGCTGGAACTGAAAGAGATGATTTTGCGGGTATCGAACGCAGCGCGCAACTCTGTCTGCAGCTCCTGTGAGTCTCCGTCTGCGCCTCCAATGTGAAATCCACGCTGAGCCGTCTCCGGCTGAGTTGTAAGCCTCAATTCGATAACTCTGCTTCGCTTGTCCGCGTGCGCACGATCCAAGAACGATGTAGAGCTCAGCGGTGCTCGCCGCCTCCGCCTGATACGCCGCGGAATATGGGCGCACGAAAACATGCTGCTCCAATACGCCGAGAATCAGAAGTCCGAAGATCACAAGCACCGTAGCCAGCGCCGCCGGAAATATCAATCCGGCTCCGGCACACATGCCAATCGCAGCCACAACAAAGATCGTGGCCGCCGTCGTCACTCCCTGCACGCCTTCGCGCGAGTGCAGAATCGAGCCCGCGCCGATGAAACCGATGCCCGCGATGATCTGGGCCGCAATCCGCGTCTGGATCCTGATCCGCTGCCGGCCAGCAACGCGGAGAGCATGGTGAACAATGCCGAGCCGAAGCACATGAACATATTGGTGCGCAGTCCGGCGGGGCGATGCTTCATCTGGCGCTCCAGGCCGATCGCACCGCCCAGAGCCGCGGCCACAATCAGACGCTGCAGCACCATTGGCCAGCCGTGATGGCCGCCGAAGCCTGCAGAGTTTTGTCCAGGAATGGCAATGAATCGTGCATGTCGCTCCGCAACCGATAATCCCGCAGAATTGTAACACCGGGAAGCAGCGCTGCCAAAAGCAAAAGGCCACGGCGTAAACCGTGGCCTTCCGGCTAAGCGTTCAAACTACTGACGAGGGCCGCGCGGACCGCGAGGACCGCGACGACGGCGGCGGCGGGGATCTCCTGCGCCAGCACCCAGCGCCTGCACCCGCAGGACGACGATGTCGTGCGTGGGAGCCTCGTTCGGCGTGTCGTCACGATTGAAGTTCGGGTCCTCACCATCGTCGTCTCCGTCTTCGAAGCCGCCTTCAAAGGTCGCTGCCGAGCCTTCCAGCGAGCGTTCCAGAGCCGTGCGGCAGAACGCAGGAGCTGCTTCGGCGGCCACGGGCAACTACGCCGCCCTCGAGCTTCCATCTTCGCGCGCTGCTCCTTCAGAATCGCCTTGCGCGACAGCTTGATGCGGTTGCCTTCGACCGAAAGAACCTTGACCAGAACCTGGTCGCCTTCCTTCAGCTCGTCCTTGATGTCCTTGATGCGGTGCTCGGCAACTTCGCTGATGTGCAGCAGACCGTCGGTGCCGGGAATGATTTCGACGAATGCGCCGAACTCCGCCAGGCGGGTCACGGTGCCCAGATACGTCCTGCCAATTTCCGGCACGGCCGTAATGTCGCCGATCATCTGCAGAGCCTTTTCTGCGGCTGCCGCGTCGCTGGAAGAAACGCGAACCTGACCGTTGTCCTCCACGTCGATCTTTACGCCGGTCGCTTCCACGATGCCGCGGATTACCTTGCCGCCCGGTCCAATCAGTTCGCGGATCTTGTCGGTCGGAATCATCACGGTGTAGAAGCGCGGAGCGTGGGTGCTGACATTTTCGCGGCCGGAGGTGATCGACTCATCCATCTTGTCGAGGATGAAAATGCGTCCACGCTTGGCCTGCGCCAGTGCTTCGCGCATGATCTGCGGAGTAATGCCCCCGATCTTGATGTCCATCTGCAGCGCGGTAATGCCTTCGCGGGTTCCGGCAACCTTGAAGTCCATGTCGCCGTAATGATCTTCCGCGCCCGCAATGTCGGTCAGGATGGCGTAATCTTCGCCTTCCTTCACCAGGCCCATCGCAACTCCGGCAACCGGAGCGCGCAGAGGCACGCCGGCATCCATCAGGCTGAGCGAACCGCCGCAAACGGTAGCCATCGACGAGGAACCGTTGGACTCCAGAATGTCGCTGACCACGCGCATCGCGTAGGGGAAGTCATCTTCGCTGGGCAGCACCGCAGTAAGCGCGCGCTCGGCCAGTGCGCCGTGGCCGATTTCGCGGCGTCCGGCGCCACGCAGGAAGCCAACCTCTCCCACCGAGAACGGCGGGAAGTTGTAGTGCAGCATGAAGCGCTTCTTGGTCTCGCCTTCGAAGCGTTCCAGACGCTGCTTATCATCGCTGGTGCCAAGCGTGGTGGTGACCAGCGCCTGGGTTTCGCCGCGGGTGAACACCGCCGAGCCGTGAGTGCGCGGCAGAACGCCAACTTCGCTCCAGATGGCGCGAATCTGATCGAAGGCGCGGCCATCGGGACGGCGGCGATTCTTGGTGACTTCCTCGCGGAAAACCAGCTCGCGAAGCATGTCGAAGTACTTTCCGGCCTTGGTGCGCTCTTCCGGCTTGATCCTCGGGAATCTCAGCCTTCACGCTGTCCTTCAGCGCCTTGATCTTCGAGTAGCTGTCGATCTTGGTGTACTTTTCGGTGTTGACCGCATCGGCCAGCGCTTCGCCAACCTTGGCGCGCAGCGCGTTGAGGTATTCCTGGTCGATCACCGGAGCTTCGAACGCACGCTTCGGCGCGTCCGACCTTCTGCGCAAACTCGCTGATGGTGGCGCAGATCTTCTTGATCTCGCCATGGCCGAACTCGATCGCGTCCACCACGCGGTCTTCTTCCACCTCGCTGGCGCCGGCTTCAATCATCACGATGCCTTCGGCGGTGCCGACGACCATGATGTTGACCTTGCTTTCGCGCTGCTCGCTCGTAGGTGGGGTTGATGACGAATTCGTCGTTGACCAGGCCGACGCGCACCGCGCCAATCGGACCGGCAAACGGAATATCGGAGAGTGCGTCAGCGCAACCGACGCGCCGTTGATTCCGGCAACGTCCGGGTCGTTTTCGGTATCGGCCGAAAGCACGAACGCGATGACCTGGGTCTCGGAGCGGAAGCCTTCGGGGAACAGCGGACGGATGGGACGGTCAATCTGACGGCTGGTCAGAATTTCGCGCTCGCTCATCCGTCCTTCGCGCTTGATGAAGCCGCCGGGAATGCGGCCTCCGGCGTAGGTGTATTCGCGATAGTCAACGGTAAGCGGGAAAGAAATCGATGCCGACGCGGGGCTCGGCGTTGGCGCAGGCGGTTGCGAGAACAACGGTTTCGCCAATGCGAACAACCGCTGATCCGTGAGCCTGTTTGGCCCAGTGACCGGTCTCAAATGAAATGGTTTTACCGCCGGAGAGTGTAACGCTTGTTTCTTGTTTCATGAATTCCCTTTCGCCAGGGGGCGCGTCCACGATAGGAGCACTCCACCACAGCAAGCGCGAGCAGTACGCGACAAGCCGCAGTTAAGAATGCGAACAGGAACAGTTCCAGCCGCAACGAGTTTCGCTGGCACTCCCAAGCAGCATGGCCAATGCCGGCGCTGCGACAGTTTGGGAGTACGCTGGCGCAGCCCTTTGCGGAGCGACGCCAGCGGAATACACGGGAGACAGGCGCAATGCCTGCCTCCGGCGGACGTTTACTTGCGGATACCCACCTTCAGAATTACAGCCTTGTAGCGCTCGGTGTCGTACTTCTTCAGATAGTCGAGCAAGCTACGACGCCTGCTGACCATCATCAGAAGACCGCGACGCGAAGCGTGGTCCTTCTTGTGCGTACGGAAGTGCTCGGTCAACTGGCCGATGCGCTCGCTGAGAAGGGCAATCTGTACTTCAGGGCTGCCGGTGTCGGAGGTGTGGGTCTTGTACTTCTCGATGATGTTGGTTTTCTGCTCTCGTGCTAACACTGGGAACTGACGCGCTCCTGCTTCTACTGTTTTCGATGTTGTAACCACTTCAAACTACCATGTTTAGCAAACAAGTGCAAAGGCTGGTACAAGTTGCAGGGGCACAAACGCCTCAAAGCCCGCTATCTTGTGCGTCATGCCTTGTTCCTCCGCAACATGTACCGCGCAGATCAGCACCATGGGGTGCAGTACGCGCCGTCTGCTACTTATCTTGCGCCACCAGCCTCAGAAACTCCGCATGAACCCGCGTGTCCTCACTCAGTTCGGGATGAAATGTTGCGGCCAGCAGCTTGCCCTGCCGGATGAGTACGGGATAGCCGTCGCGCTCGGCCAGCACCTCGACCTCGGGGCCGACGCGTTCGATGCGCGGCGCGCGAATGTACACCTGCTCCAGCGGGCCGCCTTCGAGTTTGCTCGCTCCCTCCAGAATCGCCGAGTCGATCTGGCGGCCGTAGGCATTGCGCCGCACCGTGATATCCAGCGCGCCCACGCCTTTTTGTGCGGGGTTCTCCACCTCGCGCGCCAGCAGGATGCAGCCCGCGCAGGTCCCAAAAGTTGGCTTGGCGAGAACAAATTCCGAGAGCTTCTTGAAGCCTCTCTCGCCCAGCAAATTCAGAAAGACAGACGATTCGCCGCCCGGAATGATGAGGCCGTCAATCTCGTCGAGCTGCTCCGTCTTGCGCACCAGCACCGGCTCCGCGCCGAGTTCAGCCAGGCGTCTGGCATGGGCATCAAAGTCGCCCTGTAGGGCGAGAATTCCTATCTTCATCTTCACTGTATTAATTTTAGATCAATTCTGCAGGCTGCACGAGGAAGGCTACAGCAAAAGAGGCGAACCAGTGGGTACGCAGAGCCTGTAAGTTGCGCCTCTTGTAATACCAGACAATTACCAGCCGCGGGTTTGCAGCAAATCCGCCTCGGCAATTCCCGAGATCGCCAGCCCCTTCATCGAGCCGGTCATCTGCTCGCTGACCTCAGCCAGAACCTTGGGGTCCTTGTAATGCGTGGTCGCAATCACGATCGCCTTGGCGCGCGACTCTGCCTCTTCGCGCTCCTTCGGGATACTCAGATCGAGCGGAGTTGCGCCGCCCTTCATGAAGATTCCGCTGCCGACGAACACCGCTTCGGCTCCCAGTTGCATCACCAGCGAAGCGTCGGCCGGGGTGGCGATTCCGCCCGCGCTGAAGTTCGGCACCGGCAGTTTGCCGGCCTTGGCCACCATGCGAACCAGCTCGTACGGCGCCTGATGCGTCTTGGCCGCCAGGTAGAGCTCCTGTTCGCTCATCACCGTGAGTTGCAGCATCTCTTTAACGATCTGCCGCATGTGCTTCACGGCGTGAATCACATCCCCGGTACCGGCCTCGCCCTTGGTGCGAATCATGCATGCGCCCTCGGCGATCCGGCGCAGGGCTTCGCCCAGGTTGCGGGCGCCGCAGACAAAAGGTGTCTTGAAGGCGTGCTTATCGACGTGATGCTCTTCATCCGCCGGAGTCAGCACCTCGGACTCGTCGATATAATCGACGCCGAGTTCCTGCAAAATCTGGGCTTCGGCAAAGTGGCCAATGCGGCACTTGGCCATCACCGGGATGTTTACCGTGGCCATGACTTCCTTGATGACCTTGGGCGAGGCCATGCGCGCCACGCCGCCCTCGGCACGAATCATCGCCGGAACGCGTTCCAGGGCCATTACGGCAACTGCGCCGGCTTTCTCGGCGATCTCCGCCTGTTGCGCGCTCATCACATCCATGATGACGCCGCCCTTGAGCATCTCCGCCAGACCTATTTTCAGTCGCAGCCCGTTGCCATTGGTGTCTGACATTGCTGATATCTCCCTGCAAAAAACTTTCGGTTGAGCTTAACTACACAGTCAGGGCGCGACAAATCGGCGCGCACAAAAGCTGTGGAGCGAACCATTATTCTAGCGCGTTCCGGGAAACCCTGCCTGCGTTCCCTGCTCGTCCGCCCTCCGTTTTGCGCATTTGACTCATACTCTGCACGAAACTACATATTGCTAGTTCTTGTCACCCTCGGGGTTCAAGGAGACAATGTGGCCTCTTCCGCTCAATCTACCAGTAACACCCTGCCCAAGGGCGTCGCGCCCCTGCGTGCGGGCACTGGAAACTCCTTCCTTTGGCGTCGTCTCCATTCCCTGACCGGCATTGTTCCAGTGGGATTGTTTCTGCTCGAGCATTTCATCTCGAATGCGGAAGCGATCAACGGCGTTGCTGCCTACAACGCGCAGGTAAAGTTCCTCACCGGTCTTCCCTTCCGCCTGGGCCTGGAAATTTTCGGCATTTTCATTCCGCTGGCATTCCATGCCCTGTACGGGATCTATATCTGGTGGCGCGGCGAAAATAATGTCATCGACTATCCCTGGGCGGGTAACTGGTATTACACGGTCCAGCGCTATACCGGACTTCTCGTCTTTGCCTATGTGACCTATCACCTCTGGTACATGCGCTTTGCCGGGGTGCACCTGGTGGATCACTATGACGCGTCGTTCTGGAAGGTGCAGCACGAACTCTCGCATCCCCTGGCGCTAGGCTTCTATGTGGTGGGCGTGTTGGCTGCTTCCTGGCATTTTGGCTACGGACTCTTCCTCTTCGCCGCCAAGTGGGGCATCGTGACCGGCGCCAAGGCGCAGAAGCGTGCGCAGACCGCCGGCATCGCGCTTTCAGTCCTGCTCATGCTCGTGGGACTGTTTACGATCTATGCCTTCGTAGCCAAGTTTCCCACGCAGCAGCGTAATCCAGAGTGGGACCAGCCAGCCGAGAGCGCATCTCCCGCGGAACAGAGCCGAATGATTCCTCATGCTATTCCCAGCAGCCAGGCAAGATAGGCCAGGCCGAAAGAGAATTTATGGCAACAACGACTCCAAGAATCATCATCGTCGGCGGTGGACTCGCGGGCCTCTCCGCCGCAATCAAAGTTGCGGAATTGGGCGCTCACGTCGATCTGTTTTCCATCGTGCCGGTGAAGCGCTCGCACTCGGTGTGCGCGCAGGGCGGCATCAACTCGGCCAAGAACCTGAAGGGCGAGGGCGACTCCACCTGGGCTCATTTCGATGACACGGTGTATGGCGGCGACTTCCTGGCCAACCAAGCCCCGGTCAAGGCCGATGTGCGAGATGGGCCCCGGCATCATCGACCTGCTCGACCGCATGGGCGTTCCCTTCAACCGCACCCCGGAAGGGCTGCTCGACTTCCGCCGCTTCGGCGGCACGCTCTTCAATCGCACGGCTTTCGCCGGAGCTACCACCGGCCAGCAGCTTCTCTACGCGCTCGACGAGCAGGTGCGCCGCTTCGAATCCGAGGGCAAGGTAAACAAGTACGAGTACTGGGAGTTTCTCTCCGCAGTGCTCGATTCGCAGCGCGTCTGCCGTGGCATCTGCGCCATGGACCTGCGCTCGATGGAGGTCGCGACCTTCCCGGCTGACGCCGTCATTATGGCCACCGGCGGAGTGGGCGCAATCTTCGGCAAGTCCACCAACTCCGTGGTCTGCACCGGCTCCGCGCAGGGCGCGCTCTATCAGCAGGGCGCAGCCTACGGCAACGGCGAAATGATCCAGGTGCACCCCACCTGCATTCCCGGCGAAGACAAGCTCCGCCTGATGTCCGAGTCGGCCCGCGGCGAAGGCGGCCGCGTCTGGGTTCCCAAGAACCCGAACGAGACCCGCCCCGGAAAGCAGGTTCCAGAGGCCGATCGCTGGTACTTCCTCGAGGACTGGTATCCCAAATACGGAAACCTGGTGCCGCGCGACATCGCGACCCGCGCCATCCACAAGGTGGTTCACGAGCTCGGCCTCGGCATCCAGGGACAGCCGATGGTCTACCTGGACCTCTCCCATATCGATCGCGCCACCCTCGACCGCAAGCTGGGCGGAATTCTGGATATTTACGAGAAGTTTGTCGGCGACGACCCGCACGAAGTTCCGATGAAGATCTTCCCGGGAATGCACTACACCATGGGCGGACTCTGGGTCGATAACGATCAGATGACCAACATCCAGGGCCTCTACGCCATCGGCGAATGCGACTACTCGATCCACGGAGCCAATCGCCTGGGCGCCAATTCCCTGCTGAGCTGCATCTATGCCGGATTCATCGCCGGTCCGCACGCGGTGAAGTACGCCGGCAGCCTCGCGGCTGCTCCGGAAAACCTTGCCTCATCCTTCGAGAACGAGAAGAAGCGGCAGATCGAGGCCAACAACCTGCTGCTCAACAATCCAGGGCACGGAGAATCCGTTCAAGCTCTGGCGTGAATTGGGCGACATGATGTCGCGCAATGTCACCGTGACGCGCTACAACGACAAGCTGCAGGAGACCGACGCCAAGCTGGTCGAGCTGCTGGAGCGCTACCGCAATGTCAATCTGAGTGACAAATCGATGTGGTCCAATCAGTCTTTCCTCTTTACCCGGCAGCTCTACAACATGCTGCAGCTGGCGCGCGTCATTACCCAGGGCGCATTCCTGCGCGATGAATCGCGCGGATCGCACTATAAGCCGGACTTCCCCGAGCGCGACGACGCGAACTTCCTGAAGACCACCAAGGCGTTCTTCGCGCCCGATGCCGACGAGCCGCGCTTCGAGTGGGAACCGGTGGATATTTCGCTGATCCAGCCGCGTCCACGCCGTTATGACACCAAGTAGAAACGAGATCCCGGCCTTCCGCTTCCTCGGAGGCGGAAGGCGAAAAGGTTTAGAAACTCATGGCGAATAAGAGCGTACTTTTCAAGATCAAGCGCCAGGCAACTCCCACCAGCGAACCCTACTGGGAGGAATTCGAGCTGGCATGGAGGCCTGGCATGAACGTGATCTCGTTGTTCATGGAGATCGCGGTCAATCCGGTGACGCGCGACGGCAAGCCGACAACTCCCATCAACTACGACTCCAATTGCCTGGAGGAAGTCTGCGGCTCCTGCGCCATGCTGATCAACGGCAAGGCGCGCATGGCCTGCTCCGCGCTGGTGGATAATCTGGAACAGCCGCTCACCATCGAGCCGTTTTCCAAGTTCCCGGTCATTCGCGACCTCCAGGTCGATCGCTCCGTGCTCTTCGAGAACCTGAAGGCCGTCAAGGCCTGGGTTCCCATCGACGGAACCTACGCCCTCGGCGATGGCCCGAGGATGCTGCCCCAGGTGCAGGAGCAGGCCTACCAGCTCTCGCAATGCATGAGTTGCTGCTGCTGCATGGAAGCCTGTCCGCAGTTCAACGAGAGCACCGGATTTGTCGGCGCGGCCACCATTGCCCAGGCCCGGCTGTTCAACATGCATCCGACCGGCAAGGTGCTGAAGGATGAGCGCTTGCAGGCACTGATGGGCGACGGCGGAATTCAGGAATGCGGCTACGCGCAGAACTGCGTCGAGGTCTGCCCCAAAGATATTCCGCTCACCAAGTCCATCAGTGACGTGGGCGGCGAGGTGATGAAGAAGGCGATCCTCGACTTCTTCCGCACTCTAGTACGTCGGTCAAACATCGGTCAGGTTAGCGCCGATGCGGCGTACGAGCAAGCTACCTCGGCATTTGCGCGCAGTTTCTGTTCTCGCGCAGGATCGCTGATCTGTATTCCGGCATGTTTCGGCTTCCGAAATCCGGCGAACCCATCGAACTCTGCGCAATTTACCTGAGAAGAAAATCAGAGGCGCTGGGTTACACTGGAGGTCGAGTACAGTCATCATACCTTGCAGGAGTTACACCGGTTCGCTCATGATGCGCCGAATCTCTGCCACCCTCATCTTCGTTTTTGCTCTGGCCATCGTCTTTGCCTCGGGCGCCAGCATTCGTTCTCCCTACCGCACCCCGCGGCGTCCGCTTCGCCACGCTCATGTCCGCGTTGCGCATTGGAATCCGGTGCTGCGCGGCTCGCATGATTCCCTGCTGCGGCAAAACGAAGAGATCGACCGCCTCAAACTCACCCGCATCAATGATGACCAGCAGCTCGAAGAGCTTGAATTGCGCGGCGAACTGGTCAGTCTGCACGATTCAAGGCGTTGCAGATTGCCTCGAATCTCGAACTCAACCGGCGCTTCTGCCGTCCCTGGACCCGCGCATTTCTGGAAGATCTGAGCCAGGCTTTTTACGCCCAGTTTCATCAGCCGATTCAGGTGACCTCCGCCGTCCGCACCGTGGACCAGCAGGCCCGTCTGCAGCGCTCGAACCACAACGCCGCGCCGATTGACGGCGACACCGCCTCCTCGCATCTGGCCGGCCTTACGGTCGATATCGGCAAGAGTCCAATGTCGCGCAAGGAGCGCGCCTGGATCGACCAATACGTGTTCAAACTGCAGCAGCTTGGATTGGTGGAAGCCGCCGAGGAACGCCGCCAGGCCTGCTACCACATCATGGTCAGCAACCGTTATGACGAGTATCGCGGTGCTCCCGAAGAGTTTCGGGCCAATCGCTAATTAGAGCCAACTGTTATCTCAAACGCCCGGACTCTTCGCCCGGGCGTTTTCCTTTTGCCTACTCCATGGCGCGGCCCGCGCTTCGGTATAATCTGATCGACGGGAGACAAGATGGAATCCACTGCATCGCGATTCCTCTTGCCTAATGCCGCGATTCCGCAATCGACTAGCATATCCGTACTCGGAGGAACCCGAACTATGCGCAAACTGTTGATCGCAACCAGCCTGCTGATGCTGGCCTTGAGCGCCAGCGCACAAACCGCGCAACAGGGCACCAAGGAGCAGCCCGTAGCCATCATTCAGACCAGCATGGGCGATCTGAATTGTGTACTCTTTCCCAAGGCCGCGCCCATCGGCACCGCGAACTTCATCGGTCTGGCCAAAGGCACCAAAGACTGGACAGATCCCAAAACCGGCCAGAAGAAGCACGGCGTGCCGCTCTATGACGGCACGACCTTCCATCGCGTCATTCCGGATTTCATGATTCAGGGCGGCGATCCCGCCGGCACCGGCGCGGGCGATGTCGGCTTCCAGTTCAAGAATGAGACCTTGCCCGACCTCGGTTCGATCAGCCCGGACGTCTTGCCTACGCCAACGCCGGGCCGGATACCAACGGCTCGCAGTTCTTCATCACCGAGGTGGCCATATCCGTCCCTGAACGGCAACTACACCATCTTCGGCCAGTGCGATGCCGCCAGCGTGGAACTGGTCAAGAAGATCGCTCGCCAGCCGCGCAACGCCAACGATAAGCCGAATACCCCCATCGTCATCAAACACATCAAAATTGATGAAGGAGGCACGGCCAAAGCTCCGCTGAGGAAGACCGTGCGTTCACAGCTCAGAAATGCGCGGATCGCCTGCTCAGCATGCACTCGAAGCAGCAAACAAATTCTGTTAGTCTGACTAGTCAGTAATTTCCCAGCAAGGAGCCAGCATGGCCGAACGTACACCGGGTTTATACGCCACGCTTCTCACCAATCAGGGCACCATCGTCTGCCGCCTCTTCGAGAAGGAAGCACCCAAGACGGTTGCAAATTTCGTGGAGCTTGCCGAGGGCAAGCGCGAATGGAAGGACAGCGTGAGCGGCAAGAAAGGCCCTGGTCCGCTTTACAACGGAACGGTCTTTCATCGCGTCATTCCCGACTTCATGATTCAGGCGCGGCGATCCCAGCGGCACCGGTATGGGCGGACCGGGCTACAAGTTCGAGGATGAAACCAAGGGCTCGCCCTTCAAGTTCGATGCGCCCGGCAAGCTTGCCATGGCCAACGCCGGACCCAACACGAATGGCTCGCAGTTCTTCATCACCGTTGCCGCCCACGCCATGGCTTACCGGCAACCACACCATCTTCGGCGAAGTCGTCGAGGGGCAGGATATCTCCGACAAAATCAGCACTCTTCCTCGCAATCAGCAGGACCGTCCGAAGAGCGACGTTATGCTTGAGAGCATCATCATCGAGCGCGTCTAGCTTTGCGCGATCCAGCTGGCAAAAACAAACCCCGGGGCCAGGCCTCGGGGTTTGTGCTTCATTGCAAACCTTCGGCATCTACAGACCGATCACGGTGATCAATTCCTTCACGGAAGCGGCGCTCTTGTTCAGCGCAGCCTGTTCATCCGCCGTCAGTTTGATCTCGATAATCTGTTCCAGTCCGTTGGCGCCCAAGTTTCACGGGCACGCCGACAAACAGGCCGTTGATCCCGTACTCGCCTTCCAGGTGCACAGCGCAAGGCAGCATCTTCTTCTTGTCCTTCAGGATCGCTTCCGCCATTTCCACCGCCGACGCCGACGGCGCATAGTAGGCGCTTCCGGTCTTCAAGTACTTCACGATCTCGGCGCCGCCATTGCGGGTGCGCTCACCAGCGCCTTCCAGCTTCGCGGGCTCATCAATTCCGTGATCGGAATTCCGGCGACCGTGGAGTAGCGCGCCAGCGGAACCATCGTGTCGCCGTGGCCGCCCAGCACGAATGCGGTGACGTTCTCCACGCTGACATTGAGTTCCTGCGCGATGAATCGTGCGGAAGCGCGCCGAATCCAGCACGCCCGGCCATGCCGATCACGCGATTCGCGGGAAGCCGCTCAGCTTGAAGGCAGCCTGCGCCATTGCGTCCAGCGGATTGCTGACCACGATGATGATGCAGTTGGCGATACTTCACCACCTTGCTCACCACGTCCTGCATGATCTCGTAATTGGTATGCAGCAGGTCGTCGCGGCTCATTCCCGGCTTGCGCGGAATTCCCGCGGTGATCATAACGATGTCGGAGTTTGCCGTGTCGGCATAGTCGTTGGTGCCGGTGATCGTGATGTCGCGCTTTTCCACCGGCCTGGCCTGCAGCAGATCCAGACCTTTTCCTTGGGAACTCCCTCCATGATGTCGATCAGGACTACATCGGCGAGTTCCTTCGAGGCTAGCCAATGAGCTGCGGTTGCGCCCACTTTCCTGCTCCAACCACCGTAATCTTCTTGCGCATAATATTTTCCTTTCAAGCCACTCTGAGATTGCGCAGATAAGTGCGACAAGAAACTTTA
>CAVZYB010000043.1:0-6989 GCA_963779365.1 uncultured Acidobacteriota bacterium | reverse complement strand
TCCCGCTCGACGGCCTCAAACTGCTTCTCCAGCAGCTCCAGGCCATCCGCCGCGCCCTCGCACCCTAAACGGCATGAATGTTCGGGTGCCCCATGTTCGCATGCTGTTGGCTAACGTGGGGTAGTTGGTCCTTGCCTTTTTTTTTGACCTGCCTTCACTTTTGCTCGATCACTTGTCGGTATGCCAGATGCTGCGACGCGTTCTCATATTGAGAGGTGTCATCCTGAGCGCAGCGAAGGGATCCCGCACGGCTCAGTTTCCTGGGCGGCCGCAAGCTTCTCCAACCAGCGATCGATTCTTTCCGCCAATGCATCCTGCGGAGCGATAACCCTGTGCACTAGCTACTTCCACTTCCACAGATACCCCGCATAAACCTCACTACTGTCCACTCCCGGATTCTGCGGCGCGGTGTTGTTATTCGAGATGTGGTGGTACTTATACCCCACCAGCAGCGATGAGCGCTTCCCGGCGAAGACCTGCACTCCCGCGCCGAAGTTAAAAGTAAAGTTGAACTGTGAGGAATCCGGCACCGGTTCCTGCCGCGTGAAGTACAGCATCCCGCCATGCGCGTCGAAGAACGGCTGCCACCGATGTCCATTGCGGAAGTTCACCTGCAACCCCAGCGGCGTCACTCCCCCCGCATAGGTTGTCGCCCCGGCGCGATAGCTCAGCAACTGATGATTCGTTCCGAAATAATATTCGCCCGGCTCATTCAGCAGCGCCACCGGCACCACTTCGGCCACCCACTTCAACGCAACCTTCCGCCCCGCCAGGATCGTCACCGTGTACTGCCCGTTCAGCTCGAAGAACTTCCGGTCGAGAGTCTGGCCGATCCCGATCGTTCGAATCCGGCGAGTAGCCGCCCCAGAATCCAACTTCCTGGTTCCAGCGCTGAAACCTGGCGCCCTCGTTCGTCTGCGCCGCCAACCCAGCGGTCGTGCACAGGACCACCACCCAAGCCCGCAAGAATCGTCCCATGCCTACATGGTACGATAGCCAGCGGTAACTCTCATGTGCGCCAGCCGTTTTTGTCGGCCAATCGAAGCCGCCATCGCAACCTCGTTGCGCCCGCATTTTGAGTAATCCCGCGCTCATCCATTATGACCACTGCTGAAAACGTCGTTCGCATTGAAGCCGAGGCCCTGCGCCGCCTCGCCGACCGCATCGCCGGCCCCATGGCTGAGGATTTCTCCCGCGCCCTCGAACTCATTCTCTGCTGCGCCGGACGCGTCGTCGTCACCGGCATGGGCAAGAGCGGACTCATCGGCCGCAAGCTCGCGGCAACCTTTGCCTCCACCGGAACCCCGGCGCTCTACCTGCATCCCGCCGAAGCCCTGCACGGCGATCTCGGCATGGTCATGCGCGGCGACCTTGTGCTGGCGCTCTCGGCCTCCGGCGAAACCGCGGAGATTCTCGAACTCCTTCCCACCATCAAGCGCCTTGGCGTTCCGCTCATCACCCTCACCGGCGACTGCCTCTGTCCGCCGAGCGCCAGCAGCCGGAGCAGCATCCGTGCCGCGTACCCGCTGCAAAGCTCCAATGGGCCCTCGTCGCTGGCGCAGGCCGCCGACGTCGCGCTCGACTGCTCGATTCACAAGGAAGCATGTTCGCTCGGCCTCGCCCCCACGGCCTCCACCACCACCATGCTGGCCCTGGGAGATGCCTTGGCCGTCGCTCTCAGCGAGCGCCGCGGCTTCCGCGCCGAAGACTTTGCCGACCTTCATCCCGGCGGCAAACTCGGCAAGCGCCTCGCCCGCGTCTCGCAACTCATGCACACCGGCGATGCCATTCCGCGCGTCGCCCCATCCACTCCGATGATCGAGGTCATCTACGAAATGTCGCGCAAGGGACTCGGCATCACCGCCGTCACCGATGCCGATGCGCTCATCGGCATCATCAGCGACGGTGACCTGCGCCGCCTGCTCGAACATCGCGGCAAAGACGTGCTCGACCTTACCGCCGGCCAGTGCATGACCGCGAACCCGCGAACCATTTCCGCCGATGCCTTCGCCGCCCAGGCGCTCGACCTGATGGAGCAGAAGAAAATTACCTCGCTCATGGTCGTCGGCGAGGGCAAACAACTGCAAGGCGTCGTCCACCTGCATGATCTGTGGGGAGTCGAACTGGTTTAGTCGGAGCCGCGAAACGATTTACTTTTCCGGCAACCGTTTCATGGCTTTGATTACCAGCTTGTCAATGTTCCGCAACGATTGACCGATTGATCAACCTGGGTCCGGAAAAATTATCTGGAAAGTGAATGGTTCGTCTTTCGAGACGACGATTTCGCGGACTTGACTGCGGACTTTTTCTTGGCCGCTTGCGGCGGAAAAAAGCTGTGATGGTGGGCCGCCATGTTCACCTTGAGTCCGAGAAAGCCGACGCCCTCCGCCTGCAGGTGCATACGCTGTTCGAAGCCCTGCTCACCCGGCAGCAGAATCGTTCCGCCCGCGCCCACAATGCGATGCCACGGCAGCCCCGCGCTCCCGCCGTGCAGTGCCCACGCCACTTGCCGCGCCGCGCCCGGATAGCCCGCGGCATAAGCGATGTCGCCATAGGTTGCCACCTTGCCGCGCGGCACCCGGCGTACCTGCCGCAGCATGTCGGCAAACATGCTGGTTTTCAGCTGGTCTTTCGCGGCCTTGGCTTTCACTTTTTCGTCCCGCTCTTTGCTTGCTTTCTTCCGCACCGGTTGGCGAACCGTTGGTTTGCGCAAGCGTGCGCATGATCGGCTTCTTTGCCGAGCGCCGCGCGACCTCGTGAAATCCCGCGCGTTCAAAGGTTGGCATCACGCCCATCCAGACAAATGCCGGCGGCAGTTTCTCCTGTCAACTCCTGCGGATAGCCCTCGATGATTCTTGCGCCCCTGGATTGCGCAAACTCCACCGCGGCCTTCAGTACCTCAACCGAGAGCCCTTTTCCACGCGCCTTTTTATCCACGAAGAAACAACTCACCGACCAAACTTTCTCTTCATCGACCGGAGCCCACACCTTGGACGCACCCAGCCGCACGTACTCTTCGCGTGGCGCAACCGCACACCAGGCCACGGCGCGCCCGTCCTCGATAGAGCAGGACGCCTGGTTGCTGGCCGCGCTCGACGAGCGCGCGCATCGCCGCGCGATTCCCTTCGCCTTCGTTTGCCTTGAACTCCGCCCGCGATAGCCGCCACGTCATGCACCAGCATCCGCCGCACGCGCCGCGCGGACCGAAGAGTACCTCGAAATCATTCCATGTCTCGGGAGTCAGTGGCTTCCAGTTTTGCGTGCAGGTCATGATCGACTAAGAATACTCGCTTCGCCGTCGCGGTTGAAGCCATACAAAATCGATTGGCCTCTAAAGAAAATGGCATCAAAAATGGGCACCGCGATTGCGATGCCCATTCGTTGTCTGCAAAGAACAGATTGATTCGAGCTACTTTGACGCGGCAGCCTGGGCAGCCTTTGCGCCTTCGCGCAGGGCTTCCGCTTTGTCCGTCTTCTCCCAGGTAAAGTCCGGGTCGTTGCGGCCAAAGTGGCCGTACGCAGCGGTCTTCTGGAAGATGGGGCGGCGCAGGTTGAGCGACTCGATGATGCCCTTGGGGGTCAGCGAGAAGTTCTTGCGCACCAGGTCTCCGAGGATACCGCGGTCGACCTTACCGGTGCCGAAGGTTTCCACCAGCACGCTGACCGGCTCGGCGACGCCGATGGCGTAGGCGAGCTGAACCTCGACGCGCTCGGCAAGTCCGGCGGCGACGATGTTCTTGGCAATGTAGCGCGCCATGTAGGCGGCTGAGCGATCGACCTTGGTGGCATCCTTGCCGCTGAACGCACCACCACCGTGACGGCCCATGCCACCGTAGGTATCCACGATGATCTTGCGGCCGGTCAAGCCGGTGTCACCCATCGGTCCGCCGACCACGAAGCGTCCGGTCGGATTGATGTGGTACTTGGTGTTTTCGTCGAGCAGAGTGCACGGAAGCGTGGACTGAATGACCAACTTGAGGATGTCGGCGCGGAGCTGTTCGGTAGTTACCGATATCAGCGTGCTGGGTCGAAATCACCACGGCGTCAATGCGCAGCGGCTTGCCGTTTTCGTCGTACTCAACTGTGACCTGGCTCTTGCCGTCCGGACGCAGATACTGAAGTTTGCCGGACTTGCGCACCTCGGTGAGCTTCTGCGCCAGCTTGTGCGCCAGCGAGATCGGCATCGGCATCAGTTCGGGCGTCTCGTTGGTAGCATAGCCGAACATCATGCCCTGGTCGCCGGCGCCGCCGGTGTCCACACCCATGGCGATATCGCCACTCTGCTTGTTGATGCTCGAAATCACCGCGCAGGTGTTCGAGTCGAAGCCGTAGAGGGCATTGTCATATCCGATGGAGCTGACAACGCCGCGCACCAATGCCTGGAAATCGACATAAGCGCTGGTGGTAATTTCGCCCGCAATCACGACCAGGCCGGTGCAGGTGAGGGTCTCACAGGCGACGCGGCTGTATGGGTCCTGCTCCAGGCAGGCGTCGAGAATTGCATCAGAAATCTGGTCTGCGATTTTGTCGGGATGCCCCTCGGTCACCGACTCAGACGTGAAGAGAAACCGGTTATTCGACGACAATGTGTTGCCTCCTAAAACTAATCCCGTAAAGGTCTCGGACAGGAGAGGGTGCCGCAAGCCGAGATTCCGGGCTTAGCTTACAGAGAGTGTACCGTGCGCACGAGCCTGCGAACAATGCGGTTCCTACCCGAGAGCGGTATAAGGCCAGCGAACGGGGAGTTCAAGGGGGCGAGCGGCAGGGCAATCGATGGCCGATGAGGGCCAGCACTGACGCCGGGCGGCTGACTTGTTACAATCAGCTTTCAACACTTCAATCAGAAACCAATACGGAAGCCATTCATTCTATGCAACGTTGGTCTAAGCTGTTTATCCCCACGCTACGCGAAGCGCCGGCTGATGCGGAAGTCGCCAGCCACAAGTTCCTGGTGCGCTCCGGCTATATCCGGCAGTTGGCGGCTGGAATCTACTCCTACCTGTTCCTGGCTCAGAGAACCATTCTCAAGATCACCAATGTGTCCGCGAGGAGATGGACACGATTGGGCAGGAGTTGTTTCTGCCGGCGCTGAATCCGCGCGAGATTTGGGAGGCCAGTGGCCGCTGGGACGTGATGGGCGACAACATGTTCCGCCTGAAGGATCGCAGCGGCGCGGAGCTCTGCCTGGGCATGACCCACGAAGAGGTCATGACCGACATTGCCCGCAAGGAGCTGCGCAGCTACAAGCAGCTTGCCGCAGATCTGGTACCAGATTCAAACCAAGTTCCGCGATGAGCCGCGGCCCAAGAGCGGACTGCTGCGGGTGCGCCAGTTCACCATGAAGGACTCCTATTCGTTTGACATCGACCGCGACGGGCTGGACAACAGCTTCGACCTGCACGATGTGGTCTATCGCCGCATCTTTGAGCGCTGCGGACTGCGACTTTGTCGCCGTCGAGGCCGACTCGGGTTCGATGGGCGGATCGCAGTCGCAGGAGTTCATGGTGTACACCGACGCGGGCGAAGACCTGGTGGCAAGCTGCCCGGCCTGCGGCTACGCGGCGAATCTGGAAAAAGCAACCTCGAAGCTGGACGCCGTGGAAGAACTCCCGGCCAATGCCAGCGGAGCGCGCGAGAAGGTTCACACGCCTGGAACCAAGACGATCGATGAGGTCGCCGCGTTTCTGAAGACTCCGGTGAACAACAATATGAAGTCGCTGGCGTATGTGATGACCGACGGGGCGACGGCGGCAGGAGCGGCGATGTACCGTCCGCTGCTGGTGCTGATGCGCGGCAACGACCAGTTGAACGAAGCCAAGCTCTCCGGGGCCATCGGCGGACGCGAGTTCCGTCCCATGGTGGAAGAAGAGATTGTGAAGTACTTTGGCTCTCCGGCAGGATACCTTGGGCCGGTGGGACTCAATCAGGTTCGCGCGACCGAAATCAAGGGCAAGGCCGGTTACGTGGGCGAGGCGGATCAGTTCGTGGTGGTGATGGACGAAGCTCTGCGCGGACGCAAAAACCTGGTGGGCGGAGCCAACGAAGTGAACCATCACTTCACGGGACTGAACCCGGGCGTGGACTTTGACGTGACCGGCTACGCCGACCTGCGCAACGTCGTGGAGGGCGAACCCTGTCCGCGCTGCGGCGAACCGCTGAAGCTGGGCAAGGCGGTGGAGATCGGACACATCTTCAAGCTCGGAACCAAGTACGCCGAATCCATGGGCGCGAAGGTTCTGGACAAGGACGGCAAGGAGGTCACGCTCATCATGGGCAGCTACGGCATCGGGGTGGAGCGCATTCTGACCGCGTGCATCGAGCAGAACCATGACGATAACGGCTTCTGGCTGGCGCCCTCGATTGCTCCGTTCACGGTGGTGGTGGTACCGACGAATGTAAAGGACGCGACGCTGGTGGAGGCCGCGGAAAAAATTGCCGCGGAGCTGGAAGCAGCCGGATATGACGTGCTGCTCGACGACCGCGACGAGCGGCCCGGCGTGAAGTTCAAGGACGCCGACCTGGTCGGCATCCCGTATCGCATCAACGTCGGCAAAAAGCTGGCCGAAGGCAAAGTGGAAGTGGTGGAGCGCGCCAATGCCAAAGCGGCCGAGGTAGCCGTGGCCGATACGCTGACGCACTTGCAGGGGCTGTACAATCCGCGGGCCTAGGAGAAATTCATGAAGGTACTATTTTTGGGCTTTTAGTGCTGCTGGTGGGAAGCTTTGTGCTGTACAAAGTGCTCCCGGTGTATTGGGCTGACTTCAAGCTGGGCCGAATGATCGAATGAACAGGCGGTGACTTACACCTACACCACGAAGAGCGAAGCAGGAGATTGCGAATTCCATTGCGGAAAAGGCGCGTGATTGCAATGTTCTGCTCTCGCCGGAGCAGATCAAGGTGCAGCGCGGCCCGGACGATCTGGCGATCACGGCCGAGTACTCGGTCCACGTGGACCTGCCGATCTATCCGCTGGATTTGAACTTTAAGAC
>CAVZYB010000042.1:0-22046 GCA_963779365.1 uncultured Acidobacteriota bacterium | reverse complement strand
ACCGGTGACCAGCCTCGTCGGCCACAATTGCGATCTCCGCCTCGTCTGCCGCCGCGATCACCTTTTCGCGGTCCAGCATCAGACACTTGTTCGCATCCAGTGCCAGGCAGCTAGCCCCGGCTCGCACCATCGTCTCAATCGTATGAATCCCCACCACCGGCACGTCGAAGCGCATATCCTGATTCGGCTTCGCGACCTTGATCACGGTCAGCGCCCGGCTCAGTGTGCTGGCCTCTCCCCGTAAAGTCTGCATCAGCGCTCCTGCCCGCAGAATCGCCTCGTCGGTTCCTTCCATCGCCTCAATCGCAACGCAGGCTGCTTCCGCGATGACCACCGTCTGTCCAATGTCGAAGCGCGCCACGTGGTGTGCCACTGCCCGCCCGTAGGTAATGTTGGTCTGTTCCTGGTCGCTCGGCTCGCGCCGGGTCAGCACTCCTGCCGAAGCCAGCATCGGCTCCAGCAGTGTGGTCGAGTTCTGCAAGTGAATGCCCTCTTCGGCCAGCACCTTGGCGACCGCGCCGATCAGCGAATCCGTGTTGCGTGTCGCCAGACTCAGCAGCAGCTTTGCCAGCTTCCAATCCGGCTGAATCGAGCTGAATATCTGCTTGTGCTTCACCTGCCCGGCCATGATCGCTTCGCTGACGCCCTCGGCCTGAAACGTCTTAATCAGCTTGCTCAACTCGCCCAGACTCAGCCAGTGCACCGCGACCGCTCCGCGCCGTTCGATCGCCGGATCGGTCTCTTCGCGGATAGCCGCCACCACCACCTCATAGCCCTTGGCTCGCGCCGCATCCAGCACCAGGAACGGAAACTTTCCATTCCCCGCAATCAATCCCAGCCGTGAACCCATCGCACACTCCTCAAACCTGTTCTCGTCCAGAACCCGCATATCCTATCGGCGCATCGCCAGCCGAACTGCAACGGCACCGCATCCTACCACGGCGGTCAACCCCAGCCCGCCATTGCCCCACAAAGAAGCCGGAGCATCCAGCTCCGGCTTCTTTTTCGATCCAACGATTGGACGAGAGGATCAGCTCCCCGATCCTTTGAACTTTCGAATTTGATTTTGAACTTTGAAACTTTGAACTTTGAAACTTTGAACTTTGAAACTTAACTTTGAAACCTTGAAACTTTGAAACCTTGACCTTAACTTTGCTTTCGTCTTTTTCTTCGCCGCTGGCTTTCGCAGCCGTCTTTTTCGCTGCCGGCTTGGCTGCTGCCTTACCTGCTGGCTTGCCGTGGCGTGAACTGCTTTCGCCGCAGTGGCTTTGGCCGACACCGCCCTTGCCGCCACAGATTTCGCTCCGGACTTCGCCGCTCCGGCCTTTGCCTGCGGAGCTTCCACTTCGGGCTTAACGGCTTCCTCGTCGCTGGACTTCGCCGGAGCTTCGGTCTCGCTCGCGACATTGGTTGCAGCCTTTATTTTCGGCATCACCACCGTCGGTATCGGCGCAGAGTTCTCCACCCCAACCGCGCCCAACTGGCGCAGCAGCACCTGCCGGATATTGTCGATCGGTGCCGGTTTTCCCGTCCAGATTTCAAACTGCCGCGCCGCCTGATGGACGAACATCTCGGCTCCGCTGATCGTGCCGCAGCCCTTCGACTGTGCCAGCTTCAACAACTCGGTTTCAATCGGGTTGTACACCGAGTCGAAGACCCAGAGGGCGTTCAGCTCGTTCTCTTCCAGTGGCGTCTGCTTGTCCGAGCCCATCCCCACCGGGGTCGCGTTAAACACAATGTCGAAGCTCAGCTTCGGCAATTCGCTGCGCTTCACCGTCGTCGAGCCCGACTCCTTGGCCAGCGCCTGTGCCGTGGCCGGCGTGCGGTTCAGGATGAAAACCTCCGCGCCCTTTGCCCGGAGGCCAAACACTGCGGCGCGTGCCGCACCTCCCGCGCCCAGCACCAGCACGCGCGCTCCCTGGAGCGGAACCCGCGGCTCAATCGCGGCCACAATGCCGTACACATCCGTATTGAATCCGAACAGCCTGCCGTCCTTGCCGCGCACAATGGTGTTGCATGCTCCGGTGCGCCGGGTCAGTACGTCGCTGTTGTCCAGATGCTCCACCACCGCCTGCTTGTAGGGCATGGTCACGCTCAGTCCATTGAGCGGCAGGTCTCGGGTGGTAGAGAGCAAATCGTCCAGGGTTTTGGCTTGCAGCGGCACATAGACGGCGTTCACATTCTCCCGCCGGAAGGCCGAGTTCATCACCCAGGGCGACATCGAGTGGGCGACCGGGTCGCCTGCAATGCCGTACACCTTGGTGACCGACTCAATCTGTTCAATGCGGTAGAAATCCCGCAACTCACGATACGTAGGTTGCCCCGGAGCCGTTTCTTTCCCTTGTTCGGCCGAGCCGAAGGTAAATGCTCCACCGGCGCGAATTCCCAGGATGCGGCTCAGCATTCCTTGCTCGCCCATGCAGGCGCCCACCATCGAGTACTCGGAGCTGTACTGCTCCAGGAAGCGGGTCATCACCACATTGTCGTGCAGGCAGGTAGCCGTCCCGATCAGCTTGTAAAAATCGGCGGCAAACCCGCGCATCCGCGCAAACGTCTCCTCCAGATGGCTGGTGCTCTTAAAATCGTGGCTGGAAAGCACGATCGCCGCGCGCGCCCGAAGATCTTCCCAATCCTCGGCGCTCATGGCCTCAGCGCTCTCAATCGCCACATCCACGGCGGGGCAGCCGATTTCGATAGCCTTGCTGCAGCACTTCTAACTCGGCCTCCACCGAGCCATGGAATTTACCTCCGGCCTCGGTGCGCCGGCAGGTGGCGATGACAATCGCGTCGGGTCGGGCCTCCATCAGCCGCCGCAGCTGCGGCAGGGCTGCCAGCGGAGCCTTCAGGTAGTCGAGCCGAAGCTCAATGAGCGAATTTTCGCGCAGTACCGCTTCCGCTTTGTCCAATAACTCGGCGGCTTCCGCCCCGGTAATTGAGACGCAGATTCGCGGAATGCGAAGGCGCAAGGAACGTGCAGCGTAATTCATCGGTGGAACAGTCATTTGTGGGCAAATACTAATGATGCGCTCGGCCGGTTGCAATGCCTGAAAGCGCTTTTTGTGGATAAATGTTACAGAAAATGGTTGGGGTGCCCGATCAGTCAACCGGTTTGTCCAAGGTTACTTGACCATCGCGCCCGCCTTTGTTAGCTTCCGGATCATAATCAAGGATGGGTTACTTTTTAGCAAGCGCCGCTCTGCGGCTGAAACGAGAGAGTTCGGGATGAAACACCTGATGATTGCAATTGCCCTGCTGTCCGGGACCTTGTTGGCGCAGTCCGGCCGCGACACAGACATTCCTCCCGGCTCATCTCCCGGAAACGGTCCCAGCTACAGCCAGGTGTATTGCTCCGGCTTTGTCACCAGGAAAGCCGATCCCCCGCACCAATTATGTCCTCGGCTCCAAGGAAACTCCGCACGAGAATTTTTTCCCCGGCCGCTCCCAGTTATTCCTGGGTGGTCCAGCTCTGGTCGAGGGCGAGCGCTACAGCATTTTGCGCCAGATCGCTGATCCCAGTCGTCGAAACCTCCTCTCCCGAGCAGCGTAAAACCTTCTCCAAGATCGGCGCGCTGTACGAGGAAGTCGGCTGGGTCACCGTGCATCAGGTCGAAAAAGGTGCCGCCGTTGCCAGCTTTGATTTTTCCTGCGACACGGCCGTTTCCGGCGACATCGTGGTGCCCTTCAAGGAAAAGCCTCCGGTTGCCTTCCGCGCCGTTGACGCTCCGCTCCGTGCCTTCCGCGAACCTGCCGCCGTACGAGGACACATCCTCGCCTCCAAGGATTTCGTGGAACTTCTCGGCAACGGCCAGATCGTCTACACCGACTTCGGCAGCGCCAAGGGTGCCAAGGCCGGAGACTATCTCCTCATCCTGCGCGGCTACGCTCCCGCCGATCTCAACCGTATCGACCGTGCCTCCGAACGCCTGCCCAAAGGTGCCGAGACCGAACCCGCAGCCGTCAATCCGGCCCACGTCAAGCAGTGACGCGGATACCCGCATCCCAGCCCACGTTCTCGGCGAAATGCTGGTGCTCAACTCCACCCCTGACTCTTCCACCGCAATCATCACCCGCACCTTCGCCGAAATGGAGTTGGGAGATGTCGTCGAGAGCGAAGATCCCAACCTCACAACCGCGGAACCCACGTAGACGGACGATCCCGCCCCTTGCCGTCTGGTCTCCCGCATGCGCCAGATGCTCCTGCACTTCCACAACTGCCGGAGTCCGAAAGCAGGCTCATAGCAGACCACCCGCGTTGACGTGGTCCTTTGTCGTGACGAACTCTGTGAACGTAGGGAATCCTGCGGCTGCGACGTGTGCCCGGATGCCCCACGTTCGCCCTCTATTGGCTAACGTGGGGTAGTTGACTCTGTTCCTGCTCTTGACTCTGTTCCTGCTCTTGCCTCTGTTCCTGCTCTTGCCTCTGTTCCTGCTCTTGCCTCTGTTCCTGCTCTTGCCTCTGTTCCTGCTCTTGCCTCCAACTTTGAAACCTTGAAACTTGCCTATTTACTCCCGCAAACTCTCTCCCGGCTCGGTCTCTCCAAACACCTCTGCCGTGAACGCTTCGAGCTTCGCCCCGCGCTTCCACATATCCGGCGCCAGTCCTGCCTTGCGGCAGGTCTGTGCCAGCAAGGTCTCCCGGTCCCATCCCCATTCCGGAGCCACCTGAGGCAGCAGCAGTCCGCGCCGTCCCTCGTAGCTCACCATCAATCCGTGCCGCCCCACCACCACGTCTTCCGGCGCAATCTCAAACATCGGAGACAGGACGCTGATCTCCACCTGCAGGCTTTCCAGCTCTGCCTCGCTCACCGGAGGAAAACGAGGATCTTCCAGGGCGGCGGCGCGGGCCGTCTCGCGGATCGTCTGCTCCAGCGGCTCCACTGCCATCACGTATCCAATGCATCCGCGCAGTGCGCCGTTTTCGTGCAGCGTCGTGAATGCTCCCCGCGGTTCGCGCAGATGTGGACTGGCATAGCTTGTGTCTGTGGTTTCGTCCAGCGCTCTTCCGGTCACCGCCGAGCGTATGCTCCGGTGTGCCAGACGCAGCAGCCAGCGCCGTTCTTCAGGTGAGTACTCAGCAGGGAAGTCTTTCATAGGAAACTTGCAAACCGCTATGCCCGTACGTTCTTATCGCCGGGCCCGCGAACCACAAACGGGAGCGGGCTGCGGCGCTGTTGCTCTGCCGCAGTGCCTCTGCCCAAAACGCGCGCAAGTAGGCAAAGGCCGAAATCAGTGACACCGCCAGCATCAGCCACATTGCGCCAATGGCGATCCCCGTGCCAGGCAGCACCGTGCCTCCCAGCGTCCACCGCGGCCACGCATGAGCCATCAGTACGGCCACCACCGAAACCGCCTGCACAACTGTTTTGAACTTGCCAATGTCGCGGACTTCGAGCGTCATGCCTTCCTGCGCTGCCACCGAGCGCAGCCCGGTCACCAGAAACTCCCGTCCCACGATCAGCACCGCAATCCAGGCGGAGACCAGCGCGGGAGCAAACCTCACCAGCGTAATGTAGGCAGTGGAAACCAGCAGCTTGTCGGCCAGCGGAGAAAGCAGCATTCCCAGCGTGGTCACCTCGTGCCTCCGCCGCGCCAGGTAGCCATCCAGCCCGTCGGTCACCGAAGCCAGCAGAAATACCGCCGCGGCCAGCAGCTCCTGCCTGCCGTGCATCCCATGCAAACCCCGTGCGGGAAAGAATCCAGAGCAACAGCGGTACGCAACCGATGCGTGCGAGCGTGATGGAGTTAGGCAGATTCACGAAAAGATGGCGGGCCTGCCACTGGAGATGTGACGATGCGGCCTGTACCCCCGAGTTTCAAGGAGACACCCTCATCCCGGCGCGCCAAACTGCACGGCCTAGTTCTCTGGCTTGGCCGCAGGCAATTCGGTAGAGCCAGCTTCCGCCGCGACGGCCTGCGGCTTTTCACCGTCCCGATTCACCATGTCCTTCAGCTCTTTGCTGGGCTTGAAGAAGGGAATCTTCTTCGGAGGGACCTCGACCCGGTCGCCGGTCTTCGGATTGCGCCCAACCCGTGGTTTGCGCTGCCGGGTCCGGAAGCTGCCAAAACCACGAATTTCGATCTTGTCTCCAGTGCGCAGAGCGCGCACCACGCTGTCGAAGATCGTCTCCACGATGACTTCGCTGTCCTTGCGGGTCAACTCGGCCAGTCGCGAAACTTCTTCGATAAGATCGGCTTTCGTCATGTTTCTGTCTCTCCGTGTAAGCGGATTTGTAAGACCCCGTCGCCGGGCATCCCAACCGAAGGTTAAAACATTGGCAAACTGGAGTTTACCACGCCTAAACCCAAAAGCAGTAGAGAAGCCGACGTAGGAATTAATACCACGATTTCGCCCGTTACCGGTTGAACAACTGTCCCAGAAGTTACCAAAGCGGTGCAGCACGCCTGCTTTTTTGGCCGGGGCCTTGGGCTCAGCCGCCGGTCCGCTGACCTGAGGAAGCAGCGCCAAAGCCAGCTTCGAGTTGTCTCTCGACAGCGATAGCCGCGCCACCGAGGAATAGTAGTCCTGCACCGCTTCGTTTCCGCGATAGACAAAGGTGCCGTTCACCTCCAGATGCGCCTGGTTCGGTTTCTGGCCCGGGTTCGAAGCTGGATTCTGATTCGCCTTCTGGGCCGGGATCTGGTCTGCCTCTGGTGCTGCGCATTCCCCGGGTTCACGCCTAAAGCGGCGTTCGTTCGCCGGAGCTGGCCGGAAGCGTCGCCGTCTCCTGTGCAACCAGCCCTGGCTTCAGCTCCGGGCAGCCGCAGGCCGCCGGAGCATCCGTCGCCCCCGAGATCTTTCCCCCGCGAAACATCACGCTTTTTCCCGGCGAGAGCTGGTAGGAGTCCCTGCCCATCATTTCGGCGATAAACACCGCCGCATCATTGCCCGGCAGGGAGCGCACGCAAGTGTCCCCCGTGGCGGCAACCGAGATGGCAAAGTGGAATGTGCCCGGACTGATCAGTTGCACCCGGAAGTCCGGGGTAATCAGCGTGTCAACCGCAGCTGTGCAGCGAGTAATTCAGCTCCATGGAGCCTTCGTTCAGCCCCAGCACCAGCGCTTTGCCGCCCGCGTCCGCGCTCAGCGAGAGATTTGTCTTGGGACAGATCAGCAGCTCGCCGCCGCGCTCCAGCTTCAGCAAGGCGGTCCCGTCTCCGGCCGTCACCTGCGAGCCGCTCACCACGTGGGTGCCGCTTCCCGTTAAAAATACCGAGCCGCGCACGCTTGCATCGCTGGAAAATAACTCGCCGACCGCATGCTGCGCCTGCATCGCCGGAGCCGCAGCCAGTGCAAAGCCCAGCAGTAGCAGATGTTTTTTCACGATCGACTGATTGAATCACAAATCGCGCGGCGCATCACCGGAGGCAACCAAGCTCTGCTCCTCGTTCGGCCACAAATTCATAGTTATCGATCTCGGCGGCAACGGCGAACCTGCCCTCGCTCTCTTCCACCCGGACCACCGTACCGCTGCAGCGCACGCAGATCGGCTCCGTCATCGTGACCTCGGTCGGCAGCGTCACCGTAAACTCAATGGCGGAGCTCAGGCTCCATGGCGGCATCGCAATAAAAGCAGATTCCATGCGAACTGACGTCGCGAGTCTCCGCCGTCGCCTGCAGCAGTTCGCCTGACGCCTGCGGTCACCGTCACCGGGAGTTGAAGCGCAAACCGCCGGATCGCCCGCTTGTCTGGTGCAGCCTCGTCCTCCATGGAAGCTCCTTTGTCCTATCCAGCTTACGTTTCAACCCGAAAGTGTCAAGCCAGTAGTTCATGTCCCGATGGAAATAGTAACCCCCGGTTCCTCTTCCGAAATTCGTGTAAAGATAGAACTCGTCTTATCTGTCACGGCTTTGCCGCGCTTCCCCGCAGTGCCCCCGCGCGTGACTATTGTAATCGCGAGCATCTTATTCCCGATGTCCACTCGGCCGCATCCAGCATGACATTGAGACCGCGCAGCGGCAGGCATATACTTCCACCATCGGCTGCCGTCTCCCAGTCCGGAGCTGATTCAATTACTCTTCGGTTTGTGGCTGTGATGCGACTCTGCTCTCAAGGGTCCGGAGGAGCGGATGAAAATCAGATTCTGGGGAGTTCGCGGCTCCACTCCCACCCCGCAGGCTGGAGAACATGCGCTATGGCGGAAACACCCCCTGCGTCGAGGTGCGCGTCAACGACCACATCTACATCTTTGATTGCGGCACCGGATTCCGCAATCTCGGCAAGAGCCTCATGGCCGAGTACGGCTCCACTCCCATTTACGCCCATGTCTTCCTCTCGCATTTCCACTGGGATCACATCCAGGGCATTCCTTTTTTTCAGCCCTTGTATGAAAACCCCGACAACTATTTCTTCTTTCACTCCTCCAGCCGCACCCGCGGCCTGCAGCGCGCCATCGAGGAGCAGATGGCCGATCCTTATTTCCCCGTAGACATGAGCGAGATGGCGGCGCACTGCAACTTCTACGACATGGAGGAAGAGCGCGTCGCCTTCGACGATTGCATCGTGCAATCCATGTGGCTCAACCATCCCCAGGGCTGCCTTGGCTTCCGCCTGGAAACCGACAACGGAATCTTTGTCTACGCCACCGACAACGAGCCCGGCCATTCCGTCTATGACCGCAACGTGCGCAAACTCGCCGAAGGCGCCGACGTGCTCGTCTACGATGCCCAGTATCTCCCCGACGAATACGAGGCCAAGCGTCGCGGCTGGGGACACAGCCACTGGCGCGAAGCCGTCGACATCGTCACGGACAGTGGCGCCAAGGAACTGGTCCTCTTCCACCACGACCCCGACCACGATGACGAGTGCCTCGACTCCCTCGTAAAGTCCGCCGCCGAGTACTACCCCCGCGTCCGCGCCGCCCGCGAAGGCGACGTCATCGAACTCTAGCCCGGTTCCATCGTGTCGATGTGAGGGTTATCCTGGCTCTCGATCGACCCCAGTGCTGCCCATATGCTCCCGTGCAGCTTCAGCACGTTCACTGGGCCGAACTTTGATTTATCCACCTGTTGTTGGACCCTTGAGCCTCCTGAACCCTTGGAAACTTTCCCCTCCCCTGTGATAAATTAAACGGTTTACCCGTGCTTGCAATTACCGCCCGGGCAGCCGCTCTCGTTACCGTCGTTCAGGAGTATCGTTCTTGGAAAATCGTAGTGCTCAGCATCATAAGGATCGCCTCATCGAGGCGATCAAGGAAGAACTCGTCATCATCGTTACCGGAGAGCTTTCCGACCCGCGCATCGGCCTGGTCACCGTCAATGAAGTGCTCATGGCCCCCGGCGGCAAGTCCGCGCGCGTCTATGTCGCCGTCGAAGGCGACGAGCGCGAGCAGAAAGAATGCGTCACCGCGCTCAATGATGCGATCGGCTACATTCGCCATCAGCTCGCCGATGCGCTCGGCCTCCGCGTCGCCCCCGATCTCCACTTCGTGCTCGACAGCTCCACCCGGTACGGCGCCCGCATCGACGAGCTTCTCCACCGCATCGACAAGCGGAGCAAGAAAAAGACTCCATGAACACGCTCGCCGAGGTCGTCAACGCCGTGCGCTCGCGCCAGCGCTGGGTCGTCACCTCCCACGCCCGGCCGGATGGCGATGCCGTCGGCAGTGTTCTCGGCTGTGTGCAGATCCTGCGTGGCATGGGCAAGCAGGCCGACGGCTTCCTCGGCGACGGCGTGCCCTTCATCTATCGCGGCCTGCCCCGTGCCGCCGAGGTCCGTACCGGCCCCGTCCACTGCGCTCACTATGACGGCGCGGTCATCCTCGAATGCGACTGTCTCCAGCGCACCAATCTCGAGGGCCTCGACGGCCTCTTCTCGATCAACCTCGACCACCATGAAACCTTCACCGAATACGCCGACATCAATTACGTAGTCTCCACGGCCGCCGCCGTCTCGGAGCTCGTCTACGGCCTCGCCGTCCACGCCGGAGTCCCCATCACTCCCGAGATCGCAACCTGCCTTTACACCGCCATGCTCACCGACACCGGATCGTTCTGCTACTCCAGCACCAGTGCCCAGACCTTCGCCTTCGCCCGTGAAATGGTCCTCGCCGGAGCCGTCCCCTCGGCCATCGCCCAGCAGGTCTATTTCTCCAACCCAGTCTCCAAAATGCACCTTCTTGGCCGCGCGCTCTCCCATCTCCAGTGCGAGGGCCCCATCTCCTGGATGCATGTCTCCCTGGCTGACATGCTCGCCAGCGGCGCCACCGGAGAGGATTGCGAAGGACTGGTCAACTGGGCGCTTGGCATTCATGGCATCGAGGCCACGGCTTTCTTTCGTGAGATCTCCGGCGTGCGCTACCGGGTCAGCCTGCGCAGTAAGGGCCGCATCGATGTTGGCCGCATCGCCCAGAGCTTCGGTGGCGGCGGCCACTGCTGCGCCAGCGGCCACGTCATCGCCGGTCCCTTGGACGCCGCCACCGGCCGCGTACTCGCCGCCCTGCGCCGCTCCCTCGAACTCAGCGGCCAACAGCAAGCCGGCTAAGAAATTGAACGTGTTTTCCAAGCACAAAAAGAGCGCAACTTTTTCGCCGCGCCCCTGCTCTGGTCTGGTCTGCAACTTTGCAATCTGCGAAACTTTGAAACCTTGCTCCTTACTCCCCCTCTTCCACGATCTCAATCAAAAATCCAAACGCATTCTCCGCCCGTGATTTCGGATGCACGAAGAACACGGTGGTGCCGCGCGAACCCGCCCGTGGTGCGGCGTCGATGATGTTGAAGCCGTTGGCCTTCATGTACTCGAACGCCTTTTCTGCACTCTTCACCCGGAAGGCCACGTGGGCAAAGCCGCCGCGCCCGCCGTTCTTGTCGATCAGCTTCTGCACCGGACTCTCCGGCGAAAGCGGTTCCAACAGTTGAATCAAATTCGGCCCGTTGCCGATCCGCAGCAGCGCCTCTCGAACCATGTCCTTGCCGTGTACTTCCTCGCGATGAATCTCGATGAAGCCCAGCAGTTCGTAAGCTGCAACCTGTCCGTCGAGCTGCCCTTGCGGCACCGAAATCGCAAAGTGGTCGATGAACTGAAATCCCGGTACTTCCCTCAACTCCGCTGAAATCGCATCGTTATCTGTTGCCGTGCCCATTATTCGAACTCCACCAGAACCTGATTTAATTGCACTCCATCGCTCGGCCCAACCGTCACTCTCTTCACCTTGCCGGCTACCGGCGACACTACATTGGTTTCCATCTTCATCGCTTCCAGTACCAGCAGCAGGTCGTTCGTCTGAATCTGCTGTCCCGGTTGTACATTGACCCGGGTCACCATCCCCGCGATCGGCGAGCGGCAAACCTTGCTCTCGTTCACCGGACCCTGGTCCGTCGCAACCTCCGGCGCGCCGGCCTTCGGAGCTCCCGCCGGTGCCGCTGCGGTCACCACCGTAGCCGGGTGCCGCGGTGGAATGTAATGCGGTTTCGGTGCCGCATCGTCTTCTACGATCTCTACTTCGACTTCGTATGACTTACCGTCGATTCCGATCTGCAGCTTCAAGGTCGTTCTCCCGTCCAAAGCGCTCCATTGCGCAACATCGTTCAGTGAAGCGAGCCAACTCCGGCGCTTTGTGCGCTTCGCGGGTGGCCCTTTCTAAACTCGCGTTCCAGGCAAGTTTAGTGTGGATATTTGACACTCATTCCTAACGCTTCAAGTCGTGCGAGGCCTGGATGACGACGCGTCCGGCCTGGGTCCACTGATTTACCGTCGGCAGCAGTTGCGCCGAGTGGATCTTCACCTTCTTGCCAAGAAAGGCCGTAACCGCCACCGCGATGATGGCCAGCGTCTCTGCCGAAACGTGATCTTCCGCCAGCGCCGCGGGCAGCTTTGCTTCCAGTGCGCCGATTCGCGTCTCGAATTCCTTCTTCAGCGTGTCCAGCTCGCCTTGCAGCCGCTTCACTTCGGCCTCGGCTCCCGCCTTCGCGGCGCCCTCATCCATTGCTGTCGATGCCATGCTCTTCTCCTCGTCCGGCGCCGCGCAACCACCGGGCCTCAGTGTGGCCCACATCCGCCCGTCGGCTGCGGGATCTGTCGTTAGAGCGGAATCAATCCGTGCTTCTTGGAAGGCCGCAGTTCGCGCTTTGTCTCCAGTGCGTGCAGCGCCTGGGCCAGATAGCGCCGGGTCTGCGAAGGCTCAATCACGTCGTCCACCAGCCGCCGCCCGGCGGCCACATACGGATTGGAGAACGCATCGCGATACAGACCGATCAGCTCCTGCCGCTTCGCCGGCTTGTCGTCGGCGGCCTCAATCTCCTTGCGGAAGACGATCTCGGCTGCGCCCTCGGCGCCCATCACCGCAACTTCCGCGCGTCGGCCAGGCCAGCACCCGATCCGCCCCCAGATCCTTCGAGCACATCGCAATGTAGGCGCCGCCGTAAGCTTTGCGCAGCACCATCGTGATCTTCGGGCTGGTCGCCGCCGAGTACGCAAACAGCATCTTCGCCCCGTGCCGGATGATCCCGCCGTACTCCTGTTGCACTCCCGGCAAAAAGCCCGGAACGTCCACAAAGCTCACAATCGGAATGTTGAACGCATTGAGGAAGCGGATGAACCGCGCCGCCTTGTCGCTGGCGTTGATGTCCAGTGCTCCGGCCAGCACGTTGGGCTGGTTGGCGACGATTCCGATCGAGCGCCCCTGCACCCGGCCAAAGCCAATCACGATGTTCGGTGCGAAGCCCGGCTGGACTTCCATGAAATCGTTGTGATCCAGAATCCGGGTCAGGATCTCGCGCACATCGTAGGCCTGCTTGGGCTTCCACCGGAACAATTCCATTCAGCGACTCGTCGTCTTCCATGGGGAATTCGTATTGCAGCCGCGGCGGATCTTCCAGGTTGTTCGAGGGCAAAAAGCTCAGCAGCCGGCGGCAGATGTACATCGCGTCTTCGTCGTTCTCCGCCACAAAATGCACCACCCCGGAGTTGTTCATCTGCGCCCCCGGACCGCCCAGCGCATCGGCCGTCACCACCTCGCCCGTCACCTGCTTGATCACCGAAGGTCCGGTGATAAACATCTGTGCCTGCTTGGTCTGGATGATGAAGTCGGTCAGTGCCGGACTGTACACCGCCCCGCCCGCGCAAGGTCCGCAGATCAGCGAAATCTGCGGCACCGTGCCGCTCAGCATCACGTTGTTGAAGAAAACCCGGCCATAGCCGCCCAGGCGTCGATGCCTTCCTGGATGCGGGCCCCGCCCGAATCGTTGATGAAGATGAAAGGCGAGCCGGTCTTCAGCGACGCCTTCATCATTTCCACGCATTTATCGGAGTGCACCTCGCCCGCCGCGCCGCCTGCGACCGTGAAGTCCTGGCTAGCCAGGTGAACCAGCCGTCCGTCGACGTGGGCGCATCCGGTCACAACGCCGTCGGCCGGAAGCTCTTTCCCCTCCATGCCGAACAGGGTTGCGCGATGCCGCGCGAACGCCCCGATCTCCTGGAAAGAGTTCGGGTCCACCAGCTTTTCCACCCGCTCGCGAGCCGTCAATTTGCCCTGCTCGTGCTGTTTCGCCACGCGTTTTTCGCCGCCGCCGTCCGCTACCGTCGCGCGCTTTTCGCGCAGCAGCCCGATCCGCTCTTCCATCGTCTTCGACTTTGACTGTGCTGGAATACTCGTTGCCATACCGATCCTCTCGCTCTACCGTGCCGGGCGACGGTGACGTTGTGCGTCTGTCCATTGATGGTGACGGCGTACTTCACCGGCCCAGTGGGCGGTGCCGCGGCTGCCCCGGCCTTCGGCGGCGTGCCGCCGGAGCCGGAGCTGCCTTCGACGGATCTTTCCCCAGGTTTTTCGCCCCCTGGTCGCGCGTGCCGAAGAACTTCGGCGCAACCTGCGGGAACATCGCAAAAGTCAGCACATCTTCGTCGCTGCCGTTGCAGCCTTCCAGCGCCAGCGCCTCGGAGCGCAGTGCCTCCCACTCCGGCTTCAGCAACTCCGCCGGACGGCAGGTGATCACCTGTTTCTTGCGTGCTCTCGCGCCATCTCCTGCACCTCGGGATCCTTCGGTCCAATCGTCTCGCCGTAATAGCCCAGCATCAGGTCCGCGAATTCACCGGTCAAGACCTTGTACTCGCCCATCAGCACGTTGAATACGGCCTGCGTGCCCACAATCTGCGAGCTCGGCGTCACCAGCGGCGGAAACCCCGCAAACCGCCCGCACCCGCGGCACTTCCAGCAGCACCTCCTGCAGCTTGTCGCCGGCGCCCTGCTGCTTGAACTGGCTCTCCATGTTGCTGATCATGCCGCCGGGAATCTGGCTCTTGAAGATCTCCGTCTCCACGCCCGTAATGTCGCTGAGGAATTCCTTGTAGCGCGGGCGGATCGTCTTGAAGTAGTTCCGCACTTCAGCATCCGCTCCATGTCCAGCCGTGTTTCCAACCCGGTGCCTTCCAGCATCTCCACCAGGCTCTCGGTGGGATTGTGTCCCGGTCCCAGGGACAGCGCGCTGATCGCGGTATCCACCATGTCGCCTCCCGCCTCGATCGCCTTCATCAGGCTCACCAGCGTCACGCCGGTGGTGGCGTGGGTGTGCAGGTGCACCAGCGTGTCCTCGCCGCATTTTTCCTTGATGCCCTTCACCATCTCGTACGCCGGTTGCGGCTTCAGCAGGGCGGCCATGTCTTTAATGCAGATCGAATCGCACCCCATCTCGATCAACTTCTCCGCCATGTCGACGAACGCGCCGGTCGTATGTACCGGGCTGACGGTGTAGCAGATAGTGCCCTGGGCGTGCTTGCCGGTCTTCTTCACCGCGCTCACGGCCTCGCAGATTGCGGAGATCGTTCAGCGCGTCGAAGACGCGGAACACATCCATCCCGTTCTCGGCGGCCTTCTCCACGAAGCGCTCCACCACATCCTCGTAGTGCCGGTAGCCAAGGAGGTTCTGGCCGCGCAGCAGCATCTGCAGCTGGGTCTTCGGCAGCAGCTTGCGGAAGGTCCGCAGCCGTTCCCACGGGTCCTCGTTCAGAAAACGAATGCAGGAGTCATATGTTGCCCCGCCCCAGCACTCCAGCGACCAGTATCCGGCATTGTCCAGATCCTCGCAGACCGGAACCATGTCTTCCATGGCCATGCGCGTCGCCAGCAGCCTCTGATGGGCATCGCGCAGAATCAAATCTGTAACTTCCAGTATGCGTGTCATAATGATCGCGTTTTCCTTATGATGTTCCAGACTGGCGGAACCCAAAGCAAGCGTGCAGTATCAGCCCGCCTACTTGACGTGTCAAGAAATTAGCGGGTCAGGATAAAAATTAGCTCTGCCCAAACCCTCCGTATGGATTATGAATATCCGCCATGGATTCCTTCTTGTGCGTCAGCCATTAGCCTGCGCCACCCCGTCCATCCAGGCTGTGACTCCCATCACGCAATGCCTTGATCTCCCCACGCCCGCCCGGTGACCGCTCGCCGTGTCGCGCGCTGTTCGCGCGTCGCGCACCTGGATTCAGATCACGCGCGAAGTTCGTCGGCCGGATTGGAACGCTGCCACCGGTGCCTCATCTTCCTCTAGCGTTTTGCAACGCCGCCACCGGCTCGGGTGCCCCATCTTCAACTCGCGTTCTTGGCGAGTCTTAAGGTGGGGAAGTTGACCTGTTGTTGCTCTCGGCTCTTGCGGTTGTAATTGCTTTCTCCCGCCCCCAACCCACAGACTTTACCACCTTCGCCAATCGCGCCGGAACTCCACCTCTGCTCTTCGGGCCAATTGCAATCCCGCCTCTAACACAATCCCAAAAAAGAGGCCGCACCCGAAGGCGCGGCCTCTTCTCCCATCCACTACCTCATTGCACCGTCACCGTAATCATGATCGGTCCCGCGTTCGCCACCGTGCCTGTTCCCGTCGGCGTCACCGTCACGTGTAGGTCCGAGCTGCCTTCGCCGTACTGCTCCCCCCGCCGCACGACATCAGGAAGCCTCCGCCCACCACTGCCAGGGCGATCAGCAGCACCGCCAGCGCCCGCTTTCGCCTCCGCGTAAACGGCGCACCCAGCAGCACCGCGCAGAACATCACCGCCCCGCCGCTCTTCCACGGAACCGCCGGAGCGTGCTTCGCCGCGCTCGCCGAGGTGGTGATGGTCAAGGTCGGGCTCTGCGCGCCATTCGCCATCGAGATCGAGCTTGGGTTAAAGGTCGCCGAGATCGCGCTCGGCGTACTGCAGATGGCGGACAGCGTGATCGTTCCCGTGTAGTTGATCGGTGCCAGCGTGAGGGTCACCGTGCCACTGCTCCCAACGGCAATCGCCGTCGTCATTGGACTCGCATTCAGCGTGTACGTCGGCGCTATCGGTGATCCCGTCACCGTCAGCGCAATTCCGCCGCTCGAAGGCGCATAGTTCGTATCCCCGCTGTAGCTTGCCGTGACCGTGTCGGTCCCCGCCGTAAACCCGTTCGCCGCGCTTACCGTAACCGGATTGCTGGTCGCTGTGCCGTTGCTCAAAAGCGTCGCCGTGCCGACCGGCGTGCCGCCCACCGAGAACGTTACCGTCCCGGTAATGGTTCCGGCCGTGCCGGAGGTCACCGTCGCGCTCAGCGTAGTTGTGCCGCCAAAGGCTACCGGATTTGGCGATGCCGTTACGGTTGTCGCAGTCGTCGGCAACGCTGCCAGAGTGATCGTCGTTATCCCCGGAGCAGAAGTCGCATAGTTCGCATTCCCGTCATAGGTCGCCGAGATCGTGTTCTGTCCCCGCGCTGAAGCCGTTGGCGGCGCTGGTCACTACGCTCATGGTCGCCGTCCCGCCCGAAACCGGCGCCGTGCCCAGAACAATATCGCCCACCTGGAACTCCACGTTCCCGGTGATAGTCCCCGCCGTGCCCGAAGTCACCGCTGCGGTCAGCAGCGTCGTCCCATACATCTTCAGCGAACTGGGCGAAGCCGCAACCGTGGTGCTGGTAGGCGCCCCGGCGGAGGTGTTTTGCCAGTTTGTGTAGAGCGCGTAGCCGTCCACCGATCCCAGCCCTGTCGCCAAGTCATAGCCAGTCTCCGCACTCCAGCCAAAGCTTCCGGTTGTGCAACCCAGGTCCGCCGCGTTCACGGTACAGGGCACGATATTGTTTCCGCTCGTAATGTCATGAATGACCGAGGGCGAATCTGCGCCAAGTTGTAGAGCCGCGGATTGACGTTTGCCAGGTTCCCGTACTTCTGTTCCAGCAGCGTCAACATGCCCGCAAATGATGGCGTCCCAGCCGACGTTCCGCCAATAACGTCAAAGTAACCCAGGCTGCTCGTAAAGCCGTTCGTGCAATCGCTGCCCGTCTGCTTCGAGTTGTTGTCCGGCGGAGCAGGTCATGTAACCATCGTGATCCGGCGATGCCGCAAAAGCCACATCGGGTACAAAACGCCCGATCGTTCCGGTGTAATTCTCCGGCGTCGGCTGCGGCCAGGTTGGCTGGTAGTACAGGCTCACCCCGCCGCTGCTCGCCGAAAGTCCGTTATCTGACCAGGGTGTCGTTCCACACCGACTCGGAAATGTACCCCAGCGCCGACTCGACCCCGGTGTAGGCTGGCGGATTGTATGGGTCTCATTCCAATACGCGGCAGGATCGCTCTCATCGGCGCTCAGCGTGGTGCCGCCCACCCCCGTGTAATACGGCGAATCTGCCGGGATGCCGACCGAAACTCCGTTTTCCGCCGGATAATGTTTCCCGGAATCGCAGCCAAACGCTCCCGAATCGCCCGAGGCCACCACGATCGTCTGCCCTCGAGAATTCGCTTGCTGCCCAAGGCTGGCTACCCAGCTATTAGCATCGAGTCCACGTGTTATACCTCCTCGCAGTCGCTGTAGCTCACGCTGATGACAGGCAATACTGCGCCGGAACTCCTGTAATTCTCCACCGCATACTGCAACGCGTCGAAGACTCCGAGCGTATTATTGGTCACGCCGCGTAGGGAGCGTAGATTAGTCCACCGTTGCGTTCTTGGCGACCCCGCCGGCCCACTCAATGTCCAGGTCTGCTTCATCCAGATCGGTATCCCCTGCTGAATACGGTGCGGTTGCCGTCGAGCCGGTGCAATGGGCCGTGGTCGGATCCATACACTGATAGCAGTGCGAGGGGGCGTTGCTGGCGGGGCAACTGTTCAGGCTGGAAAGGTGGCCGCTCAGCCCGGAGGCGCTGCGGAAGTGGTCGATATCGGCCTGCGGCGCATAGGTCTGTCCCACCACTCCCACGTGAGCGCCCGCGCCGTGTACCCCGCGCTGTAGATTGGGGTCACGTCGTAATCGTCGCCCAGTCTCCGGGGTCAAAAAATTGTCATGCCCTGAGTGGCGTCGTCGTGTATGCCGGCTCGGCCCTGCTTGAGTCAGCGGCTTGAGCCGGAAGTTGTTCAGCCCGCGCACGTTCAGCAGCACGCTCGCAATTCCCGCCGGAACCCGCAACTCTGTCGCGTTCGCAAAGTGTATTTCCCCGTTCAGCCCGTACTGGTGCAACTGGGTGTGGAATGCTGATTCCACCTGCCACGCCTTGCCGCTGAAAGTAATCGCGTTGCGCGACTCGACACCCGGTTGACCGTGAAGCCCTGTGCCGCGAGCCACCCGGTCACCTTGCTCAGGTCGGAGTCCGTCAGCCCAAAGCGTGCTCCGTATTCCGCCTGCGTCAGCCACTGATGATATTGCGGCGACTTCGGTTCTGCTGTGCTGCCAGCAGCCCGTCCAGCTCTGTTTGCTGGGCCGCGCTCAGCGCAATGTTCAGGGTCATCGAATCCAACTGCATCTCGGAGTTCACCGCGCCCAGGTCGGTCGCCCGCCTGGTCAGCGGATGCACCATGCCCGCCACCGTCACCATCGCTCCCGAAGTCACTTCCTGGGTGATCCGGTTGGGGCGCTGGTTTCCCCCTGGAGCGGTCTGCGAAACCAGGGCTGCCGTCATTACCAGAACCGCCGCGCAAACGGCGAGCCATCGCTTCCGGCTGATCACGTCAGACGATTTCATTCCTATCTCCGCATCATTCGCTTTCATCTACTATGTCCTCTCGGGAAAACACGAACGGAATTTTGCACTGATCTTTCAGACCAACGCTTGCGGAGATGCTTCCGGAACATTACCGCGCTTTTATGGTCGAAAGCAAAGTCCCACTTTGGTAAGGCAAAAAAAGCAAGAAGCCGTCGCTCAGATCTTCTCCGGGCCATTGCAACGCCCCAGGAGTACAAATGCCGCCCCTGAAGGCGCGGCATCGGAGTCTCCCTGTCCGCGAAGCAATTCCAACGCGAGTCCACGCTTTAGGGCTTGAGTGGCGGTTACTTAATTTTTGTTATTCCTCGTCCGACGCAGGTTACAGCTTCCATACCGTTTTAGCTCACGGCGGAAGAGTGGGGACACCGCCCATGCAGCAGACAAGAATGCTGCACGCAGTTCCGCATGTGCTCGGTAGTCTGCCGCAGCGCGCTCAACTCGTCGCACATCATATTCATCACCTGCATGCAAAGCTCCGGCTGCTGCCGCAGAATTTCGTTCACCGACGCAGTCGGCAGGAACACTGCCTCCAGCTCTTCCATGGCTTCCACGTCAAACTGGTAGGAGTTGGCGCATAGCGCAGAGGGTAGCCCCAGCACTGAGCCCGGTCCCGCCTGCGGCACATGAGCTCCCGTCCCGGCACGCCGGAAAGCGCCGCCCGAGCCGTGCCCTTTACGATCAGATACACGCCCTTGGCCTCTTCCCCAAAGGAAAACAGGCGTTCTCCGCATTCCACCGGCTGCTTCTCGCCCGCCCGCGCCAGCGCCCGTACCAATTCGTCTGCCGCCTGGTAGGGCGTAGAGTCTCCACACATACCTGTTTGTAATAATGGTTTCACCACAGCCACACCCCTTGATACATTAGTTCTACCAACCGTCCCATTATCGTGGTGTGATTTACGTCACGACCTTCTGTGACCAACTCTGTCTCCGCTCCAACCTTGGAACTTGGAAACCTTGTCCCCTTGGCACCCGGAATCTACCCTGGCTTTGGCATGATTCGCTTCTTCCGCCTGCTCGCCCAAGTGCTCGTCCTCATCTCGTCGCGCTCGCCTCGGCCCTGATCACTGAGGTTCGCCATTCATGGCCGTGAGGTCGCCGTGCCCGACTTCCATGGTATGACTCCCGCCCAGGCTGAGCGAGTTGCCTTTGAGCATGGACTGGAGTTGGCCCGCAGCGATCATTTCTATTCCGCCGTGGTCCCCGCCGGATGTATCGTCTCGCAGCAGCCTGAACCCGGAACCCATGTCCGTCGTGGCTGGCGCGTCGAAGCCGCCGAGAGTCTCGGGGCCCAGCTCATCGACATTCCCGCCGTGCTCGGGATGACTTCCGCGCCGCTGAAATCGACATTCGCCGCCGCGGCCTCGAGCTGGGAATCTCCGCCGAACTGCCCACCGAGCTCCCTCGCCGCAGGGCATCATCGCCCAGTCGCCCGCCGCCGGAGCCCAGGCGTGGCCTCACCCCGCGTCAGCCTGCTCTATGCCGTCGCCCCGCCCGAACCTGCCTATGCCATGCCCGATCTCACTGGAATAACCCTTGCCGATGCCACCGCACTCATCACCGCTTCCGGCCTGAAGATCCTCTCGGTCACCACTCTCTCCAGCAGTCCCACCGATCCCTTCACCAACCTCGACTTTCACCCCACCGCTCCGATCGTCATCGGACAAACTCCCGCCCCCGGCACCCGCGTCACCCCCAGTACTGACGTCTCCCTCCAGGTCACCCGCGCCTTCTAGCCGCAACTGCATCGCCTGAGCATCTCTCGAAGTGATCGCTGTGTCTGTAAATTGCTGTGTCTGTAAATTGCTGTGTCTGCGAATTGCTGAGTCGGCGATTGTATTTTAGTGGGTGATGTTTCTGGATTTATAAGAGTTGTGCGCTTCGCTGAGAGGCGAGTAATTTTTGAGAGTGTCATCCTGAGCGTCAGCGAAGGACCCCTGCGCTGCTCAAATCTCCCGGGCGGCCTCAAGCTTTTCAATCAGCAATCGATTTTTACTTCCCTTGTCTTCGGTGTGCCGCGACGGAACCGGTCGGAAAGCTAACTGAGGACCAGCGCCAAGTGTACCAAATCGAAAATCGTTCGGATCTCCCGAACGATTGCCCAAGCAGTAATCGTTCGCAAGAACTTATTGTCTTCCAGCCAATGGTTTTCACCATTGACCAACCGGTTATTTCCCCTCCCGAAATGATTACCCCCGGTCAATCGTTCCGCCTCTGCAGCACGGCCGCAAAGAAACCATCGCAGGGGTATCCCGGCAGCGTCCGCAGAAACGAGCCGCGCACTAATTCTTCCGGCTTTGCCCACGCCAGTTCACCGGAGCCTTTCAACTCTTCCAGCACACGCTCGCACGGAACTATACTCATAGCTCTCTCCCCGCGAAAATCCGCTCCACGATCCCCTCGCCCTCCTCGGCTTCCAGCGAGCAGGTGGAGTACACCAGCCTTCCTCCCGGAGCCAGCGCGGCCACGGCTGCCCGTAAGATCGATATTTGTAAATCTTTCAGCTCACGCGAGTCCTCCGCTTTCAGCCGCCACTTGATCTCCGGATTCGCCGCCAGCGTTCCCGTGCCGCTGCACGGCACGTCGGCCAGCACGCGGTCGAACTTTTCGGCGAATTCTATCGCCGACACTTGCCGGTCACCACCTTCACGTTCGTCGCCGCGACCCGCTCTTTCAGAGCTCTTGCGCGATGTTCGTGCAATTCCACTGCGGTATCTTCGCCCCGGATTGGCGCCGCGATCGCCATGGTTTTTCCTCCGGGGGCGGCGCAGCAATCCAGTATGCGCTCGCCTTTTCCCACCAGCGCGGCCACCAGTTGCGAGCCTTCGTCCTGCGCTGCCACGTGATGATCGCGAAACGGAATGCTGTGCGCCAGGTCGCCTGAGAGCAGTCGCCGCGCGCCGGTCAGCAGTGCTCCGGGCGAAATTCGTATTCCCGCCTCGATCAGTTCTTCCTCCGCATCGGGCGTGGAGAGGCGCAACGCCGCTCCCGGTGCATGCTGATCGGCCGCGCAAATGGCGCGTGCGGCGTTATATCCATACATGTCGATCCAGCGTCCGACCATCCACTCCGGATGCGCGAACTCCAGCGCCAACTCGCGCGCGCTCCCGGCTGCGGCGTTCGCCATGGGAGTG
>CAVZYB010000041.1:0-60591 GCA_963779365.1 uncultured Acidobacteriota bacterium | reverse complement strand
GGAGTTACCAAAGGCCATCGCCCGGAGAACCATTCCACCCAGACCTTATGATTCCATAAGAATCAATAAGTTATGTTAGGAAAAGCTAGCAAAAAGAATGTTGACCTTAACTCCACAAAGTTTTAATGTACAACTTGTCAGCGGCGCCACGGCAGGAAGTGGCGTATCAACGGTTCATCTCCAGCCCGGAATCGCATGGGCAATGGCACGGTTCTCCGAGTAAAAGTGGTGGTCATCGGGAGGTCGTTCCCTTGTCGCGTCCCTGAGACGCATGGAGCGGGACAGTTGGCTCAATTGATTCATGGGGAAGACGCTGTTCCACCAGATTGAGCGTCGTACGGCAATTACTTCGCATCTATTTAGATTGGGAGTGCGAAGTCGGTAAGGAATTATAGCCAGCCGGGTTGATTCTGGAACGATGTTGAGTGCCAGCAAGGCTGATGCAAAAGGAGAAGTCATGCGTTCAGATAAAGTCTTTGAAGCTTTACATACGTTACAGAATCGTTATATGCTCTGCCAGATTGCTTCCAAGGCAACCCGTAAGTTCCACAAACCGAATACCCGCATTCAGGACACGACGAACGATGTTCTGAACCGCATCTCCGACAATGAGCGCGCCAACGTAATGGCCGATCCGGTGAATGCAAAAGACGCTCAGCGTCGTGCGGCTTAGCGGCTGAACTTTCAGATTTTCACCTTGCGGCCTGCCGCATCGGCGGCAGCCGCAAGGGATCAGCCTCAGAAACTTAACGCAAGTACAGCAGGCAGTTCGCAACATCAGCCGTGAACCACCCACCCGGCCACCAAGGGCTCCAAGGCCGGTTTCCCATCCAAATGGTTGCTTGTTAGCCGAGCCAGGATCAACGGTAACCACTTTCCCTGCGCTTTGCGGCGCACCTGATTCCTTCCTCTCGATAAAACATTCCGTAGGTGGACATGACGATCGCTGAACTCAAAGAAAAGAACATCACCGAGCTGACCAAGATCGCTCGCGAACTCGACCTCCCCGGTGCGAGCGGCCTGCGCAAGCAGGACCTTATCTTCAAAATCCTGCAGGCGCAGAGCGAAAAAGAAGGCCACATCTTCGCCGAAGGCGTTCTGGAAATTCTTCCCGACGGCTACGGCTTCCTCCGCTCTCCGGATTACAACTACCTGCCCGGCCCCGATGACATCTATGTTTCGCCCTCGCAGATCCGCAAGTTCGACCTGAAGACCGGTGACACCGTCAGCGGCCAGGTTCGTCCTCCGCACGAGGGAGAAAAATACTTTGCCCTGGTCAAGATCGAGGCCGTGAACTTCGAGTCGCCCGACGAGGCCCGCAACAAGATTCTCTTCGACAACCTGACGCCGCTCTATCCGCAGGAGCGCCTCAAGCTGGAAACCGTGCGCGACAACATGAGCGCTCGCGTCATGGACATGCTGATTCCCATCGGCAAAGGCCAGCGCGGTCTCATCGTCGCCCCGCCCCGCACCGGCAAAACCATGCTGCTGCAGAACATCGCCAACTCCATCACGGCCAACCATCCGGAAGTGGTGCTGATCGTTCTGCTCATCGATGAGCGTCCGGAAGAAGTCACGGACATGCAGCGTTCGGTGAAGGGCGAAGTCATCAGCTCGACCTTCGACGAGCCCGCCGCACGCCACGTGCAGGTCGCCGAAATGGTGATCGAAAAGGCCAAGCGCCTGGTCGAACACAAGCGCGACGTGGTGATTCTGCTGGATTCCATTACCCGCCTGGCGCGTGCCTACAACACCATCGTTCCGCCCTCGGGCAAGGTGCTCTCCGGCGGCGTGGACTCCAACGCCCTGCAGCGCCCGAAGCGCTTCTTCGGCGCCGCCCGCAATATTGAAGAGGGTGGATCGCTCACCATCATCGCCACTGCCCTGATCGAAACCGGCAGCCGCATGGACGACGTGATCTTCGAAGAGTTCAAGGGCACCGGCAACATGGAAGTCATCCTCGACCGCAAGCTCAGCGACAAGCGAGTCTTTCCGGCCATTGACATTCAGCGCTCGGGCACCCGCAAGGAAGAGCTGCTCCAGGCCAAGGAAGACCTGCAGCGCATCTGGGTCCTGCGCCGTGTTCTCAATCCGCTCTCGCCCGTCGAAGCCATGGAGTTGCTCATCGACAAACTGAGCAAGACGCGCGTCAACGGCGACTTCCTCTCCAACATGAGCAGTCTGTAACGAGCACGTTCGATGGTTTGGCACAGTGTCGGTGTCTCGTAGTCGGAGGGCAGACTTTGGCGCGAGTGTCTTCTGTTTTTGAGTCATGTGGCGTAGCCGGTGATCTGACTGTCATGTACGCGCTCGGCTCGCTGGTGACGACTCTTGCACGCTACGATTGTCCCGCTCCGATCCTGTGCGCCCGCCGCAGCACGCGCTCGGAGAGCTTCGGCGTTGCGCTCTGCGCCGCCAATCCGATCCAGAGCTTCGCCACCGGCCGCGCGCCCAGACAGTTGGCCGCAACCCGCAGCGCCTTCGGAACTCCTGTGGCGAACGGCAGGAAAATCCCTGGAGCCGCCGACGATGAGATGAGCACCGCCTTGCGAGGCAGCTTCTCCGAGCGTGGCTTGGGACGCCATTGTCCCCATGGCCAGTAAGTGCAGCCCACCAGCCGCTCCAGAAAGGTGCGAAAGACCGCAGTCACGTTGTAGAAGTTCACCGGCGAGCCCAGCACCAGGGCGTCTGCGCCGTCGATCTCAGCGAGGATGGCCGCCATATCGTCGTGAATCACACACTCGCCGCGCGCCTTGCCCTCCTGCCTGGGTGCAAGCGCGGCAGTTGCGGCAGTACTCGATGTGCTGGTCGATGAGATAAATCTTGCTCGTCTCTGCCCCGTGCTCGCGTGCGCCGGCCAGCACCGCATCCACGGCGCGTATCCACGGTGCCGCCCTTGCGATAGCTGCCGACGATCGCAACTACTTTCTTCGCCATGATCTCTCCTGCCGCTGCCATTCTATGCCAGGCCAAGGCAATGTCTCTGTGAACGTTTCCCTCCGAGCCTTCCCGGTATAATCAAAAGTTACAAACATCACGGTTCGTAAGGACGACACTCTTGCACATGCATGCACATTCAAGCGGCCCGCAGCCCGAGGGGCCGCAGGCAATTCCCGGCGTCAACTCCATCATCGCAGTCGGTTCCGGCAAGGGTGGAGTCGGCAAAACCACGCTCTCCGTCAATCTCGCGCTGGCCCTGGCCCGCCTCGGCTTCAAGGTCGGACTGCTCGATGCCGACATCTATGGCCCCAACGTTCCGCTGATGCTGGGCGCAAGCGGCGAACCTGAGCTGACCGCCAGACAACATGCATTGTTCCCGCCGAGCGCTACGGCGTTCGCGTCATCTCCGTCGGCTACCTGAATCCCGGCGACAAGCCGCTGGTCTGGCGCGGTCCCATGCTGCACGGGGTCATCAAGCAGTTCCTCGGGCAGGTGGCCTGGGGCGAGCTCGACTATCTCATCATCGATCTGCCTCCCGGCACCGGCGACGTAGTGATCTCGCTGACCCAGACCGTGCCGCTGACCGGCGCGATCGTGGTCACCACGCCCTCCGACGTTTCGCTGCAGGACGCGCGCAAGGCCATCGAGATGTTCAACCAGGTGCGCGTCGAAATCCTCGGCATCGCCGAGAACATGAGCTACTTCGTCTGCCCGCACTGCAACCATGAGATCGATGTCTTCTCCACCGGCGGCGGTGAGCGCACGGCCAAGCAGTTCAACGTGCCGTTCCTCGGACGCATCGAGCTCGACCCCACCATTCGCGAGGGTGGAGATTCCGGTCATCCCGTGGTTCTGGCCGGCGAGCAGGCCAACAACGCCAAGAGTCTCTTCGCTTTTGCGCGCAAGGTTCTGGCCCGCGTCGAAGAGTTGAAGAGCAGCGGCGGCGGCAGCGTTCTCAGCATCGACTAGTTCCGCAGCGATCCAATGGCGCACCACGGAGAATGGCAGTCGGAGAGCACCACGCCCGGCACGTGGCACCGCTGGCAATGCCACCGACGCGTGCCGCAGCTGAGCCGGCGCATCGCCGTCCCGATCGAAGCCGCCTCATTCCCTACTGGCACACCGCTCTGCTCCTGCTGGTGCTCGGCGGCTTCAGCCTGCTGAACGCCAAGAGCGGTCATGGCGCGCACTCCGGCCATGCGCACGTGCGCATCTACCTCGCCACCATGGTCTACGAGTGGCTCCTCACCGCATATGTCTGGTGGGGATTGCGCCGCGCCGGGCTGAGCTCTGCGCGAGCTGATCGGCGGACGCTGGAAGAGCGTCGAAGATTTTCTCCTCGACATTGCGCATCGCGCGTCGGCGTCTGGTTCGGCGCGCTGATGGTGATTGCCGTGGCCGCCGTTGCCATGGGCATGGACCATTCCGGCAGCATCGACGAGCGCCCGCAAGCAGATTGGTTTCCTTGCGCCGCAGAGCACGCTTGAAGTCGTTCTTGTGGATCTGCCTCAGCGCCACGGCGGGCTTCTGCGAAGAGGTGCTCTTCCGCGGCTATCTGCAGAAGCAGTTTACGCGATTGCTCGCGCAACCGCTGGATTGCGCTGGTCGTCGTCAGCATTCTCTTCGGCCTCGGCCACGGATACGAAGGGGCGCAGCGCATGGTGCTGATCGCTCTGCTCGGCTTGCCTTCGGCATCATGAGCCTGCTGCGAAAGAGTCTGCGCCCGGCGATGATGGCGCACACTCTGCAGGACACAATCTCCGGATTGCTGCTGCGAGCCTTGCGTTAGACCGCCGTCGAAGAGTATTCGAGCGCAATGAAAATTTCGAGACGCGAGCGTGCAAGATACGCTCGCATTTTTCTTTTTTTACTTGACATCGTTTTGTAATCAACATATACAACTATCAATTGCAACGTTTGCGTTGCAATTACATTCCAAGATTGTTCAAAGGGAGAATAGTCATGGCAACGAAGAAAGCTGCGAAGAAGGCCGTAAAGAAGGCCGCGAAGAAAGTCGCAAAGAAGAAGTAGTAACCTTCACGAAAAGGCTACACAAGAGGGGAGCGCGAAAGCGTTCCCCTTAGTGTTTATGCGGGTAAAACGCACTGTCGTCAGTTCAATCCAGAATCGCCGCCGCGGCGGCCAGCGCGGCAATCGCCGCCGTCTCCGCGCGCAGAATCGTCGAGCCCAGGGTCACGCTCCGCCAGCCCGCGCGCTGAACTGCGACGAGCTCCTCTTCCGGTCCATCCGCCCTCCGGTCCCACCGCAAAAGCCACCGGACAGCGGCTTCTTTCGCAGAGCGCTTCGCGAATTTTTTCACTGCGCTCATTTTCGTTCAGCAGCAGGCGCGTCGGAGCCTCCAGCGCCAGCGCGGACTTGCAGCTTCACCGGCTTCGTCGATCTGCGGCGCACGCAGCCGCCGCGACTGCTGTGCCGCCTCATGCGCAATGCGCCGCCAGCGCTCCACCCGCTTGGCCGCCGCCGCCGCCAGGTGTGCATCGGTGCGCCGCGCAATCACCGGAACGATCCGCGTCGACGCCCAGCTCGGTGCATTTTTCAATCGCCCACTCCATCCGGTCGAACTTGTAGATGGCCATCACCAGCACGATCTCGCGCTCGCATCGCCTCCGACACCGCCTCGCCCAAGGCAAACTCCACGCGCTCTTCGGAGACCGATCGATGGTGCCCAGGCGCACCAGTTCGCCGCAGACGATGTCGTACTCCTGCCCCACGCGCGCCCGCAGCACACGCGCCAGATGCGCGGCGTTTTGTCCCAGCAGGGCAGCGTGATGGTCGGAGAATTCGTCGGCAATCCAGCGGCGGCGTGTCATGCCTCCAGCCTAAAGCAAGCAGCGGAAGCTTTCAAAACGATTGACGGCCGCGCGGATACCGAAAAGAAAGAGCGCGGAGCAAAACTCCGCGCCTCTTGATCACCCGATGGCGAGCTCGTTAGCTGAACATATCCTTCATTTTGTTCAGCAGGCCGCTTTTCTGCGGCTTGTTCTCCTGCCCCAGTGTCTCGCGCCAGTTGCTCCAGCAATTCGCGCTGCTGCCGCGTGAGCTTCTCCGGGGTGGCGACCTTCACTTCCACGAACAGGTCGCCGCGCCCGCTGCCGTTGAGCACCGGCATGCCCTTCTTGCGCACGCGGAAGCTGGTTCCGCTCTGCGTGCCCTCGGGAATCTCCAGCGTCGCCTCGCCCTCCAGCGTCGGAATCTTCACCTTGGCGCCCAGCGCGGCCTGGGTGAAGGAGATGGGGATGGCGCAATGCAGGTCCTTGCCTTCGCGCTCAAAGAACGGATGCTCGGTCACATGCAGCACCACGTAAACGTCGCCCGCCGGACCGCCGTCGACTCCGGCGTCGCCGTGTCCGGTGTACAGAATGCGGGTTCCGTCCTCCACGCCCGGCGGCACCTTCACCTGCAGCGTGTGAGTGCGGGTCAACACCCGCTGGCCCTTGCACTTGGCGCACGGATTCTCGATCATCGTGCCCGTGCCCTGGCAAACCGGGCAGGTGCGGGCCACGCTGAAGAATCCCTGCTGATAGCGCACCTGTCCATGGCCGTTGCACTGGCGGCACTGGCTGGGCGCCTTGCCGCTCGGCCGCGCCGGTGCCGTGGCAGCTCTCGCACAGCTCGCGGCGACGGATGGTGACTTCCTTCTCCACGCCGAATGCCGCGTTTTCAAAACGTAATGGTCAGGTCTTCGCGGATGTCGGCGCCACGCTGCGCGCGGGAGCGCCGTCCGCCGCGTCCTCCGGCGTTGCCGAACAGATCGCCGAAGCCGAACATCTCTCCGAACAGATCGCTGAGGTCCACCTGCTGGAAGCCGCTCTGCCCCTGCCGCCGCCGCCGTTGGTAAAGGCGTCATGGCCGAAGCGGTCGTAGGCGGCGCGCTTCTGCTGATCGCTCAGCACGGAGTAAGCCTCGCTGCACTCCTTGAAGCGCTCCTCGGACTCATCGTCGCCGGGGTTGCGGTCCGGGTGATACTGCAGCGCCAGCTTGCGATAGGCGCTCTTGATCTCGCCGTCCGCCGCAGTGCGGGTGACGCCGAGGACTTCGTAATAATCGCGTTTAACGTTAGTAGCCAGTGTTCAAAAGACCGCCGGAGCGGTCGTCCTCCGTGACGCATGGTGCGCCAGTCCAATTTATTTGTTCCGGTTCTGAGCTACGCGAACCATGGCGGCGCGCAGTACGCGGTCGCGAAGGCGGTAGCCGCGTTGCAGTTCATCGATCACGTGATTGTCCGGAACCTCGCTGGTCTCCACCATCTGGATGGCCTGGTGCAGGTTGGGATCGAAGGGCTGTCCCTGGGCCGCAATCGGCTCCACGCCAAGCCGCGTCAGCACATCGTGGAACTGGCGGTCGATCAGCTCTACTGCCCGAGCGCAAATCCTCGGCTGGATACGCCTTCCACCTTCAGCCGCCCGGTCCAGGCTGTCCAGAATCGGAAGCAGCTGCTTCAGCGTATCGGTCAGCGCGTAGTCGCGGAACTCCTGCTGCTCGCGCTGATTGCGTTTGCGGAAGTTTTCGAACTCCGCCTGCAGGCGTGCCAGGCGGTCGAGATAAAGCGCGTTCTCCGATTTCAACTTCTCAACTTCGGATGGCTGCGCGCGGTGGTATCGTCGCTTGCATCGCCCTGCGGAAGCTCGTGCTCCACGTCCACCGGAGTATTCTGAATTTCTTCTTTTGTCATGATGTTCTGTTTATTCCGAGTCATTTAATAGCTTGTCGAAAAGCCGCGCGATGTAGGACACGGCGGTGATGGTGTGCTGATAATCCATTCGCGTCGGGCCGATGACAGCCAGCCGTCCCAGTATCTCCTGCCCGCTGCGGGCAGGAGCACCGATGAGCACAAAGCTGCTCAGATCCGGCATGGTTTCGTCCAGCCCGATGATCACGCGCACCGCTTCCTGGCGCGTATCCACATAGGAGGAGAGCAACTCGACGATGCGGGTTTTCTCCTCCAGCGTCTTCAGCAACAGGCGCAGGCGTTCGCTGTCATTCTCGCGGCGCACCAGGTTGGCCGTGCCTTCCACGAAGACTTCTGCGGCTTCTTCCTTCGTGGCGAGCGCGCCGCTCTGGTAAAGCTGAGCCACCGAACGCATCAGCGGTCGTACTCGCTGCGCTCTTGTTCGATGCGCCGCTCCAGCTCGCGGCGCACGTCCTCGATCATCCAGCCGCGGAAATTATCGTTGATGTAACGCGCCGCCAGGTCGAGTTCGGATTGACTCACGTCGTGCGGAAGCCGCAGCACGCGGTCGCGAACTACGCCGCTCTGCGTAACCACGATGGCCAGCACCCGCTGCTCCGCCAAGCCGCTGAAAGTGAACATGCTCCAGTGCCTTGCGCGGGCCGGCCGAGGTCATCGCCACGCCCACTCCCGAGGAGATCAGCGAGAGCACATGCGAGGTGCGCTCCATGAAATCCTGAACTTCGTTTACGCCCTGGAAATAGCGCTGAATGGTCTGCTCGTCATCCGGCTTCAGGCTCACTTGATCGGAGAGCTTCTCGGCGTAGTAGCGATAGCCCTCCACCGAGGGCACGCGTCCGGATGAGGTATGCGGCTGGGCCAGCAATCCGGCTTCGGCCAGATCCGCCATGACGTTGCGAATGGTTGCCGCGCTCAGTCCTTCGCTGTTGCGCCGTGCCAGCGTGCGCGAGCCAACCGGTTCACCGGTCGAGATGTAGGTCTCGACGATGGCCGTCAGAATTTCCTGCTCACGTCTGCCGATGGTCGCCATTGCATATACCTCACCGCTCCCGCGGTTGTTCCAGAAGCGGTCATCTCATTTAGATGCAGCAGCTTAATCTGCGATGCGGGTTGTACGCCCGCTCTGGTTGTAGGGACTGCTTCAAGTTTAGCAAAGTCAGCTCAAGTTTGCGACGATGATCCGGTCGTGATCGGGCCTTAGAGCGTTGGCGGAGGCGAGACTCCGCTTCCGGGAAGGTGGCCTGCGCTGGTGGTTGGTTCCTGCCGAACGATTACCGGAGTGGTTAATGCCGGATGGCCCGGCAGTAGCAGACTGAGCAATCCTGTCGCAAACCATTGCCTTCGCAAGAACTACCCCGAACTTAAAGATTGACCGAAAGGTCAATCGTTGAGAGTTGGTGCGGCAGGTGAGAACATGCCGTAGAATTACCCACGCATTCCCAAAGCACTAGCGATTCGCGGGCAAGCGTAGTGACGGCTCGCATGAGGGTGGCATTTCTATGCTTTTCAAGACCCTGAGCGCAGCCGTGTACGGCATCGACGCCAACCTGATCGACGTGGAAGTCGATGTCTCCGGCGTCAAGATGAACGAGGACCACTTCACCACCGTCGGTCTGCCGGACACGGCGGTGCGCGAAAGCCGCGAGCGCATTCGCGCCGCTCTGAAAAATTGCGGCTACGATATTCCTCCCACTCACATCACCATCAACCTGGCTCCGGCAGATTTGAAGAAAGAGGGCTCGGGCTTCGATCTGCCGATGGCCCTGGGAATTCTGGGCGCTTACGGCGGACTGAACAAGCAGGATCTCGGCGAGTATGTGATCGTCGGCGAACTCTCGCTCGATGGCGGACTGCGTCCGGTGCGCGGCGCGCTGCCGATTGCCGTGGCCGCGCGGGCGCGCAAGATTCCGAATCTGCTGGTGCCGGAGCAGAATGCGCGCGAGGCCGCCGTGGTCGAGGGCGTGAAGGTCTACCCCATGAAGAGCCTGCTCGACGTGGTGCGCCTCATCAACACCGGAGAAGGCCCCGCAGCCGCTTGCTCGTGGACAGCCAGGCGCTGCTCGAACAGGTGGAGCATTTTCCGGTGGACTTCAAGGACGTGCGCGGCCAGCACACGGCCAAGCGCGCCATGGAAGTTGCCTGCGCCGGCGGACACAACATCCTGATGATCGGCCCTCCGGGCGGCGGCAAGACGATGCTCACCAAGCGGATGCCGACGATCCTGCCGCCGCTGACCTTTGAAGAAGCGCTGGAGACCACCAAGATTCACAGCGTGGCCGGAGTGCTGGACGCGGTCAACGGACTGGTGGGCGTGCGTCCCTTTCGCTCGCCGCACCACACCATCAGCGACGCCGGACTGATCGGCGGCGGAGCCGTGCCGCGTCCTGGAGAAGTTTCGCTGGCGCACAACGGCGTGCTCTTTCTCGACGAGCTGCCGGAGTTTCCGCGCAACGTGCTGGAGGTGATGCGGCAGCCGCTGGAAGATGGAACGGTTTCGATTGCGCGCGCCGCGATGTCGCTGACTTTCCCGGCGCGCTTTATGCTGGCGGCGGCGATGAACCCCTGTCCATGCGGCTTCTTCAACGACCGCGCCCGCGAGTGCAGATGCACTCCGCCGATGATTCAGCGCTACATCTCAAAGATCAGCGGCCCGCTGCTCGACCGCATCGACATTCACATCGACGTTCCGGCGGTGAACTACAAAGAGCTGCGCTCCAACGTGCAGGCCGAGCCATCGGCGGCGATCCGCGAGCGCGTGTTGAAGGCCCGAGACCGGCAGTTGCAGCGCTTCCGCGCGGCCGGGGAGAAAGTCTTTGCCAACGCCCAGATGGGCTCGCGGCAGATTCGCACCTTCTGCGAACTCTCCGCCGACTGCGAGCGCTTGCTCGAACGCGCGATGACGCAGCAAGGACTGAGCGCCCGCGCCCATGATCGCATCCTGAAAGTTTCGCGCACCATCGCCGACCTGGAAGGCGCCGAGCAACTGGAGGCCAAACACATCGCCGAGGCGATCCAGTACCGCACGCTGGATCGGACGTACTGGGCATGAGAGCCTGCAGGATTTGGTATGAGACGGTTGCGTCGCGGGGCTCTCATCCGTGGAACACTTATCGGGATTAACGGGCAAACCCGCATGTACAAACGATTCTCCATCAGACGGCTTGCATTTACAGGGCTTTCCTTTTCCCGTAAAATTGATCCCATTCCAAGCTTCCACCAAAGAGCCAGAGGTCTAATGTTCAATTCACAGCTCCATCACTGTTATGCGGAGGGCAGCGGTGCGCTTTTCGTTTAGCACGTCACTGAACCGGCTGCGCGGCGGGAAGATTTTCGACGTGGAACAGGCGGAGCAGGTCTTTTTGGTGCCGCCGTTCACGCCGGAAGTTGCCGCAGCGGTGAGCCTTATTTCCACTCGCGTGCCGTTCCGCGCGGATGAGCGCTCCCGTTCGCTTTGCCAGATGGAAACCAACGGGATGTCAGAGCGTGAATACGAGGCACTGGCACCGCTGTTCGGAAAGCTGCCGAAGCCGCAGCGCGTGCTGGAGATTGGGCCAGGTTTTGGCCGCTCCGCCGTTTATTTCAGCAAGAAAGGCGTTTGGGATGAAGGTGCCGAAGTTCACCTTTACGACACCAACGGCACGGAGACCAAGTACAAGCAGGTGCATTATGACCGCCCGCCGCAATGGCCTGATGTTTCGTCCTTTTGCGGCCATCTGCCTCTGTTGCGCTCTTTTTTGGATTACAACCACGTTGCAGGTTATCGAATTCTTGACGCAGCAGAGTTGCCGCTTTGTCAGTTGCCCGGAACTTACGATTTGATCTATGGCTTCTTCAGTATCGGCTTCCACTGGTCACTGGAGTTCTATTTGGATGACCTTAAGCCGCTGATGGGGGAAAACAGCGTTTTGATCTGTACGCTGAATAAACACTTTAGACCCTTTGCAGCACTGCGGGACTACTCGACGCGTATCCTTTACTGCCGAGATACCAAAAAGAGTGCGGCACCATTGCGGTTGCTGGCATTGAGCAGGGGCGAACTACCCGAAGTCGGCACCACGCTCGCGGAGGCATTTGAGGGCTAAGCGCTCTGCCTTGCGGCAACAGGACGAGGGCTACTTTCAACGATGAGCGGAAAGCTGCTGGATCACATCACCATCTGGCGTTCTCTCCACGCCAGTGCTCCGGTTGATTTGCGGTACTGGATCGCCTCAGCGAGATGCTCTGCTTCCGAGGGTTTCTGCGGCGTCTTTCCATGCAGATTCTGATTAAGGACGAGCGGGGGACTATTCTGGGCCATCCCTAGCAGGGAGAATGATTCAACAATCGTTGCAGATTGCCTCCCACGTTAGCGTCGAAAAGCACGACGCGAAGGTGGGGCACCCGGCATGAATCCTTGGTAGCACAAAGCCCTGGAACCACCAACTTTGCGATACACTGTCTGCGAATCTTCCTGCTGCTCCAGGAGACCCTCATACCATGCAGCGCATCAGTTCGGGCAGTCTTGCATTTGGCAAAGTGGTATTTCCCGTTATCTGGTTCGGAATCCTCGCAATCATCTTTCTGATAGGCATGTTCGGCAAAGACGCCCACGGTAACCATTCCCTGGGCGCCATCATTTTCCCGCTTATCATGGCTGCCATCGGATATTTCATCATGAAAAAAACCGGCTTGTGGGAGCTGGCAGACGAAGTTCTCGACGCCGATGACTCTCTCATCGTACGCATTGGCCGCGAGCAGGAACAGATTCCGCTAGCGAACATCATCAACGTCGGCTATCTGCCCATGACGGAGGGCGCCCGCGTCACGCTCACCTTGCGCAACCCAAGCCGCTTCGGAAGTGAGGTCTCGTTTTACCCGCAGCAGAAATTATTTCGCGGGCAAAACCCTGTTATCGCGGAGCTCATCGAGCGCATCGACGCAGCCAGACAGGCGGCAAGATAGATTGCAGACTGGTGTACGATTGCCGCCGACGACAGGGCTGGTAACTCACTACCAGAGTGGAATGGAACCCAAGCCCAGAGAGACTACCCGTCGTGAAACGGAGTAGCTATACTGAGTTTTGAAAACCTTTTATGGGAGGCGATAGTGATTTGTCGAGAGCTGAGCACGAAGACGTGGGACGAATTGGACGAGTTAGCGTCCAGGATTCGGACCCGGGGGGAAACGATCAAGGACGAGGAGATTTGCGCTTTGGCGAATGAACTGAGCAGCCTTCTGCGGCGTCTTTCCATGCAGTATCTGATTGAGGACGAGCGGGGGACTATTCTGGGCAATCCCTAGCAAGGACTAATGATGCAACAACCGTTGCAGATTGCCTCCCACCTTAGCGTCGAGAGGCACGACGCTAAAGTGGGGCATCCAGCATCTTACGAACACGCCGGGGGCAAGGTGCACAGCACAAACAAACTCAGCTACCCCACTCAAGCCAACAGCGGGCTTGAATGGGCCACCCGCAAGCCACTCCTCTAAACTTGCAACTTCTTACATCTCAGCACTGCTTCTTTGATAGCTCTTCCGTGGCATCCAGAATCAATTTCCAGGCTAGTTCGACATCGGCGAGGCCGGTGGCGATGTTGCCGATGGCGATGCGGATTACGTACTGGCCGTTGAGTGCGGTGTGGGAGAGGAAGATTCGGCCGCTGGCGTTGACTTTGTCGAGCAACGCTTTGTTGCGCTGGTCGCCGCCGCGCAGGCGGAAGCAGACGACCGAGAAGGGAACCGGGGCGACGCGCTCGAAGCGCTCATCGGCATCGACCCAGCCGGAGAACTCGCGGGCGAGCTGGTTGTGACGGCGGAGAAATTGCTTGACGCCTTCGCGTCCGAAGTAGCGCAGGATGAACCACAGTTTGAGTCCACGGAAGCGATGGCCAAGAGGCACGCCGTAGTCCATCAGGTGCACGGCGCGCGGGTCCTCGGAGGCGCGCAGGTACTCGGGCACCAGGGAGAGCGCCTGGCGCAGAATCTCGGGCTTGCGGGTGTAGAAGGCGCTGAGGTCCATCGGGGTCATCAGCCACTTGTGCGGGTTGGTGACGACGGAGTGGGCGCGCTCGATGCCCTTGAAGTACTCGGCACACTCGGGCAACAAGGCGCAGGGGCCGGCGTAGGCGCAATCGACGTGCAGCCAGAGTCCGAACTCCTCGGCCAGCTGCGCGCACTCGGCGACCGGGTCCACGGAGGTGGAGGAGGTGGTGCCGATGGTGGCGACGATGCAGCAGGGCTGGAGGCCATTGCGCAGATCGGTTTCGATGAGCGTGCGCAGGGTGCCGGCCTGCATGCGGAACTGCGAGTCGGTGGGAACCTTGCGCACGTTCTTCTGTCCGATGCCGACGGCCATGGCGCCCTTCTCGACCGATGAGTGCGCCTGCTCCGAGGTGTAGACGACGAGATTGCCGCGGTATCCCTCGACCCGGCTTTCCGGCTGGGCGAATTCGCGGGCGCAGATGAGCGCGTGCATGGTGCTGGTAGAGGCGGTGTCGTAGATGATGCCGAAAAACTCCGGCGGCAGGCCGAGCCACTCGCGAAGCCAGCCCATGGCGACCTGCTCCAGTTCAGCCACGGCGGGCGAGGTCTTCCAGTGCAGGCCGTTGGTGTTCATGGCGGCGATCAGCATCTCGGCGAGAATTCCGGGAGTGGAGCCGGAGGTGCCGAAGTATGCCATGAAGCCGGGATGGTTCCACTGGGTTACGGCGGGAAGGATCTGGCTGCGGAAGTCATTGAGGATGGAGTCAAAGCTTTCGCCCTGCTCGGGCGCGTGGGCAGGAAGGGCATCGACGAGTTCGCCAGGGTGCATGGTGGGGACGACGGGGCAATTGCGAATGCTGCCGAGGTACTCTGCAATCCAGTCCACGCTGCTGTGCGCGGACTGGCGAAAGTCTTCGACGTACCGAGTCCAGGCCTGCGGGTCATTGGGATCAGGCATATGATGGTATGACATGAGTTCTCCGGGAAAGCTGAATTTTACCGCAGCGGAAACATCCGGCGAAACTGTGAGCGCCATCACAGCCAAGCGCGTTTATGAGAAGAAGAGAATCAGTAAGGCAGAGCTACTAGTGCCGGTCGCGGGCGACGGGTAACGCGATGCTGCCGGCCGCTGGCGCTGGAAATTCAGGGGGATGGATGCACGAGCTAGCCATTGTTTCTTCGGTTCTGGACCAACTGGACGAACTGAAGAAGCAGCATGAGGGTAAGGTGTTCTCCAAGGTTGGACTGCGGGTGGGAGAGCTGGCGGGGTTGGACGTGGACTGCCTGCGCTTTGGCTTCGAGTGCGTGGTCAAGGACACTCCCTGGGAGCAACTGACGCTGGAGATTGAGCAGGTGGCGCGGCGGCAAAGATGTCCCACGTGCAGCACGGAATTCAAGGCGGAGAACTGGGACACGGTTTGTCCCCAATGCGGCGAGACCGCAACCATCATCATCGCTGGAGAAGAACTCCAGATTGCATACGTCGAGGTTGAAGAATGAGCCAGATTGCGGTTGAAAAGAAAGTACTGAACGAAAATCAGAAGATTGCAGCCGAGTTGCGCGAGAAGTTTCGCCAGCACAAAATCCTGGTGGTCAACATCATCAGTTCTCCGGGTTCGGGCAAGACGACGCTGCTGGAGCGCACCTTGGAGCGGCTGGACAAGGGCAAGCGCGTGGTGCTGCTGACCGGCGATCTGCAAACGGAAAACGACGCCAAGCGGCTGGCGCAATGGGGATTCCCGGTGAAGCAGATTATTACCGGAGGCACCTGCCATCTGGATGCGAAGATGATTGAACGGCATCTGGCGGACTGGCCGCTGGAGAGTTTCGACGTACTGATTATCGAGAACGTGGGAAACCTGGTCTGCCCGACGAGCTACGATCTGGGTGAGCACTTCAAGATCGTGATGCTGAGCGTGACCGAAGGCGAAGACAAGCCGCTGAAGTATCCGTCGATTTTCGTGAAGTCCGAGTTGATGATCCTGAGTAAAGTGGATCTGCTGCCGTATGTCCCGTTCGATGCCGAGCTGGCGAAGAACAACGCGAGATCAGTGCATCCGGGAATCGAGATCATCGAGACCTCAAGCAAGGGCAGCGGGCTGGACGAGTGGATGAAATGGCTGGAAGACAAGCTGGCCGCAGTGAAATCGGGCGAGCTGGTTTCCGCCTGAGAGCGTGAGGTTCGAGGCTGTTTAAAGAGGCCGGGGAGTTACTCTCTCCGGCCTTTTTGCGGGCGCCGAAGAAGGCTCACGCCGGGGCAAATCGCGGAGGCGCGTTTCGCCGCAGGCAAAGCGGGTGGACCGTACTTCCATAGTGGGAATATTTTGTGCCCGAGACTTCAAGTAACTGGCCACAGAGTAACTCAGTCGAAAAGTAATACAGTATACGTCCCACTAACTCCGCGCCCATCAATAGGAACCATCAGGATCACCACTCCCTTTGCGTGTCAGCGTCCAACTCTCTTTTATGAATTCTTTAGGTAGGTTTTCGTAACTTTTTAGGCGGCTACACCTAACATCCCGTAATAGCAGGCAGCTCTGGGCTGAAAATGAGCCTCTTACTGAGGACGACGTTAAATCTGTAAACGTGGTTTTTAGCGTAGCTGCTCTATGGAGGGACGATGAGAACTCTGTTATGTAAGGCATTAACGGTTGTAACTCACTCATTGATACTTGTTTTGGGGCTTTCGCATTTATTCCATGTTATGCGCAGACCCAGGCGCAACCTGATACTCAGACGAAACTAGTTGGCCAGCGCGGAATTTCGTCCGGTGAGGCCGACATTAACGTAAACAACAGCGCGTCGACCGGCCATCCGGCGGTGGCACTCGATCCGGAGATGCTATTGAAACAAATGGCGGCGATGGAAGCGCGCATCGCGCAGTTGGAAGCGGAACTGAAAGGCCGCACGACAGAAGCCGCACCGGCGGCGGTTGCGAGTAGCACCAGCACCGGTAACACCAGCGGCAGCAAAAGTCAGTCCGGCGGTACCAGTTACCGTGTCTGCCGGGCCAGCCACTGCGACGGCGCAGTCGGCGAGTGAAATTCCGGCCGCACCGCCGGCAAAAGCAGAAAAGATCGCACCTTTCTCGGACTGGGACTGGACTTGGCTTAACGGCAACCCGCGTAACAAAGATGTTGCGTTTGATTCGAAGTTCTTTACTCCGGAAATCAGAGCCGACGTTACTTACACCTACGACTTTCAACAAGCCTACCGATGATTCGATGGGCGGGTCGAGCGAACTGTTCCGCTCCAACGAAATCCAGTTGGAGCAGCTTGGCGTCGGCGGCGACTTCCACTATGACAATGTTCGCGCCAGGCTTCTGACCGATTTCGGCATGTATTCCACGGCAACGCCGCGCAATGATCCGAGCCCGGCAAAGGGCCAATGGAATCTCGCCGATGCCTACTACGGACCTGGCGGAAGCCTACGGCGGATACCACCTTAACGCGTTGCACGGGATCAACATTGACGCCGGTCTTTTCCTGTCTTACGTCGGACTGTTCAGCTTCTACAACTTTGATAACTGGGCCTACCAGCCCTCGTATGTTTCCTCCAATACGCCGTGGTTTTTCCTGGGCATCCGGGTTCAGGTCTTTCCCACGGCACACTTGAAAATCGAGCCGTGGATTCATCAATGGCTGGCAGTCGTATGGCTCGTCCAACTCGAGAAAGGGTCTCGGCGGGCAGATCAAGTGGACGCCAAATCCTTGGATGAACATCATCTCCAATAATTACGGCTTGGGCCACGACGACCTGTACATACCGAACCGCAGCCGCATCCATACTGATAACAGCATCGAAATCAAGTACTACGACAAACCGGCCAAGTTCATCGACAAGATGGCGTTTTCTTTCACCGGCGACTTAGGTTGCGAATTCGGTCCTACTACAACCACTGCCCAAGGCATATATGTACAAGGCGTGGGATGCCACGGTAACACCAAGGATAAGAATTCAGTTGGGGGAGATCATTTCGGGCTGGAATCAATCCCAAGCAGAGCTTTGTGGGCTGGATGCTCTACGACCGCACGTGGTTCAAGAAAGACAAGTACGGACTGACCATCGGCGGCGGACAAATCAACAACCCGGGACGTTATCTTGTTCTAGTTCCGCCTATCAACGGAGAGACCGCCGCTTCGGCAGCGCTGAACTCGCCATATTTCACCTTTAATCCCGGCGATCCGTTTAAAGCCTGGGATAGCTCAATCACCTTTGATTACATGCCGAGGCAATGGCTCACCTTCCGCGCGGAGTACGACTACCGCCATGCGAATGTGCCCTACTGGAGTGGACATGGCGGCATAACGCCACCGATCCATTCTGGGCTTCCAGCCGGGAACCAATAACGGCTACTCCACAGTTCTTCTCCTGCAATGACGGTACCCCCGACACAACCATCACCGATACGGCAGCGCTGGCCGCTACGTTTTGTGGCACCGGACCTATCGCGTCGGGCGGGCATGGCGGCCTTTGGAGGCCGGATCTTCGAAGAGACGAGTCCCTAGTCGACGTCGATTGGATGATCAAGTTCTAGATCTTGAATGCGACCTAACTAGGAGGTCAACGATGTCTGAGAGACGGAAGATCATGCCGGTTGTACTTGTTGAGCGCAGCGTTGTTCGCATCACAAACGATGGTTGCCGCCGCTCAAGGGGGCGATCAGATGCCGCCGAAAAGCGAAAAGAGGAGTGCGCTTACGGCAGGGGAGGCCGCGGCCAAGCAGTTGTTACTCCTGATGGACACGGATAAGAGCGGTAAGGTTTCCAAGCAAGAGTGGATGAGTTTTATGGAAGCGGAATTCGACAGGCTGGACAAAAACAAAGATGGGGAACTGGATCTTAAGGAGTTGGAGAAATCGCACGTGCGGTCAACCACTCACTTTTCCGCGGTGGGGAAGTAAGCTCCACTTGGTCTGGCTTGTGGTGTGAGTTTGTTTTTAGCGTGTAGCAATGACAACTAGATGGAAGGCTTTGAGGCTCGTGGGGTTGCTGGGAGTAGTCCTGGCAATCCCTAACTTTTGTCCTCTCCTTGCACAAGACAATGCTGAACACAGGAGTGATGTTCCGCCTTCGATGAGCGCGCCTGCAAACCTTGGCACGAAATTGCGGACAGATGTGGATCTGGTGCTCATGAACGTGACGGTACTGGATTCCGCGCAGAAGGTGTTGACGGGGCTTCGGCAAGGATAGACTTTCAGATTTTCGACAATCAGAAAGAGCAGCAGATCCGTTACTTCTCAACCGAGGACGTACCGATTTCGTTAACGATTGTGCTGGACGCCAGCGGGAGCATGGAAGCGAAGTTGCCCGAGGCGATCCAGGCTGCGGTGCGCTTGTTTGAGTTGGCCTCGCCGCGCGATGATTGCCGCATGATGATCGTTCGCGGTACTCCGGGGCAGTACATTTCACCGGAGGATCTGGATGACGTTCACCGGGTGTTGGATACCCTGAAGTCCAAGGGGTACACGGCGCTTTGGGATTCGATGTATGTGGCGGCGGGGGATCTTGAGAAGCGGGCGCAATATTCCAAAAAGGCGATGGTTGTTATCTCGGATGGCGGCGACAATCGCAGCCGGTACACGGAAAAAGAGCTGCGCAAATTACTGGAGGAGACTGATGTTCAACTCTATGTAGTTGGGCTGTACAATCCGTTTTCACGTATTCCGGAGGAGCGATCAGGGCCGGTATCGCTTGACGAACTTGCCAAAGTGACCGGGGGGCGCATGTACACGGCGATGAATCGCGAGGACTTGGTTCCGGCGGTTGAAAAGATAAACCAAGAACTTCGCAGCCAATACGTTCTGGGATATGTGCCAGATTCTCTGGGACGCAAAGGTGGATGGCGTAAGGTTAAAATTACGGTTCGGGGCGCGGCGGGAAGGCCGAAGGTACATGTGGATGCGAGGCGAAGTTACTATGTGCCGGGAGACTAAACGGCGAGAAAAGTCTGAGGAGAGAGAGCGGCGATGGCAAAAGATGTTTCTGCAATCTTACAGAGCTTGATCGACAAGCTGAAGAAACGTGGCCAATCCGAGGACGACATTCTTCGAGTTGTTGACGAGCAAGGCGATGGTCTGCTGGAAAAGATTGCTGACGCGATAACGGAGAATACGCGCAAGCCGAGAGAGTGTTTTCCGGTGATGGTGAATTATGACCTGCCGCTGGAAGAGGCGATCGATGCGGGAGAGTACCAGGGGGTGCATGGCTCCATCACCAGCCAGAACTTTCCACAGACGCGGCACGGCCAGGCAGAACTTGAAATCGTTCTGACGCGCTACGACCGCCGCATGACATCCGAGGAGGTTCTGGGCGAATTGGGCAAGGAAGGCCTCCGGGCGGCCGAACTGCCCGAGTTTCTTGCCTTGGGGGCGAAGTATCCGGAGGTGCAGCGCGAGTTTTCAGTGGTTGGACTTGGTTCCGTGTGGCAGGACCGGAAAGGCTACCGCAACGTCCCTTGCTTGTATACGGCTTCTGAAGGGCGTTACCTCGACCTGCACTGGTGGAACGATGGGTGGTATTCGTACAGCCGGTTTGCCGCGATCCGCAAGTAACAAGAGTGCTGGATACCAGCGCTTGACCTAATAAGTAGTTTTGAACTGAACCACTGTTAAATATTGTTAAGATTGCAGCGCCGCGGGTTCGCTCGCAAGATATCGGGGTTCTGTCTGGCCAAAAGATAGCCTCTGGATTACTAAAGATGGCCTACTCCATTTTTCGGGAATCCGGGATCATTAAGACAGTCGCTGAGCGCAATGAGTGTGAGCAGCGAGCCTCTTCGAAGTGATCCCCGCACGTATTGTCCCGCAGCCTATATCGTCCCGTAGAATGTTACTTTCAGGTGGGAGCACGATATTGAATTACCCGAGGGAGTGCACCGTTGAGCGGGAGTGTAGGCACCGTGAGTTCGATCACCGCAGGCGAGCATTTCAAGAATGCGAAGTTTAATGGAGCAACGGATGCAAAAGCTGCGTTGGCTGTGCCGCATGTTTCTCCTGTTCATCAGCGTGGGGGTTGTGGCTCAGACGCCATCCCCGATGACCTGGGAGCAAGTGCGTCACCGCTTTGAACAGAACAATCCGACCCTGTTGGCGGGCAAGCTGAACATTGATGAATCCAAGGCTCAGGAGATTACGGCGAATCTCCGGCCGAATCCGCAGTTCACGCAGTCAACGGATGGCACTCAAATCGCTCCCCACAGAGGAGTGTGGCAGCCGTTCGCCGGCACGCTGTTTGTAAGCAACTTCAGTTATCTGCACGAGCGGGAACACAAGAGGGAACTGCGGTTGGAGAGCGCAGCAGAAGGGCACGGCAATTGCGGTCTCAACTCAGGCTGACCTGGAGAGGACGCTGCTCTTCGCCTTACGCAGCGCCTTTGTATCGACGCTGCAGGCCAAGGCGGTGTTACAACTGGCGAAAGATAACCTGGCCTATTACGATCATGTGCTCGATATCAGCAGAACCCGCTTTCAGGCCGGTGACATCGCGCAGATTGACCTGGACCGGCTGGAGTTGCAGCGGGTGCAGTATGAGTCCGACCTGCAAACCGCCGACGTTAACCTGCGCACCGCGAAGATCACGTTGCTTACGCTGCTGAACGAACGCACTCCGATTGAGCAGTACGATGTCAGCGGGCCGTTCGATTTCAGCGAGCATCTGATGTCGCTGGATGAGTTCCGGAAGATTGCTCTGGATAACGCGGCCCGACCTGAAGGCCGCCGTGCAAGCCGTGGACAAGGCCGAAACGCGACCATAAACTGGCGGTGTCGAACGGCTCGACCGATCCGACCCTCAGCTTATGGGTTACGCCGTACAATGCCTCGTTCAACAACCCGAATGCTCACCAGACGCTCGGTGCCAGTGTCGGCATTCCGCTGCGGATCTTCGACCGCAACCAGGGTGAGAAACTGCGCACGCAGCTTGATATCACCCGCAATGAGAGATTGCGCGAGGCCGCGGAAGCGCAGGTATTCAGCGACGTAGACTCCGGCTATGCCACCCTGGACAGCACCGTGAAGTTGTTACAGCCATACAAGGCCAAGTACCTGCAGCAATCGGTGCGGGTGCGTGACACGATCTTTTTTTCCTATCGCAATGGCGGGGCGTCACTGCTGGATTTTCTGAATGCCGAGAGCGACTACCGGGCGGTGCAACTGAATTACGTGAATCTGGTCGGCTCTTATCTGACGGCGGCAGCCCAATTGAACTTGGCCGTGGGCCGGGAGGTAATCCAATGAAAACCAAACTTACTGGCCTGATTTTAATTGCGAATTTATGTGTGCTCTCTGCGGTGCTGTTAGTTAGTTGCAAGTCGGGTAAAGCAGACGAGAAAGCGGAGGCTCCGCCGAAGGCAGTGGTGGTTCCGGACATGGATGCCAATCACTTCAAGGTGGACCATCCTGAACAGTTTCCGCTGGCCACGGCGGTGGAGCGCAAAGCGGCTCCGGAATTGAATGTAACCGGGGTTGTAAGTCCCGATGTTTCGCGTACCGTGCCGGTCATCTCGCTGGCCACGGGCAGGGTTGTGGAGATACACGCACGGCTTGGTGACGTGGTGAAGAAGGGTCAGTTGTTACTGCGGGTGCAGAGCAGCGATGTGTCCGGAGCATTCTCCGATTACAGAAAGGCGGTCAACGACGAACGTCTGGCGCGGGTGCAGTTTGAACGGCAGCAACTCCTGTTCGATCGCGGAGCTGTGGCGAAAAGTGTTGTGGAGAACGCCGAAGACGCAGAGCAGGATGCCAAAGTTACTTTGGAGACCACGCTCGAACACCTGCGATTGCTTGGCGTGAACAAGGATCACCCTACTGGATTGGTCGACATTTATGCACCGGTCTCGGGCATGATCACCGACCAGCAGGTGACCAACGCGGCAGGCGTGCAAGCTCTATCCGGCCCGAATCCTTTCACTATCTCTGACATTTCGCAGGTTTGGATTATTTGCGACGTGTACGAGAACTCTCTTCCGCAGGTGCAGCTTGGCGACTACGCCGACATTCATCTGAGCGCCTATCCCGATAAGGTTCTGAAAGCCAGGGTCGATAACATCGGAGCGATTCTTGATCCTACTCTGCGCACCGCGAAGGTTCGTCTTCAGGTGGAGAATCCTGGGATTGATGCGGATTGGAATGTTTGTGACGGCCACCTTCCATGGTAAGGAGATGGAAACTCGCGCGGCGGTGCCGGCAAGCGCGGTACTGCACATCCATGATCGCGATTGGGTCTTTGCACCTCTGGGTGACGGAAATTTCCGGCGGCTGGAAGTGGTCGCGGGCGCCATGCTTCCGGGGGGCATGCAGGAGATTGTCTCCGGCCTCAAGGCCGGAGCACAGGTGGTTCAGAATGCGCTGGTGTTGCAGAATACGGTGGAACAATAGATGATTCGCCGAATTGTAGACTTTGCGCTGGAGCAGAAGCTTCTGGTTCTTGCATTCACGCTGCTGCTGATCGCAGCGGGTGCCGTCGCATTCCATCGTCTTGCCTGTGGACGCCTATCCCGATGTGGCGGACAACTATGTCGAGGTCATCACGCAGTGGCCGGGAATTTCGGCGGAGCAAGTCGAACAGCAGGTCACGGTTCCGCTGGAGACGGCGTTAAACGGCATTCCGCACGTGGTGCATCTTCGTTCGTTCTCGATCTTCGGCCTGTCCGACATCAAGATGATCTTCGACGACGATTCCAGCAACGACTGGAACCGTGAGCGGGTACTGGAGCGGCTGACCCAAGCCACGCTGCCGGCGGGAGTAACTCCGCAGATGGGTACGGACTGGAGTCCGGCCGGGCAGATCTACTTCTTCACGCTGCACAGCACCAATCCGCAGTATGACGTGATGGAGTTGAAATCGCTCGAAGACTGGGTGGTTGAGAAGAACCTGAAGGCTGTGCCGGACATTGTCGACGTGAACACCTTCGGCGGCCCTACGCGGGAATACCAGGTTCGAGTTGATCCGAACAAATTGATCGCTTACGGACTCAGCCTTGCACAGGTGGAGCAGCAACTGACCAACAACAACACGAATGCCGGCGGCAGCTTCGTGGAAGCTGGTCTGCAGCAGATCAACGTCCGGGAAGTAGGCCTGGTCAGGAATGTAGCCGATATCGAAAACACGGTGCTTTTGACTAAGACCGGAACGCCGATACGGGTAAAAGACATTGCGGTGGTTGCGCAAGGGCCGAAGATCCGGCTTGGCCAGTTTGCCCGGGCGATTCGCCGCGAGGATGGAAAGATCATCGATAACGATGATGTCGTGTCGGGAGTGGTGCCGATGCGGAAAGGGGCCGATGCGGAAACGGCGCTAAGAGGACTGGAGGCAAAGGTTAAGGAGATGAATGATCACATTTTACCGCCCGGGGTAAAGATCGTTCCTTTCATTGACCGCAGCGATCTGATTCGCTTTACTACCCATACGGTTCTGCATAATCTTACCGAAGGTTTTATCCTGGTAACGCTGGTGCTACTGCTGTTACTGGGTAACGTTCGTGGCGCACTCATTGTTGCTCTGACGATTCCATTCTCACTGTTATTTGCCTCGATCTGTCTGGACCTGCGTCATATTCCTGCCAATCTGCTGTCACTCGGAGCGCTGGATTTCGGCATGGTTGTGGACGGCGCGGTGGTGATGGTGGAAAACATCATTCGCCACATCGGGCAGGACCACGAGAAGAAGTCCGTGGCAGAGAGGATACACGCTGCAGCGCATGAGGTGCAGAGGCCGGTCTTTTACGCCATCACCATTATCATCACCGCCTATCTTCCGATCTTTACGCTGCAGCGGGTGGAAGGCAGGTTGTTTCGTCCGATGGCCTGGACGGTGGCTTTCGCACTACTCGGCGCGGTGATTTTCTCGATGACGATTGCGCCGGTTCTGGCGAGTTTTCTCTTCCGCAAAGGGGCGCGCGACTGGCAGAATCCGGTGCTGGTCTGGCTGACGGAGCGTTATCGGCGGGCACTGTCGTGGACGGTCGATCATCGCTGGGCGATGATTACGGTTGCGCTGGTTGCGATTGGGATCAGCGGGTTTTTAGTGACGACTGACACGATTGGCTCGGAATTCCTGCCGCACCTGGATGAGGGCGCACTGTGGGTGCGTGGCACACTGGCGCCCAGCACGGGGCCGACGGAAGGGATTCGAATATCAAACCAAGCACGCATCGTGCTTTGCTCATTCCCGGAGGTAACGGAGTGTACGAGTCAAACCGGGCGTCCGGATGATGGCACGGATACCACCGGCTTTTTCAACACCGAGTACTTCGTCGGGCTGAAGCCGAAGGAACAGTGGCGTCCTGTGTTTCGTGAAAATAAGGACGAACTGATCGCCGCCATGCAGCGCGAGTTGGACAAGATTCCCGGGGTGGTCTGGGGCTTCTCGCAGCCGATTGCGGACAATATGGAAGAGGCGGTCAGCGGAGTGAAAGGGCAGCTTGCGACCAAGGTGTATGGCGACGATCTGCAGACCCTGGAGGACAAGGCCAGCGAGATTGCAGGCGTGATGCGCCAGGTAAACGGAATTGAGGACCTGGGAGTTTTCCGGGTGCTCGGCCAACCCAACCTGAACGTGACTGTGGATCGCCAACAGGCGGCGCGCTACCAGATCAATGTGGCCGACGTGCAGGATGCGATCCAGACGGCGGTGGGCGGCAATGCTCTGACCCAAGTTCTGAAAGGGGAGGCGCGGTATGACCTGGTGTTGCGCTATCAGAAGCCGTATAGGGACCAGAGAGAATCGATTGAGAACATCCGCCTGCTGTCGCCAAGCGGGGAACGCGTCTCGCTGGCGCAGCTCTGCAAAGTCGAAGAGCGGGATGGTGCATCGGAAATTTACCGGGAAGGCAACCAGCGCTATATCGCCATCAAATTCAGTGTTCGCGGGCGCGACCTTGGAAGCGCGGTCGAAGAGTCGATCAAGAAGGTGAACGCCCAGGTCAAATTGCCGACCGGCTACCACATCGACTGGGAAGGCGAATACGAGAGCCAGAAGCGATCCACGGCGCGGCTGATGCTGATTGTGCCGATCACTATCTTGCTTATCTTCATGATCATTTATGGTGCTTTTGGCTCGGTGAAGTGGGCGTTGTTGAACCTGGTGAATCTGTCGGTGGCGCCGTTTGGAGGACTACTGGCGTTGCTCTTCACGGGCACGCATTTTAGCGTCTCGTCGGGCATTGGCTTCCTGGCGTTGTTCGGGGTATGCGTCCAGACGGGAGTCATCATGGTGGAGTACATCAACCAGTTGCGCGCCAGAGGTTTGCCGGTGAGAGCGGCGGCCATTGAAGGCGCAACGCGCAGGCTTCGTCCGATCATGATGACGATGCTGGTGGCCACGCTCGGCCTGCTGCCGGCGGCCACCTCCCATGCCATAGGATCGGATTCGCAGCGGCCTTTCGCCATTGTGATTGTGGGCGGTCTGATGGCCGACCTGCTGATGAGCATCTTCCTGCTTCCAACCTTCTATGTGTGGTGGGCAAGACCGACCGATCACCTGCCCACGCCGGAAGATTCGAGGAATGGGTTTGAGAAATAAGTGGCGGAGCGGGCATGATCGCCCGTACGATAGCCGGGCTGGAACGCGCGCCACGGGGGAGACGGCGAAAGGATAGGCACTTGACCAGAGAACAGATTCGAAAGCAGATTCGGGAGACTGGTTTAATTCCATCGATCCGTGTGGATTCGTCGGATGTCAGCCATCTTTGCCGCCGAGAATGTGGCGGCCGGGGGCATACCGATTGTAGAAATCACGGCCACCATCCCAGACTCGAGCCGGGTGGTTCACGATCTCACGCGCCAATACCCATCGCTGATCGTAGGGGCCGAGGTCCTTTTCGGATTGGATGAGGCGCGCCGTCAACTGGACGCCGGAGCCATGTTTATCACCGGTCCCGGGTTCGACTGGGAGATAACGGAATACTGTGTCGAAAATAAGATCGTCGTAATTCCCGGAGCACTTACCCCTACCGAGGTCATGCTGGCACACAGAGCGGGCGCTGATTTCGTAAAGGTCTTCCCTTGTTCGTATGTTGGCGGAGAATATTATATTCGCGCGCTCAAGGCCCCGCTGCCGCATGTGCCGCTGGTAGCGGCCGGGGGGATTACGCAAAGCTCCGCTCCGCGGTTCATTGCGGCGGGCGCGGATGCCCTTGGGGTGGGCGAGGACCTGATTCCGCGGCAGGCGGTTCGCATCCGGGAAGGTGCGTGGATTCGCGAATTGGCTTCCCGCTTCGTGAACTTTGTGCGGCAGGCTCGCGCTGAGATGGAGTGATCGCCAGAGGACTGTGGGTATTTCGTCTGGTCGCCAACCGAAAGATTGAAAGCTCACTTCTAATCCATCGGGCGGCTGCGGTGCTGGCGTTTTTCCGCTCCGGTGGTACTCGGGTGCAGGAAAAAATTGCCGTTACCTTCCCCAGCAGCTTCGCAGTAACATCCAAAGCTAGCGGGAGCATTGTTCAGTGGCGCAGAAGCAGTGGTTAGGGGCATTGACGCAGGACGAAATTTTCTTGAAGTTGGAGCGGCGCCTCGGACGAGTGCACGCGCAGCAACGGTTGGGAATCGAGAAGGACCACGAAGACATTTTCGGTCATGGCATCAATTTCTTTCACCCGGAAAACTGGTATTCGGTCCATTCCTTGATTCGCAATACGCTGAAATTGACCGGGTTGTACTGGCGGGGCTGCAAGAACACAGAGCGCATACGGGTCCGGCACCACGAGATTAGATCGCAGAACCTTCCGCCGCTCTTTGACGGGTTTACGATCCTCCACATTAGCGACATGCACGTGGACATGAACCCGGGTGCGATGCGGCAACTGATCGAATGCTTGCCCGAGGTGCAGTACGACATTTGTGTTTTGACCGGGGATTACCGGGGCGAAACCTTTGGTCCGTTCGAGGCGGCGCTGGAAGGGCTGGCGCAGGTGCGCTCCCATCTCAAGGAGATGGTTTACGCGGTGCTGGGAAATCACGACACGATCCGGATGGTTCCTGGAATCGAAGAGATGGGAGTACGGATGTTGCTCAACGAATCCGACTCGATTGTGCGCGGCGATCAGCGCATTCATCTGGCGGGCGTCGACGATGCGCACTATTACCGGGCCGACAATCTGGAGAAGGCGGCGGCCGGGATTCCGCATGAGGAGTTCTCCATCTTGCTCTCGCATACGCCGGAAATTTACCGGCAGGCGGCTCATGCGGGGTTTCAGGTGATGCTGAGTGGGCACACTCATGGGGGACAGGTGTGTCTGCCGTGGTCGATTCCAATTACCCTGGATTCCGTTCTGCCGAGGCGCATGGGGGCAGGGGCCTGGAACTACCATGCGATGGCGGGTTACACCTCGGTTGGGGTTGGCGCAAGTATTGTTTCGGTACGCTTTAACTGTCCGCCGGAAATTACCCTGCATCACCTGCGGCGCGGCTAGTACGGGCGGTCGCGGAGATGCAACTTGTGAAGCAGACGCGATACAAGTACCTCACCAACAAAAAAGATAATTACGGTGACGGCGATCTCCGAGGCCGTAAGGGACAGCCAGTTACGGCAGGCAAGAACAGGGAATAGCGACTCTGGAATCTGATCGAGGCCAGTAGCCCTGTCCCCGGAGAGCATGTGGATACGGCGCTTCAGGAAGCTGGAAAACAGATCGCCTGCCATGGCGAAGGCGGCGACCAGGGCTCCGAGTTTCCACCGCAGTCCTAACAGGGGCGCACCGGCTGATGTGACCAGAACCGAGAGAACGATTCCACGGATGGTTTTCGATGGGCCAAACAGCGGCCATCCATCTACGAGGCGGAGGCCGCCATCGAGCGGTTGCGCCGTGTGGTTGCGCAAAATGTTCTTCGCCATCAAGGGCGTACCATTCGCCAGGGTCAACAAGGCCAGTAGCTTCAGGACTACCCGAATCTGCATATGCGCCCTCTATCTCGCCACTTTCTTTATGTCATCGCCACAAACTTGTTAGCAGGTGATATGCCGGTTGAGATAGCAGGTGATGGATTTTCCGGAGGTTTCACCCCCATCGGATCAAAAGGATGGGGACGCCCAGATGATACAACAGCGGCTTTACGGTTTCGGTGGGCAAACAGACTCGCCCATGGCAAGGGTGCCGCCGCCCTCGGCTTGCACGGCATGAGCAATTAGACAGGAGATCGGCCCCGCGTATTTGGCGAACATGCACGTGCAAATGTTCGGATTCCTGTTTCAACAAGGCCGATGCCTTGTGCGAGGCGACCGGTGCTTGCTGCCGAATGCTTGGCGGAGGTCAGGCCGGTTGATCGTGCATATGAACAGCGCGTATGATCTCCGAACGCAATCAGTGATCCGGAGTAGCTATGAACTTCTGGGAACGAGTATCTCTTGCGTTTCGCTGTTTCTTTTCCATTCTGTTCCACGCTGAAATTCCAGATGAGCTCACAGAAAAGCTGGGTAAGCCTTCCGTTCCAGCTCCTCAAGCGACGGCCCCGGCGGCTCCCGTCTCTCGTCTGAAGGAAGCCGCACCGCCAGCCGCGGAGAGCTTCGACCGGGCGGTGCAGATGCTGGCGCTGCTGCAGCGCGATGGGCGGCTCATCGACTTTCTGGCGGAGAACATCTCCCCTTATCCCGACGCGCAGCTTGGAGCCGCGGTCCGCAGCATTCACGAAACTTGCCGTAAGGTGCTCGACGACTACGTGAAGCTGGAGCCGGTTTTGAATTCCGAAGAAGATCAACCGGTGTCGGTGCCAGCGGGTTTTGATCCGGCGGCCATCAAACTGATCGGCAACGTGATGGGAGAGCTGCCGGTTCGTGGTGTGTTACGGCATAAAGGATGGCGGGTGAAGGAGATCAATCTACCCCCGCTGCCGCAGGGTACCGGCCGGATGGTGATTGCACAGGCCGAGGTCGAACTTTCTTAGCTGCTTAACTTAACTTCTTAACAATGATCCACATTCGCGCGACGGATTCTAAGTAAGGGAGATTTCGGTTGGCGGCTAAATACATTGTCGGCATCGACCTGGGGACCACGAATTCGGCGCTGGCGTATTGCGATGCCACGGCTTCCATTGAGGAAAGCCGCATTGAGGTACACCGGATTCCGCAGCTGGTGAATCCGAACGAAGTGGCGGAACGCAGCTTGCTGCCGTCATTTCTTTACCTTCCGGGCGAATTCGATTTTCCGAAAAGCAGTCTCGCGTTGCCATGGGATGCGGAGCCGAAGCTTGTGATTGGCGAACTGGCACGCAAACGCGGCGCGGAGAGTCCCAACCGCCTGATCGCCTCCGCGAAGTCCTGGCTTTCCTACGCCGCGGTAGATCGCAATGCACCGATTTTGCCGTGGCAGGCACCGGGCGAGGTGCCCAAGTTGTCGCCGGTGGAAGCGTCATCGCAGTTATTGCAGTACTTGCGTACGGTATGGGAGAACGGCGAGGCGGGGGAGCAACATGCTCTGGCAGATCAGGAGGTGCTGCTTACGGTGCCGGCTTCGTTCGACGAAGAAGCCCGTGAGTTGACCCGGCGCGCCGCCGAACGGGGTGGCTTGCCGCAGGTCACATTGCTGGAGGAGCCGCAGGCAGCTTTTTACGCGTGGCTGGAGAGCCAGGGCGATGGATGGCGCAGCCGATATCAAGGTCGGCGACCTGGTACTGGTGTGCGACATCGGCGGCGGCACCACGGATTTCAGTCTCATTATGGTTTCCGAAGAGGACGGCGAATTAACCCTGAAGCGCGTTGCCGTCGGCGAACACATCCTGCTGGGCGGCGACAACATGGACCTGGCGCTGGCGCGGCTTCTGCAACAGCGGCTTACGGCCTCGGGACACAGCATCGACACCTGGCAACTGCACGGCCTATGGCATCAGTGCCGCATGTCGAAGGAAAAGCTCTTCGAATCGCCGGATACAGCGAAGCAGCCGATCACGTTGCTGGGCAAGGGAACGAAGCTCATCGGCGGCACCATCAAGACGGAGCTGGGGCGCGACGATCTCGACCAGGTGCTGGTGGAAGGATTCTTCCCCAAGGTCGCGAGCGGCGAATTGCCTGCGCGCCAGCGCCGGACCGGATTTCAGGAGTTGGGACTGCCGTACGCGGCCGATCCGGCCATCACCAAGCACCTCGCGCGCTTTCTGTCGGAGCAGGTTTCGAACAGTCCCGAGGCGGCGGGCATCCGGCGCGGCGGCAGCGGGCTGGCTTGTCCGACGCACATCCTGTTCAACGGCGGAGTGATGAAGGCGGCGGTGCTGCGCGACCGGTTGGTGGAAGTGCTGAACGGTTGGCTGCGGCAAGAAGGGTTCGATGCGCTGGGCGCGGAGCAGATTTTGGAAGCACCCGACCTGGAGCATGCGGTGGCACGCGGTGCGGCCTACTATGGCATGGCTAGGCGAGGCCGTGGGGTGCGTATCCGCAGCGGCGCATCGCGCACGTACTATATCGGAATCGAAAGCGCCATGCCCGCCGTGCCCGGCATGGAAGCTCCGCTCAAGGCGCTCTGCGTGGTTCCCTTTGGCATGGAAGAGGGTACTGAGGCGGCGATTCCAAACCGGGAGTTTGGCCTGGTCGTCGGCGAACCGGCCGAGTTTCGTTTTCTAAGTTCCAGCGTCCGCAAGCAGGACGAGGCCGGTAGCCTGCTGGAAGACTGGGGCGGCGACATTGAGGAGACTCAGCCCGCTGGAGGTTACGCTGAAGTTGGATGGTCAGCAGGGAACCGTGGTACCGGTGCGGCTTGAGACTCGCGTCACCGAACTGGGCACGCTTGAGGTTTGGTGCGTATCCCGCGACGGAGAGCACCGCTGGAAGCTCGAACTGAACATCAGGGAAAAGACCGGGAGGTGAGATCGCCGGTGGCTTCCCGTTATCTGGTCGGCATCGATTTAGGCACGACAAACTCCGTGGTGGCGTACATCGATACGCAGGAAGCGGGCGAGGCAGGCTCCGCCATTCGCGTCTTCGGCGTGCCGCAGTTGGTTGCGCACGGGGAGGTTCGTACGCTTTCCGGGCTGCCTTCCTTTCTTTATTTTCCTACTCAGGAAGAGTTGTCCGCCGGAGCCGTGAGCGCCACCTGGGATGAAGATCCGCCCATGGTCACCGGCGTGCTTGCCCGCGATCAAGGCGCGCTGGTGCCAAGTCGGCAGGTGTCATCGGCCAAGTCATGGCTTTCCTATCCGGGGGTGAATCGCCGCGCTAAAATTCTGCCGGCGCAAGCGGAAGCGCCGCAGCCGATGATTTCGCCGGTGGAAGCGTCCGCGCGCTACCTGATGCATCTGCGGGACGCCTGGAATGGCGCATTCGGGAGCGAAAGCGAAAGCCGGCTTGAGCATCAGGATATCGTCCTCACCGTGCCGGCTTCGTTCGACGAGGAAGCGCGTGAGTTGACGGTGGAAGCCGCGCGCACCGCGGGATTCGACAAGCTCACCCTGCTGGAAGAACCGCTGGCTGCATTCTATGCGTGGATGGAGGCGAATCGGCAGGCGCAGGCCGATGGCTCGTCTTTGCCTCCGGCGGGGAGTGGGGAAGCGCTCCGCGATCGTGAACTGATTCTGATCTGCGATATTGGCGGCGGCACTAGCGACTTCAGTCTGGTGCGCGCTCACCTGGTCAACGGCGAGTTGCAGTTTGAGCGGACCGCCATCGGCGAGCACCTGTTGCTCGGCGGCGACAATCTCGATTTTGCCCTGGCCCGCCGCATAGAAGAAAAACTGGAGACGCTCAAGGAGACGAAGCTTACGCTGCGGCAGCGGTATGCATTACGCCGGGCCTGCTGTGCGGCGAAAGAACGCCTGTTGAGCGATTCGTCGTTGGGACGCGTGCCGGTGACGCTGCTGGGCAGTGGCCGTTCCGTGGTGGGGCAGGCGCTCAGCGTTGAGCTGACGCGCGAGGAAGTGTTGCAGATTCTGACCGACGGGTTTTTGCCGATCACGGCGCCGGATGAGATGCCGGCGCGAGGGCGGTCGACCGGTCTGCGCGAACTCGGACTGCCTTACGCCGTCGATCCCGCCATCACCAAGCATCTCGCCGCTTTTCTGACGCAAGCGGCGATCACGATGAACACTTCGTCCTCAGGGCAGCCACTGGCTCGGCCCGATGCCGTGCTTTTCAATGGCGGTTTCTGCACGCCGGCGGTAACTCGCGAGCGGATTGTGGAGGCAATTGCCGCATGGTTCGGCGGAACGCAAAGCGGCTGGCGGCCTAAGCTGCTCAACAACGAAGCGGTCGAGAGTGCGGTGGCTCGTGGTGCTGCCTACTATGGTCGCGTGCGGCGGGGCAGCGGTTCGCGTATCAGGGTCGGCAACGCTCGCACGTACTACATTGGGCTGTCTTCCGGCGAGGGGCGCTCGGACGAAGGCTTGCAAGGCATCTGTATTCTGCCCGCTGGAGTCGAAGAGGGCACTACGCTTCCGCTGCTAAGCCGCGAGTTCTCGGTGCTGGCCAATCGTCCGGTGTCGTTCACGCTATATAGCTCGCGTACGCGGCACGATGCCCACGGCGAGGTCGCCAGGTTGGAAGAAGCGGACGTGCACCGCCATGCTCCGCTGGTGAGTTTGCTGCGCTATGGCAAGAAGATGCGCGAGCTTTATCTGACGGTGCGTCTGAGAGCCAGTTTCACCGAGGTTGGCACGCTCGAACTCTGGTGTGAATCGCGGGATACGCAACATCGCTGGCGGCTGCAATTCGAGCTGCGCGGCGAAGAGGCGCAGGCACAGCAACTCGATACGGAGAGTCCCCAAGGGGTACGAACACGTTCCACCGCCGTTAGCGGCTTCGGATGCGACGGTCGAGTCTGGTGCGCAATTGATCCGCAGTGTATTCGGCACGGTGCGCGGCGAGGGTGCTGCGGATAGCGACGCGCCTGAGAGTCTTGTCAGCCAGATGGAAGCGGCGCTCGGTATGAAAAGAGATTCGTGGCCCGTTGCGGCACTGCGCCGTTTCAGCGATGTGCTCATCGAGGTTGCGGCCGGGCGTAGGAGATCTCCGCGCCATGAGCTGCGCTGGCTCCATCTCTCCGGCTTCTGTTTGCGGCCGGGATTTGGCGCGCCGGGGGACGATGCGCGCGTGAACGGCCTGCTGACCGCGTCGGGCGAGTTGGTATTCGCGGATGATCTGCAATGTCAGATCGAAAGGCTGGTGCTATTGCGCCGGATCGCCGGGGGCATCAATGCCAGCAGGCAACAGGAGCTGTATCGCGAGCATGTCAGCGGTGCAGACAGCAAGAAGAAGAGCCGCAGGAACCGGCAGCTCCAGTACGAGGCTTGGCGGCTGGTGGCGAGCCTGGAACACCTTTCCGCCAACTCCCGTGCCGCGCTTGGTCATGAGCTGCTGGCGAAGATCAAGAAAGAACCGGGGGATGCAATCTGGCTATGGTCGCTCGGGCCGGTTGGGGGCGCGGATTCCGCTGTACGGGCCGCTGCATTCCGTGGTGTCGGCTGAAGTAGCGGGCGAGTGGCTGAAAGCCCTGCTGGAGTTGTCCACGTTCACGACGGTGACGGCTACCGCCATCACGGAGATTGCGCGGCGCACCGACGACTCCTCGCGTGACGTCGAGGATGCAATTCGCGAGCAGGCAATCTCCCGATTGACGGAGCTTGGCGTCGCCGAAGAAACCATCCAGCTTCTGTCCAAGTACGTCCCGCCGGAGCGGGCGGACGCGGTCCGCAGCTTCGGCGAGCCGCTGCCACCCGGGTTGCAAGTAGTGAGCTCTTCGAACTGCTTGCTGTCGGTACCGGCGTTGCATAGTTCCAGTCCAGCTATTTCGAAACCGGTGTGAAGCGCAGATACCCACGCGCAACCTGAATCGTGCCGCCGACGGGGACGGGGCGGTATGCTGAGAATGGCGAAGACTTGAGTGATTCAGACGAGCAACGCAAGGAGGCGGCGATGGCGGAGGATTCCGCACGGGAGAGCCGCGTCTTTCCGGACATGTCTCATGCTTGGCGAGCCCTGAGGCATCGCAACTTCCGTCTGTTTTTCGGCGGTCAGAGCATTTCACTGATCGGCACGTGGATGACTCGGTTGGCCACCTCCTGGCTGGTGTACCGGCTGACCGGCTCGGCGATTCTGCTGGGTACGGTAGGGTTCGCCGGACAGATTCCCACCTTTCTACTGGCTCCGTTTGCCGGAGTGTGGGTGGACCGGTGGAACCGGCGACGGGTGCTGCTGGCGACGCAGACGCTGGCGATGGTGCAGTCGCTGGCACTGGCCGCGCTGACGCTTACACATCGCGTGAACATCCATGAAATCCTTTGCCTGAGCGTGTTTCAGGGGGTCATCAATGCGTTCGACATGCCCGCACGACAGGCCTTCCTGGTGCAGATGGTCGAGGACAAGAAGGATCTGGGTAACGCGATTGCCATCAACTCATCGATGGTGAACGTAGCCCGGCTGCTGGGGCCTTCGCTGGCTGGTTTGCTGATTGCCGCGACCAACGAGGGCTGGTGCTTTCTGATTGATGGGGTGAGCTATCTGGCGGTATTGGCGTCGCTGCTGATGATGCGGGTGCAGGTGACAGCGATGCGGCGCGCGGGCACCTCGATGCTGGAGCAACTGAGGGAAGGCTGGGCGTACGTCTCAAGATCGGCCCCGCTGCGCACGATTCTGCTGCTGTTTGCACTGGTGAGCCTGATGGGTATGCCGTTCACCGTGCTGATGCCGGTGTTTGCGTCGAAGGTGCTGCATGGCGGGCCGCATACGCTGGGCTTTCTGATGGGCGCCTCGGGCGTGGGGGCACTGGCGGCGGCGTTGTCGATGGCAGCGCGCCGGAGTGTGCGCGGGCTTACGAAGATGATTCCGATTGCGGCGGCGGCTTTTGGCGCGGGGCTGATTCTGTTCGGGCTGTCGCGATCGCTGTGGATTTCCTTGGCCATGATGCTGCTGACCGGTTTTGGCATGATGCAGGGCATGGCGGCGAGCAACACTATCATCCAGACGATTGTGAGTGAGGATAAGCGCGGGCGGGTGATGAGCTACTACACCATGGCGTTCGTCGGCATGGCTCCGTTTGGCAGCCTGCTGGCCGGAGCCATGGCACATGCGATGGGCGCGCCGCTGACGGTGATCGTGAACGGCAGCGTGGTGATCGCGGGGGCGCTCTGGTTTACGACCCGGCTGAAAAGCGTCCGACGGGAGATCAAGCCGATCTACCAGGAGCTGGGAATCATGCCACCGCCGGAGATCGTTGTGGTGGAGAGCAACGGCAATTAGATCGACGAGAAGATTGCGCCGTGCCTCTGATTAACTAACCTGTCCCTCGGATTTAACTGAACTCACCGCGAATGTAGTCCTGGGTATGCTTGTGGACAGGCGATCCGAACAGTTGCTTGGAGTCACCGAACTCGACGAGGTACCCGGTGCGTCCGCCTTGCGTGGTGTCAACGTAGAGGAAGCCGGTGTAATCGGCTACGCGCTGGGCCTGTTGCAGGTTGTGGGTGACGATGGCGATGGTGAAGCGCTTCCGCAACTCCAGCATCAGTTCCTCAATCTTGCGAGTGGCGATGGGGTCGAGCGCGGAGCACGGCTCGTCCATCAGCAGAACCTCGGGCTCGGTGGCGATGGCACGCGCGATGCAGAGGCGCTGCTGTTGTCCGCCCGAGAGCGAGAGGCCACTCTTGTTGAGCTTATCTTTTACTTCGTCCCACAGGGCAGCGGCGCGCAGAGCCTGCTCAACTTTCTCCGTCTTGTCGCCCTTGTAGCCGTTGAGGCGCAGCCCAAACGCGACGTTGTTGTAGATGCTGGTGGCAAACGGATTGGGCTGTTGAAAGACCATTCCGATGAAGCGGCGCACGGCGACAGGGTCGATGGCGGCATCGTAAATATCGCGTCCGCGATAGCGCACATGGCCCTCAAAGCGGAAGCCGCGCACCAGGTCGTTCATGCGGTTGATGCAGCGCAGTACGGTGCTCTTGCCGCAGCCCGAGGGTCCGATGAAAGCCGTGATGGAGTTCTTCTTGACCGGGATTGCGGTGTCGCGAACCGCCTTGAAGCTTCCGTAATAGAGCTCACGGATATCACAATCGACCACGACGTTATGGTCGTGCGCGTGGGGAACACAGATATTAGAATTCGGATCGGGTTGGGGGAGCGCTTCAGTTGCCATCACCATATCTCCTAAGACTGTTGAACCTGGCGTCCGGAAAAACTCCGTCCGATCAGGTTAGCTGCCAACACGAGCAACACGAGGACCAGGGCTGCGGCCCATGCCAACTCCACTTGGTTATCGAACGGCATTCCGGCAAAGTTGTAGATCAGAACCGCCAGCGAGGCCGTAGGACGCATCAGTTGCGCGTGGCCGTGTGACCAGAGCCAGTAGTTGCTGAACAGAGCGGTAAACAGGAGCGGTGCGGTCTCGCCTGCGGCGCGCGCCACGGCCAGCATGACGCCGGTGAGGATTCCCGGAAACGCCGTGGGTATGAGCACCATCCAGACCGTCTGGGTAGGCGTGGCACCCATGCCGATGGCCGCTTCCTTCATCCGCGAAGGCACCATCCGAATCGCATCTTCCGAGGTAAGAATAATAGTAGGCAACATCAGGATGGAGAGCGCGACCGCGCCCGCAATCGCCGAGTAACCTCCCGTGGTCAGGACGATGGCGCCATAGGCGAATACGCCAGCGAGAATCGAAGGAAAGCCGGTGAGTACCTTGGCTGAAAAGCGCACTGCTTCGGCAAGTTTGCTGTTGCGGTTCTGAGCAAGATAGATGGCGGTCATGATGCCGCCTGGAACTGTAATCGCGACTGCGAGCCCGACCATCAACAGTGTGCCGACGATGGCATTACCAAAGCCGCCGCCAGCTTCCATTGCCGAAGGGGGCAGTTGGGTGAAGACCGCCATGCTCAGTCGCCGCCCACCGCGCCAGGCCAGCATCCAGATAACGCTGAACAACGGCACCAGCGCCGACAAGGTCATTGCTGTCACCAGGCCGCTCAAGAGAAAATCCATGAGCGTGCGCGGCCTGCGCAAGGAACGTTCGAGCTGTCTGAAATCGACTCCGGAGAACGGATCGGGCACACTCGACATTGGATTGAGCTTGGTCACTGGCATAGCGATTACTCCGCCGCGCTGCGCGAGGCGCGCTGCAGGATGATGGCGCCAAAAATGTTGACGACGAGCGTGATCGCCAGCAGCACCAGCGCTGCGTACATCAGAATGCCAACCTCTTTGGGGCCGGCCTCAGGGAAGTTATTTGCCAGCAGCGCCGCCAGCGTGTTGGCGGGCGAGAATAAGGAAACGCTGATCTGGTTGGCGTTTCCGACGAGCATTGCCAGGGCCATGGTTTCGCCGAGAGCCCGGCCAAAGGCCAGCACCATGCCACCGAAGATTCCACGCGACGCGGTGGGTAGAATCACGCCGCTGATGGTCTCCCAGCGGGTAGCTCCCAGCCCGTAAGCTGCCATTCTCAGCTTTGGAGGAACCGAAACCAGGGCGTCGCGGCTAATCGCGGTGATCGTTGGCAGAATCATGATCGCCAGCACGATCACGGCGGGGAATACGCCGGGGCCGCTCAGATCCGTAGAGAACAGCGGCAGCCAGCCGAGTTTGAGGTGCAGCCAGTTGCACGCGGGACGAATCAGCGGAATGACAACGAACAATCCCCACAGGCCATACACCACGCTTGGGATTGCCGCCAGCAATTCGATCAACTGCTTCAACAGGTCTTCCATCCTGTCAGGAACTTTCGACCAGAAGGGGTGAAGGTGAAGATTGAAGCTCCGCAGAAGCGCGAAGATCGCCTGCCCCATGTAGCCTTCGCTGAGGAAAAGAGCGGCGGCCAATCCAAACGCAGTACCGAGCACCAAGGCGAGAATCGAGGTATAGAGTGTTCCCCATATCTCCGCGGCAATTCCGTGCTGCCCGGTGTTCGGGTCCCAGACCCGTCCGGTAAGAAACGACAATCCGTCATGCCGCATGGCGGGCAGCGCCGAAACGGCGATGCGCAGGACGATGAAGGTGACCAGCAGAATAGTGCAGCAGGCAAACCAAAAACTCAGGCGCCGAAAGGCCACGTCCACTAACGATTGGACGCGCGTTGGCGCCTGCGTAATTTCGCCGGGTCGAACTGCGAAAATAGTTTCCCGAACCGAAGCGGTAGCCGGTGCTATTTGACTGTTACTCGCCATCAACTCACCCTTAAGGCGCTAATTCGTGATTGTCTGTACCGCAGCCAAATCCTTGCTGGACTACATTGGCAGGAAGCGGAATGTAGCCCAACGCTTCGGCGTCCTTCTGTCCATCGGTAAGGCTGTACTTCAAGCAGGTCCTGCATGGCCGCAACCTTCTTGGCATCGGGATACTTCCGGTAGCAGATCAACCAGGTATAGGTCACGATCGGGTAGGCATCGGGAGCGGCTGGATCGGAAGCCCAGGCGATCAGGTTATCCGGCAGAGTAACAGAAGCCAGCGCGGCCTGACCGGAAGCGGTGGAAGCAGTCACGTACTTGCCGGCTTTGTTCTCCAGAGCCGCGGTATTCAGTTTCTGGCTGTTGGCATAGCCGTACTCGACGTAACCGATGGCTCCGGGAGTAGTCTTGAGGCTTGCGGTGACGCCTTCATTTCCCTTGCTCTTTGTACCCACCGGCCAGTTCGGCATGGTGTTGGCGCCGACCGACTTATTGAAGTCTTCATTGACGGCGCTGAGGTGCTTGGAGAAAACGATAACTGGTGCCGCTGCTGTCGGCGCGGACCACTACGTTGATCGGCAGGTCGGGCAGTTTTGTTCCTGGATTCGCCGCGGCGATTTCCGGATCGTTCCACTTCTTGATCTTGCCGAGAAAGATTCCTGTGTAGGCCTTGCGGGAGAGCTTCAATCCGGTCACGCCGTCCACATTGTAGGCGATCACGATGGCTCCGGCAGTCATGGGAAACAGCTGCACGCCACCTGGCACGCGGGCCATTTCCTCGTCGCTCATGGCCGCGTCGCTGGCGCCGAAATCAACCGTGTGGTCGATCACGCTCTTCTTGCCGCTGCCGCTGCCCACCGACTGATAGTCCACCTCGCACGTCAGGGTGCGAGGCGCTGTAGCTCTTAAACCACTTGTTATAGAGAGGGGCGGGAAAGCTGGCGCCTGCTCCCTGCAGTTTGACGCCTTCAGTGCTGGCAGCGGACTTGCTGTTGCAAGAGGATAAGAGCGCGGAGAATAACACGATGACAAATGCTGCAGTCCAAAGACGAATCTTCACGGCGATCTCCTTGGTGGAAACGCGAACTGAAATTAACTGCCGTCGGCCTTCTGCGAGAGCCGACGGAAGCCGATTTGCGTCTCGTATGCGAGACGCAGGCATGATTACGCTGTGTACCCGGCCGTTTAAGACCCAAAGAGCACTTGGAGAAACTCTAGTGGAGGAACATTACAGGGAGGTTAAAATCAGATCAAAAACCTGGCCGAGTCTGGATCATTCCAAAGCTCTTGCCAGTGGGACAACCTAGTGCGAGGAGGACGCATCCGTCGTCGCCGGACCCGTTGGACGAATCAGGTAGAGCGCGCCAATACGGTGTTGGTGGATTGGAACTCACTTAAAAAAACAGCGCCTTCGATTCGCTTAAGCGGCTTTCGGGATGAGGCTATGCGAGGCGGCCAGCAATTCGCGAACTTCCTCGTCAGTGGTTTGGGGGAAGCTGCGATATTGGGCTCCGACGGCGGAGAAACGGGCTGGTGTCGCCGCGCAGATTACCTCGTCCACATCTGCCTTGAGTTCGGCGCAAGCCTCTTGCGTTCCGACAGGGACTGCAACAATGAGACGCTCCGGCGAACGTGCTCGAATGCTCTGCGCGGCCGCTCGCATGGTGGCGCCGGTGGCGAGTCCGTCATCGACGAGAATCACCACTCGACCACGAACATCGGGAGGCGGGCGGCTGCCTCGAAACTGCTGTTCGCGGCGCGCGACCTCAATCCGCTCGCGTTCGATGACTCGACTGAATGTCGTCGTGCCGAAAGGTGCAGGGCACGGATCACAGGTTGATTCAGAACGACCAAATCCCCGCTGGCGATTGCGCCCATGGCGAGTTCCTCCCGCCCGGGAACGCCGAGCTTTCGAACGATCAACACATCCAATGGGAGATTGAGACGCTGGGAAATCTCGAAGCCTACGGGTACTCCGCCACGCGGCAGCGCGAGCAGCAGTGCACCGGGAGTCGCACGAATGTTGCTCAACAAGCGGGCCAGAACGCGTCCCGCGTCGGCACGATCCGCGTAGATTGCGCCACCTTCGTGTGTCATGGACAGTCACCTGAGATCGCACTACACGAGTGATTGGATGACTTGCGCGACGCGGAGGTCCACTTGATTCGAGGTCGCGGAAACCCGCAGCGCATCTTCGATGCCGATCTCACCGGCGTCGCGATCAACCGCGCCAGAGATGATAGAGCAGATAGTAGATCACCACGCCGGTTACGGAAACATAGAGCCACAGCCAATAGGTCAGCGGAGCGATCTTTACGTGCTTGGCATCCTGACGCTTGAGGCCGCGGCTCAGGCTGAGCAGGATAAGAGGCACGATGACCACGGCGAGCAGGGTGTGGCTGGTGAGCAGAGTGAAGTACACAGGACGCCGCCAGCCCTGTCCGGCAAAGTGCAGCACGCCGGCGTGGGCGTGGTAGTAGAGATAGCAGATGAGAAAGACCACCGAGGTTGTGAAGGCCGCAATCATGGTGCGCTTGTGAGCTTCGATCTGCCTGCGATCGATGAAGCGCTTGGCGGTGACCAGCAGAACGCGCGGCGGTACCGTTGAGGGTTGCGTTGATGGCCGGGAAGCAGGAGAGCGTTGGCGCTTGCATCGTCTCGATCCTCAGGCTGCCGGTTTGGTGCTGCGCCGATTGGCCACCACAAAGGCCAGGCTGAACATGATGAGGGTGAAAACAACCAGCACCGCAAGACAGGTTGCGAGCGGAAACTCAGGCGACGCCGTGGCCGGGAAGAGCAGGCCGCGCAGAGCCTCGGTGCCGTAGGTCAGGGGATTGATCCGCATCAGGAAGGCCATCCACGGCGACGCCGAGCTTACCGGAAAGAGCGAACCGGAGAGCAGCCAGAGCGGAATCAGGAACAGGTTGATGATGGCGTGGAAGCCGGAGGTCGAATCCATGGGCCAGGCGATGATGAAGCCCAGGGCGGTAAGCGAGAACGAGACCAGGAAGATGTCCAGAATCACCAGCAGCAGTTGCACCAGGCCGAAGTGGATTCCGAGCAGCGGCGCGATCACCAGGAAGAGCAATCCCTGCAGAGTCGCCAGCGTGGTGCCGCCGAGCACCTTGCCCAGCACAATCACCGAGCGATGCACGGGAGCGACCAGCACGGAGAGCAGAAAGCCCTCGTTGCGATCCTCGATCAGCGACATCATGGCGAAGATCGAGGTGAAGAGCACGATCATCATCAGCGCGCCGGGGAAGAAAAAGTCGAGATAGTTCTGGCCGTTGCCCGTGGTGGGATTGCGGAAGGAGTTGCCGAAGCCTGCGCCGATGACCACCCAGAAGATCAGTGGCGAGGCGATGACGCCGACCACGCGGCTGAGGTTGCGGTAGAAGCGCACCACCTCGCGCCGCCAGAGCGAAAGCGCGGGCATCACTCCGAAGGTGGTTCCCGCATGGTGCCGGATGCCTGTTGCCGGATGCGATGTTGTATGCGTTGCCAAATTCAGCCCCAATCCTGGTTAGTGCTTTTTCTTTTTTGTGGTTGCGGCGGCGCGTTGCTCCAGCCCTTGCGCATCCTCGTTCCAGAAGCGATGCCCGGTGCGGCGGATAAAGACATCCTCCAGCGTTGGCTTGCTGACGCTGACCGCATCGATCTCGCCGGGGAAAGCTTCCACCACATCGGTGATGAAGCGGTGTCCGGCCTCGCGCTCGATGCGGACGCGGCCATCGTCGAGCACGGCGGCCACCACGCCGAAGCGCGCGGTGATCGCGGTGGCGAGTTTCTGCGGGTCACGGGCGTCGAGCAGAATCACGTCGCCGCCGATCTCGCTCTTCAACTGCGCGGGCGTGCCGAGGCCGACGAGATTGCCGTGGCTCAGGATGGCGAGGCGGTCGCATTTTTCGGCCTCTTCCATCAGGTGCGTGGTCACGATGATGCTTACGCCTTCCTGATCGCGCAGGACCTGCAGGTACTGCCAGAGGTCGCGGCGCGCGCCGGGATCGAGGCCGGTGGTGGGCTCATCGAGCAGCAGAACCTGGGGACGATGGAGCAGTCCCTTGGCCAGTTCGAGACGGCGCTGCATTCCGCCGGAAAAGGTTTCGGCGCGGTCCTTGGCGCGATCGGCGAGGGAGACGCGCTCCAGCATTTCGGCCACGCGTTTCTTCAGCACGGAGCCGGTGATTCCGTAGAGATGGCCAACGTGAATCAGGTTCTCTTCCGCCGAAAGTTTCACGTCAATGCTGCGCGACTGGAAGACCACGCCGATCTGGCGGCGCACGCCGCTGGGATCCAGGGCTACGTCGTGGCCGAGAATCAAAGCGCGTCCGGCGGTGGGCAGCATCAGGGTGGAAAGAATGCGGAACATGGTGGTTTTGCCGCTGCCGTTGGGGCCGAGCAGGCCGAAGATTTCAGCGCGCTTCACGGTGAAGGAGACGCCGTTGAGGGCGACGCGGTCACCGTACTGATGGCGCAGGCCATCGATCTGGATGACCGTCTCCGGCGCCGTTGCTGGTGGAGGCGTCGAGTTCTTGTTCTTGTGTCCTGGTGGTCAAAGCGATTCGGTCCTCAGCTGGTGCCGAGCCGGGCGCGGATCAAGCCGCGCTGTTCAGCATCATCAGTGCAAAGAGCAAGGGAAGGTAAGTGACGGTGGCCTTGAGCAGAGCCCGCGCCAGAATTCTCGAGCGCGGCGTGGAGGGCGGCAGGCACTCTCTCCAGATGCGGGCGCAGAAGTAGAACAGCCCCAGACCCAAGGCCGAGGCGCCGATGAAATAAGGCAGTCCGGCCATGCCCAGCAGGGTGGGCGCAAGCGTGGTTGGAAGCAGCGCCGCGCCGTACATCAGAATCTGGCGGGCGGTGGAGCGTCCGTCGCTCTCGACTACGGGCAACATGCGGATGCCGGCCCTGGCGTAGTCGTCGCGGTAGAGCAGGGCGATGGCGTGGAAGTGAGGAAACTGCCAGAAAAAGACAATCGCGAAAAGCACGAGGGCTTCGTACTCCAGCTGGCCGCGCGCGGCGGTCCAGCCCAGCACTCCGGGCATGGCTCCGGGAAAGGCTCCGACGAAGGTACAGAGCGGGCTGATCTTCTTCAGCGGCGTGTACAGCAGCAGGTAGCAGGCGGCGGTCAGCAGGCTGAGCAGGGCGGTCAGCGGATTGAGCTTCGACGGCCAGCAGAGTTGCGCCGCTGATGGTCAGAACCGCCCACACGGCGATGGCGTGGCCCAGGCCCATGGAGTGCGTTACCAGCGGGCGAGCGCGGTGCGCCGCATCAGGGCGTCGGTCTTGCGCTCGATGAATCTCATTCATGCAGGCCGTGCCGGCCGAGACCATGCCGATTCCGGCCAGCGCCCAGAGCAGCTTGATGGTGAGCACAGGCAGCCCGGACTTGTGCTGGCCGAAGAAGAATCCGCACCAGGCAGTGACCACCACCAGCGTGGTCACGCGAATCTTGGTGAGCTGCGCATAGTCGCGCAGCAGTTCCAGGGGGCCGCGACGCGGCGTGACGGCCAAGGCGGCGGTGCGCGGCGGGCGCGGTGGTCATGCGCGCACCGCTCGAGCGCCGACGGGTTGCATTGGCGAGGCTGTGCCGGCGCGATAGTCCGGCGCGGCATGGCGGTGGATCTGAATCGCAAGGATGACGGTGGTGACCAGCAGCAGCGCTCCGCAGGCGACGTGGGCCACGGTCGCGACCACCATGCTGGCCAGCGGTGCCGCCGCAGCCTGGCTCCAGAGTACGCGGGTGATGTAGCTGGCCAGCCCGAGCGTGATCTGCACAGCAGAGCAGAATCAGCAGTACCGCTGCGGGCGTGGCCAGTTGCGGCGTCGCGCGATGGCGCTTGAGGGTGGCGATCGCCAGCCAGTTCACCATGCAGAAGACCACGCAGGCTCCGATGAGGTGCGGCAGCAGGCGGATTCCCGAATGGCGGAAGGCCGCACCCATGATGAGTTGCAGCCAGACGGCGGCGACGGTCAGCAGTGGAAAGCGTGGTCAGGCGGGGGCGCGTCGTCCGGGACGAATCACCGCGGCACGGCGCCTGCACCCAGCTCTTGCTGGTGAAGAAGGCGATGCTGACCATGATGCAGAAAAACGTCTGCGCCAGGGTTGCGTGGGCGGTGGAGATCGCAGGCGGCAGATAGAAAAGAACGGTCAGTCCGCCGAGCATGCCTTGCGCAATCACCGTGCCCAGCGCGCTCCAGCCCAGGATGCGCATCCAGCGGCGCTGGTCCACCTTCTGCGTCCAGACGGCAACGCCAATGGTCAGCAGGCCAATGAACTCGGCCAACATGCGGTGGCCGTGCTCGAACTTCACCCCGCCAACCAGCGGCGGAATCCGGTAGAGAGAGCCGAACGAGGTGGGCCAGTCCGGCACGGAGAGTCCGGCTTCGTTGCTGGTCACCAGGGCTCCGGCAACGATCAGCAGAAACACACAGCCGCCGCCAGCACGGTGAAGCGATGGTGCGCGCGATGATAGGGAGTGCTTTGTGCGTTTGAAAGATTCGCGTCATGACGTTCCAGAGAGCTCAATTGGCTACGGCTAAGCCCGATGATTTCCGAGTGCGCCGGAAGCTGCGTTCCGGCGAACGTCCCATTCTATCAACCTCATAGAGAGAAGATGAGAATTCAACGGTCGGCGATGCAGTGCGAGTACGGTGCTCTGGCGAGATTTTCCCAGAAAAGTGTCCAGGAACGATTTGCCTGTAAAGCTGTCGGGCAGTACCTAGACCGGATTGGTTTCCTTGGCGGCCTGCTCGCGCCAGGCAGGGCTTTCCATGGCCGCGATCACGGCGTCGGCGAACTCGCTGGTGGAGGCCGTGCCGCCCATGTCGCGCGTGATGTGCTTGCCCTCGCGATAGACCGCGTGGACGGCGTACTTCACCTTGTTGGCCGCATCCTGCTCGCCGAGGTGGCGCAGCATCAGAATGCCGGAGCGGAGCACCGCGGTGGGGTTGGCGATGCCTCGCCCGGCGATGTCCGGGGCGGAGCCGTGCACGGCTTCGAAGATGGCGCACTCGGTGCCGAAGTTTGCGCCGGGCACCAGTCCCAGGCCGCCGACGAAGGCGGCGCAGAGATCGCTGACGATGTCTCCGTAGAGATTCTCCAGCAGCAGCATGTCGTACTGGTAAGGATTGGTGACCAGCTGCATGCAGGTGTTGTCCACGATGTGCTCGCCGTAGGAGATCTCCGGATACTCCTTGGAGATGTTGCGCGAACAGCGGATGAACAATCCGTCGGAGAGCTTCATGATGTTCGCCTTGTGAATGGCGTGCACCTTCTTGCGTCCGAACTTGCGGGCGTACTCAAAGGCCCAGCGGGAGATGCGCGTGGAGGCCTTTTCGGTGATGATCTTGATGCTTTCGACCACGCCGGGAACGACTTCGTGCTCGATGCCGGAGTACAGTCCCTCGGTGTTCTCGCGAATGATGATGAGATCGACGCCGGGATAGCGGGTGGTGACGCCGGGAAGATTGCGGATGGGCCGGAAGTTGCAGAAGAGCTCGAACTGCTTGCGCAGTTGCACGTTGATGCTGCTGAATCCGCCGCCGATGGGCGTGGTGACCGGCCCTTTCAACGCGACGCGGGTGCGCTCGATGGACTCGGTCAGCTCCTTGGGAATGTACTCGTGGTATTTGGCAAAGGCGTCGGCCCCGGCGGCATAGCTCTCCCACTCAAACTTGACGCCGGTGGCTTCCAGAATGCGGACTGCCGCGGCTGTAACTTCCGGACCGATTCCGTCGCCCGGAATCAACGTAACTTTATGAGCCATTCGGTCTCCACCTGAAGTTTATGCGGGACAACTTACGGCTATTCTTTGGCTGCGGCGTTTGCCGCGCTCGGCAGCCGCCAGCGCAGCTTTGGCCTCGCGCACGTCTTTGGAGCGCAGCAGATCCTGCAGCTCCGACATGAACTCGTGCACGTCCTTGAAGTCGAGATAGACGCTGGCAAAGCGCACGTAGGCCACCTTGTCCAGATTGCGCAGACGATTCATGATCAGCTCGCCAATCTCGCCGGTCTTGCGCTCGCGCTCCGGGCTGTCGATGACGAAGCTCTCGGCCTCGTTGACGATCTGTTCCAGTTGGCCGATGGGAACCGGGCGCTTTTCGCAGGCGCGGAGCAATCCGCTGAGCACCTTCTGGCGCTCGAATTTCTCGCGCCGTCCGTCCTTCTTCACCACCATGTAGGGGATTTCGTCGATGCGCTCGTAGGTGGTGAAGCGCTTTTCGCAGCGCAGGCACTCGCGGCGGCGGCGAATGGATTCGCCTTCCTTGCTCTCGCGCGAGTCCACCACCTTGTCCTGATCAAATCCGCAAAAGGGACATTTCATGGTGCTGTTGGCGCCGACTGCCGGCTGCGCAGCCTTTCCTGTCAAACTCAGTTAGCTGCCTGTTGAGCTTCCGATTGTATCAGCGGGATGTAAGCAGCAGCCTGTTACAGCGCCTTGGCTGCTTCGGCCTCGGCCTCTTCCTCTTCCTGCGAACTCTCTTCGGAGAGCCGGAGGAAGGAGATCTTCTCGAAGCGCGCCAGCAGCACTCCCGCCGGAATGACCGACATGAAGGTCACCAGCCAGAGCATGATGCCGCAGCTTACCGCCAGCTCGGGCGTGATGTAGGTTGGGTCACCGTTGAAGAAGTGCGACTGCAGGACGCCGATGACGGCCAGCTGCGAGCCGCCGACACCTCCGGGCAGCTGGATGACCGAGCCCAACATGCTGCAGCCCATTACGATCAGTACGTCGTCGAGCTTCATGGTGTTCACGAGGGCGAGCGCTGTGACGAAGCTTCGTCCGGCATGGTACGGGAATCTGCGGATAGGCGTGCAGAACCTCGATGTAGGCGCCGGCGATCATCAGCCACATGCCGAGCGAAACAACGACCAGTTGCACGAACGAAGTGACGTCGTGAATGGTGTTGAAGCCCTGCTTGAAAGACCAGCAGTTTGGCGCGGATTGCATGGGCTGCCTGCCTCCGAGGCCCCTTTGCAGCAGAAAGCACAGCGCCACCAGCAAGAGTACGGCAGGCGACAAAGGGGAGCTTGTGGCTCGCGCTGGAAGAAAGCGAGAGTAGGCCGCGCTGAAGATCCTGCTCGAGCAGATGCACCTTTCGCCTTGGGAACAAGACTCTCCGGGGCGATCAGCAGCAGCACCATGATGACCAGCACCGAGCCAAGGTCGAAGAATCGCTCCACCGTCCACACCGCAAGCTGCGAGGTGAAGGTGAGTTTCTGCTTGCGCGCAATCAGGTAGGGGCGGGCAAACTCGCCGGCGCGGCCAAACAATCCCAGGGCGGCAAAGCCGATGATCTGCGGCGCGATCAGCCGCCGGAAGCTGGTGGGCGCCGTGGGCTTGAGGAAAATCGCCCAGCGGATGGCGCGCAGCACGTAGGCCAGATAGATCAGGCGCGACTCCGGCAGCCGATATGCCACAGGCTTACCCCGCCGGTATATTGGCGGAACTTTGCCCAATCGAAGGTTTGCCAGGAGCGAAACTGAAAATACACCAGGGCTCCGAGGATTGCCGCAACTACAACCAGAGAAATAATCTGTTTCTTCTTCATAGGGGAGAGCGAACCGGAGCCGGAGTTCGCGGGTACCTTTCAAATAGCTGGCCTAACAACGCCTGGCGCAAACGTGTTACTCCGCCGTGGTGGCATTTCCGCGCGATGCGGCCGCGGTTTGTGATTTCTCGTTAGATGGTTCGGCGGACTTCCCCGCGCTCTTGCTCTTGTTGTACTCGCGGACGACGCGCTGCACGTACTGCCGTGTCTCGCGATAGGGCGGAACGCCATTGATAGCGATCCACCGCGCCGGGACCGGCGTTGTAGGCGGCCAGGGCCTTGATGGCGTCTCCGTTGTAGCGCTCCAGCAGTTCGCGCAGATATCGCGCGCCGCCGTGGACGTTTTGCTCGGGGCTGAAGCTGTCATGCACGCCGAGTTGCGAGGCCGTGCCCGGGCATCAACTGCATCAGGCCGCGCGCTCCGGCGCGGGAAACCGCGTGGGCGTTGCCGGCGCTCTCCTGCTTGATGACGCTGCGGATGAAGTCGGAGTCCACGCCGTGCTTTTCCGAGGCTTCGCTGACGATCTGGCTGGTGCTTTTGGCAGGGCGTCGCGGGCGTCGGTTGCGAACTCGGATCGGGCTCGCTGGAGTAGCTCTCGACCTCCTGACGGGCACATCGACGAAGCTCTTCTTCTGCTCGTCCATGTAGAGGCGCACTGATCCGTCGCGCATCTCCGCGAGTCCGGTGGCGGATGGTGAATCCGTTGCGCAACTCTGCAATTTCCGCCGCGAACACGGTGCCCGTCAACAGCAGCAGGGTTGTGATCAGGCGCAGGGCTCTCATCATCCTATTCTAATCCTTCCAGCGCCGATTCCACGGCAATCGCGACGCCATTTTCATTGTTGCACAAGCGTCGTTTTCCAGCCGCGATCGCGCAGTTCCTCGGTGGCATTGCCCATGATGTAGGCATGCCCGGCGAATTCCAGCATTTCGATGTCGTTGTAGTTATCGCCGATTGCCATGACTTCGGCGGCTTGGTAGCCCTTGAACGCCGCCCAGCGCTGCAGCGCGGCGCCCTTGGTGCAGCCCTTGTTCAGGATGTCCACCATGCAGAGGTCGCGCTCGTCGTACTGCGTTTTCAGGGCGGTGATCCGGGTCAGCAGGCCTTTGTTCTTCTTTAGTTGCGCCTGGGCGGCCGTCATCCGCTCCACGGTTCCGCAGAACATCGCCTGAATCGGGTCGCTGGCCAGTCCACTCTCGATGGGACAGACGAAACGAAGATACTGTGAATTCTTCTCCAGCCATTTCTTGATCGAGGCGTTCAATTCGTCCAGCGTCTCCAGGACAGCAGCGATCCCTTATCCTCGCCGTCGAAGGTAATCACCAGGTTGCGCCGGAAATCCGTCATATGGGCAACCAACTCCAGACGCAGCCGCCAGCGGCAGCGGGTCGCGGTGAAACAGCGTTCCGTCGCTGGCCTTGGTAATTGCGCCATTGGAGCTGATGAGCGTTACGTCAAAGCCCAGGGCCCGCGCCACGGGAAGCGCAAAGGTGTGCCGGCGTCCGGTTGCCAGCGCAATCTCCACTCCCAGCGCATTCGCCCGGCGCAAGGTGACGAGGTTGCGCGCGCTCACCTGGAAGTTGGAATCCAGCAAAGTTCCATCAATATCGATTGCAATCAGGCGAACGGGAGACATTACATCTCGATTTTACAACTTCTGCCCCAGCAACTTGGGATGCTAGGATTCTGGTGATGATCTCCCGCTTTTTTTCCTGGGGCATATTCGGCATTGTGCTGATGGTGGTGGCGCTGGTTCACTACGTCCGCCGCCAGCCCAGTTTCTATTGGTTCTACCTCATCATCTTCCTCGGGCCTCTGGGCGCGCTGATCTATCTGGCGATTGAGTGGCTCCCTGAACTGTTCGATCCCGGCGCCTTCCGCTTTGTGGAGCGGGGGCGGCGGCTGCGCGAGGTGGAAGCCGCGATCCGGCAAAATCCCTCGGCGGGAAACTACGAAGAGCTAGGACTGCTGCGGCTCGACAAGGGCGATTGGGCCGGTGCCCGCGCCTGTTTCGATAAGGCTCTGGCCCAGCGGACGGATTCGCTCGATCCTTTCTACCGGCGGGGCCTCGCCGAGGTTGAGCTGGGCGATTTCGCCGCCGCCCGGCCGGACCTGGAGCACGTGGTCACCGCCGATCCCGGCGTACGACTTCCAGCGCGCCGCCGGATTGCTGGCCTATGCCGACTGGAAGACCGGAGACATCGAGCGCGCTCAGCGCCTTTTTGAGCATGTTCTGCGAACCTCCACCCTCACCGAGACGCAGCTTCACTACGCCGAATTCCTCGCCGAGACCGGACATCGCGAAGAGGCGAAACAGCAGGCCCTTCGCATCAGAGACAAGCGCGCCGGGATGCCCGGCTTCCAGCGGCGCCGCGAACGCAAACTTTTCCGGCAGAATAGCGGCACTGCTGCGGAAGCTGTAAAAGCTGCGCAGGTGATCAACGACAAGTTTCGGGAGATGAGAGCGTCTCCTGAGTGAGCAACCGGGATGTTTTCGTCGCGCACTGCATTGGCGGTATGATTCCAGCTTATGACCGAGCGGCTTTATTACCAGAACTCATTTCTCTACGACTTCACAGCCTCGGTCGAGGCGGTGCGCGAACTGGCCGATGGACGGCGCGCGCTGGTGCTGGACCGCACCGCGTTTTATCCCACCAGCGGCGGTCAGCCCTTCGACACCGGATGGATTGAGTTCGTCTCGGCGGAGGGCGAGGAGCTGTGCCATCCGTGCTCTGCTTCCAAAGCTACGGGTCTCCGAGGTCATTGAGGATGAGAGCGATGGCGACGATTCTGCACATCGTGGAGAATCTCGCTGCTCCGCTTGCGCTGCCGCTGCGCGTCCGCGGATTTATCGACGTGGATCGCCGTCAGGATCACATGCAGCAGCACTCGGGACAGCACGTGCTTTCGGCGGCGTTTTTGAAGCTGTTGGATGCGCCCACGGTCAGCTTCCACATGGGCGAGGAAAGCTGCACCATCGACCTGGATATTGCGGGCCTCAGCCCGGCCCAACTGGAACAGGCCGAGCGCCATGCCAACCAGATTGTGTGGGAGGATCGCCAGGTTCTGATGCATGAGGCCACGCCCGAGCAGGCGCGCAAGATCGGAGTTCGCAAAATTCCAGAAGGCGCGCATGAAACCCTGCGCCTGATCGAAGTCCGCGGCGTGGATCTGTGTGCTTGCGGCGGCACGCACGTACTGACCACCGGGCAGATCGGCAACATTCAGCTTCGCAAGGTGGAGAAGGTGAAGCAGGGAATTCGCGTTGAGTTCGTCTGCGGTGCTCGCGCCCTGCGCATTGCCCGCAAGGATTTCCAGGTTCTGACCGAAGCCGCGGCGCTTTACTCATCGCATCTCTGGGAAGTTCCGGCACAGAGTCAGAAGCTGATCGACTCCGGCAAAGCCGCGCAGAAGCAGCAGCAAAAACTGCTTGCGGAAATTGCTGAGCTCAGCGCACAACAGACGCTGGCGCGCACTGCCACCGAGGGTGGGCGCAAGATTGTCGCCGAGTATTTCGCCGATCGCGACCTGGCATTCGTGAAGCTCTACGCGCAGAAGTTGGTGGCGGCAGAAGATCATGTAATCGCGCTGGTGGGCGCAGGGCAGGGAACTCCCGCACTGGTCTTCGCGCAGTCGCCCGGAGGCAGCTTTGACGCAGGCGCGCAACTCAAGGCTATCGTCAGCTCCGCCGGCGGACGCGGCGGTGGCACTCGCGATCTGGCGCAGGGCGGGGTTCCTTCGGCAGCGCTGATTCCGGAGCTGATCGCACGCGCCGAACAGGTGGCACGCACGCAGTCCGGCGAGCAATCCGCAGGCTGAGCCTCAGTTCGAGGCGCAATCCGGAGGCCAGGGATGATCTCGCGATGATCGATCAGCCGCTTATTCTCATCACGCTTCTGATCCAGCTCGGCGTCTCGGCCGCGGTCAGTAGCGTGCTGGCGCGCTCCCGGCGCTTTCGCGTTCTGCTCTTTCACGAGGATCGCGACATCTGGGAAAAGCTGGAGATGGTCCTCTACGTTGGCGGACCCTTCATGCTCGGCGTGCTGGTGCGCGGCACGGTCAAGAATTTTCTTGCCGCCGACGTTTCGTTCGAGGCCGCGATTCTTCTTGGCGTAATTGCCGGACGAGCCGCGGGAGTTTGCGGCGGAATCCTGGTCTCGCTGCCTTATCTGTTCATGCATCAGTATCTCAACCTGCCGCTGAATGTAGTGGCCGGACTGAGCGCGGGATTTCTGCGTGAGCTGGCCACGGATCGCGAGGCCATCTGGTCATTCAGTCCGCTCTTCGACCTGAGTATTTACCGCTGGATCCGGCGCACCATTGCCAAGTCCTTTATCGACTGGCAGACCTCGTTTTTTTTGATGATTCTGGGGTTGCAGTTTCTGCGCCTGGAGACCCGGGAGTTTTTTCCGCGCTACACCTGGGCGCTGGATTCCACCAACTGGCTGGTGCGCTGCGCGATTTACATGACCTCGGTGATGACGGTTGCGATTGCGCTCAAGGTGCTGAACAACACGCGCATTGAGATGAAACTGGAAGAGCAGGAGCGGCTTCTGCTGCAAGCTCGCATGGAAGCCTTGCAGAGTCAGATCAACCCGCACTTTCTTTTCAATACGCTCAACTCCGTGGCCTCGCTGGTGCGCTTTGATCCGGACACCGCGCGCGAGATGATTCTGAAGCTCTCGAAGATTCTTCGCCGCCTGCTCAAGAAGGGCGACTCCTTCGTCGAATTGCGCGAAGAGTTTGAATTCATCGACGACTATCTGGATATTGAAGTGATCCGCTTCGGACGCGACAAGCTGAACGGTGGTGAAAGAACTCGACGCGGACAGCCTGGAGGTCGTGATTCCCACCATGCTCATTCAGCCGATCGTGGAAAATTCCATCAAGCATGGACTCTCCCCGAAGATCAGCGGAGGCACGATTTATCTGCGCAGCCGGATTGTGGATGGGATGCTGGTGATCGAGGTGGAGGACGATGGGGTTGGCATTGTCGAACCCGGCTCCGATGTCAGCGAGTGGAACACGCCACAGCATGGGACGGGAATTGGCATGGCGAATGTTCGCGAAAGGCTCAACGTGCTCTACAGCGACGCGGCGCGGGTGGAGGTGGAGAGCCGCACCGGCGCCGGAACCATCGTCCGCATCCTGTTGCCGATTCCGCACAGCGGCGAAATGGACGGCGTCAATTACGACCTGCGCTCCAACAGCCCGCGATAGAGCTCTTCATACTGCGGAATGATCTTCGTCGTGCAGAATCTTGCTTTCGCCGTTGCCCGCGCGCGCTGGCGCATGGTTGCCAGCAAGCCATCATCGGTCAGCACTTCCAGGGCGCACGCGGCCATCGCTTCCACGTCTCCAACCGGAGCCAGAAAGCCGTCCTCGCGGTCCTCAATCACCTCCGGCAATCCGCCCACGCGGGAGGCCACGGGCACGACTTCGCAGGCCATCGCCTCCAGGGCCGCCAGGCCAAACGACTCCATCTCGCTGGGCAGAAGCATTACGTCGGCCATCGCCAGCTTCTCGTGGATCATGTCCTGCTTGCCCATGAAGTGAATTCGCTCGTGAATTCCTTTCGCACAAGCCAGACGTTCCGCCGCGCGGCGGTCCGGACCATCGCCGATCATCATCAACCGGGCTGGAATCTTCTTCTGCACGCGGTCGAAGATCTCGACTACATCAGTCACTCGCTTTACCGGGCGGAAGTTCGACAGATGCACCAATATGCGCTCGTCTGGCTCAGCGAATTCAATGCGCCGGGCGGCCGACTCCTGATCGCGATGGTAGAGATCGCAGTTCACAAAATTGTGGATGACATGGATCGGCTTGGTGATGGAGAAGCTTTCAATCGTCGATTTTTTCAGATCATTCGAGATCGCGGTGACGGCGTCGCTCTGCTCAATTGAAAAGCGCGTAATCGGCAGATAGGAGCGGTCGAGTCCCACCAGCGTGATATCGGTTCCGTGCAGCGTGGTCACGTAGGGCAGGCGGCGAGGCTGACGCACATGGTCGTCGCAGAGCATCTGCCGGGCCAGCATCGCAGAGACCGAGTGGGGAATGGCATAGTGCACGTGCAGCAGGTCCAGATCGTAGAGTTCAGCCACTTCGGCCATGCGCGTCGCCAGCGCAAGGTCGTACGGCGGATATTCGAAGAGCGGATACTGCGAGACCTCGACTTCGTGAAAGTGAATGTGAGGATGCGGTTCGGTCAGCCGAATTGGCTGCGAATAGGAGATGAAGTGAATATCATGTCCGCGATTGGCTAGCTCGATGCCAAGTTCGGTGGCCACCACTCCGCTGCCGCCGTAAGTGGGATAACAGGTGATACCGATCCGCATGACTCTCCAGGACTCTCGTTTTCCGATGCAGCCAGTTAGATGTTCGCAACGGTCCGTTTGCGGCGAGATCGCGTAGTACGGCACCAGCTCCACGCCGTACTCTTCGCTCAGTTCGCTGGGAGTGATTCCCAGCAGCGCAGTCATCTCCACCTCGCGCGATTCGCGCAGTTTGGTGCGCACCGCAGCCAAGTCGCGGTCGTTGTACCCCGGATGGCACACCAGTTCCCAGATACCCTGCGGCATCTTCTTGAGCATGGCTCGCAAACTCGCCTCATTGAGCGTACCCGTGGTGGCCACGCCCAGGCTGCCATCCGTGGTGGCAAAGCCTGCATTGTGCACCGCGCGAAGCCAGCGCCGGCGAAGCAACTGCGCGAAGCAGCGTGGTCTCTGCCTTGCGGATCAGTAAAGTGATTGTCGCGTGCTTCGCGGAAGGTGACTACGCCAGGAGCCTCAAAAGGATTGCGAACCGCAGTGATGCCATGGGCCGAAGCCGCCCGCAGCAGAGGTTTCAGAATCGAAGGGAACATGTGCGCGTGTTTGTGCGCATCGAAATGCGATACCTCGACATTCGGAGCGTTGCAGGCGAGCGAACTGAGCCCAGGCTTCGGCCTCCACCTCATCCGCCCGAAACCGTCCGCGAGCCACGGCCCGAAGCAACTTCACCAATCGAATGGTAGAAGCGATTCGTTCCGGGCGCCAGCAGGGAGCGCACTTCGTTCGGCGGCAGCAGCGGCGTCCCATCCACCAGCACAATGTGGCAGCCCACGCTGAGTCGCGGCATCTGCGCCGCCAAGGCGACGGCTTCGTCGAAGCAAGCCCCGGTCGCCATCAGGGTCGCCGAAGATACGATCCCGCGTTCGTGGCAGGCGACGATGGCGCGATTGACTCCATGCGTCAATCCGAAATCATCGGCATTTACGATCAGACGCTTCATGAGAAAAGTGTAGCAGGTGGAGGCGGAAGCCGCCGGGACGAGGCGCTATCGTCCCGGTCGACTGAGCTCAAGTACCTCAGGCGGTCTTCAGAGTCTCCTGTGCATCCATCTCCGGCGAGTCGCTCTCACCCAAAAGATCTCTAATTTTGTCGAGCAGGGCGGGGAACAGATCCTGCTTCTCAAGCCAGGCATTGACCTCGGTGCTGCCTTCCACCGGAGGATATCCGGTCACGATGACGACGGGTAAGTCTGGCGCTTTCTGCCGAATCAGTTTGGCGAGTTCAAGACCATTCATGCCCTCCATGCGATAGTCGGTCACCAGCATGTCAAATTTATCGCTCTCGAACTTCGCCAGTGCATCGGAGGCGTTGTAGGCATATTCCGCGCGATAGCCATGGGTCTGTAGAATTTCGCAACTCAGGCGTGCCAGCACTTCGTGGTCATCTACAAAGAGAATTGCTTTCATTGTGCACCTGCTTACCGGGAATGGTAGTAGGACAGCATACGTGACTACGTATGATTGGATTCCAAGTGTGCTGACTCCGGGATGCCCGTTTGCCTGCTGTCCCGCCGATTTCCACAGTACGGTTTGACCGGAGGCCCAAGTCTTTCATATACTCGACTTGCGATTTGGTTCCACAAGAGGCCGCCCCCGGCGCCGCGTGACAAACGGCAAAGGGAGCACCGTAAGGGCGGTTAGCTCAGTTGGTTAGAGCGCCTGCCTTACAAGCAGGATGTCGGGGGTTCGAGTCCCTCACTGCCCACCACTGCCTCAAGCCTTTCGGAGCCAGCGCGAAGGCCCACTTGGGTCGGGATTGTATCCGCGTAGTTACGCGGGGTCGTAGTTCAGTTGGTTAGAACGCCGCCCTGTCACGGCGGAGGCCGCGAGTTCGAGTCTCGTCGACCCCGCCATTTAGATTCAGTACATAGGAGTCTAAATGGCGGTTTTTCTTTGGCACTACCCGGTGTACAACCCGAAGTAAAACAAGTCCACCCTGAGTGGGCTTTTGTTTTGTATCTCGGCTGGCAATCAGAGACCCGCGCCGTAAACTCCAGAGGCTGCGGGAATGGGGGCTGACGGCCATTTGGACGGTTCGGGGCCTTCTACTCCCTTGCCAGTCTCTTCCCCAGCACCTCTTCCACGTCCCGAACTTTGCCCACGATTCTTCCGGTTGCTCCCTTGCGATCGTCGATGGTTATGCTGGTCAAGACGCGAGGCGCGAGTTCCAGAACTCTGCGATGGCAGCGCAGGATGACGTCCATCACCTGATCGGCGTCGCCCTCGATAGTCGTGTGCATCGCGCCTAATTGATAGGGAAGTCCCGAAGCATCCACAATGGCCAGGGCTTCGGCCACCAGATCCTTGACTCCCTCCTGAACCCCCATTGGAACAACCGCAAAGCTCGCCAACATAGATCCTCCGCAGGCTACGGCTGCCTGTTGCCTCGTCAATATGTTACTGCGGGAGAGTTGGTTTGCGCGCGGGGCGAAATAGCAATGGAGAGCATGGGCGCGGCACGCGCACACTGCGATGCCTGCGGCTATTTTTCTTCCGCTACCAGCGAGCGCAGCTTGGCGGGAGCCGTGAAATTCTCGCCGATGCCTGCCACGCGCTCGGCCGCCGACTGCAGTGCTTTCTGCAATCCTGCGATGTGTTCGGAGGTGCTCAGGTAGCTGATGATCATCATGCGAAGGACGCTCTTGCCGCGCACGTGGGTACGGCTGATCCAGTAGCTGCCGTCGCGATTGAATTCTTCGATGAAGGCCTGATGGGCGGCTTCGGCATCTTCTTCGTCTACTCCGCGCAGGCGGAAGTTCAGGATGGGCAGAGCCTGCGGCGCGGCCAGCTCAAAGTACTCGGAGTCTCTCAAACCACTGCGCGCATTTCGGAGGCGAGTTGCATCTGCCGCTCGATCATCTCTTCATACGCTTGGCGTCCGTGCACGCGCAACGTGAGCCAGAGCTTAAGGGAGTTCATGCGGCGTGACCATTGCGCGCTCACCTTGAAATTGTCGATCATGCTTGGCCTGGCCACGCGCGGCATGTAGGGCGATGCCACCGCGAAAGCGCGTCTCCAGCATGGCCGGGTGACGGGTCAGGATGATTCCGGCGGCGAAGGGCATGGAGAGCCACTTGTGCGGGTCGACCGTGATGGAGTCGGCGCGCTCGATGCCGCTGAGCAATGCGCGATATTTGTCACTGAATGCGGCGGCCGCTCCGTAGGCACCATCGACGTGCAGCCAGAGTCCGTAGCGCTCGGCAATGGAGGCCAGAGCATTGAGATCGTCGATGGCTCCCGAACTGGTGGTGCCCGCCGTGGCAACGATGCAGAAGGGAAGAAAGCCGCAGGCGTAGTCGGCTTCAATTTGCAGGATGAGGCGCGCGGTGTCCAGGCGGAGCCGGTCATTGACCGGAATCCGGCGCATGGCTTTGCGTCCGAGCCCGAGCAGGCCGGCTGACTTTTCCAGTGAGTGGTGCGACTCGGCAGATGCATAGAACACGGGCCGAGCACCGATGGTCGCGATGCCGTCTTCGATGGCGTTGGGGAAGTGATGGGAGATCGCCAGAGCCAGGGCGGTGAAGTTGGCTTCATTGCCGCCGCTGGTGAAGGTGCCGTCGCAGAGAATTACATCGGGGGCGCAGGCGCGTCGCCGGTGGTCTTGTGCCAGCCAAAGCGCGAGGCGATCCAGCCGATGGTTTCCGCCTCCAGGGTGCTGGCAAACTGCGAGCGCGCCAGCGACGCAAGCTGCGGATTGAGCGCGGAGACCAAGGCTTCGGCCAGCACGGCCATGTAGGTTGGAGTGGGATTCATCAGTCCGAAGTAGTTGGCGGCGGGAATATGAAATCCCCGGTCAATCATCTCGCGGCAGAGGTCGTCGAGGACCTGGGTAGCGTCGGAACCGAGCTCCGGCAACGGCTGCGGCTCTGGGCAACCGTGCGCTCGGCGGCAGGAGGCTGTACGGCTCGATTGTTGAGGGAGGAAAAATACTGATCGATACGGTCGATGAGGCGATAGCCGAGCTCTCGGCGTTCTTCGCTGCTGAAGTCAAATCCCATAGGGTACTCGCTTCTTTACCTGCACAAGAGACCTGGTACAGACATGCAAGGCTCAACCCCGACAGCGCGGTGGCGATCCTCGCTACTAGTAGATCATGCGGAAAAAGAAATCGGTGCAAAAATAATGCGGCAAGGATAGATCAGATTTTCAAAGATTCGCACGGTGAACTCTACCCCGCCGCAACGATTAACCAGAAGTGAACTGTTCCGGAGGGGAAATTACTGTTTGCCTAATGGTATGAAAAACGCAGAATAATTGCTCCTATGATCAATTACCTTTATGTCAAACAGTTGGAGATCGGTAACGGTTGGCCGCGAGGTTTGACGAGCAGGTTTGCGGCAAGATCATGCCGTCTGTAAACGGCCGCGTTATTCTTCAACACAAAGGACTTTACAAAAGACTTGTGGTTTGGGGACCAAGACTGGATATTGGGCCGAGCGCCGCTCCATCCGCCCGATCAGGGCGGAAGGGGCACCCGGGATTCACTTTATCGAACTTCCTGAGTATCAGGCTTTCCGGCGGCTTCAGCCTTCTCCTCTTCCTTCTTCTCGGGACGGAGCAGCGGGAACAGGATCACGTCGCGGATCGATTTGGAGCCGGTGAGCACCATGGTCAGGCGGTCGATGCCGATGCCTTCGCCCGCCGTCGGAGGCAGGCCGTAGGCCAGGGCGCGGACGTAATCCTCATCCATCACATGGGCCTCCGTGTCGCCGCGCTCGCGCTCCGCGAGTTGCTGCTCGAAGCGCCGGCGCTGCTCTTCCGGATCATTCAGCTCGCTAAAGGCGTTGCCCAGCTCGAAGCCCCCGATATAAAACTCGAAGCGCTCCACCCAATCCGGCTCGTCCGGCTTGTTCTTGGAGAGCGGCGAGACGGCGACCGGGAAGTCGTAGATGATGGTCGGCTGAATCAGAGTGGTCCTCGGCGACGGCTTCAAAGATAGCAGCGATGGTCTTTGCCCGCAGGCTGACCGGGCTCGTAGTCGAGCGAGATGCCGGCCGCGCGCAGTCTCTCGCACCATCTGCTCCACCGGCGTGTCACTCTGAAAGTCTTCCAGCGCGGGCTTGGGTCCCGGCAGCCTCCGGCCAGAACTCGAGGATGGCCTCGCGCATGGAGAAGCCGCCGCAACTTGGAAGTCGATCTCGTGGCCGCCGAAGGTTGTCACGGTGTCCGTTTACTTCCAGCGCCACCTGGGTGACGAGCTCCTCGGTCAGCTGCATCAGGTCGTGTAGTTGGCGTAGGCCTGATAGAACTCGAGCATGGTGAACTCGGGATTGTGCTGGGTGGAGATGCCTTCGTTGCGGAAGTTGCGGTTGATCTCGTAGACCCGGTCGAGGCCGCCGACCACCAGGCGCTTGAGGTAGAGTTCGGGCGCGATGCGCAGAAACAGATCGAGGTCCAGCGCGTTGTGGTGGGTGACGAAAGGGCCGGGCCGCGGCTCCTCCGGCGATGGGCTGCATCATCGGAGTCTCCACCTCGATGTACCCGCGGGCGTCGAGAAAGCGCCGGATCGCCTGGCACCATGGCGCGCGCTTGACGAAGACCTGCGCGCACATCGGTGTTCATGAACAGATCGACGTAGCGCTGGCGGTAGCGGAGTTCGACGTCGGCAAGGCCGTGATACTTTTCCGGCAGGGCAGCAGTCCTTGGCGAGAAAGGTGATGGTTTCGACATGGATGGTGAGCTCGCCGGTGCGGGTGCGGAAGACGTAGCCGGAGACGCCGATGTGGTCTCCCAGGTCCAGCAGCTTGTAGAGCTGGAAACCCTGCTCGCCCACGGCATCCAGGCGGACGTAGATTTGCAGCCGTTCGCCGCCCTGCTGCAGATGGGCAAAGCCGGCCTTGCCCTGAGGCGGATGGCCATGATGCGCCCGGCGACCGTGACCACGACGCGCTTGGCCTCCAGTTCTTCGCCCGTGCTGGCGGCGTACTCGGCCAGAATCTGGGGTACCTGGTGGCTGGAATTGAAGTGATCAGGATGGGCGGGCTGACCAAGGGCTTCGATCTGCTGCAGCTTCTGCTTGCGGAGGTCGTA
>CAVZYB010000040.1:0-75189 GCA_963779365.1 uncultured Acidobacteriota bacterium | reverse complement strand
AGCGGCAGGACTCGAACCTGCGACCCTCTGCTTAGAAGGCAGATGCTCTATCCAACTGAGCTACGCTCCCACGGTGTTAACTTCTTTGTTTTCAATCTCAGTTTGGCAACTGAGTATTGACCACTTTGTTACTTTTCTTGCTCGCTATGCCCAAACGATGCCCATTCTGCATTGTCTCTGCTTCTTTGGCAAGCTCCTGCGCATGTTCTGCCTGTTCCTTAACCAGTTGTGAGTGCCGCTCATCCATGCGGCGTGCGGCGTCCGCTAGATCACTCTGGTCAACTATATTGTAACGGTCAAAGACAGAGCGTGTCTTCCACCCCCCGATCTTCATGATCGTGGACTCGTGAATGCCCTCTCGTCTCATGTTGCGCGCACCTGTCCTTCGCAGATCGTGGAACAGGAGTCCTGCCACGCCTGCCGCTTTGCAGCACGAAGCCCAAACCTTGCGGAATTCCCCAATTGGCGAGCCTTCCGGTCTTGTGAATACAGGCTCATCGGACTCCTTCCCTTGAATACAGGCAGAGACAAGCTCATAGACTTGTTGAGTCATCCTAATGATTCGAGCGTCATCGTTTTTGGTAGCGCCGGGATCTAGATCAATTGTCCGTTTCGAAAGGTCAATCTGGCGCACCCCGCAATTGCTTTACAACTTCATTCCTCCTCCATGCGTAAGATACGGCGACCTCAAATATTGCCCGAAGCCACAGCCCAACTTTTGCGGTCTCATCACAGAGCCCGAGGTAATGCTCATCCTTCAAAAAACCCTTGCGTGGTGGGGATTCTTCCAGCGTTGGAAAGTGTGGAACCCGGCTCACCTTCGGCGGAGATGATTTCCTAGCAAGGTTGAAGGCGGAGCACAACAGTTTTAGTTCACGATTGATCGTTCCGTTGGTCGGGGTCTTCGATACGACTTTCCCAAAAGTTTCGGTCTTTCGTTTTGCGATGTATTTTCGGAGGACATCCGTTATTACCTGTGAGCAGCGGAGACGGGAGAATGTTGGCTCAAGGTGCAGCTCCCACATTTTCTCTTTGTGGGGCGTAGACTTATCCTCGTCGTTCCTGCTCTGAGCTAGTTTGTCCGCCATAATCTCAGCGACGGTGATGCGTTCAACATCCGCCCCAAGAAAATTCCCTGACATACACTCGCCAAGGCGCTTATTTAAAAAGTTTTCCGCCTGACGTTTATTCGTTAATTTCGTACTCTCCCGCTGGGGGAGTCCGTTTAGGTAGTACTTTATCCACCATACAGAAGAGCCCCTCGGCTGCCATAGCCGCCCGGTGCCTCGTGGTCGTCTCGCCACTGTTTCCCTCTCCTCAAATCACCAAACCCACACTGCAACATTGCCTCTCCGAGCGGCCCAGGTTACTGGGGCCGCAAGACAAATTCGAACTCATCTGCATCTCAGAGGGTTTTCTTCCGCCGCTCGATCCAATCGTCCAGTTCCTTGATGTCGAACAGCCATGGACTCGTGCCGCCGTAAATGATGCAGGCAATCTCCCCTGCCTGGATGAGGTTCCGCAGCTTCCATTCACTTATCACTCACGGACAGGTAATGCGCCGCTTTCTTTGTCTTGTAAAGACGAGGTTCAACAACTTCCTTTTTACTCATATTCCGATGAATGCTCCACGACACGGCTTGTTATGCTGTTTGGTGTCTTGTCGTGTAATACCCACTGGATCGTCCGGCCCTAGCAAAACGAGATAGTGAAATCGAGACCGGCAATCGCCTCCGGCGTGGCTGGCGGCGGTGAAGCTCGGTCTCCAGTTCATCAGAATTGAAAGCGATGAAGCATTCGTGCGGCTGGCGGAAGGTGCGCAGTCTCCGGCAGGTGGAACCAGCTCGCAACGGGCCCTTGCTGCGGCCCCATCAGTTCTGCGCAACCGCCGCTCCCGCCGCTCTTGCTTCCGGTTGAGCAGCTCTGGTGAACAGGTCGGGGAGGTCGCCAGCAGCCACTGCTTCTGTCGTAACAAAAACGACCGTTAAGTGGTTCACGAAAATGAAGCGCCACTTGTGCATCTGACCTGGTATCACACAGAGTCCCCAACCGAGCCAGTCACCCGTTCCTCTGTGAGCGCATGAAATAAGCAGCAGCAGAACACGCCGACGAGGGCACCGCTTCGCCTTGTGCCGCAAGAGCGGCACATTTGCCAGCGAGAAAATTAATGGTCGTACTACTCTGGCGGGCGGTGCTATTCACATTTCGGTGAGCCACTGAAAGATTTAAGATTGGTGGGCTTGCGGGGAAATGCTTGGCGACGATTGCTGGGGAACTCAAAGTAATCAAAACCAGCGTTGCCCGAGTGCTGGCGGGGCTTAAGAACTCGCCTCTATTGAATTGATGTCGGTCACGAGATAAGCGCCTGGAATCGGCGGGACGAGTTTCATTTTGACGGCGTTCCCACCGACAAGAATCTTCGGATGGGGGCCTGGCATAGCCACTATGCGTTCAGCCAGCCTGAAGACCGCCGGATGCTGTTCAGGGAGAGCAATCGAGATCAGAATGAAGCGGGGAAGGCTCTCACAGATTAGCTTAATAAGATCATCGATCACCGGAATCGAATCAACGACCCGAGCCGGAATTCCTTTATCTGCGAACCAAGCAGCCAGGATACGAATTGCCAGTGTATGACGATTGCCTGGAGCGTTCATGATCAGAACCTCAACCCGATCTGCATCAGTCGGACTGGAAATTGTGACGTCTTTGCGGAGAGTCTCGAAGAGTTGTTCGCAGTAGCTTGTAAAACGGTGCTCTTCTGCGACGGTGATGAATCCCTTCCTCCAATCTTCACCAATCTGGTACAACGTCGGGGCGACTAATCCCAGGAGGATATCGATTGCCCGAACGTTCTGTGCAATAGCATTCTGAATGGCGTGATCCGCCGCTTTAAGATCACCCGATAGGCCAGCCGTCCTGAGCTGCTCTTGTACCGTCCGCAACCTTACAGAGCGTTCGAGGTCCTGATCTGTAAGAGTATGCAGATTTGGCAGGCACGCTGCACATATTCCGTGCGTGATACAGAGGTCCTCGTAAGGCTCAGTTTCTCCAAGAAACCTCTGGCAATAAGAGCACCACTTCAGCATGATGAGCCCACGGCGTTCTTGAGTTGCGTAACAAATTCATTTACATTTGCGATCCATTCCTCGGAGAAGCGCCCCGAGTCGGCAAACCAATTGCTGACGGACGCCAGTGCACCGCAAGTGCCGGAACGCTCGTCAATCCACGCCGAGGCGATCAACTCTGCCGCAGAGGACACCTTGAGTCCGGTGCAGACACGGAACCTCAGGTCGAACTGTTCAACCAAGTGCGACATAACCTCCTTAATCGGTTGGCGCTCAGCTTCAAGACCAGAAAGAAACTGATCAAATCGTGTCCGCATTTCAACCTGATCTCGAAACTCAAGGGCCAGCGCTTCCTGAATCAGGCGGAGATGACGTTCAAGAATTACCGTCGGAATTCCCCGGCTGGCGAGCACGGTGCGTAGCCATTCGAGGCTTTTCGTCGCTGTTTCCACGGGCATTCGGGTCAGAGCAACCAGCCAGCAACTGTCACTGTAGGTGAATCGTTTCCCTCGTTCGCCGTACCTTTTATCAAGGTACGGATATTGCTCCCAAGCGCTCTTGCCAACCCGAAGCGCCAATGCAATCTCAGCCGGGCTCCGAGGGATGGCATGGTCGCCTGCTTCAAAGTTGATGGCCGTCACATGAGTCTGCAGGCATTGCTCGGAGTAAGGATAGAGTGCCGTGCAGATTTTCTCGATCCGATCGAAACACCCAATGGCGGAGGCGGCGACCAGCGTTATGTCTTCCTCATCCAGTTCGAGTGAGTCCATGAGACCATCAAACACCTGCCAGTGAGTAGCCGTACCGTCACCGTAGCAGCCAAAGTAGGTAAGCTGCTCGTCGTGCAGATTCAAACAGCGGGCATAATCGTGCTTCAGAACACTCGCACCATTCTGTGAGCCCTCTAAAACGTAAACTACGCCGATAAGGGAGAGCGGGTTGTGGGCATTAGAGAGAACCTCGGCTGCACAATCCAGTGCAGCATGTACCGCACCTGTTATGCTCGGCACATCCTCCGCATGCAATGCATCAAGGTCGGCTACCAACAAGGGGACTTTAGGTGTAGCGTGTCCTACCAGCCGGGTAAATTGCGGAACCTTAACCTGGGAGAATTCTGATTCAAGCACGGCATGAATGATGGCCATGCAGCGCAGGAAATTGACGATAGGAACTATCGGCAAACTACCCGCCCTGAGATTCTGGAAAAATGGCAACGCCTCTAAGCGGGAGTGGGGAACCGCAGTTCTCGTTTTGAGAATGGAGCGCAAATACGTCAATTTCGAGTCCTAGGATATTTTACGCTCATCTTCGAGGATGCGGTCATCAGCATTCTGGCGGTGATCGCTAAGCAGGAGCAGGTGCGGCTGTCCGAACGCACCATGGCTGGGCTGGCGACCGCCAGATCGCAGGGGCGGATCGGTGGACGCCCTCGGGTCAACTGCGATGAGCAGCAGCTCCTTAACCTCCGCAACTCCGGGAAGAGTTTGGCAACGATTGCCAGTGAACTCAAGCTGAGCAAAACTTCTGTTGCCCGAGTGCTGGCGGGGACGCACGTTCAGGTTGATTCCCTATTGGTATAGTGAGCGGGCAGCCCTGCTATCGTCCACCAAACAAGGCTGCCTGTTCCCGACCGTCGGTGAAGTGTGCTCTAAGTCCTCGCCAGTCCGACTTAACTAGAGTGGTCTGTGGCACCTGGCCTATCAATACCCGAGTAGCAACTACCTCTTCTTCTCTTCAGGCTCTGGGTGTTGTTGTGCCTGAGCATGCTGTTGCTGCTGAGCATGCTGTTGCTGCTGAGCGTGCTGCTGCGCTTGAACGTGCCGCTGCGCTTGAACGTGCTGCTGCGGTTGTGCCTGCCGCTGAGCGTGCTGCTGAGGTTGTGTCTGAGCATGCTGCTGCTGGGCATGCTGTTGTAGCTGCTCTTGGGCGTGCTGCTGCGGTTGTGCCTGCGAATGCTGTTGTGCCTGAGCATGCGGTTGCTGCTGCTGGGCATGCTGCTGTGGCTGCTGTTGCGGTTGTGCTTGAGCGTGCTGTTGCGGTTGTGCTTGAACGTGCTGCTGCGGTTGTGGAGAAGTGCGGGCAGGAATGACCGGAGCAATCGGTCTGCCTACCGCAATCGGCTTTGTCGCAGCGAGAATGGCAGGACGCCCGTGGTTCACCGAGGCAAACTGCTGGTGGTTCTGTGCTGCTTCGTGCTGGTGCTGTAACTGGGTGTTCATCGGGGGAATTCGCTGCCCTCGCAATGCGGCAGTTTCCGACGGCAAAGGCCGTCGAGTGATGCCTCCCGCCCCGTTGTAGCTGACCCTGCTATTGGTGGTGTTACTGATGCTGCGGTTATAGACGTTGAGGTGAATGTTGGTGACGTTCACATTGTTGACGGTGCGGTTATAGTTGAAGCGCCGTCCGCTCCAGTACCCGCCCTGGTAGCCGGTGCCGCCATAGCCGAATCCATAGTTAATGCCACCGTAGTAACCGACATATTGACCCCATGAGCCGTAGTAATAGCGATAGCCGCCATCGTAAACTCCCCAATATCCGGGGGTCCATAGGTAGCCCACTTCAGGCGGTTGCGCCCAAGCGCCGGGTACCCAGTAGTAGCCCTGGGGGGCATAGCTCCAGTATCCTGGTGTCCACAGATAGCCATCTCCAGGACATTCAGGCTGCGAATATTCCGGCAGCTCCGGTGGGGGCTCTTGCGCCTGAAGCACAGGCTGGCCGTAGCTCCCATCCTGGTTGTCATAGTTTGAGTCATCATTGTAGGAGCCATCATTGGCATAATCCCGGTTATCTGAGACTCGCCTTGTCGGAGCAGGCTGCTGCTGATCGTTGACACTGGTTGGCTGGGTCCCACCGGTGGGGGCAAGGTTGTCGGTCTGCGCCGCTTCGGTCTGTGCTGTTGGAGGTTGGGCGCTGGCGTCCGATGTGTCATTCTTCTTGCACCCTGCAAGTCCAAATATAAGGAAGATTACCGCTACTGACAGGATAGTGGGATACGGTGTTTTCGACATATTCCTCCTGAAGGAGATACAGGGAGAAGAACTCCCACTTCGTCACCCTCTCATGCCGGAAGCTTCCAAGTCTGAGCAATACAGCACAGTATGGAGTGCCGAAGGGGATTTCTGTCGGTACATCCCCAAGCCGCTCACAAACCTAAAACAGAACCGCCACAGGAATGGGGGGCAGCAGAACGCTTGGAAAGCCCGTGTTCACAAGTTTGTGTTCGCTGGATGAACGCACTGGATTCAGCAGATTGCGGTTAGAATCGCAAGCCTGATGGCGTTCAACAGTTCCACCAGGAATGTCTTCTCCACCGCTGTTCTCCCGTGGAAATTTGCGCATCTCCCGAAGGCACAGTCGCTCGATTGCTGGCGGAGGCTCAGAAGGGTGGTGTCCTGATTTGGTATAGTGAGCGGCAAGCCCTTTTCACGCCGAAATGCGGAACGAGTTCCAGGAGAACCAGCCAGAATGTTATGCCCGGAGATTGGAGCCAGTCCTACAGGCGATTCGGGCAGCAAGCGTGAAGCGGCGCTGCGTGTAATGTCAGCAGCGGCCTTTCTCATATTCTTCCAGGCGTATCTAGTTGCCCCGCTCATCCCGGCGCTCTCAATCCAGTTCCACGAGTCTACGGATTTCCTTGGAATGCTCGTTCCTGCGTACATGCTGCCCTATGGCATATCGACTCTGTTCTACGGGCCGATCTCTGACCGGGTTGGCAGGAAGCCGGTGATTCTCTCACTGTTGGGGCTCATGGTCGCGACGATAGCCGGTGTGGCGACGGCTCATACTGCGTCACAGATGATGATATGGCGTCTACTAGGCGGGATCGCAGGCGGGGGAATCGTACCAATCGCTCTGGCCCTTCTCGGGGATCTGTTCCCCTATGAACAACGTGGCCGTCCCATGGGGTGGATGTTTGGTGCGATTGCCGGAGGCATGGCTTTCGGGTCAAGCCTCGGGGCCTTGTTGAATCCCATCATCGGCTGGCGAGCAGAGTTCCTTATCACAGCCGGTTTGAGTGCAGCCGTTCTGGCCTTCGCAATTCGCCTTCGTCAGTTTCTCGGAGGGGAAATCGCCGCACATCCGTTAAGCCCTGGTAAGGTGATTGCGGGATACTGGTCGCTCTTTACCAGTTCAAGAGGAGCGAGAACGTATGCCTATATCCTTCTCAACGGCATGTTTCATTCCGGTGTCTTCACCTGGCTTGGTCTATATTTCTCGGAGCGATATCATCTCGGTGATGAAGGGATCGGCCTGGCCCTGCTGGGCTATGGCGTTCCAGGAATGCTGTTGGGGCCAATCATCGGACGGGTCGCGGACCGGATAGGGAGAAAGCGCATCATTCCATTGGGCTTCTTGATTGCCGCCCTCTGCTGCGCCGCACTCATTCCACGGGCACCATTACTCTTGCCAGCAGTGATCATTGCGATTCTCTCTTTGGGGTACGACATGAGCCACCCCCTCTTGGCTGGAATCATTACTTCGCTCAATCCATCTCGGCGGGGCCTCGCAATGGGCATGAACGCCTTTTCCTTGTTCTGCGGTTTCGGATTGGGCGCTCTGGCTTTTGAGTTACTGCTAAAGCACGGATTCCATACAGCGCTTGGCGTTTTTGCAGTTGTTCAATTCTGCCTCGCAATTTTGGCAGTACAGTTGTTTCGGGGTGAAGATTCTTTAGCAGGAGATCATTCGGGGATAACTGGTTCCGGGAGTTAACTGCATTCCTCTGGTGGGTTGTTAGCGCTGGAACTTACATGGGTGTGGAGAATAGACAAGATGACCGAACCAATCGGCGAAGTCGGTGATTCGCAGATCACGGCAGCGGCACGCATCCAAAATGCATGGGATAGCGGAGGATTCCCCTGGGATTCATATGTCCCCGGGCGTGTCCTGGACAAAACTTTGGGTAGTGGTTGAACAGCTCGGTATTCCTATAGGCGGCGTTGGCGTGGTGGCACAAACCTTGGTCGAGCAGCACTGAATAGTAAAGGCAAGAGACAAAAGCCGGACGCTGTTCCGCTGCCACTGCCAGCAACTCAGAGCACCCACCTGTGCGCCATGTGCCGCAGTTCCTTGACCTTCTTGAGTAAGATTGGCGACGGATCGACGGTCGGACGCAGTTTGACGATTTCTTCCAGGGCGTCATCAATGCTCCTCCTGTAGCCAACCACATATAGCCACGCACCAGCGAAGATTGGCGAGCAGGTCGTTCCATAAAGGCAATTAAGCAGCACGTTTCCACATCGGATGTTTGCCGCAAGGGTGTCCATAATTGAGTTGAATTGGGCAACCGTGATTAGCGGATCGTCGGCAATCGGATGGTCGTCAATCGGCACATGGAAATAGTTGACACTACGCCTGCGGTGAATCACCCCGGCTTCGCATAATGTGACGACCATCGTTATCCCAAGCGGGTTCTTCTTAGCCTAATCTTGCGCATCCCAAATGCTGCCGAGGTACATCCGCTCCAAGATTTGTGTTACTCCGTGTGCCTCCTGGTAGCCTTCCCGATTAGGGCTACAAGTTCCATACGGCCACCTTCCGAAAATACGCATGATTGAAATCGGGCCCCTCTATCCCATAGTGTTACCCGCGGACATGGCACGTCCGCTGGCGTTCAGAACTAAATGCATTATTGGAGTCGACTGCGAGGGGTTTCGATCAGGTCAGAGACGGTAACGTTATTGCTGAACGCTTCGTCAGGAGGTTGCCCATGTAACTAGTATACAGAGCAGAAATCTGGTTGAGCTACTTTCCCAGGCACTCGGGTCAGTTTATTTTCCGGAAACTAGTCAATTCGAGGCCGGGCTCTGTATATAGATAATAGAGGAGAAACACATGCTAAAGAAAGACTATGTTCGGGACGGCGAAGGCAGGACGATAGGCTCAGTTACAACGGGATTATCTGGCGGAACTTCCATCGTCCGAGACGAGAAGGAGAAGGTAATCGGTAGAACCAGCGAGCAGTTTCACACGACTCGTGATGAGCTCGGAAAGTTGATTTCTGGCAACACCAGCGATGCCGGACTCCTGTTCCGCAAGAAGTAGCGGGGAACCCAGTGGGCGGCAGGCTGCAATGGCTTGCCGCTCATCGCAGCGGAAGCATACGGCAGCCACCAAAAATCATCCTCCGAAAGACTCACCGCAGAATACAGAGCTGGGCACCGCTCCCAGTAACCCCAAAAGCCGAAAATGGTGAGAATCGTGCGCAACACTCGACCGCATGGGCATCCATTCACCTGATGCAATGCATCCATTTGACCAGTCGTCATCGCTTCTTCCTTTAGAACTTCGCGGCGGTGGTTTGGCGAACACAGATCATCTCGCCACCTTCTCAGTGAGATTGTCGGATACTAGACCGCTGACTCATCCGTCAAGCCACACCTCTCTCGTCGCTTTTACTTATCTCGGAGGTTCTCATGGTTGAGCCTGAGCGTAGTCGAGATGCTCTTCGACTAGCTGCCATCGTTGAAGGCTCCGAATACCCGATTATAGGCTACACGCTGAACGGTGTTATCACCAACTGGAACCAAGCAGCTACCCGCCTATATGGGTTTTCTGCAGAAGAAGCAATTGGGCACGATCTCTCAATCATAGTGCCTCCAGCCCGGGCGAACGAACTGGCAGAGGTTCTGAACACAGTTGCGGCTGGCGAGCGAATCCAACAGCTTGAAACGGTTCGGCATCGGAAAGACGACGGTCCGGTGGATGTCGCACTCAGCATTGCTCCCATTAGAAGCCGAGACGGAACAATCATCGGATGCTCAAGCATTGTCCGGGATATCACCAGCCGCAAACAAATGGAAGAGGCGCTACGGCGAAGCGAAGAGCGTTTCCGGTTGGTGGTACACGCTACCAAAGATGCTATCTGGGATTTAGACATCGGAAGTGGAAAGGCATGGCGTAGCGAGAACTTCTGGGAACACTTCGGGTATCCGGCGAAAGCCACGGAACCCGATGTAGAGGGTTGGAAAAGCCTACTTCACCCTGAAGATCGGGATCGTGTTTGGAATGCTTTCCAGACTGCGCTGTTACGCCGGTCTGAGTCTTACGAAAACGAGTATCGCTTTCGACGGGCGGACGGCTCCTATTCAGTGGTCTTAGATAGAGCATACCTTGTCTATGACGAGTCTGGAAAACCGACCCGAGCAATTGGTGCGGTCACCGACCTGAGCGAACGTCGTGAATTGGAGGAGCAGTTCCGGCAAGCGCAGAAGATGGAGGCAGTGGGTCAGCTTGCGGGAGGAATTGCACACGATTTCAATAATTGTTTGATGGTCATCAGCAGCTACACCGAACTTGCGCAGCGGCCCATTACCCAAGACTTACTCCATCAATACCTAGCCCAAGTTCTCAGTGCAACTCAAAAAGCTGCCACCCTGACACATCAACTACTTGCGTTATGCCTTCGTGACGCAATAAGCGATCCAGCAAATAGCCAGAGCAGGTCACAAGCACAAGGCTGATCAGACTTCATCAAAACCCGCATACGTAGACCCTCTGTCCGTTATCTTTGCTCAAAGCGACAGGGCATGTCAGTCTTCCACCCCGATCTTCAATGATTGTGGACTTGTGTATTCGCATACGGGCACTGCCCCCCCCGCGAATCGTGGAAGGCTTCTATAAATACATGCAGACACAAGCTATCTCGATCTCTCAGCTCACGGCTGGTTTAGGGGCGGCGGTAGCCGCGAAATGGGCTCTAGTTTTCTTTCGATGCCTCCGCGAGTTGCCGTTCCATATCCGCCATTAGCCGGTCGATGCTCGTCTGCACCGCATGACTCATCTCGCCGACGACGGAATCCACGGTGCGAGAATCGACTTGCGACGTTTCCTCCGCATCGCCGCTCCACACGGTGTCTCCGGTCCGCAGATTCACTAGTTGAGCGGATAGCTCTGCTTCCACCCGCACCCCTCCGCCGTAGTCGATCTCGTCGAGGCGTTCCAGCTCGGCCGCTCAGCAGATACTCTGGCTTTTCGTCGCCGTGATATCGCTCAACCCTCGAGAACAGTCCTGATGAGCGCGCAGCTTTCGTCATGGCCGTCGCGATCGTCTCGCCGGGATCATTCGCCCACCGGTGATACTCATAAAAACCAACCTTGTTCGGAGCCTCGCGGTAAACGATTCTTCCCTGGCGCAGGTATGCGGCAGTCTCGAACCGCCGCACCGCCAGGTTCCCTAGCCTGCGCGCCTCGCTGACCGCAGGATCTGGTGGTGGCGCAATGGCCAGCGTGTAGTAGGAGGGATATCGAGTCCTGCCTCCGCAGCCAATCGTCAGTAGCGCCAGCAAGCAGGCGGTCAAAAGAGTTTTCGTCATTTGGATGCCGCCTCCTTGGGAACCTTTCGGTCTTCGGGCTGTCTGATCCGCACCAGACTCCACGGCCGTTCCTTCACCGATTCTGTCAGGTCGTTTAAATTGTCGGTAAGCATACGAATGTTCTCGAGCGTGTAAGTAATGTTCTGCCGGTTGGTCCGCAATAATGTGTCGACATTGCCTAAAAGTTGGTGAGTCTCTTCGAGAGTTCTGTGGAGTTCGGCAAGGTCGGCTTGCATAGGCTTGCGGAGCGCGGTAATCGTCCCGTTCGCGTTCGTGATCGTGGTGTTCGCGTTGGTCACGGTCGCGTTCACGTTGTCCATGGTCGGTCCCGTCTTCGCTGACAGTTGCCCGACCGTTGTATCCGCATTCGAGAGAATCGCCGTCACGTGCCGCTGGTTGGCCTTGCCGGTGACCGTGTTCAGGTTTCCCAGCAAGTGCCGCGCATCGCCAGTGACATTGTTAACATCGGCCTGCAGCGACGTCAGCGTATTCTGCGCGGTATCTGACAGTGCAGCAATTCTGCGCTCCATCTCATCAATGCTGATGCTTTCCTGCGATGGAATCACCGCACTCGCCGCCAGCCGGGGAGCATCGTTGGCACCCGTGGTAATGGAAACAACCGGATTGCTCATCAGGCTGATCGATCCGAGCGCCGCCACTGACTTCGTGTTAAGCGGGGTGCCCGGCTTCACCCCAAGAGAAATTTCAATCCGCGTGGGGTCCGTAGGATCAGGTCGCACCGCCGTCACTCTGCCGACTGTAATCCCGCCAAACAGCACGGCTGTTCCTTGCTCCAACCCGCCTGCATACCGGAGATACGTGCGGTAAGGAACTTGTTTGCTTCCGCTCTCCTCGTTCCTGATGTAATACACTGCCGCGCACAGTATGAGGATGCAGGCCACGACCAGGGCGCCTACCTTTGCTTCGATGCTCTTCATCTTCCTGCTCCTGTGATACCCGCCAACTCGCGCAAGTGCCGCTGCACCGTAGCGCTTTCGCTAATCTCGTCAGGAACCCGATCGACGAACTGGCGAATCCGAGGGTCCTTGCTTTCCTGAAACGCATCCTTGCTCTCCACCGCGAGGAGCGAACCGTGGCAAAGGAATGCCACCCGATCGGCGATCCGAAATGCGCTGGCCATCTCGTGCGTGACCACCACGATCGTCATGTGAAACAGGCGCTTGAGGAAAAGCAGCAGTTCGTCCAGTTCCGCCGCGACGATCGGATCGAGGCCAGCGGACGGCTCATCGAGAACCAGTATCTCCGGGTCCAGGGCCGTCGCCCGTGCGATTGCCGCCCGCATCTTCATTCCTCCCGATAACTCTTCCGGCAGCAACGCGCCCGCTTCCCCCAGACCCACGGCCGCAAGTTTCAGATAGCTCATGATCTCAATCACCGGGTCGGCGAGTTTGGTCAATTCCAGCAGCGGCATGGCAACGTTCTCTTTCGTCGAAAGCGAAGGAAACAGCGCCGCTTCCTGGAAAGCCACTCCCATCGTATGGCGAATCATCTGGAGCTCTTTCTTCGAGCAACGGTTGATATCGATACCCTGAATGTGCACCGTGCCCTGGCTCGGCCCTTCCAGTCCGATGATCTGGCGAAGCAATGTACTCTTGCCCGCGCCGCTGCCGCCAAGCAGCACCATCACCTCGCCCCGCTCGACCTCCAGGTTTACCTTGTCCAGCACGCAGTGCCCGCCGTAGCTCACCGTAACGTCGCGTAGGGAGATAACAGAATCCATCGTGAGCTACTCGTGCACCATATAAAAGATGGCCGTGAAGAGCAGGTCGGCAAGGATCACCAGCAGCGTGGACTTTACTACCGCCGAAGTCGTGGAACGTCCTACCGCATCCGGTCCGCCTTGCGTCTTGAAACCTTCCAGACATCCGATGTGCACAATGATCGTGGCGAACGCAACGCTCTTGATGAGCCCGGTGAACACATCGCGCAACAGCACCGCGTTCGCAACCTGTCGCAGGTAATACAGCAGCGTCATTCCTGGTCGTGAAATACATGAACGCCCCGCCGGCCAATATGCCGAACGCGTTGCTCATGATCGTCAGGCATGGCACCGTAATGATCGCTGCAATGTACTTGGGCGCCAGCACGTACTCGACCGGGTCCAGTCCCATGGTCCGCAGCACGTCGATCTCACGGGTCACTACCATCGTCCCGATTTCCGCTGAAAACGCCGATCCTGACCGGCTGCTAACGACAATCGCCGTCAGCAACGGACCCAGTTCGCGGGTGAACCCAACGGCCACAATGTTGATCACCAGCGTGAGTGCGCCAAACTTCCTGAGTTCGGCTCCGCTCTGCAAGGCAAAGATGAAACCGGTGCTCATGGATACTGTCGCGATCATCGGCAACGCATCCACCCCGATGTCCGACATCTGCCGGATTGCCGTTCGCCATCGCCCGCGCTTGCCCACCACAGGTAGAACCTGCGGGATAGCCCCCAGCCCCGACCAGAACTGAATCGTCAACCGGCCTACATAAGCAAACCGCTCGATCACTGCACCGCCAATATCCTCCAGTAAGTTCAAGCTCTTATCTCCGGCGCGGCAGCATCAAACAAGCGATCGAAGTGGGTGGTTTCCAGAAGATAGCGCGGTTGCCCTTCGAGCCCCGCCAGAACCATTCGCGTGCCCTGCTGCCGCGCCAGGCGAACCGCTTCCAGCAGTGTTGCCACTCCGGAAGTATCCATGTATGTCACTCCCGAGAGCTCTACCGTCATCTGGGCCGGCCTCGAACGGAGTGCAGCGCGGAGCTTGCGGCGCATCTCGTCCGAGCTATTGACTGTGACCCGGCCTGTGATGGAAACAGAATCTATCATCGCGGGTGCCTGCTATCGTTTTGGGTGCCTGTAGTCGATTCCTGACACGACATTCGGGATGCCAGTCGGCCGGGACTTTGATTGGGCAGCACAGTATCGCCGCAGCACAGTGTCACGCAGCACCGTATCGCGGCGCCAAGCACAGAGCACGGTTGTGCACTCCGGGGACAACCAGATGGTGCTCGTCTTCATCTTCCTCCGTCATCGAGCAAACTTTCTGCGAGAGCGAGCCATTGACGAAGGTCAAGCACCGGCGCGAACTGCTCTTTGCCGCCATGCCTATCTTGTTTGCGATACATCAGTTTACCGAAGGATTTGTCTGGCTGGGTATAGACGGCATACTTTCGCCCGCGGTAGCACACGACATGGGCGCGGCGTTCATGCTTTATGCCCAGGGGCTCTTGCCTTTGCTGTTGCCGCTGGGCGTAATGTTGTTCGAACCGAACGCCGGCAACCGCCGGCTGATACTGCCCTTCGTGGTGCTCGGCGGAGCCGTTACTCTTTATATTCTGTGGGCGCTCACCGCATTTCCTCTCGAGGTCTACGTTCAGAAAAACAGCATCGTGTACATCAATCCAGCGACCAACAATACTCTCGTTGCGGTGCTCTATGTGATCGTCACCTGTGGCTCCCTGTTTCTCTCGCACATCCGGATGATGGTGGTTTTCGGTGCGGCCAACCTGGCGATCCTGCTGATTGTGATGGCCGTTAAGCGGTACGCCTTCACATCGTTGTGGTGCGCCTACGCGGCCGTGGCCAGTGTCGTCATACTGGCCTACTTCTGGACCAGCCAGGAGGAGCGGCCCTTCCGCTATTAGCTGCGTCAATGAATCAGGTTCTGGATTCCTGGCCCGCACTCGATTTTTTGTGGTGCGGCGACATCCTTGCCGGGGACACTTGCCTCAAACTCTGCCGGAGACGCCTACCGCTGGTGCAATGCGTTGCGCTGATCACCCGCGGCTGATTGCTCCCGGCGAACGGGTAGTTGACGGTTCGCGAGCTCCCAATGTCTTCATGCGCCGATTGCCGGGCCTGAAGTTAAACAGCCGACCGATCGCGTTGCAGCCATTCACGCGCATTGGATCTGGATTCAACCGAATAGGAGGCACGTTATGAATAGAAGATTTGCGATACTGGTTGCTCTGGCTCTGGCAACAGCTCTTCCGCTGACCGCTCAGAAGAAGGAAGACAACCGCCTTGAAGATTCCGCCAATGTGCTACAGCAGATTTTGAATGCCAACAACGGTCTGCCCGAGTCCATTCTCAACCAGTCCCAGTGCGTGCTGATCTTTCCCAGCGTCAAGAAAGTAGCCATCGGCATCGGTGGCAGCTACGGACGTGGCGCGCTCGTCTGCCGCCAGGGCGCAAGCATGAATGGTAAGTGGGGCGCTCCGGCGATGTACGCGCTCGATCAAGGCAGCATTGGCGTGCAACTCGGATCTACCGCGACTGATTTCGTGCTCGTCGTCATGAACGAGAAGGGCGCGGATCAGATATTGAATGGCAAGACAAAGCTAGGTACCAACGCCGCCGCCACGGCCGGTCCAACCGGTGCACAGGCAAGCTCGTATAGCGCCAGCGCGATGAACATGGACGTGCTGACGTACTCGCGTTCGAAGGGTTTATTTGCAGGCGTATCGCTCGAAGGCGCGTCGATGGAGCCCGACAACGATGCCAACAAGAAACTCTACGGAAAAGAGATGACCGCCAAAGAGATCGTGACGAGCGCACCGGCGCCGCCCGCAGCAACTCCGCTCGTCAGTCTGCTGGACAAGGCATCGCCGGAGCAAATGGCGTCCCAGTAGTTATCTGCTTGGAGTGGTGATCCGACAGACATAGGAGGGTCGCGCACACAGCTCTCGTCCTGCGAAACAGGACGGGAGTTTGTTCTTAGAATGTGTACAGCGCACGCCTCGCAAGAGAAACGATTCAAGGCTGGCCCTGAGCACAGCAGCCGATTCCGAGGATGCACTTCGCGCCTGCGCCACTGCGGCGGCTCTCATCCTCCGGGAAAACACAAGTATGAACACACTGCGAGATGTTCTGACACGTTCGGAGAATGAAAGTGCGGCTCTCGGACACTTCAATGTCGCTGATCTGGTCCTGCTGAAGGCGGTTCGAGCAGCCGCCGTGGAGCTCGGAGTTCCGGTACTGGTTGGTGCGTCTGAAGGAGAGCGCGATTTCCTTGGCACGCGCCGGCTCGCTGCTCTGGTAAGCAGCTTCCGTGAAGAATCCGAGCTGCCGATTTTTCTTAATGCTGACCACACCCACTCTCTCGCAAAGGCGGTCGAGGCAGCCAGTGCCGGCTTTGACTCCGTTGTAATCGATTTCTCCGCGCTCCCCTTCGAAGAAAACATATCCCGCACCAGGGAGACCACTGAGGCGATCAAAGCCATTAATCCCGCCATCCTTGCCGAGGGGGAGATCGGCGACATTGGAACCGGCTCCGAGATCCACGCCGCCGCTGCGCCGGAGGCGCGCCGCCTCACCACACCTCACGAAGCCGCGGAATTTGTCGGCGCCACGGGTGTTGACGTTCTCGCTCCAGCGGTTGGCAACATGCACGGCATGCTTGAGAGTATGGTGGAAGGAAAATCCAGGAAGCACCTGGACATCGAGCGAATTGCCGAAATCAAGCGAGCTGTGGGCATCTTTCTCACTCTGCACGGCGGTTCGGGAACCGATGACGGAGATTTTCGCCGCGCGATTCAGTCAGGCATCAACATCATCCACATCAATACCGAACTGCGGGTCGCATGGCGCCAATCCCTTGTCCAGAGCCTCGCACGGCAACCCAACGAGGTCGTGCCGTACAAGATTCTGCCGCCGGTAGTCGATGCCGTAAAGCAGGTCGTCAGCTCGCGCCTGACTCTGTTCACGACGCCACGCAGCCAAGCCGAGGAGCCCGCCGCTTGACCATGCGCAAGCAATCGTAACGCTTCGAAAGTTATGCGGCCTCGCGCGGCTTGATCGCCCCGCTGTTCGCGGCCGCTCGGCGCCGTCGTCCGGACATCAGATAGACATTGGCCCGAGGCTCAAACAGAGGATCGGCCGATGCCTTGATGCCATCCACTCGTGGGATGGGATCAAAGATGATGCTCTGCTGCTCGCTGGCATTGTTCGCGATAATCCCCGTCAAATTGATCTCGCCGAACATCAACTGCGGACGATCCTCCGGCCAGCGGACGGTGGCGTCGTCGGTGGGGTCGCCGCCCTTAGCCAACTGTACGGCGATGCGAAACTTCACAGCGCCCTTCGCCACCCGTTTTGCGATCTCGTCGAAGAGGAAGTTTGGCGTCTGCGCAGCCGCTCCCGCCTCATTCAAATATTCATTGCCTGCTGCCGGCAGCACCCGGTAGCGCCCATAACGCAAAGTGCCATCCGCGTTCGTGAATTTAAATGCTGATACCGCGAAAAACGACTCCCTCGCAAAGCTTGTGGGAATGGGCTTGGGAGCCTGCACAAACGCCAGCGCCGCCGGATGTGCGCTAAGGAACTGCTCAATCGCACGGGGGTGAGCTCCCGCCGGATCGGTAGCAATCAACGCGTTGATAAAGTCCAAAAAATCTTCAATGGTGCGCGCCGGGAAGGCGTCGACCGAATGAGCGACGATGTCCGTATGAGAATGTTCGGCAAGATGAAAGCGGATCGCGCAGCCGCGAGGACTCGCCCCCTGAGGATCGTTGTCGTGAATCGTCGGAATTCCCGCGAAGTCCGAGAAGCGCACGGTCACTGGAGTGGAATCGCGCTGGATATGTGGCGCGCGTGTAAGCGATGCCGCCTCTGACGAAGGCGTAAACACCCCGCTCAGCAGGGTGCCTTTGGCGTGAGCAGGTCTGAACCCAGGATGAACGCCACCGTCTGCCTTGTCGAAGGCTTCGATGGCAGCGCGGCTAAGGGCTAACATCTTTTCGTCCGTCGTCAGGGGCATGGCCTAAATCCCTCCTCTACTCTCCGGCTGAATTGCAGCGGAGATCTTCGTCTTTACTCCGTTTTGTTCCGGCCGTGATTTCTCAGATGCGCCCCCGGCGTCCGTAGGCCCCGCAAAATCGCGGGCAGCACGATTTCAAAACACGCTCTAGCGCGTGTAAATGGTTGCTTCCACGTTCATGCCGGGCCGCAGCACCAGATTCGGATTCTGGCTTGGCTTGACTAGGATTTTTACCGGAATACGCTGCACCACTTTGATGAAGTTTCCGGTAGCGTTCTGTGGCGGCAGCAGCGCCTGCCGTGAGCCGCTCGCCCCGGCGATGGAATCGACCACGCCCTCGAACTGTTCGCGGTAGGTATCTACGTGCACGCGGACTTTCTGGCCTGGGGCCACGTTTTCCAGTTGAGTCTCCTTGAAATTCGCCGTCACGTAAATCTGGTTAAGCGGAACGATAGTGAACAGCAATTGACCTTCCGAAACGTACTGCCCCAGATCCACCGACTTCTGCGTGACTTGCCCGGTGATCGGGGCGACGATGTGGGTGTAGGCGAGATTCAATTCGGCTCGTTGCAGTGCCGCCTTCGCCCGCTCCACCGCAGCCTGCGCCGATTTATAACTTGCTTCGGCAATGGGCACCTGTTGCTCGCGGGCCTTGGTTTCCAGCAATTGCGCCTGCGAGCGCAACAGCCGCGCCCGGGAAGAGTGCGCGTTGGCGCGCGCAATCTCCACGTCTCGTTGGGCCGCCGAACGCTGCTGCTCGGCCGCCTCCAGTTCGCTCTTCGCCACGCGCGCCGAGGCTTCCACGGCATCGAATTGAAATTTGGAGACGTCGTTGGTGGAGAGCAACGGAGTGTAGCGCGCCAGATCGCTCTGGGCGCGCTCGTTGGTCGCACGTCTAGCGGCGACGTTGGCCTCGGCCACTTGCAGATTCGCGGTCGCCGATTGCTCCAGTTGCGCCTGCGAACTCACATAATCGGCGGCATCGGATTCCTTTTGCGCGGAGGCGCCGTGGGTGCTGTTGGTGGTGGTTTCGCGCGTCAAGCCAATCTGGAGCTTCGCCGAATTTGCTTGTGCCTCCGCAAAATCCAGATTCGCTTTGGCCTGCTCCACCTCAGCCTGATAAGTGCGCGGATCGATCTGCACCAGAACCTCGCCGGCCTTGACCGGCGTATTGTCGTTGATGGAAAGGTTGACCACGTACCCCGGAACCTGGGGCGCCACCGCCGTGATATGGCAATCCACCTGGGCATCGTTCGTCGTTACGTGACCGGTGAACAGGTACCACGCCACGCCGAGAAGTATCAGCAAGACAACGCCTGCTCCCTTCACGAAGGGGTTCAGATTTCGCAGCCGCTGGCGCAACGAAATGGAGCCCTCCGCGACCTGCGGCGTAGCGTCAGCGGCGGCAGTGCCGGGTTGCGGCGTTGGCGTGTCTGGAGTGGAGCCCATGATCCGCACCTCTCACTTCGTGTACATGGCTTCGATTCCCCCTGTCGCGCGCGCCAGTGAAGCGCGAGAGAGGTTGAATTGATACAGCGCGCCGATGCGGTTATCGCTGGCGCGCGCCAGGGCTTCCTGTGCGGTAATCACTTCCACGTTGGTGGTAACGCCGGACTGAAAGCGGCGCTGTGCCTGGGCTACTTCCTCCTGGGCCAGCTTGTAACCGAGATTCGCAACGTCCACCGAATTGCGCGCGGCGGTCAGTTCATCGAGAGCGGACTTTACCTCGTTGACGATGTGCGCCTCCGTCTGCCGGCGAATCTCCGCGACGTGCTCCTCCTCCAGTTTGGCGCGCGCTTCCTCCGCGCCGATTCGACCGCCGGTGAAGAGCGGAAATTTCATGGAGAGGGCATAGGTGTACGTAGGAATACCGTCGTCGAAATGCTCTCCCTGATAGACCCAGAAGCCCGAGAAATCCAACTCCGGAAGACGCTGCTCGCGGACCGAATCCGTCGTCAGCTTGGCCACCCGCTGCTGCACGATCAACGAGCGAATCTCCGGCCGCGAGGCCAGTGCCTGATTGAGCAGTACCTCTTTTTCCAGTACCGGAAGCTCGTAGAACTCCAACCCGTCGGTAACTTCGAGTTCCTGGTCGCGCGGCACATCGAGTATCTCCGCCAAGCCATACCTGGTGGTGTGGGTAAGCGTTTCCGCGTCAATCAGATTCTGGCGTTCATTCTGCAATTCGACATTGGCTCGCACCGTGTCGATGTTCAAACCGATCCCTGTCTTTTGCAGTTCGGTCGCCTGTTCGTAGAGCCGTTGGGCAAGCGCCACGCGGGCGTTCGCCGCGTCACGCGTAGCCAACGCCCGGAGAATCAGCAGATATTGGTCCACCACCGCCATAACCACCGTCTCGCGCGCGGTCCGTTCGTCGGCGCGCGCCTGGCGCGTAACTTCCCGGCCGATCTGGTATCCGCGAATCAGGGGAAGGTCGATGATCGTTTGCGAAAAAGCTGGGCCCGCTTGAATGTACTGAAACGGTCCCGCCGCTTCTCGCGGTGATGGCGATCGTTCGATGCTGGCAACGTTGTATTGGTTCAGCGAACTGGAAGCCGCGAAGCCGGCCTGCGGAAGCAGCGCCGAGCGGGCGACCTGATTGCTGCGATCACTTTCCGAAATCAGCAGGTGCGCGATGAGGCGCTGCGGATTTTGCTTTAGGGCGAGTTGCACCGCCTCCTTCAGGGTGAGTGTCAGCGGACCGGCTGAGCCCGCTGGCGGCTGTTGTGCGTAAGCGTCCCGTGGAACCGATGCCTGCAGCAATAACAGGAGCAGCACGGATATCCGCTGGAGACTCGCGTTCTGAAAAGGCATGCTTCCAACTTCTCCTTGGCTGCTCAATCGCCCATTGACAACGCACTTCGCCTGCCACGGCTGCCATGAGGATGCGGGCCTGGCGAACCGAGTTTTCTGGCAAGCGGCGCCTGGGTCAACGGAGAAAGTTTGACGCGGAAGGTTTGGCCGTGAAAGGAACGGCGGCAAGAGCACTGCTGCTCGCTGACGAAACCCGGAATCCAGCCCGCACCGGGATGTGGGGGGAGGACTGAAAGCCGGTTCTGCCTTGGGGCGCCCTTCCCAATCCGGCGCGCTCTTCTCCATCCTGTACCTTTGTCAAGTGAGTTCTGAGATTCCCCTTGCAATTGAAAGTCAATGATGGCGATAATTGCTGCGAACGACGAAAACCAAATCACCGTGACTCAATTCGAACATTCGGATTTGCTCAGGATTCTTCGTATTACGGCCAGGCAACTCAGCGGGTGGCAGCGAGCCGGCTTGATTGCTGTCGGTGATTCCTTTTCTTTTTTCGACCTGCTCCAAATTAAAAAGGTTCGTGACCTGCGCGCCAAACGCGTGAAAAGCGCCACCATTCTCGCCTCTCTCCAGGCAATGCAGGCGCGAGTCGCGGGCATGGAGAATCCCTTTCTTGAGGCCGGTTCGTTTTCCGTTGGCTCCCGGGTCGCCTTCCGTACCGAAGGCAAGGCACTGGACCCCATCGATGGACAGTTCATCATGGACTTCCGCGAATCGAGCCAGGTGGTGCAAACTACCGCCCGCTTCCGTCCGGTATCCACCGCCGAATCCGCCGTGGATCTTTTTGCCCGGGGGGTTGCGCTGGAAGAGGATCCGGAGACCGCGAGAGAGGCAATTCTCAGCTACCAGCAGGTTCTCGAGCTCGATCCCGACTACGCTCCCGCGCACATCAATCTCGGCACCCTGTACTACAACCAGTCGGATTACGATCTGGCGGAAAAGCATTACCGCAAAGCCATTGAATGCGATCCGCGTTACGCCCTGGCCCATTTTGATCTGGGAAATGTGCTGGATGAAACGCAGCGTCTGGACGAGGCCATCGCCGCCTACAAGGCCGCATTGCAGCTTGCTCCCACCTACGCGGACGCCCATTACAACCTGGCGCTCGCCTATGAGCGCTCACGGCAGCCGCGCCTCGCGCTCAGGCACTGGCGCGCCTACCTGAAACTGGATTGCAAGGGGGCCCTGGGCCGTGCACGCCCGCGCCCAGTACAAAAAGCTGCTGGAATCGGAAAAATTGAAGCTGGTGCACCGCCGCTAGTTTGCCCCGCTAGTCCGCCCCGTTCGTCCCTCCTTCCCCGTCATCCGCCCTCGGAAACTGATACAATCGCCGGTCGTCATCTTTGCCTAGCGAGGCGGATTTCCTAATGACAACCACCAGTGGTCGTGAATTGCTGCCGCAGCCGTTGCTTGTCTTGACCGAAGACGAGCAACTCTTCCGCGATAACATCCGCAAATTTGCCGAAGAGTCGGTCCGGCCGCTCGTCAGGGAGATGGACGAGCGCGGCGCGATGGATCATTCGCTGATCGAGCAGTTTCACCAGCTCGGACTCATGGGCATCGAGATTCCGGAGCAGTACGGCGGCGGCGGTGGAACCTTCTTCGAGGCGATTCTCGCCGTCGAAGAGCTCTCCCGCGTCGATCCCTCCGTCGGAGTCCTGGTGGACGTGCAGAACACCTTGGTCAATAACGCGCTGCTCCGCTGGGCCAGCCCGGCGCAGCAGCAGCAGTATCTTCCCAGGATGGCCAGCCAATGGGTCGGCTCCTATGCGCTCAGCGAGGCTGGCAGCGGATCGGATGCCTTTGCGCTGCAAACCCGCGCCGAGGACAAAGGCGACCACTGGCTGCTCAACGGCCAGAAGCTGTGGATCACCAACGGCAAGGAGTCAAACCTTTTCATCATCATCGCCACAGTCGACCCCACCGCCGGATACAAGGGAATCACCGCCTTCCTCGTCGAGAAGGATTTCCCCGGCTTCAGCGTCGGCAAAAAGGAGGACAAACTCGGCATCCGAGCCTCCAGTACCACCGAGTTGATCCTCGACGACTGCCGCGTCCCCAAGGAAAATCTTCTGGGTGAGGTCGGCAAGGGCTACAAAATTGCCATCGAGACCCTCAACGAGGGCCGCATCGGCATCGGCGCGCAGATGCTCGGCCTCGCCCAGGGCGCCTGGGAGTATGCCGCGAAATATGCGCAGGAGCGCAAGCAATTCGGCCAGCCGCTCGCCCACTTCCAGGCCGTCGCCTTTCAGCTCGCGCAAATGGCGACCGAGATCACCGCAGTTCGCCTCATGGTCTATAACGCTGCCCGGATGAAGGATGCCGGGCTGCCCTTCTTGAAGGAGGCGGCCATGACCAAGCTCTACGCATCCCAGGTAGCCGAACGCGTGGCTTCGCAGGCGGTCGAGATCTACGGCGGCTACGGTTTCACCAAGGATTATCCGGTGGAGAAGTTCTTCCGCGATTCGAAGATCGGCAGCATCTACGAGGGAACCTCCAACATGCAGTTGATGACCATCGCCAAACTTTGCCTCGGCGAAAAGTAGTGGCCGTGCGCAAGCAAGCCTCCGTCCTATCCCATCCCGCGATGGACGAAGCGCTGCTCCCGGAGCGGAGGCGTAGTGGCCCACCTCCGCCTTCTTCTGGCGAAGATGGGGACGACCTGCAAATGCCGCTTGCGGAGCGCCGGGAGTTTGAGCGCCTGGAACTCCCGGCGTCGGCCTTTGCGGTCGACGCCCATGGCAATGACCTGGGCCGCGTCGTCGAAATCGGCGGCGGAGGATTTCTCGTGAACCCGGCCTCGGCCTGGGCGCGGGTTTATTTGAGTCAAGGCCAGCAACTCGTCGTCACCGTCGTTGAGCCCACCACGGGCAACCAGACTGCCATGGCGGTCGAAGTCCGCTACATCCGTTCGTGCATCATCGGATTACGCTTTCTCTAGCTTGCTGCTGCCCCAGCCTTCCCACCGTTCCCCTTGGGCGCCCCATCTTTGCCCGCCTTTGGCAAACGTGAGAGAGCCGGGCAGCTGCCACATGTTAGTATCAAGGTTTCGGGCATCTGGCAGATTTTCCGGCCCAGCCCCACTTTTCCCAAGGATTCTCCGATCCCAAGGACTTCCCCGAGAGAGATATAGATGTCGGCAGATGCAAAACAAGCTGTGAACCGCCGCGTACTGAGCGGCATGAGACCGACCGGCAAGCTGCACATCGGCCACTACGTCGGTGCCTTGCAGAACTGGACTCGCCTCCAGAACGACTACGACTGTTTTTTCTTTGTCGCCGACTGGCACGCCCTCACCACCGATTACGCCGACACCTCGCGCGTCAAGGCCAACATCTTCGAAATGGTCTTCGACTGGCTTGCCGCCGGACTCGATCCGGAGAAGGCGACCATCTTTATCCAGTCGCACGTCCCGCAGCACGCCGAACTCCACCTCCTGCTCTCCATGATGACCCCCTTGGGCTGGCTCGAACGCGTCCCCACTTACAAGGAGCAGAAGGAGAATCTCAAGGAAAAGGATCTCAACACCTACGGATTCCTCGGCTATCCCGTGCTCATGACCTCCGACATCCTCATGTATCAGGCCTCCTACGTCCCGGTCGGCGAGGACCAGGTCGCCCACGTCGAGATCACGAGAGAGATTGCTCGGCGATTCAATTTCTTTTACTGGAAGAGTGGGCCTCCAAAGCAGATAGCGTATCTGGATAAAGAGAAATACACTCAGCTTCTTGGTCCGGGGATGGCGTCCAGATATGTCGGGCGTGAGGAGGGCGCTCACATCGGGAGTATTAGTCACAAGGATGCACAAGAGAGCGGCTACACCTATGTCTTCCCCGAGCCCCAGCCGCTCCTCACCATTTCCCCCAAGCTTCCCGGCACCGATGGCCGCAAGATGTCCAAGAGTTACGGCAACTCCATCCTGCTCAGCGATCCCGAAGCCGAGGTACGCAAGAAGCTGAAGACCATGGTCACCGATCCGGCCCGTGTCCGCCGCACCGATCCCGGCAATCCCGACCTCTGCCCCGTGGGCGATCTGCACAAAATCTTCAGCACTCCCGAGACCATGGCGGAAGTACGCCTGGGCTGCACCACTGCCGCCATCGGATGCATTCAGTGCAAAGGCTGGGTAGCCGATAATCTCGTGGCCATTCTCAATCCGTTGCAGGAGCGCCGCCGCCAATACGAGAACAATCCCAAGCTTGCCTGGGATATCCTCGAAGCTGGCTCCGCCCGCGCCCGCCAAGCCGCCGACCAGACTCTGGCCGAGGTGCGCGAAGCCATGCACATGTCGCTGAGTTATGAGTCGCCCGCAGCGGGCGGGGAAGCGTTATCCCAAGCGCCTGCGCCGGAGAAACTCGCGGAGTAGCCGATGAGCGATCAGCCCACCAACCCGCCTCGTCCGGCAAAGCAACCGGATGCGGCGAAGACCAAGCAGGACGCCCGCAAAGCCGCGCCCAATCTCGCCGATATCTTTCCTTTTTCGGTGAGCGTGGGCAGCGTCTATGACGGGCCGCTCGACCTGCTGCTGGATCTGATTCGCAAGCAGGATATCGACATCTACGACATTCCCATCGCGCAGATCACCGCGCAGTATCTGGCTTACGTCGAGCACATCCGCAACTTCGACCTCGATCTTGCAGCGGAGTTCATCTACACCGCCTCCCTGCTCATCCAGATCAAGTCCAAGATGCTGCTGCCGCGCGATCCCGACGCCCCGCCCGAGGAGCAGGACCCGCGCCTCGAACTGGTCAATCGCCTGCTTGAGCACGAGCGCTACAAACAGGCCGCCCAAATGCTTTTGCAGAAGCAGCAGTTGGAAGAAGCGGTGCTCACCAATCCGTCCCTCAAAGAGTTTCGCGATGCCGAGGGCACCGAGCCGGAGATGGCCTCCGACGTCATCGATCTAGTCCGCACCTTTCAGCAGATCCTCGAGCGCGCCAAGAACCGCCCGACCCTGCAGTTTGATGAAGATGCCGTCACCGTGGCCCAGATGATCGATTACGTGCGCCGCCGCCTCATGGTCGAGGACCGCCCTATCCGGCTCAAGCAATTGCTGCGTCACCTGCACTCGCGTTCCGCGCTGATCTGCTCTTTTCTGGCAATCCTTGAGCTGATCCGCTTGCAGGCCGTAGTCTGCAAGCAGGATGATGTCTTCGCCGAGGTCGTCTTGAAGAAATCCACCGGCTTTGACCGCCTCGTGGACGAAGGCGGCTCCGCCGTGCGCGATGATTGGCAATAACGATTGGCAAGGACGTCTGGCAATAACGACTGGCAATATGAATAATCCAACAAGCGAGTGCGCATGAGTTTGAAAGCAAAAGTCGAGGCCATTATTTACGCGGCCGAAGAGCCGGTCACGCTGGAGCAGATTGCCCTGCTCCTGAAAGACATTGTGCTCGCCGACCTGGCCTCCGCCAGGGAGAACGCCGCCATCGAGCGGGCCGACTCCGCCGCTGAAGCGCTGGCCGCTGAATCCCACGCCGATGGTACCTGCGCCGCTGAATATGCGACTGAATTCCTCTCTGACGAGCCCCACCCCGGCTCTGCCGCCGAGAGCACATTCCTGCCCGAGCTTGCCCCTGAATCGGCTGAGCTATCCTGTCCTGAGCCTGGTCCCTCGATGCTGCACGAGGAACCCACGTCAAACGATAATCCCGCTGGTATTGGTGCCCCACATCTGCCGCCGTCAGGAGATATGGGAGACGCGAATGTGGATGACGCGAGTGTGAGCGACGCGCCCGATGCCGCCACCTCCGAAGCGCTCACCAGCCCTAATCCCGGCAGTCCTACTGGAGAACCAGCGCCCTCGGCCGAGCTCCGCCCGCCCGAAACCACTTCGCGCAAACGTCAGCCGAAGAAGACCGAGCAGGAAATCGCCGAGGACAAAGCCGTCCGCGCGCGCATCCGGGAAGTTCTAGTCCAGCTCGTAACCGACTATGCCGGCGAAGACCGCGGCATAGAGATTCGTCAGGTCGCCGGCGGCTTCCGCATGGCCACCAAGCCCGAGCATCATGACGTCGTGCGCGCCTTCGCCAAGAGTCTCAAGCCGCCGATTCGCCTCTCCCTTGCCGCCCTGGAAACTCTGGCGGTGATCGCCTACAAACAGCCGATCACCGGCCCGGAGATCGCCGACATTCGCGGCGTCGAGTCGGCCAGCGTCCTGGGCACGCTGTTGGATCGCAAACTCATCACCACCGCCGGACGCAAGCAGGTCATCGGCCGCCCCATGCAGTACAAAACCAGCAAGGATTTCCTGCTGCGTTTTGGCCTCAACGATGTCAACGAGCTACCCAGCATGGAGGAGTTCTCGCAACTCGGCGCCATCGAGATCGCCCCTACAGAGCAGCAGGAATCTCTCTTCGAGCCCAATCCACCTGAAGCCGCGGGTGGCCCATTCAAGCCCTCTGTTGGCTTGAGTGGGGAACCAGAAATGAGCGGGGAAGAAAGCCAAGCTCCCCGGCCTTCCGGCGAACCCGGCTCTGCTTCTTCCGAATCAGCGCCGAACCAAGCCTCAGAAATCGTGGAGTCAGAAAACCAGGAGTCGGAAAACGTGGAATCCCGGGGGTCAGAGATTCCAGACTCGCAGATTCCCGACTCGCAACCGCCCGACGCAGCCGAAGCGGCCGACAGCCAGCCGCAGTCCGGCGCTGAGTCCGGCACTATACCCGAAGCCGAGCACCCCCTCGGTCACTAAACCTTCGGGAGTCCTCTCAGGGACGCCGTTATCCCTGGCACTTCTTACGTATTACCTTCTTCGATCGCCTGATGGCGAGCGGATTCAAGCGAAAGGCTGTACTCACCATGGAAGCAAAACCTGAAAGATTACAAAAGATCCTCGCCGCCGCCGGACTAGCTTCGCGGCGCAAGGCCGAGCAGTTGATTGCCGCCGGTCTGGTCTCCGTCAACGGACACACCATCACCGAGCCCGGCTCCAAGGCTGATCCGCGTCTGGATGAAATTCGCGTCGACGGCAAATTACTCCGTGGCCCCGAGCGCCACGTCTATCTCGCCGTCTACAAACCCAAGGGCCACATGACCACGGTCAGCGATCCCGAGGGCCGCCCCACCGTCATGGATCTGCTCAAGGGCGTCGAGGAGCGCGTCTTTCCCGTCGGCCGCCTCGATTACATGAGCGAAGGCCTGCTCCTGCTCACCAACGATGGCGAGCTCATGGAGCAACTCACCCGCGCCGGTTCGCACGTTGCCAAAACCTACATGGTCAAGGTCAGCGGCAAGCCCAGCGAGCCGGAGATCGACAAGCTGCGCAACGGCATCATGTTGCCGCCCGAGCCCGGCCTGACCGGCGTGCGCGGCAAAAAGCAGCCCGGCACCGAGCGTCGTTCCTTCGCCATCCTCACCCAGCCCGCCGTAATCCAGCTCGCCGTCGACCAGGAGAATCCCTGGTATGAGGTCACTCTCACCGAAGGCCGCAATCGCCAGATCCGCCGCATGTTCGAGCAGATCGGCTACCACATCGAAAAGATCAAGCGCGTCCGCTACGGCTCGCTTACCCTCGACCTCGAGCCCGGCGAATTCCGCCACCTCACGCCCAAAGAGGTCAACCAGCTTCGCAAATCGCTCGACACGCCTTTCAAACCCAAGCCGGTCAAGGTCAAGCGCAAGGATGACCGTCCCGAGCGCCGTCCGCGCGTCGATGCGGCGCGCTTCGTCAAAGGCCGTCGCGGCAAGCCCAGCGCGGATGCTCCTGCGCCCCTGCCCATCGCGGCGCGCCGCACCAGCGCCCCCCGCACCGACGCTGCCAGAGGTTCTGCGCCGCTGCGCCGCGAATTCACCGCCCGCCCCGAGACCGGCGAGCGCCCCAGCTTCGATCGTCCCCGTGGTCCTGAATTCAAACGTCCTGAGTCTGATCGCAGCGCGCGCCGTGATGATGGCTTCGCCGCCAAACGCCCCTACACCCGCAAGCCTGCCGAATTTCCCGCGCAATCCGCCGGAGACTTCAAAGACCGTCCCAAGCGCAGTTTCGCCGCCAAACCGGCCGGAGCCCGCGACCGCAAACCCGGCAGCTACACGCCGAAGCCCTCGGGCGATTTCGGCAAGCGCGACGCTGGCTACACCAAGCGGCCCGCCGCCAAGCGTGAAGGTGGTTTCAGCGGCGCCTCGGAGAAGCGCGACACCTCCCAAACCGGCGGCTTCGGCTTCGCCAAGTTCAACAAGCCCAAGTTCGTCAAGCCCAGCAAGCACCGCGACCTCGGCAGCGACAAGACCAATAGCTTTGAGCCGAAACCGTTCTCCGGCGACCGTCCCTTTTCCAGGGAGCGCCCTGCCAATCGAGGCTTCGCGAAGAGGCCGGGCACATCCAGCGGCGACCGCAAGTTCTCCAAGGGCCCGGGCAAGCCGAGCGGCTATGCCCCGCGCAGTGGCGGCGACTTCAAACCCCGCTCCGGCGGAGACTTCAAGCGTCCCGGCAGCGATTTCAAACGTCCGGGCAGCGAAGGCCGATCCGGCCCCCGCACCAGCAAGTTTGGCAAGCCCTCCGGCGCGGACCGGCCACGCACATCCCCGGGCGGCGCGCGCGGCGGTTCGTCAGGCTTCGGCGCAACCCGCACCGGCTTCGGTGGTCCGCCGCGCCGCGGCAGCGGTGCCCGCGTCGTCCTTCGTCTCCGCCGCGCGGAGGCAGCGCACCACGCCGCCCCTCGGCTCCACCCCGTCGCCGTCCGGAAGAAGAGTAGAATTTCGCTAAGGATTAAAGAGGAAAGTCATGGGCAAGTTTGCGGAGTTGGTGCCAGAGCGCGTACGCGCTCTGGCCTCCTACATACCAGGCAAGCCGATCCAGCAGGCAGAAGCTGAATCCGGCGTGAAGATGATCAAGCTCGGTTCCAACGAAAATCCTCTCGGACCCTCACCGCTGGCCATCCGTGCCATGGAAACCGCGGTCAAGTCCGTCCATCTCTATCCCGACAATGATATGGTGGCCCTGCGCGAGCGCTTGGCTGAGCATCACCAGATCTCGCCCAATCAGTTGATCGTCACTGCCGGCTCCACCAACCTGTTGGACATTCTCGCCCGCGTCCTGCTCGCCCCCGGACTCAATGCGGTAAGCAGCGAGCGCTCTTTCATCGTCTATCCCATCGTTACCCGCTCGGCTGGCGCCGAGTTTCGCCAAGTCCCCAGCCGCGCCGACGGCTTCGACCTCGATGCCATCTCCGACGCCATCGACTCCGACACCCGCCTAGTCTTCCTCGCCAACCCCAACAATCCCACCGGGACCATGATTCCCGCCAAAGAGTTGGATCGCTTTCTGGACCGCCTTCCGGAGAACATCGTCGTCGCCCTCGATGAGGCCTACTTCGAATACGCCGACTGGCTGGCCCGCGAGCGCGCTGTGGACTACTCGCACGCCCTCGACTACGTGCGCCAGGAGCGCAGTGTCGTCGTCCTGCGAACCTTCTCCAAGGTCTACGGCCTGGCCGCCGCCCGCATCGGCTACGGCATGGGACCGGCGGAACTCATCAATTATCTCTCCCGCCTCAAGACCGCATTCATCGTCAATAGCGTGGGCGAGGCCGGAGCCATGGCCGCCCTCGATGACCGCGAACATTACGAAAAGACTCTGCGCAATAATTCCGCCCAGCTCACCCTGCTCACCCGTCAACTGCGCGAGTTGGGTTATGCTCCGGTCGAAAGCTGGGCCAACTTCCTCTACGTCGAGACCGGAGAGGATGCCTCCGCCCTGGGCCGCCGCCTCCAGATGAACGGCATCATCGTCCGTCCTCTCACCGGAAACTGGGGCGCGCGCACGGCCATCCGCGTCACCGTCGGCACCCCGGAGGAGAATCGCAAGTTTATCGAGACCCTCAAACGCGTCACTCAGGGAGCCACCGCCGGCTAGCGTCCCCGGAATCGATGCACCTGCGCCGCATCCGATGTGTGCGTTTGATCTAATGTGTGTGTGTTTGATCCGCGTGCATTTTGAGAGGCATTTTGAGTGGCGTGAAATGCGCATTTTTTGAGAGTGTCATCCTTGTATCTCTGGGAGAGCGGCGGTTTTTTGTTTAAAACTGTTGTGGTGGGGGAGCCAAGGCATCGACTCCCCCGCGGGCGGACGGCTCCCGTTCATCCTGTGGTCTATTGAAGACCGACGCTCAGCTCAGGGACCGCTGCCCAAGTCACGTACGACCGAACAGTCGCATGACCCTCAGTCGCACATACAAGGCAGGTTACCGTGACCCGGATCATTTGTGGAGTGGATATTTCGTCGTCTTCTCTGGAGGCGCGCATCGGCCGTAGTGGCGCGGGCGCTTCGTTCTCCAACAACGCTGCCGGCATCGCCGGACTGGCGGCCTTTTGCGGCACGCACCAGGTCGAACTGGTGGCCATGGAAGCCACCGGCGGTTACGAACAGCAAGCCTTGGCTCAGCTCTCCGAGCAAGGCTTGAGTGTGGCCATCCTCAACCCGCGTGCCGTGCGCCAGTTCGCCCAGAGCATGGGCCGGCTGGAAAAGACCGACACCATCGATGCCGGCATGATTGCCTGGTACGCCGACGTCAAGCAGAGCCCACCGCTGTGTCTGGCTCCGCGCACCCAGCAACACCTGCGGGCTCTGGTCACGCGCCTCCGCCAACTGACCAACCTGCGCACCGCGCAACTCAATCAGCAGCGGCTCATTACGGAATCCGTGGTGCAGAGCTCGTTCCAGGAACTGCTGGCTTTTATCGCCAGCCAAATCCGCGATCTGGAACAGCGCATCGCCGGGCTCATCGAGACCGATCCGTTGTGGCGCGAACTCAATCTGGCCTTCCGAACCATCAAGGGGGTGGCCGATCGCACCGTGGCACGGCTCATGGCGGAGATGCCGGAGATCGGCACGTTATCGAACAAGACGATCTCCAAGCTGGCCGGCGTCGCGCCCATTGCCCGCGATTCTGGCAAGCACCAGGGCAAGCGTGCGGTGCGCGGAGGCCGGGCTGCGGTTCGTGAAATCCTGTTCATTGTGGCCAGCGTGGTTGGCCGCCACGAGCCGGACTTCAGCGCCTTCCAGCAACGACTCCGTTCTGCCGGGAAGCCGCCCAAGGTGGTCCGCATTGCCTTAGCCCACAAATTGCTGGTGCGCCTCAATGCCAAAGCCAGACAAGTTCGCCAGCGACTCGCACAACCATCCTCAATGCTCAGCCCGTGCCCGCAATGATCAATCCCGTCAGCCGCCGCCGCCGAGGTTGTGGGAAAGCGGGAAACAGCATCATCGTTTTCCGCTTTTCCATAACCTTCCCTTGACAAAACCAGACAGTCGCTGAACGAAGTGAAGGACCCCTACCCCGCCCAATTCTCACGCGCCGCTCCAAGCTCTTCCACCAGCGATCGATTCTTCCTCTCGCGGGCCTTCCGTGGAACTGGCTTCACCCCTTGCTCGTCACCGCCGTCTGCAGCATCGGCAGGCGTGCCGCCCCGAACAATCCTCCGTCTCCCCCCAGCAGTGCCCGGGTGATCCGCGTAACGCGCCGTCGCCCGCCGACTCCGTTGCCATCTTCCCCGGTAGTCCACGCATAGACAAACGATCGTTTGCGCACCTCGGCGAACAGCGCCGGCGCGAACGCATCCCATGCGCTCGAAGCCCCGCCGCCGATCACATACAGCGGCAGGTTCAAGGTGTTCACCAAATTTGCAATCGCCAGTCCCAGCGCCCGCCCCACGCGCTCAAAGACCTGCTTCGCAACCCCATCTCCCCGCATCGCCTGTTCGTACACCACACGTGCGTTGAGCGCCTCATCCCCCACTTTGCGCAACTCCGATGCCGCTCCGCTCGCCAGTGCCTCCCGCGTCATCCGCACCACCGCCGTGGCCGAAGCATACTGCTCCAGGCAGCCATAGCTCCCGCAGTTACAAACGTGGCCTTCCGGTTCCACATTCCAGTGCCCCAGCTCTCCTCCCATGCCGTTCCATCCCCGCCAAATTTCGCCCTTCAGAACCAATCCTCCGCCCACGCCGGTGCCCAGCGTTAACATGCACATGCTCTCGAAGTCGCGTCCCGCCCCCAGCCATTGTTCGCCCAGCGCCGCCGCGTTGGCGTCATTTTCCAGAATCACCGCCGTACCCAGTCGCCGCTCAATCTCGCCCTTCACGTCGTAGTTGCTCCAGCCCGGCAGGTTCGGAGAATCCAGCAGCCGTCCGCTCTCGCTGTCTACCAGACCCGGCACGCCCACTCCAATGCCGGCCAACGCGTACTCATCCGACTGCTTCTGCCGCATCTCCTGAATCATCGACGAAGTAGCGCGGCACAGTTCATCGACCACGTGCTCCCGCCCCTGCGCGACCTCGGTTTTCAGGTTGGTCTTCGCCAGCAGCTTCCCACCCTCGTCCACGGCGGCAACCCGCAGATTCGTGCCGCCCAGGTCCACTCCAATGGCGTAGTAGGACATATCTCCCGCGTTCCTTTCTGCTCGCCAGCGCCTTAGCGTTGGCACTGCGGACAGTAGTGGCTGCTCCGTCCCGCCACCACCACCCGTTTGATGCCTGCCCCGCAAACCAGGCAAGGCTCCCCCGTGCGCTGATAGACCCGGTGCTCCAGCTGAAACAATCCGCCGTCGCCGTTCTCATCCACATAGTCGGAGACCGACGAACCACCCGCCTCAATCGCCTCCGCCAGCACCTGCTGAATCGCATCGTAGAGCCGCATCAACTCGGCCCGCGTCAGCGAAGCCGCTCGGCGGCGTGGCCTGATCCCCGCCCAGAACAAACTCTCATCCGCATAAATATTGCCGATCCCCGAGAGCAGGCGCTGGTTCAGCAGCGCGCTCTTGATCGGCGTCTTGCGCCCCTTGAAGAGCTCCGCGAAGCCCTGCCGGTCGGCGGCGATCGGTTCGGCCCCGGCGGCGGCGAAGCCACCGCCTTCCAGTACCTGCAGTTTGCCAAACCTCCGCGGATCGACGAATCGCAGTTCCCGCCCCGAGGCCAGGCTCGCAATCAGATGTGTATGTTTTGCCGTCTCCGCCGTCGGTTCGCACACCAGGCAGCGCCCCGTCATGCCCAGATGAATCACCCACTGCGCCGGTCCCTTTGCCGACGCCAGCTCTCCCACAATGTGCTTGCCCACCCGCCGGAACCCCTCGATCCGCGCCCCCCGCAACACCCGCGCAATTTCGCTGGCCGGCGATTTCAGCAGATTGCTCTTGTCCCCGATCCAAACCTCCTCGATGCGGTCTCCGGCGAGCCGCTTGTCCAGGCCGCGCGCAATCGTCTCCACCTCGGGCAACTCCGGCATGTCGCCCAGTGTACTCCACCGCCTCCCGCCATGGATTCCGCCGAAGGATACCCATGCGATTCCGCTCTCGTCCGCCTGGTCCAGCCGTTTTTCTCCCTACGCTTTGCTCTGCGCCCCGAATCCGGTTAAAATTTGTTGTACACAGCCTGATCGGGGTTCTTTCCCGCTTCTCCGCCTGAGACTTTCAAAACTACGTCTGTGTGCGACTTTTTCCGCAGCCCGTCTGCGTGTGTTTGGAGATCAGAGTGAGCAAAGTAAAGACCGCGGTGGTTCTCGGAGCCCAGTGGGGTGACGAGGGCAAGGGCAAGATCGTCGATGTCCTTTCGGATAATTTCGAAGTGGTTGCACGCTATGCCGGTGGACACAACGCCGGCCATACCGTCACCATCTCCGGCAAAAAGTTTGTCCTCCAACTGGTTCCCTGCGGAATCCTGCGCCAGGAGTCTCAGGCAGTCATCGGCAACGGCGTCGTCCTCGATCCCTTTGCCCTGATGCATGAAGTCGAGACCCTGCGCCACGCCGGATTGCAGGTTTGGGGTCCAGGAGACAAGGGTGCAGCCGCCAATCTCTTCATCAGCAACCGCGCCCACGTCATCCTCCCCTACCACCGCATGATCGAGCTCGGTGCCGAAAACGCCCCCGGGCGCGAAAAGATCGGCACCACCTCGCGCGGCATCGGCCCCACCTACGAGGACAAAATGGCGCGCCGCGGCCTCCGCATCGCCGACCTGCTCGACAAGGCGTTACTGAAGAAGCATATCCACAACGCCTGCCAGGAAAAGAACACCATCGCCCGCGCTCTCTTCCACAGCGACCCCATCGACCCGGTCGAGATGTATGAGCAGTACGCCGCCATCGCCGACCAGATCGCGCCCTTCGTAACCGACACCGCGCTGCTGCTGAACCGGGCCATCCGTGCCGGCAAGAGCGTCATGTTTGAAGGCGCTCAGGGCACCATGCTCGACATCGACCACGGCACCTACCCCTTTGTCACCTCTTCCAGCGCAACCTCCGGCGGCGCGTCCATCGGCACCGGTGTTCCCCCCACCTCGATTTCGACCGTCATCGGCGTCACCAAGGCCTATTGCACCCGCGTCGGCGAAGGTCCATTTCCCTCCGAAATTCACGGAGAGCTCGGCGAAGTTGTCCGCAAGAAGGGCAACGAGTACGGCGCCGTCACCGGACGCCCCCGCCGCTGCGGATGGCTCGATCTGCCTCTATTGCGCTACTCCAACATGATCAACGGCACCGAATGGCTGGTCGTCACCAAGCTCGATGTGCTCGACGAACTCGCGGAGATTCCCATCGTGGTCGGCTACAAAATCGATGGCAAAGCCGTCGAAGAGATCCCCGCGCAGGATTCCGGCTATCGCAAGATCGAGCCCATCTTCAAGACCCTTCCCGGCTGGCAGGAGGTCACCTTCGGCATCACCGAACATGACAAACTCCCCAGCAAAGCCCGGGACTACCTCCGCTTCGTCCAGCAGGAGTCCGAGGCCACCATCGGCATGGTCTCCACCGGTCCCGACCGCGACCACACCATATTTGTCGATGAGTTCTCCACGATGTTGAAGAGATAGGAGCTGGCCATGATCGTATTGATCGTTCACATGACGGTAAAACCCGGCACCGAAGAGGATTGCAAACGACTCTGCCGCGAGATGTCCACCGAGAGCCGCAAGGAGCCCGGCTGCCTCCAGTACATCGTGCACCAGTCCACCATCAATCCGCAGAGCTTCGCCTTTTACGAGCAATATGTCGACGAAGCTGCTCTCCAGGCGCATCGCACATCGCCGCACTTCGCCTGGTACATCACCGGCGGCATCGATGCCCTGGTATCCGACCGCACTCGCGAGCTCTTCGTACCGCTCAGCTAATCTTTGTTTGCGTCTCATGAAAACCCGGCTCAGGCAGGGTTTTTCATGCTTCTGGCGTGCTAGACTTTTCCCCCGAAAAGGAGATTTTTCAGCAATGGATAGCCGGAAGCGTCAATCCATCACGCCTACCCTTACGGTCAAGAATACTGAAGAAGCCATCGCCTTCTACGGAAAGGTCTTCGAAGCCAAACTGGACGGCCAGATCATGCGCGGGCCTAATGGCGCCGTCTTGCACGCCGAGTTGCTCTTCGGCGACATGCGAATTTTTCTCAACGATGAGTGCCCCGAAATGGGAGCCCATTCCCCGGCCCACTACGGAGGAACCTCCGTCAGTCTGCAGCTTATGGTAGCCGATGTCGATAAAACCTTCGCGGAAGCTACCGCCGCCGGTGCCACGGCAAAGATGCCGCCCCACGACGCCTTCTGGGGAGACCGCTATGCCTACATCTATGACCCCTTCGGCCACGGCTGGGGCTTGTTCACCCCCAAGGAAGTCCTGACCCCGGAACAGATAAAGGAACGCATGGAACAGCTCTTCAGGCAGCCCGCCAACAAGTAACAATTTTCGCCTTTCGCATTTGGTCCCGGGGACGCGACTCCTGCGTTCCTGGACCTCCCTTATGGTTTTTGTCATGAATTCTTCATCTCGCACCATCTCTGGTCTATAATCACGCTTTTATTGCGTTTTGGACGAAATCCCAAATCTGCTGAAAGGCAATCATTCCGCGAGCGGGACGTGCCTCTAAGGCGCGTCCGTCTGCAAAGCTTCCAACGGAAATTCCTCTATGAAAATTCACGAGTATCAAGCTAAGGCCATTCTCTCGAAGTATGGAGTAGCAGTGCCGCGCGGCATGATGGTGGAGTCGTGCGAAGCCGCCGAACGCGCTGCCAAGGACTTACTGAGCGCAGGAGCCACCGGAATCGTTGTCAAAGCGCAGATCCACGCCGGAGGCCGCGGCAAGGGCGGCGGCGTGAAACTGGCCAAAAGCTACGGCGAAGCCGCTGAACTGGCCGAAAAGATCCTCGGCATGCAACTGGTGACCCACCAGACCGGTCCCGAGGGCAAGAAGGTGCGCCGCCTGCTCATCGAAGAGACTCTGCCCATCGCCAGCGAACTCTACCTCGGCATCGTCCTCGACCGCACCGTCTCCCGTCCCGTCTTCATGGCCTCCAAAGCCGGTGGCATGGAGATCGAGGAGGTCGCGGCCAAGGACCCGGACGCCATCATCAAGGAGCACATCGATCCCGCCATCGGATTCCAGCCCTTCCAGGCGCGCAAAATCGCCTTCCGCCTGGGCCTCAAGCCCGAGTTCATCTCCCCGGCGGTGAAATTCATGCTGGCGCTCTACAAGGCATACGAAGAGACCGATGCCTCGCTCTTCGAGATCAATCCTTTCATCACCACCACCGATGGCCGCGTCTTTGCCCTCGATGCCAAGGTGAACATCGATGACAACGCCCTGTACCGCCATCCCGACATCAAGGAGTTGCGCGACATCACCGAGGAAGATCCCCTCGAGGTCGAGGCCAGCAAGTACAACCTCAACTACATCAAGCTCGATGGCACCGTGGGCTGCATGGTAAATGGCGCCGGCCTTGCCATGGCCACCATGGACATCATCAAGTTTGCCGGCGGCGAGCCCGCCAACTTCCTCGATGTCGGCGGCGGAGCCAATGCCGAACAGGTGACCCACGCCTTTGAGATTCTGCTCGCCGACAAGAACGTCAAGGCGGTGCTCATCAACATCTTCGGCGGCATCCTGCGCGTCGATACCCTGGCCAACGGCGTCGTCGAGGCCGCCCGCAAGACCAATATCCAGCTCCCCATCGTCCTCCGCCTCGAAGGCACCAACGTCGAGAAAGGACGCGAGATTCTGCAAGCCAGCGGCATGAACTTCATTGTCGCCCAAACCATGAAAGATGCGGCCGAGAAGGTTGTCGCCGCCGCGGCGGGGAGATAAGCCATGAGCATTCTTGTAGATCAGAACACCCGATTGATCGTGCAGGGCCTCACCGGCCGCGAAGGTTCCTTCCACGCCAAAGCCTGTGCCGATTACGGCACCAAAGTCGTCGGCGGCGTCACCCCCGGCAAAGGTGGAACCGTGCATGAAGGCTGGCCGGTATTCAATACCGTGGCCGACGCCGTGCGCGACACCGGAGCCAATGCCACCGTAATCTTCGTGCCGCCGCCCTTTGCCGCCGATGCCATTCTCGAAGCCCTCGATGCCGCCGTGCCCCTGATCGTCTGCATCACCGAGGGCATTCCCTCGCGCGACATGGTCAGCGCGTGGCGCGCCCTCGAAGTTAGTTCCTCGCGCCTCATCGGACCGAACTGCCCCGGCATCATCTCCCCCGGCAAATGCAAAATCGGCATCATGCCCGGGAACATCCACCGCCCCGGACGCATCGGCATCGTCTCCCGCTCCGGCACCCTCACCTACGAAGCCGTCCACCAGATCACGCAGCTTGGCATGGGACAGTCCACCGCCCTCGGCATCGGCGGCGATCCCATCATCGGCACCAACTTCGTCGATGCCCTGGCGCTCTTCAATGCCGATCCCGAGACCGAAGCCATCATCATGATCGGCGAGATCGGCGGCACCGCCGAGGAGACTGCGGCCGACTACATCAAGGCCCACGTCAAAAAGCCGGTGGTCAGCTTCATCGCCGGACAAACCGCGCCTCCCGGACGCCGCATGGGCCATGCCGGAGCCATCATCAGCGGCGGCCGCGGCACCGCCGAGGAGAAGTTCAAAGCCCTCAGCGCCGCCGGCGTGCACATCGTCAAGTCTCCCGCGCTCCTCGGCGAGACCCTGGTCGAGGCGCTGGGCGCGAAAAGCTAAGGTGATGCTGATGGTGATGCTGATAATGGGATGCTGATAAGCTGTTAGCAGACGCACGGCTGGCCGAAGGGTCAGCCGTGCGCACCGTAAACACTCAAGGAATCCTATGCAAACCCTGCAACGTACACTTGCCATCGTCAAGCCCGACGCCGTCGCCAAGGGCGCAGCCGGCGATATCATCGCCATGATCGAAAACCAAGGCTTCCGTATCATCGGCCTGAAAATGCTGCACCTAAAAAAGGCTCAGGCCACCGCCTTCTACGCGGTTCACGTAGGCAAGCCGTTCTTTGATTCGCTCGCCGCCTTCATGACCTCCGGCCCGGTGATTGTGCTGGCTCTGGAAAAGGCCAACGCCATTGCCGACTGGCGCAAACTGATGGGTGCCACCAACCCTGCCAACGCCGAAGACGGCACTGTCCGCAAGAAGCACGCCGAGAACATCGAGCGCAACGCCGTGCACGGCTCCGATGCCGAAGACACCGCCCGCTTTGAACTCAGCTTTTTCTTCTCGGGATACGAACTGGCGAAGTAATTTCGGTAACTGACAGAAATCCACGAACATTCCGCACAACAAAACCTACCCGGTACCCCACGTTCGCCATCTTTTGGCTAACGTGGGGTAGTTGCCCTTGCTGTTGCCGCTGACTTCCGCTGCCCCGACTGCCCCACTACCGAGATGACACTTTCTCCTCCGCGCCCTCTTTGTTCTTAAAGCCAAGCAGCAGGCGGTGTGGTCCGGGCACGCCGGGAGGCGCCAGTGCCACCCGATCTCCGGGACGAATGACGGCCTGGTGCATGGGAAACGCCGTCCGGTTCACGAAGATCACCTCCACATCTTCTGCTGGAACGTCCAGCAGCACGAGAAGTTCCGGCCCGTCAACCTCCCGGTCGAGTTCGAAGTGGTGCGGATTCGCCCAGCCCCGCTCGCGAAACTGCGCTTCCAGTTGCATGAAACCACGGAGTTCAATGATGCCCGGCACGCTTGCCTCCTCGGCAGCTCCTCTTCTGAGCCACGGCAAAACAAGATCGTCACACCGCATCCCCGGGCTGTCAAGCAAAGACAATCTCCCCTACTCTTCCAACAGTCCATCCAGCATCTCCGTCGCAATCGCCGCAGGACTTCTCGTTGCCAGTCCGGAACCGATCGAAACCTCTCCGTATTCATTCACAAAGAGCTCGTACTTCTTCCCCTTTGTACTTCCGCTGTTGTAGCTCCAATGCAGGGCCTCCTGAACCGAGCTCGGATCAAACTGGGCAAACAGTTCTTTCCGCGTGGTGAACACCGCAATGCGAAGCTGCAGTTCGTTCGTCGGACCGGGCAGAATAGAGATCGCTTTACTCCCGATCTCCACATTGAAGTCCTCTGCCAGCTCCGCCACATGCTGACGAACCTGCTTCCAGAGTATGTCCCCCTGCTCTCGCAGCAACTTCCGTCTTTCAAACACGGCACCCGGATTGTTGCTGCTGTGCCGCGTGGCGTCTGCGTAAACTCTTTACCGCCTCTACCGCCCACTCAGATGGCATGTTGTGTCCTCCGCCGAGAGACTTGTCCTCAAGCTATGTAGATGCAGACGAGCTCTCCTGCCCTCGCCTCAAATCGGAGTGCAGCGCCCTGGAGTTTTCTTCCGGAACTCGCTCCGCCCTCTCCAAACGTATCCGATCTTCCTGAAACGATTAACCAGTCGGTAATTCGCCCATGCGGGCCATTACTGGTTAGACAGTGCAAACATTTCAAATCCATTGTTTTCAACTCCTCCCGCAAACAGCTCAAATCGCGCCTCCGTCACGGAAAAATGCCATTTTTCGTCCCGCCATCGCCCCGTTGTGTACCGCATCAAGCAATATTTCTCTCTAAATCCATGTAAGTAACTGAGCACAAAGTAGATATTGCTTTCTCAAGTGACGGGATCACTCCCTGAAATTGCTATTCTGAAGTTAGAAGACCGGTCGTCGGCGAGCAGAACAAAACCCGTCCTCGCGGACGGGCTTCGCTATGAATCAGGGGAATGAATTGAGATGAATCCCACACAGCAAAATACTGTGTTCGCTTACAGGTCTTCAGCTTCCTTCAACGATTGGACCAGCACGGCGAGAACATGCTTGCAGTTGGCACCTTCCTGCAGCGCCTTTTCCGCTGGTCCAAAGATGCGATCGACTTCCGGGCGCATCGATTCACGAATCGTGTGGCATTCCGCTTCCCAGGTTTTGTTGCGGAGCACGCGCAGGAATGTGTTCGCCGCGCGGGAGTTGAGGTGCTGTTCCTTGCAGAACTTCACAAACTCAACACAAGCTCCTCTTTGTGTGTCGAGTACGGGCAACTTCTGCCCTTCGGGAACCGCAGCCGCATTGTCGGGAGTCTTGGAGGTCATAACGACTACAACATAACGATCTTTCCGCCAGCCCGATGTGATATCACTCACACTCAGCCGGTGATTCTTGCCCTATTTCGCCCTTCCCTCCATTTCCAGCCGGGAAATTTCCAGTTCTGTCCACGGGCTGCTATCCTTTGAGCACGGTTTCAATCTCAGTTCACAATCGGGGAGCACATAGATGGCAAATAGCCTGCAAGGGCGCGTGGCCGTTATTTTCGGTCTGGCCAACAAGCGCAGTATCGCCTGGGCCATCGCCCAGAAACTGCACGCCGAGGGCGCGCAGATCGCAATCACCTACCAGAACGAACGCCTTCGTCAGGATGCCGAAGAGATGATCAGCAGCCTGCCCGGCGCGCACGGATTCCAATGCGATGTCACCAAGGACGAGGAGATCACCCGGGTTTTCCAGCAGATCGGCGAGAAGTACAACGGCAAGATTCATACCCTCGTTCATTCGGTGGCCTTTGCTCCCGCCGACGAGTTGAAAAACGACTTCCTGCTGACCAGTCGCGAGGGCTTCCGTATCGCCCATGACATCAGCGTCTATTCGCTGATCGCCCTGGCGCGCGCCGCTCAGCCGCTCATGACCGACGGCGGAAGCATTATCACCCTGACCTTCTACGGCGCCGAAAAGGTGATGTTGGGCTACAACGTCATGGGCGTCGCCAAGGCAGCGCTGGAGGCCACCGTACGCTATCTCGCGGCGTCGCTTGGCTCCAAGTCCATTCGCGTCAATGCCATCTCCGCCGGCCCCATCAAGACGCTGGCCGCCCGTGGGATCGGCAGCCTCGGAGAGATCTTCAAATTCGTCTCCGAACGCGCTCCGCTCAAACGCAATGTCGATCCCAGTGAGGTCGGTGAGACCGCTGCATTCCTTGCCGGCGACGGCGCTTCTGGAATCACCGGCGAAGTGATCCATGTCGATTGCGGATATCACGTGATGGGCTTCTAGAGCAGTTTCAGGATTGGTAACGGACTCATCCACCGAAGCAATCGCCGCGCTCATGTCAGCACAATGTTGCTGATGGGCGCGGCGAAGTTGTTGCAGATTTGCTGGCGGAGCCGACAGTTTCTACGTCCCGGTCGTCAGCCGCACCTTGCGCTCGTCGTGGCCGACGCGGCGAATGACGATTTCAGCATCCTTCTGCTGCAGGATGCGGGGAAACTTCTCGCCCCACTCGATCAGCAGCACGTTGCGCTCCTCCAGCATCAGGTCTTCCAAGCCAAGCGAGTCCACTTCGCCGGGCTTTTCCAGGCGATAGAGGTCGATGTGGTAGACATCCTTGTCCGGTCCGCGATACTCGTGAATCAGGGTAAACGTCGGGCTGGTAACATCATCCGCCTCGGCGGCGCCGAAGCCTTCGGCAATGCCCTTGACCAGCGTCGTCTTTCCCGCGCCAAGGTCCCCACGCAGCAAGACAACGCGGGCATCGCCGCAACTGCGTCGCCAATTGGCGCCCGAGTTCAACGGTTTCCTCCGCGGAATGCGAGGTAAAATCGCGCGTCATTGCCCGAATCATAGCATCGTGGGCAGGAATTGCCAGCGCGGAATACGTCAGCAGAGGCGAATGTTTTTCCGCTTCTGCCCACTGCCGCATTCTGCGGAAGGCCGCTGGCAGGTAACGCAGCAGATCAGTCGCCACCAGGGATTCCTCGCCGAGTGTGTTCGCACGGCCACGTCGCCCGCCAAACCATGCAGAAAGACGGCAGCCCGCACTGCTTCCTCCAGATGTCCCGGGAACTGGCCGACGGCTCCGGCAATCATCCCAGTCAGAACGTCGCCGGTTCCCCCGCTCGCCATACCCGGATTTCCGGTTGCCACCACCCAGACCTCGCCACCTGGATAGGCAACCACCGTACGATACCCCTTCAGCACCACAATGCAGCGATGCCTTTGGGCAAATTCCCGGGCGGCGGCCAACCCTGTTCCCTTGTATCTCCGCAACGCTGCTCCCGGTCAACCGCGCCATCTCGCCGGGATGCGGCGTAAGGATCAGCGGACGAGCCGCACCCTGCAGGAGCTCCGGCGAACCAGCAACTGCGTTCAGTCCGTCGGCATCCAGCACGACCGGACAATGCGCACCCTTAACCAGGCGATGCACGAACTCTGCCACCCCCGGACGCTGCGACAAACCTGGGCCAATTGCCAGAACATCGCGGGATTTCGCCAGTTCCAGGCAATGCGCCGCATCCCCGGGTGCCGCACTCCGTGAGGTGCCGTCGCCGAGAGGTTCCGTCATCAACTCCGCCGCAAATCCTGCAACGGTCGGCAGGACGGACGCTGGACATGCCACGGTTGCCAGTCCTGCACCAATACGCAATGCCGCCGTGCCGCACATGGCGATGGCGCCACTTTTACCAAGCGAGCCTCCCACGGCGAGCACGTGCCCAAAGCGCCCTTTGTTGCTGTCCAGCGCCCGCGGAGCGAACAGTGCGGCCACCTCCTGCGGACTGACCGCATAGAGATTCTGCGTGGAGACAATCGCCGCTTCCGGCGTTCCGATGGGAGCAATTACGATCGGGCCGCGAGTCAACTGAGCGAACATGTGAGCAGGCTTGGGAGCGGTGAAGGTAATCACGGCGCTGGAGCGGCACACCACGGTTCGAGGATCAGCAGCACTGGAGGTAACATCGGCATCCACTCCCGAAGGGAGGTCAACCGAGAGCACAGGCGCCGACAGCGCGTTGATCGCGGTGATTACGGCTTCTGCCAATTCCTGCGTGGGCGAAGTATCTTCGCGAGGCTTGAATCCGGTGCCGAAAATCGCGTCGAGGATGAGGTCCGCGCCAGCCAGACTGCGCGCATATTCCCGCGCAACTTCCTCCGCGTTGCACACCACGATCGGACGCAGAGGGAGTCGCGCCAACATCGTTGCGGCATCCGCTTTCAATCCCTCTGCCGGCCCCAGCAATAAAACTTCCACTACTTTTCCGGACCCATGCAAACGCCGGGCTGCAACAAACCCGTCGCCGCCATTGTTCCCTCTGCCGCAGACCACCGTGATCCGGTTCGCATCCGGCCAGTGTTCGCGTGCGAAACTCGCCACCTCACCGCCCGCGTTCTCCATCAGCGTCAGCGAAGGAACACCGTGGTGTTGAGTGGTGGCGCGGTCAATTGCAGACATTTCGGCAGCGGTGGTAATTTTCACTTTTTCGCTCCGGCCAACGATTCCAACTCTCGCAACCGCGAAGGCTCTCCCATCACAATCAGATGATCGCCCGCACAAAGAAGAGCATCTGCTGCTGGACTATACTTCATCTCCTCGCCTTCCCGTTTGATGGCCAGAACCGTGATCCCGAGATCATGACGAATTCCGGAGGAGCGCAAACCCTGGCCGACGTAGATCGAGGACGCATCGATCGTCAACTCCTCCAGTTCCAATCCCAGTTCGGAGCTACGCAATAGAGCCACCTCCAGAAAGTTCATCACGTGCGGACGGAGGAAAGCCTGTGCGATGCGGAACCCCGCGAAGCCGTACGGTGAAATCACCTGGTCGGCGCCAGCGGTTCGCATGTGTTTCTCCGCGCCCTCTTCGCTGGCTCGCGCAATAATCTTCAGGCTCGGGTTCAGACTGCGCGCGGTCAGCACGACGTAGGTGTTGGTTGCGTCCGTGGTGGTCGTGGCAACCAGTCCGGCGGCTTGGTCAATTCGCGCGGCGAGCAGTTGTGCTTCCAGGGTTGCGTCGGCGTGAACCACCAGCCACTTGGTTTCCTCGCGAATGCGCTCGACCTTGGCCTCATTGTTATCAAGGAGGATGAACGGCGCGGGATTGCTCTCCAGTTGGCGAGCCACCGCGCGACCTACCCGCCCAGCGCCGCAGATAATGTAGTGCCCTTGCAACCGGCTGATCTCTCGTTCCATTTTCCGCCTGCCAAACAGATTGTTGAATTCGAATTCCAGCAGTGCCTGCCCTAATGCTCCCAGGATTAAGAACACCAACCCCACACCGGTCGAGGATAAGGCTCACATTGAAGTATCGTCCCACTTGCGACAGCGGGTGCACCTCCCCGTAACCGATCGTGGTCAGAGTGGTGAGCACCATGTAGAAGCCGTCGAACCAGCTCCAGTGCTCGATAAAGTGGAAGCCTGCCGTGCCGATGATGACTACGCACAGCAACGCGGCCGATAAAAACCCTACATTTCGCAATGCTCGCATAGGCGCTCTGGCAGCGATTGTACTCGGACAAGGATGCGGCGGAAAGACGCAAGAGAGATACTGAATACCGGGAAGAAATCTGCGTAGCCCAAGAAGACGCTCTCCCGAAGGAAAGCGTCTCCGGTCCAACCGTTATGCTCAGCCCGCCAGCGTGCTGGACTTGGCCAACGCCGCCTGAACTTTGCTGTGGTGACGTCCATAGGTGAAGTAGATCACCATTCCAATGACAAGCCAAACGATCATGCGCAGCCAGGTCTGCCATGGCAGGAAGACCATCATGAGGAGCGAAACCAGCATGCCCATGATCGGAACAAAGGGCACCAGCGGCGTCTTGAACGGGCGATGAAGTTCGGGCCTTCGAATGCGCAGAATCCAGATGCCCGCACAGACGATCACAAACGCCAGCAAGGTTCCGATGGAGACGAGTTCGCCCAGTACGCCGATGGGAACCACGGCCGCAAAGCAGGCCACAAAAATCCCTACAACAATCGAAGACTTCCACGGAGTACGGAACCTGGGATGGATTTCTCCAGCCCACTTCCAAAGCAGCCCATCCCGCGACATCGAATAGAAGACTCTCGACTGGCCGAGCAACATCACCAGCATGACCGTACTGAGACCGGCCAGCGCACCCGCATTTACCACGTAGCTTCCCCAGCGCACGCCCGTTTCGCGAATCGCCAGCGACACCGGAGCACCCACGTTCAAGCGCGTGTAGTGCACCGTTCCGGTCAGCAGGAAAGAGACCAGGATATAGAGAATGGTGCAGATCACCAGCGAGCCGAGGATTCCAATGGGCATATCGCGTTGCGGGTTCTTGGCTTCCTGCGCAGCCGTCGAGACCGCGTCAAATCCGATGTAGGCGAAGAACACTACCCCGGCCGCTCGGATCACCCCGGCCCAGCCATAGGCGGGCGGCACGAAAGGATGCAGGTTGGCGGCGGTCTGCGCCTGATGATGAAAGACATATCCGGCAGCCACGGCAATGAATGTCAAAACCGCGAAGAGCTTCACGAACACGATCGTGGTGTTCATGGTGGCCGACTCCTGAATGCCAATCACAAGAATCGTGGTGATGACAATGATCGCGAGGAAGGCAAGCAGATTGAACTGAGCGGTCACATGAGGCAGCACAGCGAGGTCAATTCCTTTGCCCGAAAGGGTTGTGACCGGCACCCAGCGCTGATCGTATAGCACCCAGACCGAACCAGGCGTATCGCAAATCTGTGGAGGCAGTTTAATGCCGTAATCCTGCAGAAAAGCGATCAGCGTGCTGCTCCAACCGGAGGCCACGGTCGCCGCGCCGAAGGCATACTCCAGGATCAAGTCCCAGCCGATGATCCAGGCGAAGATTTCGCCCAGGGTTGCGTAACCGTAGGTGTATGCCGAACCGGCGATGGGAATGAGCGAAGCGAATTCCGCGTAACACAGCCCCGCAAATGCGCAGGCAACGCCGGCAAGAATATAGGAAACGACGATGGCCGGTCCGGCATAGCGCGCCGCGGCAGAGCCCGTAAGCACAAAGATTCCGGCGCCAATGATCGCACCTACGCCCAACATAATCAGGTTGATCGGGCCAAGCACACGCTTCAGGCTGTGTTCGCCCTTCTCACTGGCTTCGGAGAGCAGCATGTCCAGGGGTTTTGTTGCCAGCAGATTCGCCATTCCTATTTTGTTCTCCGTCGTAAAAGTGCAGAACCATTACTCGGTAGGAGCCACCCCTGCCGGAGTTTGCACTCCGTTGCGGGACCACAGGAAATATACCGGGATGCCAAGCAGGACAATGACCAGGCCGGGCCACGTATATTGCGGCTTATAGAGCAACAAGACAATATCGATGAACAACGCCATCACGATATAGATCGCAGGCAGCCAGGGATAACCCACGGCGCGATACGGTCGCGGCGCATCCGGACGCGTGCGGCGTAGAACAAACAATCCCACCAAGGTGAGCACATAAAAGAGCAGGACCGCAAAAATCGTGTAATCGAGCAACTGCCCGTAGCTTCCGCTCAGGCACAGCACGCTGGCCCACACCGCCTGCACCATGAGAGAAAGGTGTGGAGTCTTGAAACGCGGATGCAGTCTCCCTACCGAATGGAAGAACAGTCCGTCCTTTGCCATCGCGTAATAGACGCGTGAGCCCGCCAGAATCAGCCCGTTATTGCAACCAAAGGTGGAGACCAGGATGGCCAGGGCCATCAACTTGGCACCGCTCTGTCCCATGATCTGCTGCATGACAGCCGTCGCCACGCGGTCTTCCGAGGCATACTGGATGCCGCGCCCGACACTGGTCATGGAGTAAGGGTCACCCCAAAGTGGAAGCACCAGCAGATAGATGAAGTTCACGGCAATGTAGATGAGAATGACCGCGCCGGTTCCGATGGCCAGCGAGAGCGGCAGATTGCGCTGCGGGTTGCGAACCTCTCCGGCCGTGAAGGTGACATTGTTCCATGCGTCGGCGGAAAATAACGATCCGACCTGCGCCACGGCAATCACCGTAATCGTGGAGACCAGCGCGGTCGCTCCGCTGACTCCGACCGGAATCTTGTGCAGCGCGCCCAGCCCCGCATGGAGCCAGAAGTTCGCACCGAAATTTGCACTGAGCGCCTCGGGCGTGCTGCCGGCCCAGATACCGAGCAGGATGAGTCCCAGCAGCCCCGCGATTTTGGCCGTGGTAAACACTACCTGCACGAAGGCTCCGGTCTTTACCCCGAAGATGTTGACCGTAGAGAGCAACACGATCGTCGCGATGGCAACCAGGTTCTGGGTGTTCAGCCCAACTTCCATGTTGCCCAGCACCATCGGTCCAAGATGAAGCGCAGGAACCTTCCAGATGTGCACAATCCAGTTCGAGGAGGAGACGGAAGGAAGGAAGACGCCAAGGAATTTGCCGAACGCGACGGCGACCGCTGCAATCGTGCCGCACTGAATTACCAGGAACAGTGTCCAGCCGTAAAGGAAGCCCCACAACGGCCCCAGTGCCTCTCGCAAGTACACATACTGGCCGCCCGCCCGGGGCATCATCGCCGCCAGTTCGCCGTATGAAAGCGCCGCCACCACGGTCATGAATCCGGTCACCAGCCATGCTGCAATCAGCAACGCGGGCGAGTCCACAATGCGCGCGATATCAGCGGCCACGATGAAGACGCCCGATCCTATCATCGAGCCCATCACCAGGGTGGTTGCGCTGGTCAGTCCCAGGCCTTTTACAAACTCCGTATCCTGACCGGGATAGGTTTCCTTCACGAGCTGACTCACCGCTCTCCTTGAGCACAGAAATGCTTTTGGCAATCCAGCGTTATCGTAGTTTGTACCAGCCCGCCGCAGGCACGAGCGGAGGCAAACTCAGCCGTTCAGAACGGTTGAACAGAACTCTACATCATCAGGCGGAAAAATTCCCTAGCGGATTCGCGCGGCGAACGGGAAATGTCGCCGATTACCGCCACCGAGTCCGCCCCTGCCTTCAGAACGGCTTCCACGTTGGCTCGCGTGATGCCGCCAATTGCCACCAATGGAAGCGCTCGACCCGAAGCGTCCCGCAACCGACGGGCCTCGGAGACCCCGGCCACACCCACCACCGGATCGGCATTCTGCTTGCTGCCGGTTGCAAAGACGGGACCGATCGCCAGGTAATCCACCGGCTTCGTAAGCGCCTCGGTCATCTGGATGGGGTTGTGCGTGGACAGCCCGACGATTCCCTTCGCGCCTACCACGCAGCGCGCGCCTTCGGGCGAAAGATCTTCCTGCCCGATGTGTACCCCGTCGAAGCCTGCGGCCAGGCAGAGGTCAGCGCGATCATTCATGATCAGTGTGATCCCCGGAAGCAAACGCCGCAACTCCCGGGCCTGCGCCAGGGCCGAGCGCACGTCCAGCCGCTTTGCGCGATACTGCAGCAGGGTACAGCCAGCCTCGGCCAGAGCCAACGAATGAGCGCAGACCGATTGCAGCAACTTTCCTTCTTCGCAGCCGGCGCTCAAGCTGTCCACGTCGAGGATGGGGTAGAGCAGTGGAATCTTCATCTCTGACCGCAAACTCCCCGCGAAGCCTTGTTGCTGAAAGGGCGGTGCGGGACCGCCCTCTGACGCTTCTGTTGCGCTACTTCTTCGGCATGAATCGATCCATGAACTTCGTATCGATTTTTCCGGCGATGAAATCCGGCTCCTGCAGAATGCGCTTGTGCAGTGGAATCGAGGTGTGGATGCCTTCCACGATAAACATATCCAGGGCGCGCCTCATGCGGACCAGCGCCTCCGGGCGATCCTTGCCGCGAACAATCAACTTTGCGATCAGCGAATCGTAATAGGGAGGCACTACGCCTTCCTGATACTGCGCCGTATCCACCCGAACCCCGACGCCACCGGGCGCGTTGAATACCGTGATCTTGCCTGCCGACGGCGTGAACTTCTCGGGATGCTCGGCGTTGATGCGGCACTCGATGGAGTGGCCGCGCGGAACAATCGGATGTTTGAACGATGTCCGTGAGCTTGGCTCCGGCGGCAATCAGAATCTGGCTCTTCACCAGGTCAACGTCGGTGACGAATTCCGTAACCGGATGCTCCACCTGGATACGGGTGTTCATCTCGATGAAGTGCAGGTTGCCATCTTCGTCCATCAGAAACTCGACGGTTCCGGCATTGACGTAGCCGATCTCCTTCATCGTCTTTTCCAGGATGGCGTTCATCTTCTTGCGGAGTTCGGGAGACACGCTGGGAGAAGGCGATTCCTCCACCAACTTCTGATGACGCCGCTGAATGGAGCAGTCACGTTCCCCCAGGCTCACCACGTTTCCGTGCTCGTCGGCCAGTATCTGGAATTCGATGTGGCGGGGACACTCGATGAATTTCTCCATGTAAAGGTCGCCATTGCCGAAGGCCGAGGCCGCTTCCGAGTGTGCCGCATTGAACATATGCGGCAGCTCCTCCACCGAACGGATGACCCGCATTCCGCGTCCGCCGCCGCCCGCCGAGGCCTTCACAATGACCGGGAAACCCACCTGCCGTGCCCATTCCACGGCCTCTTCTTCACTACCGATCACGCCGTCGGAGCCGGGGAGGATGGGCACTCCGCACCGCTTCATCGCCTGACGCGCCTTGTCCTTCTCGCCCATCATGCGGATGATCTCCGGCGGCGGTCCGATGAACTTAAGGCCAGAGGTTTCGCAGACATGCGCAAAATTAGCGTTTTCGCTTAGCAGTCCGTAGCCGGGATGAATCGCATCGACATTGGCGATTTCCGCGGCACTGATCACCGCCGGAATGTGGAGGTAGCTTTCGGCAGCGCGCGCCGGTCCAATACAAAGTGCTTCGTCGGCAAAGCGAACATGCAGTGAGTTGCGGTCCGGCTCGCTGTACACGGCAACGGCTTTGATGCCCAGCTCTTTGCAGGCACAAATGATGCGGAGCGCGATTTCCCCGCGATTGGCAATCAGAATCTTCTTGAACATGCTTCAGTGTGCTCCCGCCGGCCGCCCGACAGTCGGCGTGACCGCGCCTTATTCCGTGTGCGCGCCACGGCGCGGTCCGCACGAATGCGCGGAGCGCCTCCGAACGCCGCAGAAGTCAACAGAGCGGACCGAGTCCGCCTCCGCCGGTTTACTTGGTACGAATCCTGAACAGTGGCTGGCCGTACTCGACTGGCTGACCGTTCGCAACCAGAATCTTCACAATCTGTCCTGCTGCCTCTGATTCAATCTCGTTCATCAGCTTCATGGCCTCGACGATGCAGAGAACCTGACCCACCGTGACCGTATCGCCTTCCTTCACAAACGCCGGAGTCCCCGGAGACGATCCCTCGTAGAAAGTCCCCACAATGGGAGACTTGATGACGTAAAGGCCTTCCTCGCTCTCAGTCGAGAGGGACTGCCGCAGGAACCGGCGCCGGGGTCGGAGGCGGCAGAGTTGCAGACGGCGCAGTGGGCGCCACGTAAGCGCCGGAAGCAGCCGCGACAGCCTGCCCGCGCTTAATGCGTATTTTGACATCGCCGCGCTCCAGTTCGAACTCGGCAATATCCTTCTCAACGAGAAACTCGATCAGCTCTTTGATTTCTTTCTGATTCATTGGCCGCCAGAAGCGTCGTGGATTCCGCGACGCAGCTATGGATTTATCACCCTAGTATTTGTCTCCTGATACTTCAGTTCAGTTCGATCAACTCTTTGCTCACTGGCGTCAGCACCTCATACCCATGCTCAGTCACCAGCACCATGTCTTCAATCCGCACGCCGCAATTACCCGGCAGATAAACCCCGGGTTCGATCGTGATAACCATCCCCGGCCGCAGATACTGCATCCGTGCCCGCCGCCAGCCTCGGCGGTTCGTGAATTTCCAGTCCCACTCCGTGCCCGGTGGAATGGGTGAAAAAGCGATCCAGCTTGGCGCGCTTTAACTCCTGCCGCGCCGCCTGATCGACCTCTCCAGTGGTAGCGCCGGGCCGCACCGCGCTGATCGCCGACAGTTGCGCCTCCAGAACAGCAACATACAACGCACGCGCCTCAGGCGAAGCCTTGGCAATATGTACGGTGCGGGTCATGTCGCTGCAATACCCGTCGAGTACAATTCCGTAGTCTAACACCACGAATCCTGCCGACGGCAGTTTGGCGGCCGAAGCCACCCCGTGCGGTAAGCGCCGAGCGTGCGCCGGAGGCGACAATCGTTTCAAATGACATTCGCTCCGCGCCAGCTTTCCTGGACATGTACTCGAGCTTCGCGGCAATTGCGGATTCGGCAACGCCTTCGCGCATCGATCGCAGCAAGGGCCGGAACAGACGCGAGGATACCTTTACGGCGTGGCGCAATAGCTGAATCTCGTCGGCGTCTTTCAGCGCGCGCAACTCTTCCACTGCGCCCGCAAGCCGGACGACTTTGACTCCCTTGCCCAGTGCCTGCTCAAAGGCGCTCAACTGAGCCACTGTCAGGTGCTCGGACTCGATGGCTACGCGCCGCAGTCCCAGCTTCACACAGGCTTCCGCCGCAGCCGCCAGTGCTCCACCCTTGGTAATTGAAACGCGAACGCCTTCGACCTGACCTGCGGCCTGCGCCTTATACCTTCCGTCGGTAAAGAAGACAGAACGCCCTGCTGCCAGCAGTACTCCGGCGCTGCCGGTGAAACCGCAGAGATAACGCACGTTCGGCAGATGCGTGACGACCAGTGCATCCACCTTCCGGCGCTCCAGTTCCTCGCGCAGATTCTTCTGCCGCCCTCGAAAATCCATCTGGATGATTGTAAACGCTCCAAAGCAAAAGCGGGCTCCCGAAGAAGACCCGCTGTGCCGCAGAAAGCATAATGTGCCTAGGTTTGGATGATCTTCGGCGTGATGAAGAAGATCAGTTCATCGGTTTCCGTCCTGACCGAACGCTCTTTGAACAGATTGCCGAGCCACGGAATGCTACCCAGCACGGGAGTCTGCGTAGTGCTCACCGTGTTGGTTGTCTGAATGACGCCGCCGATCACGACCGTACCACCATCGGTGACCAGCACCTGGGTGGTGGCCTGCTGCGTGGTCAGGATGAAATTGCTGTTGATGGTGCCGCTAGGCTGCGTGTTCTCCACGTCCACGGTCAAAAAGATGGTGTTGTCCGAGGTGATCTGCGGAGTAACCGAGAGGCGCAGAACCGCATCGACGTAGGAAACACTGGCATTGGCGTTGGCCGTGCCCTGGGTGTAAACCGGAATCTTCACGCCCTGCTTCACCTCGGCCTTCACATTGCTCTGGGTCACGACCCGCGGGACGAGAGAGTACCTTCGCCAGGTTGTGAGTCTCCGCCGCCGTCAGGATTGCGTCGATTCCATAGGATCTTGTGAGATTGCTGAACGTAAATCCGGTCGTCGGGTTCGGTTGCGGGCAGGTTCGTGAAAAGAGGTATGGTGCCGGGATTCGAGTTGGTGACCGTGGTGGTACCGGTGCTCGAAGTGGTAGAACTCTGCGACAGCGAACTCAAGCCTCCGACCCCGGCTGACGCCGTTCCCCCAGTTGAAGCCGAGCTGAACTCCAAGGTCTCGGCTGAACGATCGCGTTGCCGAAACCACGCGCACCTCGATCTCCACCTCCTGGCTCTTCCTGTCCAACTGCGAGATCAGGCGATCCAGGTTGGGAAGCACACTCGGGATGTCCGAGATAATGAGAGCGTTGGTGCGTTCATCCGAAATTACATCGCCGCGCGCGGTCAGAAACCTCTTGATCGTCGGCACGATTTCCTTGGCCTTTGCATAGCTCAGGAAACGCGTAATGGTCTGGCGATCCACCGCGAGAGCGACGGCCTCGGATTGGGCGCGGCGATCCACCGCCTCCTTTCGCAGCGTATCGGTGGCCGCGATGCGAAGCACATTTCCCTGCAGTTCGCGATCCAGCGCGTTGTTCTTCAGTACGATGTCAAGCGCCTGATCCCAGGGCACGTCGTCGAGCACCAGGGTCACATTTCCCCTCACGTTAGGATCAAGAACGATGTTCAGTCCACTGATCTCGTGAATCAGACGAAAGAAATCCTTCAGATCCACATCCTTCAAATTCACCGAAATCGGCTCGCCGGTGTACTTGGGAGTAGCCGCCAACATGGCGCTGCCTGACGACTGCTCCGCGCCAACCGGCGGCTGACCAGCCTTTGCCGAAGCCGCCAGGGTATCGGCGGCAATACCCGCCCGCGATTTCGGTTCGGAAAGCTGTTGCTCCCGGAGCCGCGAAGTAGTGTTTGACGCAAGCATCGCGACTTCCTCTGCGTGAGGCGCGCTTGATGCGCTCACCAGCCCGGCGTGAGCACTGCTACTCCTCGGGGTTCATCCGTCCTACCGCTTCAGGCACATCAGCGGATGCCAATTCCGGGGCAGGGGCGGCCTTGAGCGGCTGTGACGGCGTTACCACTACCGGCTTAACCGAAGCCACAACGGGAGCTTCCACAGGAGCTGGGGCCGGGGGCCGGAGTGAGCGGCGGTGACGACTTTGCTGCGTCTTCATTCTTTACCGGCATAACTACCGGCTTTACCGAAGCCACAACAGGGGCCTCCACTGGAGGCGGCGCCGGGGAGAGAGTGAGCGGCTGTGACGGCTTTACAGCGTCTTCGCTCTTCACCTGCACACTCACCGGCTTGACCGAAGCCACAAGGGGTTTGCACAGAAGCTGGTACCGGGGCGGCGGCGGCCTTCAGCGGCGCTGGGGACTTGATTGCGTCTTCATTCTTCACCTGCACACTCACCGGCTTAACCGAAGCCACAACAGGGCTTGCACAGAAGCTGGTGCCGGGGCTGCGGCGACCTTCAGCGGCGCTGGCGACTTGACGCGTCTTCGCTCTTCGCCTGCACACTCACCGGCTTGACCGAAGCCACAAGGGGTTTGCACAGAAGCCGGTACCGGGGCGGCGACTGGAGCCTTCAGCGGCGCTTGGCCACAGACTTCCTGATTCATCGCTTTCTTCACCTGCACACTCACCGGCTTAACCGAAGCCACAGGGGCTTGCGCAGAAGCTGGTACCGGGGCGGCTGCGGCCTTCAGCGGCGCTGGCGACTTGATTGCCTCTTCGCTCTTCACCTGCCACTCACCGGCTTAACCGAAGCCACAGGGCGCAGAAGCTAGAAGCAGGGCCGGAGCAGCCTTGGACGGCGATGAGAGCATCGCCGCGTCCTCGGTCTTGATTCGCACAATCACCTGTTGAGCGGAAGGCACAACATCGAAGGAGCGAGGGCCGCTCAGGTCGATCACGATGCGGGTGATGGGAGGCTCGGACTGGAAGCGGCCGACGCGGACCTGAAGTACGTCCTTGGTGTGCACGGCAATGTTCCTGACGGACGGTCTCAACCCCACATTACTGAAATCCAGCACCAGGCGGTCAGGATTCGTCAGTAAGAATGGATGGGCTGAGTTTGGGCCTTCGATGATAACGTCCAGCGTACCGTGTCCGCGCTGCACGCTGATGTTGCGAATGGTCACGGGAGTCAGCGCGTTGCTAGTCGAACTGGGCTCCGCCAGACGCGCCGCCGGACGCTCAGCAGGACGCGCGGGGGCAGCCGCAGCCGGCAATGTCTCCGGGTTCTTCACGGCCGGCGCAGCGGTCTCTGGAGCCGGACGCAACATTTTGGCCGTTTCCACCAGCGCTGGTTTGGGAGCGCGCGGCGCTGGCTACCGGCAAAGGCGAAGAACTTGCGACAGGGGAAGTCGTGGTTGAAGTAGGCGCGATTCCGCCGCTGCTCAGCAGAATCTGCAGACCATCACTCCGGTCAATGACCTCCAGGCCCACGTTGTCTCCCAGTTCTAATTCAATGCGGGTGACTTCGCTACCTGAGGCGCTGGTGTAACTGGAGAGCTTGTAGCCCTTCAGTACCGCCGACTTCAACGCAACCGTGCGTTCCACCGCAGGATCGGCGGTCACGCCGGTCAGATCCACCAGCATCAAGTGCTCGTCCGGTCTGTATTCCTTGTGGGCATACGAACCAGTGGTTCGCAGAGTGACCGTCGCCTGCGTTAGCCTTCGGCGTCACCTGCACCGAATTCAGTTGTGAAGCCGCCGTTGCCGTGCCGGCGCAAAACAGCGCCATGAGTGCTACCGTCAGCAGTCGCTTGAACCCCATCGTCGTTCTCCCCGCAGTGCCTGTTGCCAGGCGCCCTTCCCGGTCACTTGCTCACCAGGTTCCGGGCTCATCTTCACAATTGTTTCCTTACCCGGTGTCTGCTTAAACCGCAGGCACCCCGATCTTTTTTGTAACTTCGCGGGTCAGCGGCCGCCCCAGAGCATCCGACGATCGTTCCCGCAATATGATGGCGTCCTTGGTGATCCGCTCCACTGCTCCGTCCGCGAGAGGATCGTTTTCATGCAGAAAATAGGTATGTTCGCCATTCACCACCACGGCGATAAAACCGCTTGGGGTACGAACCACGCCATGCAAACTAATCTCTCCTACAAGGAGGCACCGCCTGCCGCTTCCTGCACAAGTGGCGGAATCGCGAATACGTTCCACAATTGGACTCACGAACGGATCGCGATGCCCTTTGGCGGCGAGCGTCGGCATCCCGTCCTTCTTCTCTGCCGTTTGTCGCGGAAACCGGCCGGGCTGCCTTCTTCGTCCCACCGTGCCTCCTGCCATATGATTGCGCCGGAACCTGTTAGCTGAAGCAGGGGTCTTCGGCGACGGAGTTGAGGGCGATACCGTTCGCGCCGCGTTGGGCTTCGCCGCAACCGGGGGATTCACCTGCTGTTTCTGCGGCAGTGTCTGCGCCCACGAGCTTGCTCCAAGCCACAACGCCAGGATCCATGTGCTGCTCTTCATCGCCCCTCCTACTTCTTTGCCGCGGCGGGCGGCGGTCCGCCCTTGGACGTACTGTAAAACGTCGTCAACAAACAACTGGCTGATACCGTTTCATTGGGCGACCATTTATAAGCTTTTTTCGACGGTACTTTTCCGCCCTTCAATGCGCCCATGTTGAGGCGGCTGACATTCACGATGCGTTCCATCTTCTGAAGACGGTCATAGAAGTTCAACACCGCGTAGTATGGCCCGTCCACGTCGATCTCAAACGGAACCTCAACGTAGTAGTCCTTGGTCGTAGTGTCTTTTGGCGTATAGCGGCGAATTTCCACACCGGCGGCCGCAGACTCGTTATGGACCACGGTGATGAAGGCTGGAACATCCTTTTCCTCGGGCACGATCTTGCTTTGTGCCTCCATCTTCGCCTTCAGGGTTTCCGTCTGCGCGTTCAATTGCGCCAGCTTATTTTTGTAGGGAGTCAACTGCGCAATCTCGGCCTGTTTGCTTTTTAGCGTCAGCGCGTCCGCCTCGTTTGCCTTGGCCAATGGCTCAAGAGCAAACAGATATGCCCCGGCCGCAAGCAGAATGATCGCCAGTGCAACGATTCCGATTTTTGCCACATAGGGCAGTTCTTTGAAACTCACCATGAGCTTTACGCCTTCGTCTTCTCGCAAACCAGGCTGAAACTGAATGTCTGCAGCTTCTGGTTGTCTTCCTGAACCGTCTCATGCAACTCGACATTCTTGAAGTAGCCGGAGCGCCGCAGATTGGTCATCAGGTTCGCGACCTGGTTCGGCCCCAGCGCCACTCCCTCCAAAGACACGCTTGCTCCATCGTCCCGCATGTTCAACAGCCAGACTCCATCCGTCCGATTCACCGTTTCGCTCAGGCTGGTCAGGAGTGGAACCGGGCCTGCCTGCGAGGCACGCAACTGGTCGATTACGTCAAAGCGCCGTTTGAATGCGTCGTAATCTTTCTGCCGTTCCAGATACGCCTGCTTCACTTTCGTCATCGAGGCAATCGCTGCCGTTGGCCTCCACAATTGAGCTTTGCAGCTTTTCGTGCGTGCGCTCCAATTGCAGGTAATACAGGTAGAGCCCTGCGCCGGCCACCACCAGGATCGCCAACCCCGAAATCAACGGAGAAGGCCCATCCGTAGTGAGCTGCGGCATGGTGAACAGGCGCCGGGACTTCTTCCCTTTCTTCGGCTTTGCCGTGCCTAGCAGATTGATCCGGATCATAGTTTTTCAAAGCTCCTCAGGGCCAATCCCACGGCCACTGCCAACTGCGACGAATTCCGCTCGATCAGATCCGCGCCTTCGCCAATGGGCGGCACGACCTTCAAAAACGGATTCATCGGATCCACCGGAATCGAAAATTCCTGCCGCAGAGCCTCCATCAGTCCAGGAACCTGCGACGAGCCGCCCGCAATGTAGATTCGTTCAATGTGTTCACCGCTGGCGGTCGCGCGGAAGAAATCAAATGTCTTCTGAATCTCAAGCACGATGATTTCGGTCACCTGCTGCAGAATCGGCAGCTTGGCGTCTTCGCTCACCGTTCCGACCTTCTTGCCCAGTTTCAGTGCTTCGGCATCTTCGAAGCTCAGATCCAGTTCCTTCTGCAGCGAATCGGTGTACTGATTGCCGCCCACGCTGACATCGCGAGTGAACAGGGGAATCGAGCCGCGCACGATGTTGATGTTCATCACGCTGGCGCCAATGTTCAGCAACGCAACGGTCGAGTTTGGAGCCGGGGTCGTAGTTGTATTCGTAGCAGTTCTGCAGGGCGAAAGCGTCAATGTCAACGATGGCCGGCTGCCGCCCGGCAAGTTGCAGGGCGTTGGTGTAATTCAGAATCTTGTCCTTCTTCACGGCCACCAGCAGAACGTCAATGGTCGGGCCGTCCAGGCTGTCACTAAGGACCTGGTAGTCGACGTTTACGTCGCTCATGTCGAACGGTATGTACTGCGCGGCCTCATTGCGTACCGCCTCGCCCAGCTCCGGTTCGTCCATGGTCTGCATCGATATCTTCTTCACGATCACGGAATGGCCGCTGACCGAGGTCGCCACCTGTTTGGCTTTGAACGCGTGCTCGGCAAAAATCTTGCTGATGGCGCTGGCCACGCTGCCGCTATCCACAATCATGGAGTCGACCACGATGTCGCTGGCCAGAGGCTCCACGCCTAAATGGCTCACCAGCACCTCGCCGCGGCTTCGCTGCAGTTCCACGGCCTTGATGCTGTTCGACCCGATATCCAGGCCGACGATCGTTTTGTTCGAACCAAAACTAAGACCAAACATAAGCGGACACCCTCTTTTACCCCACCGCCGTGGTACGAATCGCTCGCGGTTTCTTTTTCAGCGTGCCTTCTCCCCCGCTGCTCTTGCTTTCCATCCAGCGATCGAGTAACGCCTTCTTGAACTTCCAGCGGTTGCCCAGCTTGAACGCCGGTATTTTGTCTTCGGACACATACTTGTAGAGCGTGTCCGGGCTCACGCCCAAATACTCGGACGCTTGCCGAATGTTCATCACTTCAGGCGAATCGGACATAACTCTTTTGCCCTTTCAAGTGCCACCAGCCCGCATATACCAAGATCGAATCTCCCGACCTGGCAGTCCCGGCCGTCAGGCGACCGGCGGCGCCTGCCAATCAACCTCCCATCAGGCGTGCTGCTGCCTGCGAGGAGAATTCCTCTGCTTTCTCGGGGGGAGTGCTACGCGCTGGTTATAGCAGAGTTCAGGGCGGCCAAGTCAACCTGAACTTCCGGCAAAAGCCGGAAGATATCCGGTATCTTCAGCCTATTCCGGTACTGAACCGGTCCTCAATTCGCAATCCTTTGTAGCTGACACGAACATACACCACAAGATGCTGGGGCAGTGATCCAAAGGATGCTGAGTATGAAGAGTACGTATTACGAAGGGCCGTAAGCCCTCGGAATCAGCGTCCAGCCATGTACTCCATGTACAAGGGCATCGACCTTTGGCTTTCCTTCGTGTGGATGACCCGGACCCGACCACGACAGAAAGCGCTTCCGTGTAACATACGTTGGGCCTCGCGTCCAGCCGTTATTTGTGTCCTGTCATGAACAGAAGTGCCCGCCATGTCCATCTGGCGGGCACCTTGACTTGCTGATTGCCGCAGAAGCCGGCTAGTAGTTCATGTCGAACTGCTCCTGATGCAGTTGCGCATCGCTTTTCACCAGGACGGGATGGCCGATCAGTTCTTCCATCTCCTGCAGCCATTTTCCGTTGCCGCCCTTCAACTCCTTGGCGACTTCGGGATTCACGCGGAGGATGACTTCCTTGCTTTCCACGTGGCGGCGCACCTTGCGCATCTCGACGTAGATCTCGTTGCACACGGTCTGCACCGACTTCACAAAGCCGGTGGCATCGCAATAGGGGCAGGGCGTGCCGAGGGTCCGCTCCAGCGACTGCTTGACCCGCTTGCGCGTGATGGCCACCAGTCCGAAGTCATTGAACTGCAGGATCTTCGATGGCGCGCGATCGGACTTCATGGCCTCTTCGAGCGCCTGCATCACCTTCTGGCGATTCTTGCGCTCGTCCATGTCAATGAAGTCGACGACGATGATGCCGCCGAGGTCGCGCAGGCGAATCTGGCGCACGATCTCCTTCACCGCATCGCAGTTGGTCTTGACGATCGTGTCTTCCAGGCGCGCCGTCTTGCCGACGTACTTGCCGGTATTGATATCGATGGCCACCAGAGCCTCGGTCTGGTTGATGACGATGTAGCCGCCGCTCTTCAGCCACACCTTGGACTTCAGGCTCTTGTTGATCTCCTCGTTGATTCCGAACTGCTCGTAAAGCGGCGTGTCCTTGGTGTAGAGCTTGATGCGGCGCACCAGGTTCGGCTGGAAGCGCGAGGCAAAGCGCACGACGCGCTCGTACTCGCCTTCGTTGTCCACCCAGATCTGCGAGAAGTCGCTGGTCACCTGATCGCGCAGAATGCGCTCCACCAGATTCAGATCGTGATAGATCAGCGACGGGCTCTTGCTGGACTCGGCGCGGGTGCGAATTTCGGTCCACAGATGCTTCAGGAAACGAATGTCGGCGCGCAGTTCGTCTTCCTTGATATTCGAAGCCGCGGTGCGGACGATAAAGCCGCCGTGGCCGTTCTCGCGCTCGCTGGAGACGATTCGCTTCAGGCGCTGGCGCTCTTCCTCGCTGCTGATCTTGCGCGACACGCCGATGTGGTTCACCGTCGGCATGTACACCAGGAAGCGGCCGGGAAGCGCGATGTGGCTGGTGATGCGGGCGCCCTTTTTGCCGATCGGCTCCTTGGCGATCTGGACCAGAATCTCCTGCCCTTCTTTCAGCAACTCGCTGATCAGAGGCAGCGCGCGCGACTGCTGCCGCGGACGCATCCGTCCACCCACCACGCGGTGGAGGTGCGCCACGGCGTCCGCGACGTTCGCGGCGATCGAAGCGCTCCGGACGCTGGCGTCCTGCTTCGGGAGCGGCTGCAACCTCGGGGTTCTTCAGTCTCGCCCGGCTCGTCGCCTTCGTCCTCTTCTTCGCTCGGATTCTTCGGCGAGCAACTCGGATTCCTCGAACTCCTCGCCGCCGAAGTCGTACTCTTCGTCTTCCAGCTCACTCTCTTCGCCGCTCTCGCGAACCGCAGCGCCGATCTGAGAGCCGTTGCCATCGTCGAGGGCGTCCTCTTCGATTTCGCTCTCTTCATAGCGGTCGAAGTGCTCGGCGAGAGCCGGCATCTCTGTCTCTTCCTCATCGAGTTCTTCGTGCTCGACGTGGCCGCCCTCGATCACAAAGCTGCCCAACTGACTGGCTGCATACCGGCGGCTTCTTTGCCGCCTCGCTTCGTCTCAGGCGAACTTTCGACTTTGGCCTGTCGCTCTCCGGCTGCGAACTCGACTTGATTCGTGTCTGCCGGAGTCTCTTGCTGCTCGTCGTGCGGCGACAGCTTCTTCGTCGCCAGCACCGAAGATCTTTGAAACGCGATCACGCCAGGAATGACGGACCGCGCCGCGCTCCCCTGCTTCGGCTTCGCTTTCCTCGGCGCCGGCACCGCTTCCGCATGAACCGGTTCACTGTGCACGTCTCCGGATGGCGCGATTTCCGCGGGTGCTGACTCGGTTTGCGCTGCTTCGGCCTGCTCTGTCTCGGGCTGTGCCTCGGCAACGGGAGGCTCAATAACCGCCGCTGGCTCGCTGCTAAACGCAGTCTGCCCGGCGGCTTCGGATTCCACCGGTGATCTGTCTCATGCGTCGCTTCCGGCGTTAGCTCCGCCGGTTCTGCTGCTGCTTCTGCCTCGCCCTCTTCCACTTCGGCCGCGTGACGCTGGGTCAGGGACGGGTGACCGCTCACCCCAGAATAGCTGGCGCTGGACAAAGGCTCATCGGACGCCGCCTCGGGCTGGCTAGGAGCAGCCTGCTCGACCGGAGCAGCGCTTTCCATGGCTTCGACCGAAGCGGTTTCCAATGCGATATCCGGCTCGGCCTGAGGCAGTGGCCTCCGTCGGCTCCTGAACCGTTACTGGCTCGACGCCGCGATACTTTGAAATCGATTCGCCGGGCAGAACAATCGGAGTGTAGTTCTCCGGCAGAGCAGAGCTCTCATGACTCGCGCGGCTCGCGTTCCCGGTCGCGACCACGGCCACGATCCCGGTCACGATCCCCGCGACGTCCACGTCCACCACGGTCGCGATCACCACCGCGATCACGGTCGCGGCCGCGGCCATAGCCGCGATCCGATTCTTCGCTCGCACCGCTCTCCGCCGCGGGAGCCGGCGCCGGGGCTTCACCATCGGCGCGGTTGTATTTCGAAATCGACTCACCGGGCAGCAGCATCGGCGTGTAGGCTGTCGCCGCCGGGGCAGCAGGCTTCGCTTCCGCAGGCGCTTCTTCTACAACTCTCGGGAATCGTCTCAGGAATCACCTCACGCCGCAACTCTCGTCCGGCTCTTCGACACGTGCGGGCCAGGCCGTGAACCACCAGTCCACGCGGCTCAAAGCCGCGCAGTTCGCGCCGCTTCGGCTCACGGGAGCCGGGGCTTCAGCCTCGCGCTCGGTCGGCGCATGGCTCGGAATCAGCGGCGCTCTCCAGCTCGTTCGCCACCTCGGAATCCGTGGTCCCAGGCTGCGCCTCACCGGACGGTCGCCCGGCATGCGGTCGCGTCCGCCCCGTCTGCCACGGCGGCGGCGGCGTCCGCGCCAGCGCGGAGCGCCAGCATCTTTTCCCTCGCCTTGGGCATCCTCGCCTTCGGCGACGGCCTCTTCCTGGGGCTCTTCGGAATCTTCTTCTTCGGCAGGTTGCGGTTCGGCGAGGATCAGACCGTTGGCCTGAGCCAGGGTCGCTCCGGTCACCTTCACATCGCCAAATTCGCCGTCTTCGTCTTCGTCCTGGAGTTCCAGGAAATCGGAGACATAGAGGAACGCGTCGCGTTCCAGTCCAATATCGACAAATGCCGACTGCATGCCGGGCAGCACGCGGGTAACGCGGCCCTTGTAAATCGAGCCGGCCAGGGTGTACTCGTTCTCGCGCTCGAAGTACACCTCGGCAAGCTGATCGTCTTCCACCAGCGCCACCTTGGTTTCATGGGGCGTGGTTGAAACGTACAGTTCTTTGTTCATTTTCGCTCCCGGCCTGCTCGCAATGAGCAGGCTGTTGTGAGCCGGAAGCACGAAGGCAGGGTGGTCAGTATTGAAGATCAATGCATCGCGCCGCGCCCGCTGGCTTGTCTGCCAGGGCACGGAGCGGAGTTCGCCCGCTCAACTGATTTGAGGGGATCATGCCGCCAGTTCCGCCGTGGCGCTTTGCGCCATTCAGGGCTCCGGCTGCGTTTGATGTGAACCTATGCACCGATTCCGTACTCCCCGGGTCTATTGCACCCGGTCCGGTTGCGCTACGCCTGGGTTTTGTGGCCACTTCTCTCCCGCATTCCTGGAACTTCAGCTTTCGGAATGCCGGATGGGGCCGTTCCCTGCCCTTGCTTCGCAGCGCAATTCTTCAATCCTGACCGGCCTGATTGCCTTACTTGCCGGCTTTGCCCTCCCATCGAGGGCTCCATCTCGTGTAAGCGGCCTGGGAATTCCCCCGCCGAAAGCCCCGGCGATCACCGCCGAAGACCCATTCCCTCCGCCTTGTTCCGGCGGCTCTCCTGGGATTTTGCAAAAAATTGTGCTTCCGCGAGCCTCGCTTGTCGTCAAGGCTTGGCGCGGACGCAGCGAAGGGCTTCCGTGGTTCCAGAGCCTGCGCTGCGCTTTACGCGTCATCCTAATTCACGAACCGGCGCATGCGGACGTTCATCACAATGCCCAGCGCCAGGAACGTAAACAGGATCGACGATCCTCCATAGCTCATCAATGGAAGCGGAATACCCGTCACGGGCATGAATCCCACAACCATCCCCACGTTCACCAAGACGTGGAACGCCAGCACCGCGACCACTCCCATAATCAGGAAGACTCCGGCCCGGTCCGGCGCCGTTTGTGCGTCATGAATCAAACGCATCAACACCCCGAAGTATAGCAGCATTACCACCAGCGCGCCCACAAAGCCATGCTCCTCGCTCCAGGCGGCAAAGATGAAATCGGTATGGGGAACGGGGAGGAACTGCCCCTGGGTCTGCGTTCCCTTGGCCACGCCCTTGCCCCAGACGCCGCCCGAGCCCACGGCCACCAGCGACTGAATCACCTGATAGCCCGAGCCGCGCGAATCCGCCTCCGGCGCAACAAAGGTGGAAAGCCGCTCCTTCTGGTAGGGCTTCAGACCCCACTTCCACATGGCCGGCATCAGCACGGCCGCGATCACCAGCAGCACAATCCCGTGCTTGGGCCTCATGCCTCCCAGCACCAGCGCCATGATCGCAATCGGAATGTAGGTCAGCGCCGTGCCCAGGTCCGGCTGCTTCAACACCAGCAGCATCGGGAACAGCACGATCAGTCCGGCCTTCACCAATTCGCGGAACGGCAGATCGTTTTCCCGGTACTCGGCAAAGTACTTCGCCATGGTCAGGATCAGAATCAGCTTGACCCATTCCGAGGGCTGAAAGTGGAAGAGCCTGAAATCGATCCAGCGCTTTGCGCCCAGGTAGCGCTTGCCGAAAAGCAGCACCGAAACCAGCGAGACCAGGCTGAAGCCGTACATCCATGGCACCAGCTCCAGCAGCGCCTGATAGTTGATCAGGCTGACCAGAAACATCAGGATCACTCCGGCCACGATCCAGTACACCTGCTTGATGTGCATCCCCTCGAACTTGGTGTGCAGGGTCGCCGAATAGATCTCCGACACGCCAAGCATGCAGATGATCAGGACAAAGATGAGCAGCACCCAGTCGAAATCGCGAAAGCGTACGTAGCGGCTCAATGTCCAACTCCTGCCCGCCACGAAGGTTCCGGCAGTGCGGCCACCACTCCGGGCAAGTCCCGCCACGATGCACGCTGCTTCGGCTGCGGCGGATCGCCCTGGGCGCGTGGCGGCGCATTCTGCGCAAACTGCTCCATCCCCGGCGCCGCCACGGCGCGGTGGAAATTCGCGTTCTGTCGGTTCCGCGCGGAAGCGGGCTGCCTGCAGGCGTCCGGAGTCGCTGCCGCCATCACTCCACATTCCAGTCACTTCGGTCGAGGGCTGGTGGCGGGCGGGCTTCCGGCGTCTGCTCCTCCGGTGTCCGCTTCATCCGACGGAGGCTTCAGGTGCTCGATGGGCTTGTGATTCTTCTTGTCCTCGTATGCCTTGATGACCTGGGTCGCCAGCCGTGCCGCCAGCTTTCCGTGCTCGCCGCCCTCAAACAGAACGCAGACGATGATGTCCGGATTCGCGGCGCGGGGTGAAGCCGACGAACCATCCGTTGTCCTTGTAGGCTTCCTTGTTGGACATCTTGGCCTTCATGGCGTTGGAGATCGTCTGCGCCGATCCGGTCTTGCCCGCAATATCGATGCCGGCGATATGCGCGCTGGGCGCCGTACCCTCGGGCAGCAACACCTCGCCCATGGCGTCGGTGATGGTCTCCCAGCCTTCCGGGTCGATGGGAATTTCCTTGGTCTCCGTGTAATGCAGCGCGTTGCGATAGGTCTCCGGAACCTTATCCGGAAAGACCACGTGCGGACGCACCATATGCCCGCCCATCGAGATCGCGCTGATCGCGCGCATCAATTGCACCGGAGTCACCGCCACGGCGCCCTGTCCGATGCCGACCGAAATCGTCTCGCCGGCAAACCACTTCTGCCGGTAGTTCTTCAGCTTCCACTCTTCGCTCGGCATCACGCCGCTGACTTCCTGCGGAAGATCGATGCCGGTCTTTTGCCCCAGTCCGAAAGCAGTGGCGTACTTTGCAATGCGCTCGATGCCCAGCCGCTCGGCAAGGGTGTAGAAGTAAACGTCGCAGGACTGATAGATGCCCTTGGTCAGAGTCACCGAACCGTGCCCGCCCTTGACCCAGCACTTGAAGTAGCGGCCGTAAAACGATGCGCCGCCGCCGCAGTTCACGTGCAGTGTCTGCGCGATGCCCTCCTGCCAGCCCGCCACGCTCATGATGATCTTGAACACCGAACCCGGCGCCAGCTGCGCCTGGATTGCCTTGTTCAGCAGTGGCTTGCCGGGATCGGTCAGCAGGCCGTTCCATTCCTTCGGCGAGATGCGCACGGCAAATGCGTTCGGGTCGAAGGTCGGACGGCTCGCCATCGCGAGAATTTCACCGGTCTTCGGGTCCATGGCCACGATCGCGCCCGGCTTGTCTCCCAGCGCCTCTTCGGCGGCGATCTGCAAGTCCAGATCGATGGTCAACTGCAGTGCCTTGCCGGGAATCGCCGGGGTATCGCTCAACTCGCCGACTTCTTTCCCCTTGCTGTTCACCAGCACGCGCCGCGATCCGTTCTTGCCCATCAGCATGTCGTTGTATTCGGCTTCCACACCGCTCTGCCCCACCACGTCTCCGGAGTTGTACAGTTCAAAGCGCGGGTTGTTCAGCATGTCTTCGCTGACCTCGCCGACGTAGCCGATCAGGTGCGCCATGAATCCGTTCTTCGGATAGAGACGCCGGTGCACGGTGATCGTATCCAGCTCCGGAAATTCATTGCGATGCGACTCGACGAAGGCGAGTTCGTCCGGGGTGATGTCATATTTGATGAAGATCGGCTGATAGCCCGGCATGGCCGAGAGCCGCTTCACTCGCGCCTTCAGGTCGGCGGCATCCAGATGCAATCCGTCGGCGATGGCATCCAGGTTGGAGTCGGTGATCTTGCCTTGCGAGCGCAGCAACAGCGCCGAAAACGAAGGATAGTTATCGACGATGGGACGGCCTTCGCGATCCAGCAGTTTGCCGCGCGGCGCCAGGATCGGAACTTCCTTCACCCGGTTCTGCTCGGCCAGGCTGGTGTAGTAGTCCGAGTGCAGCACCTGCAAACGCCAGAGCCCAAACACCAGCAGCAGGAAAATGCCCAGTATGATGTACTGCGCCATCGCCAGACGAATTAGTGGAACTTTTTCTTCGCGACCATACATGGTGATTGCAGCCCGAATATTCCTAATCCCTGATCTTGAAGCGATTCAACAACGCAAACAGAAACACTGCCATCACCGAGTTAGCAACCGCCGCTCCCGCCTCTTGTCCTAGATTAAGATGGATCGCCTGCCCCATCAACTCACGCTCAATGGCCACGAACACTGCCTGATGCACTGCGTAAAAGAAAAATGCCAGCAGGAAACGCGAGCCCGGATTCTCCACGTCGATCCGGATTCCAATCGATGAGGCGCCGTAGCCAACCAGCGTTTTTGCAATTCCGAATACGCCGAAAGGCGTGTGCGTGAACGCATCCTGCAGCAATCCAATGGCAGCACCGGTCAGCGTTCCGCTCAACTGGCTTCGCCGCGAGACCGCAAAGAAAATCGTGAGTAACAATCCAAAATCGAAGATCCGAAAGAAGGGCAGCCTCACCGGCATAAACGCCTGCAATCCCACCAGCAGCAACGGCAAGCCCACCGACATCAGCCAGGAGAAGCGATAAACCTCCACCTGCTCGCGCGATGTGTAGCTCAGATTCATGGCTCTCATTGTGGACGTGTCCCTTCACCGGCGGCAGGCTTCGCTCCACTCGCACTCGGAGACACCGGCTTCGGCGTTGCGGACTTCGGCGCGGACGGCTTCTGGACGGTCGTTGGTCGCGCCAGCGCTTGCTCCAGCAGGCTTGGGTTTCGCTCCACTCGCACTCGGCAGACACCGGTTTCGGCGTTGCGGACTTCGGCGCGGACGGCTTCTGAACGGCCGTGGTTGTGCCAGCGCTTGCTCCAGCAGGCTTGGGCTTCGCTCCACTCGCACCCGGAGACACCGGCTTCGGCGTTGCAGGCTTCGGCGCGGACGGCTTCTGAACAGCCTTGGGCGCGCTGGCGCTTGCTCCAGCAGGCTTGGGCTTCGCTCCACTCGCACTCGCAGACACCGGCTTCGGCGTTGCAGGCTTCGGCGCGGACGGCTTCTGAACAGCCGTGGGCGCGGCCACGGTTACTCTAGTGGGCTTTGCGACTGGTGGCTTGGCCGCGTTCGCGCCTGCGGCTTCGCGCAGCCGTCTGCGGCTTGGCCGTCAATGGCTTTTGCGGCGCGCTCTGCGGTGTCGCACCTGCTCCCGTGGCAGGCTGCCCACCAGGCGCGGATTGCGCCGGCGGTACAACGCCGAGCGGCGGCTGCGGAACTCCGGGCAGATGCTCCGCAAGAATATCAGAGGCGCGAATCGGCCCCAGGCCGGCGGTGTCCGGCGCGCGCACCTTCTGCTCGGTGATGACCAGTACTTCCTCCAGGCGATCCAAATCCGCCGCCGGTTTCACCTTGATTTCGAGAAACAGGTTGCGTCCCAGGCACACGCTGGCTACGGTACCGATCGGCAACCCCTTGGGAAAGACCCGGTCGCCGCCGCTGGTTACAAGCGCCTCGCCGGGCTGCACGGCTTCGTCTCCCATGATGTAGTTGAGTTGCACCTCGCCGGTTGAAGTTCCCTTCACAATGCCTTGCAGGCGCGAGTTCACCAGGATGGCGCCCACGCCGCTGGTCGGATCATTGATCAACAGAACCTGCGCCGTTTCGCCGTAGACAGTGAGCACCTTGCCCACGACGCCGTCCGGCGTAATCACCGGCATGTCCGGCCGGATGCCGTCCTTGGTTCCCTTGTCGAGATACAGCAGGCGCGAGCTCTCGGTGCCGCTGGTTCCGATCACCTGGGCAGCGACCGTGGCATCGATCCATTGTTCCTTGAATCCCAGCAGCGCCTGTATGCGGCGCGCCTGGCGAGCGTCTTCCTGCTCTCGGGCGCGCTCCAGTCGCATCCGTTCGGATTCAGCCTTGAGGCGCGCGTTCTCGCTCCGCACATTGCGCAGATCGATGTAGTTGGTCCAGACTCCGCGCACGTTCTCGCCCGAATAAATGAACAGGCGCTCGAAAGGCGCAAACGCGCTCACGGTCAGCAACCGGATCAGCCGCACCGGCCCCTCTGCCGTCTGGCGCTTCACCTGCACCGCCAGTGCCAGAAACTGCGCCAGCAGCACCGTCGCCAGGACCACCGTATTCTTGTGCCGCGAGAAAAAATTCATGAGTTCAGATTTTCAGTGCTGTCGCCTTCATCGCCCGCGGCATCCCTGGCCATAACCACCGTCGAGCGGAGCTTTGCGCCTGCCGGCAGCTCACCGCCCCCGCAAAGTGCAAGGCCGGAGCACCGCTCCGGCCGCCTGTGTTTTTACTCGATGCTGATCTTGCGCAGAAGTTTGAAGTCACTGAGCATTTTGCCTGTGCCCAACACCACGCTGGCCAGCGGATCATCGGCAATGGAAACCGGCAGACCGGTCTCTTCGCGAATGCGCTTGTCAAGATTTTTGAGCAGCGCGCCGCCGCCCGTGAGCACGATACCGCGGTCGCTGATGTCGGCGCTCAACTCCGGCGGGGTGCGTTCCAGCGCGACTCGAATCGCGTTCATGATGGTGCCCACGCATTCGCTCAGCGACTCGCGAATTTCGCTGTCGTCGATGGTAATCGTCTTGGGCACGCCCTCGATCAGATTGCGCCCCTTGATCTCCATGGTCAGCGGCTTCTCCAGCGGATAGCCGGAGCCGATTTCGATCTTGATCTGTTCCGCCGTGCGCTCGCCGATCAGCAGGTTGTACTTGCGCTTCAGGTAGTTCATCACGGCTTCGTCCATCTGGTTGCCGGCCATGCGAACCGAACGCGAATACACAATGCCGCTCAGCGAAATCACCGCGATGTCCGTGGTGCCGCCGCCGATATCCACCACCATGTTGCCGCTGGGTTCGGTGATCGGCAGACCCGCGCCGATAGCGGCCACCATTGCCTGCTCCACCAGATGCACTTCGCTGGCCTTGGCGCGATACGCCGAGTCCATGACCGCGCGCTTTTCCACCTGCGTAATCTCGCTCGGAACGCCGATGACGATTCGCGGATGCACCAGCATCTTGCGGTTGTGCGCCTTCTGAATGAAGTAGTTCAACATCTTTTCGGTGATCTTGAAGTCGGCGATCACGCCGTCCTTCATCGGTTTAATGGCAACGATGTTGCCGGGCGTGCGGCCAAGCATCTCCTTGGCTTCCTTGCCCACCGCTTCCACTTCGTTGGTGTTCTTGTTGATCGCGACAATCGAGGGCTCGTTGACTACGATGCCTTTGCCTCGCGCATAGACAAGCGTGTTCGCCGTGCCCAGGTCAATTGCAAGGTCGCTTGAGAACATGCTGAATAACGAACGCAAATTCCCGAAACGCGAACCGGTGTGGAAGCCATTGTTTGACATCTTTTTTACTGTCTCTCTTTTTTCCGTCCGAAAAGTATCACGCCAGCAAGGCCGCCCATGCGGAACTCACCCCCCGGCGCCAGCCCTTCCCGTCCAGGAAAATTCAGTCTTAGATCTGCTCTCAGAATAATACGGGTAGGACAGCTGCATACCAATGCGTTAAGAGCACTAGCCGGGACTCATCCCTTATCTTACTACTCCCGCGCTCTGGAAAAGGCCGCCGTGTAAATTTCGTTAGCGTAAAACCAAAGCTGAATAGCCATTTGCGAGCACGCTCCACCCCGCGGAAGCCGGTCCACGGCCTTAGTTTCGGCCGATTTCATCGGATTGCGCAAAAAAATCCGCCAGCCCTGAAATCCGCACTTGCCACCGCCCCGCGCCACCGACTACGATGTCCGGTTCATGGTTTCGCCTGCTCTGCGGCATCACCGCAGCAGAGCGAGCGTTCCCCACCTAAATCGTTCCCGGAGAATCGCTTCCATGGCTACCACCGCTTCCGAAACCAAGACCTTCAACAACTTCATTGATGGACAATGGGTTCCAGCCAGCTCCGGCAACACCTGTGAGAATCGCAACCCGGCCGACACTCGCGAGCTCGTCGGCATCTTCCAGCGCTCCGGCGCCGTGGAAGTCGACCTCGCCGTCCAGGCCGCTCACGCCGCCTTCAAAAAGTGGAGCCGCGTGCCCGCCCCCCGCCGCGCCGAGATCATCATGAAGGCCGCATCCATTCTGGAGCGGCAGAAGGAAGCCTTCTCCCGCGACATGACCCGCGAAATGGGCAAAGTCCTCAAGGAGACTCGCGGCGACACTCAGGAAGCCATCGACACCGGTTACTATTTCGCCGGCGAAGGCCGCCGCATGTACGGCCTCACCACTCCCAGCGAGCTGCCCAACAAGTTCGCCATGTGTACCCGCCAGCCGGTCGGCGTCATCGGCATGATCTGTCCCTGGAACTTCCCCATGGCGATCCCTTCGTGGAAGCTCTTCCCTGCCCTGGTCGCCGGCAACACCTGCGTCATCAAGCCTGCGGAGGACACCCCTCTGTCGGTCTTTAACTTCGTCAGCGCGCTCACCGAAGCCGGAGTCCCCGCCGGAGTCGTCAACATCGTCACCGGCCATGGCGCCGAGATCGGCACGCCGCTGATCGAGCATCCCCTGGTGCGCGCCATCTCCTTCACCGGATCGAGCGAGGTTGGCCGCATCATTGGCGAGAGCTGCGCCCGCACCTTCAAGCGCTGCTCGCTCGAACTCGGCGGCAAGAACCCGATGATCGTACTCGACGACGCCAATCTCGAACTGGCCCTCGAAGGCGCGCTATGGGGAGCCTTCGGCACCGCCGGACAGCGCTGTACGGCCACCAGCCGCATCATTCTTCAGAAGGGCATATGCAAGCGCTTCGTCGATGAACTCGTGCAGCGGTCGCAAAAGCTGCGCCTTGGCAATGGTCTGGATGAGAGCGTGGACGTCGGCCCGGTCGTCAACCAGCAGCAGATGGAAACCGTTCTCGGCTATATCGAGATCGGCAGAAACGAGGGCGCGCGCCTGGCCTCCGGCGGAAATCGATTGGACCGCCTCGACTTCGCCCACGGATTCTTCATCGAGCCCACGGTCTTCTCCGATGTTGACCCCAAAATGCGCATCGCCCAGGAGGAAATTTTTGGGCCGGTCGTATCCTGCATCCCGTGCGATTCACTCGAAGATGGAATAGAAATCGCCAACGATGTGAAATATGGCCTCTCCTCCGCGCTGTATACCAGGGACGTGAACCGCGCCTTCGCCGCCATCCGCGACCTCGACGCCGGAATCACCTACATCAATGCGCCCACCATCGGGGCCGAGGTCCATCTTCCCTTTGGCGGCGTCAAGCAGACCGGCAACGGTCATCGCGAGGGCGGCGTTGGCGCCTTCGATTTCTACACCGAGTGGAAGGCTATATATATCGACTACAGCGATAAGTTGCAGAAAGCACAGATAGATAGACCAGACTAGATTTTCCTGAAAATCTCGCGGTACATAAGCGTCCTCTGTTTAGGTGGTTGATGACCTCGAGGAGGCCAGAAGCTAATGCCACCAGCCAGATACTCAAAAATCAGTGGGGCTCTGTGAAGCTCTGCACCCGAATGGCGGAGCCATCGGCAGCCCAGTAGCACTGACGCAGGGTTCTGCAGGTCTGGATTCGCCGTCTCTAGCGGAGAAACCTCCGTGGAAACCTGCACGGCGGAAACGAGTTACGGCATCGGCGCTCCATGCACGGTAGCTGTGACCTTCACGCCTAAGGCAGCGGGCCTTCGCAGCGGGGCAGTGCTTCTGCGGGATGGTTCGGGAAACACCATTGCAACAGCATACGTCCACGGCAGCGGCTCAGGGCCGCAGGTTGGTAATACCACCTACGCTGCGGCGACTCCGGTCTCCGACACCTTTACGGTAAGCCAATGGACGTCGATCGCTCCCGGCGCTTTGCTCTTCGTTCCCATGACGCCTTGCCGCCTGGCGGATACCAGGAATCCAATAGGTTCGTTTGGCAGCCCATCGATTGCAGGAGGGACTTCACGAAGCTTTGTGATTCCGAACAGTGACTGCGGTGTTCCTTCCACGGCGGCGGCTTATTCCGTCAACGTCACCGGAGAGGCGCAGCCTAACACCTCGACCCTGAACTCCGATGGCCGGGTGAAGGCAAATGCCGCTATCGTTCCGGCTGGTACCAACGGTGCGATCAGCATATACGCCAGCAATACCACTGACCTCGTGCTGGACATCAATGGCTACTTCGTGCCCGCGACCAGCACCTCTGCGCTGGCGTTTTATGCGCTGACGCCCTGCCGCATCGCAGACACGCGTAATCCGAAAGTGCACCCTTGGGCGGGCCGTCGCTGGTCGGTAATACGAATGGGCAAGGTCGTGCTCTTCCATTCTGTCCAGTACGTGCAAAATACCTCCGACTGCGCAAGCGTATTCCCTGAACCTTACGGCGATTCCGCAAAACGGACTCGGACTCGGTTACCTGAGCGCCTGGCCAGCCGGACAAGCGTGGCCGGGGGTTTCTGATCTTAACTCACCCGGTACGGTGGTGGCAAACGCCGCGATCGTGCCAGCGGGGAGCCAGTGGAGATATCACCGTGGCGGGGCTCCAACAACACGGACGTGGTGATCGATATCAACGGGTACTTCGCGCCGGTGGGCCAGGCTGCCGACGGCCAGGCGCTGTTTCCCGTCACTCCTTGTCGCGTGCTGGACACGCGGAACGTAATCGGTGCGTTCAATGGATTACACCTGCTCGGGCTCAACCTGCAGCGAGGCCGCAACGTCTACACGGCGATCTGGAACGTGACACCGCCGAGTGGGGTTCCCGCAGGACCGTTCTGGGCATTCTAGCGCCAGAATAGTTGCATGAGAGTCCGGTATCGCTGCCGGGCTCTCATGCGCGTAGGCCGAACTCGGTAGGAGCCATCCCCGCCTTCGAGAAACCGCCAAATGAACCTTCTTATTCAGTGACAAATTGCCCGGGGCGGGCATCACTCCGGGCTGGCTGGTTGCAAAACCGTTGAGTTGTGACGGCAGTCACGCGCCAATAAAACCAAAATGAGCTAATTTATCTGGCCTGATGCGATGTTCGGTCGGCATAACGCTTCAGAGGAGACCTCAGCGCCATGGCTCACGTAATCATAGATACCTGCACGAAGGACGCGCTATGCGTCGATGTTTGCCCTAACGAATGTATTCGCCCTGCCAAAACCGACGCTGCATGGCAACGTCACGTGCGGCTGAACATTAATCCAGAAGAATGCCTTGATTGCGGTGCTTGCGTCGAGGTCTGTCCTAGAACTCCATCTTTCGCGCCGAGGAGCTGCCGGATGAAAAAAAGAATTTTGTGGAGAAGAACGCTGACTTCTTCAAATAAGTCCGTGCAACATAGGTAGCAATCTCACCCGCAAGGGAGCAAACAGCAACCCCTTATCTCAGTTAGTCCCGGGATAGGGGTTGCGGCTTAGCGCTGCACACGAAGTGGTCCAAGATCAGCCACGAGAGTTCGCGGGACGAACGCCCCCAGCATAAAACCCCTCGGTTCTATGTGACCGAGGGCTTCAACCCGCCGCGTTTAGCGCGGCGATTCGCATCCGTGCGGCCTGGCTTAGCGCAAGGGGTGCCATCGCACCTGCATGTCACGACATCGTTCGTGTTGTGCTTCGCATTTGAAGCTGTCTGCACCTCAATTTGGCCGTTCAGGGCGACTCCGGTCACCGTCGCTTTTCCGCCAGCATAGAGCTTTCAGGTCGTGGCTGTCGCCTTGGAGCAGATACGGCGTGTCACCGACCAATAGCGCGAACTGTGACCCCTGCTCCACACAGGCCAGAGTGCAGGTTTGCTGCGTCTGGTTCCTCTGGCATGTATAGAGATGCGTGATTCGTCCCTCGCAGGTCACCGTTCCCGTCAGGTTTACTGGAACTTGGGGCTGCGCTGACTGCGCCATCGCGAACGCTGACGCTAACGCTACAACCGCAACGACAAAGTCAGATGCTTCACTGTTCTGTTGGACATATTGAAATCCTTCATTCACGCTCTTCCGGGCGTGTTGCCTTGTTCCATCGTTATGCGCTGTAAGTCTCATGACCAGAGCGGCCTTACTCCCACCCGGGCCTTGCGCATTGCTATCGAGGCTCCCGATAGCAATCAATCTACCGGGGTTGGATGTGGGGGAACCTAAACGACAACTAAAAGGTTCGTTAAGGCTTTCTAAATCGCTCCAGAAAGATAGTTCCACGCTATGGAAATTTGCCCGCAG
>CAVZYB010000039.1:0-21699 GCA_963779365.1 uncultured Acidobacteriota bacterium | reverse complement strand
GTAAGCCGTCCGCACAACCGAGGCGGGCGGCCAATCCACAGACAACTCGACGAAAAGGTGGAAGCGGCGGAGGTCGACGGCTTCCGCCGCTCCGTTGCCGGCAGGTTGACGGCAAACAGCCTGCCGCACAGCGGGCTGGCGCGGGTCTGCGTGGAGAGAGCCGCAAGGGAGGCGGCCGCGAATATGAAAAGCAATTGGAAGACATCGGTGGCGGGAGCGGCTTCGGCGGCGGTTTACGCCTGGGCCAATGCCGGCAACCTCGACACGAAACATCTGGCGGTGGCGATCGGTATCGCTGTCTTTGGCGCACTCGCCAAGGACGCCTGAGCCGGGGAGATCACCAATGGACCCGTTCCAGGGATTGGCGGATTTCGTACTCGGCCGGTTGAAGCAGTCGGCGGTCGCGCTCTGGCTGAAGCTGCTGTTTTCGCTCAGCTTTTCGGCGACCGTCGCCTTCCTCTTCGTGGCCGGCACGGTGATGCTGAAGACCGGCTCGGCGCTGATCGGGGTGGCGACGGGCATGATTTCGGCCGCGATTTGTATGTTGGGCGTATTCCAGAGCAGCAAGCTTACCAGAGGATTGCTGGTGGTAGTTCCGAAGGCAGTCACCGAGGTAGAAGCACAAACCGCAACGCAGGTGATTTCAAAATAAGGAGCAAGAGATGAGTGCAAGCACACTGGTCATGAATGTGGAAAAGGGATTGGAAGTCTCGGCTTCCGATGTGTTGAAGTTTCTCACCAAAGCCGAGACCGTGACGGCGACGGCCGGTCCCATGGTGATCGCCGGTCTGGGGACTTTGCTGGGTGCGGTGGGGACGGCGATTGCCACGGGTCAGGCGGCGGCCCTCGGCGGGCGGAGTCAGCGTTACCCTCGATGCGCAGACGGTCACGGCCGTCAAGAGCGTGTGGACTGAGATTGAAGCCTTCGCCAAGTCGCTCGGGATCAAGATCTGAGCTGGACATGGGGGTGCGGATTAAGCTGCGGATTGAGCCAGCCTTTGGGCTGGCTTTCGCTGTTGGTGGAGATGAGGCGGGGATTCTGAGTGCGGTTGACGCGACGGGTAGGGCTGCAACTGGCCTGCCGGTCGCTGCCGCCCGGCGAGGTGAGCGGGGATGAAGGCGATGGGGCGAGCGGCGGCGACCAGCCAGGCAAAGACGCAGGGGATGAACCTGGAGGCCCTGAAGGCCCTGGGCAAGCGACTGGACAAGCGGGCAGGACGGGGCAGCTATCGCGAGGTTCTGGCGTCCAGCCTGCTGCAGATTCGCAGCAAGCGCGGGCGGTTGGTGCCGCTGGAGATCAATCCGGTGCAGCGGGAATTTGAATTGAAGTGCGGGCCGAAAAATATCGTGCTGAAGGCCAGGCAGATGGGGATCTCGACGTGGGTGGCGGCGAGATTCTTCCTGAGCACGATTACCCGGCCCGGCACTTTGACGGTGCAGGTGGCGCACACGCAGGAGGCAGCGGAGGAAATCTTCCGCCTGGTGCACAGGTTCGTGGAAAACCTGCCACCGGACCTGAAGCGGGTGCTGCGGCGGTCGAGGTCAAACCGGAGGCAGTTGGTGTTTCCGGGGCTGGATAGCGAGTATCGCGTGGAGACCGCGGGGGACGCGAACGCTGGACGGGGACTGACGATCCAGAACCTGCACTGCTCGGAGGTGGCACGGTGGGGAGCGAACGCCGCGGAAGTTCTGGCGTCGCTGCGCGCTGCCGTGCCACCGGGCGGTGAGATTGTGCTGGAGTCAACGGCGAATGGCATGGGCGGGTGCTTCTATCGCGAGTGGCACCGGGCAGACGAGACGGGATACGTGCGGCACTTCTTCCCCTGGTGGATGGACGCCGGATACCGGATTGCGGGCAGGCGGGGGAGGAGCTGTTGGCGGGCTCGCTGAGCACGGAGGAACGGCGGCTGGTGGAGAGCTTCGGGCTGGATCTGGAGCAGATTGCCTTCCGGCGGCAGGTGGGGAATGACTTTGGCGAACGCGCGGCCGAGGAGTTTGCCGAAGATCCGGCGACCTGCTTTCGGGCCAGCGGGTCGGCGGTGTTCGATACGGCGAAGATCGAGGCCCGGATGCACGGGCTTTAGTGCTCCGCTGGAGAGCCGGGAAAACGGACGTGTCCTGGTGTGGCTTCCTCCGGCGGTGGGGCGGACGTACATTCTGGGGGTGGATGCGGCAGGCGGGGGCTCGGGCGGCGACTACGCCTGCGTCCAGGTGATCGACCGGGCGAGCGGACTGCAATGCGCCGAGCTCTACGGGCACTACACGCCGGAGGAGCTGGCGACGCAGGCGGCGCGGCTGGGACGGGAATATAACGGCGCTCTGATGGTGGTGGAGCGCAACAATCATGGGCATGCCGTGCTGGCGATGCTGGAGCGGGTGGAACAATATCAGCCGCTGTTTTGGCAATCCGCGCTTTACCGGCTGGGTGACCACGGTGTTGACCCGTCCGACGATGCTGGAACGCTTCGGGGCGATTCTGGTGACCAGTCCGGAGCTGTTTCAGAGCCGGAGGCTGCTGGAGGAGTGCCGGACCTTCGTGCGCGGCGCCGATGGACGGGTGGCGGCGGGCGAGGGATCGCACGACGATGCGATTATGGCGATGGCGATGGCGCTGGCGGTGCGGGATGTGGGTTAGGCGTCAGTGGCGTCGGCCAGAGAAGGGTGGCGGCAGGGATGGACGGCGGGGCGGGGCAGGCAGGTTAGAGTATAGCTTCAGGAACAGTGCGAGGGAAAAGTTCAGGGCGGAAGTTCGGGGGCAGGCTTGGCGGTGGCGGCGATACAGCACGTGCGAAGAATGCGGGGCGGCGCGCAGAGTCATCTGATGCGCTGCTCGGATGGGAACTTCTACGTGGTGAAATTCCAGGACAATCCGCAGCATACGCGGGTGCTGGCCAACGAGATGCTGGCAACGCGATTGGCGCAGGCGGCCGGATTGCCGGTGCCGGCCACGGAGGTGATCGAGGTTAACTCCTGGCTGATCGAGCACACCCCGGAGCTGCGCTTCGAGTTGCAGCATGGCTCGAAGGCGTGCACTCCGGGGCTGCAGTTTGGCTCCCGCTTCGTGGTGCCGCCCATGGAGGGGACGATTTACGACTACCTGCCCGAGCATCTGCTGGACCGGGTGCGGAACCTGGGCGCGTTTGCCGGCATCCTGGCGCTGGACAAATGGACCTGCAACGCCAATGGGCGGCAGGCGGCGTTCTGGAAGAAGAGCCGAGAGCGGAAGTTTACGGTATCGTTTATCGACCAGGGATACTGCTTCAACGCCGGCGAGTGGTCCTTTCCGGATTCGCCGCTGCGTGGGGTATACGCGCGTAATGACGTGTATCGCGAGGTGACCGGCTGGGAGAGCTTTCAGCCCTGGCTCGCGAACATCGAGAGCATGGACGAGCAGGCAATGTGGCGCTGCGCGGAGGAGATTCCGCCGGCATGGTATGGCGAGAGCTGCGAGCTGGAGCGGCTGGTGGAAGCCCTGGGACGACGGCGCGCGCGAGTGGCCGCGCTCATCCTGGAGTTCAGGAACTCGAGCCGGGCGCCATTCCCAAAGTGGAGGGATGTGGTGAACTGAGGAAAGCCGGGAGAGCGGAAGGCTGCGAAGGCGGTTACGATGGCGGAATAGGGTTGTAGGATGCAGGGGTAAGGCAGCTGCGCGAATTGGGAACCGAGATGAAAGAGCGCCGACAATGCGAGTTCTTCCTGCTGCGGTATGTTCCGGACGCGGTGAAGGATGAGTTTGTGAACGTGGGGGTCGTGCTGTTTGAGAGCAGCGGCGGCTGGGCCGACGTGCGCTTTACCAAGGACTGGAAGCGGGTGCGGTGCCTGGACCCCGATGCCGACGTGGAGATGCTGGAAGGGCTGGAACAGGAGATCAAGCAGCGGATTCTGGAGGGGGCGAGCAGCCAGGAATGGCTGCTGAAGCGGATGGAAGACACGTTCTCGAACGCCATCCGGCTGACTCCGGCCAAGGCGGTGCTGGCGGATTCGCCGCAGGAGGAGCTGGGGCGGCTGGCCGAGATGTATCTGGAGCGCGCGAAAAGAGGCGGACGCACGGTGAGCGGAAGGATGCAGATCTTCCAGACCATGCGCGGCGAATTTGAGCGCCAGGGGGTATGGGCGATGATGCGGCACAACATCGCGGCCAGCGCCTATACCCATCGCGGCGATCCATTGAAGATCGACGCGGCGTACCGGCCCAACGGCACGGTACATATGTACCAGGCGCTCTCGCTGGAGGCGGACGTGAACGCGGCCAAGGTGCTGGCCTTCACCTATCCGAAGCTGCGGGAAGGCGTGCTGCGGGCCGAGCAGGCGGAGACCGCGCTGACGGCCATCGTGGAAAGCGAGCTGGACCGCGAGGACGATGTCACCATGTTTGCCTTGGAAACGCTTTCGGCCTGCCGGATCATGGTGGCGACGACCGCGGAGCTGCCGCGGATTGCCGCCAGCGTGCGGCAGAAGATGGGGCTGCAGTAGGCACAGGTTTCAAAGTTTCAAGGTTTCAAGGTTTCAAAGTTCCAAAGATGGATGATTGAATCGAGAGTTTTCAAAGGACGCTGCGGCGTCCTTTTTTATTTGGCGCGGGGAGGCACCCGGCGCGGGAGAGCAAATGAGCATAGCGGAGAAGATCTGGGAGCCGGTGCGGCGGGCGGGACTGCGGGTGTTGGGGAGCAACAATGCCTCGGCGCCACAGCGCAAGACCGCCCCGCTGCCGTCGATTCTACAGACGTACGGAACACGGGTGGAGTTGCTGCCGAAGCGGACGCCAGAGGCACTGCGCCGCTTTGCCGAGACGCCGATCGCGCGCAAGGCGATCAATACCATCAAGGACCGGGTGGCGGGAATGAACTGGCGCATCCAGCCGCGGCGAGGACGCGTGCTGGACGAGGAGATGCAGCAGCGCATCCAGGTGCTGACGGAGACCTTGGAGCAGCCCAATCCGGATGATTCGTTTCGCTCCTTTGCCGAACAGATTCTGGAGGACATCATCGTCGGCGGATATGGCGCAATGGAGCTGCGGTTGACCGGTGATCCGCAAAAGCCGCTCGGCCTGTATCCGGTAGACGGCGCGACGATTCAGATGCGGACGGATTGGAACGGCGATCCGGATTCGCCGCGCTATGTGCAGATGACTTCCGCCGTAGGTCCGGGGCAGCGCATTGAGTTGAACGACAACGAACTGTCCTACATCCGGCTGAACGGGCGCAGCTACACGCCGTTCGGACTGGGACGGCTGGAGGTGGCGTTTGAGACCATTCACGAATTCCTGGGAGCGCATCGCTTTGCCGCCAAACTGGCGAGCAACTCGGTGGTGCAGTACGCCCTATGGATGCAGGAGATGGACCCGGGACAGCATGAACGTTTGATTCGCTGGTGGCAGGATGAGATTGAAGGCACCGGGCGAGTTCCGATCCTGACGGCGGAGAACAAACCGGAGGTGTTGCGCTTCGGGGTGGGAACGGATGCGGATCTGCGCCTGGCCTGGCAGGAGTTTCTGATCCGGGTGATCGCCAGCGCCTTCGACCTGCCGCCGCTGCTGCTGGGCGTGGAGGCGGACGTCAATCGCTCGACCGCCCTGGAGTTGACCGACCAGGCCTTCCGCACGGCGATTGTGCCGACCGCCAGATTGCTGGCCGAGCACATCACGCGCGATGCGATCGCTAAGCGGTTGGGCTGGAACGATCTGGAATTTGCCTTCCTCGACCTGGATGCGACGGACCCGCTGGAGCAGGCGCAGATCGACCAGATTCTACTGGGCTGCGGGGTACTGACGGTGAACGAGGCGCGGGCGGCGCGAGGGTGGCAGCCGCTCGAAAGCGCCGGGCTGATAAGCGCAGCAACGGAAAGCACGGGGGCGGAGGCTCAATGAGAATGCAGTGGGAAGCGATGGCGTTGGCGATGCCGCGGGTGGATGGTCATCCCAACCGGCGGAGTTTTCGCGGAGTGCTGACGATGGCGAATGCGCCATCGGACCGGGCTCCGAGCGGAGCACGGGGGCACAAGGTGATGTTGACGGCGCAGGCAACCGAGCGGGCTCTGCCATCGCTGCTGGGTATGGCCGTGGACTACGCGCCGGAGCTGGACCGCCACGATGCCCAGAGAAAGGTCGGCATCATTACCTCGGCCGACCTGCGGCCGACGGCGGGAAAAGTTCACCGCCTCGACATCACGGGTTATCTGTTTGAACGCGACTTTCCCGAGGTGGTCGACGAGATGGCGCGGCGCAAGGGTGAGCTGGGCATGAGTTACGAGATCGCCGACGTCCGGGTGGTGGACGCCGCTGCCGACGTATGGGTGGCAACCGATTTCACCTTCACCGGCGCGGCGGTATTGCTGCGGGACAAGGCGGCTTACCAGGGCACGAACGTGGAGTTGGCGGACTAGGCGATTCCGCGGAAGGTAGCGGCGCGGCGGTGAAGTAAACCAGGATGTACGCAACGAAGGGTGGCCGGCAATCCGCCGGCTTTTTCTATGGGGAGAAGAAATGAACGAAGAGAACAGTGCAGCGGAGAAGAATCCGATGGACGAGTGTGCGGCGCAGCTGGGCAGTGCGGCGCAGGCTCTGGAACGGGTCATCGGCAAGCTGGAGGCGCAGTACGAGGCGATCAACCAGAAGATCGACCGCATTATCGCCACCGTGGAAAAACCAGTCCCGGAGAAGAGCGCTGAATCCGAGATTGCGGCCAGCGCGCAATTGACCAGGCTCGAAACCGAGAATCGTGAATTGCGGCACCGCGCGGGACGCAAAACCCTGGTCGCTGGTGGGCGCGCTGCTGGCCAAGAGCGGCGTCGGCGAGAGCACGCAGATCGACTCGGGCACGCTGGCCAAGGCCCTGGGAGCACTGACCATCGAGCAGCGCATCGCGGTGAAAGCCGAACTGGCGCGCGCCGGGATCATCGCTTAAAGCGTGGCAGGTGACACCTCCGCCGGGTAGATGGCGGGAAGAGTTTGAACAACCGGGGCACGGCAGTGCAACGGGATAACGAAGCCGGACGGCAGGTCCGGCAGAGAAGGAAAACACAGAATGAATACGCAATTCGTGGATTTGCACGCCGCCGCAGACTTCATGGGACCGGGTGCCATCGAGGTCGAGCGTTACCAGACGGAGATCTTTGACATCGTACGGCGCCGCGGCGCCTTCGGGCAGCGCATCAAGAACGTTCCGGCCACCGGGCATCCGTCGCGCTTCTTTGAAGAGACGGCGATTCCCGCGCCCACGGCTGCCAGCGGCTTTGTCGATCCGCGCAACATTGTGGCGTCGATCAACTCGCCGACCCGTCTGGAACTCTCGGTGCCGCTGAAGGCCCTGGTGTCGCAGATCAACTACAACCTGTTCGACATGGAAGTCGGCAGCCAGCAGGAGCAGTTCGCTTTCCTGCAGGCGAAGGATCTGGCCGATTCCGTGACGGGTGTGATGCGCACCCACGACGTTGCGCTGTGGAACGGCAACGACACCTCGCTGAGCGCGCCCACCAGCTTCCAGTATTTCGGCGCAGCGGCTCAGATCGGTGGCGGCGGCAACGTAACCACGGTTCCCACTACCGAGAGCATCGTGGACGGGTTGAAGTCGCAAATTGCGGCCATGGTGTCGAACTCCAACTATGAGGTTCGTCCGACTGCCATCTATGCCAACCCGGTGCTGCTGGACCTGATCGACCGCGAGATGAAGACCGAGTTCAACGTTGTGCTCTCGACCACGAAGGTGGAAGGCGGCCTGACGGTGAAGACGCTTTCGACGCAAGCTGGCGAACTGCCGCTGATTCCGGAGTGGGCGCTGCCCTACACCGGCACTCCGGGCAGTGGCACGGCGGTGCTTCCCGCCTTCATCGTCACTGAAGACCTGATCGAGTATCACTGGCTGACCGATGCCAATCCTCGCGTCTTCCAGCTTGGACTGACCGGTACGCTGGCTCGTCAGTTGATGGTCGTGAAGTTCGGCGCAGTGGTGGTGAAGGGTGCCGGATTTGCCCACGCCCAGGTGAACGTGAACCGCTAATCCGGATGGCAAGCCGGGGAACTGCCGAAGAGGCGGTTTCTCTGCTTGTCCGGAAGGCGGCGACCGGTGGGAACGGATGAGAGCGGAAGTGTAATCCAGATGCGCTTGGGGAGGGCCGAAGCCCTCCCCAAAGTGCGGGAAAAGAGAAAAGATGGCATACCTGTCAGCGGCACAATATGCGCTGTTCGGGCTGGAGGAGGCGACTCCGGACAGCCTGGTGAGTGCGGCGTCAGATTTGATTGATGCCCATTGCCGGAGGAACGGTTTCGGCATTGCACAGTACATGGAACGATTTCGGGTGGGCAGGTCGAGGACGGTGAGGCTCTCCTATCTTCCGCTGGCCTCGCCGAATGGCGTGGCATCGCCGATTGTGCTGGCGCGCGGACGTTACACGCAACGCGGAGGCGAGTGGGCCGGAGCGATGGAACTGGCGGCGGAGGTGGCACAGACGTTTACCTCGCCCAACACCTGGTTCAGCGTGCCCATCAATTCGCTGGATCTGGATCTGCAGAGCGGCGAGGTGATCGTGTGCAGCGGGCTGCTGGCCCCGGTGCTGGGCGATCTGGAGTTGACCTACACGGCCGGATACTCGGTGGTACCCGAAGCCGTGCAGCAGGCCTGTGCCAAGCTGGTGAAGAATGCGCTGGCAACTCCTGCGCTGAACGTCTCCAAGCAAAAAATTGACACCATGTATCTGCAGTATTTCGCCGACTCGCTGATCGACGCCGACGTCAAGCGATTGCTCGCTCCGTTTGTGGCGCAGAGGCTCTCGTCATGAGCGCGGAGGCGGCAGGGTTGGAGCGCGCGGCGCAGGCGATGCTGCGCACCGTGGGCGCGGGCAAAGCATCCCTGCTGGTGCCGCAGCCGGTTACGGCCAGTACGCAGACCGGACTCGGGCTGGTGGCGCCGCTGGTCAACGAGGTGGAGATGGAGCCGGTGCTGTTGCAGGCCACGGCAAATGGGAAAACTCTGTTTGCCCGGATGACCTGCGGCACGGTCCGGAAAGCGCTTGGCAGCGCAGGCATAATCGACGCGGACGAAGCCGCCGCCAAGCAAGCTTTGGAGACCGCGATGCTGCGGGCAGACGGAACCGAGTACCGCATCGTGTCGGTGATGGTGAAACGCTTCGGCGGTGCAGAGCTGCTCTACGAGCTGGAAATCGAGGAATAAATGCAGGCCGCAAAAGACACGTTTCTGATGACCCTGGCAGCCCGGCTGACGGTGCTGAACCCGGCCCGGACGGTGACGCTCGATGGCGCGTCGCGTCCGGCGGTCTTGGCCGTGGAGAATGAAACTCCCGTGCCGGCCAATACATACCTGGAGACCTTCCTGCTGAATTGGGAGGGAGCCGGCAGGGTATCGCCGGACGCTCCGCTGATGTTCATGGATTGCAAGCTGAGCTATGGCAGCCAGGGCACCAATGATATGGTGCGCACCGATCGCGGACGCACTGTGTCCGCCATGGACATCGAGCTGCTCCAGTTGTGCGAGCCGCGCCAGACGCCAAAGTACGATTACACGCAGACCCCGCCGTCAGCGCTGGGAACCAGCATCTTCTGGACCTTGCCGGTACTGGACTCGCCCAGTGAAGTCAACGGCGTATTGCAGCGAACGGCAATGGTCAGGCTGTTCTTCTTCCCGGAGGTGGCGTAATGGTGGCAACCGGAGTGCAGGAGTATTTCGGGGAGGTGCGCGCGTATTTTGCTCCCGTGAATCGGAGCACGGAGACGGGCACCGTCTTTGATCCGTCGCTCGGCTTCGATCCGAACAATCCTCAGTCTCCATGGGTGCCCTTGGGCCTGGTGCGCAACTTCAAGCGCGTGGCCAAGTCCACCATGGGAACGCTGCGGAGCGGTCCGGCGGGCGTGGCGCAAGCCCAATACCGCAACCTCATCGACGCGCGCGTGAGCCTGGATTTTTGCGAGTGGGGCAAGCTGCAGATGGCGTTGGCGGCGAGCTCGCAGCACATGAACGTGCTGGAGAGCGCGGGCACCGGTTCGCGTGCGTCGGGTGGGGTTGCCAAGCCCGGCCAGCCGGTCTTGCCGGGTTCGTCGTCCAGCCAGATTCTGCTCGACCCTTCGGTGTTGAGCAACTACACGGTTGGGGAGTTGGTGGTGGTGGATGTGGATTACGCCGCCGGGATCACCGACCTGGGTACGGGGATTACCGGAGGCGTGGCCGGCGCCGGTGCGGAGCTCGATGCCGATGCGGTACGCCGCGTGAGCTACAACGTGGCATCGGTCGCGTCGATTACCCCTGCCGGGTTGCAACTCGGCGCGTCGTTGCTGGGAGGCACTCCGGCGAGCGGAGCGCGGGTGCAGAAGGTCATGGCATTCGTGGATCGCGAGGGCGCGAGCTTCTTCCAGGAATGGTCGGCGCTGTTTGCGCTGGAGGAGAACGGCGGCGGCCAGGTGTTCTTTTACTATCCCGCGGCTGCAGGCGTCGGCTCCGGCCGAAGAGACCACGACGGCAGTGGCCATTGGAGTGAATGCGATCCTGCTGCACGCCGAGTTCGCGGCCCTGGTATCGACCGATGCGAATGACGGAGAGAGCGTGGTCTGCTACCGCTCCTACATTCCGGCCGCAATCCCGGTCATCGCATCGACTCCACCGGCCCCCGGATCACCGGTTCCCGGATCGCCAACCACTCCGACCTCCGGTTCACCGTGGGTTGAGTAGTTGCATGAGCGCGGCCAGGTCGGGTTCAACGTCGGTGAGGGCATCGCGCAGCTCGTCCAGGTCGCACTTGAGCGACCCGCTGAGGCGAGCCAGTGAATCACGATGTTCCGGCGCGATGGTGAGGAACAAGGGTAGCGTATGCTCGGCGAAGTTGCGCCCGAGAACGGAAATGTGGGCAAGCTGCCGGCTGAGATTTTCCAGCGTCGAGCCAGACGGCAAACCGAGATCGCTGAGCCGCTGGCGCAGCTGGCTTTGCAGTGAAACGATGGCGGCGGTTTCAGCGTCGGACATAGACCAGAGGGGCGAAGCACTCGCCCCTTTCGATTTTGGATGCGAAGGCCGCAGATAGGGTGCGGGTGAGAGGCGAGATGAAACTAACGATCGATAATTTGAATGGCGCCGGAGAGACGGATTACAGCGCGCAGCTCGATGCCGCGGCGCCGCCGAAAATCGTACGCAAGCTAAACCAGCCGCCGGTGCTGACGGCGCGGCTGCTATGCCAGGGAACCGGCATACCTGCCGCCGCGGGCAGCAAAGTGCGTCTCTATCAAAGCTCGGGAGCGTTGTGGTTCAGCGGATATCTGGAGCATGCACCGCAACTTGAATTCGCCGGGGAATGCCATGGGAGCGCCGGTCTTCCGCGCCGTGCTGAACGCCAAGGGAGAGCTGTCCGCATTGGATCGCCGCGCCCTGAGCGAGCACGTGGCGATGGGCGGCTATACCGCGGGCCAAGCGGTCTCTGCCCTGACCGCCGAAGAGAATTCCGCCATCGATGTCTCCGCCGTCCAGCCTTTGACCGGTGCCGGAAGCATCACGGTGGAGTCCGGCGAACTCTGGAGTGCCGCCGCCGGGGCGGTCGCCAACAGCGCGCGCGCCGTCCTCTCTGCCGCCAATTGCGCCCTGGCGATGGCCCCGGTGGGCGCAGTAACGCGAACCCTTACGGATAGCGACCCAGGATTTTCGCCGGAGCTGCTGCAAATCGCCGTGAGCGGCGCCGGTGGCCAATGACATTACCGTCGTCGGACAGACCGAGCCCGCCATGTATTGGCGCGATTGCATTACTTCGACCGGGACCGAGAAGTACTTTTACCTGTCGAAGACGGCGTTCAAATCCAAGACCACGGTGTTGGTGGAGGACGACTTCTGCGGCACCGCCCTCGACCCGGACAAGTGGGTGAGCGATGCTCCCGCGCCGCTCACTTTCACCTCGGGTGGCGTGGCGTGCGCGGGAGCCGTGGCTCTGCGCTTCCGCGACCGGCTGGAGATCGGCGGCCTGAACATCCTGGAGCAGACCGGCATCAGCTACGTCGAGCGGCCAGGGCATTGTCGGCGGTCTGTTCAGTGGTGGCTTCGCCGCCAATTTCTGCATCGCCGGCGTCATGGTCACGAATGGAACTATCTGTCCGGTCATCAACGGAGTGACCAATGCTTCGGTGGGCTCAGCTCGCGCCGAATCTGCTCTACGAATTTCGCACCCTGATCTTTCATCCCGAGCCAATCCGCGCCGGACAGGTGTATTCCAGCAGTGTTTGCAACGGCGCTAATGCCCGCACCTCGCAGGTCTGGGTGGGTACCACCCATGTGGTGCTGACCATGCGCGCAATCGATCCGGCGAATCCGTCGACGACCAGCTCTCCGCAGGTGGTGATCTACGACGGAACCCTCCAGAACGTGCCGGCCTATGCCGATTACGAGCCGCTCTGGGGACTGAACTTGAGCTGCACCCTGGGTCATGCGCAAGCGGCCAACTACGGCGCCGTCTGGGTGCAATCCGCTCCCCCGGGACAACCCTGGCGTACCCGTGTCATTGGCGATGTCGCGGCCGGTGCCGAGTGCTACCTGACGGCCGATGAGTTGTACTTTACCGCCGCCTCCGAGCCGGTTCTGAACGAGCAGATCGAAGTCTTTTACCGCACCGAGGCACTGGCTTGCGGCCGGGTGGTTGATGCGCCGGCCGCGCAGGCGCTGGCCAACAGCGAAGACAACGGAACCCGTGCCATGGTGGTCCACGTTACCTCTCCCGCGCCGCGTACTTCGCTCGACTGCGAGCAGGCGGCGCGGGCGCTGCTCGACGATCTGACGCAGGCAGGATACGGCGGCGAGTACCAGAGCTGGGCCGGAGCGCTTCCCCTGGGCGCAAGCGATGTCCAGCCCGGCGAGCAATGGAACATCACGGCAGCTTCCTGGGGACTGAGTTTCCCGGCCATCGTGCGCCAGGTCGAGATCGCCTTCCCCACCCTCTCCGACGAATACGCGCAATTCCATCTGCGCTTCGCCAATGACGCGCCGCAGCCGTTCACCATCCACTTTGCGCGCAGCCAGCACAACGCGCTGCTCACGGTAGTTTCCAGCAACCTGCAGGACAACGTCTCGACCCGTCCCGCGGGACTGCCCGATGCGCGCATCACGACCTGGAGCGCGACCACCCTGACGCTCGACGTGGGCACGGCCCCGCCTCCGGGCGGAGGCATCGAAGTGCGCGTCGAAGGAGATTGGGGATGGGGGATGACCACCAACCGGAATCTGCTGGGCCGCTATACCAGCCAGACGATTACCTTGCCCTTTACCGGAGTGACCCAGACCCTCTATCTACGGCAGTACGACGCCAGCACTCCGGCGCAGTATTCACCCTATTCGAGCGTGCTGAATCTGGAAGTGTGACCATGACAAATTTCGAAGAGCGAGTCCTGCGGGATCTCGGCGAGTTGAAAACGCATATGCGTTGGATCGTCGGCAACGGCAACGAAGGAAAAATTCAGGAACTGGAAGTCAGAATCCAGAAGCACGAAGCGGCGCTGCAACGCACCGCCGGGCTGGGTGTGGCCGCAGGAATATTGCTGACCATCATGCACCTTGCGCTGGACTCGATAAGGACGATACACCACTAATGACCAAACAAGAGTTTGTGCGCCAAGCATACGCGGCGGCCATCCAGAGCTCGGAGCAAAGCGGAATGCCGGCCATGGTGACCGTGGCCCAGGCTTCGCTCGAGAGCAACTGGGGCCAGTCCAAGCTTTCCCAACAGGCCAATAACTATTTCGGAATCAAAGCCCACGGCACTCATGCCCGGGTGCAGATGCCTACCGAGGAATGCGAACACGGTGCCACCATCGCGGTCGAGGCTGAGTTCACAAAGTATCTCTCCATGCTGGATTGCTTCCAGTGCAGAGATCGAATTCTTCTGCACGGCGCGGTTTACGCAGGCGGCGCGCGAAAAGCGCGGCGACGAAGCCGGCTTCATCGCCGAGATCGCCAAACACTGGGCGACCGATCCGAAATATGCGGAAAAATTACTTTCGGTCTTAAGTGAAGTGAAAGAAATGCCGAAGTAATCAAGTGTGTAGTTTTCTTGCCGATATCTACTTCTACCCGCGGGGTGCATGGTAGCGAATGGCGATCAGCGGCATGATAGGTCGCGTATCAGTTTGAGCTGACAGAACACGGTGAACTCCTCCTGATTACTCGCGGCAGACCTTCGGGTCTGCCGCCAATTTTTTCTCTACGCGCACCCCTCGCTAAATCGGCTCGCTCCACCCCTCCAGCACCGACTTCACCACCATCATGAACTGATCGGCCACCGCACCGTCCACCACCCGATGGTCGAAGCCGATCGCCATCGTGATCATGTAGCGAATGGCGATGCTGTCATTGCCATCCGCATCCGTAATCACCGCCGGCTTCTTCACAATCGCCCCGAGATCCAGAATCGCGACCTGCGGCTGGTTGATGATGGGCAGCCCGAAGCTCGCTCCGAAAATCCCCGGATTGGTGATCGTAAAGGTTCCACCGCTTACTTCATCCGGCTTCAATTTCTTGCTCCGTGCCCGCTCGCCCAGATCGTTCAGCGCTCGTTGCAGCCCCACAAAGCTGAGTTCGTCGGCATGCTTGATCACCGGAACCAGCAATCCCCAGTCCAGCGCCACCGCAATGCCGATGTTAATGTCGCGCTTGTAGTGAATGTTGTCGCCCTCCACCGAGGAGTTCATGATGGGCCACGCCCGCAGTCCCTGGGCCACGGCGCGAATGAAGAATGGCGTATAGGTCAGCTTGAGTCCGGTAGATTGCTGGAAGCGGCTCCGGTTCTTCTCCCGCAACTTCACAATCCGCGTCATGTCCACATCGAAGACGGTGTGCACGTGTGCGCTGGTGCGCCGTGAGGCGATCATGTGCTCGGCGATCTTCTTGCGCATCACCGACATCGGTTCCACCGCGCCGGGCGTGCCCGCGAATTTGTTGGGAGTCGAAGGCGCGGGAGCCGCCGCATCTTTTCCGGCGCCGCAATCGTTTCGGAAGCCGCGGCAGCCACGGGCGGAGCTGCCGCCGGAGGCGCGGTTTTAGCGCGCTCCACAAAGGCCAGGATGTCGTCCCTGGTGACCCGGCCACCGGCTCCGCTACCCGCGACCTGCCGCAAATCCACGTTGTGCTCAGAGGCCAGCTTGCGCACCAGTGGAGACGTGCGAACCTCCTCGCCGGTTGCGGCGGCAGGCGCGCGCTCTGCAGCCTGCGGCGCGCCCGTCGTGCCTGGTTTGCAGCGGATTGCATGGCGGCCACGCTTCTCCGCCGGCGGAGCTTTCACCGCCGCCGGAGGCGCAACTGCCGCACCCCGTACCGCCGATCACGGCGACCACGCTGTTTACCGCAACGGTCGCACCTTCCTCGGCCTTGATCTCGGTCAGCACGCCCGCCGCCGGGGCGGGAATTTCCGCGTCCACCTTGTCGGTTGAAATCTCAAACAACGGTTCGTCGCGCGCCACCTGCTCGCCCACCTTCTTCAGCCACTTGGTGATCGTGCCCTCGAAGACGGATTCGCCCATCTGCGGCATCACCACCTCGGTCGCCGGTCCGTCGGGCGCAGTCGCGGGCGCACTGCCCCGATCCTGATTCTCTGGAGCCACGCTCGCTGGAGCCGCGTTCGCGAGTCCCGCCGAGCTGCTCTCCACCGTGTTCGCAGCCTCCGCCGTACCGTCGGAAGTCGTCCCCGCCGCTGCCCCGGCTTCGTCAATCACCGCGACCACGGAGTTCACGTCCACCGTCTGTCCCTCTTGCGCCAGAATCCGTTTCAGCACCCCGGATGCAGGCGCCGGAATCTCGGCATCGACCTTATCGGTTGAGATTTCAAATAAAGGTTCATCCCGCGTGATCTTGTCACCGGGGTGCTTGAGCCACTTGGTGATAGTGCCTTCAAAGATAGATTCGCCCATCTGAGGCATAACTACGTCAGTCGGCATGTATTCCTTCCGCACAAGGCAGTTTCTTCTGTTCTCGACACCACCGCGATTATAGCGAACCCTCGCCTGTCCGTACTCCGTGCCTCAGCGCAAAGCTATCGTTGTCCCACCACGATGTAGCTCCAATCGGTGACCACGTCGCTTTTCACCACGCCCCAGTCGCCTTCCTCCAGCGTCCGCTCCACCTCCGCGCGGGCTATGCGATGCTCCAGCGGCGGTCCCGGCGGACGGCTCGCCTCCGGGCTCCAGTCCACAATGGCCAGCTTGGCGTTGGGTGCTGCAATCCGCGAAAACTCACGCAAGGCGGCAGCGTGGTCGTCAATCTCATGCCATACGGCGCAGAGAAATATCAAATCGCACGATGCCTCCGCCAAGCCGGTCGCCGCATCCTCGCCCTTCACCAGCTCCACATTTTTCGGAGCGCCGCCAGCCGCGAGCTTGCCGCGAATCACCTCCAGCAGCTCCGCCGACAGATCGACGGCATACACCTTTCCCGGAGCCACCCTCCGCGCCATCGGCAGGGTAAAGTAGCCGCTCCCGGCGCTAATGTCGGCCACGTTCAGCATTCCGCAAGCTCCGGAGGCGTCCAGAATCGCATCCACCGGAAACTGCTGGCCGCGATCCGGGGCCTCCAACTTGTCCAAACTCTTGGGGTCAAAACGGCGTTCGTTGCTCATGCGAAGAGTGTATGCCTTTCAGCGCACCAGGAAGGGTTTACCGGGATCGTCCAGAATGGCGCGCGCATCGGCCTCGTCTTCCCGCCGAACCTTCAACGCGATCCCGCCGGTCATCCCGTTATAGATGCCGCTGCTGATTCGGCTGAGGTATTCATTGGAGCAAAAACACTCGATTCCCGCCGATTCCAGCCGCCCCCGCGCAAACAGAAACTCCTGTTCCAGCAGGAACTGAGCCACCACCACCAGCTCGGAGTCCGCGCCGTCCTGATCGCGATATCGGTCACTGGTCATGCATCAGATTGTGACACGAAAGCCCAGCATCGAATCTGCCTTCCGCTTCGCAGGTTCTAGGAATCCTCGTCGTCGGAGTCGTCGGATGCGTCGGGCTGGTTCTCAAGCGGAGCATCCAGGATCGCATGCGCGGTAGACAGGTCTTCTTTTCGGACGTACAGCTTTAAGCCTCCGTCCTGGCGCTCTGAGACGCCAGCTGCCGACGTCGAGAGCGGACAGGAGCAGCATTCAATCCCTTCCGATTCGAGGAGCGCTCGCACGACTAGAAGTTCCTGTTCGGAATCACATTCTCCCAACTCGATCAACTCGGAGTCATTTGGAAAGTCCATGCGCAGGATTATGTCACAGTGTAGCCACCCCGCGGCCGAGGATTCCTCCCCTGTGATCCTCATCACAGCTTGCCATTGCCGCCGCAGGACTATACTTTTCCAGTATGGCTTTTCCTATTAATCGTCAACGCCGTCTGCGCCGCACCGAAGCCTTGCGCTCGTTTGTGCGGGAGACCCGGCTTACTCCCGCCGGGTTCGTCTATCCTCTCTTCATCTGTCCCGGCGAAGGCATCCGCAAGCCGGTCGGTTCCATGCCCGGCGTCTTCAATCTCTCGGTCGATGAGGCGGTGAACGAATGCCGCACCGTCCACTCCCTCGGCATTCCCGCCGTCATTCTCTTCGGCCTGCCGGAGACCAAGGACGAGTCCGCCTCCGGTGCCTGGGCTGAAGATGGCATCGTGCAGCGCGCGGCTCGCGCCATCAAGGCCGCCGTGCCCGATCTGCTTATCATGGGCGATGTCTGCCTCTGCGAGTACATGTCGCACGGTCACTGCGGCATCGTCAAAAAAGTGAACGGCGCCACCCCCGAGACCGAGTACGAGATCGTCAACGACGCCTCGCTCGACATCCTCGCCAAAACCGCCGTCTCCCAAGCCCGCGCCGGCATCGATATCATCGCCCGTCGGACATGATGGATGGCCGCATCGAGGCCCTGCGTACCGGCTCGATGACCAGGGTTTTGAACACCCCCATCATGAGCTACGCCGCCAAATTTGCCAGCGGCTTCTACGGACCTTTCCGCGAGGCCGCCGACTCCGCCCCTTCCTTCGGCGACCGCCGCAGCTACCAGATGGACCCGGCCAACGCCCGCGAAGCCATGCGCGAAATCGAGCTCGACATGCAGGAGGGCGCCGACATGATCATGGTCAAGCCCGCCATCGCTTACCTCGATGTCATCGCCGAAGCCCGCATGAGGTTTGATGTTCCGCTCGGTGCCTACCAGGTCAGCGGCGAATACGCCATGATCAAGGCCGCCGCCCAGAATGGTTGGATCGACCACGACCGCGTCATGCTCGAATCGCTTCTCAGCATCCAGCGCGCCGGAGCCTCCATCATCCTCACCTACTTTGCCAAGGAAGCCGCCAAACTCCTCGGGTAGTTTTCATTCATTGCTTCAAGCGAAGGCCGCCCACGCGGCCTTTTTTTGCTTTTGACCTTCAACCTTGAAACTCGCTGCTCTAATGTTCATTCACAGGTAGGCAGGTGGCCCATTCAAGCCCGTCGTTGGCTTGAGTGGGGCGGTGCCAGCCGCCCCTTCGCCTACACTCTACGGCGTTTCTTTGCAGCGCTTGCCCTGGCCCACATTCGCCTTCCGTTGGCGAATGTGGATCAAAGCCATCCGTGCATTTTCCGCTTCTTCCTCCCTATGCTCTAATGTTCATACATACGTGGTACGCGCATTTCCGGAGGACGAATTGAATACTCATCGGCTTCGCACCTGGTGGCCTCACCTGGCGGCCGTGCTCTTTGTCTGCACCTATGTCATGCTCGCCGCGGCCCAGCCCGCCGACAAAAAGCCGCAAGATGAGCTCGCCGCGTGGATCAAGGCGAACTACACCAAGTCTGAGTACCGCATTCCCATGCGCGATGGCGTCAAGCTCTTCACCTGCGTCTATGTCCCCAAGGATGCCGGCGAGCACCATACCTATCCGATTCTCTTCACTCGCACCCCTTACACGGTCGCGCCCTACGGTGAGGATCAGTACAAGCCCGTCCTCGGACCCTCCGAACTCTTCGCCCGTTCCAAGTACATCTTCGTCTATCAGGATGTACGCGGCAGGTTCCTCAGCGAAGGCACCTACGTAGATATGCGCCCCTACATCGCCGTCAAAAAAAGTCCCCAAGATGTCGATGAGTCCAGTGATGCCTATGACAGCATCGCGTGGCTGATCAAAAACATCCCCTTCAACAACGGACGCGTCGGTGCCTGGGGCGTCTCCTATCCCGGCTTCTACGCGGTCATGGCGGCCATCGACGCTCACCCCGCGCTCCAGGCTGTCTCCCCGCAAGCACCCGTCTCCGACTGGTTCCTCGGCGACGACTTCCACCACAACGGCGCCCTCTATCTCCCGCAGATGTTCCGCTTCATGTTCACCTTCGGCCAGCCGCGTCCTGAGCTCACCACCAAGTGGCCGAACCCTCTCGAACGTGCGCCAACGCCCGACGGCTACATTTTCTTCCTCGGCAACGTCGAACCGCTCTCCAATGTCGATGCCCGCTACTATCACCACAAAGTCCCCTGGTGGGAGGACGTCGTGCAGCATCCCAACTACGACTCGTTCTGGAAGGCCCGCTCCACTCCCCAGTACCTCAAGAACATCCGGCCCGCCATGCTCACCGTCGGCGGCTGGTTCGATGCCGAAGATCTCTGGGGAACACTGCACTCCTATCAGTCGGCCCATGCCGCAAGCCCGCACGGCGATGTAAAACTCGTCATGGGCCCATGGTTCCACGGTGGCTGGGCGCGTACCGATGGCGACCATCTTGGCAACGTCTGGTTCAACGGCAAGCAGAGCATCTTCTATCGCGAGAAGATCGAGTTCCCATTCTTCGAACATCACCTCAAGGGCGCGCCCGATCCGCAACTCCCCGCGGCCTACGTCTTTGAAACCGGCAGCAACCAGTGGAAGAGCTACGATGTCTGGCCGCCCAAACAAGCGAAGCGTGCCGCCCTCTACCTAGGACCGAACGGCCATACCAGCTCACTCAGCCCGCCGTCCAGCCCCTCCGCCGCCGTCCGCCCCCGTCCATCCGCCGCCGCCGATTTCGACGAGTACATCAGCGACCCTGCCAAGCCCGTGCCCTTCACCACCGCAACCGATATCGGCATGACGCGCGAGCACATGACCGACGATCAGCGCCAGCCCGGCCGCCGCACCGACGTGCTCGTCTACCAGACCCCACCGCTCACCGGAGACGTAACCATCGTCGGGCCCATCCAGCCGAACTCTTCGTCTCCACCTCCGGCACCGACTCCGATTTCGTCGTCAAACTCATCGACGTCTATCCCGGCGATTACCCCGACAACGAAGGCAATCCCAAAGACGTGCACCTGGGAGATTACGAGCAACTGGTTCGCGGCGAAGTTTTCCGTGGCCGCTTTCGCAACGGTTATGACCATCCCGAACCTTTCGATCCAACAAAATTTCCCGGATCGCCTATGAGATGCCAGATGTGAATCACACCTTCCGCACCGGTCATCGCATCATGGTTCAGGTACAGAGCACCTGGTTCCCGCTCGTCGACCTGAACCCGCAGCAGTTCGTCCCCGACATTTGACAATGCCGCGCCCTCCGACTTCCAGAAGGCCGCCGAGCGCGTCTATCACTCCGCCGCCAACCGTTCCCACATCGACGTCCTGCTGCTTCCCAACTAACTGCCGCGTGGCGTATTTTTAGGAGTGTCATCCCTGAGCGTTAGCGAAGGACCCCTACAATGCTCAAACATTCCGGGCACGTACCAAGACCTTTCAGCCAGCGATCGATTCTTGTTTGTCTCGTGGGTTACACCGGCTGCGAAGGGCATGGTGATGGCAAGGTTAATGGCACGGTAACGGCATGATCTCCGTCCTCAATCTCGGCCGCTGCGATTACGTGACCGTCGGCACCTGCAGCCTACTCTGGTTGAGCTCCGCACACAATTGCCTACGTGCTCCTCTTCGTCGAGCACCCGCCGGTCATCACCCTGGGCCGCAACGCCCGCCAGGCCAACATCGTCGCCTCCCGCGAGCTGCTCGCTGCCCGCGGGGTTGAGATCCACGAGATCAATCGTGGCGGCGATGTCACCTTTCACGGCCCTGGGCAGCTCGTCGCCTACCCCATCTTCGATCTGCGCTCCTTCGAACCCAAACCCGGGGTCATCGAGTATGTCCGCCGCCTCGAAGAGCTCCTCATGCGCGTCTGCGCCCAGTACACCATTGAAACCCAGCGCATCCCCTCGATGACCGGTGTCTGGACCTTCTCCACCGTCCCTCCGCGCCTCACCCCCCGCACCATGGGACGCGACTACATCCCTGCCAGCGAAGAAACCGACGGTGCCCCAAATCCGCCCTCATTGGCGAATGTGGGCAACAGTGTGGGGAACCGTCCCCCCAGACTGATCGCACCACGGAAAAGACGGGTGCCCCAGGTTCGCGCCGCGTTCTTTGCGGCGATAACCTGGGAAGCAAAAATGTTGGCGCCACCGGATTTGGAATCCACGCTGATCCCACCACCCCCTGGACCGAGCGCAAAATTGCCGCCATCGGCGTGCACATCTCCCGTGGCGTCACCTCGCACGGCTTCGCCCTCAACGTCACCACTGATCTCGATTTCTTCCGCCTCATCGTTCCTTGCGGCCTCACCAAGCCCGTCACCTCCATCGAGTTCGAAACAGGCCTGCACCCCTCGCTCGACGAGGTCATGACTGTCGCTTCCCGTACTTTCAGCGAGCTTTTCCGCTCCCAAATCCTCTGGCTGGATTCCATCCACGACCTCATTCCCGCCGCCCCCCGAAGCTTCTA
>CAVZYB010000038.1:0-49053 GCA_963779365.1 uncultured Acidobacteriota bacterium | reverse complement strand
AGCTACTTTGACGCGGCAGCCTGGGCAGCCTTTGCGCCTTCGCGCAGGGCTTCCGCTTTGTCCGTCTTCTCCCAGGTAAAGTCCGGGTCGTTGCGGCCAAAGTGGCCGTACGCAGCGGTCTTCTGGAAGATGGGGCGGCGCAGGTTGAGCGACTCGATGATTCCCTTGGGGGTCAGCGAGAAGTTCTTGCGCACCAGGTCTCCGAGGATTCCGCGGCTCGACCTTACCGGTGCCGAAGGTTTCCACCAGCACGCTGACCGGCTCGGCGACGCCGATGGCGTAGGCGAGCTGAACCTCGACGCGCTCGGCAAGTCCGGCGGCGACGATGTTCTTGGCAATGTAGCGCGCCATGTAGGCGGCGGAGCGATCGACCTTGGTGGCATCCTTGCCGCTGAACGCACCACCACCGTGACGGCCCATGCCACCGTAGGTATCCACGATGATCTTGCGGCCGGTCAAGCCGGTGTCACCCATCGGTCCGCCGACCACGAAGCGTCCGGTCGGATTGATGTGGTACTTGGTGTTTTCGTCGAGCAGAGTGCACGGAAGCGTGGACTGAATGACCAGCTTGAGGATGTCGGCGCGGAGTTGTTCGGTGGTTACCGTATCAGCGTGCTGGGTCGAAATCACCACGGCGTCAATGCGCAGCGGCTTGCCGTTTTCGTCGTACTCAACCGTAACCTGGCTCTTGCCGTCCGGACGCAGATACTGAAGTTTGCCGGACTTGCGGACTTCGGTGAGCTTCTGCGCGAGCTTATGCGCCAGCGAGATCGGCATCGGCATCAGTTCGGGCGTCTCGTTGGTAGCATAGCCGAACATCATGCCCTGGTCGCCGGCGCCGCCGGTGTCTACACCCATGGCGATATCGCCACTCTGCTTGTTGATGCTCGAAATCACCGCGCAGGTGTTCGAGTCGAAGCCGTAGAGGGCATTGTCATATCCGATGGAGCTGACAACGCCGCGCACCAATGCCTGGAAATCGACATAAGCGCTGGTGGTAATTTCGCCCGCAATCACGACCAGGCCGGTGCAGGTGAGGGTCTCACAGGCAACGCGGCTGTATGGGTCCTGCTCCAGGCAGGCGTCGAGAATTGCATCAGAGATCTGGTCTGCGATTTTGTCGGGATGCCCCTCGGTCACCGACTCAGACGTGAAGAGAAACCGGTTATTCGACGACAATGTGTTGCCTCCTAAAACTAATCCCGTAAAGGTCTCGGACAGGAGAGGGTGCCGCAAGCCGAGATTCCGGGTTTAGCTTACAAAGAGTGTACCGTGCGCACGAGCCTGCGAACAATGCGGTTCCTACCCGAGGGCGGTATAAGGCCAGCGAACGGGGAGTTCACGGGGGCGAGCGGCAGGGCAATCGACGGCCGATGCGAGCCAGCACTGACGCCGGGCGGCTGACTTGTTACAATCAGCTTTCAACACTTCAACCAGAAAACCAATACGGAAGCCATTCATTCTATGCAACGTTGGTCTAAGCTGTTTATCCCCACGCTACGTGAAGCGCCGGCTGATGCGGAAGTTGCCAGCCACAAGTTCCTGGTGCGCTCCGGCTATATCCGGCAGTTGGCGGCTGGAATCTACTCCTACCTGTTCCTGGCTCAGAGAACCATTCTGAAGATCACCAACATGTGATCCGCGAGGAGATGGACACGATCGGGCAGGAGTTCTTTCTGCCGGCGCTGAATCCGCGCGAGATTTGGGAGGCCAGTGGCCGCTGGGACGTGATGGGCGACAACATGTTCCGCCTGAAGGATCGCAAGCGGCGCGGAGCTCTGCCTGGGCATGACCCACGAAGAGGTCATGACCGACATCGCCCGCAAGGAGCTGCGCAGCTACAAGCAGTTGCCGCAGATCTGGTACCAGATTCAGACCAAGTTCCGCGATGAGCCGCGGCCCAAGAGCGGACTGCTGCGGGTGCGCCAGTTCACCATGAAGGACTCTTATTCATTTGACATCGACCGCGACGGGCTGGACAACAGCTTCGACCTGCACGATATGGTTTATCGGCGGATCTTTGAGCGCTGCGGACTGCGCTTTGTTGCCGTCGAGGCCGACTCGGGTTCGATGGGCGGATCGCAGTCGCAGGAGTTCATGGTGTACACCGACGCGGGCGAAGATCTGGTGGCGAGCTGCGCCGCCTGCGGCTACGCGGCGAATCTGGAAAAAGCAACCTCGAAGCTGGACGCCGTGGAAGAACTCCCGGCCAATGCCAGCGGAGGGCGCGAGAAGGTTTACACGCCTGGAACCAAGACGATTGACGAGGTCGCCGCGTTTTTGAAGACTCCGGTGAACAACAATATGAAGTCGCTGGCGTATGTGATCACCGACGGGGCGACGGCGGCGGGAGTCGCAATGTACCGTCCGCTGCTGGTGCTGATGCGCGGCAACGACCAGTTGAACGAAGCCAAGCTCTCCGGGGCCATCGGCGGACGCGAGTTCCGTCCCATGGTGGAAGAAGAAATTGTGAAGTACTTTGGCTCTCCGGCAGGATACCTTGGGCCGGTGGGGCTCAAGCCAGGTTCGCGCGACGCGAAATCAAGGGCAAGGCCGGTTATGTGGGCGAGGCGGATCAGTTCGTGGTGGTGATGGACGAAGCTCTGCGCGGGCGCAAAAACCTGGTGGGCGGAGCCAACGAAGTGAATCATCACTTCACGGGCCTGAACCCGGGCGTGGACTTTGACGTGACCGGCTACGCCGACCTGCGCAACGTGGTGGAGGGTGAACCCTGTCCGCGCTGCGGCGCGCCGCTGAAGCTGGGCAGGGCGGTGGAGATCGGACACATCTTCAAGCTCGGAACCAAGTACGCCGAAGTCCATGGGCGCGAAAGTTCTGGACAAGGATGGCAAAGAGGTCACGCTCATCATGGGCTGCTACGGCATCGGGGTGGAGCGCATTCTGACCGCGTGCATCGAGCAGAACCACGACGATAACGGCTTCTGGCTGGCGCCGTCGATCGCTCCGTTCACCGTGGTGGTGGTGCCGACGAACGTAAAGGACGCGACCCTGGTGGAGGCATCGGAAAAAATTGCCGCAGAGCTGGAAGCTGCCGGATATGACGTGCTCCTCGACGACCGCGATGAGCGGCCCGGCGTGAAGTTCAAGGACGCCGACCTGGTGGGCATTCCGTATCGCATCAACGTTGGCAAAAAGCTGGCCGAAGGCAAGGTGGAAGTGGTGGATCGCGCCATCGCGAAAGCGGTGGATGTGGCCGTGGCAGATACCCTGGCGCATTTGCAGGGCCTGTACGATCCGCGGGCTTAGGAGAAATCCATGAAGTCTATTTTTGGGCTTTTAGTGCTGCTGGTGGGAGGCTTTGTGATGTACAAAGTGCTCCCGGTGTATTGGGCTGACTTCAAGCTGGGCGAAATGTTGAATGAACAGGCGGTGACTTACACGTACAGCCAGGAATAGCGATCAGGAGATTGCGAACTCCATCGCGGAAAAGGCGCTTGATTGCAATGTTCAGCTCTCGCCGGAGCAGATCAAGGTGGAGCGCGGCCCTGACGATCTGGCGATCACGGCCGAGTACTCGGTCCACGTGGATATGCCGATCCATCCGCTGGATTTGAACTTTAAGACCGCAACCAAGAATCACAACGTCATGAAGTAAGTTCATTGTCGCTGCAGCAACGCTGAACGTATTCGAGGCCCGGGGCGAACCCGGGCCTTGCGTTTTCCAGATTGCTTTTCTCGCGTGGCTTGCTGGATTCCTGCGCCGGGAATTGCCGCGCAGTCTCATGGGTTGGAAGTCCCGGCGTCACTCTTTATCCTCAGCGGCTTTCTTGTGCTACGCCGGTGTCTTACAATACTCGTAATACCGACGTGGCCATCAAACTGAAAATTCCGAGTTCCTCCGCTGGTTCGCGCAATCCGATTCTGCGCGCCGCCGTTGCCGTCTTCATTCTTTTCGCGCTGTTCTGCTTCGGAGTCTTTGCCTACTACTACGTTCAGTACGACCGCATCATCACCAAAAAGATGAGCGGGCAGATTTTTTCGACGTCGGCAAAGATCTTCGCCCGTCCGGTGGCGGTGCATCCGGGAGACAGCTTCTCTTCCGCGCAGATTGCCACCATGCTGCGGCGCGCGGGCTATGTGGATGCCGACAACAAGGCAGACTCGCCGATGGGCACGTTCCGGATGATCTCCGGCGGCATCGAAGTTCTTCCCGGGGCGGAGTCGTATCACTCGACGGATGGAGCGCGGATTCTGAACGGCCCGGACGGACGGGTCGATCGCATTGTCGGAGTCGGCGCAAACTCCGGAGCGGCGCTGGACAGCTATGAACTGGAACCGGCGCTGGTCACCGCACTGTTTCAGGGACAGGATCGCACCAAGCGGCAGATTCTGAGCTACAACGATTTGCCCAAGGTGATGGTGGATTCGGTACTGGCGATTGAAGACCGCAAGTTTTTTGAACACGGCGGCATCAACTGGGTCAGCCTGATTGGATCGTTTGTCACCGACGTACGAGCCGAGGGAAGGCGGCGCGGCGGATCGACGATTACTATGCAGATCGCGCGCGGCTTCTTTCTGACGCCGGAGAAAAAGATCACGCGCAAACTGACCGAGATGCTGATTGCGATTGAGCTGGAACAGAAGTTCAACAAGCAGCAGATCTTCGAGCTTTACGCCAACCAGGTGTACCTGGGCCAGCGCGGATCGTTCTCCATCAACGGTTTCGGAGAGGCGGCGCGCTCCTACTTCGGTAAGGACATCAAGGAGATCACGCTGCCCGAGGCGGCCATGATCGCCGGCATCATTCAGTCGCCCAACATGTTGAATCCGTACAAGCGTCCGGAGAAGGTTCTGGAACGGCGCAACATCGTTTTGGACTCGATGGTCGAGACCGGCGCCATCACCCGCGAACAGTGTGATGCCGCCAAGGCTACGCCGCTGAAGCTGAGCGCTCCCAACGTGGAAGCCAGCGATGCTCCGTACTTTGTCGACATGGTGAAGGACACGCTGGGGAGCAAGTATTCGGAAACGGATCTGAACCAGAACGCCTATCGCATTTACACCACTCTCGACCCGGATCTGCAGCACGCCGCGGCGGAAGCCGTGGCCGAGGGCATCAAGTTGGTGGACGACCAGGTGGACAAGCAGCGCACCCGGCGGGTGAAAACCGGCACGGGAAAGAATGCGACGGTGCAGGAAAACAAAGTGGCCGGACCGGTTCCGCAGGTGGCGCTGGTGGCGCTGGACCCTCATACCGGCGAGGTGCTGGCCCTGGTAGGCGGCAGAAATTATGGCTTCAGCCAGTTGAATCATGCCATCGCCAAACGCCCGACCGGCTCCATTTTCAAGCCGTTCGTTTATGCCGCGGCGATGAATTCGGCACTGACGGCACAGGGGACCGACCCGGTGTTCACGCAGGTTTCACTGATTGACGATTCGCCGACGACCTTTGATTTCGACGGCAAGACCTACGACCCGCGCAATTACAAGAACGAGTATCACGGACAGGTGACGGCGCGCTATGCGCTGCAGATGTCACTGAACAACGCCACCGTCAAGATGGCCGAGATGGTGGGCTACGACAAGGTTGCGGAGCTGGCCAGGAATGCGGGCATCGCCAGCGTGAAGGCGACTCCGGCAGCGGCGTTGGGGGCCTACGATGCGAGCCCGATTGAGATGGCCGGAGCCTACACGGTACTGGCCAATAGCGGGCTGCGGGTTGACCCACTGATGATCCACTCCATCCGCGCGGCAAACGGCGATGTGGTGGAAGATTTCCAGAACGACAAGCGCCCGGTGCTGGACCCGCGGGTGGCCTCCGTGGTCACCAACATGATGCAGAACGTGATCGATCATGGCACCGGCTTCACGGTGCGGGCGCGCGGCTTCACGGCTCCGGCGGCGGGCAAGACCGGCACCTCGCACGATGCGTGGTTTGCGGGCTACACCAGCAACCTGCTCTGCATTGTGTGGGTGGGGTATGACGACTACAGCGATCTGAAGCTGGCGGGCGGCTCGACGGCCGGGCCGATCTGGGCAGAGTTCATGAAGCGGGCGGTGCGTCTGCCGCAGTACAGCAACACCACGGGATTTGCTTCGCCCAGCGGAGTGGTCACGGTTTCATTGGACAAGACCACCAACCTGCTTTCCACCGCAAGCTGCCCGGACGCATACAACTCGGTCTTTGTGGAGGGTTCGGAGCCGAAGGATACCTGCGACCACGCCGATCAGCGCAATTTCTTCCAGAAGATTTTTGGCGGCGCGCCGGTAGTGCCACCGGTGAATCAGCCGGCACGAGTGCCCCCTCTGTACCTGCCCCGCCAGCAAGCCGGTGCTCCGGGCGGGGGACAGCCAGCCCGCGCAGAGCCAACCCGCTCCAGAGGCGAAGAGGAAGGGATTCTGGGGCAAGGTGACTGGAATTTTCGGCAGCGGTGGCGACGACGACAAAAATAAAGATCAAGACGGGAACAATTCCAACTCAAGATAGGTCTAACATTCTCAAGCACGCTGGAAGCAGCCTCTAGAGGCGAGTTCCAGAGTCGCTATGGGGTGTTCGGGGTATGACTCTCCGCTCTCTCGTTATCGCCTGGTGCACGCTGCTTGCCGCACTGCCGCTGGCCGCGGCAAACGGACCGCACAGCCAGGCCACAGCCACAGCCGGAGCGGCAGCCTCGCCTTCCCTTCCGGCGCAGCATGTGGCTGAGCCTTCCACGATCGACGCCCAGCACTCTATTCCGGCGGAGCCCACGCTTGCCGAAATGCGTGCCATGACCGCCGCGCAACTGGAGGAAGCGGGCGACCAGTTGCGCCAGGCAAAGGACTATCTCTCCGCCATCGACTGCTACCGGGCGGCCATTCGCAAGCACGCCACCGCCGCGTACTACAACAAGATTGCGATCTCCGAACTGCTGTTGGCCCGTCCGCAGGAAGCGGAAAAGTCCGCGAAAAAAGCGGTGCGGAAGGATAAGCACCTGGCGGAAGCCTGGAACAATCTGGCGGTGAGCTACTATATGCGGAAAAATCTGGAGGATGCGATCCGCACCTACCAGCGGGCGATTTCGCTGAAGCCCGACTGTGCCTCGTTTCACAACAATCTGGCGGCAGTGCTGATGGATTCGAAGCAGTTTGAACGCGGTATGGCCGAGTACCGCAAGGCCTTCGAACTGGATCCCTCGTTCTTCGAGCATGCGTCGCAAAATGGCATCAGCGCGCACCTGGGCTCACCTCAGGACCGCGCCCAATTTTCCTTTGTCATGGCGCGGCTGTTTGCCGGAAGCGGAGACCTGGAGCGAGCCCTGCATTTCCTGCGCAGCGCCATCGAAGACGGCTATCCGACGATCGACGAGGTGTACCGCGATAAGGAATTCGCCCAGGTGAGGAACGACGAGCGATTCCTGGCGCTGATGAAAGAGCATCCCGACGTACGGTACCGTAAACTGCAACTTAGCCGTGCTAAACAGATTGCTTACTCGGTTCACACCGGAGACCGGCCAAGCAGAATCGGCTGGTCGGCCGCGGCGCTTGCGCTCTTCGAGATGACGCTGGCGGAAGTGAACCAGCGCGCGCTCTCCCCAGGCACGCACAAAATAATAATTGAGCACGGCGCCGACGGCAGAGCTGAGGACAGGAACCGCGCGGGCCACCGCCTTCTCGGCGAATTCGGTGCTGAAGCGCGCGGCGATCCGCCCAATGACGCGCTGCACAAAAGTTCTTCAGCAGGGTCCTCTCCAGCAGTTCCTTGCTGATATCAACTCCGGCGGCGGTGGCCGCCGCAATCCAGAGCTCGGCCACTTCTTCGTCGGTATTGAATTGGAAGCCGTAGATCAGGCTGAGCTTCTGCACCATGCGCATGGTGATGGCGGAGAGGATTCCGAGATCCGGCACAATGGTGGCAAAGCCGCCGAATCCGAGGCCCGCACCTTCGGCACCCGCCATCTTCATGGCCCCGCGCACGGTCTGCTGGGCAATGGAATCCAGCTCGGATACGGGCACCGAAAACATCCCGTCATAGGACGATCGCCGGCACTCCGTGCGCCATGCGGAGGTGCATCAGGTACTCCTCGGGTTGCACGCGAACCGTCTCATAGGCGCGGGCGAGCGTGGATCTGAGGACGGTCTCCAGACGCCGGGCGAGCCAGGAATTGTTCTCTGCAAAGTCAGCCATAGGGCACCAGTGTATTCGGATGCAGCCGGAAGGAAAAGGTCGCATAGGTGCAATTTCGCGCTGCCGAAAGCGCGGTTGGCGGTCTTCGTGGTTCTGCCGAGGCTCTCCGCATGTGCTAGCATCAAAGTTTATGCCAGCCGGAAAACTTCACATAGTCCCTCTAGGTGGTCTGGGCGAGTTCGGAATGAACTGCATGGCCATCCGCTGGAACGATGACATTATCGTCATCGATGCCGGAATGATGTTCCCTGAGGACGAATTGCTCGGCGTGGATATCGTCGTTCCCGCCCTCACTTACCTGATTGAAAATCGCGAAAAAGTTCGTGGCGTTTTGTTGACCCACGGGCACGAAGACCACATTGGCGGCATCCCGTGGCTGATCTCCGAGTTGAACGTGCCGATCTACGGCGACCGAGTTCACCCTGGCCTACGTGGAAGACAAACTGGAAGAGCACGGCCTGCTGGAGAACGCAGAACTGAACGAGATGTTGCCGGGCAAACGCTTTCAGCTTGGGCCGTTCACGATCCATCCCATCCAGGTCACCCACTCGATCGTGGACGCGGTGTCGATTGCCGTGCATACGCCGTTGGGTGTGATCATTCACACCGGCGATTTCAAGATTGATCTGACGCCGACCGACAATAAAATGTTTGATCTGCACGCCTTTGCCGAATACGGCAAGCGAGGGCGTGCTGGCCCTGCTGCAGGACTCGACCAACGTGGAGCGCGCCGGCTTCACCCCGAGCGAGCGTGCGGTGCGTCCGAAGTTTGAAGAAATTTTTGTGCACGCCAAACGGAGATTGTTCGTCTCCTGCTTCTCGTCCTCGGTGCACCGCATCAAGATGGCGACCGAGATGGCACACCAGTTCCATCGCAAGATTGCGCTGGTGGGACGCAGCCTTACCGAGTCCACGGAAATTGCGCAGGACCTCGGCTATATCAATCTGCCGGCCTCGGCGTTTATCACTCCGGGACAAATTCGGGACTATCCGCCCGAGCAGGTCATGGTGATGATCAGCGGCACGCAGGGCGAGCCGATGAGCGCACTGTCACGCGCCGCGGTGGATAACCACCGTCTCGCCAAGATTGAGGCGGGCGACACCGTGGTCCTGAGTTCGAGAGTGATTCCCGGCAATGAAAAAGCGATTTACCGGGTCATCGACCACCTGTTCCGGCGCGACGCCAAGGTGATCTACGACGACGGCTCCAAGCCGCCCGTGCACGTCAGCGGACACGCCAGCCAGGAAGAGTTGAAGATGATCATCAACCTGGTGCGGCCACGCTATTTCATTCCGATTCACGGCGAATACCGGCAGTTGAAGCGCCATGCCGAAATGGCGGGCACGATGAAGGGCGCGGTCGGAAACGTCATCATGATCGAGACCGGCGACATTCTTGAATTCGACGAACTGGGCGCGCGGCGCGTGGGCGAGGCCCCGGTGGGCCGCATCTGCATCGACTCGGGCTCGAACGCGGATATTGTCGAAGAGATTATCATCCGTGACCGCAAGCACCTGAGCGAAGATGGCTTCGTGATGCCGATTCTGACCATCAACAAGCTGACCGGCAAACTGGCAGGCACTCCGGAGATCGTAATGCGCGGCTTTGCCGGAGCCCCGGACGACAACGGCTTTGTGGAAGAAGCCCGCGGCACGGTTCGGCGTACGCTCGAACATTCGACCAAGGAAGAAGTGGCCGATTACGGCATGATCAAGGAAAAGATCCGGGTGGACTTGAAGCGCTACATCAACCGCAATACGCAGAGACGGCCCTTAATTATTCCGGTCATTGTGGAAATTTAAGGTAGAGACTTTAGTCGGCGAGGTGCGCGGAGAGATGCCGCGCACCTTTTTGCGTAAATTTCACAACGAAGCAACGTAAATAATGCTCTAAGTGTACTGCACATGAAATGATGAATCCATATCATTGGGCTTCCCTTGCACAAGGGAAGCGGGGTAAAAAGATTCTATGCCTCCTGCAGTAGCACCGGCGCGAGCACCGGTTGCGCATCCCGCGCCACAACCTTCGCTAGGCCCAGGCCTTCCAAGCCTTATTCCCGCATACTTCTTGCGCTTCCCTTTTTGCCGCTGCTGTTTCTTTTGGTGATGCCGGCGGTCTACAGCCATCTGCGAGCGGCTTCGATCCTGATGGTGATTGCCGATATGCCCGAGTCGCCGCTCACGGGCTTCGATTCGAATCCGGTGAGCGAAGAACTCATCACCTATCCATCCACTTACATGGTGCGGGCACGGATTTATCATCCCATCGGAATTGCGCATCCCAGCGCCCTGGTGGTGGTTCCGGGCGTGCATCACCTGGGCATGGAGGAGCCTCGACTGCGGCGATTCGCCCGGGCCCTGGCCTCGCATGGCTACCTGGTGCTGACGCCACAGGTGGACGATCTGGCCGATTACACGATCACGAAACGCTCGGCGGTCGTGATCGGCGACGCCGTGCACGAGTTGGCGCGGCGCAGCGGGGCTCCCAAGGTGGGACTGCTGGGATTGAGCTTCGCGGGAGGCATGGCGTTGATTGCCGCCAGCGACGAACCGGTCGAGCAGCAACTCTCCGGGGTGATTGCCATCGGCGCGCACGACGACCTGAACCGCGTGCTGAACTTCTTTGAAACCGATGAGACGACAGCTCCTGACGGCACGGTGCTGAAGATGAAGGCGCACGAGTACGGCTCGCTGGTGACGGCGTACTCCCATGCTTCGGCCTTCTTTCGTCCGAAGGATGTCCGGCAGGCGCGCGAGACCCTGCGCACGTTGCTATACGGAGGATCTGCCGACCGCCCACGCCGACGCCGAGAAAGCTGAGTCAAGCGGGGACAGGCGCGCATGGACCAGCTTTTTGCCCACGACACCAAGTCACTGGTGCCCGATACTCAGCGCGCGCTGGCGCGGGCGGAGCCGGAACTTGAGGCCGCTTCTCCCCACCACTATCTGGCGAAGATCCATGTTCCGGTGATGCTGCTGCACGGCTCATCCGACAACGTTGTGCCTCCCACCGAGACGCTGTGGCTGGAACACGACCTGCCCCGGGGCGTGTTGAAAGCCGCGCTGATCTCTCCCGCCATCGGCCATGTAGAGGTAGGCGGCGGCGCGACCGTGATGGACAAGCTGCGGCTGATCCATTGGATGAAAGAGATGCTGGACTCTGGTGGATACATCGAAAGCCCTGCGCGATTAGCATAGACCCTCACGCCATGATCACCCTGACAAATCTGCGGGAGGCACAGGAGCGGCTCAAGGGCGTAGCGGTGCATACGCCGCTGGTGCGCTACTTCTATCCGGAAAGCTTGGATCCGAAAAGCTCGGACTCGAGCGGGTTTGAGCGCAGGGGCTACGGCATGAGGAGCTTTATTTCAAGGCCGAGAGTCTGCAACCGATTGGCAGCTTTAAGCTGCGCGGCGCCTACAACATGATCGCCTCGCTGACGGCGGAGGAGCGCGCGCGCGGAGTGATCACCTACTCCTCGGGAAACCACGCGCAGGGCGTGGCCTACGCGGCCCGGCTGCTGGGAGCGCGGGCGGTGATCGTGATGCCGGGCACGGCTCCCAAGGTGAAGATGGATGCGGTCGCAGCCCTCGGCGCGGAAATTGTGAAGGTGGGCAGCGGCAGCGAGGAGCGCCGCGATAAGGCTCTGGAGCTGTCCGAGGCACACGGCTATGTGGTGATTCCGCCGTATGACGACCCCAGGATCATCGCCGGACAGGGCACGGCGGGGCTGGAAATTCTTGAGGATCTGCCCGATGTGGAGTTGGTGCTGGTGCCAGTGGGCGGAGGCGGACTCTCCAGCGGCGTGGCCGCAGCCCTGAAGCTGAGTTCCAGCCGGGCCAAGGTGATTGGAGTGGAACCGGCACTGGCCAACGATGCGCAACAGAGCCTCCGCCAGGGACACGTGGTACGCATCGCCGCCGAAAGCGCCGCCAGCACGGTGGCCGACGGGTTGCGCACCCAGAGCATCGGGGCGACGAATTTTGAGCATCTCACAACGTACTTGGACGGCGTGGTGACGGTCGGCGAGGAGGAGATTCGCCGGGCGATGCGCGAGGTGATTACCCGGGCACGGCTGATGACCGAGCCCAGCGGCGCGGTCACCATGGCGGCTTGGATGTTTCATCGCGCGGAATTGCCGGCAAGCGGCAAGACGGTTGCCATCCTCAGCGGCGGCAACGCCGATCCGAAGCAGGTGGCAGAGGTGCTGGAGGAACGATGACGATACTGGCACGGAGCGACGCAGCAAAGAATGGATTCAGGTTGCGGTGCGCGGTTGTGATCAGCACACTGCTGTTCTCATTGCTCAGCGCCGTGGGCATGGCCGCCGAGCGCGGAACGGTCATTCGCAAGGCCGTCATCTATGTGGCTCCGGACGTGAGCAGTCCCAAGCTGGCCACCACCGAACGCGGACGCGAGGCAGTGGTGCTGGAGCGCACGCCGGGCTGGGTACATGTGATCGCAACCCTGATGGACGCAGCCTACAGTCCCGATCCTGAAGCCACCGGCGAGCGCAATGTGACGGGATGGATTCTGGACAAGGGCTACATCAGCGAGCAGACCCCCAAGGGCGACGAGATTCTCTTCGGCGAGGCGGTGGATTGCGAAAACGAGGCCAGCCGCAGCCACGGGCGCAAGGACGCGGCAGCCGACGCCAAGCGGCTCTACTACCGGGTCTTCGATCTGTTTCCGAAGTCGCCGCTGGCCGGTGAGGCGCTCTATCGCGCGGCTGATATCCAGTGGCAGCTCGACCGGGAAGACCAGCAGTCGCGGCCCTCGCATAAGTTGATGAGTCCCGGGGACCGGCAGCCGATCGACGAGCAGGCTATGCGGCTGGTGCATAAGAAATTTCCGGGAACGAAATGGGCAGACATGGCAGCCTTCCAGATGCTGGAAAACAAAATGTGCGGCGATTGGGCGGGAGCCTCGAAGTGTCCGGAAAAGGAAGCCGAGGTTTACGAGAAATACGCCAATGAGCATCCCGCCTCTCCGAATTGCGCCGAGGCCTATTACGACGCTGCCTACCGCTGGGCCTCGGTGATGACGATCTACACCGGCGAGGGGCAATCGAACAAGATTCCCGAGGCACAGAAGCGGGCGGAAGCGGCAGCACAGAAGACCATTGAAAAGAATGCCAGCCCGGAGTGGAATGCCAAGGCCGAGCGCCTGCTGTACATGGTGCGGAACAACGTTCCGGTCTATGGGACGTCGGTGGAGTAAGGCGCGGAGTAAGGCGGCACAATCCTCAGAGTTCACCATTCCTTTCCTGAGCTGATAGACTCGAAGCTACCACCATGCATGAATACTTTCTCGCTCTCATCCTTGGGATTGTTGAGGGATTGACGGAGTTCCTTCCGGTCAGTTCCACCGCGCATTTGCGCATTTGCCAATCGTTGCTGGGCATTGCCCTCGACGACGGTTATTGGAAGATGTTTGCCATCGTGATTCAGTTGGGCGCGATTCTCACGCTGCCCATCTACTTCCGGGCTCGCATCGCAAAGTTCCTGGCGACGTTTCCCAACGGCGAGCGGGGCGACCGGACATCCTGACCCATCCTCTGACCCTGGTGGCGATTGCGTTTGTGTGCACGGCGGCTCCCGCGTTTCTGCTGACCAAGGTGATCGGCAAGCATCTGGAGAGCCTGATCATCATGGGCTCCTCGCTGGTGATCGGCGGCGTGGTCATGTGGGTGATCGATGCGCTTTACACGCGCGGCGTGCTGGCGCATGACACCGATCACGTGGAAGAAATGTCGCTGGGACAGGCGGTCTGGATCGGCCTATGCCAGACGCTGTCGGCGGTCTTTCCCGGAACCTCACGCTCCATGTCCACCATTGCCGCCGGACAGTTGGTAGGCATGTCGCGCTCGGCGGCCCTGGAGTTTTCGTTCTTCCTCTCCATTCCAACCATGGTGGTGGCGACCTTCTACGATCTGTTCAAGAGCGTGCGACCGCATCATGGCGAGCCGGCGGCCATCGGACACCTCGCGATGAGTTCGCAGAACTGGATCACCCTGGCGAATTGGCTTCGTGGTCAGCTTCATCGTCGCCTATGGCGTGGTTGCCTGGTTCATGAACTGGGTGCGGACCCACGGCTTTGTGCCCTTTGCGGTCTACCGGATTGTGGTGGGGTCGGTAGTGCTCTGGTTCGCCCTCAAATAGCGGCGAATCCTTCTTGTAAACCGGCTGCGCCGATTGCCCTGCGCTTTTGCGTCGGATTGCGTCATAATGATCTTGCTCTGGCGTTGATCGGACGGCAAAAGCGCGGGTAACTGCGCGCCGGAATGGTTGCGCCCGATCGCGGTCCTCCACGCCAAATATGACAGTTCTCTCCCGATTGTTTGTTCCCACGCAAAGCAAACGGCTCAATGAGCTGGTCGGCATCCTGCTGATTGCAACGGCCGTGCTGATGCTGCTGGCTCTGGCCTCCTACTCGCCCCTGGACCGCTCGCTGAATACGGCGGTGAATCCTCCGGTGGGACGCCCGGCGCACAATTGGATTGGCGTGGTGGGCGCGTACTCGGCCGACCTGTTGCTGCAGGCGACGGGTGTGATGGCCTTCCTGCTGCCGGTGATGCTGCTGTTTCTGGCGGTGCGCTGGATGCGTTCGCGCCAGGTTGAAAATCCGGTGGTGAAAGCTGTTGCGGCGATCGCGCTGATGGCGTTTGCCAGTGCTCTGCTGGCGCTGCTGCCCTGGTCCGTGCTCTGGGTACACGCCATTCCCATCGAGGGGTTGCTGGGCCGCCTGGTGGGCGATCTGCTGGTGCACTACCTGAACTATGCCGGAGCCTACATCGTGGTTTTCGCGGCGATTGCCGCAGCCCTGTATCTCTCAACGGCGTTCTCCTTGAGCAGCCTGCGGCTCTGGCTGCAGACGCGCTTCACGTTCTTCTACGCCCTGCGCGACCGCTTCCAGGATTGGCGGCAGCGGAGGGCCAAGGCTCATGAGCTAAAGCTGCTGGCCAGGAAGCAGCGTCTGCGCGAGAAGCAGGAAGAAGCTGCGGCGAAAGCCCGCCTTGCGGAGTCGGCGGCACGCACCGGTGCTGCGGCTGTCTGCATCGACCCCGACTGCGCCCGTCGCGCCGGCACCGGCAGCGCAGCCGATTGCAGAATCCATTGCAGAATCCGAAGTTTTCGAAGAAGCTCCGGCACGTTGGAGCGCGAGGTGGAGCGTACTTATCGTCCATCGGCGCACGCACCGCGCACGGCGAAGAGCGCGAGTTGTCGGGAATCGAACGGATGGAGGCCGAGGCCGTACGCGAGCAGGCTCCGCGGAATGGATATGACGCACCGCCCGCGGCAGTCGCCGCGGCCAGCCCGCGCGGGAGTATTGCGATCGGCGTCCGGGCGGATGAGGCACGCACCCAGACGCGCACCACGATGCCGAAGCAGCAGGGGACGTGGAAGCTGCCATCGAGCACCTTGTTGCATCGTCCGGAGGCGCGGCAGGCCTACGACGAGCAGGAGTTGAAGGAACTGGCGCAGACCCTGACCCGGAAGTGCGGAGAGTTCGGCGTGCTGGGTTCGGTGGTGCAGATCAATCCCGGCCCGGTGGTAACCACCTTCGAGTTCAAGCCCGATGCGGGCATTAAGTACAGCCGCATCGTCGGTTTGCAGGACGACCTTTGCCTTGCCCTGCGCGCCGAGAGCATCCTGATCGAGCGGGTTGCGGGAAAATCCACCGTCGGCATCCAGGTTCCGAACGAAAAGCGCGAAACCATCTGGCTGCGCGAAGTGGTGGAGAGCCCTGAATTCGCCGCTTCGAAATCAAAGCTCACGATTGCCCTGGGCAAAGACATCAACGGGCGCTTGATGACCACGGAGATGAACTCGATGCCACACCTGCTGATCGCCGGATCGACCGGCAGCGGCAAGTCGGTGGCCATCAATGCGTTCATCATGTCGCTGCTCTACAAAAGCACGCCCGATCAGGTGCGCCTGATCCTGGTGGACCCGAAGCGGGTGGAGTTGACCAACTACGACGGCGTGCCCCACCTCTACACGCCGATCATCAGCGAACCCAAGCTGGCCAGCAACGCGCTGCGCAATGCGGTGCGCGAGATGGAACATCGCCTGAAGCTGCTGGCGCAAAAGGGTGTGCGCAACATCGACCAGTACAACCGGCTCTTTGAAGAGGGCTACACGCCATCGCTGTTTGAAGACGGTACGGAAGAAAAACCGCTGCCCTACATCGTCATCATCGTGGACGAGCTGGCCGACCTGATGATGGTGGACGGCGCCAACGTGGAAGAGTCGATTACGCGGCTGGCGCAGATGGCGCGCGCCATTGGGATTCACCTGATCCTTGCGACCCAACGGCCTTCCGTCGATGTCATCACCGGATTGATCAAGGCGAACTTTCCGGCGCGAATGTCGTTCCGGGTGGCGACCAAGATAGACTCGCGCACGATTCTGGATGCCAACGGCGCGGAGTGTCTGCTGGGACGCGGAGATATGCTTTACCTGCCGAGCGGCTCATCGCGGGTACTGCGCACGCACGCGCCGTTTGTGACCGAAAAGGAAATCGCCGCCACGGTGGAATTCTGGAAGGCGCAGGCCACGGCCCAGTACGAACATGGCTTCCTGGCGGCTCCCAAGGAAGACGGCAACAGCGTGAAGGAAGACGGCGGACTGGAAGGCGACGAGCGACGACAACGATCCGCTCTACAACGATGCGGTGCGGCTGGTCTTCGAGTTCGGCAAGGCATCCACGTCGCTGATCCAGCGCCGCCTGCGCGTTGGTTACGGACGCGCCGCCCACCTGATCGACTTGATGGAGCGCGACGGGATCGTAGGTCCGGCCGACGGTCCGAAGCCGAGAGAAATTCTGAAGCCTCCGGAGTGGATTTCCGAGATGGACAGTTAGCAGGATTCAAAATTCTACGGGCCGAGGCGCGGATCGCTCCGCGCCTTCTTCCATGTAGCGCGCTATTTTCCTCCGTAGCTCACACGCCAGACCACTTCGCCGGCATCGTCACTGACCAGCAGACTGCCATCGGCGGCTACGGCTATGCCGACGGGCCGCCCCCAGACTTCGCCCTTCGGGGTAACGAAGCCGGTAAGAAAGTCTTCGTAGCTGCCATCGGCGCGGCTTCCACCATGCATGGGGACGCGGATCACCTCGTATCCGGTGCGGACGGCACGGTTCCAGGAGCCGTGCTCGGAGGCGAAGATGTCGCCGCGATATTGCGGCGGAAACTGGCGTGCTTCGTAGAAGAGCATTTCAAGCGAGGCGTTATGCGGCTGGATGAGAACATCCGGGGTAATTACCTTGTCCTTCAGTTCGGGATGCTTGCCCTTGTGACGCGGGTCTTGCACGCCTCCCATGTACCACCACGGCCATCCGTAAAAGCCGTTGGGCTGGATGTGCGTGATGTAGTCGGGAACGAGGTTGTCTCCCAGTTCGTCGCGCTCATTCACCGAGCCCCAGAGCTCTCCGCTGCTGGGATGGACGGCGATGCCGACGGCGTTGCGAATGCCTGAAGCAAAGATTTTCTGGCCGCTGCCATCGGGATTGAACTGGAGAATGTCGGCGCGGTTCTTTTCGGCGGAATGAGTGTCGGAGTCATCGTCGTTGGAGTGCGAGCCGACGGAGACGAACATGGTTTTGCCGTCGAGCGAGAAAGCGATGTCGCGCGTCCAGTGGCCGCCGCCGCGAAGCAATCCGCCGCCGGGGAGATCGCAAATTTTTTGCGCGGGGCCGCGCGCCTTCAAGTCTCCATTGTGATAAGGGAAGCGCACGACCGAGCCGGTGTTGCCGACGTAGATCCATTGCGGCTCCGGACCGGGCGGATAGAAAGCGATGCCGAATGGTTTGTCGAGGCCGGTGGCGAAGGTCTCCACCTGCTGCGCGCTGCCCTTGGCGTCGACCCCGCGCATCACTTTGATGTTTCCGGGCTGGCTCTCCGCCAGAAAGACATCGCCGTTGGGAGCCGCACGGATCAGCCGGGGATTATGGAATCCGGTGGCGTAGAGTTGCACGGAAAATCCCGCCGGCACCTTGGGCCATGCGTTCGCCGGACGCGGAATCACATGCGAAGGCGGTGCGGCAGAGGGCGTGGCGTAGGGCTGCGGAAGATCCTGCAAAGTAATGTGATGGCTCTGCCCCGGCGACTGCGAACGGTAGTCGGAAAAGGCGGAAGAGGCCGGTGCGGCGGCGCGACTGTCGTGCGAATAAAAAAAGAGGCAGAACACGGCCAGCAGGCCGAGGGCGGAAATGGCGAGGAGACGCAACGAACGCGGACTCATGCTGGTTTAGATGCGGGAGAATGCTGAATCCGGCGAACCGGCGTGCGCGAGAGAGAATGTCCGCGTGCTGATTCGGGACGTTACGTGCAATCCAAGATGCAATTCAGCCGACCGGATTCAGCCGGAGCGTGGGCGTTGCAAGCCAATCCAATCGCGCTGGTAGGCATAGGAGACCGCCAGCAGCAGAGCGCCCAGGATAATGAAGCTGAGGACGCGCCAGCCGTGATCGAGTCCCCAGACATCGAACAAAAACACCTTGATGACCGTTGCCGCGATCAGCAGAATGGCCTGCCAGCGCAGCAGTGCCGACCGGCGGGCAAAGCCCAGCCACATCAGCCCCGCACCATAGAACATAATCATCGCCGAATAGGAGAAGCCGCAGAGGATTTGCAGCGCATGGCGCGCCTCGGGGTCGGCGTATCAGAAGTCTCCGGCGAAGTTCAAAGGTGTCGTGAATCTCCATGCCGGCGGCGAACAGGGCGAGGAGATTCACCACCACCACGGCTGCGGCCATGGCGGTACTGCCGGACAAGCGATGGGGGGAGCGATAGTCGAGATAGATCATCCAGAGCAGCACGGCAATGGCGACGGCAAGGGTTGCAAAGCGGGCGTTGAAGAGCGGCGGCTGCACCCCCCAGTTGTAGAGATCGAGCGTAAGCAGGCGCAGCAGGCCGAGACCAAAGACCACGACGGCGAACAGCTTCACCAGGCGGCGGCCCGTGCTGGCTCCCACCCAGAAAACCAGTGCGCCTTCCAGCAGCCAGGCCAGCGTAATCCAATGCTCATGCAGTTTAAGCGGAATCGCGATGGTGAGAAACGCGACCGCGATCCCGTAATGCGCGACGGGCAGAAGGCGTTCGACTCCGGGATGCTCGGCAACGCGGCGATCAATGGCCACGGCGAGCGCCGCGTACACCAGCGGCGAGTCCGATGGCATAGGCCGCAGCTCGCGATTGGACGGAAATTCCCGAGGTCTCCAGCAGCGAATAGATGGCGGAGAAATAGGCTACGGCGTTGAAAATTGCGAGCAGCAACCCGGTCTGCCGGCTGCGGGCGGTCACGCTCCGGCTCAAGCATGGCATAGAGCGGAGCCACGGCAAAGAGTGCAAACAGCAGGGTGAATAACAGCAGCGACTCGGCGAACTGGTCATCGCTGTAGTAGCTGCCATACCACGCCGCGCCCAGCAGAAAGCTGCCGACGAAGGCTCCGAAGAGAATGCGCGGCCAGGGCTTGACCCGCTGCAAAACGAAGGCTCCGAAGGAGAGCAGCAGCAGATAGGCAAACAGCGTGGCTTCATGATTCTCATGCGTTCCGCAGAGGACCGGCGTCAGAAGACCACCGAGCAGCGCGAGTCCGGCCAGCAGTTCGGCATCCTGCGCAATGCGAGATTCCCGCCGCAGCCGCCGTGACCAGCATCATCGCCAGAAACGCGATGGCTCCGGGAATCAGGTGATAGAGCTGGAACGACGCCCAGAGCGAAAGATAGAGAATGCCGGCTCCCACGGCTTTCAAGGAGTAGGAAAACGCCAGCGAGTTGGGACGGCGGAAGCGCTCGCTCCACCAGCACAGGCCCACTCCGGCGATACAGTCCGATGAGCACCCGCAGACCGGGCCCGACCCATCCGTTGTCGAAGGCCAGTTTGAGAAAGTAGGAGACTCCGATGAGTACGGCGACGACGCCGATGCGGTTGAGCCATTGCGAACCGATACGGCGCTCCAGTGAGTCCGGCTGGCGGCGTGACGGTTGCTAAGCGCACGGTTGGAACGGGTGCGGAGATGGTCGAGGGCGTTTCTAGTCCCAGCGTTTCTGACCCAGGCGCCCGTAGAGTGGGTTCGGGTGCGGGCTTTCCTGGAGTGGGCGACGGACGATGGAGCCGTGCATCAACTGCTCAAGACGGTACACGCGTCCGGTGAGTTGCGCCACCTGGTCACGCAGCGCGCGAAGTTCGTCCTGTTCGCTCATTGCGGGGCATTATATCCTGCTCGCCTCAACTCGCCGGAGCGGAATTCACGGTTCTGGCTTACACTCGTCGACATGAAATCGCATACTGAATATCTGACCTTCAACACTCGCCATGAGCACGAGTACGTGCACATCACTCCCCAGGTGGAAAAAATCGTGCGACAGAGCGGCATCCAGGAAGGTCTCGCCCTGGTGTCGGCCATGCACATTACCGCCGGAGTCTATGTCAACGATAACGAGGACGGGCTTGATCGAAGACATCGAAAAATGGCTCGAAACGCTGGCCCCAAGAAACCCGGCATACAAACATCATCAGACCGGTGAAAGCAACGGCGACGCCCATCTGAAATCCATGCTGGTACACCACCAGGTCATTGTTCCGGTCACGGCGGGCAGGTTGGACCTGGGGCCCTGGCAGAGAGTTTTCTATGCCGAGTTTGACGGCCGGCGCGACAAACGAGTCCTTATCAAGGTAATCGGGGAGTAACTAAAAGCTGGGAGAAGTACAACTCTGGTAACTTGACCCAGTTCAGCAGGAGTCCCATCATTCAGAAAAGCAGTCGTTCCGAATTCGGTTTGTATTGGCATATAGGGAACTAGGGAATGTCTCTGGAACGAACTAAGCGTTACGCTGTACAAATACTGAGCCACTTCGAAATAGAATGCGCTTTACGTCCTCCTCCGTCAATTGCGGGCGCCGCATTGAATTAACGGTGCTAAGAAAGAATAGGGAATGGGATGAGTACCTACGTTGCGGAACGGCGAGTCGCACACTCTAGGCCACTGTTCTTGGATCTTCGAAAGAAACCGAAGCCGAAGCGCTGGGGCGCATTTGCGGCGAGCTACTCCGTGCAGGCGGTGGCGCTACTGGCGCTGTTGGTATACACCGTGTTAGCACCCAGGATCGAACCTGCGTCAGCGAGATTCGTGGATCTGGTGGCTCCGGATCTAAATCGCGGCGCCGAAAGTGCACGCCAAGCCAATGCGTCATATAGCGAGAATTGAACCCCCACACATCGTCGTGCCCGTTGCTCTCAGGATTCAGGCTCCGGTACTGCAGGTTCGGCAGCCGCAGCGCGTGCGCCCGTGGTTCAGGTCGCCGAAGTTCCGCAGCCTCAGGTCGCCCCGGCCAAAGTTTGATTCCAAAGTGTTGAATACTCCGCCGGCGCCCAAGGCGCCCAAAATTATTGCGACCAACACCTTTGGTGGAAGTTCGCCTGCTCCGACCCTGCAGAAGATTACCCCCGCCAGAGTGCAGACCGGTGGATTCGGTGATCCCAATGGAGTTCCAGCTAACGTGCACGGCAGCAACCGGTCGAATATCGCCACCGTTGGTTCGTTCGACCTTCCCGCCGGTGGCGGCCATGGCAATGGAAGTGGCGGCGCCTCGGGCGCTCGCGGAACCGTTGCCAGTGTAGGGTTCGGCAACGGCGTTGCGGCTGCAGAGCGGTGGAAGCGCCGGTCAGGGCCACATCCAGACCACGTCCTTTGGGAGCGCAACGGCTGCCCCGATCGCCGATGCGCAACGGCAGGGTACGAACCATCAGGCGAGTTCAACTCCGGTTTCCATCCAAAGTAAGCCAAACCCCGTCTATAGCGCCGAAGCTCGCCAGCTTAAGGTCGAAGGAGAGGTTCTGTTGAACGTGGTATTCACCGCAGACGGACAGATTCGCATCCTGAAGGTGGTACGCGGGCTCGGTCATGGGCTGGATGAAGCCGCACTGCGCGCGGCGCAAGGCGTCAAGTTCACCCCGGCGATGCGCGATGGTCATCCGGTTGATTCCACCGCAACCTTACACATAGTTTTCCAGCTGTCATAAGACGAGCTTGATTGAGGAATGAAGATGGAGCGACAAGTGAAGTACCTGCTGCTCGGAATCGTACTTGCGGTCACCAGCAGCGCCTTTGCTGCAAAACCGCAGCCCGCGCCCGCTACGGCAACCACTGCCTTTGACCGCGTGGTCGATCGCGTGCTTGCCCGTGAAGCCGAAAACACCAAAGCCCTGCGCAGCTATTCCCCGCTGGTGGAAACCTACCTGCAAAAGATGCGTCCGGACAAGGAGCTCGGGCTGGTACCTTACGGCGACCAGTACTTTCTGAACCGCGTTGGATTCAAAAAGGACGTTGGACGACACTTCGTTCCATCCAGAGCCCGGATTCCTCGGCCGTGTCCTGCACAACGTGAAAGGCGTCAAGTCGGAGTTTGTGGCGCAGGGCTTCTCATGGATGATGCTGATGGATATGCGCGGACTGGATCGCGAGCACTACTCCTTTGACTACCAGGGGCGCGAATTTCTCGGCGATCTGCGCTGCATCGTCATTGACGTAACCCCGAAGCCGCATTCCGGAGTAGGCCGTTTCCAGGGAAGAGTCTGGGTTGAGGACCGGGATCTCAACATCGTCCGCTTCAACGGCACCTTCTCCGAGGCCAAGCACGGACAGTATCTGCACTTTGATACCTGGCGGCTGAATATGCGGCCTGGGATCTGGCTGCCGGCTTACATTTACAGCGAAGACCGCGACACGCCGGGAGCAAAGGTTCGCGGCGGAAGCTACAAGGCCGAGACCAGAATCTGGGGCTACAACGTAGGCAAGGGCCACGCCGAAAACGAGTTCACCGAGGTTCTGGTGGACGACGAAAGCGCTGTGAAAGATAACAGCGACAAGGCGCAGGACCTTTCTCCGGTGGCGGCCCAGCGCGCCTGGCAGCGGCAGGCCGAAGACAACGTCGTCGAGCGCCTGGAACTTGGTGGTCTGCTGGCCCGAACCGGCGACGTGGACAAGGTTCTCAATACCGTCATCAATAACCTGGAGATCACGAACAACCTCGACATTCAGCCGGAAGTTCGCTGCCGCGTCCTGCTGACCTCTCCGGTGGAGAGCTTCAGCATGGGCCACACGATCTTTGTCAGCCGCGGCATGCTGGACGTTCTGCCGGATGAAGCGACCCTGGCATCGGTGCTCGCCCACGAACTGGCGCACATCGTACTCGGTCATCCCACGGACACGACCTTTGCGTTCAAGGACCGCTCCATTGTCTCCGACCAGCAGGTTTTGAGCCGCTTGCATTTCACCCGTACTCTGGAAGAAGAAAATGAGGCGGACACCAAGGCTTTGTCCCTGCTGCAGAACTCGCCATATCACGACAAACTGGAATCGGTTGGTCTGTTCCTGCGCCAGGTGGACGCCCGCCGTCAGGCGCTGCCGCACCTGATCCATTCTCATGAGATGGGCAACTCGCTGACCAACGGTAACACCGGGGCCTTGCGCTTGAAGCAGTTGACCAACACGGCTCCCAAGCTTGAACCGAAGAAGGTGACGCAGATCGCGGCCCTTCCACTCGGCGGCCGCATCAAGGTCGATCCCTGGAACAATCGCATCGAGATCAACACCAACAAGCCGGTGCAACTGTTGACGGCGCGGGAAAAGATGCCGCTCGAAGTGACCCCGGTCTTCCCGCACCTGACTCGTCTGGATTTGGCACCTGCGGAGGCACCGAAAGCGGAAGCACCCAAGCCGCCGGAGAATCTTCCGGAGTCCGCCCCAGCGGTCCCAAGCACATAATCGTCATATGCAAGCAAAGGGCCCGCTTTCCGGCGGGCCTTTTGCACGTCTTGCTGCACCTGCGCATGGGCGCAGCGCAGGGTGAGACAATACGAAGGTGCATTATAGAACCAACTCTGAAGCCCCCAGCGGTCCCCCGATCTCCGTATTCAAGGCACTGCCTGAAGTTTGGGAGCTGATTCGTCCCCGGCGCCGGTTGCTGGCCCTGGGACTCTTCCTGATGGTGATCAATCGCGTCGCCGGACTGGTGCTTCCGGCATCGACAAAATTCCTGGTGGACGACGTCATCGGGAAGCATCATGTCAACCTGCTGACGCCGCTGGTGGGCGCGGTGCTGCTCTCCACCCTGATCCAGGGATTGACGTCGTTCGCCCTCACCCAGACGCTCTCCAAGGCTGCGCAACGGCTGATTGCCGAGCTGCGCAGCCGGGTGCAGGAGCACGTCGGACGGCTATCCCTGCAGTACTTCGACTCAACCAAAGTGGGCACGCTGGTCTCCCGCATCATGACCGACGTGGAGGGCGTGCGTAACCTGATCGGGACCGGGCTGATTGACTTTGTCGGCGGACTGCTGACGGCGGTTATTGCCTTCGTGGTGCTGGTGCGCATCAGTCCGGTCATGACCGCGATCGCCTTTGGCTTTCTGCTGGTCTTTGGCGTGGCTCTGCGCAAAGCCTTCCAGACCATTCGGCCCATCTTCCGCGAGCGCGGCAAGATCAATGCCGAGGTCACCGGAAGGCTGACCGAGTCGCTGGGCGGAGTGCGCGTGGTCAAGGGATACCACGCGGAAGCGCGCGAGCATGAAGTCTTCGCCGCCGGGATCGAACGGCTCTTGCAAAATGTCTTCCGGACGCTGACGGCAACCTCGGTGCTTGGGCTCTCCTCCGCCATGCTGATGGGCGTGGTGGGAGCCATCGTAATGTACATGGGCTCGCGGCAGATTCTGGCTCACCAGCTCACCCTGGGCGGTTTCTTTACCTACACCATGTTTCTGGGATACCTCGCCGCGCCGCTGTTTCAGGTGGTGGGCATCGGAACCCAGATTACCGAGGCATTGGCGGGGCTGGAACGCACTCGCGAGGTGCTCAACGAGCACCCGGAGGACGAGGACCTGAAGCGCACTCTGAGCCTCGGCAGGATCGAGGGAGAGGTCGAGTTCCGCGATGTGACATTTGGATATGCACCCGGCAAGCCCGTACTGCACGAGATCAGTTTCGAGGCTTCGCCCGGTACGCTGACCGCACTGGTGGGCTCCTCCGGCTCAGGAAAATCGACGATCATCTCGCTGCTGGCGGCCTTTCACACGCCGCAAAGCGGACAGGTGCTGGTGGATGGCGCGGATCTCTCCACGGTGCGGCTGGACAGCTACCGCAGCCAGCTTGGAGTGGTGCTGCAGGACTCGTTTTTGTTCGACGGAACGATTCGCGAAAATGTCGCCTTCTCGCGGCCCCATGCGAGCGAGCAGCAGATCCTGGAGGCTTGCCGCATCGCGCGGGTGGATGAGTACGCCGAGCAGTTGCCGGATGGCTACGAAACCATCATCGGCGAGCGTGGCGTAAAGCTGAGCGGCGGACAACGGCAGCGTCTTTCCATCGCCCGCGCAATCCTGGCCGATCCCCGCATCCTGATCCTCGACGAAGCGACCTCCAGTCTCGACTCCGAGTCGGAGGCCATCATTCAGAGCGGCCTCGCCTACCTGATGCGCGGGCGCACCACCTTCGTCATCGCCCACCGGCTTTCGACCATCCGGCGCGCCGATCAGATTCTGGTGGTCGAAGCCGGCCGCATCGTGGAGCGCGGCACGCACTCCAAATTAATGCTGCACGAGGGACGCTACTACGATCTGTACACGCGCCAGCACGGGCTGGAGGAGAACCTCTTTCTGGCTCCCGGCGAAGGCGATCCGCGTTAGGCGCAAGAAAGTAGGGGAAGGCCGTCACGGCTTGTAAGCGGCTACGCCTTTGGGATGCGGGGCCTGCTCGGTCAATGCATGAAAGAGCGCATCGGTGCGCGCCGTCTCGTCGGCGGCACCGCTCTCCAGAATCACGAATTCTTCGCGATCCGCGCGGTTCACGCCCATCTGGAAAGCGCCTTGTGATTTGTGGGCGGCGATGACCCAATTCACGATGATCTGATAGTCGAGCGCGTTCTTGAAGCCAAACTTCACGGTGCGATCGGTAGAGAAGACCTGCGGCAGCACGCTGAATGGATGTTGCGCGCTCTGGAAGCCCTTCCAGGATAGCGGCGCCGGATCGCCGTTGCGGCTATCCTGGCAGGCCAGAACCACGGGCTTGCGCTCCGCCGTCTGCTGCACCGCATTGAGCGCGGTCAAGGTTGCAGCTTTATGTCCGCCATGGGTCTCCGGCGAGGGGAAGAGCGTGAATACAAAATCGTAGTGGCCCGCCGCAATGCGGCGCTCGATCTCGGGAAGCACCACGCCCGGCCGCCAGTGTTCCCCGAGAACCTCGTCAATGTCCTGGGTGTAACGAACATCGCGCTGATCGAGAAAGAAGTGGTTGGCAACGCCCAGAATGTGCCCGGATTCGAGGAGTTCGCGCTTGCGAATTTCGGGCAGAGCGGCGCGCCCAACGGCTTCGTCGGTGAGCGCAACTCCGTAGAACGATTCCGCCAGCAGCGAGTAACGATATCCGCCCTCGCCGTTGGTGATCACCAGTTGATCGACCATGCCGCCGAGGTTGTGGGTGATTTCGTAAACCGTGGCGGCAAAGCAGGACTCATCATCTGGATGCGCCACCACAATCAGCGCGCGCACCGGCGCAGGCGCAGAAGTCGAGGGCGGCTGCGCGACGGAAAGCCAGTGAGCAGGAAAAAGAGAACAGCGGTGCGGACAAGGATCGCAGACAGATTCTTCATGGCGCGCTCCGAAAATTATGTGAGATGCGACGCGAGTCTGAGTGTAGATGCAAGCAGGCCGCAAAGGAAGAGACGCTGAGGAGAGCAACTCCGGTTTGGTCCGCAACGCGCCAGCCTATATATTCTAGGCAATGCGGACGAGCCCACAGCGCGGCACATTGAGCACAGGGAACGGCAATCCCGGACTGGTGCGCGGACTGACCCTGCTGCCGGCAACAGCGCTGAACATGGTGGACATGATCGGCGTGGGTCCGTTCACCACCCTGCCGCTGATGGTGGCCGCCATGCACGGTCCGCAGGCGATTTATGGATGGATTGCCGGCGCGGTACTGGCGCTCTCCGACGGATTGATCTGGGCCGAACTGGGTGCGGCCATGCCCCGCGCAGGCGGATCCTATGAGTATTTGAAGCAGATTTACGGCCCCCACAAGATGGGACGATTGCTCTCCTTCCTATTTGTTTTTCAGTTGATTTTCAGTGCGCCGGTCTCGATGGCGACCGGATGCATCGGACTGGCTGGCTACGCCGCCTATGTCGCGCCCGCGTTGCGGAAAATCTTCTGGCGGTCGACGATTGCCTTCCCTCTGCTGGGCACCGTGCGGCTGGCAGTCGAAGTCTCCGGCGCAACGCTGCTGGCGATGCTGGCGGCGGCTTTCGCCACGTTTCTGGTCTACCGGCGCATCGGCGGCATCGGACGCATCTCAAAATTTCTCTGGGTGGGCGTGCTCGCTACCCTGGGATTCGTGATCTACCTTGGGCTCTCGCACTTTCAATCCAGCATCGCATTTCCGCCCGGCTGGACGACGCTGCCCGCCTCGGGTTTCAGCGGAGCATTTGCCGGCGCGCTGCTCATCGCGCTCTACGATTACTGGGGCTACTACAATATCTGCTTCCTCGGCGAAGAGGTTGTGGAGCCGCACAAGACCATTCCGCGCTCCATGCTACTTTCGATCGCCGCCGTCGCCTGCCTTTACATGGCAATGAACATCAGCGTGCTGGGGGTGATGCCCGCGCGCGACATCGCCGCGATGGCCGGCAGCACCGCGCAGAACTTTGTGGTGGCCCGGGCCGCCGAACTGGTCTACGGACGCTGGGCGGGCACCGTGGTCGCGCTGCTGGTGATCTGGACGGCTTTCGCTTCGGTCTTCTCGCTGCTTGCCGGCTACTCGCGGATTCCCTTTGCGGCGGCGCGCGATGGAAATTTTTTTGCCATCTTCCAGCGCGTTCACCCACGCGATCACTTTCCCACGGCAAGCGTGCTGCTGCTCGGCGGCCTCGCCTGCCTGTTCTGCGTCTTCCAACTTCGCGACCTGGTCAGCGCGCTGGTGGTGATCCGCGTCCTCCTGCTCTTCCTCTTGCAGGCGGTGGGCGCAGTGGTGTGGCGCATCACCAACCCGGCCCAGCCTCGCCCCTTCCGCATGTGGCTGTATCCCTTGCCGGTGCTGATCACGTTGGCGGGCTTTTCGCTGGTGTTGCTGGATAAGCTTCCGCTGGTGGGGCGTGGACTGCTGTTTGCAGCTCTGGGCGTGGTGGCGTTTCTTCTGCTCTCGCTGCGACAGCGCCAGTGGCCGTTTGCGGGCTCACCTGACGATGCTCAGTAAGACGCTTCCGTAAACCGACACCAAGACCGCCGCTCCGAAAAGCGGCGGCGCCAGTCCTGAGACGGCGGCCTTTACCGGAGCGAGATTACCTACTCGAAACGGGTGCCGGTGTAATAGAACAGCGACGTACGCGCTTGACGCTGCATCGGCCTGGGCACGGCAAAGCCTTCACCGGACGGTTCCAGCCATCAAGTTCGCCTGCTCACAGTCGGCCAGATCGTGCTGGCATTGCTGATGTTCCTGCGGAGTGATGGTGACGATTGCCCCCTGGCGTCCACCTGGTACACCAGCGTGGCGCTGCCGCGGTAGCGGACTGAGTCCACGGTCACCGGTTGCGCGGCGTGCTGGCGCACCCGTTGCACCGGCACAGTGTAGGTGAGCCCATTCGTGTTGCTACCCGTCAAGCGCTGGAGATCAGTCCCATAGGCGCCGGTGCCGGTTCAGCAGCACCGCCAAACTCGGCATACCCAGTTGTCGGAGTTTGCCGCCGTATCGTTCCACAGTTCGCAGCGCTCAAGCCCACAGCCTTCAGCTGTCCAACAGCTCCGCCAAAATTCGCGGAGCCTTCGGTTGCGCCGACGAAATCTGCTGACCGCATTGGCACCGTATCGGCCAGCGTTGGGTAAGTGAAGTTCCACCAGTAGAAGCCGGTGATTGCGTTGCCCGCCTGGTCGGTGTTGGCGCTGTGCCGGAAATGTAGTCGCAGCGTTCCAGAGTAGTCGTCATGCCGCCGCGTGCGTCGGCCATGGGGAAGGTGCGAGTGTAGTTGAAGCCGTGCGGTCGGTGAGGTGATCGCGCCGCGTAACGCGCAATGTCGATCTCCACCGACAGTGCAAGGTGGCGCCAGCGGTCAACAGCGGATCGAGGTCGCTTCACCTTGAAGCCGCGCGCGATATTGGGCAGTCCGCCCGGGGTACTTGCCGTCAAAGAACGCCGTGCCAGTCCCAATCGCGCGTGCTGCACGACTGATAGTAGAAGTTGGTGTTCGGTCCAATGGCGACGGCAGTCGCTTTACCATTTTCGGTGCGTCACCTGCATCACGGTGGTGGTGGTATTGACGTGCAGCACGTGGCCTTCAGGATTCTTCCACACCTTATCGAAGGTGGCGCTGGAATAGATACGCGTCGCAACCAGGGCTCCATTCTGCTGGTAACGGGCCGCGATGCGCACGTATTGGGTGGCCATTGTCGATGCCACCGAGGAGAAACTTGATTGTGGTCGGGGTTCGGTCCCGCTATCCAGATTATAGAAAAGGGTGCCGTTGGTCGCGTCGGCCAGAATCGGCAGCGTGGTCCTGCTGACTATCGCCGTCTCCGGGCCGGTAATCGGATGCATCGCAAAATCCCGGTGATAGTCATGGAGGTGTTATCGGACGACACCGAGGCCACCTGGCCATAGATGTGCCGCAGCACCAGTTTGGTCAGGTCGGGACGCGGGTGATGACGCACCGGGCCGTTGAAATTCATCGCCCAGATCGGCGCGGTTGAAGTCGCCGGCTAATGCTCCACGATAAAGGCCGGGTGCTTCAGGTCAAACTCAAGATCGAGCGCATTGGTGCTGTTGCGGTGACCGTAAGGGGTCGCGCAAGATTGGATCGTCAGTGGAACCGTCATGTTGGCGCAGCTCCCTGCGCACCGTTGATATGATCTTGCCGCAAGGCACCGTTGTGCCGCCGGAACGTCAAACCCAGTCTCGGGATCGGCGGAAGCAACCAGAGATACGTCGCCGGTGTGCCATTGTTTTGCCGCTCAGCGTAAGCTGCGCCGCAGTGTAGGTTCCGTCTGGGACCTGGGCGTTGCCGATGATCTCTCCGAGCTGATCGAGTTGTATCAGGTTGATCATTGGAGGAGTGGAAGGCGCAGTGTAAACCGGCACAGGTGATCCCCCGCCCTGCGGAACCAGTGAAACACCGAGCACCTTTACTCCGATCGTTGCCCAATTATCGGTGGCATCATCGCTAATCATGACATGGACGGCTCCCATGGTGCTGGCGGGTGTAGCCGATGCGGTAGAGGAAGAAGAACCGCCCCCGCAGCCAATCGAGCATAACAGCGCGGCGGTGACTCCCATCCCGGCAAGAATTCGAATAAACCGTTCGTTCATTTGCATGCTCCCTTTTTTGTGACCGTCGTCGGATATGCGGCAAGTTCTCTAATACGGAAGATATTGATATGGATCGTGCGGTGCGGCGAACCGATGGAGCCATTCTGAGCTGCGCTGGCGGCAGATCAGAGCTTCTGATTCCTGTGGAGAAAACCCCGCGCTCTGCCCAGAGTTGCGGCCACTCGCTATTTTTTTCGTACGATTGCATTTTCGATGGGAGCATTGCAGCTAGCAGACGCAAAAGTGCACTGGCCGGCGCAGGAGTGCCGCGGACCACGCATCAATTCAGGAGCTTCGAAAATGGCTTCTTCCAGTTCTAGGATTGGTAGGCGATTTCGACCAGCACTTCTTCCGGCGCAACATGGATTTCCAGTGAGCCTTCCTGCGGCAGCGCATCGATCGGCATATGGTCCCGGTAAAGCACGAAGCGAAGGTTAAAAGTGTGTCCCTGTTCGGCGCCCAGAAGCGCCATCGGCAGCTTCACCTCGAGGATCTTTCCAAGCGCAACTTCGACCCCTTTGGGTTTGCTCTGGGAGGCAATTAAGGCCTTCCCCTCATCGCGCAACGTCCAACCAGTGATCTGTCCCTGCGCGAGCTTCCACCTCCAGGCAGAAATTCCCCATCTTCTGCTCGCCGTCGCGCAGCGCAAGATGCAGCGTGGCCATCGTCTCGCCCTCCGGCAGCGTAGAGGCAAAATCCACACGAGCATACAGGTGGGCCTCATCGATGCCGGCGTACAGAGCCTCCAGCACGAAGAGTTTTCCATGCATGCTGCCGCTGCGGCGATCGCTGGAGAACATGGCCGCGCCCATCCAGTCAAAGTAGCTACTCACCTGTCCGTCGATGTGCGGCCGCAGATAGGCGGTTTGCGGTACGAAGGTCGAGCGGGTCAACACACTGGAAATAGGCCGCGCCAGATGATCGGGCGGAACTCCGCCCAGGGCGGTGTACACGTTGGAAAGATGCTTGCGGTATAACTCGTCGAAGTCGCGATCATTGGCCGAGTGGTGCTCCGGACCGTACCACCAGTTCCAGTCGCTGCCTTCGGCAATCAGCAACTCTTCGTACGCCAGATTGCGCTGATCGTCGCGGACGTGGCTGGCATTTTCGTCATAAAAGTCGCGAGCCTGGCTCAGGTAGTCCCACGCCTTGTTGTCCTCTGGCGCGCCGATCCAGACATTAAAATTGGCATTGATCCAGGAGCCGGGAACCAGTCCCCGGAGTTTGCCGAAGCTCTCCGGCTGATGCCGTGCAATCGCCTCGGAGATTGTGACCGGCTCGATCTGCGGCTCCTTCTGCAGGCGGTCGTAGAATCTGCGCAGGAAATCACGACCGTTGCCTTCATAGCTCTCCCACGCGTTCTCCCCGTCGAGGATGATCGAGAGCACGGCGTCGCGCCCGGAATCAATCACGCGGCGCAGCGGCGCGCTTGATGTTGTGCAGCAGATGCTCCGCCGCCTCCGAGGCGCCCATCCCGGCATAGGTAAAGCCGAGCAAATCGCTGATCCGGTGATCGCGGAAGACCATGTTCATCGTCTGGCCTTCGCGCTCCCATCGGTAGATGTTGTAGAGCTTTTCGGCGCTGCTCCGGTCGAGATAACCTTCGGTATCGCGGCTCATCTCGTGGCCCAGGCTTCGTCCCAGCACGCCTTCGTCGGTCGCCATCCACTGCACGCCTAGCTGAGCGGCAATGCTCACGGCTTCGTCGGAGACCGAGCCTTCACTCGGCCACATTCCCACCGGACGCACGCCGAAGGTGCGCTGGTGCGAATCGAGGGCGCGCCGAATCTGCTCCTCCGCGTCATCCGGACGCTGGAAGCGCTCGCTCGGCAGAGGCAGTCCGGGAACTGACTCGCGGCCCGCATTGGTATCGCAGACCAGCGGAAGAATGGGATGGTAGTACGGCGTGGCGGACAACTCGATGGAGCCGCGCGAAGCCGCATCGCGATAGGCAGGAAGCACGCTTTTGAGAATCTCGTGCTGCTTGCTCATGATGAAGCGCTGATCTTCCTCGCTGAAGCCCTGCCCTTTTTCGATCAGTGCCTTCACCGCCGGATCTTCCAGGTAATACTCGTCAAACCAGGCAATCTGCGAGAGCACCTGCAGGTCGCGATAGTCGCGGTCGGAGAAGGTGATGGCTGCGTTCGCCGGGTCCGGCCCCGCCGCGCGCACCTGCTCCCAGAGCCGGCGATAGCGCGGATAGCGCCCGATCATCCGCTCCCCATGCGCCTGGAAAAGATAGGTCAGGGCGAAGTAGCGCTCCTCCAAGCTGAGTTCCGAGGCCGGTTTGGCGGCTACGTCCCAGAACGGGTCCTTGAAAATTCCGGAATTGTAATCTTCGATCTGGGCAACCAGCGAGGGCACAATATTGAAATTCTGGTGAACCTGCGGAAACTCGTCCAGCAGTTTCACCATGCCGTAGTAGTCCTTGAGCGCGTGCAGACGCACCCAAGGCAGGCGGTACTCACCGCTGACCAGGTCCTTGTAGAAGGGCTGGTGCATATGCCAGAGAAGCAGAAGTCGAAGTTTGCCTTGGGCCATTGAAAGTACGGTCCGGAAGAAGCTTGCCTACGGGAACCTGACTAGGATAGCAGCCCGGAGGCATTGCGGCCATGCTAGACTCTCGAAAGAACTAGAGTCTCGACAAAGGTATCTGGCCCGGTTGCGTCGTGAAGATTTTTTCCCGCTACATACTTAGCGAAGTTGTGCAGCACGCCGCCATCGGCGTCTCCCTGTTCACCTTTGTCATTTTCATGCGGGACTTGGGACGGCTGCTCGAAATCGTCGTCCGCAACAGCGCCCCCTTGCCCAGCGTTGCCGAGATCTTTTTCCTCACCCTGCCCGTTGCCTTCACCATCACCATCCCCATGGGCCTGCTGGTCGGAATCCTCATCGGCCTCAGCCGCTTGGCCGCCGACAGCGAAGTCACCGCCATGCGCGCCAGTGGGCTGGGCGCCTGGATGTTTGTCCGCATCATCGCATTTTTGCCGTGGCCACCTGGCTGCTGGCGCTGGTCAACAGCGTCTGGCTTGCCCCGATGTCCTCGGCCGCGCTGTGCAGGCTGGAGAACAAGCTCAGGACTTCGCAGGCCTCCTTTGAAATTCAGCCGCGCGTCTTCTACGAAGATTTCAAGAACATGGTGCTCTACGTCGAAGATGTGCGCTCCGGCTCCAATGCCTCCGAGTGGCGCGGCGTCTTCCTGGCCGATGTCACCGACCCGTCCGCGCCCAAGATCACGCTGGCGCGCAATGGTGTGATCACCGCCGACGATCCCAACTCGCTCCATATGCACCTGGAACACGGCTCGCAGCAGGTGGTGCAGCCCCAGAACCCGGATCAGTATGAGATCTCCACCTTCGCGCAAACCGACTTGCCGATTGCGCTTCCTGCACCAGAGGAAGCCAAACAGGATCTGGTGCCGGTCGGCGAAATGAGCACCGCCGAACTCTGGAATCGCGGCCACCATCCGGAGCTGGACACCGGCAAGCCGCGCAATCCGCAGGACACCCCCGCCGTGCGTGCGCGATGGTATCTGGTCGAGTTTCACCGCCGCCTGGCCCTGCCGACTTCGTGCCTGGTGCTCGCCTTGGTTGGAATTCCGCTTGGGCTGTCGTCGAAAAAAGGCGGCAAGAGCATGGGATTCGTGCTCACCATCGTGCTGGTATTTCTCTACTATTTCGCTTCGCTGACCGGTATCTCGCTGGGCCGCAGCGGCAGAATCCCGCCGGGAGTCGGGGTGTGGGCCGCCAATTTCCTCTTCCTCCTCGCCGGAGTGGTGCTGCTCTATCGCGTGGAGCGCTCGGTGATCGATCTTGGATCGCTCGGCAGCGCCTGGGACGCGATGGTGGCCGCGATTCGTGCACGCTTTACCGCCGAAGAAGAACTGGCAGCCGCCGGACCGCGCACCAAGAACGGCAAGACTCGCATCCTGCTCCGGAAGACGCCTCAGCCTGCGTTATCCGCTGCTTCTGGATGAACTGATCCTGCGCGACTTCGCCATGTATCTCGGCATGATCCTGGTCTCATTCATTCTTTTGACCTTGGTCTTCACCTTCTTTGAACTGCTCGGCGACATTGTGCGCAATCGCATTCCGATGATCATGGTTGGGCAGTACCTGCTCAACGTAACCCCGTCGATGATCTACATGATGGCTCCGCTCAGCGTGCTGCTGGCGGTGCTAACCACCATCGGACTGCTGCAAAAGACCAACGAGATTACCGCGATGAAAGCCACCGGAACCAGCATCTACCGCGTGATCTTTCCGATCTTCGTGATTGCCGCCGCCATCAGTACCGGCCTGTTTTTCTTCGACCAGCTCTATATTCCGGCGGCCAATCAGCGTCAGGAGACGCTGCGCAATCAGATCAAAGGCAAGCCCGCGCAGACCTATCTTCGTCCTGACCGCAAGTGGATCTTTGGCGAGCACAACACCATTTACTACTACGAGTTTTTTGATCCCGACCAGAACACCTTCGCCAATATCACGGCCTTCCAGTTCGATCCTGCAATCCTTCGAGTTGACCGGCCGCGTCCACGCCTCGCGCGCCCGCTGGTCTGAGGAGTTGAACAAGTGGATCTTCGAACAAGGTTGGGCGCGCACCTTCCACGGTTCGGCACTCGAGAGCTTCCATCAATTCGACGCCGAAACCTTCCCTACCCTGATTGAGCCGCCCGGTTATTTCAAGAAGGAAGTGCGCCAGAGTTCGGAGATGAACTACCAGGAATTGCGCACCTACATCGCCGATCTGCAGCAGAGCGGCTTCGATGTGGTGCGCCTGCGGGTGCAGTTGCAAAAGAAGTTTGCCTATCCGCTGATTACGCTGGTGATGGCGATCCTCGCCGTCCCCTTCTCGCTCTCCGCCGGACGCAAGGGTGCGCTCACCGGCATCGCCGTCGCCCTCGGCGTGGCGATTGTTTACTTCGTCGCCGCCGGACTCTTCGAGGCCATGGGCAACGCCAGTCAATTGCCCGCCGCCATGGCCGCCTGGGCGCCTGACCTCATCTTCGGATTGCTCGGCGGATATCTCCTGCTCAAAGTCCCAACCTAGCTTTTGATCCCGAGCGTTCACTTCCCAACGGGCACGTGCAGTTTATCGCTCGCGAACGCAACCGGCCCCGCGTAAGACACTCGAATCGATTTCCGCACCGCAGCCTCCTGCCCTTCCACGTCTGGAGCAAGATGGCTCAGCAGTAAGCTTTTTACTCCACTCGCGCGCGCGGCTTCGCCAATTTTCCTGGGCGGCGTGTGCAGATCATACAGTTGCGAAGGCGAACCCGGAGGATCAAGTACGGCACAATTGAAGATCAGCAGATCCGCGTCCTTTGCCAATTGCACCAGATTCGGCAGCGCTGACGCATCCATGTCCCCGGAGAAAACCACTACCACGCCGTTATAGGAAATCCGGTAAGCCACCGACGGACAGTCACCATGATGCGTCGCAATTTCTTCCACCACCAAACCATCCTCATCCACGATCTTCGTGCGTGCAGAATCCAGGCTGATTGCCAGATCGCGAACCAGAAACGATTCGTGCGCGCCAAACGTCTTCTGATAAGCGAACGCGCCGTCGTTCTCCCACCAGCAAATTTACAAATCGCGAAGTCTTCGGGAAAAGTCCTGCCCCGTCCGGCCCAAATACCCGATATGTGATTGGCCCATCACTGGTAAGTGCTCGCGCGTTGAAAAAAGCCGGCAAGTCCCCGCTGTGATCGATATGCAGATGCGTCAACAAAACCGTATCTACTTTGTCCAGGTCGAGGCCCAATTCTCCGATCCGCAAGAACGCACCCGGTCCGGCATCCACCAAAATCCGCGGTCTTCCTCCCACCAGCACGATGTAACTTGACCCGGCCCTGCCGAACGCCCGCGGTCCCCCAGAACCCAGCACCACGACTTCCAATGCGCGGCTTTGCAGGAATAGCCCGCAGGCAGATGGGGAACAAAACAATAACAGCCACGGCCAGCGCCATCAGCGTCTTCATGCTTCTTCTCCTTCGTGATGGGGATAGATGCGACCGGTTCCGGTCCGGATCGATGGGAAATCGCCTTCGCTCCAAATGAGTCCTCCTGGCTCATGAGAGGTTGTACCCGGCGATTCTCTACTGCGACCACCGCTGCTACAATCGCATCTATATCGCATTCGGATAGGTGACTTTCCTTGCCATTTTCCAAGCTCCGGCCCCTGTTCCCCTACATGAAGAAGTACTGGAAGGGATTTGTCGCCGGGACCGTCGCGGTCCTCTGCACCAACGGACTCATGGTCCAGGCCCCGCGTCTCATCCAGCGCATTATTGACGACCTGAACCACGGTGTCACCCATGGCAAACTGCTCACCTGGTGCTGGCTGCTGGTAGCCGTCGCGGTAGGCAAAGGAATCTTTCAGTTCCTCACCCGCTGGATCATGATTGGCATCTCGCGCGAGATTGAGTTCGACCTGCGCAACGATCTCTTCCGCCATCTCGAGGCCCTGGACTCCGGCTTCTACCAGCGCACCCGCACCGGCGACATCATGGCCCGCGCCACGAATGACTTGAACGCCGTGCGCACCCTGCTCGGCCCCGCCATCATGTACTCGGCCAACACTCTGGTGTATACCACCGGCGCGCTCATCTACATGACCCGGATCAGTCCCAAGCTTACCCTCTGGGCCTTTCTCCCGTTGCCCATTGCCAGCATCCTCGTGCAGTATTTTGGCACCCGCATCCATCAGCGCTTCGAGCGCATTCAGGCCAAGTTCAGCGACATCAGCGCCCGTGCCCAGGAGAATTTTTCCGGCGCGCGACTGATCCGCGCCTACGCTCAGGAGGACTCGGAGATCGCGCTCTTCGAGACCGAAAATACCGACTACATCAACCGCGCCATGCCGCTGGCCAGGCTGATGGGAATGTTGTGGCCCACGCTGGAGTTGATGCTCGGCTTCGCCCTGGTCATCGTGCTCTGGGTCGGCGGGCAGGAGGTGCTTCGCCACCGCATATCGGTCGGAGACTTCACCGCCTTCACGATGTACATGATCCAGCTCACCTGGCCGATCATCGCGCTCGGCTGGGTCATCAACATCTTCCAGCGCGGCACCGCCTCCATGGAGCGCATCGACGAGATCCTTCGCCAGAAGCCCACGATTGCCGATGACCCGGCGGAAATTACCGTACCTGCCGAGACCGAGATTCGCGGCGAGATCGAGTTCCGCAACCTGACCTTTGCCCACGACTTTCAATCCAGGCTCGCTGAATCGGAGCACGGCCACGTAGCGCTATCGTCGCAGGTGGAACCCGGCTCCCCCGTCCTGCACAACGTAAGTCTGAAAATTCCCGCGGGCAGCAGCCTGGCCATTGTTGGTCCAACCGGCTCCGGCAAATCCACCCTGGTCTCGCTGATCCCGCGCATTGCCGACGCCGCGCCCGGATCAGTGCTGATCGATGGGCGTCCGATTCGCGAGTATCCGCTGGAAACCCTGCGCCGCCAGATCGGATTCGTCCCCCAGGAAACCTTCCTGTTCAGCGCTACGATTCGCGAAAACATTGCCTTTGGAGTGGAGGATGCGACCGAGGAGCAAGTCCAGCGTGCCGCCGAAATCGCTTGCATCGCACAGGATATCGAGGGCTTTCCTGAAAAGTACGAAACCATGGTCGGCGAACGCGGCCTCACCCTCTCCGGAGGCCAGAAGCAACGCGCGGCGATTGCCCGCGCCGTCATTCGCGAGCCGCGCATTCTCATCCTCGATGACGCCCTGGCCAGCGTCGATACCCAGACCGAGGATCACATCCTGAACGGCCTGCGCGAGGTAATGAAGGGACGCACGACGATCTTCATCTCCCACCGCGTCTCCACCGTGCGCAACGCCGACCGCATCGCCGTCTTACGCCAGGGGAAGATCGTCGAATACGGCACCCACGACGAACTTCTCGCGCTCAACGGCTACTACACCGATCTGCACGACAAGCAACTGCTGGAAGAGGAATTGGAAACGGCTTAGAGCGGTTCTTTGTTGGAAATTTGGCGCTTACGCAACGGGTATCGCGCGTCAAAAGAGTGCTAGTCTCACGCGAGCACTCTACGACGATTCGCAGCTAAGTTCCACGGCTCACTATCCGGATCGGCTGGCTTCCTAGCGCACCAGCAACACTTCGCGAATATTCTCTTTGCCCAGGAAGAACTTGATCGAATTGTATTCGTGGAAGAGGTTTTCTACGTGGCGGTTCTGGAAGACGCGCTGCAATTGGAAGTGCGGTCCCTGCTGCAACTCCAGGGTCTCCGGGCTCTTGATGTGGTAGCGGTAGTATGGTGCTTCCGCGCCCGCGTCTCGCGTGTGGAAGAAGGCCAGCAAAGCCCCGTGCGGCTTCGTGATCTGGTAGATCCGCTCCACCACCGGCTTCACCAGCGGCTCCGGCAGGTAATCGCAAACATCCCAGAACAGCACGGCGTCGAACGACTCCGGTTCGTAGAGCAGATCCTCGGCCAGGAAGCGCTCCACATCGACCGTGGTACTGCCCTCTTCCGGCCCGGGAATCGACCAACCGGCTGGCGTTGGCCGCCATCAGCACGTCTTCGTTATAGGCCCGGTGACCGAGCCCGGTGATGAAATTGATGTTGCTGCTGGAAGTCGAACCGAGGTCGAGAATCCGCTGTCCGTCAGGGCGCAGAATCGCCCGGGTGAACTGGTTGAACCCCGTTGAACGGCGCGGGATGCGCACAGCGCTTTCGCCGGGCGCAGACGGTGTCTCTATGCTGCCGCCGAATAGATTGCGAAAGAATCCCACTGGAGACCTGATGAAGTTGAGAGATTTGGGACCGGCGCTCACGTGCCGATCCTCCCACTCTCATTCTACTTCGTTTCTGCCGTTGCCGACGCGCCAACCACCGATACGATCGACGCCGGGGCGCTGAACGTCTTGGCTGCGGCGGCGGCTTGGGTCGCCGGACGCCCTGCATCCACCTTAGTTTCGGCCTTATGGATATCAATGGAGCCCTTGAAGAACGCGCGTGCCGATCCTTACACTCTCATTCTACTTCTTTTCTGCCGTTGCGGACGCGCCGACCGCCGACGCTCGCAGCCGGGGCTGATCGTCTTTGCTGCGGCCGCCGCTTGCGTCGCCGGACGCCCTGCATCCACCTTAGCTTCGGCCTTATGGATATCGATGGAGCCCTTGAAGAACGCTCCGTCTTCGATCACGATGCGCTGGGTACTGATGTCGCCGTTCAGTAGCGCGGATTTCTTCAGTTCAACCTTGTCCACTCCCGTGACGTTGCCGTCCACCTTGCCGTGGATGACCACTTCCTTGGCGTGGACATTGGCGCGCACTCGGCCGTTGGGTCCAATCACCAGGTTGTAATTGCGCAGGTCGATATTGCCCTCGACTTCGCCGTCCAGGTAGAGATCTTCACTTCCAGATAGTTCGCCTTTTATAATGACGGACTTGCCGATATTCGCAACATCGGCGCGATAGGTATCCATTCTTGGCGTCTCCACTGCACGGGGCTGGTACTGGGAAGGGGCCGGGACAACGGGTGCCGGCGGTTGGGGGGTAGGAGAAGTAAACGGCTTCTCATCTTCTCTGCGCGATTTCCACATGGGAACACTCCCGTTCTTATTGCGGCCGCGAAGATCGTGGCAGTCTTTTGCGCTATCCAAAAAGGAATAGCAGAATTATCGCTACCTTTGACTATAGCGAACCACGAAGCCAGCGGCAACGCCCGAGGGCCAATTCGTTGCCGGATTTTCTCCCCCATCCAGCGTGCAAACGGATTTCGCCTTGCTTATCCCGGTGCCCTGTTTCTTGCCATCGCCAGCTTCCTGGGCCTTAGATTCGCTGCCTCGTACGCGAGCTTGCGGATTGCTGGATTGGCCTGCAACAACACAGGCTTTTTCTGCTTCTAAGCCATTATCAGTCTGCAAACATTTCAGACTTACGGCTATGACCAACCCCACACCCCCGTACTGCACATTACGGACTCGCGGCCTTCTGGTGGCCAGCCTCCTGGCTAGCCTTTTCGCCATGCTGCCCCGCGTCGCAGCCCAGCAGATTCCGCCCGGAGAGCTGGTGCGTACCGCCATTCAGAACCAGATGAATGACAACTCCCATATCCATCTCTTCACCTGGAAGGAGCGCAAATATCACGGAAACGACACTCAGGTCGAGTACTTGGTGGACACTCCCAAAGGCACCGTGAGCCGCGTCATGCTCATCGATGACAAGCCTCTCAGCCCGGCGCAGCAGCGCGAAGAGCAGGAACGTATCCGCAAAATGCTTGATCCCGCACAGATGCGGCGCAAACTGAAGGACCAGCAGGAGGACGACGAGCGTACCCGCAAGATGCTCTCGACCATCCCCGACGCCTTCGATTTCACGTATCTTGGCAGCACTTCGGCTCCCAACGGCCACAAGCTCGAACGAATCAAATTTGTTCCCCGCGCCCGGCTTCAATCCGCCTAGCCGCGAATCCATGGTCTTCACCGGAATGCAGGGCGAAATGCTGGTGGACGAAACCGCTTGCCGCCTGGCAAAAATCGACGGCACGCTCTTCAAGGAGGTGAACTTCGGCTGGGGAATTCTGGGCAGACTCTACAAGGGCGGGCGCTTCTTCGTCGAGCAGGCCGAGGTCACACCTTCGCATTGGGACACCACGCAAGATGATCCTGCACTTCGACGGCAAAGCGCTGTTCATCAAGTCCATTCACATCGATGAAAACGAGACCTCGTGGGACTTCCAGCCGGTGCCGGCCATGTCCGTCGAGCAGGCGCTGGACTTCCTGAATCGCAGCGGCCAGCCGCAAAACGCGCGGCTCAGCCAATAGCTCCAGCCACTAGCTCCGGATGGTTTCTTTCCGCACCGTAAGCCGCTCGATCAACTCTTCCTTGACCGCGTAGCCTCGCCCCACCGCATCGCTCACCGCAATCGTCCCCTGGGCAGAGACCGTCACTTCCGGCTCGATAATGTCCTCCTGCCAGTAGCGCGCCGAGGCCGAAACGTCTCCCGGCAATGAGAAGCCCAGCAGGCCGGAGAGCGCCAGGTTATGCGCGCGCCCGATTCCGCTCTCCAGCATTCCCCCGCACCAAACCGGAATCTCTGCTGCCAGTGCCACGTCGTGCACTCGAATTGCCTCGGTAAATCCTCCCACCCGTCCCAGCTTCACGTTGAGAATGCGGCAGGCCTTCAATTCAATCGCCGCCAGCGCATGGCGCGCATTCAGGATCGATTCATCCAGGCAAAGGCTGGTCGCCAGTTCATGCTGCAGCAGCGCGTGCAGATAGATTTCATCGCTCCACAGCGGCTGTTCGATCATCAGCAGCCGGAATTGGTCGAACTGTTTGAGATGTTCCACGTGATCCAGGGTGTACGAGCTGTTGGCATCGCAGGAGAGCAGAATCTCCGGCCATTGCGCGCGAACCTTTTCCAGCACTTCCAGATCCCATCCCGGCTTTACCTTCAGCTTGATGCGCTGATATCCCGCCGCAACTTCAGCCGCAATCTTCTCCAGCAATTGCTCGTGCGAGTCCTGTATCCCGATCGAAACTCCCGCCGCCAGCTCCTTGCGCGTCCTCCCACCAGCTTCCAGAGAGGAACCTGCTTCACCTGCGCCTCGGCGTCCCACACCGCGTTCTCCAACGCCGCCTTGGCCATGCGATGCCCGCGCACCGCAGGCATGCGGAACGCCGCCTCGCGTCCACTCTCCAATTCCCTTCCCGCAAATGCCGGAGCCAGATATTCGCGCAGCACGTACCACGCGGTATCCGTTGACTCTTCGCAGTAAAACGGATGCTCGCCCGCCGTGCACTCTCCCCATCCATCCACGCCCTCGCAGTGAACGGTGACCAGCAGGATACGGCGTTCCGTGGTGCGCCCAAAGCTGGTCTCAAAGTAGTGCACCAGCGGCATGCGGATTTCGCGCAGGGTAATCGCTTCGATTCTCATTCTGCGTGCACCGTATCAGAGCCATCAGCCGACTGCGCAACTTACGATCTATCCGATCCCTCACGCTGCCTGCGCACCTATTTCCAGCTCTCCCCTGTTCCATGCGCCAGTTCGCCGCCGCCTCATAGGTGCTCTGCAAAAATTCCAGCAGCATTCGCTCGGGCGACTCCGCCTCGCGCACCTGCGTCGTACATCAGGATGAACTCCTTCAGCTCCGGATGATAGAACGCGGCCTCCGGACGCACCTTCTGCATTTCAAGCCCCGCCGGAGCGGGCGCGGCATAACAGTAAAACGCAGGCCCTCCACGCCCGACCCCCCGGGCCACCAACCCGCGCTAATGACCTCGTGCGAGTAGGCTTCGCGCGTGATCAGGTCGGCACCGGGCCGCTCCGGAGCGCGCCGTCCGGAAAATCGGGTAACCGCCAAGTCAAAGCTTCCCCAGAAAAACTGCACCGGGCTGTTCTTCCCCAGGAAGCGGGCGCGAAACTGCTTGAAGACCGCATCGCAGGAGACCAGAATGCGCCAGAAGCGCTGCGCCGCATCCGCGTCGTAAGCGCGATACAAGTGGTCTTCCGCAAAGGGGATCGGGTTGGCAACCTCCACCGGCTTGGCATAGATCGCGAGTTCAATTCCCATCGAACGCAGCGCCGACATAAACTCCGCGTAAAATTCGGCAACCGTGCGCGGCACCAGTGCCAGCTTTCTGCGCACCCCGTCGGAGCGGTCGATCAGCAGCTCATGGGTCGATGAAGTCAAACTGGATTTCAAAAACGAAATCTCCATAAGGAATCGGCGACGTGGTCAATCCGCGAGCATTGACGTACAGCGGCACGTTCCACCAGTGGTTTGTGTTCGGCGTAAGTTCCAGGCGAACCTTGCCCACGATCTGCGTCCACATGTGAAGGTTGTGGTAGGTCTCCTGCCAGTCTTCAGCGGCAACGCGGGCCAGGCTTCAGAACGAGAGAGCGTGTGCGGAGCTTCTCCCTTTGTATTCATCATTTCTTTCCATATTCGCGTCCATCGGTGGCGCTCCAGTCGGCGGGTGTGAGTCTGCTCATCGATTGTCAGATGCTTTTCTGAACCACCATCAACGTCTGATCGTCAAATACCGGCGCGCTTCCCAGGTACGATTTCCAGATCGCGCACGCAGTTCGCTACCACTTCGCCTGGAGCGCAGCCCGGCGCACTTCCTCACCACCTCCGCGATGCGCTCATAGCCGTACTCTTCTTCCTCCTTCCGAGCCTCCGAAATTCCGTCGCTGAATAGAATCAGCGAACTCCCCTTCGAGAGTCTCAAAGCCCGAGGTCGTGAACTTCTGCTCGGCAGAACAATCCAATCGGCAAGCCGTGCGAATCCACCCGATAGACCTCGTCCTCGGTCACCACCAGCGCGGGCACGTGTCCGGCGCTGCACAACTCCAACGCTCCTCCGGCTTGGCCCGTCCGCAGATCAGGGTTGCGAACTGGGTCGGCAGAGTGCTTCCCGTGAAGACGCAGTTGGCCCGCTCCATCAACTCTGCAAGCGGCAGCCCCAGCGGAATCAGCGCCCGGAAAATCGCGCTCAGGTTTGACATCAGCATCGAAGCCGCAACCCCCTTGCCCGCCACGTCGCCCACCATGAAGTACAACTGCTCCTCCGGACCGATCACCAGATCGCAGTAATCTCCGCTCACCACGCCCAGCGGCTTGTAGTGATACGCAACCTGCCAGCCGTCACAACGAAAATCGCGCTTGGGCAGCAGCCGCAACTGTATCTGCGCCGCCAGTTCGAGATCTCTCTGCAGCGCATCCTGCTCTTTGGGCCCCAGGTGGTCGAGGCAGAATCGCACTAACGGATTTGCCAGCACACGCTCTTCCTCCACCGGTTCGTGGCACACTTCGCAGATGCCGTATGTGCCGCCCTCCAGCCGGTCCAGCGCGGCATCCACCTCATGAAGCAGACGCATATACTGCTCTCCTTCTGCCATCGCCGCGGCTTCTTCGAGAACCTCCCTGCGATGCTCCAGTTGATGACGAAGCGCGAGGTGCAGCGGATCATGTACGTGCGGAAATTGCCCAAGTGAGTCTCTGGCAGCCATCAGTCTCCTCCGTATCCCACACCAGATGCCGGGATGCAGATCACAGACTCTGCAATTCCGCGAGTTCCTTCCAGCCTGATTCAGGGCTAAAATAGCTCGTCGAAGGTGTGCACACCATTGCAACTGGAAATCGTACAAGCCGGAGATCCCGTACTAAGGCAAATCGCGCGGCCCCTTCGCGCCGATGAAATTCGCAGTGCGGAAATTCAGCAGACGATTGCCGATATGCTTGAAACCCTCCGCCTTGCACCCGGCGTGGGCCTGGCCGCGCCGCAGATCGGACTCGGCGTGCAGCTTGCAATCATCGAGGATCGCGAGCAGTACCAGAGCTCCTGGAGCGCCGAACAGTTACAGCGCGCGCGGACGCGCGCCGGTAGACTTTCATGTGCTCATCAATCCTGAATTGGAAATTGAAGCCGACGCACAGACTCGAATTCTTCGAGGGCTGCCTCAGCGTCGCCGGATACACCGCCGAGGTGCCGCGCTACAGCCGCGTGCGCGTGCGCTATCTCGATGAACACGGCGAACCACAACTTATCCACGCCGAGGGCTGGTACGCCCGCATCCTGCAACACGAGATCGATCACCTGAACGGCACGCTCTACATCGACCGCATGAACTCGCGCACTTTCATGTCGATAAAAAACTACCTGGATCGCTGGCGCAACGCCGAAGACGAAGCCCACCGCATCTTCAGCCGATAAGACTGCAACGCTAACTATGTGGATCGTCCAGAGCCGCATATCTGACGAAGTGAACAGATGGGAACGCAGCTCACGACGGGAACGCGCTACCAAGCCGCCTCGCTCCAGCGTCCCCAGCAGAAAGCGTCCGCCGCCGTCGGCATCGCGCTCGTAACCAACCACGCTGAGTCCTTCCGCGAAGTACTTTTGCAGCAGGTCGCGGGTGCGCCGCTGCACCTCGGCGGCACGCGTGCGCGTCTCCGCCTGCGACTTCCATGCGTAAATCTCCGCCGGAATCTCAACCCGCTCCGCGACCGCTATTTCCGGACGCTTCCCGCTCTCCAGCGTCTCCTCCACGCGCGTCGAGTGCAACCACCACTCGGCCACCAGCCGGTCGCTCGGCAGCCCGCCCTGCAGCGGAGAAGAAGTGATTCCATACTGATTCACCACGTAGCGCCGCACCACCGCACCCAGCTTCTCCAGGTTGAAAAACGCGTTCTTGATCTCCAGCGGATCGAAGGTCCACTCGATCAGGTCGTAGCCCTGCTCATCGCAAGCTCGCGCTGGAACAACTTCATCTCCCGCCCCAACCCCGTGTTGCGATGCGTCTCTTTCACCGCCAGCATGTGCGAATGAATGTAGGCATGCCCGTCGCGCACTCCCGGCAATCCAAAGGCGAACGCCACCAGCGTCGCGCCTTCGTATGCGCCGAGCACGTGCCCGCCGATCTTTTCTCCCACCACAAATAGCCGCGCCGGAATCAGTTCGATGTCCTCGAATCCCCACACTTCCTTCTGCAGCGCCACCACCTGCCGGAACTCGCCCACCGTGTGACAGGTGCGCAGCGTCAGACCGCCCCAGCTCTTTTCCGTGTGTGAAGCCAAGCCTTCGCCTCCATGTCCCAGAGTTGCCCGCTAGCGCTCATACATTTCAGTCAGCGCCCGCAGTCGTGACGTCATCTCCGGACGCAATTGCTCCCGCTCGTAGCGCCATCTTCCAGTTGCCGTCCATTCGTCCGGGCAGGTTCATGCGCGCCGCGACTGCCCAGTCCCAGCACGTCCTGCATCGGAATCAGCACGGTATCGGCCACCGAGGCCATCAGCGCGCGAATCATCGCCCACTGGATCTCTTCGCCGCGCAAATTCAGGTACGCGCCGGCAAACTCCCGTTCGCGCCGCAGATCCTCTTCGCTGCGCGTCGAGTCGGCGATTCCGCTCGTCCACCAGCCCACGGTCGTGTCGTTGTCGTGTCCGCCCGGTGTAGGCCACCAGGTTGCGCTCGTAGTTATGCGGCCGGAAGCTCGGCCCCTGCGGATCGGTCCCAAAGGCAAACTGCAGAATCGCCATCCCCGGAAAATCGAAGCGCTTGCGAATCGCCTCAACCTCCGGCGTAATCTTGCCAAGATTTTCCGCCACGATCGGCAGCTCGCCAAACTCCCGCTCCAGCGCTTCGAACAGCTCTACCCCCGGCCCCTTGATCCAGGTGCCGTTCACCGCCGTCGTCTCGCCCGCCGGAATCTCGAAGTACGCCTCAAAGCCGCGGAAGTGGTCGATCCGCACCATATCGAAGAGCCGCATCACGCCGCGCACCCGCGCAATCCACCAGCGGAAGCCATCCGCCCGCAAGCCGCTCCCAACGATAAATCGGATTGCCCCACAACTGCCCGGTCGCACTGAAATAGTCCGGCGGAACGCCTGCAACCTTCAGCGGATTGCCCCGCTCGTCCAGCCAGAACAGTTGCGGCGCCGTCCACACATCCGCGCTGTCGTGCGCCACATAGATCGGCACGTCGCCCATGATGCGGATGCCGCGCCGCGCAGCACGCCTCGCGCACCGCGCCCCATTGCCGGAAGAACTCAAACTGCCAGAACTTGTATGCCGCAATCTCCGCCGCCAGCCGCTCGCTCCACCGTGCCAGCGCCGCCGGCTCGCGCGCCGCCAGCTCAGGCTCCCACCCCGTCCACGCGATGCCGCCGTGCGCATCCTTGGCCGCCATGAACAGCGCATAGTCCCCGAGCCATGCCGCCTGCTCGCGCGCAAAACTCTTCGTACTCCGCCTTGCGTGCTGCCCTGGTCGAGCGTCGCAAAAAAGCGCGCCGCCGCCTTGCCGCAGCATCGCAAAGCGAAACTTGATCACCGCACCGTAATCGACTGACGACGTGGGCAGATCAGGCACCGCGGACAGATCGTCGCGGCTCAACCATCCCTGCTCCGCCAGCCGGTCCAGACTGATCAGCAGCGGATTGCCGGCAAACGCCGAAAAACACTGGTAAGGCGAATCCGCATATCCCGGTGGGATTCAGCGGGAGCACCTGCCAAATCTTCTGTCCCGCTTCGGCAAGAAACTCAACGAAGGCAAACGCTTCCGGCCCCAGGTCGCCCGCACCATACGGCCCCGGCAGCGAGGTCGGATGCAGAAGCACTCCGGAACTGCGCTGAAATCTCATCGGTTAGCACACTATACGCAACTGGGTTGAGCACGCAACGTTGAGCACGGAGCTTCGGCCGTACGCGACTTGCCGTTGACTTTCTACGACGGCGCTTCCCCACCGCCTCTGATTACTCGTTCCCCTTGGCGTCCTGCCAATGCCTCTCCATCTCTTCCAGCGAGCCTCTCCCAACTCCTTGCCTGCTCGCCGCAGCCGCCGCTCCACATGCCCAAATCGCCGCCGGAACTTCCGGTTCGTATGCCGCAGCGCCGACTCCGGATCGACCTTCAGATAGCGCGCCAGGTTTACCACCGTAAACAGCAGATCGCCCACCTCATCCTGCAATCGTCCCTGCAGCTCTGCCGGAACTACCGCCTCGCGCTCGCCGCGCCTCGTCCCACCGGCTGCGGCCCCGGCGCCGGAATCCGTTCGACCTCGCGCCGCAACTCCTCGGCCTCTTCGTGAAGCTTTCGAAGATGCCCGTCGATCGAAGGCCAGTCGAAGCCCACGTGCGCGGCTTTCTTCGAGAGCTTCAGCCCTTCCAGCAGCGCCGGCATCGCGCTTGAAACCGACTCCAGCAGCGGCCTAGCTCAGAGTCCAGCGTCCGTCTTCGCGTCCATCGTCCCTCGGCGCGCTCCGCCTTCTGCGCCCGCTCCCGCGCCTTGATCGCCTCCCAGTTCTTCAGCACCTCGCTCGAAGTCTCCGCCTCCACGTCGCCAAACACATGCGGATGCCGCCGCACCAGCTTGTCGCTCAAGGTATCCAGCACCTTGTCGATGGAAAAATGCCCCTCCTCGCCCGCCATCTCCGCGTAAAACAACACCTGCAGCAACAGGTCGCCGAGTTCGCCCGGCAGCTCCTCCCAGTCGCGATTCTCAATCGCCTCCAGAACCTCGTAGGTCTCCTCGACCGTGTATTTCTTGATGCTGTCGAAGGTCTGTTCGCGATCCCACGGGCATCCGCCCGGGGCACGCAAGCGATGCATGATCTCCACCGCACGTTCAAAGCGCTGGCCAGTTGTCATGCCTAACAGTTTCCACGCCCCCAGGCTTGATGGCAAGTCGCGCGGCCTGCATTCGCCGGAGTTTCTCCCACCCGGCCGAACTCATTCCTTCTCCGCATGCATCCAATCTGTTATATGCAGAGCTTTTCCGGACGCGGTCCACTGCCCGAGCGCATTGACATCATCATCCTCGGCGGTGGAGTCAATGGCGTGGCTCTTGCCCGGAAGTGTGCGCAAGCCCGCCGATCCGTGCTTCTGGTGGAGCGCGACGATTTCGCCTCCGGTGCCACCAGCCACAGCACCCGCATTGTTCACGGCGGCCTTCACTACCTTGAGCAGCGGCAAACTCGGCATGTTGCGTGAGTCCCTGCAGGGACGTGCGGCTCTGCTTCGCGAGCAGCCGCATCTTGTGCAATCCGCTCGATTTCGTCTTTGCTGCCAGCCCCGGCTCCCGCTACTCCGCCCGGGA
>CAVZYB010000037.1:0-17723 GCA_963779365.1 uncultured Acidobacteriota bacterium | reverse complement strand
GAGTATGCGAGGACGCGCTTGATGTCGGTCTGCGTGATCCCGATCGTGGCGGCGAAGAAGCTGGTCAGGGTTCCGATGATGGCTACCGCCAGCAGCGCAATAGGGGCGCGACTGAAGATGGCGTTGGAGCGGCATACCATGTACACCCCGGCCGTGACCATGGTGGCGGCGTGGATGAGGGCGGAGACCGGCGTGGGGCCTTCCATGGCATCCGGCAGCCAGACGTAGAGCGGAATCTGCGCGCTTTTACCGCAGGCGCCAAGCAGCATCAGCAGGCCGATGGCAGTCAGGAATCCGGCTGCGGTTTCCGCCGGGAAGTGCGAGACGATGTCGAAGACCGCGACGTAGCGCAAGGTTCCGAAGTGCTGGATCAGCAGGAAGAGGGCGATCAGGAATCCGAAGTCACCGACGCGGTTGGTGATAAAGGCCTTCTTACCGGCGTTGGCGGCTGAGTCCTTGAGAAAAAAGAAGCCGATCAGCAGGTAGGAGGCCAGACCCACGCCTTCCCAGCCTACGAACATGAGCAGGTAATTGTTGGCCAACACCAGCGTCAGCATGAAGAACATGAAGAAATTGAGGTAGGCGAAGAACCGGTAGTATCCGCCCTCATGCTCCATGTACGCGACGGAGTAGATGTGGATCAGAAAGCCTACTCCGGTGACGACCAGCATCATGACCAGCGAGAGATGGTCGAGATAAATGCCGAAGTCGGCGGAGAAATTTCCCGCGCTGATCCAGGTGCCGTACGAGGTTTCAAGCGCATCGGCACCCGAGTGCAGAAGCGTGTAGGCGTGGACGCAAGCCACCAGGAACGACGCCCCGGTGAAGAAGATCGCAATGCTTGCGACCACGGACTTGGTAAAGCGCTTGCCGAATAGTCCATTGATCAGCCCGCCCGCCAGCGGCAGGATCGGAATCAGCCAGGGTTGCCAGAAGAATAATTTCATAATTTCAACAGGTTCACCCGGTCGACATTGAGCGTCTCGCGCGTGCGATAGACAGAGATGATGATAGCCAGCCCAACTGCGGCTTCGGCGGCGGCGACGACCATGACAAAGAATACGAAGATGTGTCCGTCCAGGGCCCCGAGATTCGCGGCGAAGGCGACGAACGAAAGGTTCACGCCATTCAGCATCAGCTCAATCGACATGAACAGCGTGATGATGTTGCGCTTAATGAGAAATCCCGTGACGCCGCAGGCGAACAGGAACGCACTGAGCAGCAGATACCAGGAGACGGGAATCATGAATCACTCCGGCGAGCGAGAACGACGGCGCCCATGATTGCGATGAGCACCAGGACACTGGTGGCTTCAAAAGCTAGAAGGTACTTGGTGAAGAGCATCATGCCAACCTTGTCCGCGGGGCCATACAGCGCGCCGATGGGCAGGAGTTTTTCCTCCGGGCGGTGCTGGAGCAAAACCCAGATACCAATGATGCCGCCCGCAAAAAGGCTGGGAATACCGAAGATCTTGGCTACGTTGCTGCCTTTGGACTGCTCCTCGTCCCCGGCGTTGAGCAGCATGATGACGAAGATGAACAGCACCATGATGGCGCCGGCGTAGATGATGACCTGCACGACGGCGACGAACTCAGCGCCGAGCAGCAGGTAGATGAGAGCCAGCGAGCCCATGACCACGATGAGCGAGAGCGCGCTGTTGATGGTCTTCCGCTGAATCAGCAGATTGATTGCGCCACCCGCACAGATCGCTCCAAAAAACAGAAAGAGAAAAAGATGCATCAGTTCTCCAATCCGGCCATCATGCCCGGATTGCCACAAAGAAAGCGGTGACAATCACATTCGCCAGCGCAAGCGGAAAAAGGAACTTCCAGCCAAAGGCCATCAACTGGTCATAACGGAAGCGCGGCAGCGTACCGCGAATCCAGATGTAGAGGAACAGGAAACAGAAAATCTTCAGCGAAAACCAGACCAGCGGCAGGAACGCCTGAATTACCGCGGGCAGGAAGGGCATCGGCGGGCCGCTCCATCCTCCCAGGAACATGATGGATGCGATGCAGGCAACGGTGACCATGTTGGCATATTCGGCCATGAAAAACATCGCGAACTTCATGGAACTGTATTCGGTGTGGTATCCGGCAACGAGTTCGGTTTCCGCCTCCGGCATGTCGAACGGAATGCGGTTGGTTTCGGCAAAGGCCGCCATCAGGTACACAAAGAAGGCGACGAACTGGCCTTTGAAGATGTACCACTGGGGGATGAATCCGAACCAGGTGCCGAGCTGTGCGTGGACAATCCCGGTGAGGCTGAGGGTGCTCGACATGAGCAGGACGCCAACCAGCGAAAGGCCGAGCGAAACTTCGTAGCTAACCATCTGCGCCGAGGCGCGCAACGATCCCAGCAGCGAGTACTTGCTGTTGGATGACCAGCCCGCCAGGGCAATGCCATAGACGCCAAGCGAGGTGATGCCGAGGACGATCAGAATCCCGGAGTTGATGTCGCTGGCGTTTCCAGAGGCGTCCACCACGCCGGTGATCTGCACCGGGGTACTGATGCCGAACAGATGAACAATTGGGCCGATGGGGACCATGGCAATCGAGGTGAGAGCCATGATCAGCGCGAGGCCCGGCGCGAGAAGGTAGATGTTCTTCTCGACGTAGGGCGGCACCAGATCCTCTTTCAGCAGAAATTTGATGCCGTCGGCCAGAGGCTGCAGCAAGCCGAATGGACCAACCCGCGAAGGTCCCCAGCGATTCTGCATACGGCCCACAACCTTGCGCTCCAGCCACACGGTGTAGGCGACCACGGTGAGCAGAACGCCGAGAGTAATAGCGATCTTGATTATCGCGACGATCAAAAAGGTCAAAGCGCTCATCGTAGGATCAATCCCCAGCCGCTCAGCGCAGCACGTCAGACGGCAGAAACTTACAATCTTCGGCCCCATGGGCCGGACGAAAATACTCAGTCAGCCCCGATCGGCTCGCTTGCCTTGCGATGGTTTTCGACGACCGAATTCAGCGTCGCTGAGTAGCGGCCCAGTGTACCAGAGGTGAAGAGAGAATTTCCGGCCGGGGCGATCAGTTCAGGATGACTTGGAATTGGAGCGGGCTCAATCTGCACCAGTTCCGTGCGCTGCAGCTCTCCGGCAGCGAGATCAAGGCGGGAAATGGCATAGCCCGGAACTAACTCGGAAATCTCATCGAGCGTAATCGTGGGGTCCAGCGGCGAAGTGCGCGATGCAAGGCCGCGGGCTTCGGTGAATACCGCGTTGCGATCGGCTTCGCCGGACTGCGCGCCCCGGCTCTGACCCGCGTCGGCATAGGTGTAGCCACGGAAAGGTACGAGCTTTTCAATGTCGGCGCCCATCTTTTCCGCGAGGCGGATGATGATCTCAAAGTCAGCCTTGACGCCATGAACGTCCGAAGCTTTTTTGAGGCGCTGCAGATCGCCGCAGGTATTGGTAACCGTACCCGCCTTCTCATAGGCAAAAGCCGCGGGCAGGAAAACGTCGGCGTGCTGAGCCGTTTCGGTGAGGAACATGTCCTGCACGACGAGGAAGGGACGCACGAACGCTTCACCGTCCGGGTAGCGTGCCGCGGGATTTGAGCCGATCACCCAGAGTGCCTGCAAGCCTCCGGTGGCAGCGGCGTCGAGCATCTGGGGAAGCGCCAGTCCCGGAGCGGTGGGGACGGTGGATGCCCACGCAATTTTCGCTCGCGAGCTACCGGCGACGGAGTGATACCCGGGAAGCAGGTCGGGGAATAATCCCATATCCGCCGCACCGCGCGAGTTCGCATAATCGGCCAGGCAGATGAACTTTGCACCTTTCGGTGCACCGTAAGACACCAGCGCGTCAATGGCTTCGCCGCGCAACTCAGGGCCGAAAGCAATGACGAGATTGTTTTCCGCATCGAGTGAAGCGCGCAATTTTCCAAGTGCATCAGCGGGGATGCCTAAGTTCGTGGCCGCCGCATCGTTGCCGGTGAGGAAGGAGACGAAGTATTCCTCGGCGCCAGCGGCGATTGTTCGCGACGTGTGCGGCCTGGTGCGTAAGTTTGATTTCGTTGGAGTTGACGACGTAGAGGCGAGAGTTGCGCAGGCGCACGGCGCTACGGATCTGCCAGGCGAGCAGAGGGTGTTGTTCGGTAGGATCGCTGCCGATGAGCAGGATGGCCGGAGCGGTCGCAACTTCGCTCATCGAGGCCGTCTTGGCGTGTTCGGCGGCGATGGCGCGCGCGAACGACGGAAAATCGGCGGTGCGGTGATGATCAATATTATTGGTGCCGAGCACGGTGCGCGCAAATTTCTGCAGCAGGTAATTCTCTTCGTTGGTGGTGCGGTTGGAGCCGATCACGCCGATGGACTGGGGACCGCCGGCAAGCAGAATCTGCTGAAATCTGGCTGCCACCAGTTCGATCGCCTCGGTCCATGTGACGGCTACGAACTTTCCGTCGCGCTTGATCAGCGGCGTGGTGACGCGCTCGGGATTGGCGGCGAAGTCGTAAGCGTAACGTCCCTTGATGCAGAGGAACTCGTCGTTGATTCCGCCGCGGTCACGATTGTCGCAGCGCACGATCTCCGAGCCGGTTTCGGAGCGGCGCACGCCCACCGTAGTAAGGCATCCGTCGCCGCAGTGGTTGCAGACGGTGCCGACGTGAGTCATCTCCCAGGGACGCGTCTTGTAACGGTAGGAGCCGCTGGTGAGGGCGCCGACCGGACAGATATCGATGCACATTCCGCACTCTTCGCAGTCGAGCGAGTCGCCCTGGTTGGGGGCGATGACCGAGCCCTGGCCGCGATTCTGAATGCCGAGCGCCCAGACGTCCATGCCTTCTCCGCAAACCCGCACGCAGCGGTAGCAGAGGATGCAGCGCGGGCGGTCGTAAAAGACGATGGGTGACCATTGCTGCTCGTCGCGATGACTTTTGATGTCGATGAACTTCGACTCTCCCGCGCCGTACTTGAAGGTCATGTCCTGCAATTCGCACTCGCCCCCGGCGTCGCAAACTGGGCAGTCGAGCGGGTGGTTGGCAAGCAGCAGTTCGAGGGTGGACTTGCGAGCTTGCACCACTTTCTCCGACTCCGTCTGCACCACCATGCCCTCGGCGACCGGCGTAGTACAGGCGGTCTGCATCTTGGGCATCTTTTCGATTTCGACCAGGCACATCCGGCACGCGCCCTGGAGCGAGAGTCCGGGGTAGTAGCAGAAGGCGGGAATCTCGATGCCATTCTGCTTGCAGGCTTCAATGAGCAAGGTGCCCTTGGGAGCCGTAATCGTGGCTCCGTTTACCTTCAGCGTTACGATTTGGGTTACGTCAGCCATGAATTCTCTTCGCGTGAGCTCTAGTGGCTCAGAACGGGCAATGCGTTTAGGGCGCCGTGCTGCTCGTAGGGGCAGGGACACCCATTCAGGTGCGCTTCAAATTCTTCGCGGAACTTGTCTACGAAGCCGATGATGGGCATGGCCGCGGCATCGCCGAGCGGGCAGAAGGTGCGGCCCAGCATGTTCTCGGCGAGATAGCGCATGTTGTCGATATCCTTTGCCACTCCGGCACCGGCATGGAAACGGTCGAGGCTTTTCGAGAGCCAATCCGTACCCTCGCGGCAAGGAATGCACCAGCCGCAGCTTTCGTGCCGGTAAAACTGAATGGTGCGCAGGGCAAATTTGACGATGCAGGTCTGGTCGTTGATGACCACGATTCCGCCCGAGCCGAGAAACGTTCCCGCCTTCATCATCGAATCGAAGTCGAGATTCACGTCGATCTCCTCAGCCCTGAGGCATGGGACAGAGGCACCACCGGGGACGACCGCTTTCAGCGTACGTCCGTCGGCAATCCCGCCGCCAACTTCGTAGATGGCCTTGCGCAAACTGTAGCCAAGAGGCAGTTCGTACACGCCCGGGCGCTCGACGTGTCCGCTGAGGCAGAAGAGGCGGGTGCCACCGTTGCGCTCCACGCCAAGCTCCGCGTACTGCTTGCCACCCATGAGAAGAATATGAGGAACGCTGGCGAGGGTCTCGGCGTTGTTGATGACCGTAGGTCCTCCCCACAGTCCAACCACCGCCGGAAAAGGCGGACGGATGCGAGGAATACCACGCTTGCCTTCGAGCGACTCCATCAGCGCGGATTCCTCGCCGACCTCATAGGCGCCGGCGCCGCCGTGCCAATAGACATTCAGATCGTAACCGGAGCCAAAGATATTCTTGCCGCAGATTCCCCGCGCATACGCATCGGCGATGGCCTTCTGCATGATCTCCAGCAGGTAGCGGTACTCGCCGCGAACGTAGATGTAGGCATCGTGCGAGCCGACCGCGATGGCGGCGATCATCGCACCTTCGATGACCGAGTGCGGATCATGCTCAAGCAGGAGCCGGTCCTTGCAGGTTCCCGGTTCGCTCTCATCGCCGTTGCAGAGAACGTACTTGGGCTTGGCGCTTTCCTTGGGGACGAAGGACCACTTCATGCCTGTGGGGAAGCCTGCACCACCGCGTCCGCGCAGATTGCTGGCCTTCATTTCATTGATGATGCCGTCGGCTCCGAGTTCGAGAGCCTTCTGCAACGCCTTGTAGCCATCGAGTTCGAGATAGCGATCGAGGTTGGCCGCGCCCTGGCCGAAGCGCCTGCTGACGACCTTTACCTCATCGGGATGGGAGACCAGGTATGCCATAGCTACTGTGAGGCCGCCTTTTGCCTGTACTCGTCGAGGATCTGGTCGATTTTGTCCGGTGTCAGGTTCTCATGGAAGTCGTAGTTTACCTGCATGGCCGGTGCCCAGGAGCAGGCTCCGATGCACTCGACTTCTTCGACCGAGAACACACCGTCAGGACTGACTCCCTTGTTGACGGCGACGCCGAGCTTTGCCGCGCACATGCTCCAACATCTCTTCTCCGCCGCGCAGCAGGCAGCAGATGTTGGTGCACACCTGCACGTTGTACTTGCCGCCGGGCCGGGTGCGCAGCATCGAATAGTAGCTGATGACATTGCGCACCTCGAGCGGGGTGATTTCCAGCCGCTCGCGCAACTTCCGCAATGGATTCATCGGTGAGGTATCCCAGTTCGTCCTGGATGTAGAGCAGGAACGGAACCAGAAGCGAGCGCTTCACCGGATAGTGGGTGAGCATGTCGGCGTATCGCGCTTCGAGTTGTTCGCTGAATTTCATGTGCTTCTTAAACCCCAGGTCAATGATCGGAAATTCCGCGGAACTCCCACGTATTATTAAGGTTCAAAGACCTCGTGGATCATCCACTCGGCCAGGCCCGCGGGCTCGGCGCATTCGCTGGGCAGGCCCTCCGGTTCAAATCCGTCCGGAGTGTTATGCAGCGTTCCCTCAAAGGCCCGCTCCGTGTGATTGTTCCAAACCCGAATAAAGATGGCGCCGGGCAGATGGGAAGCCATGGCCGCAGCCGTCTTGTACCCGTTGGTTACTTCCACGTCTTCGCCCTTGGGACGAAGCTGCAACATAAACTTGAAGTCCTTCGGGAGCTTGACTGTTAAACTCCTCCGACTTCTGTTGCAGCAGGTCAATCAGGTCGAGAGCGTAATCGCTCTGGCCCTCAGACCTGTGTTTTACCGCTCGCTGCAAACTGAATTCCCCAGGATTCCAATGCGTCTCCGTTCTAGCGATCCACGTCGCCGAGAACAATATCGATGCTGCCGATGGCTGCCACCACGTCGGCCAGCAGGTTGTGTTCGCACATCACTCCAATCGCGTTCAAGTTGGCGAAGGAAGGGCTGCGCATATGGACGCGGTAGGGCTTGGCGGTGCCGTCGGAGACGACGTAGTAGCCCATCTCACCACGCGGCGACTCCACGCCCTGATAGACCTCACCTTCCGGAACCGTAAAGCCTTCGGTGACAATCTTGAAGTGATGGATGAGGGATTCCATCTGCGTCTTCATCTTCTCGCGGTCGGGCAGGACAATCTTCGGCGCATCGGCTTTGATCGGGCCGTCGGGAAGATTCGCGATGGCCTGCTTCACCATGCTGATGGACTCGCGAAGTTCGGCCATGCGCACCTGGTAGCGGGCATAGACATCGCCCGCGGTCTCGACCGGAACCTTGAAATCGAGCTTTTCATATCCTGCGTAGGGCATATCGCGGCGGAGATCCCAGTCCACTCCGCTGCCGCGCGCCGTGGGGCCGCTGAGCATCAGTTGGAGGGCATCCTCCTTGGTGATGAGCGCGACGCCTTTGGTGCGGCCCAGCCAGATCGGATTGTTGGTGAGCAGGTCGGAATACTGTTCGATGCGGTCCGGAAAATAAGCGGCAAAGTTCTTGATGTAATCGAGAAATCCGAGCGGCAGATCCATGGAGATGCCGCCTACCCGGAAGTAGGAGGTCATCATGCGCTGGCCGGAAACCATCTCGAACATCTTGAGGATCTCTTCCCGCTCGCGGAAGCAGTAGAGGAAGACGGTCATCGCGCCAATGTCCATGGCGTGAGTGCCGAGCCAGACCAGGTGCGAGTTGATACGAGTCAACTCATTGAGCATGAGCCGAATCCAAATGGCGCGCGGCGGTATCTCCAGCCCGAGCAGTTTCTCGACGGCCAGCACGTAGGCCAGATTGTTGGTCATGGGGCAGAGATAGTCGATGCGGTCGGTCATGGGAATGACCTGCTGATAAAACTTGGCCTCGCAGGTCTTCTCGATTCCAGTGTGCAGGAAGCCGACGTCAGGACGGATACGCACGATGGTCTCGCCGTCGATTTCCAGCAACAGGCGCAGCACGCCGTGAGTGGACGGGTGCTGCGGTCCCATGTTCAGGACCATGGTGCGATCATCGCCGATGGTTTCGACGACCGGCTCGGAGCGGAATTGATCGATGTTGGGCATCAGCGATACCCCTCGACGGGGTAGTCCTTACGTAAAGGATGACCTTCCCAGTCGTCCGGCATCAAAATTCGCCGCAGGTCGGGATGTCCCTGGAAACGAATGCCAAACAGGTCGAAGACCTCGCGCTCAAAGGGCGAGGCTCCGGCCCACAATCCAGTGACCGATTCGATATATGGGATCGGCTCCGTTGACCTTGACCTTGATTCGGATGCGCTCGTGGCGCTCGTGCGAGAGCAGGGAGTAGACCACCTCAAAGCGCGGTTCGGAGGGAAACCAGTCAAGCGCGGTGAGATCTGCCAGCACCGTGAAACGGGTGTTGCTGAAAGTTCTGCAGAAGTTTCAGGGCACCAATAAGGTGAATCGGATCAATCCAGAGCGTGAGTTCGTCGCGATCAAACTTTGCTCCCTGAAGCGCCTCGGGCAGTCCGGCGAGCAGGCAGGCAACAGCAGGACGGTCCTTGAGCAGCTCAAGATTGGTGATCGCAGGTTGCAGGGCCATGGGCTTCAGAGCGCCTCGTCGCGGAATGGTTTGCTCCAGTCGAGAACGCCCTTCTTCCACACATAGAAGAAACCGACAAGCACAATCAGGACGTAGGTCATCATCTCCCAGAATCCAAACATCTTGAGCCTTTTCAACAGGATCGCCCAGGGATAGAGGAATACCGCCTCAACGTCAAACAGGATGAAGAGCATGGCAACCAGGTAGAACTTTACGCTGAATCGCTGGCGAACATCGCCTACCGGCTCCATGCCGCACTCGTAGGGCGACATCTTGCTCTTGTTGGCCTTATGCTGGCCAAGCAAATAGGACACCGTCACAATGGCCGCTGCCAGAAGCGAGGCCAGTGCGAAATGGATCAGCAGCGGTAGGTACCTTGCAAAATAGTTGTCTGTCATTCTGTCTGTTTGGAGCTGGAGTTCACCGCCCACATTGCGGGACCGGCAAGTATAGTTTTTACATTTTCGCGGTGTCAAGCTGCTGCAGCGTAATCGTGTTCGGGAGCGGCGATGCATGAACCGAGAGGGTGCCAGCAAAGGCACCTTAAACCAAAGTAACGTTGTGGGCTGACGTTTGTTACTGGACAATCCGAGCTGGGTAATGCTCTATGGTAGAGACGCCGGACATGTTCTTTCGTCATGTGCGGGAATTGCGACAGAAAGATACCGGCCAACATGATCTTCGGCTTCAATACGGATATTAAAGTGCAGGGCACGGTCTACCATGTGCAGACCGAAGTGCGCGAGCAGGAGCGGCGTCTGGAGTCACAGGTATTCGTCAGTGGCCGCTGCATTGGCGTACGCTCTTCACCGCTGCCCGCGGAAGCCGCCGAGGAAGACGAACATCCAGGAGATGGCGCGGGCGCAGCACCGTTGGGTGGTTGAGGCAGTTCGCGAAGGATTTGTGGATGACGTGCTGATCCAGGAGGGGACGCGAGGAGCTGGTGGTGCAGTTTCTCGGCTCGCAGAGAATCTCAGGCAAAGACGTGGTTCTTCGCTTTCGAGTTCTCGTTGGCGGACACGCTGCGGCATCGGCGCGGGTGAGCGCATGTTGGAAGGTGGATTCATCTGCAGAAGCGCTGGAAGGCACGCATACAAATGACGCCGGGGTGGCCGAGATGCACCTGACGTTAGCTCATGGCGCGGCAGAGCTGGAAGTTCGAGCGCATCTGGAAGGCCGGGAAACGGCGCGGCGCTTCCTTGTAAAATCCGCAAAAAAGTAAAGTCTCCCGCAGGTACAATCAGGGGATGAAGCTTGGAACTACACTGGCGTTGACCATGGCCGGCGCAATGATGTGTGCGCCGGTACTGGCGGCGCAACAGCAGGGAACTCCGGGCCAACTCGACGGTCCGATGACGGAAAATCCGCAATACAACAAGAAGGTGAAATCCCAGCCCCCTCCGGCCAACAGTGTTCCTCCGCGCAGCGATGACGAGAGCAGCAGCGATCAGACGCGCATTGACCTCTCGCCGCCGAAAGGCGACTCATTGGCGCATCCGGATGGCGGTCACGTGGCTGACGATGTCATGGAACTGCACGAGTGGAATCCAATGCGTGCGATGAAGGACGTCGAGGTCGGAGACTATTACTACAGACGCGAGAATTACAAGGCAGCGCTGAGCCGCTACCGGGAGGCGCTGCAATTCAAACCGCACGACGCGGTCGCTACCTTCAAACTGGCGCAGACTCTGGAAAAGACCAAAGAGTTTGAGCAAGCTCGAGCCCAGTACGAGGAGTACCTGGCGATTCTCAAGGATGGGCCGAATGCGGCCGAAGCGAAGAAGGCTTTGGCGCGCTTGAAGAGGCAGTGACATTATCAAGGCGCGGCAAGGCAATGGCTGGACGAGGCGTTCTTGTAGGCCTCGGATAATCGGTGCCGGGTGATCGTGAAATGGATGCTTGGTTGGATCGACTGCGGAAGGAAATCGAAGAAACGACCAGTGGGCTGCGCGAATCAGATTGGAGTCTCGCGCCCAGTGGACGATGGAATAGCGCGCAAATCATGGAACATTTGGGCCGCACCTACGGGACCACAGCAAAGATGCTGGAGTTGAGCATGGGCGCGGGCGGGCCACCACAGGTGCGTGCCGCAAGAGTGCCAGAGTTTTTGACGAAGCTGCTGATCGTGAAGCTGGGAATCTTTCCTTCCGGCGCCAAATCTCCCGCCATGGTGGCGCCGCAGGGCGATCCCGGACCGCTTGCGCTGAAGCGCGCGTTGAGTAATCTGGAGCGCATGGATGTCGCCATTGCAGCGGCCGAACAGCGTTGGGGGAGCGAAGAGCCGATCGCGATGCACTTTGTGCTGGGTCCGATGACCCCGCACCAGTGGAGAAAATTCCACTACGTGCATGGACACCATCATCTGTTGCAGATGCGGAAGCGGTTGGGAAAAAAGGCAGTCCGCTAAAGCGAACTCAATCGTAAGCGTGCGGAACTCCAGCGTGGCGGGCCGCTTCCTGGGCGTCTTCCAACTGCCCCTTCAGGCTGTCGATCAAATTGTGTTGAGCTTCAATCTGCTCGTTGAACTGGCGTTGCTGCTCTTCATAAGTGGCAATATTGGGTGACGCGCCGGCCGACCGCTTGAAATCGTTGGTGCTCTCCACCTGGTCCAATTGAAGCTTGGCCAGTTCCATCCGCGCGGTGTTGATTTGCGTGCGTAGGGCTGCGATACGGTCCAGGTATACCTTGTTAATCTCATCCGAGCGCTTCTGGATTTCGTGTTCGCGCTCCTTAGCGGAATCTTTCTCACCCTTGGCGCTCTTGCTCGTGCCCTCGGCCGGTGCCGGCGGCTGGCGCATTCTCCTCGCCTTCGTTTTTCGTTTCGTTCTGGAATGCATTCGGAGATACGGCCGGAGCTGGCTCTGTGCTTTCGAGATCATCGTTCGTAATGACCGTGGGGTGGGAGCCTTGCTCCTGTCGTTCGGCACGGATTTGGCGCGCCACATCTCCGAGCGATTGCCCATGGCAGGGAATCGAGAATGCGAGGATCAGCAAAACAGTAATGCGCAGGCAACGAAGATTCATGCGGAACTCACCTCATTGTGCTCTGTATTGTAGCCCTCGCCGGATGATTCGGACAGACCACAAATGGCATGGGCCATGACCGAAGTCCAGCATCGTCTCAGCCGCGAATCTGGAACAGACCAAGGTAGCCTCCGATCATCTGGGCGCCGTAGAACCAAGTCACGATTGACATGATGCTGAGGAATACGCCGAAAGGAATCTCCACGCCGCGCATCGCGATCTCCGCCGCCTGCCAGGCGCGCGACGCCGCCTGAACTCCGGGACGAAGGCGATAACGGGCAAAGCGCTTCCAGAAGACGGCAAGGAGGACAAAAACTCCGTAGGCGCCGCCGAGCAGGGAGGCGATACACAGCACGAAAAGCGTAAGCACCGGCCCCAGGAATGCACCAGCCATCGCCATCAGCTTCACATCGCCGAATCCTATCCCCTCGACATTGCGAAGTTTGAGATAAATCCAGCCGACAGCATAGAGAAGGCCGGAGCCGATTGCGGCTCCCATGACTGAATTTGCAAGTGAGCGCAAGCCGAGTTGAATATCAACTTGAAGAACCGAAGAAGCGTTGTGGAAGTGTATCGGGAAAAGCTAGGTAGGCCGGACCGGGTACCAGAGAAAAGAGGCTGAAGATGAGCGCAATTCCGAGACCGGGCAGAGTCATTACATCGGGTAACAGGTGAGTCTCCGCGTCCGTGAAGGTCAGTCCAAGAAACAGGAAACACAGAACACAGCCCTTGGCGGCCTCCACCGACAGGCCGGTGCGCAGGAATGAGAGCAGGAATAGCAGTCCGCAGGTCAGCTCGACCACGGCATAACGAGGGGTTATCCGGGTGCCGCAGTGGCGGCAGCGGCCGCCGAGAATCAGCCAACTGAGCACCGGAATGTTGTCGAACGCAGGCGATGGGAGACGTGGCATTCCGGGCAGGCCGAGCGCGGCGAGACCACCGATAGGCCACGCGGCAGCCGGTAGATGCAGACATTCAGAAAGCTACCGAAGATCAGGCCGAAGGAGAAAAAACCGGCTCCCAGAATCCATTCAGGATACACACGTACTCTCGCGTCCAGGGTCTTGATGCGATTATAGGGTGAACCGGACGAAAGCGGGAGTTACGAAAGAGGTAAGGGTGCTAATAGAAAGAAGCCCCATCCCAAGCGGAACGGGGCTCCGGCAAAGTACCGGGATTAGTTCACGTGCTGACGTCCCGCGTTGCGGTCGATGTAATTGGAGGGCTGCACGGTTACGGGTTGGGCAAGATGAAAGGTCAACAGGGATTCGGGTCCGAGCTTGATCTGTGCCGCCTTGATCGCAGCCTGGGTTACGCCGCCGGCTCCGGCTCCGACGGCGGCTCCGATTCCAGCACCCCTGCCTCCTCCCGCAAGAGCTCCGATGAGCGCTCCCAGGGCAGCTCCGCCTCCAACCTTTTCTGCCGTACCTTTTCCACGTCCATCGGTCTGTTTGGACCACTGATCGGTGTGAATCGGATAGGAGCGCCCGTTAAAGCTCACCTTGGTGATTTCAATGGTGAGCAGCGCCGATCCTTTGAAGCGTCCTGCGGCATGAACATCGACGACCCGGCCGAAGACATCCGCATCGGCGGGGATGACCACTCTTCCGTCCACCTGGACCGGCGAATTGAGAGTTGCGCGGAAAGCGTCACCGGGCTTTGCTGTCTCGGAATCGAGCGTGTCCAACATACGAACGGCAAGTACGGTGCCGTCCGGAATGGTGATCTTTTCCGGCGGCGGGCGGAGGTGCTGGCGCGGGCGGCGGGGGAGCCTGCTGATTCTGCGCTAGTTCCGGCGAGTTTTGCTGCTGCCGCATGGCATCGGCCTGGGTAAGCGGAGCATTGCCTGTTCGGACGTCCCTGGTTGTTTCCGCTCTGTCGTGCGGCGCTGGGCTTGGTTGCGGGCCTTTCGAGGCGGAGCAGGCGCCTGACTCGCGGTGGAAGAAGGCTGCTGGTCCATCGCGGGGGATTGAGGCTCATTCTGGGCCGCGGAAGCATCCGCCGGCTGCACCGTGAGATTGTTCACCACGGTACGAACGCCGTTGACGGAAGCTGCGTCGCTGGCGACGGCACTGCGCTCAGCATCGCTGTTCACGGAGCCGGAGAGAGTGACGACGCCGTTGGCTGCCAGCACCGCGATCTGCTTGTTGTGGACGGCTTGGTCGGCATTGAGTCGCGCTTTGGATGTCACTGGCTACCTGCGCATCGGTGCGGTTCTGCGACTTGCAGGCGGCCATGGAAAGCAGGGCTGCGGCGAAAGAAATAAGCACTAGATTACGAAGCAGTTTCAGCTTCATTTCGACTCCTCCTATCGTGGCGAGGGTCATATACATTCCTTGGATGCGCGCTGGCCGCAGCGTTGCTGCGCAAAACTCTCCTGCATCCGGCGCTTCCTGGACGTACAAACCCGGTACAGCGCTTTCCGTTGGGCATCAGAGCAGGTCTTGGAGATGCGCCCGGCTGGATTCGCAAGCAGGAACAAACCTGTGACACCGTAGCGGTGGCCCTGCCCTTAAGTGAACTGACCTATATAGCGTAATATCGCAGGAGCCTTATGCCGGGTGCGGTTCCTGATCGAGCAACGCTCAAATCGCAACTACTATAACTTGCTTCAGGAACACCGGAACAGCATCATGAGTATGCGACGCTACTGCAAATCGAAATCCGATTCCTGACAGGAATCCCTGAGGCTTCGGCTTAGAGACTGCAAAAGCTGGCAGCCATGGACGTGCAACTTTTAGGCGCCTTTGGTTGTGCGCAGAGCAGGGCATGGAGGCGCGCCTGGCCGGATTCGCAAGCCGCAACAAGCCGGTGACTCCGCTGCGGAAATCGAAGGCGGAAGAGCGGCCGGAAATGCGGCAACATCATGCTCATCCGGGTTACACTCAGGGAACACCATGCAATGATATCGATCTCGACCGTCCATACATTCAGTTTGAAGACGTCAGCAAATCCTTCGGCGAAAAGGTCATCCTGCGCGATGTCAGCTTTGATGTGAAAGCCGGAGAAACGGTCTGCATTCTGGGGCGAAGCGGCGTGGGTAAATCGGTCTCGCTGCATCACATCATGGGATTTCTGAAGCCGGATAGCGGCCGGGTCTGGGTGGCTCATGAAGACATCACCGATTATCCGGAAAAAGAGCTGGAGCGCATTCGGAAGAAAGTCACCATGGTCTTTCAGAATGGTGCGCTGTTCGACTCGCTGAGCGTGGGTGAAAATGTCGCCTTTCCGTTGCGCGAACGAGGGGATCTGGACGAATCGCAGATTTACCAGATTGTGGATGGGCTGCTGGAGATGGTGAACGTGGGCGAGTATCGCGACCAGTTGCCTTCCGGCCTTTCGACGGGAATGAAGCGCTCGGTGGCAATCGCCCGCGCGTCTCGCCGCGCAGCCTGAGGCGATTCTCTATGACGAGCCGACCACGATGGTGGACCCTCTGACGGCTCATCTGCTCGGGAGCTTGATCCAGAAATTGAAGTTTCAGTTGAAGCTGACCAGCATCGTGGTGACTCACGACATGGCGCTTGCGAAAAAGATCGCTGACCGCATCGTGTTCCTGCATGAAGGCACAGGTGGTGTTTTTTGGTACTCCGGCAGAGATGGAAGAGTCGAAGGTGGAGATTGTGCGAGAGTTTCTGACTTTGGATTCGCTGGACTTGGACTATTGGCGGACGGGCAAAAGCCTCCAACTGAAGCCGTGCGACGCGAATAAGAGGCGAATCCGAGGGTACGCCCTGCGACAGCAGGCTTGTCACCGTCAAAGTCAAAAACCCCTCCCTAGGCAACTGAAGGCTAGAACGGGGCCCTCGTGGACCGTTTACTTTACTTAGAATCCCTTTGCCACGAGCGATCAGAGGTGAGCTGCGGTTGGCGGTCGCGGGAAGTCCACTTCTCCAGATACTTTGCGACGATGTCGGTTTCAATGTTTACAGGGTCGCCGGGCTTGAGGCTGCCAAGGTTCGTACACTCGACGGTATGCGGAATGATTGCGGCCGAACAGCGCAGGCCTTCGAGTTTCGCGATGGTGAGGCTTATGCCTTCGATGGCGATCGAACCCTTGAACACCAGATACTTTTCGAGTTCGGCGGTGACCAGAACATGCAGCCAGAAGCCATCCGAGTCCGCGATGCGCTCGAAGCCTTCGAGGCGCGCAACACCATCGACGTGACCTTGCACAATGTGTCCGCCGAGGCGGCCATGAGCGGCCAGCGGAAGCTCGAGATTCACTTGTGCTCCAGGCTTAATTCGTGAGAAAGAAGTACGTGTCCAGGTTTCCGGCGCAAGATCGGCGGCAAATGAGTTTGGCGTAATATCGAGCGCAGTGAGGCAAACGCCGCTGACCGCACAACTGTCTCCGGTCCGCAGTTCCTTGGTTACGTTCTTTGCCTCGATCACGATTCGGCGGTTCTCTCCGTTCTGATCGATTCGGGCGATATGTCCAACTTCTTCGACAATTCCAGTAAACATGATGGCAGCTCCTCTCAGCCCTGTGGCCGAAGTGGTTGATATGGGTCACGCAGATAGGCTTCTACAGCGAAGTCTTCGCCGAAGCGCTCGATCGCAATGTGCGAGGTGCGCTGAGGTTCCACGCCCGGCGGCAAAGCGTTTGTCCCCGCGAGCCATGGGACGGCTCCCACCGGACCAAAGATTCGCGGGGTATAGAAAAGCATCAGTTTGTCGACAAGACGGGCGCGCACGCAGGCCCAGTTGACCGCCGCGCCTCCTTCTACAAGCAGGCTGGTGATCTGTTCGGCTTCCGAGCATTTCGAATACGCGATAGAGATCTGGACGTCCATCGTGCGGCAGTTTGCTGCCGGGAATCCGCCGATTCGATCTCTACCTGATGCACCCGCACGCCGCGAGCCTCCAGCGCCCGGCGCTTGTTCTCCTCGGCGAAAGAGCAGAAGACAACGACATCGTCCTGTGCGGTTTCAACCACCCGCGAACTCAATGGCAGACGCAGCCGGGAGTCCAGGATAACGCGCAACAAAGGACGGCGGCGGGGTAATCCGCTACGGTCGGTGAGCAGCGGATCGTCGGCTATCACCGTGCCTACGCCAACCAGAATTGCGTCCGAAGCATGACGCATTTCATGAACCCGGCGGCGGGAAGCTTCGCCGGTTATATAGCTGGGGTTGGAGGCAGTCGGCCCGGACCAGTTGCAGCGGTTTCGGCCGGGCCGGCAATCTTTCCGTCGAGCGACATGGCGGCCTTGAGGGTGACAAATGGCAGGCCGGTGCGGATGTATTGCGCAAAGCTCTCGTTGAGCCTTTTGCCTCGGCCTCGAGAATCCCGACCTCGACCTCGATACCCGCGGCACGCAGTTTTTCGAATCCCTTGCCCGCGACCAGCGGATTGGGATCTTCCATGCAACAGACGACGCGTGCAATTCCCGCAGCTATCACCGC
>CAVZYB010000036.1:0-96057 GCA_963779365.1 uncultured Acidobacteriota bacterium | reverse complement strand
CAAGGATAAAAAGCCGCGCACGCTCGAAGGATACGTCGAGCAGGAAAAAGATTTCTTTAACGTCCTCATGACCTCGCACCCGATGTTCCAGTATGAAAAAGAGGGACGCATGGTCGGGAAATATCACATCTCCGACCGTGAGGAAGAGTTCACCGAAGAGGGCGGCGGCAAAGCCTTCAGCAAGGAGAACAATCAGCAGGTTTCGATGACCTACCGTTTAGGCGCCGAGTCGATCCTGGATCTTCCTAACAACTTTGTCGGCGCCAAGAAGTGCGGCGAATGCCATCCGGCGCAGTATGCCAAATGGCAGAAGTCCCGTCATGCCAAGGTTGTCCGCTTTCCCGATGAGATGGATGAAATCCCCAACAAGGACCTGAACAAACCACTCTACGGCTCCCAGGCAGCGGTATTGCCCGAGGGCATTACCAAGGACGATGTCTATGTGATCATGGGCACGCCGCGCACCAAGTATGGTTTTGTGGATAGCTATCTGGTTCGCGGCACTTACCATATCGAGGGCGGAATGCTGAAGGACCGCACCGGCACGATGGTCGCCGGCGGCAATCAGCACTCGCACCACTGGGCGGAGTCGCTGACTCCGGATATGGCGCAGAAGATCGCCGGGTTTGTCCCTGGCTTTCCTACCAAGATCGAGGACTTCGGCGACAACGGTTCGAAGGTCTGGGGGATGACCTCCTACGGCGCGAAGAATCGCAAGGCGATGCTCTTCCAGCCGGCCACGGCCTACTGCGAAATCTGCCACACCTTCAAGTTTGATTTCAAGAGCCAGGCCGAGCTGGTCGCCGCCCTAGGAAAACCGGAAGAGCTGCGCAAGCACACCATCAGCAAGGGCATCACCTGCGAAGAGTGCCATGGCGCAGGGGCTCACCTCTACGGAGCACGCGGCGCCGGCATGCCTTCGAACTGCGAACGCTGCCATCAGCGCTTTGCCTGGAACGCCGATGAAGCCAAGGCCAACCCGGACAAACCCTTCAGCTCGTTCTTCAAAACTAAGTGCCCAGCTTGCGGAACCGAAGGATCGCAGTCTTACAATACCGCACACTATGAGAAAGGCATGCGCTGCGGAACCTGTCACGACCCCCATGAAGTTACGCAGAACGATTGGCGCGACAGCTTTACCAAGCCGGGTCTCAAGAAGAACTGCCAGGACTGCCATACCGAACAGGCTTCCTTCTTCAAGGAGAACAACATTCACGGCGCCAACGACTGCACCAGTTGCCACATGCCGGTCATGATGAGCTGCGAGAACTTCGGCACCATTCAATTTCCCGACAACGGAGGCTTCGATGCAACCCGAGCCGCCCACATCTGGAAGATCAACGTCGATCCTGAGGAGAAGTCTCTCAACCCGCCTCCGGGTAAGGACCGCACCTTCAAGGACGGGGCTTGGCGTTTAGCGAAAAAGAATGGCAAACCTTACATCGATCTCATGTGGTCCTGCGGCCGCACCAGTTTCTCGGACGGCAATGTCCTGGGAGCCGGTGGCTGCCACAGCCCGGCGCAGAGCTCGCAGCCCAAAGAACTTCAATTCACCAACCAGAAGATGATCTATGACCGGGTTATGATCTGGCAGAAGCCGGTAAAAGAAGGCGTTACCGAAGTAAAGACCGCATTGATGCTGGCGAACTCGCGGATGCTGACCGCCAAGCTTTCCAGTCAGCAGAAGGCCGAGGTACAACTGATGATCAATCAGGCGCAGGCCATCATCGAATCAGTGCAGAAGGATGGTTCGTGGGGAGTCCACGCCCCCGACTACACGTTGCAAAAGGTGAAGGAGGCGAAGGTGCTGGCCACGGGAGCCAACGCAACTCTTCTCACGGGAAATAAGCAATTAGCCAAGAAGTAACATACTTGGGAAGAGTGGCGCAGGCCGTGGCTTACGCCACTCTTCCGGAATCTTCCGCCCTAAAATTGAGGACTCATGCGTAACCTGGTTATCGTTCTTATCCTGGCTACATTCGTCGCCCCAGCTCTCGGCTCTATTCCGGTGGAGGGTGAGCAGTACTCGCTCGTAACGCTTCGTGAGGCGCGCGATCTGCTCGGAAAGCCGGGCGTGTACTTTGTTGATGTCAACGAACCAGAAGTTTATGAGCGCTACCACATCCCGGGGGCAATTCCGGTTACCAGTGAAGATCTCGGACTTTTTCTGCCGCGAGACAAGCAGAGCATGATCGTCTTCTATTGCGCCGAACGCCGCTGTTACGCCAGCCACGCAGCCGCACGCGAGGCGATCAAACTTGGCTACCGCCGCATCCTGGTTATGCCAGAGGGGATCTTCGGCTGGGCGAACGCCGGGCTTCCCATTGAAAAAGGAGCCGCGCCGAAGGCCGGTCAACCCGGGCGGTGACGAGCAGAAATAACAGTATCCCGGACCGTAAGTACGTATCGGCCTGCGCAGAGCCGCAAGTTTGCTAATCGGGCATAACTATTAGTGATTGGATTTGCCGCGGCGGAATGTTCAGACTAAGTAAATGGCAAAGAACGTTTTCTTCCTTGGCTTGATTGTTGCAGCCAGCGGTCTCGTATCTCCACCGATTGCTCTTACCTGCGGGCTCGCCTATGGCTTCACCTTTTTGCATCCCTATCACGTCGATTCCAGAAAGCTGGCGAAATTTCTCCTGCAAATCTCCGTGGTCGGTTTGGGATTCGGGATGAACCTGCAGCAAGTACTGCGGGCCGGTCGGTCCGGCTTCCTCTACACGGCCGTCAGTATCTCGGCTGCGATGTTGATCGGCCTGGCTCTTGGGCGCTTGATACGGGTGGGCCGTGTCGCTTCGTTTTTGATTTCAGCGGGCACGGCGATCTGCGGCGGAAGCGCGATCGCCGCGGTCGGCCCCATTGCCAATGCCACCGAGGAGGAGATGGCGATTTCCCTGGGGACGGTATTTGTGCTCAACTCCGTCGCGCTGCTGGCGTTCCCCGCAATCGGCTCTGTCCTGCATCTCACGCAAACCCAGTTTGGCCTCTGGGCAGCACTGGCAATTCATGACACGAGTTCGGTGGTCGGCGCGACCGCTAAGTTCGGAGCCGTTGCTCTCGCCGTGGGAACCACCGTGAAACTTGCCCGCGCTTTGTGGATTGTGCCACTCTCGCTGGCCACTGCCGTCCTCACCAAGAGCAAGGCACGCATTCGATGGCCCTGGTTCATTCTGTTCTTCTGCCTTGCCGCGGTGGTAAACACTTACGTCCATAGATTGCAGCCAATCTGCCCGAAGCTGGCTCACCTGGGCGTAACCGGCCTCACCGTCACGCTCTATCTGATTGGAACCGGGCTCTCGAAAGAAACCCTGCGGGAGGTTGGAATTCGACCCATGGTGCAAGGTGTGTTGCTGTGGGCGTTGGTCGCAGTCGCTTCGCTTGAACTGATTCGCATGGGTTGGATTCACCTCTAAACGCGACCTATAATGCAGTCTAGGGAGAAAGACTCCTGTGCGATGATTGGCTTCGCTTTTGAGAGGTTTTGAATGATCCCGCCTGTTGATCCGGCGCCAACCAGAGAAGAGTTGAGCGCGGCCAATCTCATCCGAAAGCCCGAGTTCGTCCGCAAGCCTGATCTCAAGATCCGCTCAGACTCCGAGATCTTGATCATGTCATTGGCCTCCGGCCTGGTGATCTTTCTCGGCGCCCTCGCGATTCAGTGGATCATTTACGACCGCTTTCTGCACCAGGATGGTTTGCGTTTGGTCGGTTCTGTAATTGCCGGAGCGTTCGGCTCGCTGCTGGTGCACGGCATGAATCTGCAAACCAGACGCGCCAGACTATCGGAATTGCGTCGCCTCGAGAATATTGCGCTGCTGAATCATCACATTCGCAATGCGCTGCAAGCGATCGTGTGCTGTTCGGGAAGCTCTGAATCAGCCGAGATCATTCACGAGTCTGTGGATCGAATCGAACGGGTCCTTTCCGATGTATTAGGCCGCATCGAAGAGGAACCAAAGGCTCCCGGCACTCCCGCGGCGGAATAGAAATTTAGTTGTCCTATCGCTGCTTGCGAGGTTACTCGAGGATCGTGCGCTGCGCCCGGATCTGCAACTTGCGTCGACACTGCGGCATCTGATCAACTAGGCTATTGCGGTGCGAAAGGTTTAGCGATCACCGGTCGCGGGTGCCGCAGGTCGAGTTGGTGGCAGTTACTCCTCCAGAACCAGGTTTCTCCGTCGGAATGGGGCCGGTTCAACCAATCAGGATTCGATAAGACACCATCGTGCCAGATACTATCCATCAGGTTTCAAGACGTACTTTTCTTCGGGGCGGCATGCTGCTAGGCGGGGCCGCCGCGCTAGGGACACTGGGCTTTGCCGCCTATGAACCTTATGAGCTCGCGCTGACGACGATCGACATACGGTTGCCTCGCTTCTCACCTGCATTCGAAGGCTTCCGGCTGGTTCAGATCAGCGATCTCCACTTTGGTGAATATATCCGCGAGGAGCACGTTGCCGCGGTGGTTGACCGCGTGAATGGCTTGAATCCCGACCTCGTCGTCATTACCGGTGACTTCGTCACCGTGAGGCACGGCGGTGCGCGTCGGCGGAATGCAGCAGCCCTACAGATTTGGCCCTGTGCCCTGATCCTGAAACAGATACGTGCCCGCCATGGAGTTGTCGCCACTCTTGGCAATCACGACTTTGAAACCGATCCACACTTGATCACCGAAGCCCTGAAGGAAAATGGGATTGCAGTTCTGCGCAACGAAGCTCGGCCGATCGAAGTTCACGGCGCACGCTTCTGGCTTGCCGGTCTCGATGACGCCATACTGGGATCGGCTGATCCGGCCCGCGCACTCCACGGCGTTCCGCGCGACGAACCCGTGGTGTTGGCGGTACACGAGCCGGACTTCGCCGACGCCGTGGTGAAGTATGGGGTCGATTTGCAGGTCTCCGGCCATTCCCATGGAGGGCAAGTGCGTTTGCCGTTGATTGGAGCGACGTTCTTGCCACCGATGGCCAGGAAATATCCGATCGGCTTGCGGAGCCTGGGGCCGCTGCAACTCTATACGAACCGGGGCATCGGCGTGGTTGGCTTACCTGTCCGCTTCCTCTGCCCGCCGGAGGTGACGCTCTTTCGATTTTCCGGCACCGAGGAGAGGAGGTCTGGGTGATGCAGAGCAGGGATAACGGGATCGTCGATCTACCCAGCAATCATCCGGTGGATCAAACCGTGGAGCGGCTCCGGGGGATTTTGCAGCAGAAGGGAGTCACCCTGTTCGCGCTGATCGACCATAGTGGCGAAGCGAAAAAAGCGGGGATGGAGATGCGTCCCACGAAGTTGCTGATCTTTGGCAGCCCCAAGGCCGGCACGCCTGTGATGCTGGCCTCGCCCAGCGTCGCGCTTGACCTTCCGCTTAAGATTCTGGTGTGGGAGGACGGTCAAGGCAAAGTCTGGCTTTCCTACAATAGCGCTGCTTACTTACAAGCGCGGCATGGCGTTCCGCCGGAATTGCTGCAGGCTCTCTCAGCCGCAGAATCACTCGCCTTGAAAGCCGGCGAGTAGCGTTATGCAGGCTCTGCGATACGGCTTAATGAGCCATTGCGGCGAGAGCGGCGTGCGCATTGGGACTCAGAGTGAACGCATGCCAAGCCACAGTCCCCATCACGGCCAATAGAGCCCCTAGCCCAGCGCATCCGTATCCAACCCAAGCTTTCCCTTGCGGAGTCTCAACGGCCTTCCAAACAATGGCGCCGGATAATGCACCATTCGCGGCGTGATACGCCGTGCTCAGAATTCCCGCCAAGAGAAACGCGATCGTGAGGAGGTTGGCGTCCGGGGACGTCCATGGCCGAAAGGCTGAAGCTGTGTAGGAAAATGCACGCCCTTCCGGCAATCCTCCACCCGGCAAATGCGCCACGGACCCTGCGCCCCAGCCGTACACGCCTGCAGCATGAATTACCAGGAATGCCAGAATCGCCAACCCGCTGAGCCGCTGCAGAAAGAAGCGCAACTTTCCACCCCGGTCGCAGCGCTTGATGTCGTACTTCATGCCTTCCTTGAAGACAAGGTACAAGCCGCTTGCTGCTTGCAATAACAGCGGAACGAAAATCAGCAACATTGCCAACGGAAGATACCCAAGCCACCGGTCCACCAGGTTGACGGTGCTTTGATACCAGTGCGGGTTTGTTCCAGTCAGGCAGATTGCGAGGTGCGCGGTCACGAACAGTGCCAGCCAGAACCCCGTTAGGGCATGCAGCTTTCTGGGAGGCCGTAACTTGCCGCACTTGCATCCGGGTTCCGGTTGGTAGAGTTCGAGTGGATGATGGACGCACGCCTTTACCGTATCGCCCGGCCCCGTAGCAGTTGCCGCCTTCGTCTCCATTGGACATCTCCGTCAGCAAGCGCGGAAGCGCAAACGTCCGCCGCTCACCCTTAAGATAGCGGAGATATTGTATTGCGTACCAGACAGATTTATTTATAGGCGTCATCAGCAGAAAACATGGGAGATGAGGCACCCGCTGGCAGGAAGCTGTGGCGCCGGTCGAAACGCGGTCTTCTGCGCGTGCCCGCACGGAGCCATGCGCACACCTCGTCCGTGATTGAGAAGTTCACGGTCGATTCTCGATGCAGTGGCAGGCAATAACTCGAGGCGAGCAGTAGGCGGGCGCCGGTCTACACCGGACACCCGCTCCCATTTCGCGTGCTTTCGTGTCCCAGAACGTTCTGTCACAGAGCCAGAAGAATCTGCTTGGACGTGACGCGCGTTCAGGTCGCATCAGCCAAGGTTCTCGGCTGCGAAATCCCAATTGATCAGCTTCTCCAGCACGGCGTTGAGATAATCGGCGCGCCGATTCTGGTAATCCAGGTAGTAAGCGTGCTCCCACACGTCGATGGTCAATAACGGTTTCAGACCAGCGGTCATGGGCACTTCCGCGTTGCCGGTTTTCACCACCTTGAGTTTGTCGCCATCCAGCACCAGCCACGCCCAGCCGCTGCCGAACTGGGTCAGTCCGGCGGCCGCCAACTCCTTCTTGCATGCATCCAGGGAGCCGAAGGACGCCTCGATCTTTTGCTGCAGGGCGGCGGGCGGCGCGGCAGCCGTGGGGCGCAGACTGCGCCAGTAAAACGTGTGATTCCAGATTTGCGCTGCATTGTTGAAGATCGCAGTTTTGTCGGCTTTGCCGGCCGTCGCGGCGATGATCTTCGCCAACGGCAGTTCGGCGAACTCGGTGCCTGCTACCAGCTTATTGAGGTTATCGACATATCCCTTGTGATGCTTGCCGTAATGGAAGCCAATGGTATTTGCCGAAATTATGGGGTCCAGTGCGTTATCCGCGTAGGGCAGCGGCGGCAGCATAAGCGGTGCGATACTCTCGACGGTTTCATCGCTCTTCATGGTTTCTCCTATGGCGTCTTGATTAGAAGGCTGTGCCTTATAAAAACGATTCCAGAGTACATTATGCGCTTGCGTAGCGATACAGCAGTTCCGGCGGCAGCCATCTTGGGAGCTGCCGGGCATTTTGCCTTCCCAAATTGGAGGAAAAAGTGATCCGACCGGCGGAGAGTGGGCGTAAGTTACGCGGATTCGGTGCATCTTAAAGAGTTACGGAAATACTTGCGGAGGCTCAAGCGATGAGGATGCGGAGGAGAAACGCAGGCATGGCTCGGGGTGCAACGGAGTTCTCAATGTCGCATTTGGGCCGGCCGGCCATAGTTTCGCTGTTATTGTTGGCTCTGTTTTTCGCGATCTGGCCGCAGAGGGCGTGGGCCTATCAAGATGATCAGCCGCCGGCACAGTCAGCTCCTGACCAATCCACGCAAGCGCCACCCTACACCGCGCAGAGTCCCGAGCAGTTGCAACAACTGGTGGCGCCGATTGCGCTGTATCCGGATTCGCTGGTGGCCCAGATTCTGGCGGCATCCACGTTTCCCGACCAGGTGGTGGAGGCCGACCGCTGGGTGCAGGCACATCCTGATCTGAAGGGCGACGCTTTGGGCCAGGCCGTGAACCAACAGCCGTGGGATGCGAGCGTCAAAGCACTGACGGCATTTCCCGATGTTCTGGGAAATATGGACAAGAACCTCTCCTGGACATCCTCACTAGGCGATGCCTATTACAACCAGGAACAGAATGTGATGGATGCGATCCAGGTGATGCGCCAGCGGGCGGAGCAATCCGGCAATCTCAAATCTACGCCGCAGCAAAGCGTCAGCACCGAGGACTCGAATATCGTGATTCAGCCGGCGACTCCCGATGTGGTCTACGTCCCGGCCTACGATCCATGGGTGGTCTACGGAGGTCCGATCGCACCGTGGCCGGGATGGTATGCCTATCCTGGCATCTGGTTCGGCGGGCCGTATCTTTCTTTCGGGGTGGGCTTCGGGATCGGCTTCTTCGGAGGGTTTGGATGGGGCTGGGGGCACTGGGGATTCGATTGGCATCACCACGCCATTCTTTACAACCATGGACGATACTTCTCCCGGAGCAGAACGTTTTATAACCGGAACGCCTTCTATCGGGGCGGCGGTCCACGCGGGGCAGGGGCTCGGCCCTTCAATGGAAACGCCAGGGCAGCGCGAGGATTCGCCGAACCGCACGGTCAAAGCGGGGTTCACTCGGGCGCCTTCAGCGGCATCGACCATGGCGGACAGACCAGGAGCTTTTCCTCGCGCGGAGCCGCCAGCTTCGGCGGTGGCGGCGGACACATGGGCGGTGGCGGCGGGCACGGCGGCGGCGGGCATCGGTAATGGGGTTGGTTGAAAATTCGGAGAAGGAGAGAGGCCATATGCGGCGAACGAAGCTGAACTTCGGCGAATTTCATGGGGCTGGTTTGTCTATCTTAGCCGCGGTGGCTGTGCTGCTGGCGGGATGCTGCTTTCCCACTCCTGTAGTGGCGCAGCAAGCGGGCCAGAGGACCTTCGCATCGCCACAAGAGGCGAGCCGCGCTCTGTTTTCAGCAGCGCAGAGTAACGACGAAAAGATATTGCTCAATATTTTCGGAGCGGAGGGAAAGCACATTGTCTCGTCGGGAGACGAAGCCGAGGACACCCAGAGCCGCGCTCATTTCGTGCAGAAGTACGAGGAAATGCACCGTCTGGTGAAAGAGCCGGACGGCAGCACGGTCTTGTATATCGGGGCGGAGAACTGGCCCACGCCGATCCCGATCGTGCACAAGGGGAATGCTTGGTATTTCGATACGGCGGCGGGCGAGAAAGAGATTTTGTACCGGCGAATTGGAAGGAATGAAATCTCGGCGATTCGCGTCTGCCAGGAGCTGGTGGCGGCGGAAAAGGAATATTACGCCAACCATCACGACGAGTATGCCCGGAAGTTCTTCAGCGATGAAGGAGAACACAATGGTCTTTATTGGAAAGCGGCCGACGGTTCTCCCCAGAGTCCAATCGGTCCGCTGGTGGCCGCGGCGGTGACCGAGGATGGTCAGCAGGGCTCGCCGACGCCTTATCGCGGCTACTATTACCGCCTCCTGACCGCTCAGGGAAAAGACGCCCCGGGCGGCACGAAGAGTTACATTGCCGATGGCAAGATGACCCAGGGATTTGCCTTCGTGGCCTATCCGGCTGAGTACCGGTCATCGGGCGTAATGACATTCATCGTCAACGAGCAGGGAGTGGTGTACGAGCGCGATCTGGGCAAAAAGACCGAGGTTGCCGCCAAAGAGATGAAGGACTACGACCCGGGCTCCCGATGGCAGAAGAGCGAAGTACCGCCGCAGGAAACCGCCGGCAACGAGGAACCAAAGTAATGGGCGCGACGCCTTGCGATCGTCTCCGGTCAAGAAAAATCAGGATGAGAATATCTCATCCTGATCTGGGAGTGCGGAAGATGTATCCGGTAAGTGTATTTCCCCGCATAACGACAAACACGCAATTCTGAACGCGCTCTAGAAGTTCAGCACCACCCCGGTCGATACTCTTGCATCCTCTTGCCGCCCGCCATGAAAGCGGGTCTGCAGCAGGTCGCCTTGCACCCGCCAAGCTACCATCGGAATGATGTGGTAGTCGACACCGCCGCCCACTACATCGGCTAAGCACGTCTCACCATATGGGTAATCAAGGGCATCCTCATGGAGATGTCCAACCCCGAGCAACGCGTTGGCAAACGGCTGGAACTTTCCTAACTTAACCGAGACCCGCGGTCCGAACACAAAGCTCTCTACCCGAGTCGTCGAATCGAGAGAGCCCGGCCCACCGAAGATGCGCGCTGCCGGGATCTGCAGGGTGCCATAGGTGGTGCCAAAGTCGGCGACAAAGCCAAGATGCGGCGTGGCCTTGAGTTCTCCCGAAAATACCCATCCGTTCAGATTGCCTGTGCTGCTATACCCCGTGCTGGCGTGATTGAACGAATACCCAACGAATACATTTCCTGATACCTGCGCGAAGCCGGTGACGCTCATCAGCAGCAGCGCCAATGAGATTGCAATATGTTTCGGCAAAGCAGCCCTCCTGTAATCTTCGAATCCCCGGTATCTGGCCGCGGCAAGCGCTGATTCGGCGCCGCCGGCACGTCGTTGCCTTCCGGGTTTCATCTGGTTCAACGGGGCGATCACGCGTGTGCTGTCTGGGAATTCCCACCGTCGTCCGTAAAATCGAGAATACATACCTATGGAGGCGCTTGCAATCTCCCTGCTATTGGCGGGAATGGGGAACGGGCGCGGTCCACACCGGCGGAACACCCGGGCGCTGCCTCGTTCGCACGGTGGGGGCAGGACTCTCGATCCCTGCCCCCAATTTTTCTTATTCTATCTAACTAAAACGAGATTGTGACTGCAAGCCCCACGCCTGGATGCGCGCGGTCATACACGTAATAACCATCATTGGTGTAGTCAAGGTACACATCGTCGGTTTCATACCAGGTAGCAGGCCACATCTCCGGCCAAGGATCGACAAAGGTGACCCAGTAGCCGTCGTATTGGAAGCGGGGAGCCCCGCCAACGAAGACCAGCGGAAGACGGTTGATGCGGAAGAGGTGGCCGCCTCCGAAGTAGCTTCTGAAGCGAGCGTCAGGAACCCGGTAGCCGTTGTATCCGCCGCGTTGTGCCCAGGTTTGGTGTTCGGTATTCCACGATGTGGCGCGAGACTGGACGAAACCGCTGCGCACCTGTCCCTGGTGTTGTGGAACACCGCTATGGTGGACGCCGCCATAGGTGGGACCGTTAGGCTGCACGCCGCCGTGATAGGCGCCACCAGAGCTCTGTACTGGCCGTTGAGCAGGACGGCTTGCCTGCCGATGCTGCGGTTGTGATTGCGCCGGTTGCGACTTACCCTGTTCCCTGCCCTCTTGCTCGTGCTGTGCGTAGACAGGAGCAGTGGTTCCAAGAAGCAGAAACAGAACCCCTGCGCTAATAGCTAATTTCATTGGCATGCGTTTCTCCTATTGAAAAGTTAGCTGAATTCCTTTGGTTACTTTCGAAGACAGAAAGTAATAGACGTCGATTGGTGAGGTGTTCTGCACGACGGCGAAATTGTAGGCTAGTGCTGACCGGATGTCCACGCAGCAGGTTCCGCTTCGGGGTTTCTCAGGAATTTTGACCGGGATGCGCCTTCGAGTACCAGAGCCATGCCTCATGGAATGTAAGTAAGCCGGAGGTAGTTATTCCATTCCTAGCTACAATCTGAAATACTCGGTGACATTAGTTTGAGCGGAGACACGCCACATGACTGAACCAAGTTACGAAGAACTGAAAGCAAAGCTCGCCGATCTGGAAGCTAAGCAACAACGCGGCAGCACCATGAGTTTCAAAGTAAGCGACAAGGGCGGCGTCAGCGTGTACGGACTTGGACGCTTCCCTGTCACCCTGTACTACGAGCAGTGGATCAAACTCCTGGACAGGGCGCCGGATCTGCGTGAGTTTCTTGAAGCGAACAAGGACAAGCTAAAGCTGAAGGAATAGGCACACGAGCATCAGCGCATACAGCCCACAGGCTGAATCCCCTCGCTGATGACGGAGTGAAATGGACACCAGGAAAATTCTCACTGACCTTCGCGCCCAGCGCGACCGTCTCAATCAGGCAATTGCTGCTTTGGAATCGTTGAACGCTTCTGCGTCAGCACCGGGAGTTTCCAAGAGCGCTGCCAAAACCGCCATTGCTGCTACGCTGAAAAGCGCTCGAAGCGCACCTGCCGGGAAGCGCGTGATCAGTGAAGAAGCACGCCAGCGCATGGCGGAGGCGCAGCGGAAACGTTGGGCGAAAAAGAAGCGGGCAGTAAAGGCTGCCGCAGTTTCAGCCGCAGAGAAGCCAGCCAAGGCAACAACCAAGAAAGCGCCGAAGAATTCTAAAACCGGCATCAGCGCAGCCGGCCGGAAGCGAATTTCAGAAGCCGCGAAAGCGCGGTGGGCAGCAAAAAAGGCTGCGGCCACGGTGCCTGCGGCGAAAGCGTTAGCCAAAGCGACCGCATAGGAAACTCAGGGAGGTGCTCGAAGCACCTCCCCTGGTCTGAGCGTAGAGCTTCGTGATCAAAATGGCACTTGCTGAGTTTCGATGCACGATGCGCTTCCGTGTTCCGTTCTGCGACATCGACATGTTGCAGCATGTGAACAATGCGTCCTATGTAATCTGGGCGGAGACCGTTCGTTGTAATTACTTCGACGAGGTATTCAAAGAATCGTTGACCGGGGCCAACGGAATCATCCTGGCACGATGGGAACTTGATTATGAGGAGCCCCTGGATTATCGGGAAGAGGTGGCTATCGGTTGCCGCATCGCGCGTCTGGGGCGCAAGTCTTTTGATTTCGTGTATGAGATATGGAGCGAAACTCGTCAGCGACGTGCTGCACGCGGACTGACAACCATGGTCGCCTACGACTATGAGACCAGGACGTCCATCGCAATTCCGGAGCAATGGCGCGACATCATCCGGTCCTACGAAGCGGTCGCGCCGGTCGTAGGTAGTTGAAGTACGGCTGTTGGGCATCCAGCCCTGGACAACCTGGCACAGCCTTGGGGGCTTACCCGTTGGCTGCTCGGGCGCCCGTATCTCTCTGATTCGCGTCGTACAACAGGGAGCGCAACTGTTCGCGAAGCGCGGGCGTGTCACGATAGCCGTGAGATTCGACGGCATACTGTATGGCACAATCGAGCATCGCTTCTTCGTTTCCTGGAATAGCGACGTCACCTGGAATTTCAGCTAGAAGCCAGCGGCAATCGTTGACCTTGCGATTTTCAGCGGCCATGGCTCACCTTCTCGGGGGAATATCGGCGCAAAGCGTACCTTATTCGACAGGAACTTTCAATACTTCTTTGCACCTGACTATTCGAAAAACCTCTCGGTCCGGTCGACCCCGGGAAGCAGGAAATAGGCAAGACCAACCTGGACCTGTACCAAAGTGATTATTGCAAAGCACTCAATCAGGAGTCATAGTCAACGGAGCACAGCCGCCGCCAGTTTGTTGCGCACGCCGCTAGCGAATCGTCCAACAAGCACGCTGGGGGCTGAAGGAATAACGCAATGATGGAAAATGAACAAGACGGTTCATGCCGGCACGCGAGCGCACAAGCAGCCAAAGAGTTTTTGGCGACGATCTGGCTGGAACTTCAGGACTGGGGTGCGATTGCCGCCAACTCCGCGGGCAGGTTCGTCACTGCCCTGCTCAATGTATTCATGCTGGGGATCGCCGCGCTCATCGCGGTGCTGATTGTGATGGTTCTGATGCTGCTGGACAAGATCATGAATCCCTCGGAGGATTCGACGTTTTCACTGATCAACATCAAGCCTTTTGTGAAGAGGACAAGAACTTCAGAGTCTCATTGAAATTCAGTCTGGCGTCGGCGTGCCTACGTCAGAGCCACGACCGGGGACAAGGTTTCCCCCTCCCACAGACCGCCATCCGTTATCCCCAACAGAACGCCGACTGCGACTTCCGATCCCAAGTCGGTTGCAAATGTCCTTGCGGCAATCGAAAGTCTCGATGATCGCCATAAGTTGATTTTATCGTCGTCGGCTTTTGAGCACTTTAGCGATGAAGATATGGTGAACGCTCTCCACGTTCGAACGGTTGCTCACAACTTATTGGGTGGGTCGCGAATCCAAACAATCTCACGAAGAGATTTAGATCCCAACCACCGCTTAACCCAGTAAGTGAGCGACGAACTTACCGTCTCAAGGAGGGAACGTGAACACCAGGATGCCAAACAGCAACGCGGCGCTATCCCCTGTACCGGCAAATCAAGATCCTTCCCATGCCGGATTTTCCGGTGATTTCCAAGACCTGTGCAGCTTCGGGATGGATCAGGCGCTTGGGCTTGAGCAAGTGTCGCTGGTTGCGGTCGCGAACTTGAATTTATGCGCACTCGATATTTATAAGAATGCCTTGTGGTCCAACCCCGTATTCGGAAATTTTCTTGACATAACTTCTCAGGTTTTAGCTTTCTCTTTGGAGATGCAAATGAACTGCCTCTCCCTATTGGCACCTCATGCCTGGGTGCCGGTGAGCACGGTGGCGGAAGGCTCTGGCCCGCATGCAGCGGAGTTGGAGCGTAGTATGGACATCGCCATCGGGGAGCGGTTCACGCCAGCAGGCGCGGTCACGAGCATCTCTGACCGTCGACCGAGAACCGAGGTACCAGAGCGCAATCCACATATTGCGGCCATGGCGCAGACGGTGTGACTTCTCGTTGTCCTGTGTAATTTCTGACCCTGATTGGTAACGCAGGAGCAAAAGCTTCCGCGTTGCTTCCTGACTTGCGCTCTGGCTGGCCCTCAAAAGCCGGGCTGCTGGTGCGGCACGCATCGTGCTTCAAAACCATGCGGAGGAATCGCATGAAGAAGATTCTAACGCTCGGTACGTTACTTGCTGGGCTGCTGCCTCATGGCCGCGGCACAGACGGGAAGCACCCCGAATCAGATGCCGCCGTCGTCCACTCCGTCCACCTTTCCGCAGGATCAGACCGGGCAGACGCCATCCAATCCAGCTACCCCAGCGGATCCATCGGCCATTCCGCCTGACTCGAGCGCTCCGGGAACCCAGGCCAGCAACTCCCAAGCGACCACAATTCAAGGCTGCCTGAATCAGTCTGCGGACGGTAATTTCATGCTCGCTGACAACGCTGGAAACAACTACCAACTGCACGGCGACAACACGCAACTCGCCACCCACTTAGGCGAGGAAATTCAAGTGCAAGGCATCGCCGAGAGTAACAACACCAGCGCCACGCCGGCCGGTGCGATGTCGTCGCCGACATCCAACGCTGCCTCGTCCGGATCTTCGCCGGTAGCCACGACGCAGTTCAGCGTGAGGAATGTTCACAAGATAGCGGATAACTGCACCATGGGTTCAAGCACAAGCAAGTAAGCGCGCGGACAGAAGGGCTGCTCACAAAGGCAGCCCTTTTGAATGCACTTGGTCGGTGCGGCGTGAGGGTCGTTCAATGCCCCTCTCCGGCAGGTGGCACGTAGATCATCCACAACAAACCGAAGCGGTCGGTGACCATTCCGAAGCATGGGGAATAAAAAGTCTTAGCCAAGGGCATTTGCACCTTTCCACCCTCCCCCAGGCGCGCGAAAAGCCGTTTGGCCTCCGCTTCGTCTGACGGCGCGAGTGACAGCGCAAAACCGTGAAAGTTCGTCTGCCCCATGCATCGGCCATCAGAGGCCAGGATTACGGTATCGCCGATGCGCAGACTCGCATGCATGATCTTGTTTTCCGCCCCGGGCGGAATGGTGCCGGGCTGGTGCGGCTCGGGGCTATCCTTGAAGCGCACGAGCATCATTACCTCGGCTCCGAGCGTGTTGCGATAGAACTCGATCGCCTCCTCGCAGCGGCCATCAAAAAACAAGTAGGGCTGAACTTGCATCTTCGTGTCTCCTTGTCGACACGGAAGCGTAGCGTCCGGTCCGCCGTATTGTCAATTTCTGAACAGCGCCGGGCACGGCAGGCCAGTCCTCTGCTAAGCGTAGACATTGATCAGTTGCCCGCTCATCGCCGCGGGCATACTGGCCTGCAGTCCGTATTGGAAGGCGGCGTTGCACGCGGACCAGACGGAAGAGGATACCGAGCGACTGTGAAAAACCACCCCACTGGCTCGAAGCGCAATCATCGGCAGAACTCTTCCGCGGTACCGCATAAAAGGTAAACGAGCCGTCGCTTCCGGCGTATGCCGACCAGACAAAGTTCTCGTCGGGAGAGGCAATGTCGTTTCGCGTACTTGCCTGGCGGGTAAGTGCGAGGCGACTGGCGGGCACCACACCCATGTACTCGGCGCTGACCGCCGGGAGAGAAGGCGGGTCGAACGGCGCGGCAAGTAGTCTGATGGAAGCCATAGGAGATCGCCAGTAATTGGCTTTTCCATATATCGGCAGTTTCTCGCAAAAGCTCAGTTCTACGGCTCCGGCTGCTCAGGACTCGCAATCGACATCCACCCGCTCAGTTATCGTAATCCTCGTCAAGCGAGCGCAGGAACGCCGCCAGCGCAGCCGTATCCTGTTCGTCCAGAGAAATGTGGGAGAGCTCGGGATCTCCGTTGCGAAGCTGGCCAGCTCGTGCCAGAGCCGCCATGCGCTGGTAAAAGTGAAGCACGTCTTCCACGGTGGCCATGCGTCCGGTGTGCAGATACGGCCAGGAGTGTCCCAGGTCGCGCAGGCTCGGAGTTCTGAACCGGGCAATGGTTCGCGGCAACTGCAGTTTCGGATCGCAGGAATGCGTGTCGCAGAGCAGATGCCGCATCTCGCTCTGCACATCCGGATAATCCGGGTTGGCGAAGACATTCCACATCCCGAGATCAGTGGCCGACGGATCGCCGATGGTGGGCACCGAGCGAAAGACGCCTGCGGCGCGGGGATGGCGGGGAGTGGCCGGGAGATAGCGGTCGGGATGGCGGCTGCGCTCCCGGTACGATGGTACCGGCAACTGCGCAAAGCTTCCGGGGCCGTGCAGCGCGTCATACTCCTCCTGCGCTGCGCCGGTGTTGTGAAAACGGAAGTCGGTAAATTCCGGAGCGGGATGGCAGGTAACACAATGTCCCACGTGCGCGGTGGAGTCGGCCGACGAGGCGCGGTCCGCCGTGGGAGAAGTCATAGCGGCAGCCATGATTGCGCAGAGAAAAATGCTGGCGGCCGCTGCGGCCATCCAATCAGACAGGAGACTTCGCTTCCCACTTTTCTTGCCGAGCAGGACGCCGAACAGCGGCAGCCCGGCAAGCAGGAAGAATGGCGACACAGGCTTGGCAGAGAGCTTCGGTGAGGATGGCGCGCCCTGCCGGAGAAAAATCTTCAGACCAGCCAATTCCTGTTCGCTAAATACGAGGACGTGGGGATGAAATCTCAACCACCGTTCATAGGGCTGAACGAATCTGGGATGCTGCAACTTCTCCAGACTTTGCAATAAGCGCTGCGAATACTCTCCATCGGTCTCGCCCGGAGCGGGTTGCGCCGGAAGATCATTCTTCGCCAGAAACATGTCATACGCAGAGCCGCTATGAACGCCCTCGGCAGTGTGTTCAAGCCGGAGCGAGTTCAAGTAAGCGGTGATCAAGCGGGCAATTTCGTGGAGAATTTGTTGATCGGTGGCAGTCGTCACATCGATACGAAAATCGCTTGCCAGCCGGAACTGATCCGGCAGTTCCGGGGCAGTTCCCAGCATGAGCTTCGCATAGGATCCGCCGTACTGCTGACCCAGGACATCCTGCCCATTGTCGGCGCGAATTACGGTTGCGATGTGATGAACCGCTTTACTTTGTTCGTCGGGCAGCCAGCCAAAGTCTCTCCCCGTTAAGGTGCTCTCGACCAGAGTGGTTGCCGTGGAAAACTCGCCATCGCCGTGCAGCAGTATCGCTGGGTGCTGAGGAAGGAAAACATCCACCAGATTTCGTGAGTTTCTGATGGTTACAGTTTGACGGTCGCCGCGCTCCGGAATCGGAGTACGTGGCAAAAAGTCAGCATAGGTTCGGTTCGTTCCTGCAATGTACTTTGTAAACTCATCGACAAAATGGCAGGAGCGGCAGTTGATCGACGTACCCGCGAAAGGCGAAGGGTAAGGTACGGGTGCGCGTGGATTTCGCACCTGGGCGACCAGTGTGTCTCCTTGGGCGAGCGGCCGGTTCACTTCGCCGTTCGAGTGCGCCGCAAAATACTGCGCGAAGCGGGTTTCGAGAAAGAGGCGCTCTCCGAGCAATGTCTCTGGTGTGTCCTTTATGCCCTTCTTATCAACTTTGTGCAGAGCAGGGCGAGCCGGTACAGGCGGCTGCGATTGAGCCCGGCAAGGCGCCAACGGCCAGCATACAAAGCTCGCGAGGACGCACACGTGGATGACACCGGAAATCTTAGACGGCAGACATTAGCTTCGGTTTCTTCGGGCGCGAACTTTGTAAGTTGACTGTGCAACCCGTTTGCCCAGTTTAGATGCAGACCTGAAGCAGGAGATCACACTTACGGAGCTTAGATTTTTCAGTGATGGCCAACAGGAACTTTCGCACCGGGCATCGTACGAGGTCTGAAGGTGAGGTTCACCTTCGATAACGAAATTCCTGCTCCTTTGCAAAGCAGGCGATCTGGCCGAAATGATAAAGCGGAGGCTTGGAAAATGACTGGAAGCAATGCCACTACGATGCCAACACTAACCCGGACTTTATCGCGCTCCGCTTGGTTCATCTTTATCGTTCTCACTGTTCTGGCGACCAACACCTCCTGCGGCACCGGTACTGCAGCCTCCGCAGCAGCAACTTCGCCCAATCCGCCCTCGCCCACACCCGCTGCCAACCAGCCTACGGTCACGATTGCAGCTAATCCAGCCGCGACCGCGCCGGGCGGAGCCTCCATGCTTACCGTTACCGCCAGCAATGCAACTCAGGTAGTGATCTCCGATAACACCGACAGCAACACTTACACGCTGGCGGCGACTGGTGGCACGCAGAAGGTTACGCCCGGCGCTACGACTACTTATACGGCGACGGCAACCGGGACAGCTGGCACGGCGACCGCTCAAACCAGTCATTACCGTTGCCCCGCCGCCAACCGTCACGATCTCGGCTAACCCAACCACAATTGCGCAAGGGAGTTCCTCTACTCTTACCATCGCTGCAACCAACACCACTCAGGCAGTGATTTCCGATAATGTCGACAGCAACACTTACACGCTTACCGGAGCCGGCACGCAGAGTGTAACTCCGGCTGTTACTGCCGTGTACACGGTAACTGCCACGGGACCGGGCGGTACGGCGACCGCCACGATTACAGTTACGGTGAATCCGCCCGGCAGCATCAATTCGGTTAACCACATCATCCTGATGATGCAGGAGAACCGTAGCTTCGATCATTACTTCGGACAACTGAATGCATACCGGGTCGGGCTCGGGTTGCCGGCCGACGTCGATGATCTAAGTAATGCAGGCAATGTTTCGCTGCCTAGTTGGAATAACACCGGCAACATTGCGCCTTATCACTTAATAACTCAATGCTTGGGAGATCTCTCCGGCTCATGGCAGGAAGCGCACAACAGCATTAACCTGACGAGCCCGGATGAAGGGCACTGGGGAACGCCTCCTCCGATGAATGGCTTTGCCGCGATGGCCGGAGGGTTTGCCACCCATGATCCGACTACGGGAGGATTCGACCAGGCCGGTAAGCGCGCGATGGGCTATTACACGGCTGACGATCTGCCCTTCTATTACTGGGCTGCCACTACCTTCGCCACCTCAGACCGCTGGTTCAGTCCGGCACTTACACGCACGCAGCCGAACCGAATGTACTTCCTCGCTGCCACATCCAATGGATATGCCTATCCGGGAGGGGCTGGTGACACCACCCATCCACCTCTCAACATGGGTAACGTGAAGAGCATCTTCCAACTCCTGCAGGAGAACAACATTACCTGGAAGGTCTACATAACCGACAACTATGTGGCGGGAGACCTGTCGGCGATGGATACTTATGAAAACTATTTTCCGTGGGCATACGGTTATGTCAACAACTTCGCCGATGCCAAGACGTTTGCGACCGATGCCGCCAACGGAACGCTCCCGCAGGTTGCTCTGATCGAGAGTGGTTACACTGAGACGGGCTCCGATGAGCATCCGCTGAACCCCATCGACAAAGGCGCGCAGTATACCGAATCGATGGTCAAGTCGCTGATGGAAAGCCCCTCGTGGGCGAGTTCTGTGTTTTTCATCACCTATGACGAAGGCGGCGGATTCTATGACCACGTTCCGCCTGTTCCGATGCCTAGCCCGGATGGTATGGGGCCATATCTGGCATCGAACGACCCTACCGGTAACTTTGATACCACCGGCTTCCGCGTACCACTGATGGTGATTTCGCCCTTCACTAAGCCGGCGTATGTTTCGCATACCAACGCCGATTTCACTGCGCTGCTGAAATTTATCGAGACCCGCTTCAACCTGCCATCGCTGAACAAGCGTGACGCGGCTCAGACCGGACATGACGGAGTTCTTCGACTGGAGTTCGCCTAACCTGGCATCGACCGATCCGCCGCCGCAGCCATATCTGTCGTGTTACTTCGACCATCTGCCGTAGGGAGCGGAGAAGAAGGGCCGAGCGCATTATTTTGTAGTGGGAGGGGACGAGTGCTCGTCACAGAGCTCCGGCTGTGGCTCATTCGTCCCCGGCAACCCTGTTTCAGCGCTGAGGAGAGAAGACGGAGCACTCCCTGCAGCAAGTCTGGCGAAATCAGAAAAATTCGGGCGGCCGCCAGGATTGATGAGAGCGCGTTGTCCGACGCCAAGTGAAACAGCGCAGCAACTTCTCTGGTAGTTCCACGACTCCATCCCCCGGCACGCCTCTTCCGCCCGCCGACAAACATCAAAGGATTTCACATTTGCTGAGGAGATACTGATGTCATATCAGCCCATCGAGAACTACGGGATTATCGGCAACATGCGGACGGTCGCCCTTGTGGGCATGAACGGTTCGATCGACTGGTACTGTTACCCACATTTTGATTCGCCCAGCGTTTTCGGAGCGCTCCTGGACGACGTAAAGGGAGGCCGATTCCAGATCTCCCCAATCGGCACCTCAGTGAGCTACAAGCAGTTTTATTGGCCTTCGACCAATATCCTGATCACACGTTTTTTGCTCTCCGACGGAATCGCGGAGTTGGAGGACTTTTTGCCGGTTGGGCTGCCTCTTGACTCGCCGTGGTATCAACATCTCTTTCGCCGCATCCGGTGCGTCAGAGGTGCAGTGCGCATGTCGCTTCTGTGTCGTCCGGCTTTCGATTACGGGCGGCAGGCCCACCAAGTACTGCTGGATTCAAATGGTGCGTTTTTCAGGGCAAGCGGCTCGACCCTTGCCCTTTCCACGGCGGTGCCGCTCAGGCAGGACGATCAGGGTGGCGTGACCGCCGAGTTCTTGCTCGAAGAAGGCAAATCAGAAGAGTTCCTCTTGAGGGCTCATCTTGGTGACGACCTCGTTCCTTGCCCTCCCCTGAAAGAAGAGGGCGAGGAACTGTTCCAGGGAACTGTGAGGTTTTGGCAGAAGTGGCTCTCTGCCTGTACTTATCGCGGACGCTGGCGTGAACAGGTGGAGAGATCAGCCTTGGCTTTGAAGCTCCTCACCTTCGAGCCAACCGGAGCGATCGTCGCCGCTCCCACCACCAGTCTTCCTGAGGTCATCGGAGGCACTCGCAATTGGGATTACCGCTACACTTGGCTCCGTGATGCTGCCTTTACGATTTACGGTTTTCTGCGCATCGGATTCAGAGATGAGGCCGCCGGCTTTATGAACTGGATGGAGAACTACGCCTCCAAGCACATAAACCCCAAGTGCACAGATGCCGACTCTTTTCACAATCCGGGGCGACGATCAAATTGTCGAAGAGACACTGGACCATTGGGAGGGGTACCGTGGCTCCCGGCCGGTACGCATTGGCAATGCCGCTGTCTCACAACTCCAACTTGATGTTTACGGCGAGCTGATGGATGGGTTTTACCTCTACAACAAATATGTCAGTCCGATCTCCTACGATATGTGGGTAGTGCTCCGCAATCGTCTGGATTGGATCTGCGAACACTGGCAAAACCCGGATGCGGGAATTTGGGAGATGCGGAACCGCGAGGAGCAGTTCGTCTACTCGAAGATCATGAACTGGGTGGCGCTGGACCGCGGCATCCGGCTCGCGGACAAGCGCGCGTTTCCCGCTAACCGGGCGAAATGGATCGGTGAGCGCGACCGCATCTACGAAGAAGTAATGACCCGTGGCTGGAGTGAAAAACGGCGCGCGTTCACCCAGTTCTACGGCAGCGAAGACCTGGATGCATCGCTATTAGTTATGCCTCTGGTATTCTTCATGGCTCCCAATGATCCTCGAATGCTGAGTACGATCTCAGCGATCCTGCAGAGTCCTCGCGAAGGTGGTTTGGTCAGCGACAGTCTCGTCTACCGTTATCCGCCACGGCCGCGCGTCGATGGACTTCCGGGCGAGGAAGGCACCTTTAACATGTGCTCATTCTGGCTGGTGGAGGCTTTAACGCGCGCCGGTCAGGTGGTTCCCGAAAAACTGGAGCAGGCCCGGATACTGTTCGAACGCATGCTCGGCTATGCCAATCATCTTGGCCTCTATGCCGAGCAAACCGGACCGCAGGGCGAGGCGCTCGGCAATTTCCCGCAAGCATTCACGCATCTCGCACTGATCAGCGCAGCCTTCAATCTGGATCGTACGCTGGGCACGCGGAGTTGAAAGCTCCGACTGCGTTGACGATACCGAGGCAAGCGTCTATCGCCTACTCAGTCGCGCACAGGAAGCTATCGGCTGCGTTCACATCGCCGCTGCCTTTGTACTTCGGCCAGGAGGGGTAGACGCATAAAGGCCGCGTACGTCCGCTCGAACCTTTATTGTTGTCCACCACGACGAGGTCGTTCGGAGCAACGCCGGTATCGAGCCAGCGATCGAGTACGCCGAGGGCATCAAAGCCTGCTTTGAAGGCGCCGCGTCCATGTCCAAAGCCGGGGATCACGTAGAACCGCAGAAAGCGGTCCATCTCCTCCTGGCTCATTCTGCGCTGAATCATCTTGTAATACATGACTGAGGCGTTGGTCGGGATGGTTGCGTCGGTGGTTCCATGCAGCATCAGAAACTTGCCGCCGTGCTGGGCAAATCGCGTCAGATCGGGATCGCTGGCGGCGAAATCCTGAGACTGCGGAAGCAGATCGCCGGCGTACTTTCCACCCGTCATCGTGTCGAAGGCGAGCACGTTGAAGTGCTCGTCCCCGGTCAGAAAATAACGCAGCCACTCGATCGCTGATGACGTAGTAGTACGAGTTCAAGAAAAACCTAGGCGGATGCTCAGGGTGATGGAGAAGCCCCATGGTGCCGGTGAGGTCCGCGCCCGCAAGCACGTTGAAACCGGGCATATTCTGCACCCCGTTCCACAGTGGTTGATCGGTCTTCTGTTCGGTTGCAAAGGTCTGGACCGTCCTGAGCTCCTGGGATGTAAGACAGTGTTTGCGCTTGCCTCCCGCAGAACATAGCAGCGTCGCGGGATCGAAGTGACACGCAGCAACATTCCCGATGATGCCGTCCTGCAGGCCGTCCAACCCATCGCATGCCTTCATCACCGATTGCGCAAGCAGCCTGGTCTTCGATTTTGTCAGGAAGCCACCTCTTGCATAGATGGCCTGCGATAGGCGAACGTACTGCAGATCAAGTTCTATCGGATCCCATCCGGCGTAGGCACCCAAAACTCCATCGTAGTCCTCAGGCCAGCGCTGCACCACGGAGTATGCTTCACGGCCTCCGGTTGAGCCGCCCAGGAAAAACATTCTCGACGGCCGCGTCCCGTACCAACGCTCCATAATCAATACGGCCGCATCATGGGTCTTCTTTAAGCTGTCATGCGCAAAGTTGAGGCGCTCCTCGGCATTCCTGGCAAACGAGGCATTCACCGTGTTCAAGCGCATCCGGCAGCGGAAAGTAACATTTGTGGTGACCAGAGTCTCCGCCGAAGGTTGCATACCCGCGCGCCAGCGGCACCGGATCACTCGCCACACCTACCGGGCCACGCTTCAATCCGCTGGTTGGTCCGCCTAGCCATCCATCGAACGTACCGCCGCCGAACTGCACCGCTTTGTGATTCCAGTTCGTCGGCAGGTTCACCTCGAAGCGAATGTCCTGGGCTGATGTATCCACCGGGCGCACGCCGCCGAGCACCTTGCAGTACTCGCCCCGGCGATCATGCACCAGCTTGGCGGACTTTACATAGGCCCCATTGGTCGGCAGGCCAAGGCCGGAAGCCGGAATCTCCAGCCCTTTCAGCGACCGGCAAGAACTCGATCGTGCTGACCTTTTGAACACCTCCATCGACAGACTTCCGGGCGAGTGCTGTTCGCACCATCTCCCAACAAGAGCAGTAGACATACAACATTTCGAAGATGTATCACGCATCTTACTGACATTGTTTATCCAACGCCGCCCCGTTCCATTGTGAACAGAGTTGCTTGGTATCTTAGATTCGAGAGCGAGCGTTTTTGCTTTCCTCAGGCACGGGCCGATGACGTGAGCATACCTTCCGCGCTCGCACTCATTGGTACTCTGTCGGGCAACTCTGAGCCATCAAGCTGCTTCCCATTGAATAGCTGCTCAATTTCGTCGCTACCTATTCCTGTATCTCATCCAAGGGATTTCACGATGTTTACGGAAGTCGTCGAACTAAGTGCCAAGCCGTGGAAAACAAATAAATTACGCGAAGCGGTAATAGAAATGATACTGCCTATTCTGAAAAAACAGCGCGGCTTTCAGGGTGAGATCACATTGGCTTCGGATACTGATCCCAACCGAATTCTGCTGATAAGTTTCTGGAACAGGCGCGAGGACGCCGAACATTTCCACCGCAAGCAGTTCTCCCGGATAGCAGAGATGCTGCGCCCCTTGTGCAAATGTGACCCCGCCCGCGGATCAGAGAGCTCAATCTTCGTTCCGGGACATTGCTTCCGCCCCGTCCTACACAACAGTGCGCCTGCCGGGTGCCAGTGATACGCACTCGGCGACAGGATTCCTGCTACACATCCCATCGCCGCTCGCATCGCAGCTATACTGATTCAGGATGCTTAATCACTATCGCTTCACCAGCACCGATAAAGCGGCCGAGTACTTTGATGAGGGACCGAGTCTTCGTGTCCTCAAATCAAGCTCCGGCACGTATGCACTGATTCTTTCTTCGGCAAGGGAAGATGTAATTCGAGTCGGGCGCCTGGGCGATCTTCGACTCCAGAGTGGATTCTATGTTTACATCGGTAGTGCACTCGGGCAGGGAGGTGTACGTGGTCGTCTGGCGCATCACATGCGACCCACCGAACGCCCGCACTGGCACATCGATTACCTGCGCTTTCACACCACCATAGAAGAGATTTGGTTCAGCTACGACATGGATTCAAAGGAGCACGCTTGGGCGAACTGCATTGCAGGAATGCCGGGAGCGTCGATGCCGCTGGGTGGATTCGGGTCCTCGGACTGCGACTGCGAGTCGCACCTGTTCTTCTCCAAGAAGCGTCCGGCATGGAAGGAATTCGACCGCCAGTTATGGAAAACTTCGCTGCGGTCCTTTGATGCTCAAGCTGCATCTCGTTCGCAACTCACGCAGAAATCTAAAGCCAACCCTACTCGTTAATTTTGTTTTGTGTTCCAGCGCGCTGCGGTGGTACTTTGGTGCATTCTGTTCGGCACTCAATGAACCGCATACCGACATGGAAGTTCAAGGCTGAGCCTGGGGTATCAGAAATTATGAAGAATGCGCTGATGATTGCGGTTGTTCTGCTCATGATTGCGGTAGATGGATTCGCTCAAAAGTCTTACGATCCCGGTAAAACACTTCATGTGATTGGTGAAACCGTCCCCCAATTTATCGCCAGCGAGCAGATGGAAAGCTATATCGCACCATGTGAGAATGGCAAGAAACTAAGCAAGAAATTCCGGCTAAGTTGTGCGACTTGGGAAGAAGCCAAAGCTGGACAGCTCAAGACGTTTTCTACCGAGCGCTTCCGGAAGATTGTATTTGAGCAAGGAAAGCTAACGGAACTGGTAGGTGAACCGGAAACTGACTTCATCCTATTCAATCCGTCAGACCTCATTCCAGCAGAAAAACTTCCGCCATCGCCTGAGGGCGCATGGAGTATGAAAGCCGAAGTTCTGGGAATGAGTTTGGCCACTTTTTACCAGGAGCACCCTTCCTGCATCTTGCAAGGGGTTCCGGTAAAAGGTGATAACACGTCTTGCTCCGTCGAAACTACGTATGCCGGACTTCCGGTTTCCGCTGTCTTCCGCTTCTATCACCAACGGTTGTGCGCCATAGAGTTCACCATCCCGCAACGCAAATTCGCTTTCCTGACCAACGCACTGACGGAAAAGTATGGAGCGCCAAAGAGCACTGACCGCGCTGGTCTATCAAAATCCCTATGGCGCGCCATTAAAGGGCTGATGTGAACACCTGGGGGAATGGGGTATCGACCCTTGCGCTCTCTGAATATGGTAAGAACGATGCAAACTCTCTCTATACGCTGGTGCTGGATTCACTCGCGAAAGAGGCCCAGATGAATGGAGCGAAGAACGATATGTAAGCGTGATTTAGCCAGCGGAAACAGTCCGCCGCCCAAGACGGGATTTGGGCTGTCAGTCTACCCTCACTATGCGGTCTTCTTTAAGCTTTCGACACGTAACATGGAGCGCAACCGTTCACGAAGTGAGGGCGTGTCACGGTACCCATGGGACTCGACGGCGTGTTCTACGGCAAGCTTGAAAACCTCTTCATCATCCCCCGAGACCGCGAATTCACATGGAATGCCTGCTGGAAACAAGTGGCAATCAATGACCTTGCGACGCATGTCCATGAACTTTCCTCCTAGGATGACGCTGGCCTTAGGTTAGCCTGATCCCACCGCAGTTTCAACGCCGCTGTAATCTGGCCTGAGTGTCTTACAATGATTGAACATTTTGGAGCGGGAGACCGGGATCGAACCGGCGACATCCAGCTTGGGAAGCTGGCGTTCTACCGCTGAACTACTCCCGCTCACAGGTGAGCAAAGCTAGCTTACACCTATCGGCGACTTTCCGGCAATCGCCCGGTAGCGGAAAGCCTCCGTAACTTTGGAACGTTGAAACCGGACTCGGTTGCGGTAGAATCCTCCTGACCTGCAAACAGGCGCGGAGGCACTATGTTTCCTCTCAGCGGCATCGTTTTCGTCATTATCGCCTTCTATCTCTTCAGCTCCGTTAAGATTCTCAGCGAGTATGAACGCGGTGTCATCTTCCGGCTTGGCCGCTTGCTGGATGAACCCAAGGGCCCCGGTCTGATTCTGGTCTTCGCCCCGTTGGATCGAATGGTACGCGTCGATCTCCGGCAGGTTGCCTTTGATGTGCCGCCGCAGGATGTCATCACCCGCGACAACGTTACCCTCAAGGTCAACGCCGTGGTCTTCCTCCGCGTCATCGACCCGCGGCGCGCCGTCGTCGAGGTCACAAATTACCAGTACCAGACGCAGCAGTTCGCCCTCACCACGTTGCGCAGCGTGCTCGGCGAGGTGGAGTTGGATGAACTCCTGGCGCATCGCGACAAAATCAATCTCCGGCTGCAGTCCATCCTTGACCAGCACACCGCTCCCTGGGGCGTGAAGGTGGTCAACGTCGAGGTCAAACAGGTTGACCTTGCCGAATCCATGATGCGCGCCATGGCCAAGCAAGCCGAAGCCGAGCGCGAAAAGCGCTCCAAGATCATTCACGCCGAGGGCGAGTTCTCCGCCGCCCAGCGCCTGGTGGATGCCGCGCATCTGTTGCAGACCGAACCCGCCTCGATTCAGCTTCGCTTCCTGCAGACTCTGACTGAGATTGGCGTGGAGAAGAACACCACGATCATCTTCCCGGTTCCCATCGACCTGCTCGCGGGTATCCAAAGACTAAACTGTGCATAGCACCAATTTCCACACCGCCGCCCAGCGACGCAGCGGCCAAAATCGAGGCATAATGGCAGATAGGCGTATGCAGGAGCAGGAAACAATGGCCGGCAGACGAGGGTAACGATACCGAGATCACACTCGGCATGGGCAAGTTGCTCGGGCTGTTCTTCGGCCTGGTGATTCTATGCGGCATCTCGCTCGGCGTGGGGTACTCGCTCGGACGCAACTCTGCCCGGCAGGCTGCCGCTGCGGCCATCGCTGCGGCTCCTGCAAGCCCGGCGCCGTCGGCCGCCAACAAGCCCGGAGCGTCCCAGGTTGCCTCACCCAAAACACCGGATTGCACCACTGCCGACAACTGCCCACCCCAGGCAGCCGCCGCGCCCAACACCAGCGATATGACGTTCTACCAGGCGGTGCAGCAGAAGGATGAGCACCCGCAACTTACGCCACCGGAGCCCGCGCCGAACCCGCCGGCCCACCCCGCCGAGGCACGCAGCACGCTCGGCACCGGCTATCTGGTGCAGATTGCCGCCGTGCGTAATCAGGATGACGCCAAACTGTTAAGTGACACCCTCCGGAAGCAACAGTATCCGGCCATCATCACCCAGCCTGGAGACAAATTGTTCCATGTACAGGTAGGTCCATACGCTGATATCAAGGAAGCCGAGGCCATCCGCTCCCGCCTTGTCGGCGCAGGGTACAACGCATTCCTCAAACGATAGATCGACGATCGTCAATCTATTTCTTTCCGGCATTTGGTTAGCACTGTAACTCGCGGATAAGTTACTGCTTGCCCCGCTCACGAATGTCTTATGATGGGTGCACCATCATGAAAGCTGCGACCGATAAGCTGAGCTTGGCACTTCGCGCCATCGCCGATCCAACCCGGCGCAAGATCTTACGCCTCCTCCATCCCAGCGCTCCGCGCAAAACCGGCGCCCCCGAAGGCTGGACCGCCTCCGACGTAGAGCAGCGCATCAAACTCGCCCAGCCCACGATCTCGCATCATATGAAGATTCTAAAGAACGCAGGCTTGATCGAGGCGCAGAAGGAAGGAACCTGGGTGCGCTACCGTCGCATCGAAAGTGCGATTCGCGCCCTCCGCAAAGGATTGATCGAGGAACTTTAATGGCACGCGCAAAAACAGAAGCGGCCCCGGCGGGCCGCCCTTGTTTCGAATTTGCTCGCGACTCTCCGATCTAGTGCGACACTGCCTGAAATAACTCGCTCTTCAACAGCGCCTGAAACTTGCTGTCATCGGCCTTGAACTTCACCACCAGCCGGCCGCTGTCGGAATCAACTGCCATGCTGTCCATCGCGCTCTTCTCATCCGCTGAGCCGGCCGCCTTCTTGTACAGTATGCCCGCCTTCATCAGGGCGGAGAGCGTGCCCGCCGTGAACGAATCCGCGGTCTGCACGTTCAGGCCGAAATCCACGCCGTGCTGCAAGTCGAGAGTGTAGAGCGACCCCAGCAGGCGCTTCTTGATGGTGTCGTAATCCGCCAGGGCCGCAGCTTCGCCCAACGCCGAGCGCAGCATATTCTGCGTGCCTTGCTGATCCAGCACACTCCACACCGGGCCCGTCTCGGCTTCGGCGATCAACTGCATCATGTCCGGGTTTGAGGCCACGCCCCGCTGCTCGCCATCGCGAACATCCAGGCCGTCCTTCACCGCGGTAGGCTCGCCAAACAATATGGTGTTTTCGTCCAGAAAGGTCATGACGAAGCCGCCGCCGGCGCCCCACAGATCGGAGTCACGATATTTCTCGCTCTTCTGCTTTTTCAGCTTGAAGCGCGCCACCACTTTCTTTGGCTCGAACTGACCGTTGGCCACGCCGAACGTACGCAACATTCCTTTGGGCGTACGATAGGACACAAACGTCAATTGCTCCATGTCCGTATCCGGATTCACGCCCATACCGCGCAGCGAAGTTTCAAATGCTTTCAGATTATCCGGCAGGACGCGGCTCTTCAGAGCCATGCCGCTCGGCGAATTGCGCAGCATGCGGTAGTCCACCGAGATGATCTGCTGAATCTGCGCCGGGAGCACCGTCCGTGTGTTGGTTCCCAGCGGGGCCGCCAGGAGGTTCGTGCATAACGCACAGGCCAGTACTACAAATGCAATAGAAATCTTCTTCATATCTGTAATTGTACCCCCGACTACCTGACCCATCACTCAGCAAAAGATCGTAGTTCGCATTCGGTGTTCTCTAGTTTTGCTTATTCCGCAATTCAGCAGCTTTCGCACGAATTTCCGCCACGAATGTGCTCTCGTCCGGAAATGACTCCAGATTGATCTCCACATTCGCCAGTGCGCCTTCCACGGCAGCTCGCGCCAAGGCCGATGCCACCGTCAGGTCGCTGCCCATCTTCGGATTCGTCTTCCGGCGCAACTCTGCCGCGAGCGTACCCACCTCGTCGCCCACACTGCCACGCGCAGGGGCACCTGCGCGGCTCCGAGCAGGGCCGCCGTAACCGCTTCCTCTGCCGCATGGGACTGCTCCGGCGTAGCATTCTTCTGCGCCCGGTAGGCAGCTACTACCGCTTGGTAAGATGCTGCGTCCGCATCAATGGCCGCCTTGAGTTGCTCGCCCAGCGCCGCGAGTTTCCCCAGAGCCTCCGTCAGCTCAGCTTGAAACTCGGCGTACGCCTTCTTGCCCTGCGACATTTTGGCGACCATCGCCGCCAGCCCAGCCGCCATGGCTCCGGCCGCTGCCGAAGCACTACCGCCGCCCGGCACTGCCGTCGGCGCCGCCAATTGCTCGATGAACGGCTCCACGCCGGCGCGCAATCCGCCGGCGGAGGCTCTGCCGCTGGTCACCGCGGCAAGTCTATTTTCGAGAATTAGCGACGAATCGAAGTTCTCCACCTGCAGAAACCATTCCGCCGCATTCTCTATCGCCCGTTTCGGCACCAGTCCCACGATTTCGCTGGACTCTACCAGCACGCCATAGCGCGCTGCTTCCCGCTTCACAAATTCAAAGACGCGCGCCATCGGCGTCAGATCCGTGTCCGTCAGGTTCATGGAAACCTGGGCCTGCCCGCGTACCTCCACGCCCATGGCCTTCACCGCGCGGAAACCGCCGCTTGAGAAGCGAACCGCTTTGGCAATCTTCTTGGCGATCTCCACGTCCTTGCTCTGCAGATAAACGTTGTAGGCCACCAGAAACTTGCGCGCGCCGATCACCACCGCGCCCGCCGTCGGATGGCAGCGCGGATCGCCAATGTCCGGACGGCGCGACTCCAGGGTCGCAATCTCCTCGCGAATCACCTCGAACTGCCCGCGCCGGATGTTTTCCAGATTCACCCGCTCCGGCCGCCGCGCGGCAGCTTCGTAAAGATATACCGGTACCTGGTAACGCTCCCACACCTGCTGACCCAGTTCGCGCGCCATTTGCACGCAGTCTTCCAGGGTTGTGCCCTCGATGGGAATGAACGGCACCACATCGGTCGCGCCCAGGCGCGGATGCGCGCCCCGTTGCACATTCAGGTCGATTAATTCGGTTGCCTTGCCGATTCCGGCCAGCACTGCGGCCAACAACGGCTCGCGCTCGCCCACCAGGGTAATCACCGAGCGGTTGTGATCCGCGTCCATCTCGCAATCCAGCAGATAAACGCCGTCGCGCTTCATCGCATTGACGATGGCGTCAACCCGAGCCTTCTCGCGTCCTTCGGAAAAATTCGGTACACACTCAATCAGCGCTGCCATGGTCCGTACTTTCCGCTCACTGCTTCCACCAGTTGTACCCGATGGAAAACTGCAAGCTCGAATTGACTCCTGGATTGTGCGTGCCCAACGATGCGTTGGACAGATGGGTCGCGCGGAAATCGCAATTCACCGAGCGGCGCGGCCTCACGAAATAATTCAGGCCCACTCCCGGCCCAGAGGTGAAATTGATCTTCGAGGTGTTGCCCGGAGGCACGTAGTCGGTGCTCCACAGCATCCCGCCCTGCGCCAGAAAGTACGGAATCACTTTCTTCCCTCGGGTAAAGTTCCACTTCATCACCAGCGGATTCACGCCCAGGGCATACACGTTCCGGTAGCCGCCCCAAAGCACATATTCCAGCGGCATGATTTCCGAATCCACTTCAAATGTGCCGCGCGCCCATCCTGAACCGAGCTCTCCCGTCATCACCCGGCCCACTCGCACCCCGGCGCGTACATACTGCACGTTGGTGCGGTCGAAAAGGCCAGTGCCGCCGCTCGCCAGCACACCGACTGTCCAGTGTTCGCGCCGGATCGCCGCCGCGTTGTCGTCGTCCTGGGCCACGCCCGCCGTCACGCCAAAAATCAGCAGAACGAAAATCGCCAACCGAAACAATTTCATAGCTGAAGAATTACCCCAGGCTCCTTTAGAGTCTGTAACCATCAGATTCTAAATACTGCTGAGATGGATGAACCCGCGACGATGGCACCGGACCAGCATCCGGTCCATAACCGCTATGATCGCAGATCCTAAGAAGAAGAATATCAGGAACTCACAAAACCGACACCTCAACCTGATCCGGCAACCGGCTTTTGCCCGTTGAGGAGCGCCTTGTGGGTTGGACAGGTAGCAAGTGGTGCAAGAGCAGAGGCACTGTCCTGCGCGCACAGTTCAGGGAATGTTATTGTTGTCGCCGCAGACCTGGGAAACCCGCTGAAACCCAATCACCGACAAGGTTGGTTCTGTCCTGGTGCCCTCGCTCATGGCGCCGGGTGTATGCACGACCGGGGTCAGTATTCCTGTCACTCGCATGGTTTCGCCCACGTGAGCCTTCAATGGTTCCGTGTTTCCGGTGAGTTGATAGGTGGCTCCCGCAGCATTCGTCAGAGTGTAGTTTCCGATGGCTCCATCGAGGCATCCCACTACCGTCGCTCTGCTGGAAAGTGGATAGTCCGTGCTGGTCCCACTCTCTGATGAGTCGTTCTCAGACTGCGCTACCATCCACACCGCTGACAGTAGAAGTATTGAGCTGAGCAGAATGATCCTTCGCATGGTGATTCCTCCAAGTATGGGTGGCGCGCTGGAGAAATCAGGTTGTACCACGCGCCCCGGAAATCGCGTCCTGTGCTGCTGGCGCACCGGTCCCAGCTCAGAATGCCGCTGTCGCGGGCGCGTTACTCAGGCTCGCCGTTGCTTTCCACCTCTACGCAATTACGCCCGTTCTGCTTAGCTCGATACATCGCAATATCCGCCCGGTGGAGGAGCTCGTGGGTTTCCTGGCCGGGCTGCCATTGGGACACGCCAATACTGACCGTAACTTTCACCTGCGTGGGGGAATTCACAACAGCCTTGTCGCCGATCTGCTGCCGCACCCGTTCGGCCACCTCCCGCGCTTCGTCAATCGTGCAGTCGGGCAGCACCACAAGGAATTCCTCGCCCCCATATCTGCCAACGTGGTCGTACTCGCGCACCGCCCCGGACATTTTTTCCGCTGCACTGCGCAGCACTTCATCCCCGACCAGATGGCCGTAGCTGTCATTGACGCGTTTAAAGCAATCCAAGTCGGCGAAGAATACGCTGAGCGATGTCTCCAGCCGCTTTGATCGGCTCAATTCCGTGGTCAGCAGATCGAGGATGGCTCTGCGATTCCAGATCCGCAGCAAGGGATCGTGCGAGGCCTCGAATTTCAAAGCTTCCCGCGCCTCAACCAACTCTTCATGGCTTCGGATAATCCGTTCCCCAACCTTTATCCGTGCTCTCAGTTCGAGTTCCTTGAACGGCTTGCTCAAATAATCGTCTGCCCCTAGCTCAAATCCCTTGAGGAGATCGCTTTGGGCCTGTGAGTTCCAGCTCGGGCAAGGCGCACACAACAGAATCGTGTACACGTAGCCTTGCTTGCGCTCCCGGATCAGTTCGCAGAGTTCAAGTCCGCCCAGTCCTGGCATCAAGCAGTCCAGAATCGCCAGCCGGGGTGCGTTGTCGCTTTCGAGGATGCTTTGTGCTTCATAGCCATTGGCGGCCAGCACGACCTCGTAGCCCCAACCATCCAGCAGGCGTTTTAACAGCATCCGGTACAGACTTGAGTCATCGGCGACGAGCAGTTTCATAGCGGTCTATCAACTTACGGCGTGCATCATCAACTCACGACGCTATCGAGAGCTGGTCTTTCGGTCAATGTACGTCGGTAACCACGGAGTTGCACGAAGGGAACCTTCGTGTGTGACGCCCCAAATCAAGTTTGCCCGCCTGGACTCAAAACCTGTTACCGTGCGACCGGCTTGCGGCCAGGTCACTTGGGCTCAGCAAATTGCAGGACATTCCCGTCCATCAGCCGCATGATGAGGTACCCGGCGAATTTATCCTCCGCCCCCGGTTCCTCGATTTCTCGTGAATCGCAATACCGGAACTCATGCACGGAATGCAGCGGCAGGTGCAGAAACGCGGCTTCATCTCCAGTGTGCATAAGGATTGAGCCAGCCTCAATGTGGTCGATCGTACCCGTGATCCGCACCCGTAAACCCTTGCCCACGAATGTGCAGGTGATCGGCGTAGCCTCGCTCCACCACTTGTTGAACAGCAGCAGCGCCTCATCGATTGTCATTCCGTTGCTCCAATCGGATCACCTCAACCGCCATGCCCATGAAAAAATGCTCTCACTTGCGCGAGAGCATTCGTAACATCCACCTGCACTAAAAGACACTGACCTTTCGTAATCACCCAAATTGGATCAGCCCTCGCTGCAACCGGCTGATCCAGCGCTACCCGGCGACTTCTTCCAGATCCTTCTGGTCGATGTCGGCATTCGTGTACACGTTCTGCACGTCGTCGTAGTCTTCCATGGCTTCCATCAGGCGGAACATCGTGCGTGCCTGCTGCCCTTCGAGTTTGACGTAGTTCTCCGGGATCATGCTGACTTCGCTGAGTTCCGGCTTGTATCCGGCAGCTTTGATCGCTTCCAGCACTGCCTCGTACACTGCCGGATCGGTCAAAATCTCCCAGTTATCGCCATCGTCCTGCAGATCGTCCGCCCCGTGTTCCAGAACAATGTTCATCAGGTCGTCTTCTTTGGCCTGGGACTTCGGAATCACGATGTCGCCCTTTTTGTGAAACAAGTGCGCCACCGAACCCGCATTGCCCATGTTGCCGCCGTTCTTGCCGAAGATGTGCCGGATGTCGCTGACCGTGCGGTTGCGATTGTCCGTGCTGGTTTCAATCAGAATCGCCGCGCCGCCCGGGCCGTAGCCTTCGAATGTGATCTCTTCGTAGGTCACGCCCGGCAACTCGCCCGTACCGCGCTGAATCGCGCGTTTGATGTTGTCCGACGGCATATTTTCAGCTTTTGCCGCAGCCACTGCCGTGCGCAATCGAGGATTCTTTTCCGGATCGCCGCCAGCCTTGGCAGCCATGGTGATTTCCTTGATCAGTCGAGTGAAAATCTTGCCGCGCTTAGCATCCAGCGCGCCCTTCTTGTGCTTGATTGTGGCCCATTTTGAGTGGCCAGACATGCCAACCTCGTAGATTGTGTGATTTATGGAAAAAGAGCTTCTCGGTGTTGCCCATCCAGCCGACCGGGCATACCACTACCGCACAACGCTCGGTAACGCCTGAGTATATCACGCCATCCGACGCACTCAAGCCCCCGCCCGCACGCCTTTTCCATCCCGCTCTGCTGCCCTCTACGTGCTGGTCAGGGTATGTTCCGTCGGGGCTTCGCGCAGCCGCGCGGCCGCGTCCTCCGGCATCACCGCCGAGCGATAGGTTTCCTTGAATGAGTACGATTTCTGGCGCTCCTGCAAAATCGGCAGAATCTCGATGTGCCAGTGGTAATCCTCGTCGATGGTGCGCCAGTAATTCAGCACCTTCGACTGGTGCTGCGTATTCGGCGCGGTGTGCACCACCAGGTGGAAGCTGTCGGTAATCGAGCGAATCCGGTTCAACATGCGGCGCAGCAGCGAGGCGCAATCCCGCAGCGCGCCCGGCCGCGAGACCGCCGTGCGCTCAAAATGCGCACTGTGAGTCACCGGAATGATCCAGGTCTCAAACGGCGCGCGCGAGGCAAACGGGCAGCACGCAACGTAGTCGCCGCGAATCTCCACAATGCGCTCCCTCTGATGCAATTCCTGGGTCAGGATGTCGCAAAACACGCAGCGCTCTTTCTGCGCATAGTGTTCGCGCGCCGACCGCAGTTCGTAGAGCACCCGCCGCGGCACGTACGTGGTCGCCACAATCTGCGAGGTCGGATGGTCGAACTCCTGTCCGCTGAGCGATCCGAAATCCTTGAAAATGCTCACGTACTTGAAGCGGTGATCGTGCTTCAGATCCTCCAGGCGGTGCGCGCACAGCAGCAGAAACTGCTCGATCTCGGCGTCGGAGGCGGTCCAGAGCTGCCGGTCATGGCGCGCGTTCTCCACGATCACCTCGTGCGCGCCCACCGAGCGCATCACGTCGTAGAGCCCCACCCCGCGCCGTCCCGGATCGCCTTCCACGTGGTAGAGCGGCTTGCGGATGCACCACCGCCCGCGCCGACCACGGTCCATAGTTCACCGATGCCATCGAAGAGATCACCTGCGGCTGTTGCGGCGACTCCGGGCAGAACGGGCACACCTGCAATAAATTCCGCCCCTGCGACGGTTGATCCCCGGTCACCACCCAGGAACGCGTGATTGGATCTTTCCGAAGTTCCATTGCGATAGCAAACCACTCCCCAGCCCCAGAGTCAAATGCGAATCTCGTATAATCTGCGCGAACCGTCTGCATCGCCTTCTGCCAATCGCACTCCCTCGCGTCACCCGCTCCCGGCGAGCTTGGCTCTGCTATACTCGCCCTTTTGAGACCCGCAATTTTTCCTCATGAGTGAAGCCTCCACACCGCTGATGCGGCAGCACGCCGCCATCAAGAAAGAGCATCCCACCGCGCTGCTGTTCTTCCGCGTGGGCGATTTTTACGAGCTCTTCCTCGATGACGCCGTCACCGCCGCGCGCGAGCTCCAGATCACCCTCACCTCGCGCCAGAAGGTAGATGGCGTCGCCCTCCCCATGTGCGGAGTTCCCTACCACGCCGCCGAGGGCTACATCTCCAAGCTCATTCGCAAGGGATACAAGGTCGCCATCTGCGACCAGGTCGAGGACCCCAAGCTCACCAAGAAAGCTGGTGCGCCGCGAAGTCACCCGCGTCGTCACCCCCGGCACCGCCGCCGACTCCCAGCTGGGCTCGGAGGAGAACAATTTCCTCTGCGCCGTCGCCCGCCACGGCAGCAGCCAGCCGCGTCGTCGGATTCGCCGCGCTCGATCTCTCCACCGGCGAATTCCGCGCCACCGAATTCAGCGGTCCCGACGCCGACCGCCGCGTCGCCGACGAGTTGCAGACCCTGCGTCCGCGCGAGCTGCTCTTTGCCGCTTCGCTGCCGCTGTTCCAATCCGCTGCCCCTCAGCCGCAGTCTTTGCCGCTGTGGCTGCCGCACCCGCCGCGGCCGCCGCGCCGCGCATGGCCTCCACCGAGCTTGCGCCCTTCGCGCGCTGGAGCGAGACTCCGCTCGACGACTGGATCTTCGCCCCCGACTACGCCATTCCGCTGGTGGAAAATCATTTTGGCGTGCTCTCGCTGGAAGGCTTCGGCCTCGCCAGCCACAACGCCGCCGCCTGCGCCGCCGGAGCCATTCTCCACTATGTCCGCAGACCCAGCGCGGCATCGCTCGACCACGTCGACCGCATCAGCTACTACGAGCGCCAGAACTGCCTGATTCTCGACGCCGTTACCGTGCGCAACCTGGAACTGATCGAGCCGCTCTTTGCCGGCTCCGGCGACGCCGTCACGCTCTTCCGCGCCCTCGACCACACGCTCACGCCGATGGGCAAGCGCCTGCTGCGCGCCTGGATGCTGCGCCCCTCGATCGACGTCGCCGAAATCAACCAGCGCCTCGACGCCGTCGCAGCCGCCCTCGCCGACCTCATCCATCGCGAGGAGCTGCGCCGCTCGCTCGACGGCATTCTCGACATCGAGCGCCTGCTCAGCCGCATCACCCTGGAGACGGCCAACCCGCGCGACATTCTTGCCCTCGCCGCATCGCTCGCCAAGCTGCCCGCTCGTGCGCTGCGCGCCTGGCGCACTTCCCTGCCGCGCGCTTTGCCGCCCTGCGGGATCTGCTCGACGAACTCACCGACGTGCGCGAGCGCATCGAGCGCACCATCGTCCCCGAGCCGCCCATCACCCTCAACGACGGCGGAGTCATCCAGGGCGGACGTCGATCCCCAGCTCGACGAACTGCGCGACATCAGCCGCAACAGCAAGCACTACATCGCGCAGATCGAGCAGCGCGAGCGCGAGCGCACCGGCATCAACTCGCTCAAGGTCAAGTTCAACAACGTCTTCGGCTTTTACATCGAGATCAGCAAGTCCAACCTGCACCATGCGCCCGCCGACTACGAGCGCAAGCAGACCCTGGTCGGCGCCGAGCGCTTCACCACCCCGGAGCTGAAGGAATACGAAACCAAGGTGCTCGACGCCGAGGAGAAGATCGTCGAAATCGAGCGCCGCCTCTTTGCCGAGCTGCGCTCAGCCATTGCCGCCGAATCGCGCCGCATCCGCCAGAGCGCGCTGGCCCTGGCCGAAATCGATGTCCTGCTCTCCTTCGCCCACCTCGCCGCGCTGCGCAACTACTGCCGCCCGCAGTTTGACGACCGGCTGGACGACAGCGCCCAACTCCTCGAAATTCTCGAAGGCCGCCATCCGGTCATCGAGCAGCCCGAGCTCACCGGCTCCAACGACCGCTTTGTCCCCAACGATCTCTATCTCGACGCCGCCCAGCAGTCGATCCTGCTCATCACCGGCCCCAACATGGGAGGCAAATCCACCTACCTGCGCCAGACCGCGCTGATCGTGCTGATGGCGCAGATGGGCTCGTTCGTGCCCGCCACCCGCGCCCGCCTCTCCACGGTCGACCGCATCTTCACCCGCATCGGAGCCTCCGACAATCTCGCCCGCGGCCGCTCCACCTTCATGGTGGAGATGACCGAAACCGCCGCCATCCTCAACACGGCAACCCCGCGCTCGCTCATCCTGCTCGACGAGATCGGACGCGGCACCGCCACCTACGACGGCCTCGCCATCGCCTGGGCCGTGGTCGAATTCATCCACCAGCGCAGCCGCGCCAAGACGCTCTTCGCCACCCACTACCACGAGCTCACCGAGTTGGAAGACGCTGCTCGATTCGGTCAAGAACTACCACGTCAGCGTGAAGGAGACCGGCGGCAGCATCGTCTTCCTGCGCAAGGTCTCACCCGGCGCCGCCGACAAGAGCTACGGCATCGAGGTCGCCAAGCTCGCCGGCCTTCCCGCCGAAGTCATCTCCCGCGCCCGCGAGGTGCTGCACCAGCACGAGAACGCCGAACACACCGCCACCACCCAGCTTGCGCCCAAGCCTGAGAAATCCGGCCCGGTGCAGTTGACCATCTTCACCCCGGTCTCCAACACCGTGCTCGACCGCCTCCGCGAAGCCGACCTCGACTCCCTCAGCCCCCGCGAAGCCATGAATTTGTTGTATGAATTGAAGAAGCAGGTGGACTAGAGAACTGTGAGCCTTGCGTTCGCATCCGGTGTTGCGCGACCGCACTGGAAGAGACAACGCTCCTGTCTCCCGTGGCATCAACGCTGGATTACCGGAATCGAGGGTCATGAGTTCTTTTCGCTATAGGATTCTTGTCGTTGACGACGAGAAGAACCTGCGCACGGTCGCCAGAACAATTCTCGAATCCCAAGGCTATGAAGTGCTGTGCGCCGTCGACGGATTCGATGGCCTCACCAAGCTGAAGCAATCGCTGCCCGATGTTGTCATCTCCGATTTGCGCATGCCCAACATGAGCGGATTTGAATTCCTGTCCGTGGTGCGCAAGCGCTTTCCCCAGATCGCCGTGATCGCAATCAGCGGCGAGTTCGCCGGCATCGATGTGCCCGAAAGCGTCTTAGCCGACGCCTTCTTTGAAAAAGGCCAGTACTCCCCAGAAGACCTCTTCGAGAAGATCACCGCGCTGCTGGAAGAAATTCCCCAACGTCCAAACGTCGCCCGTCAGCCCAAAGCAGCCGTGTGGATTCCGGTCAAGGCGATGCGGACTACATTGCGGTGACTTGTTCTTCCTGTTTGAGAACCTTCCCGGTCCCGGCCCCGCTCCCTGACGGCGTGCACACTGCCGAATGCGATTTTTGTGGGACAGTCGGTTTCGTTCCGGATCACGGAGGCGTCCCGCGCAACAAGTAGAAAGAATCGCGTAGCTCGGTTCCAGCTCGCTCTAATTCTTCACCAGCTTCATATACTCCGTCACGGTCACGAAGCGATATCCCTTCGCCTTCAGCGCCGCAATCAGCTCCGGCAATTGCGCGGTTGTGGTCGTCAGTTCGTGGAAGGCCAGCACGTGCGTGTACACGCCTTGCTTCTCGCGCTGCTCGATGGTCTTGATCACGGACTGCGCCAGCGATGGCTTCGGGCAGCCCACGCCCTTGCCCGCGCACAGATAGTCCTGCGAATTCACATCGCGCAACGCCACCGGGTTCTGGCTTGAAATCGTCAGGATGTGGAAGCCATGTTTTTCCAGATCCTGCCGCGCATCGTCCGGCAAATCCCAGTCCGGCGGACGCAGCCACAGCGGCTTCGATCCCGTCACGGCCTTCACCGCTTCGGCTCCGCGCTCCACGTCGCTCAGCACCCAGCCCTCGCCTTTTTTGCGTTCGGCAATGCGCAGGTCGGCATGGCTGTAGGTGTGGTTCTCAATCTCGTGACCGCGCCGCAACACGTCGTGCGCCGCATCCAGACAGCTCACGCCGATGTTGGTCTCATGCGGAGTCTCGCCCCAGGTCTTCGGCGTCAGCCGCCAGCCCATGTAGAAGAACGTCGCCTTCACCCCGTTGCGATCCAGCACGTCGAGCATTCCCGGATTTGCGCTTGACGCCGCGCCCGGCTGCTTCACTCCGTACAGCACATACGGACGCGGCCCATCGTCAAAGGTCAGCGCGATCAGCTTTTCGGCCGCAAAGCACAGGCACGGCCAGCGTCGCCAGCAACATCAGCAGAACAATCCGCAGGACAACCCGATTCGACATATTCATCATCTCTGCAGGCCATCATAGGACGCTTTGCTCTCCCGCGCTCTAAGCAATTCGCATGAACTATACCGAATCCCTCCCGGGCTTTCCTGTCGCGTTGCCCTCCGCGTCATCTCGCCGTAACCTTTGCGCACGGAATTTCCTTTACACTCAACCTATGCCGTCTCTGCTGGTGCAAGGAATTCTCTTCGATCTGGATGGCGTGCTCATTGACAGCACCGCCGGAGTGACCCGTGTCTGGCGCGACTGGGGCCTGCGCCACGGGCTCGATCCCGACCCAGACCGCCCACGCCGCCCACGGACGCCGCGCCATCGACACGGTTCGCCTGCTCGCGCCCCAGCTCGATGCCGAAGCCGAACTGCGCGATCTGGAGCGGCGCGAAATTGCCGATTCCTATGACGTCATCGTCTTTCCCGGAGCCGCCGGCCTGCTCGCCTCGCTGCCTCCGCGCCGCTGGGCCATCGTCACCAGCGGAACCCGCGATCTGGCCACCCACCGGCTCGCGTCGCCGGCCTTCCCGTTCCAGAGCTCATGATTACCGGCAGTGACATCGCAGCACGGCAAGCCGCATCCCGAGCCTTACCAGCGCGGAGCCGCTCTGCTCGGACTTGCCCCCGCCGCCTGCGTTGCCGTGGAGGATGCACCCAACGGAATCCGCTCGGCATTGGACGCGGGAATGCCGGTTCTCGCCGTGCCCACCACCTATCCTGCAGACGAGCTCACCCAGGCCACGGCGCTGCTGCCCGAACCTCGCCGCCTTACAGGCAACCATTGTGGGCGACTTCATTCGCCTGAACTGGTAAATTGATTTGACCTTGCCGGCGAATTGACAGGGCCGCGACTCAACAGGCACACTTACCCAACTTGTTGGAAGCAATTCTTCAGCTTTGCTTCCAGCCGGACACGATGGATAGACATCACGCGATGAATGCAACCAGGGTCTCCTACACGCTCGAGTCCACTCTGGCGAGTGTCAACAAGGCCGAGCAGGCCGCCGCGGAGGTCGCCGCCAAGTCCGGTTTCGACGCCGGACGACTGCGGCCGTATCGCCATGGCCGTGCGTGAAGCCACGGTGAACGCCGTCCTGCACGGAAACCGCTACGACCCAGCCAAGCGCGTGACCGTCTCCTTCGAGAGCACTGCCGAGGCCTTGACCATTGCGGTGCGCGACGAAGGCCCAGGCCTGGACCCAGCCACGCTCCCCGACCCTCTAGCCCCTGAAAACCTGCTCAAACAATCGGGACGCGGAATTTTTCTCATCCGGACATTCATGGACGAAATTCATTTTCGGAACCTTTCTCCCGGCACCGAAATCACTATGATTAAGTTCGTGCGCGGTCCGGACCGCGACGGCAAACAAGGAGGATAACCAGTGACGATGAAAGCAAGCTCGCGTCAGGTGGACGGTGTCACCATCGTCGATCTCAGCGGGCGTATCACACTCGGCGAAGGCAGTGTCGTGCTGCGCGACACGGTGAAGGACCTGTCCACTCAGGGCCACAAGAAGATTCTCCTCAACCTCGGCGATGTCACCTACATCGACAGCTCCGGGATCGGCGAACTTGTCAGTGCCTTCACCAGCGTTCGCAATGCCGGCGGCGAACTCAAACTGCTCAACCTCACCAAGAAGGTGCACGACCTGCTGCAGATCACCAAGCTCTACACCGTGTTCGACATTCAGGACGACGAGGCTGTGGCCGTCGGCTCCTTCAGATCACTGAAGCTGGCTTCTCAAAAACCGGGGCTGAAAACTTACCGATACGCCGCCGACAAACGGCTTGCTTTGGCTGTTTTCATGCCGCCATTTTTCCTTTCACACGCGGCGAACTTCGCAGTACAATTCCCTGCCATGCCACGCATACCCACCATCGCCTACGAACAGGCCGACCCAGCGGCCCAGGAAATTTTTGACCACTACAAAAAAGAGCGCGGCAACGTGCCCAACATGTTTCGCACCGTCGCCCACCGCCCCGAGATTCTCCGCACCATGATCGCCCACTTCCGCGCCGTCATGGAGACCGGTACGGTCGGACTCAAGCTGAAGGAACTGGTCATCGTCCGCACCTCGCAGACTCAATCACTGCGAGTACTGCCTCAACTCCCACACCCAGCTCGCCCGCCGCCATGGCTGGAGCGAGGAGCAGCTTGCCGACTCGCCAACTTCCGTACCCGCGCCGATTTCAGCCCGCGTGAAAAAGCCGCCCTCGAACTCGCCGAGCGCGAAACCCTCGACTCCACCGGCATTGACGACGAATTCTGGGCCACGCTCCGCCAGCATTTCGACGAAGGCGAAATCATCGAACTGGCCGCCGCCATCGGCCTGTTCAACTACTTCAACCGCTTCAACAATTCGCTCAAAATGGAACCCACCAAGTGAACCTGCGCTGGTCTCCTGTGCGGTCGCCCTGCTGTTGGCCGTTCCCGCCCTGGCGCAGCAGAGCGCCAGCCCCGCTGCCCCGCCGGAAGCTGTGGCGCCGCAATCGGTCCACCGGCCGGCGCACGGTGAGCAGCCCCACCACAGACGGCTCCAACACCAACAAGATACGGATCGAGTGCGCGCCCGCCTCGCGCGCCTCCGAACTGATCGGCAAACATGGATGCGTCGCAGGAAGGGTCTTCCGGGTCACCACCCGCAAGACCGGCAACTCCCATCTCTATCTCTGTCCCAGCCGAAGCAAGTGCTCATTTCAGGCGGTAGCCTTCGCCCGTGACCGCCGCAAGGTCGGCGACCTCACCTACCTCCATGGCAAGCTCATCGCCGTCGTCGGCGATGTCATTGACTACCGCGGCCATCCTGAGATTGTGGTGAAGGATATCGAACAGATCCGGGTCGCCGCCGGCGATCCCTCCCCGGAGTTTGACGCGGCCAGGCCAAACCCAACAGTACTCGCTCCGAGTCCAGCAGCAAGCGCACCCGCGCCTGGTAGCCGCCGCTCAGCAGATCTTCTTCAATAATAGCCGGCAGATTCAGCCGTCTGCCAACCGCTCACGCCTATCTCCCTGCGGCAATTGCGGCGCATAGCGCACCCCCAAAAACAGCACTCCTGCCGAAATCGCAATCGCCGCCGAAGCCGCCACAAACGCCATCTGCATATTGCTGCGGTCGGAGATGTACCCCATCAGGCTCGGCGAAAACGCATCGCCCAGCAGATGGATGGTGAAGATATTCACCGCGAAGGCCGTCGAGCGAATCGGCGCCGAAACCGAATTCAGAATCGCCGCGTTCAGCGGAGCCGTGTTCAGCAGCAGAAAAAACTCGCCCAGGAAAATCGCCGGATACATCCACGAACCCGCATGAAAGACCGCCAGCAGCACCGCGGGCAGCGCCAGCGTCATTCCAATCGCAGAAATCAGACAGTGCCCGCCGCGCTTCCGTGCCTCCATCCGGTCGCCCAGCCAGCCGCCCAGCATGGTCGCCAGAATTCCCGCCGCCAGCGTCATCAATCCGAAGCGCAGGTTTGCCTCGGCCAGCGGAACCCCGCGTATGCGGAAAAGAAAGGTCGGCATCCAGACCTGCATGCCGCCCACCGCAAAGGTCATCATCGCCATGCCCAGCGTCGCCGTCCAAAACGCCGGATTGCGCCACAGCCCCAGGAATGTCCCGCGCTCCAGGGTCACCGCCAGCCGGTCCTCGGCGCCGCGCTCCGGCTCCGGAACCAGCAACAGAGCCAGTCCCAGCAGCACCCCCGGCGCCGCGCCCACCAGGAACGGCGCGCGCCAGCCCCAGCGTGCCGCCATCGCTCCGCCCAGCAGGTATCCCAGCGCCGTCCCCACCGGAATCGCCAGGTAGAAGACCGAGAGCACCCGCCCGCGCCGGTACTCCGGATGCAGGTCGGAGAGGAACGATGGCGCAATCGCCACGAACGTCGCCTCGCCCACTCCCACCAGCGTGTGCCGGATCATCAGCTCCGTGAAGTTGTGGGTCACCGCCGTCAGCAGCGTCGCCGCCGACCACAGCAGCGCACCCACGCACATGATGAGCCGTCGCGGATAGCGATCCGCCAGCCAGCCCACCAGCGGAGCCGTCACCATGTAGCAGAATGAAAAATGCCGTGGTCAGCAGCCCGAACTTCGCATCCGATCCCGGAAATTCATGCTGCACCAGCGGCTGCACCGCAAACAGCACCGAGCGGTCGATGTAGTTCACAAAATTCAGCGCCGTCAGAATCACCAGCGCCGTCGTCGCCCAACGCCTCACCCGTCCCTGCTCTGGAGCCAACGCTTTGCCTCGCACAAACGCTTTGCCTGGTGCCAACGGTTTGCCTCAGACCTTAAGGATGCCGGATCGAGTGCATGGTGCCCGCACATCTGCCGTAGTCAGCAGATGTGGAATCGTGCGGATCGTAGCTTTACTTTTTCCGCGGCCAGCGCGCTTCCACCAGCGTCCCCAGTCCGCCGCGCGGACGGAACTGTCCGCGCACCTCGCACCACACCGGCTTGGTCGCCTTCACCACGTCCTCCAATATCCGGTTCACGATGTTTTCCTGAAAGATTCCGAGGTTGCGGTATTCGGTGATGTATTCCTTCAGCGACTTCAGCTCCAGGCAGAGCTTTGTCGGGAACGTAGCGAATCCAGACCGTGCCGAAGTCCGGCAGCCCGGTCTTCGGACACACCGAGGTAAATTCCGGAATGTCGATCTCGATTTCGTAGCCGGGAAACTGATTGGGCCAGCACTCAATCGCGGGAAAGTTGTGATCCAGCCCGCTGGCGGCGTGGTCTGGAGTGTAGCCAAGGCGGGTTGCACCCTGGACTGCGGTTTCTTCTTCTTCGTAGCCATCCGGCTATTCTAAATGCAGCCCGCCGGATCGAGCAATCACCAGGTGGCCCACATTCGCCCTCCTTTGGCGAATGTGGGATGTCGGCAAACGAATGGCGCTCCGGCATCCGCCGCTTACGCCGCAACATCCGGTCACGGTCTTCGGCTTCACCTTCTCCGGCGGAGCCTGCTTCAGCGGCAGAGTTCCGTCTCCGCTGGCCTGCAGCACTTCGCCGTTGATCTCCGCCCCCAGCAGGATCACGAACGAACTCCAGTACAGCCACGTCATCAGCGCAATCGCTCCGCCCAGCGCGCCATAGGTGCGATTGAAGTTCGCAAATCTCTGGAAGTAAATTCCCAGTGCGTAGGAGAGCGCCAGCCAGGCCGCCACCGCGAACACCGCGCCGGCCAGCGTATGCGCAAAGCGCTGCTTCACATTCGGCGCCAGGAAGTACATGCTCTCCACCGCCATCACGATGAACGCCCCGGAAACCGCCCAGCGCAGCACCGGCCAAATGCGCGCCCAGAGAAAGCTCAGGTGCAGCACTCCGGCCATCCACTCGCCGAATCTCGGACCCACCAGCATCATCGCCAGCGCCACCAGCAGCAGCCCGCCAACCAGAAACGTCATCAGCAGGGCCAACCCGCGCGTCTTCCAAAACGGACGCGTCTCCGGCACGTTGTAGGCCACGTTGAGTGCCTCGATCATCCCGGCAAAGCCGCTGGAGGCCGTCCACAGCGTGCCGATCAGTCCAAACGACAGCAGCGCTCCGCGATGCGGATTGATCACATCGTGCGCAATCTGGCGCACCACTCCCATGCTGTCGGCCGGCACATAGCGCGACCATCAGCGTCAAAATCTGGTTGAACAGGTCGGGCACCGGAAGAAATCCCACCACCGCGGACATCGCGATCAGCGCCGGAAACAGGCTCAGCACAAAGTAGTAGGAGAGCCCCGCCGCAAACGCCATCGTGTGATTCCGTCCCACGTCCGCCACCGCGTTCTTCAAGATGCCCGCCCACTTCCCCACGCGCATTGGCCTCACCTCTTCGCCGCCCTGGTCCGGCTCTGTCTTTCCTGCTTGGCGTTATTCGTTCGCCTCGTAGCCGGTTCGATGTTTCTTTTCGCCTGCCGCGTCTCGCAGGAAAACCATGCACTCTGGCGCTGCCCTGTCCGAGCTCTGCGCCCGGTCTCAGCCCCTTGCCAAACCTGCAACCAACCTCCTAGTCTGGAACATTGTGAATGCTTCGCTCAGATATACTGAAAGTTCTTACTCATGGCTAACGGAAACCTTAAACACTTCGCCCGGCGGAGACTCGCCGATCTTGGATCACGGCATTGGTCATCCTGCTGGTGATTTTTCTCGCCGTAGGAGCCTATGTCGAGCTTCGGCCCCGCCGCATCCGCATCTCGGTTGTCAAGCCCACTCGTCAGGAACGTCTCCAGCTCCATCACCACCAACGGAAAAGTCGAGCCCATCCACGGCTTTGAGGCCCACGCCCCGCTGGCGGTCACGGTGCAGAAGGTGCTGGTCAAGGAAGGCGACCGCGTAAAAGCCGGGCAGTTGCTCCTCGTGCTCGATGACACCCGCGCCCGCGGCGACCTCGCCACCGCCGCAGACCCGGCTCAAAGCGGCACAGGAGAGATATGCCAACCTGCTGGCCGGAGGCACGCAGCAGCAGATTCTCCTCCGCCAAGCCGACCTGGCAAAAGGCCACCACCGAGCGCGATTCGGCGCAGCGCCAGCTTGCCTGCGCTCGAACGGCTCCAGCAGCGCGGTGCCGCCAGCATCGGACGAAGTCGCCGCCGCCCGCGATCGTCTCACTCGCGCCCAGGCCGATCTCGCCCAGCTTCAGTCCGCAGGTCCGCTACTCGCCCGACGAACTGTCGCGCGCCAATCCGGAGATCGCCGACTCCAAGATCAACGTCGAGCTGGCCGAGGAAGTTCTCCGCAACTGCAACGTCCGCGCCCCCTTTGACGGCACCGTCTACTTCCTTCCGGCGCGCGCCGGCGCCTACGTCAGTGTCGGCGATCTGCTTTTGCAGGAAGCCGATCTTTCGCAGCTGCAGGTTCGCGCCTTCGTCGACGAGCCGGAGATCGGCCGCCTGGCCCTTGGACAAACCGTCAAGATTACCTGGGACGCGCTGCCCGGACATACCTGGCAGGGCACGGTCACCACGCTGCCCTCCACGGTCGTCAACCGCGGCTCCCGCGTCGTCGGCGAGATCCTCTGCACGGTAGATAACTCCGAGCGCCTGCTGCTGCCCAACGTGGATGTGAACACCACCATCATCGCCAGCAGCAAGCAAGACGCCTCACCGTGCCGCGCGAGGCGGTGCACGAGGACGACGGCCACAATTATGTCTATCTCCTCCAGGACGGCCACCTGCACCGCCGCGACGTCAAGCTCGGCATCTCCAATCTGACCCGGGTCGAAATCCTCAGCGGCATCTCCGGCGACGACATCATCGCGGTCCAGTCGTTCAGCCCATCGCCCATGGCCGACGGTGTCGAGGCAAAAGTCGTAGAGAATCCTTCGTAATGATCACCGAGCAACCGCTGTCCGCCCGCTACCAGCTTCTGTCCACGGTCAGCCGCGCTCCTGCTTGGCCTCGTGACGGCCTTCCTGCTGCTGGCTTTCTGCTTGCTGTGCACGCTTGCCGGCATCGCAAGCCGCCGCCAACCCCAAGCGAACTGCTCGATGCCGGCCGCGCCGATGATGCCCTGCGCCTGCTGACCCCCCAGGCCACAGGCAACAATGCCGCGGCCTTCAATTATCTTTGCCGCGTCTATTTCGCGCTTGCGGACTGGGACAACGCGGTGCGAAACTGCGAGCGCGCCGCCCAGATTGAGCCTGGCAACGCCATCTTTCAGCTCTGGCTCGGCCGCAGCTACGGCGAAAAGGCCAACGTCTCGGCGAACCCGCTTACCGCCTACTCGCTGGCGCGCAAGACCGTGGCTGCTTTCATCACCGCGCACGCTCGCTCGACCGCCGCAACATCGCCATCGCCCGCGATCTCGCCGAATACTATGCTACGGCGCCCGCCATCGTTGGCGGCGGCAGCGACAAAGCTCTGGCCCTGGCTGCCGAACTCGCCCCCGAGCATCCATCCGATGCCGCCTGGGTACGTGCCATGGTCGCCGCCAATGCAAAGCAAGCTATGAGCAGGCCGAACACGAGTACAGCGAGGCCATCCGCCTCGATCACGACTCCGCCCGCACCTATCTCGATCTTGCCCGCTACCTGCGCGGACGGAAGAATCTGGGATCGCTTCCAGAGACCGTCGAGCGCGCCATCGCAGTCTCCGCGCATTCGCCCCGTCGACCATTACGATGCCGCCGAACTGCTGCTAACACCAATCGCAATCTTCCCCTGGCCGCGCAGCAGATGCGCGCCTACATCCAGAGCGGCCACACCGAAGAGGAAGCCCCGCTCTTTCGCGCTCACTTTCTGCTCGGCGAAATTCTGCTGAAGAGTGGAGACCCCAGCCAGGCTGCCGCCGAATACAGGGCCGCGCTTGCCCTGGCCAGTTCCTATCGCCCCGCGGCGGAGTCTCTCCGCCGCCTGGGGCAACGCTAAAGCCGGGCAGTGCGCCCGCTTGCGGAGGACTACGACCGGACCATGACGAAAACCAGCTCTCGGAAATTCCGCACTCTCGCTGATCGCCTTGCTCGCTGCCGCGCTGCTGACTGCGCTGCGCTGCCTCTCTGCGCCCAGTCCGATCGAGTTCCGCCAGGCCATTCGAACTTGCGCTCAAGCACAGCGGCGTCATGGTCGCGGCCTCTGCCGACCGCGCCCGCGCCGCCGAGCGCTATCACGCCGAGCGCTATGCCTACGTGCCCACCGTGATCTTCGGCTCCGGCCTCGGCTACAGCATCGGGCAGCCCATCGCCATCGCCGGACAAGCGCCCTCGCTCTTCAACGTCACGCACGACCAGACCCTGCTCAACTTCGCCGCCCGCGACACCCTCAAGGCCGCCCACAGCGACTCCATCGCCGCCAACATCGACTACGTGGACCGCGCCGAGCAGGTCATCCTCGATACCTCCCTGCTCTACATCGAACTCGATAACACCGCGCAGCGCCTCGCCGCCGCCCAGCAACAGAAGCAAGCCGTGGACCATGCGCTCTACATCGCGCAGCAGCGCCAGACAGGAAGGCGTCGGCAGCGCGCTTGACAGCAAGCGCGCCGAACTCGATTCCGCCCGCGTCGATCTCCGCATCGCCGAGTTGGAGACCAGCGTTGACGTACTCCGCGAGCGCCTCGGACGCCTGATCGGCCAGCTCTCCCGCAACCCTGGCAACCGTAAGCGACTCCATTCCCGCCGCGCCCGCCGTTGCCTTCGGAAGACGATCTTTCCTCCGTGGCGCTGGCCAATTCCGCCAGCGTCCGCGTTGCCGATGAACACGTCCGCGCCGCCCGGGACCGCGCCCGCGCCGAGCACCGGATGAACTATCCCTCCATCGATTTTGCCGGCCAGTACGCCGAGTTCGCCACCTTCAACAATTATGCGCAGTACTACAAGCAGCTTTTCGCCGCACAACTACAGCTTCGGCATCAACCTTCGCATCCCCATCCTCAACCTGGCTCAGAACGCCCTGGCCGCCGCCGCCGACGCCGAAGCGCTGCACGCCGAAGCCGATGCCCAGGCGGTTCGCGATCAGGTGGCCGCCGATGCCGTCCGCGCCCAGCACACCATCCACCAGTTGCAGGCCTCCGCCAAGGTCTCCCGCCTTGAGTATGAAGTCGCCGCAGGCCAACATCGATGCCGTCGAGCTTCAGGTGCAGAACGGCCACGCCAATGCCCACGACCAGGAGTTGGCCCGCGCCGATGTCGCCAACCGGCAGGTCACGCTCCTGCAGAGCCAGTTCGAATATCTCCGCGCCCAGCTTCAGCTTCTCCGCCAAACCGGCGAGTTGCATGGATGGGCGCTCGGCAAATAGATCGCGCCGTGGATGAATTCTTGCTTCCTGCAGCCTGAGGCCCGGAACTTTCGCGTCCTTCTGGGACACGAAGTTAGGAAACGAAAGCTCAGGAAACGCACTTTGACGCTTCGCAAATACCTGGTTCTGTTAGCCGTCGTGATCTTCGGTTCCTGCGGAGATACGCTCCTGGCGCGCGGCATGAAGGATGTCGGAGCCATTGACATTCACCACGTCGCGCACGTTTTTTCCGCCCTCGCCAATCCCTGGGTCATCATCGGAATCCTTTGCCTGCTCGGCTTCATGTCCAGCTACATGACGGCGCTTTCCTTTGCCGATCTCACCTACGTCCTCCCCGCCACGGCCATCGGCTATGTCGTCATGGCGTTGCTCTCCCGCTTCTGGTTGCATGAGCACGTCAGTCTCGCAGCGCTGGGCGGGCATCGCGCTCATCACCATTGGTGTCGGCCTCGTCGCCGGAGGCCCATCCCGCACCGAGCATCCACCCGCTCCCACCGCCGAGTCCAAAGCCATCCAGGAGCGGGTATGAGGAACCTCTACACCTGGACTCTGCATCTTCGTCACCGTCTGCGCCGCCGCCGCCGGAGACGTTCTCATCGCCCTGGCCATGCGCCGCATTGGCGACCTCGGCGAGTTCCGCCGCGACCACGGCTTCCTCCCGGTCATCGCCCGCGTCCTCTCCAGCGCAGCCCTCTTTGGCGGAATCTTCTTCATGGCCATCGCCTTCTTCAGCAACCTCGTTGGCCTCTCCTGGGCCGACCTCAGCCTGATGGGTCCCGCCTCGGCAGCGCTCACCTTTGTCACCAACGCCATCGGCGCCAAGTTCTTCCTCCATGAAAACGTCGACCGCCGCCGCTGGTTCGCCACCATCTTCGTCTGCAGCGGAGTCCTTCTACTCACCCGGTCCTGATCCTGCCACTTCTGGCGCGGCGTTCCGGAAAAATCCCCAACTACTGGTAAAATAGCTTCAGGAATGTCCATCAACGGCAGTACCGCGCCCCTCGAAGAGAACTCTGCATCCGCCCCGCCCTCGCCGCGTCCGCGCGTCGGCTTTGTCAGCCTCGGCTGTCCCAAAAATCTCGTGGACTCCGAAGTCATGATGGGCATGCTCTCCACCAACGGGGCCGAAATCACCGCCCACGCCGAAGACGCCGACATCATCGTCGTCAACACCTGCTCGTTCATCGACACCGCCAAGCAGGAGTCCGTCGATACCATCCTCGAGATGGTGCGGCACAAAACCCATGGCCGCGCCAAAAAGCTGATCGTCACCGGCTGCCTGGTCGAGCGCTACCGCAATGAAATTCAAAAGAATATTCCTGAGATCGATGCGGTTCTAGGCACCGGCGAACTCGCCGACATCCTCGCCGCCGCCGGAATCGTCCCTGCCCCAGCCGCGCCCACTCCCTTCACCATTCTCAACGGGCCTGCCGATCACGCACACACGCACCCTAGCGCCTCGCAGCAGCTAAAGAGCGGCCTCGAGCGCCAGCAGCCGGCAGCGCAGCGTACGCCACCGCCGCCCATGCCTCGCGTCCCGAAGGCGATGCCCGCGAGAAAGCCGGACGCTTCGCGCGCGACACCTGGGACGGAGCCACCGCCGAGTTGCCCAGCTATCTCTACGACGAGAACACCCCGCGCCTGCTCGCCACCGGACGCCACTCCGCCTACATCAAGATTGCCGAAGGCTGCGATCATCCCTGCGCCTTCTGCATCATTCCGCAGCTCCGCGGCAAGTTCCGCTCGCGCACCATCGCCTCGGTCGTCACCGAGGCCCAGCGCCTGGCCGCCCAAGGCATTCGCGAAATCAACCTCATCGGGCAGGACACAACCTGCTTCGGCGAAGACCTCGGCATTCAGGATGGCCTCGCCTCGCTCCTCGAACAGCTCGCCCAGATCGAGGATCTCCGCTGGGTCCGCTTCCTCTACGCCTATCCCAACAAGATCACCCCGCGTCTGCTCGAAGTGCTCGCCGCGCACCCGCGCCTGTGCCGTTATATCGACGTTCCTCTCCAGCACGCCGCCACCTCGGTGCTCAAGCGCATGAAGCGTGGCGGCTCGGCGGAGATCTTCCTCAAGCTCATCGCCAAGATGCGCCAGGCCATCCCCGACCTCACCTTGCGCACCTCATTTATTGTTGGCTTTCCCGGCGAAACCGAAGATGATTTCCAGCAGCTTTGCGACTTCGTTACCACCGCCCAGTTTGACTGGCTTGGAGTCTTCTCCTACTCCGACGAGGAGGGCTCGCCCGCATTTCTCCTCGGCGACAAAGTTCCGCCCAAAGAAATCGAGCGCCGCCGCCGCAAGCTCATGCAATTGCAAAAACGCATCAGCCGTCAGCGCCGCAAGCAGTGGATTGGCCGCGAGATCGAGGTCATGCTCGAAGGTCCCAGCGAGGAGACCGACCTGCTCTGGGAGGCTCGCACCCCGGCCCACGCTCCTGAAATCGACGGCAAGGTGTTCATCAACGATTTCGGAGACCACCAGTCTCCGCAGGCGGGCAGCTTCCATCGCGCCATCGTGGAAGAAGCCCACGATTACGATCTGGTCGCAAGATTGTTGTAAACTTGAAACCTCAGATGGGTGCCCCACCTTCGGCGCGCCGCTGTTGCGCGGCTAAGGTGGGAGAGTAGAAAGTTTCCATTACCCTGAACGTTGATATCTGTTCCATGACGAAGAAAAAGATTTCATCGCTCCGTTGCCCGACATGCCGCAAAATCGTGCTTGCCGGCGACCCTGACTTCCCTTTCTGCTCTGACCGCTGCCGGGTCATCGACCTCGGCAAATGGATCAGCGGAGACTATGTCATCTCCTCGCCGGTGAATGATCCCGAATCCGGCGGCGAAGCCGAGTACAATGAGCCCAGACAGCGCCGCGCCGGTAGTCTCCGCAGAGGCCCCGAGGCGCCCAGCTCAGCCGATGAAAGCGAAAATCATGGACGCCGCAAGCCCAACTGAGCAATCCCCTCAACATACCAAGCAAGGTCCCGCCCACCCCACCCGTCCGTACTGGGCGTGGACCATCGCGACCTTCTTCGGCGCGGGCGCTCTCCAGCCCGGTCCAGGCACCTGGGGTTCGCTGGCGGCGGTGCTCACCTGGGTCGGCGATCGCTCACTTCCTGCCCCAGCACCTGCTCATCCCCGGAGCCCTGGCTTACTGCATCCTGGCCACCGTCATCGGAATCCCCGCCGCCACCCTCACCGCGCGCGCCTGTCATCGCGACGATCCCTCGCACGTCGTCATCGACGAAGTTGCCGGCCAGATGCTCACCCTCGTCGCCGCCCCGATCACCTGGAAGGCGCAACTGGCGGGCTTCATACTTTTCCGCGCCTTTGATATTGTTAAGCCCCCGCCCATTCGCCTGCTTGAGCGCCTGCGTCCGGAGGGCGTCGGTATCGTGGTTGACGATCTCGGTGCCGGGCTTTACGGTTTCATTGTTCTTCAGCTCTTATTGCACTTCGGCATCGTAAGATAATGTGTTTGAAGAGTAAGCGCACGCATATATGAGCCAAACGTCAGCACCTCCCGTCATCCTCTCCGTTGAGCCATCGTTTGCCATGCCCGGCGGCGAAATCGTCCTGCACGGCCGAGCTCTCCTCGCCAGCCTCACCGAACCCACGCAGGTTCTCTTCGACCAGGCGGTTGGCACCGTGGTCTTTGCCTCTCCAACCAAGCTCACCGTCCTGGTGCCGGAGAGTGCCTCGGGTGACTCCATCACCGTCACCACTCCCCACGGCTCCGCCTCCGTCGCTTTCACCCTCGCCAGCCTGCTCGCGGAGAATCTTCACCCTGTCGCCAATCCCGCCGTCGATGAAGCCGGCAACATCTACGTCACCTTCTCCGGCAGCCGCGGCCAGTCCGTGCCCACATCGCTGTTCCGCATCGATGACGAGTCCACCCTGCGCCCCATCCCCGCCGAGATCATGAACCCCACCGGCCTCGCCCTCGACGCCACCGGAAACCTCTACATCTCCTCGCGCAATGACGGAGCCGTCTACCGGCTCTCGACCTCAGGCGATCTATCCACCTACGCCGAAGGCATGGGCGTCGCCACCGGACTCGCCTTCGACGAGCTCGGTTACCTCTACGTCGGCGACCGCAGCGGCACCATCTTCAAAATCGCGCCCGACCGCCAGATCTTTGTCTTTGCCACCATCGAACCCAGCGTCGCCGCCTATCACCTTGCCTTTTCGCCCAACGGAAACCTCTACGTCAGCGGCCCCACGGCCTCCTCCAATGACGCCGTGTATGAGATCGATCCGCACGGTGTCGTCACCCCATTCTTCACCAATCTCGGACGTCCCCAGGGTCTCGCCTTCGACCTCACCGGCAACCTCTACGTGGCTGCCTCCTGGCGTGGCCGCCGCGGCATCGTCCGCATCACCCCGGAAAAACAGGCCTCATTCGTCATCAGCGGAACCAACCTCGTAGGCCTCGCCTTCGATCCCCACCACGCCCTCGTCCTCGCCACCAACTCCGCCGCCTATTTCCTTCCCTGGAGCATCCCCGGCTTCACCTTCACCCCCGAGCTCCCCGAACCATAGCTCGAGCCGATGTCCTTAGTTTTGTTTTAAGGAGTCATTCTGAACGAAGTGAAGAATCCCAGCACTGTCAAATATCCACTGCCATCCCAAGGCACATTTCAACCGCCAGCTTCCCGCTGAGATTGAGATAACTGGATAAAAGGCGATTATCAACAGCTATTCGCCAACAAGCCTTTAGCTTTCTCGGTCACTGCAAAACGTAACAGCGTTTCACTGCTCGTTGTAATCGCGTGTAGGTACATGCTCGACAGCAGGCGCTGACTCATATGCGCAATCGTGGAACCGAATAGCGCACGAGAACCGCTCGACTTCATGAGCCTATGACTCAACCGATTCGACCTCATTGCAACGCATGTACAGGAGCGGAAGCGATATTCAGGACAAGCCACCCTATTATGCAACCGACCGATGGACTCCGCGTCAGGTATGCTGCGTGATACAGTTCGATTCGCTCACACTCGCATCTGACTTGACACAGGAAGCACGGCCTGATCTCTTTACTGGCACCCTCTTGCACGAACCAAACAGGAGCGGGACATGCCGGGCGAGAATGCTGAAGTTCTGCCAGCGCCGGATCGGTGCGATCCACTTACCTCGCCTACGAACAGCAGGACGAGGCTAGATGGCGATAGACATAACGCTCGTACACAACGTGATGGTTCAGTAGTGTGGAGCAGCTATAACGTGCTGTCTCTCGCGACGACGGAAAACGGTCAGTGAGTTGTGAATTCTGAGGACATGCGCGACATCGCGAGCGCGACAGTAGAACAGACCGCGAAGCAACGGTGCACCTTGTCGCGAGGACGGACGTTCGTCATCAGCCCATCGATCGCATGCCCAGCAGTGGCGAATGGCAGTCAGCTTCCTCGCCAGTTCGGAAATAGCCCACTGCTGTTCCAGATGCCGCAGTTATCGTCTCGCCCTTTCGCGGAATCAAAAAGGCGCACCCGTCGTCCGGGTGCGCCTCTCAAATTCCAACCGACTTAATTCACTTCCAGCAGCTCCACATCAAAGATCAAGTAAGCATTGCGCGGAATTTCCGGCGGTTGTCCTCGCCATCCGTAGGCCAGCTCCGGCGGAATCCTCAGTTGCCGTTTCCCTCCGGCCTTCATTCCGGCCACGCCCAGCTCCCAGCCCTTGATCACCTGCCCGGCGCCGATCGTAAACTCGAACGGCGTCCTTGCGCCCATATGAGCTGTCGAACTCCGTGCCTTCTTCCAGCAGCCATCCGGTGTAGTGAACCTTCACCTTGCTGCCCTAGGCCGCCACCTTACCCGTGCCCACCGTCAGATCCCAGTACGCCAATCCATTCGGCAGCGTGACCCCGGCGCCGTCCACCGGCGAAGGATGCTGCGGCCTTCCCTCTGCCATCACCCACACCGCAGTGATCAGCAGCACCATCATGACAAGTGCTTTTCGCATCGTTTCTCCTACTCCTTGGCTACTGCGTCGCCCTTCACTGCCGTATGCCCCGCGTGCAACTCCTGCAGGTTGCAAACGCTGAGCACCCCCGCCTGCAGCACTGGAATTCCTTCCACCACCGCCCGCGCCGCCGACAACGTGGTAATCGTTGGAATCCGCGCCGTGATCGCCGCGCGCCGAATCGCCTTCTCGTCGAACCATGGCTCGCCGCGCGCTTGCGGAGTATTGATGATGAGCTGAATCCGGTCGCCTTTAATCAGATCGACCACGTTCGGCCTTCCCTCTTTCACCTTGTACACCCGCTCCACCCGCATCCCCGCCTCTTCCAGAGCCTCGGCGGTTCCATGCGTAGCCACCAGCTTAAAGCCCATGTCCACAAACTTGCGCGCCACCTCCGCAACGTGCGGCTTGTCGCGCTCGTTCACGCTGATGAAAACCGTGCCTTTCGAGGGCAGCGCCTGTCCGGCTGCCAGTTGCGCCTTGGCAAAAGCCTCGCCAAAATTATCCGCAACCCCCATCACCTCGCCGGTCGAGCGCATCTCCGGCCCCAGTACGGTGTCCACCCCCGGAAACTTATTCCACGGAAACACCGGAGACTTCACATAGAAGAAATCGCCCGTGTCCAGATCCTTGCGGGCGGCGATGTTTTCCGGCAAAAACTCTTTCAGCTTCCGTCCCGTCATCAGCCGTGCCGCAATCTTCGCGCAGGCTACGCCCGTCGCCTTGGACACATACGGCACCGTGCGCGAGGCTCTCGGATTCACCTCGATGACGTACACTTTTTCGCGCTGAATCGCGTACTGAATGTTCATCAGTCCCACCACGTTCAGAGCCTTCGCCAGCTTGAACGTGTATTCCCGGATCGTCGCCAGCACCTGCGGCGACAGATCGACACTCGGCAATACGCACGAGGAATCGCCCGAGTGAATCCCCGCCTCTTCAATGTGCTCCATGATGCCGGCGATCACCACGTCTTCGCCGTCGCTCAAGGCGTCCACGTCCACTTCGGTCGCGGCCTCCAGGAAGTGATCCACCAGGATCGGACGATCCTGCGAATACTCCACCGCCTGACCCATGTATTCCTTCACCGCCTTGGCGTCGTAGGCAATCACCATCGCCCGTCCGCCCAGCACGTAGGAGGGACGCACCAGCACCGGGTAGCCGACCTTCTCCGCCGCCGCCAGCGCCTCATCCACCGAGGTCGCCATCCCGCCCGGCGACTGCGGAATCTCCAGCTTATTCAGCAGTGCTTCAAAGCGCTTGCGATCTTCCGCCAGATCGATCGATTCCGGCGAAGTCCCGATGATCTTCACTCCCGCCCGCTTCAGCGGCAGCGCCAGATTCAGCGGAGTCTGCCCGCCGAACTGCACGATCACTCCAATATCATCCGAACCCTTGGCCTCATGCTTGTAAATCGCCATCACGTCTTCAAACGTCAGCGGCTCAAAGTACAGCCGGTCGCTGGTGTCGTAGTCGGTCGAAACCGTCTCCGGATTGCAGTTCACCATAATGGTTTCAATCCCATCATCGTGCAACGCAAACGCCGCGTGGCAGCAGCAATAATCGAACTCGATGCCCTGCCCGATGCGGTTCGGTCCCGAGCCCAGAATGATGACCTTCTTCTTCGCCGTCGGCAGCGCCTCGTCCTCGTCCTCAAAGGTCGAGTACATGTACGGCGTGAAGCTCTCGAACTCGGCGGCGCAGGTATCCACCCGCTTGTACACCGGAATGATTCCCAGCTCCTGCCGCTTCTCGTACACCTTGATCGCGCCCTCGCGCGGCGGCAGCTTCCAAAGCTCGCTCAGCCGCGTGTCGCTGATTCCCTTGCGCTTGGCCTCGCGCATCTCCTCGGCGGTAATCGTCTCCAGAGAGCTCTTCTCCAGCGCATCCAGCTCGTCGCCAATTTCCTTCAACTGATACAGAAACCACGGGTCCATCCCGGTGAGCTTGGCCACGTGCGGCACCGTCCAGCCATGGCGCAGCGCATAGCGCACATACTGCAGGCGCTCCGGATGCGGCGACACCAGCCGCTTGGTGACGATCTTCGGCTCAATCGCTTCGGCCTCCAAACGCTTGCCGGTCTCCAGCGAGCGCACCGCCTTCAGCAGCGATTCCTTGAACGTGCGGCCAATCGCCATCACCTCGCCCACCGATTTCATCTGCGGACCAAGGCTTTCGTCCGCTCCGGGAAACTTCTCAAACTGCCACTTCGGAATCTTCACCACCACGTAGTCCAGCGTCGGCTCAAAGCACGCCGGAGTCTGCTGCGTAATGTCGTTGGTGATCTCGTCCAGCGTGTAGCCCACCGCCAGCCGCGCCGCAATCTTCGCAATCGGAAAACCCGTCGCCTTCGATGCCAGCGCCGAGGAGCGCGACACCCGCGGATTCATCTCGATCACGATCTGCCGTCCGGTCGTCGGATTCACCGCGAACTGCACATTCGATCCGCCGGTCTCCACGCCGATCTCGCGCATCACCTTGATCGCGCCATCTCGCATCCGCTGATATTCCCGGTCGCTCAGCGTCTGTGCCGGAGCCACCGTAATCGAGTCGCCGGTATGCACGCCCATCGGATCGAAGTTCTCAATCGAGCAGACGATGATGACGTTGTCCGCCAGATCGCGCATTACCTCCAGCTCGTATTCCTTCCAACCCAGTACGCTCTCTTCGATCAGAACCTCATGCACCGGCGAGAGGTCCAGTCCGCGCGCCAGCAGGTCCAGCAGCTCTTCGCGATTGAACGCAATGCCGCCGCCCGACCCTCCCAGCGTGAACGACGGACGCAGCACCACCGGGAAGCCCAGCTTGGTCGAGAAATCCAGTCCATCCTTCAGGTTGTTGACCAGCACCGAGCGCGGCACATCCAGCCCGATCCGCGTCATCGCATCCTTGAAGAGCAACCGGTCTTCCGCCTTCTTGATCGCCTCCAGTTGCGCGCCAATCAGCAGCACCCCGTACTTTTCCAGCACGCCGCCATCGGCCAGTTCCACCGCCAGGTTCAGCGCCGTCTGTCCGCCCACGGTGGGCAGCACGGCCATGCCTTTGCCAACTCCGCGCTCTACTTCCTGCCGGATAATCTCTTCCACGTACTGCCGCGTCAGCGGCTCCACATACGTCCGGTCGGCCATCTCCGGATCGGTCATGATCGTCGCCGGATTCGAGTTCACCAGCACAACCTCAAACCCTTCGGCCTTCAGCGCCTTGCACGCCTGTGTGCCGGAGTAGTCAAACTCCGCCGACTGGCCAATCACAATCGGACCCGAACCAAGAATCAGAATCTTCGAAATATCTGTGCGACGTGGCATCTACTTGTGCTTTCCTACCTGCGATGAATGCGAATCAGCCCAACTTGCAAATCAGCTCTCACTGCTTGATCAGCGGAAAGAATGGCAACTGCTCGATGGTGCGGAAGTCCCATACCAGCGGGAAAACCCTCTGCAACTTCGGGCGCTGCCATCTCAGCTCCCGTGGTCATGTTGACAAATCTCTGCTCACGCCGCGTCACCCTGCCATCGGCGGCATAGGTCATCGAAGTAAAGCGCACGCAACCGCAGTCCGTCATCTCCATGAATCGGTCGATCATGTAAGTGATGTGCCCCTGAGGATTGAAGCACATCTGCCCGGTGTGCATGGACCTCATGCCCTGCCCCAGCGCGTCGTGGATATCGACCATCCAGTTTTGCTCACGCCAAACCCGCGCTACCGTGCTGTCGGTGCGCCCGGAGTGACTGTCTGCACTGAGCACCGACCACTCTCCGCCCTGTCGCATGAATCCCATCGCGCTCTGCATGGAGGTGTCGGCAATGCCGCAACTCGCGCCAAACTCGGTCCGGCTGGAAGGCCCCATGCCCTGCGCGCCCCGCATCCCACCGTGGGCGTCGCCTTCCACCAGTCTGCGGGTGCGATGGCGGCATCTGCGCCGAGCACATCATGGCCATCGCCATGATCACAACCATGAAACCTGTTCGCTGACTGCTCATTAGCGTCTCCACTCGCTCATCATCTTCACAAAATCCTCGAACAGGTAATGCGAATCATGCGGCCCCGGCGAAGCCTCGGGATGATACTGCACGCTGAACAGCGGATAGTTGCGGTGCCGCAGTCCCTCCAGCGTGTTGTCGTTCAAGTCCACGTGCGTCAACTCCACCTCGCTCTGCTTCAGCGAATCCGGATCGACCGCATAGTTGTGGTTGTGCGCCGTGATCTCCACCTTCCCGGTCTTCAATTGCTTCACCGGATGGTTGCCGCCGTGATGTCCGAACTTCAGCTTGTAGGTCTTGCCCTCCAGCGCCAGCCCAATCAACTGGTGCCCCAGGCAGATGCCGAAGATCGGAACCCGTCCCGCCATATCGCGGATCGTCTTCTGCGCATACACCACCGCATCCGGATCGCCCGGACCATTGGAGAGAAACACTCCGTTCGGCTGCAGCGCCAGTACATCTTTCGCCGAGGTCTCGGCCGGAACCACCGTCACATCGCAGCCCGAACTCACCAGCCGCCGCAAAATGTTGTGCTTGATTCCATAGTCGAAGGCAACCACCTTCTTGCGCTCCGGCGACGCCATCCGCTCGGCCCCGGACTCCGTGGTAATCACCGAAAGCTGCTTGATCGACGCATGCGGCACCGTGAGGATCCGCTCCTCCACGTCGCCCTTCGTCCACTGGTAGATCTCCTTGGTGGAAACCACTTTCGCCAGGTCCACCCCGTCAATCGTCGGCGTCGCCTTCGCCAAGGCCACCAGCTTCGCTACATCCGTCTCACTGGTCGAGATCACCCCGCGCATCACTCCGCGGTCGCGCAGATGCCGCACCAGCGCCCGCGTGTCGATATCCGACAGCACCGGAACCTTGTGTCTCTCCAGGTATTCGTCCGTCACCTGATGCGAACGGTAGTTCGACGCATAGGGCGAAAACTCACGCACGATCAGCCCTTCGATGTAGGGCTTGCCCGCCTCTTCATCGTCGGGATTGGTGCCGTAATTGCCGATTTCAGGATTGGTGAGAACGACGATTTGCCCGGCATAGGAGGGATCCGTGAAGATCTCCTGATAGCCGGTAATGGATGTATTAAAAACTACTTCGCCCGTACGTTCGAGCCGCGCTCCGTAGCCTTTGCCGCGGAAGACTCTGCCGTCTTCCAGCGCAAGGATAGCTTGCATCGCATCCTCAGGGAGTGGATTTTCTTGATCATACCAGCTATTCAACCACGGTGCAGCCCTCGCCCCGGAAAATCCCGTCCCGCCATGCATATAAATGCACACAACTGCATAATATGCACGCATCCCCGAGGGCCATTCATGGTTGAAAAAATCTGCGTCTCTGCCGTAGAGGATCATCGTGGGTGGCCCATTCAAGCCCGTTGTTGGCTTGAGTGGGGCGGGTGGCCCATTCAAGCCCGTTGTTGGCTTGAGTGGGGTTCTTGACCTTGCAGTTTTGTTTGCCGGGTGCCCCACCTTCGCGCCGCGCTCTTAGCGGCGATAAGGTGGGAAGCTGCGCCCTCCACCTCGGCAATGCTCTGGCTCTGACTTTGCCCTTGTCTTACCTTTGAAGTCTTGAAACCCTTAAACTTTGAAGCCTGTAACTATCCGCCTGTCACCGTCGGCGCCTCGCCAATCCACAGCCGTTCGGTTCACCGCCCGCAGCATCGCCGTGGCCACGTCCGCGCGGGCGACTTTGCCCACCGCCGGCCGTCCCATGGTCACCGCGTATCGCCCGGTGCGCGGACCGTTCGTCAGCAGCGTCGGCCGTAGAATCGTCCACTCCAGCCCGCTCTCTTTCACCTCCGGCTCCAGCAGATTCTTATCCTGATACGGAGCCCACAGCAGCGTCGCAAACACCAATCGCTCCATCAGATTTGCCTGCGCAAGGCTTTCGCCGGCGCCAAAGGCGGACTCCACCACCAGCCGCCGCACTCCCTGCGCCTTCATCACGTTGACGATCAAGTGCGTTCCCACCGAACCACGCGCGTATTCCGCAGCAGGTTGCGCTGTCCCAGGCAGCTCAGCACGGCGTCCGCCCCCAGCACTGTCTTGGTCACGCTCTCGTGGTCCAGCACGTTGCCCAGCACCACCCGCATATTCGAGTTCACCAGCGGCATCCGGTTCGGATTCCGCACCAGCACCCGAACGCTGTGGCCCTGTTCCAGTGCCTGCCGGGTCAGCTCCAGTCCCGTGCCGCCGGTGCTGCCGAAGATTGCCAGTCTCATCTTGTCTTTCCTTGCCCTTGCGTTTCGTCCCTTGCGTTTCGTCCTGCGCTAGCGCAGCTTGCCCACCATCTCCGTAGGCCAGTAGGCAAACACCGCCTTGCCGAAGATCGCCTCGCGCTCCACCACGCCAAAGTCCCGGCTGTCGCTGGAGAGGTTCCGATGGTCGCCCAGCACAAAGTAGCTGCCCTCCGGAACCGTCAGCTCGCTCATCGAGCGCTCGTCCCGGAACTGCCGCAAGCACGTAGGGCTCCTCCAGGCGACTGCCGTTCACCATCACTTCCCCCCGAAAAATCTCGATCCGGTCGCCCGGCACGCCCACAATCCGCTTGATGTAGTTCTTGCTGGGGTCGCCCGGATAGCGGAACACCACCACGTCGCCGCGCTCGATGCTCCCCAGACGGTAGGCGTATTTGTTGATGAAGATACGCTCCTGGTCGGCCAGTCCCGGCATCATGCTGGTGCCCTCCACCTTCACCGGCTGGTAGAGAAACACGATGATGAAGAGGGAAATTCCCAGCGAGAGCCCCACCTCGCGCAGCCATCTCCACGCCGGATTCCTCCGGCTCTCGCCTCGGCCCGCCTCGCCCATCGCGGATTCCTTTTCGTCCATCGCACACGCTCCGTCTATGCTTTATTCTATACAGACGTAGAAACCGTGCTCGCGGGTTGAGCCGTTTCGCCGTTATTACCCGCTGGAAATCCCGCCAAAAGCCCATCTGGTTGACGCTGTCTCCGAGCACACGGTATAAAGCTGTATCCTGAGATAGTTCCCGTTCCCTGTTCTTTAGCCAGTCCGGGGCGGGTGGCATTGTCCGCTTTCTGGAAGGGCCCATGACTAAAAAACTCGAAGTCAAACCGAAAAGCCCCTCTGCAAACAAGGCCGAACGCACAAGAACTCGCACGACGAGTCAGCAGGAGCGACTTTGCCCATACCCTGCAAGGCTACGAACAGGCTCTCAAGCTATTGCAAACGCAGAAGTTCGACAAAGCCAAGGCGCTGTTTGAGAAGGTCATTGAATCCGGCATCAGCGAGCTGGCGGATCGCGCCAAGGTCCATATCAGCATCTGCAACCAGCAGTTGGAGCGCATCCAGAACACCTTCAACACGCCCGAGGAGCACTACGATTTCGCGGTTTCGCTGATGAATCTCGGCGACTTTGTCACCGCCCGCGAGCACCTGGAAGCCTTTCCACCCAGCGCCCCACTCTCGATTTCATCTGGTACGGCCTGGCCGTGCTGGAGTGTCTCACCGGACGCACCTCGGAGAGTCTGCAGCACCTGGCCGAGGCCATCCGGATCAATCCCGGAACTCGTTTCCAGGCCCGCAATGACTCGGACTTTCGTAACATGGCCGACGATCCGCGCTTCACCGAGTTGCTCTATCCTGAAGGCACCGTCGGAGCATGAGCTCGGAGGCCTGCACGCAGCCGTATCGAATCCCTAGGGAAGTACCCCCGAGCTTCCCTGCACCTGACGAAGCGATGACTACACCGAATCCCATCACCAAACCGTCCGGAAGGTCTCCGGGTTGTCGCCATTGGCGGAGGCACCGGCCTCTCCACCCTGCTCCGCGGACTCAAGCGCCACGTCGTCACCGCTCTCCCCCACGGCAATTTCCTCCGCCGCGCCGCTTGCGCCCTTCATCTCCTCGCTCACCGCCATCGTCACCGTAACCGACGATGGTGGCTCCAGCGGACGCCTGCGCAAGGAGCAGGGCGTGCCCGCGCCCGGCGACATTCGCAACTGCATGACCGCGCTCTCCGACGATGAAGAGCTCCTCGCCCAGCTCTTCCGCTATCGCTTCGCCGGCGGCGGCCTCGACGGCCACAGCTTCGGCAATCTCTTCCTCACCGCCCTGGCCGACGTCTGCGGCGACTTTTCCATGGCCGTCCAGCTCAGCTCCGCAATTCTAAAAACCCGCGGCGAAATCTATCCCTCCTCCATCTGCAGCAACCTGCAACTGGAGGCGCTGATGCGCAACGGCAAACGCGTCCGTGGAGAGACCAAAATCACCGCCAGCCGCAGCGGCATCGCCCGCCTCAGCCTGGTTCCGCCCGATGCCCGTCCGCTGCCCCAGGCGCTCGACGCCATTCTCCACGCCGACATCATCAGCATCGGCCCCGGCTCGCTCTTCACCAGTTGCATCCCCAACCTGCTGGTGCGCGGAGTCCCCGAAGCCATCTGCAGCTCCCAGGCCCTGCGCGTCTACATCTGCAACCTGATGACCCAGCCCAACGAGAGCACCGGCCTGTACCACCTCGCAGCACATCCAGGCCATCTTCGACCACGCCGGCTGCAAGGTCTTCGACTACGCCATGCTCAACTCCGCCCCCGTCCCCGCCGAACTCCGCGCCCGCTACGCCGAGGACAACTCCGAGCCCCTGCACCACGATCTCGACAAAATCCGCGCCCTCGGCGTCACCCCCATCCTCGGCAACTACCTCGATGCCACCCAGTTCGCCCGCCACGCCACCGACCGCATCGCCCTCGACCTGCTGAACCTCCCCGCCCGCCTCCACCACGAACAGACAACGTCGGGCTCGCGCATCTAATTACCCGCTGTCCATGCTGCAGTCCCGGATACTGCGCGGCAACTTAGGCGCGGGTGCCCCATGTTAGCCCGCTGTTGGCTAACGTGGGGTAGTTGACCTTGTTCTTGCTCCCCCCGACCACCCCGCCAAACCGCAGAGCGACTTGCCGCCCGCACCACCCCGCTTCCCTGCTTTACAATAAGAACGCATGCCGAACCCACGTTTTGCCATCGCCATCCTCGCCGCAGGCAAGGGCACCCGCCTCAAGTCGAAGCTCCCCAAGGTGCTGCACAAAATCGCCGGACGCTCTCTGCTCGAGCACGTTGTCCGCGCCGCCGCCAGCATCGTCGCGCCCGCCGACATCTTCTGCATCATCGGCCATGAGGCCGATCGCGTCCGCGCCGAGATCGCTCCCCTCGGAACCCAGTTCATCGAGCAGCTTGAGCAGCGCGGCACCGGACACGCCATGATGCAGTGCCGCCAGGCTCTCGCCGCCTACGATCATGTGCTCGTGCTCAGTGGCGACGTCCCGCTCATCCGTCCGGAGACGATTGCGGCCGTGCGCGATTTCCACATCGCCAAAGCCGCCGCCATGACCATCCTCACCGCCGAGCCGCCCGATCCGTTCGGCTACGGACGCATCCTGCGCCGCGTCGAGCAAGGCGTCAGCACCGATCACGTCGAAGCCATCGTCGAGCAGAAACAACTCACGCCCGAGCAGAGTGAGATCTGCGAGATCAACTCCGGCATCTACGCCTTCAACGTCGCCGAACTGTTTTCCCGCATCGATCAACTCTCCACCGACAATCCGCACGGCGAGTTCTACCTCACCCAGATTGCGGCCATCCTGCAACGCGATGGCCGGCCCGTGCTGGCCCTGCACACACCGCACGCCAGCGAGGTACTGGGCGTCAACACCCGCCGCGAGCTCGCCCAACTGGATTCCATTCTGCGCGAGCGCAAGACCCGCGAGCTGATGGACAATGGCGTCACCATCTTCAAACCCGAGACCGTTCTCATCGACGCCGGAGTCACCATCGGCGCCGACACCATCATCGAGCCGTTCGTGCAACTGCTCGGCGAAACCAGCATCGGCGAGGACTGTTTGATCCGCAGCTATTCGGTGCTCACCAACACGCGGGTCGGCGATCTGGTTCGCATCAACCAGGGAACCATTGCCGATGACTCCACGGTGGAGCGGGCCGCGATCATCGGCCCCTACGCAAGGCTTCGCCTGGGCAGTGAGATCGGCCCCGAGGCGCATGTCGGCAATTTCGTGGAGACCAAGAAAACGAAACTAGCGCGCGGTGCCAAGGCCAATCACCTCACCTACCTGGGCGATGCCGAGATCGGCGAACGCACCAACATCGGCGCGGGCACCATCACCTGCAATTACGATGGAGTGAACAAACACAAGACGATCATCGGCGCGGGAGCCTTCATCGGCAGTGACACTACCCTGGTCGCGCCGGTCCGTGTCGGCAATGGAGCCTACGTCGGCGCCGCCTCCTGCATCACCAAAGACTTGCCCGATGACTCGCTCGGCCTCACCCGCCCACCGCAACTCATCCGCGAAGGATGGGCCACCCGGAAGCGCGCGCAGCTCGAAGCCGAGAAGCTAAAAAAATAACTCATACGCAAACACTGCATAAACAAAGGACGAAGCCGATGCTTCGCCCTTTGTCTTACATTGCGAGCGTCGTCGTGCGGAAATACCTGCCGCTAGGCGTGCGTTAAATCTGCTCGGCGGTTTTTCCCGCACCCAAGGCCAGCACTCCAAGGACAATCAGCGTCGCCGCGGCCAGCGGCTGCCCAAAGGTTCCGGCATCGACGGCCATGCCCCAGAACAGCGCCCAGATCGTGCCAACAATCACCAGCAGAGCCCCGGCCGGCCGCAGAACCGGGTCGCGAGTGACGCCAACGATTAGTTCTCCGCTGCCGTGAGCGTTGGTGTGCTCATGATGTTCTTGCATAACTCTCCTATCGGTTTTTCGATGTAGCTGAAGCGCCTTCGGATTCCGAAAGTTGAACGGCGTCTTCGAAGCTGGATTACGCCGGGCAGCCGGCAACGCCTTGCGGAACCCTAACGATTGCTCTTTCAGGCAACTGCTCGCGCCTGCAATGTACCTTTTCGGCAATCCTTCGCAAGGATTGCTGCATCAGTTACATCAGGCCTGCTCTGCCCCTATCTTCTTGGTCAATCGTTTGCCCCGTTTCGCGCATCGAATGCATTGATTGCAGTGTGGGAGGTGAGAGATGCGGGACAAGAAACCAGAGCGCAGTCCCGGAACAATCCGAATGTTCAATCCTCGAAAGGCGGCATCAATCCATCGGCTCCCTCGACCGGCACCGCGGGCTGGGGCACCACGCCGGATGAAAAGCACAAACAGGTGAGCCAGAACAATCCCGAAGCCTCAAGCCCGGACGCGCGCGGCGCTGGAGATGTGCGGCACACCTCGTATCCGCAGAATGAAGCGGCGCAGAATCCGGCAGCCTGGGAGGGCACGCACACTCACGGGGACCGCAGCTTTCGCTGCGCCGACGCCGTTGAGAAAGGCTGCGGATGGAGTGTGACCGGCAACAACGAAGAAGAGATTCTCGGTTACCTGCGGGCGCACGCACGCCAGGCGCACGGCAAAAACGAGTTCACGCCGAAAGAGTTGGAGAACGCCCGGCGCGCCATTCATAAGCTCGCGGCGTAACCCACATTCACGCTTCGCACTCACGCGCGTTCCTGCACAGGGCCCGCAATGGTACACTCCTGTTCATTCCTCTAATTGAATTGGATGAGTGAGCCTTGCCCGAGATTTCGCAGCGTAGCCGTTCCGCAGTGTTGTTGATCAGTTGCCCGGACCGCAAGGGTCTGGTGGCGGTGATCTCCGATTTTGTCTTCCGCCACAATGGAAATATTCTGCACGCCGACGAGCATCGCGACGCCGAGACCAACCTGTTCCTGATGCGCGTGGAGTTTGATCCGTCCGGAATGGACGTGAGTCTGGACGAACTGGTGGAGGAGTTTCAGCCCATTGCCGAGCGCTTCGAGATGCACTGGCGGCTGGCCAAGGAGCGACGGCCGCGCATGGGCATTCTGGTTTCGCAATACGACCACTGCCTGGCGGATCTGCTGTACCGGCACAAAGCTGGCGAGTTGGACTGCGACATTCCCGTCGTCATCTCCAACCACACGGCCGCCGAGAGGCTGGCGGGATTCTACGGCGCAAAGTTCGTGCACATACCGGTGACGCGCGAGACCAAGCTAGAAGTGGAGCAGCAGCAGATTGCGCTGCTGCGCGAGCACCAGTGCGACCTGGTGGTGCTGGCGCGCTACATGCAAATTCTTTCGCCCGCGTTTCTGGCTGAGTTCCCGCACCAGGTCATCAACATCCATCACTCATTTCTGCCCGCGTTTGTCGGGGCGCGCCCGTACCATCAGGCCTTTGAGCGCGGCGTGAAACTGATCGGCGCCACCAGCCACTACGTCACTGAAGTGCTCGACGATGGACCGATCATCGAGCAGGCGGTGGTGCGCATCTCGCATCGCGATTCGGTGGAGGACCTGGTACAGAAAGGACGCGACCTGGAGAAGGTTGTGCTCTCCCACGCGGTGGGCTGGCACCTGGAAAATCGCGTACTGCTCTACGGAAAGAAGACAGTGGTGTTCGACTAAGCGGAACTGCCCCACTCAAGCCAACGGCGGGCTTGAATGGGCCACCCGCCAGAGTTGGAAGTGCGCAACGCTGGGCACCGCGTCCGGCGCACCAGTGCGCTCAATCGAACTCGCCGACGATTCTGGTGTTGCAGTAGCGGCAGTGGCCCTGCTCGATGGCGATCTCTTCGATGCGGTGCCAGGAGCGGCGGATGAGGGTTTTGCCGCAAGTGGGGCATTGCGTGTTGCCGCCATCGCGGGTCAGGATGTTTCCCTCGTACACGTACTTGAGTCCGGCGGCGAGAGCCTGCTGGCGGGCGCGGTGAATGGTCTCCGGCGGAGTGGGTTCGCGGTCGAGCATCTTGAAGTCGGGATGGAAGGCGGTGAAGTGCAGGGGCACATCGTCGCCCAGTTCGCCGAGCATCCAGGCGCAGAGTTCGCCGATCTCATTCGGCGCGTCGTTCAGTCCGGGGATGATGAGATTGGTGAGTTCGAACCAGACGCTGGTTTCGCGGCGCAGCCAGCGCACCACGTCGAGCACGGGCGCAAGGTGCGAGAGCGTGATCTTGGAATAGAAGTTTTCGCTGAATCCCTTTAAGTCAATGTTGGCGGCGTCGATGTGCTGGTACACGTCGGAAAAAGCCTCGCGCGTGATATAGCCGTTGGAGACCATGACGGTGTGCAGACCCGCCTGGTGCGCCGCCTTGGCAATGTCGATGACGAACTCCGCCCAGATGGTGGGTTCGTTGTAGGTGAAGGCGATGGCAGGCACACCGCGGGAGACGGCGAGATCCACAATCTCTGCGGGCGTCATGCGGCTGGAGCTTTGCTGCACGGAGCGCGCTTTGCTGATATCGAAGTTCTGGCAGAACTGGCATCCGAGGTTGCAGCCCGCGGTGCCGAGCGAGAGGATTGCCGAGCCGGGATGAAAGTGGAAGAGCGGCTTCTTCTCAATCGGGATCGATGGCCAGGGCGGCGGGACGTCCGTAGCCCAGTTGCATGAGTTCGCCGTCAACGTTCTCGCGAATGAAGCAGAAGCCATGCTGGCCCGGGCCGATGTGGCAGTGGCGCGGGCAGAGATAGCAGTGGATGCGCCCGTCGGGAAGCGTCTGCCACCAGCGCGCAGGATGGAGTGTGGTGGACATATTCATGGCCGCTGCAAGCACTATACTCCGAATCGACAGCACCGATGCTGCTTACAAACCGGATTTCACGGTGTCATAATTGCAGGGTAGGAGAGCCATTATGAAAGTACTTTTAATCAGCGGTAGCCCGAAGCCGAACGGAAATACAGTGTTGTTACTGCAGGAATGCTCGAAGGTGATGGAAGCGCACGGCGTGGAAGCAGAGATCGTCTCCTTTGCGGGAATGAAGATCGAGTCCTGCATCGCGTGCGGAAAATGTGCGGAGACCGGTAAATGCAGTCTGGACGATGGGCTGAACGAAATCATCATGAAGATTCGCTCTGCCGAAGGGCTCGTGGTGGGTACGCCAGTTTACTTTGGAACCGCCCGCGGAGATGTCATGTGCGCGCTGCAACGCATTGGGTATGTCTCGCGCAGATCGGATAATTTTCTGGCCGGGAAAGTTGGCGGCCCGATTGCTGTTGCCCGGCGCGGTGGGCAAACCCTGACTCTGCAAGAGATGCTGATGTTCTTCCTGATCAACGACATGATTGTGCCGGGATCGAACTACTGGAACATGGTGTTCGGAAGGCAACCGGGCGAGGCACTCGCGGATGAAGAAGGCGTGGCGACGGTTCGTCACTTTGCGGAAAACGTGGCGAAGCTGGTGAAGAAGTTACAGCGGGAAACGAACTGAAACCGTTCCCACATTCGCCAGAGCCACGCGATGTGGGGAATATCTGAGGAGCTAGTATCGGGGAACCGTAGGGTCGATTTCCAGCGACCAGCGTTCGATGCCGCCGGACATGGATTGCACCTTGTCATAGCCCTGCTTGCGCAGCCAGTCGGTAACCGAGAGCGAGCGCACGCCGCGGTGGCAATAGACGACGATATGCTGCTCGGGATCGAGTTCCTGCAGGCGGGCGGGAACCTCCGACATCGGGATGTGCCGGCTCGGCATGATGCTGGCGGTCTGGCGCTCCCATGGTTCGCGCACATCGAGCAGCGTGAGTTCCTCGTTGCGCTCCTGGCGCTGGCGGAGTTCCTGGGGAGTGATCTCGTAATTCATCCATTCATCCTCAATGATAGGTCTTGCGCATGGCAAACAGGCAGTGCGCGTCGACGATCATGTCCGGAGTGGAGATGACGACGTTGTCCGAGCCGCAACATGGGCAAACCGGAGTCTCGCCGTCATCCCAGAAGTCGGCAATATCGGCGTAGGAAAAAAGCCGGTAGCAGTTGGTGCAGCCGCAGGGCGTGTCCGGAGACTCTGGGTCGCGCTGGAAATCGGTTGCCATGAAATAGAGCATAGCACTGCTCACTCCGCTGGCATCCCTCCGGGCAAAATTTGCAACCAACACCAAGGAATAGCTTCGCAGAAAAACAGAGCCGGATTGCAAAACGCGGAGCATTCGCGGAGAGGCAGAATATCATGGCGAGTTTTATCAAGGACGTCGAAGAGATTCGGCAGCGCGCGATGCGTAAGTTGGAAGACGGTGCCGTGACCAACAGCTATCAGCTCGACCGAGAGCAGTCGGTTGCAATTCTGAACGAGGCGCTAGCCAGCGAAATTGTATGCGTGCTGCGCTATCAGCATCACTACTTCATGGCCTCCGGCGTGCACGGGCGGAGCGTGGCGCAAACTTTCAAGGAACACTCGGACGAGGAACGCGAGCACATGGAGGAGATCGCCGAACGCATCCAGCAGTTGGGAGGAAAGCCGGACTTCAATCCGGGAACCCTGGTGGGACGCTCGGTTTCGCAATACATCGAGGGCGAATCGCTGGGAGAGATGATCCGCGAAGACCTGATCGCCGAGCGCGTGGTGATCGATGTCTATCAGCGCTTCATCGAGCACTTCGGATTGAAAGATCCGACGACCCGGACGATGTTTGAGCACATCAAGGCAGAGGAAGAGCAACACGCCGACGAGCTGGGCGAGCTGCTGTTCATCGTTGATCCGCGCACCGCTGAGGTTCGCGGGACCGACCTGGGAACCGACGTAAGCCAGAGCGCTGCGCTGCGACCAGAGACAGAGGAAGAGTTTGCGATCGTGGAGCAGGCACTGGCCGGGCACCGCGAAGAGCGGCTGCGGCTGGATGGCGAATCGGAGCCTCCTGGGAAGTCGATCGGCGGCGTAAGCGGCAGACCGATGAACCGGAGACATCAACCGGCCGAAGCCGATGACAGCGAGGCCGCTGAACACGGGCATGACGGCGGAATGCAAGGAACAAATCGGTCGCCCAAGGTGCTGGAGAAGCAGAGAAAGAATCGGGTGGCGTAGGAAGGGCAGGTTTCAAAGTTTCAAGGTTTCAAAGGTTTCAAGGTTAATAAGCAAGGGCAGGAGGCGGTCACTCCTGCCCTGTTTTTTGCCGTCGCGTATCCGCGGACGAGTGCCTCGCACCAGAGGTTTCCCTTGCAACCGCGCGCTTGAGATTTTGAAAACCTTGAAACCTTGAAACTTTGAAACCTTGAAACTTTGTATCTAGCTCTTTACATCCGCGATGAGGCTCTCGATCTCGCGGCGCTGGCGAGGCGGTGAGGGGGAGCAAGGGCAAGCGCGGATTGCCACCGTAGAAGCCATTCAGGTCGGAGGCGTACTTCACCCCGGCAATGCCAAGCTCGCTCGCAATGCGAATGCAAGCGGCTTCGATGCGTTGCTGCTTCTCCTCGGCGAGTTTGTGATCGTTGTCCTTAAACGCCGCGTAAATCTCGTAGCAGGCGGTTGGGGCGCACGCGGCAAAGGCAAGAATGCCTCCGACAGCTCCGACCTTCAGCAATCCGTGCAGTTTGTGGCCCGAGCCAACCAGCGTCTGGAAGCCGACTTCCTTGTAGCGTGTGCGCAGTCCGCCGATGACCTCGACGGCGGCCGATGAGGGCTGGGGTACGGATTGGGTGCGGATTGGCGCGGTTGGGCTTCGACGGCCGTGGCCGTGCCAGCGCTCCGGCGGCAACGAACTCACCTGCCGGAACCGCCGTCGCTTTCTGGATCATGCGCGGGGTGACCGGCTGGAAATCGTGCGTGGTGCGGACGCTGCGCTTGATGTGGCGGGTGCGCGCGACGATGCGTTCGACCTTGGCCAGATCGCCGGAGGATTCCTTGATGCCGATGATGTTGCGGTGCTCGGCGAGATCGGCGATGAGTTCGACAGGCAGATCGTAGCCGGTGCATTGCGGAAAGCTGTACAGCACCACGGGCAGCGGCGAACGATCGGCTACCGTGCGGTAATAGTTGAGCATGGCCGCCGGAGTCATCTGCGCGCGATAGTAGTGCGGGGTGCGCACCATGGCCACGTCATAGCCGAGCGAGGCTGCGTACTCGCAAGCTTCCACCGTCTCCTGCACGGATTCATGACCACAACCGGCGATCATCACCTTCTCGGGCGCGGCCGCGGCCATGGCGGTGCGAAAGACCTCGCGCTGCTCTTCGCAGTTGAGCAGCACGGCCTCGCCGGTGGAGCCGAGAACGACGAGTCCGGTGATGGGGCCTTTGCTGTAGCGATCGACGTTGTGCTCAAGCTTCTTGAGATAGAGGCGTCCGTCGGCGTAGTAGGGAGTGGCGATGGCGGGAAAGATTCCGGTGAGCAGCATGGTCGGGTTTCATTGTAATGCAAGGCAGGCGGCCCGAGCCATCTCCGGATTCCACGACCGGGACGCGAATTCGCCGAGCAATCCGCATCGTTCCGAGGGCAAACGCATCGAAAGTAGTATGGCGAAGACGGAGTCAGCGGTACTCGGCGGAGGATGCTTCTGGTGCGTAGAGGCGGCGCTGGAGCAACTTGAGGGTGTACTGAAGGTGGAGAGTGGCTATATGGGCGGTCATACGGACCAGCCTAGCTACGAGCATGTTTGCGCCGGAAAAACCGGGCACGTGGAAGTGGTGCGGGTGGAATTCGACCCGGCGCTGATCTCCTATGGAGAGTTGCTGGAAGTGTTTTTTACGGCGCATGATCCGACAACGCTGAACCGCCAGGGAAACGACGTCGGGAGCCAATACCGCTCGGTAATTTTCTACCTGAACGAGGCCCAACTGAAAGAGGCGGAACAGGTAATCGCCCGATTGACGGCGGACGAAGTGTTCGACGCACCGATTGTGACCGCGGTTGAGCCCGCGAGCATCTTCTGGAAAGCCGAGGGATATCACCAGAACTATTTTGCCAATAATTCAACTCGTCCCTATTGCCTGTTCGCGGTGGCTCCCAAGGTGGTAAAGGTTCGGCACAAGTACGCCGACCGGGTCAAACGGGCAGGATAGGGATTAGAGCCACGCGAATGAATCGCTTCTAAACCCTCAAACGAACCGGATAGGGAGTGGGCGGAAGTTGAGGTTGCGCGGGCGCGCCGCACGATGGCTTCGATGAGTCCGGGAATCGTGCTCTCGGCAGCTTGCACGTCCACACTCAACTGGCATTGGCGCAAGGTCTCCGAGGTGACGGGACCGATCGAGGCATTGAGCACGCCTTCCACCAGGCGGGAGCGCCCCGAGCGGATTCCAAGCAACGCAATATAATTTTTCACCGTGGAAGAACTGGTGAAGGTGATGGCGTGCGGACGGCGCTGCGGATCGCGCAGGAGGGCGCGCAGTTCGATCGCGCGAAGCTTGCGGCATGACCGTCTCGTAGGCTTCCACCACATCCAGAAACGCTCCCAAGGCGCGCAATTCGCTGGGGGATGATGTCGCGGGCAATTTTGGCGCGGCAGAGCAGAACGCGCTTGCCGCGAACTTTGTCGCAGAGCGACTCGACCATCGACTCGGCGACGTATTCCTTGGGGCTGAGGGCGACCTTCAATCCTTCGCGCTCGATGGCGGTGCGGGTGGCCGGGCCGATGGCGGCGATGTTGAGGTGGGCGAGCGCGCGCCGGGGGATATTCAGCAGCGTCATGCGATCAAACATGGCGCGCACCCCATTCACGCTGGTCAGGATGAGCCACTCGTACTCGCCGACGAGTTTGAGCGACTCATCGAGGGACTTGAACGAGCGCGGCGGACGAATCTCGATGAACGGGATCTCATAGACTTCGGCGCCAAGCGCACGCAGGCCGGACGACAATGCGCCTGCCTGCTCGCGAGCGCGCGAAACCAGGATGCGCCAGCCTTGCAAAGCGGTGGGAAGCCCGAGGTTTTCGCTCTCGCTCATAACGTTTTTCGAACTTAGCGCGGAGTGGTGCTGGCCGCGTTTTCGCTGTACACGTCGTGCAGAATCTTGTCTCCACCGCGGCTGAGAATTTTACTGCCGAGACGCTGTCCGAGTTCAACCGGATCGGTGCCGGTTCCGATTTCGCGAAGCAGTTGGGTGCCGTCGGGACGGGCGCAGATCGCCGTGAGCTTGATCTCACCGTTGGCGACCACCGCATAGGCGCCGATGGGAACCTGGCATCCGCCGCCAAGCTGATTGAGCAGGGCACGCTCGCAGACGGTGGCCAGGCGTGAAGGCTCGTCATTGAGGAACGCGAGATGCTCGCGCATCTTGGTATCGCCGAGGCGGATCTCGATGCCGAGCGCGCCTTGTCCGGCGGCCGAGCACATGATCTCCGGCTCGATGATCTCCTTGATGTGCTGGGTTTTGCCGAGGCGCTTGAGACCGGCAGCCGCCAGAATTATGGCATCGTATTCGCCTTCTTCCAGCTTGCGCACACGGGTATCCACGTTGCCGCGCAGGGGGTGAATGTCCAGGTCAGGGCGGAACTGCATGAGCTGAGCCTGACGGCGCAGGCTGCTGGTGCCGACACGTGCGCCCTGCGGCAACTCCTTGATGCTGTTGTAGCGAATCGACAGGAAGGCATCGCGGGGATCGACGCGTTCGGTGATGGCCGCGATCTCAAACGGGCCGGCCAGCGCGGTGGGAAGATCCTTGAGGCTGTGCACGGCCAGATCGACGCGACCTTCGGCCAGCGCCTCCTCGATTTCCTTGGTGAACATTCCCTTGGTGCCGACCTTGGCGAGCGCCACGTCCGTAATCTTATCGCCCGTGGTCTTGATGATTTCAAGCTCGACCTCGTGTCCCTGCTCGCGGAGCAGGGCCGAGATGTGATGGGCCTGCCAAAGTGCAAGCTGTGAACCACGAGATCCGATGCGAAGGAGGGCCATTCAAACTTCCTTTACTTATTTCCGGTTTTGATTTGTCACGAACGATGAGTCGGATGCGGCGACCGCCGCGCTCTCCGGCCCAGGCGCGGGCTTGGCCGGCGCAGGAGCAGAGCCAGTGGATTCAGGCGCGGCCTCGGCGAGGGGTTTCGGCTCGCAGGTTAAACAGTTTGCGTACTACCTCGACCACCGTGGTCGACTCCGGATCGCGCGCCGCCGATTTCAGGGTGGTAATCGGGGTGTGCATGATCTTGTTGATGATGCCGCGGGTGAGAGCTTCGACGGCCATCTCCTGCTCAGGCGAGAGATTTCCCAGGCGGCCGCGCACGCGGTCCAACTCGGCTTGGCGCAGGTTCTCAAGGTGCTGCTGCAGCGAGACGATGGTCGGAACCACTTCGGCGGTCTGAGCGCGCTGCTCGAACTTGCGCACCTCCTCTTCCACCATCAACTCGGCACGAACCGCTTCCTTGCGCCGGTCTCCGATGTGCGACTGCACTACCTGCTGCAGATCGTCGATGTTGTAGACGAAGATTCCGTCGAGGTCATTGAGGCCGGGATCGATATCGCGCGGCACCGCAATGTCAATGAAGAACATTGGGACGATTCTTGCGGGCGTGGAGAAACTTTTCGCCGTGCTCCTTGCGGAAGATCGCATGAGGCGCGCCGGTGGAGCTGATGACAATGTCAGCCCAGGGCGCGGTGTCATAGAGGCGATCGAAGGGAATCGCTTCCCCGCCGAACTTATCCGCCAGGGCTACGGCGCGATCAAAGGTCCGGTTGCCAACGTAGATCTTCTTGGCTCCGTGGGCGATGAGATGGCGGGCGGCGAGCTCGCACATCTTGCCGGCTCCGACCAGATAGACGGACTTGCCCGCCAGGCTGCCGAAGATCTTTTCCGCCAGCTCGACGGCCACCGAGGCGATGGACACCGAAGAGGTGGCGATGGTGGTCTCGTTGCGCACCTTCTTGGCGACGGCAAAGGCGCGGGTCAAAAGCTGATCGAGCTGCGAATTTACCGTGCCCAGGGCGCGGGCGGTGGCGTAGGCTTCCTTGACCTGTCCGAGGATCTGCGACTCGCCGACCACCATGGAATCCAAGCTGGAAGCCACCCGGAAGACATGCTTGACGGCATCCAGCTGCTGATGCTCGAAGATGTAGGGCTCGTACTCGCCGGTTTGAAACCGAAGTAGTCGCGGACGAACTTCTGCAGATCGCAATGGCTGTTCTGAGAGCGCGCAAAGATCTCCACCCGATTGCAGGTAGAGACGATCATGCCCTCCTCGACGCCGTCCATCGAGGTGAGCTTGCCGAGGGCCTCGGGCAGACGCGACTCGGAGATGGCGAAGCGCTCCCGCACTTCGACCGGCGCGGTCTTGTGATTTACTCCCAACACGAAAAAATTCATGGGGCAACGAACCTATGCAATCTGCTCAAGTAATTTGCACCCCACGCGCAAACCGAGACGATAAATCCAAAGCTGGCCAGATAGGCGGCTTTGCGGCCTCGCCAGCCGGCACTCCAGCGCGTGTACAGCAGGACAAGATAAATGCCCCACATCAGGAGAGAGAGTAACACCTTGGGATCAGTGAAGTAGGTGGGCCCGTAGCGCTCCTGAGCAACCACGGATCCGGCCAGAAGTCCCACCGTCATGAAAGGAAAGCCCAGAAGCAGAGCGCGGTAGCCAAGTTCATCGACCTCCTGCAAGGCGGGCATACGAGAGGCCCAACTGGCGGTCTGCTTACGTTTGAGCTGGCGCGACAAGATCAGGTAGAGCAGGCTCGAAACAAAGCTCAGGAAGAGCATGGCATAGCCGAACAACAGGGTGCAGACGTGAAAGACGATCCAGCCGCTACGGAAAGTGGGCGAGGAAAACGCCACCGGATGTTGGGCTATGGCGGAGGCAAAGGTCAGAAGGAAGATCAGCGGAAAGATGAACGCTGCCGGAGAAGCCGTCTTATAGCGGAAATAGAGCCAGCTGAAGATGAGGGCAATGATCAGTGCCAGGGCGGACTCGGCGTGGCGAATATTCAGCAGCTCGGAGTAGCCATATAACACCGCGGTCTCCACGAGGGAGACAAAATGAAAGACCATTCCCAGAGCAACTGCGGGGGCAGCAATTCGTCCGGAACGCTCGCCCCGCTGCCGGAGCATCAGGATCGCGTGGATCAGACCCACTCCGTACAAAACGGTCGCAACTCGAAGCCAAAGCAATGGCATAGATAAAGAAGCCCTCACCAACCTCTCTCAACGGACGGAAAACGCGGCAAGGACACTGGTGATTATACAAACGTGCGGTGTCGCCCTAAGTGTATTCGTCACGATGAGCTGTGATGTTCGTCACACCGCAACCATCCTGAATGATAGGACAAACATCGGCCGCATGGCTAGGAACTTCAGGCGATACTCATATGCGGCGGTGCCTGAAACTGCTTGCGGCAAAACAACAACGGGCTGCCGACGCCAGAACAATTCGCGGAGGCAACACTGGTTTGTAATTCCCTAACCCGAATGCTAACATTTAGCCCTTCAGGTAGTTCCAGGAGGCACTTCATGGCTGATGAAAGCTGCAGCGGTAGCTGGCATTTTATGGTTTCTGGCAGGACTCGGTGTGGGCGCCGCGGTAGGCGTTCTCTATGCTCCCAAGGCGGGGCGCGAGACCCGCGAATCAATTCTAAGTGCGGCGGAAGAAAGCCGCGAAGTGGTTCAGGAGCGCGCCCGCAAGTACAAGGAGCAGGCGCAGCAATGGGCCGATCACGGCAAGGACGTGATCTCGCAGCAGAAAGACAACATCCGCTCGGCCTTTGAAGCGGGCCGTCAGGCTTATCGGGATGCCAGCCAGGAACCGACGCCCGAGCCTGGCACTCCCAAACTGTAAACCTGTAAGAATTCGCTGGAGCGGGCGGTCGGCTAGAAGGCCTGGCGAAGCGAATGGAGCCATCATGCATGAAACCTCACTCATCGCTTTTGTCGCGGTGACCTCGGTCGCGGTCGTGCTGCAGACCCTGATCCTGGCGGGAATGTACGTCTCCACGCGCAAGATGGGCCAGCGGATGGAAGCGCTCTCCACCCGGGTGGAAGAGCAGGTTCTGCCGTTGGTCGAAAAGGTGCGCGGCCTTGTGGATGAGAGCGCACCGAAGATCCAGACGGTGATTACGAATCTGGCGGAAACCTCGGAGCTGGTACGGACGCAAGCTGGTCAGATCGACGAAGCGGTCACGGAGATCGTCGGCATCGCCCGGGCCCAGGCCGAACGTGCCGATGTACTGGCAACGCGCACCATGCAGCGGGTTGACCTTACAGCCGAAAAACTTCAGCACACGGTGAACGCACCGGTGCGGCATATATCCGCGCTGATGGAAGGCATAACGGCGGGTTTTAGCGCGTTGATGGGCGGGCGCAAGGCGCAGAGCACCAAGACGGCGTCGAGCGACGAGATGTTCATCTAGAAATTCGTCATCAGAACTGATTATGGAAATTAGAGAGCGGAGGCTTGGCCTCTGCTCTTTTTCTTTGCGCGCAAGGATGTCGGGATTAACGCGGTCGCAGGTCGGCGCGCCCGGTGGAAAGATGTTCTTCAGCAGTAAACAATTCAGTGTTGGTGCAATCTGCTCTGAGTAGAGTACTATCGTGGGGCTCAAAACCTTAGGAGGTAATTTTCCCATGTACGATATGAAGCATCTCAAGAACCTGGAGACCATGGAGGCAGGTGCTCCGGAGGCCATCAAGGCCTTCTGGGCCTTTGACAAAGCAGCGATGGGTCCCGGAGCGATTCCGGCTAAGTACAAGGAATTAATGGCGTTAGCGGTGGCATTTACGACCCAGTGCCCTTATTGCATCGAGATTCATGGCGGCAAAGCACGAGAGGCAGGCGCCACCGACCAGGAGATTTCCGAGGTTGTTGTCATCTCCGCAGCACTGCGCGCCGGGGCGGCGATCACCCATGGCACCCACGCTCTGAAACCGAGATAAGCAGCTCCCGCTGACTTGATCGACCTCCAGCGACCATCAAGAACCGTCCAGCGTTCGTGATGGTCGCCCGGGAGTTGCCCCGAGAGTTTCCCCAGGGGTCTCCCACCGCAGGTAATACAAAACTATGACTTACCCGGCCTGAATTGCCTGACACAATTGCAGAATGACTCAGCATCCGGTACTGATCCAGGGCGGAATGGGCGCGGGCGTCTCCGATTGGCGGCTGGCGAGGGCTGTCTCCCTCACCGGACAGCTTGGCGTTGTTTCCAGCACAGCATTGGACACGATTGTGGCGCGGCGCCTGCAGGACGGCGATCCGGGCGGCCACATGCGCCGCGGATTGGCGCTCTTCCCTTTTCCTGAGATGGCCCAGCGCATTCTGGACCGATATTACATTCCCGGCGGACGCCCCGCGGGCGCACCTTACCGCTTCCTGCCGATGCTCGCGCGGGTCAACTCGCGCGAAGCAAACGAGCTGTTGATTGTCGCCAACTTTGTTGAGGTGGCGCTGGCGCGGGAAGGCCATGCCAATCCGGTAGGCGTGAACTGCATGGAGAAGTTGCAGCTCCCGTTGCTGGCTTCGCTCTATGGCTCGATGCTGGCGGGAGTCGGATACATTTTGATGGGCGCGGGAATTCCGCTGAAAGTTCCCGGAGTGCTGGACGCATTTGCGGCCGGCCAGGCGGGCAGCTACCCGCTCTCGGTGACCGGGGCGGAGCCCGACGATGATTGCATGATGCGCTTCGATCCGCAGGAATTTTTCGGCCAGCCCATGCCTGCTTTGGAGCGTCCGTATTTTCTGGCGATCATCTCCTCGAATGCGTTGGCCACCACCATGGTTCGCCGCTCCAACGGCAAGGTGGATGGATTTGTGATCGAAGGCCCCTCGGCGGGCGGACACAATGCGCCACCGCGCGGGCAGATGGTTCTGAGCGAAAAAGGTGAGGCCGTTTATGGCGAGCGCGACCGGGTCGATCTGGAAAAGATTCGCCAGGTTGGTCTGCCATTCTGGCTGGCGGGAAGCTACGGCACCCCGGAAAAAATAGTGGAGGCGCTGGAGTTAGGCGCAGCAGGCGTGCAAGTGGGAACGGCGTTTGCCTTCTGCGAGGAGTCCGGCCTGCGCGAGGACTATAAGCGCAATCTGTTGACGAAGATCAAGCGCGGCGAAGCTTCGGTCTTCACCGATCCGCGCTCCTCACCCACGGGTTTTCCCTTCAAGGCGGCGCAGTTGGAGGGGACAACTTCCGAAGACGGAGGTCTATCGTAACCGCGTCCGGATCTGCGATATCGGCATTCTGCGCGAGGCCTACCGCACCGACAGCGGCACGATTGCCTATCGCTGCCCATCGGAACCGGAGAACATCTATATCGCCAAGGGTGGTGTGTTTGAGGAGACCGTAGGGCGCAAATGCCTTTGCAACTGCCTGATGGCCGACATTGGCCTGCAGCAGGTGCAGCGCGACGGCAGCGTGGAACCTGGTATGGTGACGACCGGAGACGAACTGAGTGTCGTCCTGCGATTCCTCTCCGAGGGCGCGGATACCTATACCGCGGCTGCCGCCACAAAGGTGCTGCTGAGTCAACTTCCGGCTCGGGATCAAGCGGCGCAGGAGGAATACGTGCGGGATACTCCGGTGCAGGCGGGCGTTTCGCAGCCGTAGCCGGGAAGAACTGACGTCCCCTGAAGAGACGCCAGAAGCTTCGAGGCTACCGGTCGTATGCTACTGCCAACTCCCGCCCCACGCTGAAATCGCAGAGCTTGGAGCGGCTGCAGCGTGAGCCTCATGAGGGTCGTGAGGGTCCATCCGCGTCTGCACAAGAAGTAGCCGCTGGATCATTTCACCACAGCTTTCACAGAGCATGTTGTTGTTCGAATGCAGCTCCCGATGTTTGCACAGATCGCATTTCAATTGATGCCTCCCTCTGCGGGCTAACCTCCGCGTTATCGAACGGAGTGTCCGCTTCTGGGAGGTTAGATGCTGCTTATGAAACTTGGTCGCTAATGAAATTTCCTATCCCGACCATCCAGGAAATCTATGGACTTCAGGGGCATCTTCGAGCCACGGCCGATCAATGAGGCGATTGAGCAAGCGAATGCCGTTGGCGGCTAATCTGAAGTAGCGGCATCGCAGCGATACGGCCAGCGCTTGACGCACTGCAGGAATTCCTGCTCCATGCACGGCAGGGTACGACGCTCATCCCATGAGTCAATGGCGAACTGGCGGGCCAGAAGGCTCATGCGATCGAGCGATTCCCGGCTCTGCGCGAGCTGATGAATCGCCGCCAAAAGAGCGTCGGCATTCTCCGGTTCCACCACCAGCCCGGCTCCTGAGCGCAGGACTGCGCGGGCAACTTCGCTTCCGGACCTTACGGCGGCAATCACCGGACAACCGGCAGAGAGCAGGGTTACGACTTTGGACGGGAAGACAATGTCGGAGACGATCTTCTGCTGGGTGATCAGAGCAATGCCGGTGGCCGCCAGCATCTCCCCGAACGAATCACTTTCCAGCAACGGCAGGAAGCGCACGTTGCTCAAGTTGCGGGCCTGCGCCGCGGCTTGCAGTTGGAGGCGCATCGCGCCGTCGCCGACGAATAGATATTGAATATCCTTGCACTCGCGCGATTTCGCGGCAGCTTCCAGAATCACCTCCAGGCCCTGCTTCACTCCCATGTTTCCGGAATGCGAGACGATGAGCTTTCCCTGCAATCCATATTTCTCGCGGAAAGCCGAGCCGTCGGTGCGCTCGCGCAGGGCGTAGAGGGATGAGTCGGCGCGCGGCGGGAACAAAACGACTTTCGCGGGATCGATTCCCTTCTGCACGATGCGCTGCCGCATGCCTTCCGTGATGGTGCCGACGAGCGCGGCCCGAGTGTAGGCCTGCCTCTCGACGCGGTAGAGAAACTTGAGGAGCGACTGCCCTTGCATCATTCCCAATTCGACCGCCGCATCCGGTTGCAGATCCATCACGTCAAAGATGAAAGGGACGCGCCACAGGCGGCCGAGGGTTGCGGCCGTCATTCCCAGCCCTAGCGGTGGCGAGACGGCGTAGATCAGATCGGGTTTTCGTCCGGCGAGCGCGCGGAGAAACGAGGACGCCAGGAACGAGGCCTCGTGCAGAATCCGCTGCTTCGTGCTGAGCCTCGTGGGCACGAACATCCAGGAGCGGAGGATGGTGACTCCATTGCGCACTTCGCGCTGCAAAAGCTTGCCCCGGTAGGGCTCCGGCACACGCCATTGCGGATAGTACGGAGGGCCGGTGCAGATGGTGACTTGGTGGCCTTGCGCGGCAAGGTATTCGCACCGCCAGGTATTGAAGGCTGCGATTCCGGTTTCGTCAGGCCAGTAATTAATGCTGAGAACGAGGATGCGCAATGTGCTTTCCATTCGTTCTACGAGCCAATAAAACGCGCGTAGAAGCTGCGAGCAACTCCAGTGTCGGTAGTACCCTTGATGATGGCCCTTCCATCGGGGAACAAGGTTAGCTCGAAGGGCGCGCGCTGGAACTTCAAAACGTACTCGGTGTAGCGAACTTCGCCGTGCGGCAAAAGCCGGGCTTCGAGTTCGGTGAAGTTGATGGGGCGGTGGCGCTCGTGGATCTGCACCGAATTGCGTCCGCACAGGGAGATGTGGGGGTGAGCGCGTCCGCCGAGATAAAGGAAGTTGCGCTGCTGGCAGACGCTGCAATCGGCGCGCGGATGATCGGCGCGAATCTCGGAGTGGTCGTTATGCCAGGCGTCAAATGATAACAGCGTCCGGCGCATCGCTGGGCTCGCGCCTACCAGGAACTTCATCGCTTCGGTGACGGCCAGCGATGCGATCAGGTTGACGGCGGAGTTCAGGATGCCCCCGGTGTCACAGGTTTCAACGGCGCCCGCCGGAGGTTGAGGAAAGACGCAAGCCATGCAGGCGCTTTCCCCGGGCAGGATATTCATGGTCACGCCATAGCTGCCGACGGCGGCAGTGTAGATCCAGGGACGGCCTTCGCGCACGGCGTAATCATTGAGCAGATAGCGGGTCTCAAAATTGTCGGTGCCGTCGAGGATGAGATCGGTCTCTTCGAGTAGCTCCTCGCAGTTCCCCGGAGTAAGGTCTTCGACGTGGGGCTCGACGGTCACGGTGGAGTTGATCTGCTGCAACTTGCGATGAGCGGCAATTGCCTTGGGCAGCGACTCGGCGGCATCGCGCTCGTCGAACAGAACCTGACGCTGCAGATTGCTGGGCTCAATGTAGTCGCGATCGATGAGGCGGACGTAGCCAACCCCGGCGCGAACCAGAAGCGAACTCAGGACCGAACCGGTGGCTCCGCAGCCGACGATGACGAGGCGCGACTGTGCCAGTTTGCGCTGCCCCTCCGGGCCAATGCCTGGGAACAGTAGCTGTCGTGAATAGCGTTCGTCGATGGGCGGCATGTCACTCATCATAATATGCCAGGCCAATCAGGCGAGAACAGCTTGCAAACGGCGCTAATCCAGATAAAATGGCGTATCCAAACTGGGCAGGGTGGCTATTAACATTTGCCACCGGTCACTGTTAGACTGTCAGAAGAGAAACAGGAAGCGAGCGTTGACCGCCGCGTTGAGCGCTGCGTTGATCGCCTTCCAGCCCATGCACGCGGCAACAGGCGTGCGTTGAATCGATCACAAACAGGTGAGCAGACGGTTCGGGATGAAGCAGCAGAGAATGGACGCTGCAGTGGCGTCCTTTTCTTCCAGTCGAGCCGTTCACCAGCTCAGACTACCCGAGAAACCGCTTTTAGCAGCCGCAACATGGATATGGAGGAACCGCAATGAGCGAAATACCGGCATCCGCCGCCCACCAACCCACGCGCCTCACCGGCGCCGAGATCGTCTGGGCCACCCTCGAAGGCGAGGGTGTTCGCGAAGTGTTTGGCTATCCCGGAGGCGCGATCCTGCCCGTCTACGACGCTCTGCGCAAATACCCGATCCGCCACATCCTGGTGCGCCACGAGCAGGGTGCGGCCCATGCGGCCGACGGCTACGCCCGCGCTTCGGGCAAGGTCGGAGTCGTCATTGCCACCTCCGGCCCGGGAGCCACCAATCTGGTCACCGGCATCGCCACGGCCATGATGGACTCGGTTCCCATGGTCTGCATCACCGGCCAGGTCTCCTCGAAGCTGCTCGGCACCGATGCCTTCCAGGAAATCGACATTACGGGCGTCACCCTGCCCATCACCAAGCACAATTACGTGGTCACCCACGCGCAGGATATCGCGCGGGTGCTGCGCGAGGCTTTCCTGGTGGCCAGGTCCGGACGCCCGGGGCCGGTGCTGGTGGATATCACCAAGGACGCGCAGCAGGGTTTGGCCGATTTCGATTTTGCCGCCGCCGAGCCCTCGCCGCACCGTCCGCACCCCATGCTCTCCGCCGAGGAGGACGCGCTCAACCAGGCCCTCCAGCTTATCCTTGCGGCCAAGCGCCCAATTATTCTCGCTGGGCATGGGATTCTGAAATCCAATGCCACGGATCAGATTCGCACCTTGGCCGAGCGTCTCCAGATCCCGGTCGCCTCCACGCTCCTGGGCCTTGGCGCCTTCCCTGCCTCACACGACCTCTCTCTCGGCATGATGGGAATGCACGGCGAAGCCTGGGTCAACCAGGCCATCCAGCAGTCCGATCTGCTGATCGCCTGCGGCATGCGCTTCGACGACCGGGTTACCGGCGTGCTCACCAGCTATGCGCCCAACGCGAAGAAGATCCACATTGAAGTTGACCCGTCGGAGATCAATAAGAACGTCAAGGCCGACGTTGCCCTGATTGGCGATCTGCGCGAGATTCTCGAAGCGCTGCTGCCGCAGATCGCGCCGCGCCGCGACTCTACCTGGATTCGCGCGGTCAACACGCTAAAGGGCGATGCCGCCGTGCGCGACATTAAGAACCTGCCGGATCTCGGCCACCTCTACGCCGCCCACGTCATCCACGACCTGTGGCGCGCCACCGAAGGCAAGGCCATTGTCGTTACCGACGTCGGCCAGCACCAGATGTGGGAGGCGCAATATTACAAGCACGACTCGCCGCGCTCGCTGATTACCTCCGGCGGGCTGGGCACCATGGGTTTTGCGCTGCCGGCGGCGATCGGTGCGAAGATTGCGTGCCCGGAAAAAGAAGTCTGGGTGATTGCCGGGGATGGGGGCTTCCAGATGACGGCAGCCGAACTCTCCACGATCATGCAGGAGCACCTCGACATCAACATCGCGGTCATCAACAATGGCTTCCTCGGCATGGTCCGGCAGTGGCAGGAGTTCATGTACGAACGCAATTACTCCTGCTCTCCCATCCTTTCGCCGGACTTCGTCAAGTTGGCCGGAGCCCATGGCATTCCCGGCGCCACGGTTCGCAGCCGTTCGGAGGTTCTGCCTGCGGTGGATGTTGCGCGCCGCTCCGGGGGCCCGTTCCTGATCAACTTCATGGTCGAAAAAGAGGACGCCGTCTATCCGATGATTGCGCCCGGCTCCGCCCTCGATGAGATGATCCGCCGCCCGTCCAATGGGCACAACCCGCTACTGGAAACCTCGGAAGAGCCATAGCCCGCGGCGGTTGCCGAGTTGCTGGCCCGCTAACTTGCTGAAAGGACCGTTATGCTGCATACCTTTGTCGCACTGGTGGAAGACAAGCCCGGCGTGCTCACCCGCGTTGCCTCATTGTTCCGGCGCTTGAATATCAACATCATCTCGCTCACCGTGGGCCACTCCGAGCGCGCGGAGGTCTCGCGCATGACGATTGTTGCCGAGGCGCCCCCGGCTCCGGCCATCGCATCAAGGCCTCTCTGTTCAAATTGGAAAATGTTCTCGACGTGGACGATCTGGGCCAGTTCTCTTGCGTCACGCGAGAGCTTGCCCTGATCAAGGTGGCGGCGACGCCCTACTCCCGCGCGCCCATCTTTCAACTGGCGGAGATCTTCCGCGCCCGCATCGTCGATCTCGCACCGGAATCGCTGATGCTGGAAATCACCGGCGCCACCTCGAAGATCGAAGGGCTCATCCAGGTACTCAGCGAGGGCGAAAATACCATTCTTGAAATCTCACGCACCGGACGCATGGTGATGCGCCGTGGGCAGCATACCTCCCGGGTTCTGGACGCCATGCGCTGCGCCAGCCCGGAGGAGGAGCCCATCATTCCGGTAACGGCCACAGGCGGCAACCTCGAAGCGGTGTCCGAAGATCCCAACCATCCGCTCTGACCGGCGGCAGGATAGACGCAGCAAGGGCCGGCACGCCATGCGTGACCGGCCCCGCGCGTAACCCAACGCGCGCAACTCAGCGCACGTAACTCAGCGCGCCAATGCCTGCTTACGACTCAGGCCCGCCCGGCGAATTCCCGCGTTTCGGTAGATACTTTGACTTTTTCGCCTTCTTTGATGAAGGGGGGAACGCGGATTTCGATTCCGGTTTCCAGTTTGGCAGGCTTGGTCACGTTGCCGCCTGCGGTGTCACCGCGGACACCGGGTTCGGTGTAGGCGACCGCCAACTCCACATGGGGCGGGAGTTGCAATCCGATGGGATTGCCGTTGTACTTGTGCAACTCGATGATGGCTCCCTCGATGAGGAAGTCCAGGGCATCCCCGATCATCTCTTCGCGAAGCGTAACGGTCTCGAAGGTCTCCTGATCCAGGAAGTGCGAACCGTCTCCGTCGCTGTAGAGGTAGGAAGCCTGGACCATCTCGAGGTCGGGTTCCTTGAACTTGTCGCTGGCCTTGAACGATTTGTCAAAGACGGCGCGGGTGATGAGGTTGCGCATCTTCAGGCGAACCAGGGTCTGTCCGCCCCTTGCGGTGGGTGTATTCACCTCCACGTCCAGGCAAACGAATGGGGTGTTGTCGAGTTCGAAAAACATCTTGCGCTTGACGTCGATGGCGTCGATTAATGCAGCCATGATTTCCTCAAAAAGACTGGGACCGGAATCGGGCGATTCCCGCCCTGATTGAATGGTGGAACGCCTCTAGAATAACAGGTGGGGATGGCTGGTTCCGCTCACGCCGTCACACCGCGATGCGCGGCTCAGGATTCGGCGCATGGGGCGCTTTGCCTATGTCTTGTGTCGTACATTCCTACTTGGCCGGTACTCTGCCTATGTTTTTGATTCCTCTGTACCAAGCTAAAGAACGCGTCTAGAATAAGTTTGTAAATTATCAACTTTTGATTGCTAGCAGCCGGGAGCATGTGCCGGTAATTCCCCTACTTGTGCATGGGGCGAAAGACCTTTTCTATGGCATCCACATCGACGAACTCGAACGGAAATTCTCTACAAAAGACCCCGACCGGAATTGAAGGTCTGGATGAGATCACGAACGGCGGCCTGCCTACGGGACGTACCACCCTGGTGTGCGGCAGCGCCGGTTCGGGCAAAACGGTTTTGGGGATGGAATTTCTCATCCACGGTATCGTCGATTATGGCGAGCCCGGCGTCTTTCTGGCGTTTGAGGAGACCGAAAAAGATCTCGCCCAGAACGTCGCCTCGTTTGGCTACGATCTCGATCAATTGCAGAAGGACGGCAAGCTCGCTATCGACCACATCTTTATTGAGCGCAGCGAGATTGAGGAGACCGGCGAGTACGATCTGGAAGGACTCTTCATCCGTCTGGGAAACGCCGTTGATACGATTGGGGCGAAGCGGGTGGTGCTGGATACCATCGAGGTTTTGTTTGCCGGGCTGCGCAATCAATCGATCATCCGGGCGGAGTTGCGCCGCCTCTTCCGCTGGCTGAAAGACCGGGGACTGACCGCCATTGTGACCGGCGAGCGCGGCGATGGAGCGCTGAGCCGCTACGGGCTGGAAGAGTATGTTGCCGACTGCGTGATCCTGCTTGACCATCGGGTTAACGAACAGCTCTCAACCCGCCGGCTGCGCGTGGTGAAATATCGCGGCAGCCTGCATGGGACGGACGAGTATCCCTTCCTGATGGGCGAGAGCGGAATTTCGGTGCTGCCGGTTACCTCGATTGGCCTTACCCACAAGGCTTCGGCAGAGCGAATTTCCTCGGGGGTTGCCGATCTGGATGAGATGTTGGGCCTCAAGGGATTCTTTCGCGGCAGCAGCATCCTGGCCTCCGGTACGGCGGGAACAGGCAAGTCGAGTTTGTCGATGACGTTTCTGAAAACGGCTTGCGAGCGTGGTGAGCGGGCGCTGTATTTCGGCTTCGAAGAGTCCACCGATCAGCTCATCCGTAATATGTCCTCGATTGGGCTCGACCTTCAACCCTGGGTCAAGAAAGGGCTGTTGCACTTCCACAACGTACGCCCCAGCAGTTTGGGCCTGGAAGCACACCTGGCCTCCATTCATCAGATCATCAAGCGGGTCGATCCGACGGTAGTGGTGCTGGACCCGATCACGAACTTCATTACGTCGTCCGAGCGCGGCGGGGTGAAGTCGATGCTCACGCGGCTGGTGGACTTCCTGAAGATGAAGCAGATCACCGCCATGTTCACCCATCTTTCCAGCCTTGGGGGCAGGCTGGAAAGCACGGATGAGGCGATCTCATCGATCATGGACTCGTGGTTGTTGCTGCGCGATGTGGAGCACGAGGGCCGCCGAAGCTGCGCCCTGTACGTGCTGAAATCGCGCGGCATGGCCCACTCCCACGAGATGCGCGAGTTTTTGCTGACCGACGATGGAATTCGCCTGGGCGGCATCTATACAGAAGAGCTCAACTCGGCCGATAAGCGGCCAGCGGCAAAACGCCCGGCCGTCAAGGGCGCAGCTTCCGGCAAGGGAGGCAACGGTGGGCGAAAAAGACGCTAGGCAGGAGCCTGGACAGGAACCGCGGAAGCCAGCACTGTGGCTATTGAGGCTGTACGTCGCGGGGCAGACCCCAAAATCGGTGGCAGCATTCGCCAACCTCAAGCGCATCTGCGAAACGCATCTAAAAGGACAGTACGAGATCGAAGTGGTCGACCTGCTGGTGAATCCGACGCTTGCCAAAGGGGACCAGATTGTCGCCGTGCCCAGCCTGGTGAGGCAATTGCCTCCCCCGGTAAAGAAGATTATCGGCGATCTGGCGAACGAGGAACGCGTGTTGGTAGGGCTCGACCTGCGCTCGTCACAGGCAGTTCAGACTGGAGAATAGATGAGTTCCAGACCGGAAAAAGGCAATCCGCCGAACGGCGACGGGGCGGAGGATGCTGACGTAAGCCAGACCCTGCAGGAGTTCGAGAAGCTGGTTGCCGAGTTGGCTCAGCCCCACTACCTGTTCCGGCTCTACGTCTCCGGCAGCAGTACGCGCTCCGCCCTGGCCATTGCCAACGTGCGCCGCATCTGCGACCAGCATCTTCCGGGACACTACGAACTGGAAGTCATCGATGTTTATCAGCAGCCTGCAGCCACGAAAACGGCACAGATCGTCGCGGTTCCAACCCTGATCAAAGAGCTGCCGTTTCCGCCTCAGAGGTTTGTGGGCGATATGTCCAACACCGAGCGGATTGTAGTTGGTCTCAACTTGAGGCACTGAGGATACATGGCAGGCCCGTCCGTAAAATCCGGCGACGAACTGATCCGCGAGAATGAGTGGCTGCGGGCTCGCCTGGCCGAGGCTGAAAGCAAGCTCTCCGAAGCCCAGGACGTGATCGGGGCCATCCAGTCAGGCGACGTGGATGCGGTGGTGGTGTCTGGGCCGGAAGGCGACCAGGTATTCACCCTGAAGGGCGCCGAGTACGCCTACCGCGCCCTGGTGGAAGCCATGAATGAAGGCGCCGCCACCCTTGGGATCGACGGGATGGTGCTCTACTGCAATCAGCGGCTGGCAGATCTGCTCAAAACTCCGATGGAGCAAATTATCGGCAGCCATGTGACGCAGCTGGTGACGGCTGAATCCATGCATGATTTCGAAGCCTTGCTTGCCCATGCGCAAGGCGGAGAGGCGTGCAAGGCCGAACTCGATTTTCAATCTGGCGGGAGTAACCGGATTCCGGTGTATATTTCACTCAGCCAAATGAGATCGGTCGAGCCCCCCGCGCTTTGCATGGTGATAACCGATCTGACGGAACGCAATAAAAGAGATGAACTGATCGCCGCTGGAAAACTGTCCACCTCGATTCTGGAGAGCGCCGCCGAAGCCATTGCCGTATGCGACGAAAGCGGAACCATCATTCTTACCAACCGGGCGCTGGAAGATCTCTGCGGCTGTAACCCGCTATATCAGAACTTCAACGTGGCATTGCCGCTGGAAGTCAACGATGAAACTTCCGATGCCGGAGAGCCTTTTTCGATCTATGACGTACTCGGGGGACGCACGCTGCGAACGCAGGAAGCATGTTTATGGCGTCCCAATGGCACATCTGTTTCTTTGCTGCTGACCGCTGCCCCGATCAAAAACACCTCTGACATCGTCGGTTGCGTACTCACGATGACCGACATTACGGTGCGCAAGCAGGCCCTGGAGGCGGTGAGGCGGCAGGCTGACCTGCTGCGGCTTTCCTACGATGCGATCATCGTGTGGCAGCTCGGCGGCAGCATTGAGAGCTGGAACCGGGGCGCGGAGCAGCTCTACGGCTACACGGAGAGCGAAGCTTTGGGGCACAGCCCTCACGAGTTGCTCAAGACCATCCATGGCGTTTTGTTTGCGGAGATTGAGGCGAAGCTGCGGGACGACGGCAACTGGGAAGGTGAGCTGCGCCACATCACTAAGGACGGTCGTGTGCTGGTGGTTTCAGCCCGGCATCAGCTCATCGTCGGCAGCGATGGCGTCGAGCGAATTCTGGAGATAAATCGGGACATCACGGAGCGCAAGCGCTCAGAAGGTGTGCTCCGGGCGAGCGAGGCCCGGCTGCGGCTGGCGCACATTGCGGCCAATGCCGGCACCTGGGAATGGGACTTGCAGACCGGTGCAAATTTCTGGTCGGACGAGGCGTGGAAGGTGTACGGCCTGACCCCGGGGAGTTGCGAACCGTCCTATCAGGCGTGGCTGCAATTGATCCATCCGGAGGACCGGGCTCGGGTTGAAAAAGCGGTGCAGGATGCGGTCCGCGATGGCAAGGAATTGATTGTGGAGTGGCGAGTGCGCGCTGCCGACGGCGCGGAACGCTGGTTGATGTCGCGCGGGCAGCCGGTGCGTGATGCCGACGGCGAGGTCGCAAGTTACATCGGCATCGTGCTGGACATCAGCGAACGCAAGCGTTCGGAGGAAGCGCTGCTGCGCAGCGAGAAACTGGCATCCCTGGGCCGCATGGCCTCAACGATTTCCCATGAGATCAACAACCCGCTGGAAACGATTGGCCATGCTCTTTACCTTGCGCTGACCGATCCGGAAACCACGGAGGCGACAAAGTCGTATTTGGAGTTAGCCGTCCAGGAGCTCGACCGGGTCACGCACATTACCAGGCAGACCTTGGCCTTCCATCGCGATAGCACCGCACCGAAGTTAATCGATCTGCGCGAAAGCGTGGACAGCATTGTAAAATTATTCACCTCCCGGCTAAAATCGAGGGAGATTACGATTGAACAGCGCTGTCCTGAGGTTGATCGTATCAACGCATTCAGCAGTGAAATTCAGCAGGTAATCTCGAACCTGATCTCGAACAGCATGGATGCGGTTCCGCGCCGGGGCAGGATCCGGCTCCGGCTATCCCGGTCGCTGGGAAAAAACGGTGATCGCCGGGTGCGCTTCACCATCGCCGACACGGGTTCAGGAATCCCATTGGAGCGGCAAAAGAAGATTTTCGAACCGTTCTTTACCACCAAAGAAGTGGTCGGGACCGGTTTGGGACTCTGGGTTACGAAACAGATCGTCGATAAACACAAAGCAACGATTCGGGTTCGCAGCAAGCTCGGAAGCGGTACAGTATTCTCCATCGCCTTCCCTGCCGGGGAAGAGACTACGCAGGTACTTTGAATATGGAGCCCCGAGGGGTGGCCACAATAAACGCAAGAATACTGGTGGTGGATGACGAAGCGGCACTGGCCGATACCCTGGCGTTGATCTTCCAACGGGCGGGCTACACGGCGACGGCGGTCTACGGCGCGGAAGACGCCTTGGCCTTCGTCAGAACCAATCGGCCGTCGCTGGTGGTCTCCGACGTGGTGATGCCTGGTATGAATGGCCTGGCGATGGCTAAGACGATCCGAACGGCTTATCCGGACTGCCGGGTACTGTTGTTTTCCGGCAACGCGGATACCCAGGACCTGCTGGACGCGGCTCGCCGAGAGGGCCACACCTTTGAAGTGCTGGCAAAACCCGTGCCGCCACCGCAGATGCTCGAGAAGGTCGCTTCGCTGCTCGGTCAGTAACTCCCTACTCCTCGCTCTCATCCTCCATATCCGGAGAGCCCCTGCGGACTCACCCGAGAGCGAATTCTCGTCACTTTGCCGGGAATAAAATCCGTCGTCCTGAGTTATCCTCAGTGTGCCGTGGCTGACACTCAGAGTGATTTCGGAACTTTCGAAGAGCTGGCAATGCCGCTGTTTGGGCGCCTGTACAACTTTGCGCACTGGCTTACGCAGGATCGCAGTGAGGCGGAGGAACTGGTGCAGGAAGCCTGCATGAAGGCTCTGAAGGGGTTTGGTTCCTTTCGTCAGGGAACGAATTTCCGCGCCTGGATGTACCGGATTCTGAAGAACACGTTTCTCACTTCGCGTGCCGGACTCAAGGCTGCGACGGTCTCTCTGGATGATGAGGAGGCCGCGCCCGTGGAGCCCATTGCAGACGGGACACCGGAGTCGATGCTGATTTCCAGCTTGGATCAGCAGACGATTCAAGCCGCTCTGGATGGGCTTCCGGTGCCGTATCGCGAAGTGATTCTACTGTGCGACGTGGAAGAGATGAGCTATCAGGAGATTTCTGAGACCCTGGCAATTCCGATTGGCACCGTGATGTCGCGGCTTTCGCGGGGACGAAAGGCCATGCGCGAACTGCTGAGCGAGGCCAGCATTCGGAGGGCATTGAAATGACCTGCGACGAAATCCACGGGAAGCTGGCGCGCTACGTTGATTGCGAACTCCCCGCCGGTGAACTGGCGGACTTCGAATCTCATCTGCGCGGCTGCGCCAGTTGCGCGGCTGAGGCGCTGGAGTTGCTGCAGGCAAAGCGCGCGATCCGTACGGCGGCGTCGCGCTACGTGCCGTCTCCGGAGTTTCGCCTGCGTATGGAGCAGAGCATACGGTCCAGCAGCAAGCGGCGGTGGTTCGACATGCGCTACGTCATGCGCAAACCCAGGCTCGCGCTGGCCGGGATTGCCGCCGTGTTGCTGATCGCGTCAATCGCAGTTTTGTTGGATCGCAACGGACGCGAACGTGAGCTCACCGAGATTGCAGATCTGCACGTGACGGCTCTGGCTAGCTCCAACCCGGTGGACGTAATCTCGACGGACAAGCATACGGTGAAACCGTGGTTTGCCGGGAAGCTGCCATTCTCCTTCAATCTTCCGGAGTTGCAGGATTCCGGGTTCACGCTGGTCGGCGGACGAGTTGCCTATTTTGAGCGCAGTTCGGGCGCCCAGTTACTGTTCAGCCTGCGCAAGCATCAGCTCTCGGTATTTATCTTTAAGGAGGAGCCGCGAGAATTTCCTTTTCACGAGGGAACGGTCACATCCACCCGGCTTGCCCTCCAAATGGAGACATGGAGTGAAGGCGGGCTGCGCTACTTCATCGTCAGTGACGCGCCCGCGTCCGACGTACACGCGTTGAGCGAACTGCTGAGAAAAGCAGCTCGCTCGTGAATCCGCGGCCGTTGCCGCAGATGGCGCTGTCTCGCGGGATTGCGAGCTGGCGTCCAAAGTGCAAGAATTGAGATCTGGAGAAAACCTAAACATGTCCACCGCCCGTCTGGAATACAACGGACAAACCTGGGAGCTGCCGGTCGTCGAAGGAACCGAGAAGGAAGTCGGCATCGACATTTCCGGTCTGCGCTCCAAGACCGGAATGATCACCCTCGACGAGGGCTACGCGAACACCGGCTCCTGCCAATCGGCCATCACCTACATCGACGGCGACAAAGGTATTCTGCGATACCGCGGCTACCCGATCGAACAGCTGGCGGAACATTCGACCTTCGTGGAAACCGCCTGGCTCTTGATCGGCGGGAGGCTCCCGAACGAACAGGAGCGGGCTCGCTTCTCGTCGCTTTTGACCAAGCACGAGATGATCCACGAGAGTATGCGCAACCACTTCCAGGGTTTTCCCAACAACGCGCCTCCGATGGCCATCTTGTCGGCGATGATCAATGCGATCGGCTGTTTCGATCCCGGAAGTGCTGGGGTACGAAGACGAATACAACTTCGAAGAGAGCGCCGCGCGCCTGATTTCGCAAGTGCGGTCCATCGCCGCGGCGACCTACAAGATGAGCATCGGGCATCCCATGATGTACCCGCGTCCCGACTTCGCCTATGTCGAAAACTTTTTGCACATGATGTTTTCGGTGCCCTACGGACATATCGCGCCCGACCCTGACGTGGCCCACGCTCTGAACCAGTTTTTGATTCTGCACGCCGACCACGAGCAGAACTGCGGAACGTCCACCGTGCGCATGGTGGCAAGTTCCGGCGCGAACATGTTTGCATCCTGCGCCGCGGGCGTGCTGGCACTCTGGGGGCCGTTGCACGGCGGCGCCAACATGGCCGTGATCGAGATGCTGGAGGAGATTCACAAATCTGGAATTTCGCCGAAGGACTACATGGAGAAGGTGAAGGAGAAGGGCTCCAACCTCCGGCTGATGGGTTTCGGGCACCGCGTCTATCGCAATTTCGATCCCCGTTCGCGCATCCTGCAGAAGACCGCCGACGTGATCCTGGCGAAGCTCCACATCGACGATCCGCTCCTGGACATCGCGCGGAAGCTGGAGGAAACGGCGCTCAGGGACAGTTACTTTATCGAGCGCAAGCTGTATCCCAACGTGGACTTCTATTCGGGCATCATCCTGCGCGCGATCGGCATTCCGGTAAACATGTTCACCGTCCTGTTCGCCATCGGGCGGATGCCTGGCTGGATTGCCAATTACAAGGAGATCCACGACGCGACGCGGCTGAAGATCAACCGCCCGCGCCAGATCTACACCGGCGAGCTTAAGC
>CAVZYB010000035.1:0-65415 GCA_963779365.1 uncultured Acidobacteriota bacterium | reverse complement strand
TCCCGAATCAGGCAGCTCGCGGGCTTTGCCGATACTCCCATCATTGTCGTCGCGGCCCGCCGCAGCGCCAGCGAACTCACCACGGATATGCCGTCCGGAACCTCTGCCGTGATCTTCAAGGACATCGACATCGAGGCCCAGCTTGGCCGTGCCCTCGACGCCACCCTCGCATTCTCAGCCCGGCCAGAATTACCTTAGCGCAATTGCAGGTTGGCTTCCGCGAGATCTCCAGTCCAGAAAACTCCCGCGCCCGCCACTTTGAGTAGGCGGCGGCGGCAATCATCGCTGCGTTATCGGTAGCCATTACCCGCGAAGGGAAGTGAACCTGCACCCGCGGCGCGGAGCGCGCTGCTCAAAGCTCGCCCGCAGAGCGCTGTTGGCGGCCACGCCGCCGGTCACCAATAGCGTTTGCACGCCATATTCGTCGCACGCCGCCATCGTCCGCTGCGTCAGATCGCTACCACGGCCGCCTGGAAACTGGCCACCAGGTCGAGAGTCGCCGGTCGCAGAGGCGCTGGAAATCTTCATCAGTGGGTGTGGCGATCGCCAGCAGGGCTCCCCGCCGCGCCTCGATCGAGGCAGAACATGCCATGGGTTTCCACGTAGCGCAGCACCGCCGTTTTGATTCCGCTGTAACTGAAATCGAAGCGCTTGCGATCCTGCTCCATGCGTCCGGCGCGCTTGGATTCTTGGCGGGCCGCATGCTTGAGCTGCGCGAAGGTGAACTTCACCGCCGCCGGGTCGCCGAACTTCGCGATGCGGTCGATGATCGGGCCGCCGGGATAGCCCAGGCCCAGCAACTTGGCGGTCTTGTCGAAGGCTTCCCCGGCGGCGTCGTCGCGGGTGTGTCCAATGTTTTCATAGTGCCAGCCATCGTCGCGCTGCTCGGCCAAAAACAGATGCGTATGTCCCCCGCTGACCACCAGCGCCAGCACGGGAAACTCGATGGCTCCGTGCCCCTCTGCGCTCTTCGAGCAGCACGGCATGGATGTGGCCTTCGATGTGATTGACGGCGATCAGCGGCTTTTGCAAGGCCCAGGCCAGCGACTTGGCAAAGCTCACGCCGGTCAGCAGCGCTCCGGCCAGCCCCGGGCCGTTGGTGACCGCGATGGCGTCCATATCCGCATAGCTCAGCCCCGCCTTGGCCAGCGCCGCGCGGGTCACGGGCACCAGTCGCGCAGATGTTCGCGGCTGGCCAGCTCCGGCACCACGCCGCCGTAGGGAGAGTGGGTGGCGATCTGCGAAGCCACCACGCTCGACACCAACTCGTCGCCGCCGCGCACCATCGCCGCCGCCGTCTCGTCGCACGAACTCTCAATTCCCAGAATCAATGCACCGTTGTCCACCCTTAAAGAATACCGCCTCCGATCTACAATGTCCTCATGTCGACTAATACGCAGAGCGATACGCCTAGCGATATGTCGAGCGATGCCATGCAGCGCGATGCCGCACTGCAGGCCGTCCGTCTTCTCCGCCGGCGCGGCCATCAGGCCCTGTGGCGGGCGGATGCGTGCGCGACCTGCTGCTGGGCCGTGAGCCTGCCGACTATGACGTTGCCACCTCGGCCACGCCCGACGAGGTCATGCGCATTTTTCCCGAGACCTATGCGGTCGGCGCGCGCTTCGGAGTCGTGCTGGTGCCGCTGAAGGTTCTGGGCGAACGGCGATGAAGCGCGGACACATCGAGGTCGCCACCTTCCGCTCCGACGGAGCCTATCTCGACGGCCGGCATCCCGACTCGGTGCGCTATACCAACCTCGGCGCACCATGACGTGGAGCGGCGCGATTTCACCATCAACGGACTGCTGCTCGATCCCCTCTCCGAGCGCCCCAACACTCCGCACGGAGAGCTGCTGGACTTCGTCGACGGCCAGCGCGACCTGGAGCGCGGCATTGTGCGCACCATCGGCGAGCCGGAGCAGCGCTTCCAGGAAGACAAGCTGCGGATGCTGCGCGCCGTTCGCTTTGCCGCGCGCTTCGAATACGCGATCGAGGCCGCGACGGCCGCGGCCATCCGCCGTCTCGCGCCGCAGATTCACCAGGTATCCGGCGAGCGGATTCGCGACGAGCTGACCAAGATGCTGACCGAAGGCCACGCGCGCCGCGCCTTCCAGTTGCTGGATGAAACCGGCCTGCTGCGCGAGGTGCTGCCGGAAATCGCGCGGATGAAAGGCGTGGAGCAGCCGCCGCAGTATCATCCCGAGGGCGATGTCTTGGTGCACACTCTGCTGCTGCTGGAGAGCTTGCCGACGGGATGCTCGCTGACCCTGGCCTGGGGCGCGCTGCTGCACGATGTGGGCAAGCCTGCGACCTTCCGCCGCGCGCCCGACCGCATCCGCTTCGACGGCCACGTCGAGATCGGCGTGCGCATGGCCGACGATCTGCTGCACCGCCTGCGCTTCAGCAATCGCGATCGCGAGCAGATCCTCGCGCTGGTGGAAAATCACATGCGCTTTGCCGACGTGCGCAAGATGAAGGACTCGACCTTCAAGCGCTTCGTGCGCCTGCCGGATTTCGACGAGCATCTGGCGCTGCATCGCCTGGACTGCCTCGCCAGCCACGCCAATCTCGATCTCTACGATTACACCCGGGAGCGGCGGGCATGCAATTCCGGCGGGTGCCGTGCGTCCCCCGCCGCTGATCAACGGACACGACCTGATCGCCGCCGGATTTCACCCCGGCCCGCGCTTTGCCGAGATTCTAGCCGCCGTGGAGGACGCGCAACTCGAAGGCACCATCGCCACTCGCGACGAAGCCATGGGATTTGCCGAGAGCAACTTTCCCCGCCGCTAACGCCGTCTAGGCGGCTTTCTTCCCCGCCGCCAGATTCTTTACGTCCTCGGTCGTCAGCGGTTTTCCGCCAATCGCCCAATCCCCGCTCTTGACGTCCTCAATCACCACCCAGGTCACCGGACGCATGTTCTCCCCTTCAATCGAAACCATGGCGTCGGTGAGCTTCCGAACCATCTCCCGCTTCTGTTCGTCCGAGAAAACGTTCTCAATTAATTTCACCTGAATCAGCGGCATACGATTGACCTCCCAGAGAAGATGTATGGGGTTGGGATTGCAGGCCAAGCGAAGGGAGTTGCATCTGGACCAGACGGCTAGTCGAAGATTTCGCAGCGAGTACCGGCGGTGGCCCGCAACCGCCCTCAGTTGGCGGCTGTGCGGGCGATCCCTCCTCGTGTAGCGTGGGTCGATCAAAATGCCATTTTGGAATACTGAGTCACTTGGCCTGTAGTAAACAGGTATCTGTTCGCATGTCAGAAGCAGCACCGCTATTGCGTAAGAAATGTGGTGGCCCTCAATACAACCACCTCTGCCCCCCCAACTCGCTCCAGATGCAAACCAGAGACCGCTCACGCCTGCTCCCGATTTAATACAACATCTCCAACAAACGTCGCGTCAGAGACTGCACTGGTCCAATCTCGCCGGTACGATCCCTCCGAAAAGGAAAGAGAAAGAAAGGAAAGAGAAAGATGAGCCACTGCAAGCATGTAGCGAAGTTTGCCCTGACGTGTGTGTTTGTTACCTCTCTAGCAACTGCCGCGCACGCAGCCTCCACTGTTTACGTAGGATCCTGTGGCACACACGATTTCCCGACTGGGAATATCCAAACGGCAGTGAGCGATGCCGTTTCTGGGGACACCATTATCGTGTGCGCAGGCACCTACAAGCAAAATGTCAATGTCGAGACCAGTGGTCTGACGATAATAACGCACGGAACGGTGACACTCGAGCCGGGCAATCGCAGCTTACCCGGGTTTAAATTGAACGCAGGCCACACCACCATCGAGGGTTTTCAGATTACCGGCTTCTCCACCGGCATCGCCGTCGAGGCGGGTGTGGGGAATGAGACGATCAACGGCAACACGATCCACGGAAACGGAACAGGCATCGCGCTCAACTCAAGCAGTGGCAGAAACACGGTGGAGTTCAACAACGTGAACAACAATTCGGGGGACGGGATTTACGATTTCAGCTCTGGCAGTGCCGACGTTATTGATAACAATTCGGTCCAATACAACGGCAGCGGCACCAAAACTCCAGGGGGGAACAGTGGGATCGAAATCAGTAGCACAGCTAACGCTGCGTCGATCCTTAACAACGTTGCCAATTACAACAAGGGGGATGGCATCTACCTGAACAACGCATCCAACGGCAACACTGAGAACAATCAATTCAACAACAACGACATTAACGGACTGGAGCTGAACGCGTCCAACGGCAACGATGTTGAGGTCAGTTTTGCCGGCAGTAATGGGGCCAATGGCATCGAGGTCCACTCCAACAGCTCGGCTAACGTTCTGATTGACAACCTCACGTTCGGCAACGCCGGTAACTTGGCAGGCAGCCAGAACTTCGATGCCACTGACCACAGCACCGGGACTAAGACAGCCGGGACCGGCAACCTGTGGGTGGCGCCTAACAATTGCGTGACCCAGTCGCCACAGGGAATCTGCACGGTCCCGTAGCTCAGTGCTGTGTCGGTGACCAATCGCTAGAGAGATCACTCCTCAACGCGCTCGAACCGATCTTCCCCGTCCAACTCTCCCTCGGGTTGGACGGGGTGACTTGCCCTACGTTGGTCGCGCAAACCGCAGTGTCCGTTTAAGCATTGGGCTTATGAAGCTCGCGGAAATGGCCGTGCAGAAAAACGAGCCAGACAGCACAGACGATCCCATTCAAGGATTCCTGACGAAACATCGCCAGGTATCCACCTAACGCCCTCCAGGGCAGTTGATAGGATCGCTCCGCTATAATCAACCGATGGAGCGGGTTTCCAACACATTGCAGCGCATCATGGTGGAGACGTTAAAGCGTCTGCCGCCGGAGCAGTTGCCCGAAGCCGCATGGGACTTTGCCGCCGGACGAGCGGTGGCCGAAAAAACCCGCGTGCTGGGCTGCAATCTGTGCGAGCAGAAGCAGACCCTGATGGTCGAGGTTCCCGATGCCACTTGGCGCGCGCAGCTCTACGCCATGGCTCCGCAGTTTCTCGCCCGCCTCAATCCATTCCTCCGGGTTGAGCGCATCGAATTCACCCTTGCAGGTCGCCAGCGCCTGCGGCCGGAGCGGCATCGGTTGCCGCGTACCCACGCTGCGCAAAGCCGCCGCGAAAAGTTTAATTTCAGCACAGCATTCGTAAGCCAAAGGAACTCATGAAGGTCACTGAAAAAGACGTAGCCTACGTAGCCGACCTGGCGAATCTCGAACTCACGCCGGACGAGAGTACGCGCATGGTCGCCGATCTGAACTCCATCCTGGACCACATCGACAAGCTGAACGAACTGGACACGCGCAACGTGGAGCCGCTCGCCGAAGTGGTCTCGGCCTTTGCCTCCGCCGGGCGCCAGGGCAGCGAAAAGTTTGCCTACGCCCAGCGTCCCGACGAAGTGAAACCAGGACTGAGCCGCGAGGTTGCGCTCTCGAATGCGCCGGATACCGATGGCACCTGCTTCCGTGTCCCCAAAGTAATCGAGCGCTAACCCAGCGCCTGCAGCCAAGGAGAAAGATCGATGAATAAAAGATCGATGAATATCAATACACTCACCATTGACGCCGCGCGCTCGCTGGTCGAAAGCCGCGAGCTATCCGCGCAGGCGCTGGCCGAGGCGCATTACGCCCAGATTGCAAGCCAGGATCAGACCATTGGCTCCTTCCTGACGCTGACCAAAGAGCGCGCCCAGGCGCAGGCGGAACGCATCGACCGCCTCGCGGAAAAAGGCGATCCGCTGCCGCCGCTGGCCGGAGTTCCGGTCGCCATCAAAGACGTGCTGATGACGCGCGGCGAACGCACCACGGCAGGCTCGCGCTTCCTCGATAAATTTATTGCCCCCTACGATGCCACGGCGGTCGAGAGACTGGAAGCCGCAGGCGCGGTCTGCCTGGGCAAACTCAATTGCGATGAGTTCGCCATGGGATCGTCGAACGAGAACTCGGCGTTTCTATCCGGTGCGCAATCCGCGCGACACCACGCGCGTTCCCGGAGGCTCCTCAGGTGGCTCCGCCGCGGCCGTTGCTGCCGGCTTCGCGGTCGCAACCCTGGGCTCGGATACCGGTGGCTCGATCCGCCAACCCGCGGCGTTCTGTGGCGTGGTCGGACTGTTGCCCACCTACGGCCGCGTCTCGCGCTACGGATTGATCGCCTTTGCCAGCTCGCTCGATCACGTCGGGCCGCTGACGCGCACGGTCAAAGATTCGGCAACCTTGCTGGAGGTCATCGCCGGACGCGATCCCGCACGATTCGACTTCGGCGGACGTGCCCGTGGGCAAATACTCATCGGAGTGCGGACGCGAAGTGAAGGGTTTGCGCATCGGGATTCCGAAGGAATATTTCGGCGAAGGTCTGGACCCGGAGATTCGTCAGGCCATCGAGCGCCGCATTGACGCCCTGCGCACGGCCGGTTGCGAGATCGTCAGTGTCTCGCTGCCCCATACCGAGTACGCGATTCCGGTCTACTACATTGTGGCCACCGCCGAGGCGTCGGCCAACCTGGCGCGCTTTGACGGCGTGCGTTACACCACCCGTTCGCCGCAGGTCAAAACGCTCGCCGATATGTACCGGCGCAGCCGCGACGAAGGTTTTGGCGCGGAGGTGAAGCGCCGCATCATGCTGGGCACCTACGCCCTCAGTGCCGGATACTACGACGCATACTATTTGAAAGCGCAGCAGGTTCGCACCCTGCTCACCCGCGATTTCCAGAATGCATTTACCAGTGTCGATGCCATCGTGACCCCGGTCTCGCCGACCGTGGCGTTCAAACTTGGCGAGAAGACGGACGATCCGGTGGGCGATGTATCTCAGCGACATCTACACGGTCACGGCGAATCTGGTCGGCGTGCCGGGCATCTCACTGCCCTGCGGAAATAACTCCGAAGGCCTGCCGATTGGAATTCAGATCCTGGGCAAACACTTCGACGAAGCCACCGTCATTCGCCTGGCGCACGCCATGGAGCAGGACCAGCAATGACGACTTCCCTCAGTGCGCAGGCGCCGACCGCGCCTTTCTTCGCCGCTAACCTTGCGCAGCAGAAAAACGATTGGTATGCAGAGGAAGCAGACGGCGGCCAGGTACTGGAAGTCGTCGACATAAGCCAGCAGCCGGGATTGCTGGATGAGGATTCCGTTGATGATTGCGTACGCCTGCAGGGGCGAGTTACCGGTGCGTGCGCCCAGGGCCGTGGCTTCGCTCAGCAGATTCTGGAATGCCGTACTGGTGCCGTTGAGGTGAGCCGACAACTCCACGCGGTGCAGTTGTTCGTGGCGCGCCACCACCGTGTTCACGATGGAAATTCCGATTGAGCCGCCAATGTTGCGCAGCAGGTTGAAGAGTCCGGCGGCGTTGCCGATCTCCTCATTCGGCAACGCCGCCATGCTGGTGGTGGCCAGCGGAACAAAGACCATGCTGGCTCCGAAGCCGCTGATAATCACCGGCCAGAGCATGCTCCACTGCGAGATGTCGAGGTCAACCCGGGCGAACCACAGGCCGCAAACGCCGAAGATTGTGAAGCCGAGAGCGAGTATGTAGCGGTTGTCGATGCGGCTGCCGATCAGTCCGATCAGCGGCATGGCCACAATGGCTCCAAAGCCGCGCGGACTGACCGCCATGCCCGCGCTCAGCGCGTTGTAGCCGAGCAATTCCTGATAAAACAGCGGCAGCAGCGTGATCATGGCATAGATCACTCCGCCGAACAGTCCAATGAGCAGGCAGCCGAGCGAGAAATTGCGGTTGAGGAAGACCCGCAGCTTCACCAATGGATTATGCTGGCGCAGCTCCCAGACCAGAAAGCTGATAAAGCAAACCACCAGGATGGCGACCGCCCAGCGAATCCACGTAGCGCCGAACCAGTCGTCTTCCTGCCCTTTGTCGAGCACGATCTGCAACGCCCCCAGCCAGATGGCGAGCAGGCCAAAGCCAATGCCATCAAAGCGCCCGGGCTTGGCGTCGCGGATGTAGATCGGGGTCATGCACGTAGCGCATGATCATGAAGATGGCGAGGATTCCAATCGGTATGTTGATATAAAAAGCCCAGCGCCAGGAATAGGCTTCCGTCAGCCAGCCGCCGACCGTGGGACCGAGCACCGGGGCGACCACCACGCCGAGGCCGAACAGTGCCATCGCCTGCCCGCGCTTGTGCGGCGGAAAGCTCTCCAGCAGAATGGCTTGCGACAGGGGCTGCAGCGCTCCTCCGCCGGCCCCTTGTACGGCGCGCGCGATCAGGATCATGGCCAGGCTGTCGGCGGCGCCGCAGGCAAACGAAGAAATCGTGAAGATCACAATGCAGGTCAGCAGAAAGCGCTTGCGCCCAAAGCGCTGCGAGAACCATGAACTGGCGGGAAGAATAATGGCGTTGGCCACCAGGTAGCTGGTGAGCACCCAGGTGGCTTCATCGTTGGTGGCGGAAACCGACCCGGCAATGTAGGGCAGCGCCACCGAGGCGATGGAGGTGTCCAGCACCTCCATGAACGTCGCCAGCATCACGGAGATGGCGACCAGCCAGGGGTTCGAAACCGGCACGGGAACTTCCGGCAAGCGCGCTGCGGGTGAATCACTCATCGAATCGAATACTCATTGGCGTCGAACTTCTACGAGGTGCGCCGACCATCCCCGGTTGCCCAATTGTATCAGTTGATTCAATTATGCACAGGCTTGTGGGGGGTGGCGTCCACGGGCTTGATGTTGGTGAGTCCGCCGCCCACCAGGTGCAGCCGAGGCTCGCCCTCGATGGTGTCCAGCAGGGCGTGGGTCATGCGGTCATCGATCTCCGCCGCCTGGGTGAGCACGACCGGGTAGAGGATGACGATCTCCAGACCGTTTGCCTGCAGCCGCAACTGGGTTTGCGGCTCCGTACTGCCGATGTGAATGGCGAGCGAGCTTTCGAGCACGCGGTGCTGCTGATCGAGTTCGGGCTTATAGGTGTCATAGACCTTGGCGACCGTAGCCGGAGATAAGCTGCTGGGCGAAGGCATAATCGACGTCGGTGGCCAGCGTAAGCGAGAGTTGCCGCCAGGCAAAGTCGGAGCCGGGAAGCTGCTTGAAGAAGTTGGAAGACGGCTGGAAGACCACGGAGTTCGAGAAGACCACGATGCGTCCGGTAGGCCGGGCTTCGCTGCCGGAGGCGTCCAACTCCACCAGATATAGCCGGACCAGTCCGATATTGAATACGTCTCCGGTGACTTCGCCGATCTGGATGCGGTCCCCGACCCGGATTCCGTAGCGCCCGATCAGCAGGAAGTAAGCGGCCACGCTGAGGATGACGTTCTGCAACGCGATGGCCACGCCCGCGGTGAGAAACCCGGCAAAGGTCGCCAGTGAGCCGATCTCGGTCGAGAGGGCAAGGACCAGGATGAGGATGATCACCGCCGAGACCACGATGCGGCGCAGCAGCAGAAATTGCGAGCGGCGGCGTTGCTCCGCGATGTAGCGGAAGATGGCGCGCCGCCAGGCGTCGGCGGCGATGGCGACCACTACGATTGCCAGCAGCAAGGCTCCGATGCGCAGCAGCAACTCCCGCCCCTGGGTCGAGTAGGCGCGCTGGGTTTCGCCGCGCCACTCCGCCAGATTGCTGGTCGTCGCGTCGAGCAGCAGGCTGGCCTTGGCTAGCGGAAGCACGCTGCTCGAGAGGCGCTTGAAATCCGCCGTAAGCGCGTCAATCTGTTTCTTGCGGTCAGCCAGCACCGCCGGATCGCTGGACTGAGGCTGGGCGGAGAGCGCGTCGCCGCGCTGGGTGACGTCGCGCAGTTGCTGCCGCAGCGGGTCGCGCACGCGATCCAGTGAGCTGCGAAGCGCCGCGGTCGCCGTCAGGGCGTCGCGCTGGGCGTTGAGCTTGCGGATGAGCGAGAACACGTCGCCGGTCCGCGAGATTATGCCATTGTCCGGCTGTTTGGCCGCCACCGGCGCCGGCGCGGGTACGGGGACAAGGCTGAACGGCGCAACCGTGGCGGCAGGCGCGCTGGAAGCGCTACTGCCCGTGCCTCCGTTCCCTCCAGTGGCTCCGGACGCCGTGCTACTCTCGGCCGCCGTGCCGGAGTCTGGCGGCACCGGAGCTTGCGCCTTCCGTGCGGTTGGAATCCGGGCGCAGCGGACGAGCCGTGCGTACCACGGTGCGCACCTCCGGGACGGTGCGTTCCAGTTCGTTGACCTTACCCAGCAGGCCCGCCGAAGTTCCGGCGACCGCAAAGGCACTCATATTCTCGAGCGTTTCCAGACGAGCCTGGGCGAGTTCGAGCTCGCTCTTCTCTTCGGCGACCTGGTCGTCCAGGGTCAGCCGCTTCTTTCCCGAGGCGTTGGCGGCTTGCTGCTCGAGCGCCTCAAGATCGGCGCCGGTCTGCTTCACCTTCTCCTGCGCGCTGGCCACTAACTGCGGAAGGTTCCGCGAGGGCTGAGCATTGTCGGCAACCGGAGCAGTGTCGTGTGGGTGTTCGAGCTGAATTTGCTGGGCCTGCTCGCGCGCGAAGTCAAAGATCAACGAGATCGCCTGCACGCTGGCGTTGCGATTGTAAGCCGTGTAGATCGAGTCCGCCGGATCGGTCGAAAGCTGGCCGGGAAGCTGCACCCGCCGATACCAGTCAATCGACTGATTCAGGAAGCCGATCAGGGCGTCGCCCGGATCGGCGGACTGCGTTTGGGCAAGGCACGCCCAGAGCGCGGTAGCGAGGAACAGTGCGAGCAGTGCGATGCGCCGGATCGTCATAGGTTAAGTATGAGTAGGGTAGTGAGCAGTGTGGGCCGCAGCCATGCGCACGGGCGGCGAACGTCCTCAGGCGATTACTGTAACTCGTTGGCTCAATTCTTTGGATGAATTCCGGTGGGAGAGGGTTGCAGGGCTGTGCCGCGGGCCAGCGCCGCCAGGCGGTGATCGACGGTCGTCACCGCGTGTCCGCGCCGGCCGCGGAGATCGGAACCTTCAGTTCTGGCTCGTTATCGGCGCCCTCCCCACTCATCCTTGTCGCGCACGAAAACCGCGATGGAAGAGATTCGGTCGTTCCAGTTCTTCCGTGGATTGTCAGCCACCGGAATGCGCCGCAGGTCGTTCACGCTGCGATCGATCAGAAAACTCGTGCCACCAAAATTATTATCGGCGAAGACCCGCCCGCGGGCTCCGCCGAAGACGCGGATGGAAGTGATCTTGTCGTTGAATCCGGCTGGCATGGACGGCCAGCGCTCCCCCACTTTCAGGCAAAAGGCGTCTCCCCGAAAATTGCTATCCTTGTAGAAGCAGGCGCCGGCCCGCGGCGGACGAGCACGTCCCCATTGCCACTGGGCAAACGCTGGTAGAGACGTGAACAGCAGCAACAGAGCCGCAATCCGCGCGAATCGCAATTGCATAGTTTTCTCCTTTTCAAGCCCGGTGAGACTTTACATCAGGGCCAGCGGTTGTACCCGCCCATCGGCAAAATTGAAAAATGTTCCTGATTGAGCCCACCGCCGGCACGCGCAAAACTAGACAGCAGGATGCAAGCCGTAGTTACATAGGAGGTTACATAGGAAGTTACATATAAAGTTAGATAGCAAGTAGGGACGAGACCGGCCCAGCGAGGCGTGAACGTGCTGCGAACGATTCGAGAAGACATTCAATCCGTACTGGAGCGTGATCCGGCGGCCACCAGCAGGTTCTCCGTGCTGCTCAACTACCCGGGACTGCACGCGGTGTGGGCGCATCACCTGAATCACTGGCTGTGGCGGCACGGATATCGTTTGCTGGCACGCTGCCTCTCGCAGTTGGCCCGCTTCCGGACGGGGATCGAGATCCATCCCGGCGCGACCATCGGCCGTCGCCTCTTCATCGATCACGGCATGGGAGTGGTGATCGGCGAAACCGCGATTGTGGGCGACGATGTGACGCTCTACCACGGCGTAACCCTGGGCGGCACCAGCCTGGCAAAAAAGAAGCGGCATCCCACGCTAGGCAACGGCGTGGTCATCGGCAACACGTCCAGCGTGCTGGGCGACATCGTGGTAGGAGACAACTCGCGCGTCGGCGCCGGCAGCGTGGTGCTGCGCGACGTGCCGCCGAACTCGACCGTCGTCGGCGTTCCGGCTCATCTCGTCTATCGCGATGGCAAGCGGGTGCTGATCACCGATCCCCACGAGATCAAAGATCCATTGAGCGATGCGCTGATCGCGCTCTCCAAGGACGTCAGCGAGTTGCGTGGACGTCTGGAAGAGTTCTCTCATCTGGCGGCGGCCGCCGGGCAGTCCAACGGCACCATGGCGGGCTTGGCCCGTGAGGACGAAGAGCGCCGCGATTACCGCAGCGAATTCGACAAAAGCGGATTTGCCGATTACGGCGCCGGAATCTAACGCGGAGTGATCCGCGAAGGTTTGCGCGGAAGCGCGACTCACGATACCATCTAGAAGTCTCGCGCGCGTCTGTGTGCATCGAGGCGCGGTGGCCAAGTGGTAAGGCAGAGGCCTGCAAAGCCTTTATCGGCGGTTCGACTCCGCCCCGCGCCTCCAGCTTCTCCTGATCCCAATCACGATTTCAACCCCAGGGCCGGTCGTACCGGCTTATCATCGGGCGCGGCGGCAATGATTGCATCGTGGCCATGGAACGATTGAACTACCATCATCTGCTCTACTTCTGCACGGTCGCCCGCGAGGGTTCGGTCGCCCGCGCCAGCGCCCGGCTTGGCCTGAAGCAGCCCACGGTCAGCGCCCAGGTTCACATGCTGGAACAGAAGCTGGGGCGCAAATTGCTCGAGCGCAGCGGGCGCGGCATCAAGGTGACTCCTGCCGGGGAGACCGTGTTGCGCTACGCGCAGAGCATCTTTGCCCTGGGCGGCGAGTTGCTGTCGGCGCTCGACGGCCAAGCCGAAGCCGCTCCCACGCTCGCCCTGGGCGTGAGTTCCACGCTGCCCCCGTCGCTGGTAGCAACTCTTCTGGAGGGTGTGTTTGGCTTGACTCCGCGCCCGCTGGTGACCATCGTCGAAGGCACAGCGGAGACGTTGGCTGGGGCACTGGCAACCGGCGCGTTGCAATTCGCGCTGACCGATGCCAAGCCCAGTACGGGCGCTCTGTACAGCCGCGTGCTGCTGGAGAGTGCGGTAGAGCTCTTTGCGCCCGCGGCCCTCGCCCGCAAAATGCAAAAAAATTTTCCCGCCCGCATCGCGGCTGCTCCCGTCCTGCTGCCCTCGTCCGGAGGCGTGCGCCGCGAGGTGGAGAGCTGGCTCGCTCCGCCGCAAACTGACGGTGGAAACACTGGGCGAGATGCCGCACCCGGAGATCTACGCCGCCAAAGCGGGTGCAGCTATCTTCGCTCCCTCGGTGCTGCGCGAATCGCTGAAAAAATCCTGTGCTCTGCTGCCGGTGGGCGAGTTGGAAGGCGCGCGCTGGCGGATGTTTGTGCTCACGGCTGACAAGCGCAGGCATCCAGCTCTGGATGCGGTGCTGCGCTCGGCCAAGGCTCTGCGTTGAAGGGCTCTGCGTTGAAAAGTCAGGTGCCCCACATCTCCCGCAGTCAGCAGATGTGGGATGCCGCCATCCTGAAAAGTTCTGGGGCAATCAGCTCCGCTTCGAAAAGCTCCATGCTGGCTGTCGTCGCCTTCCTGCTGCTTGGCTTCGCCGCCTGCCAGAGTGCGAACCAGCGAGCCGTGGAGCAGGCCAAAGCGCAGGTGGGAGGCGATCCCGCGCGAGGAGCTTTTCTGCTGCAGCGTTACGGCTGTGGCGGATGCCATCGGATTCCGGGTGTGCTGGGTGCGGCAGGCAAAGCCGCCCCGTCGCTCGAGCACCTCTCGAACGAGGCGTACATCTCGGGTAATCTGCCGAACACGCCGCCGAACGTGATGCGCTGGATTATCTCGCCGCACTCGGTTCTGCCGAAAACCAAGATGCCGGAGTATGGCATCGGCGACTGCCGAAGCTCGCGACATCACCACCTACCTGTGGTCTCTGCGGTAGTCCGAGATTTTTCGTTTGACCTCGCGCCGCATCCGTCGTAGCCTATTCGGGTGAGCATTGCAACTTTATCCTCCGCTGATTGCTCCTCCCGTCGATGGTGGCCCTACACCGTCGTGTGCCTCTAATCCAGGCACGCTCTACGCTCTTCCCTGCAACCGAAATAAAAATACATCTGCCGCAACGCATCTGCGTGTTGCGCGGAATTTCAGGACGAACTAGATGCCAGTAGGCGCCCCAAATCCATCGGTCGCAAATTCAGCGGTCACAGATTCACCGGCTAACGCCACCATGGGGGAGTTGCTCCCCGCTGCTGCTGGCCGCGCGCGACCTCACCCGCCCGCAGGCCGCGCAACTGGTCCACGCCATGCTCGCCGCCGAAACCCCCGACTCGCAGATCGCGGCGGCCCTGGCCCTGCTGGTGGCGAAGGGTGAAAGCGCGGATGAGTTGGCGGGCTTTGCCGATGCGCTCTACGAACGCGTCCTGCCCGTGGCCATTCCGTCGCAGGTATTGGACACGGCCGGAACCGGCGCCAGTACGGTGAAGACCTTCAATGTATCCACCGCGGCGTCGTTTGTCATCGCCGCCGCCGGATGCGCCATTGCCAAGCACGGCGCGCGCGCCTCCACCAGCAGCAGCGGCAGCGCCGACGTGCTGACCGCCCTCGGGGTCCGCATCGACTGCGAGCCGGAGACCGCCGCGCAATGCTTGCGCGAGCTGGGCATCTGTTTCCTGTTCGCGCCGAAATACCATCCCGCGTTGGCCCGCGTCGCATCCATCCGCCGGTCGCTCGGAATCCGCACCACCTTCAACCTCGTGGGTCCCATGGTGAATCCATGCCGTGCGCAGTACCGCCTGCTCGGCGTGGCCGACGAGGCGCGCATGGCGAACGTCGCCGGGGCGCTGGCGCGCATCGGAGTGTCGCGCGCCTGGGTGCTGCGCGGCGGCGATGGCCTCGATGAGATCACCACTGCCTGCGCGACCCGAATCCTCGAAGTGCGTGATGGACGCTACACGGAGTTCACGGTTTCACCGCCGAGATTTCGGCATCGCCGAGCGTCCCACCGATGCGGCGCGCGCCGGAAGCGCGGCAGAGAACGCGGCGACCGTCCGCGCCGTGCTCTCGGGCGAGCACCGCGATCTTTCTGGCCTTGATCTTGCACGCGACCTGGTGGTCTTGAACGCGGCGGCCGCTCTTGCACGTGCGCACCGGGGATGGACTGCGCGAGTGTGCCGAACGCGCCCGCCGCGTGCATCGACGACCGCTCCGCGCTCCACAAACTTAACGCGCTGATTGCGATGTCGCAGGCCCCCTGCGACCCTCAGCCAAGCGTTACGCGGCAGGAAGGAGCGGCGCGATGAGCGCAGAATTCCTCGAACGCGTGATGGACGCCAAGCGCCGCCAGATGAGCCTGCTCACCGACGCCGAGCGCGAAGCGGTGCGCGATGCCGCGCTGGCCTTGCGCGCCGAGCGCGTGGCCCGCTTCCGCAGCGAACTGCTGGCCCGCCCGACGGCGATTATCGCGGAGTTCAAGCGCCATTCGCCCTCCGCGGGAGACATTCAAGCCGGCGCCGATCCCGTCGAGATCGCTCGCCTCTACGAGGCCGGAGGCGCGGCTGCCATGTCCGTGCTCACCGAGCCCGAGCACTTCAAGGGATCGCTCGACGATCTGCGCCGCGTGGCCTCCGCCGTACAGTTGCCGCTGCTGCGCAAAGACTTTGCGGTTGACCGTCACCAGGTGTATGAAGCGGCGATCGCCGGCGCCGAAGCCGTGCTGGTGATCATCGCCGGATTGACCGATGCCGACGCCCTGAAGCTGCTGGATGCGGCGCACAAGGTTCATCTCGACGCGCTGGTCGAGGTGCACACCGCGCCGGAGTTGCGAGCGCGCCGCGGCCCTTGGCGCCAAACTCATCGGAGTCAACAATCGCAATCTGAAAACCCTCAAGGTCGATCTCGAAACATCTCTGCGCCTGGCCGAGTTGGCGCCGCCAGATGCGACCCTGGTGGCCGAGAGCGGCCTGCGCACTCGCGCCGATATCGAACGCCTCCAGTCGCGCGGGATACAAAGCTTTCCTGATCGGTGAGGCGCTGATGCGCGCGGGCGATCCGCTGACCGCCCTGAGTGAATTGCAAGGCCTGGAGCAGACGCGATGAACCCCGTCGAGATCAAAATCTGCGGCATCACCCGCGTGGAAGACGCCCTGGCCGCCGTCGAGTTGGGCGCGGCCATGCTGGGGCTGAATTTCTATGCGGGAAGTCCGCGCTGTATCACCGCTCAACCGGGCGCAGGAGATCGCCCACGCCGTTGCCGCCCAGGTAAACGCCGGACGAGCCAAGCTCGTCGGTGTATTCGTAAATATGAATATAGCGGAGGTGCTGCGCATCGCCCGCGCCGTGCCGCTCGCTGCGGTGCAGTTGCACGGCGACGAATCTCCCCAGCAGTGCGCGGCAGTCGCCACCGAGTTCGAGGTGATTCGCGCGCTCAAGGTGGATGCAAAGTTCAGCGCCGGTCGGACTGCGGAGTTCGCCGCCTGTCGCGGCCTGCTGCTCGATACTCCGTGCGCCGGACATGGCGGCTCGGGCGAAAGTTTTTGCTGGGCCAACGTGGACTGGCAGAGCGTGCGCGACGCCTCACCGGCGGCCAAGCTATTCCTCGCCGGAGGCCTGCAACGCGGGCAATGTCGCCGAGGCGATTGCCTGCGTGCATCCCGACGCGGTCGATGTCTGCAGCGGCGTCGAGTCGGCAAAAGGCATCAAGAGCCTGATCGAGATGGGCAAATTTGTGGCGGCCGTGCGGGCCGCGGAGAGGCAGTAGCGATGAAGGACGAGGCAGTGTTGGAGAGCCTTTTGTGCGCCTCCGGCGATGGTTATTTTGGCAGCTACGGCGGACGCTTTGTGGCCGAAACCCTGATCGAGCCGCTCGATGAGTTGACCGCGGCATTCGCCGAGGCCCGCCAGGACCCGAGCTTTCAGCGCGAGTTAAGCGGCTTGCTCGCCGAGTTCAGTGGCCGCCCCACGCCCCTGTACTATGCCGAGCGGCTCAGCGAATACGCCGGCGGCGCGCGAATTCTTTTGAAGCGCGAAGACCTCGGCCACACCGGCTCGCACAAGATCAACAACGCCCTGGGCCAGGTGCTGCTGGCGCGGCGCATGGGCAAGCGCCGCATCATCGCCGAAACCGGCGCCGGACAGCACGGCGTCGCCACCGCCACGGTATGCGCCCGCTTCGGCCTCGACTGCGTCGTCTACATGGGCTCGGAAGACATGAAGCGGCAGGCGCTGAATGTCTTCCGCATGCGCTTGATGGGAGCCGAGGTGCGCGGCGTCGAAGCCGGCTCCAAGACCCTGAAGGATGCCATCAACGAAGCCCTGCGCGACTGGGTCACCAATGTGCGCGACACCTATTATCTGCTGGGTTCCGCGCTCGGCCCGCATCCCTATCCGACGATGGTGCGCGAGTTCCAGCGCGTCATCGGCGACGAGGCGCGCGCCCAGGTGCTGGCCCGCGAAGGCCGCTTGCCGGATGCGGTGGTAGCCTGCGTGGGCGGCGGCTCCAATGCCATCGGCGCGTTCACCGCGTTTGTCGCCGATAAGGATGTTCGTCTCATCGGCGTCGAAGCCGGAGGCCGTGGCGAGTCGCTGGGAGATCACGCGGCGCGCTTCCACGGCGGAGTGCCGGGCGTGTTGCAGGGAACCTACAGCTACGTGTTGCAGGATGACGACGGACAAATTGCCCCGACCCATTCGGTGAGCGCCGGTCTCGATTACGCATCGGTCGGCCCGGAGCACGCCCATCTGCGCGAATTGGGGCGCGCCGAGTACGTCTCGGCCAGTGATGCCGAAGCCCTGGAGGCCTTCGATCTGCTCTCGCGCCGCGAAGGAATCATTCCCGCCCTGGAGTCGGCCCACGCCGTCACGCACGCGGTAAAGCTGGCGAAGGAACTCGGCAAAGGTGGATTGATGATTGTGAATCTATCAGGACGCGGCGACAAGGATGTGGATACCGTGGCAACGCTGACGGCGGCAAAGCAGCAAGGCGGCGCACGATGACCACCCGCTTGCAGCAGGCTTTCAAAACCTTGCGTGAGACCGGGCGCAAAGGCGTAGTGCCCTACATCACGGCGGGCGATCCCGACCTGCGAGACCACCTACGAACTGCTCGTTGCCATGGCCCGCGCCGGAGCCACCGCCATCGAGATCGGCATGCCGTTCAGCGATCCGGCAGCCGACGGCCCGGTGATTCAGCGGGCCTGCGAGCGCGCCTTGAACCGGGGCGTGAAGCTGAAGGATGTAATCGAAGTTGCAGGCCGCGCGGTCGAGGCCTCCGGAGTTCCGATTGTGCTCTTCAGTTATCTCAATCCGCTGCTGCGGCATGGCCTGGAAAACGTGGCGCAGGATGCCGCGGAGGCCGGCCTTGCCGGAGTGCTGGTGACGGACCTTCCCGCCGAGTCCGCGCAAGGTTTTTCGCAGGCGTTGCAACGGCGCGGGCTGGACTTGGTTTCCTTGGTCGCGCCGACCTCGACCGAGCAGCGCATCGCCCAGATCGCGCAGCACGCCACGGGATTTCTCTACGCGATCTCGGTCGCCGGAGTCACCGGCACGCGGCAGCAGTTGAGCGCCGATGTCAGCGGATTGCTCGCAGCGCATCCGGCGCGTCACCGCTCTGCCGGTCGCGGTTGGATTCGGCATCAGCAACGCGGAGCAGGCGCGCGAGGCTTGGGCGCAGGGCGCCGACGCGGTGATCGTAGGATCGGCGATTGTCAGAAAGATTGAAGAACACGGAGCGCAAGCTCCCGTGGAAGTGGAACGCTTCGTGCGCGAGTTGGTGGCGGCACAGGCGGTGGAGGCTTAGGGCAATGCTTGTATTGATGAATGTGAATGCAACCGAAGAACAGACGCAAGCCGTCTGTAAGCGCGTGGAAGAGCTGGGATACCGGCCTCATCCACTGCCCGGCGCAACCCGTTGCGCCATCGGAATCACCGGCAACAAGGGCGCGGTGGAAGCCGATATGCTCAGCCAGTTGCCCGGTGTGGCCGAGGTGATTGCGGTCACCAAGCCCTACAAGCTGGTGAGCCGCGACATGAAGAGCGAGGACACCGTGGTGCGCTTCGAGGGCAGCGCCGCCACCGTCGGCGGAGCCGAACTGGCGATGATGGCCGGACCCTGCTCGGTCGAGAGCCACGATCAACTCTTCCGCGCCGCCGAAGCCGCGGCCAGGGGTGGCGCGCGCTTCCTGCGCGGAGGCGCATTCAAACCGCGCACCTCGCCCTACGCCTTTCAGGGCATGGGCGAGCAGGGCTTGGAGATCATGGCCGCGGCCCGCGAAGCCTTCGGCTTGCTGGTGGTCACCGAAGCGGTTGATCACGAATCGCTGGCGCTGGTCGATCAGTACGCCGACATGATTCAGATCGGCGCGCGCAACATGCAGAACTTCGCCCTGCTCAAACTCGCCGGACGCTCCAAGAAGCCGGTGCTGCTGAAGCGCGGCATGGCCGCCACCCTCGATGAATTGCTGATGGCCGCCGAATACATCATGAGCGAGGGCAACTACAACGTGGTGCTCTGTGAGCGCGGCATCCGCACCTTTACCGACCACACCCGCAACACCCTCGATGTCAGCATCGTTCCGGCGGTGAAGCGCTTGACCCACCTCCCCATCATCGTCGATCCCAGCCATGCCGCCGGCAAGCGCGACAAGGTCATTCCGCTGGCGCGTGCCGGAGTCGCGGTCGGCGCCGACGGTCTGATCGTCGAGATCCATTACGATCCCGACCATGCGCTCTCCGATGGCGCGCAGTCGCTCTATCCGGATCAGTACGCGGCCATGGTGCGCGACCTGCGCAGCATCGCTGAAATCGTGGGCCGCACCATTGCTGAGCCGCAGCTCAAAGGCGATCCTGCCACCTCGGTGGTGTGGGGGCCAAGTGACGGGTCGCCAAGTGACGGTGCCAAATGACAGGCGCCAAGTGACGGCCTCCTCGGAGTTCGCGGAGTTTTGCCGGCTGGCCGCGTCCGGCGGCCTGGTTGCCGTCGCCGAAACCGTTTCCGCCGATCTGCTGACCCCGCTCTCGGCTTACCTGCGGATCGCCCAGGGCGCCGAGCGTTCCTTCCTGCTGGAGTCCGTCGAGGGCGGCGAGCACCTGGCGCGCTATTCGTTCCTGGGAGCCGAGCCCGCCATGGTGGTGCGCAGCCGCGATGGCGTGACCACCGTGCAGGATGCCAACGGAGAACGCACCGAGCCCGGCACTGCCGTGGACATCTTGCGCCGCGAGTTCGCCCATCGCAAGCTGGCCGCCGCCGAGAACATCGCGCCCATGGCCGGAGGCTGCGTCGGCTACCTTGGCTATGCGGCTTCGAGCTGGTTTGACCCGGCGATGCAGGCCGTCTCCGGAGCGGGCGATGATGCCTGCTTCCTGATCTTCCGCACCGTGCTGGCCTTTGATCACGCCCGCCAGCAGATCCAGATCCGCACCCTGGCCGAAGTCGAGCCCGGTGCCAGCGAAGCCGTGCTCCAGGAAAAGTTTGACGCCGCTTCGGCGCAGAATCGCGAGGTCGTGCGCAAACTCAGCGCGGCCGTCGAGTTGCCGCTGAAAGCCATGGCGGTGGCCGGCGCGGGCGAGGCCGACTTCGAATCGAACTTTGCGCGCGCCGAATTTGAGAGCGCCGTGGCCGAGGGCAAGGAGCTGATCTTCGCCGGCGAGTGCTTCCAGATCGTCTTGTCGCAGCGCTTCCGCCGCAAGACCAAGGCCAACGCCGTCGCGCTCTATCGCGCCCTGCGCGCCACCAATCCATCGCCTTACATGTTTCTGCTGAACTTTGGCCCGACCCCCAGACCGGTGAGAAGCCGGTGGCGAGCAAGCCTTGATCGGCGCATCGCCGGAGATGCTGGTGCGCTGCCGCGACCGCGAGTTGACCTACCGTCCCATCGCCGGCACCCGGACCCGCGGCGCGAATGCGGAAGAGGATGCGCAACTGGCCGACGAGCTGCTCGCCGACGAGAAGGAGCGCGCCGAGCACATGATGCTGGTCGATCTCGGGCCGCAACGATCTGGGCCGCGTGGCCACGCTACGGCACGGTGAAGGTGAAAAAGCTGATGACCGTGGAGAAGTACTCCCACGTGCAGCACCTGGTCACCGAGCTGCAAGCCGAGTTGCGTCCCGAGCTCGATCGCTTTGATGCCCTGGGAGCCTGCTTTCCCGCCGGTACGGTGACCGGCGCGCCGAAGATTCGCGCCATGCAGGGAATTGCCGATCTGGAGCGCGGTGCGCGTCTGAGCGTATTCGGGCGCGGTCTTGTATGCCGATTACGCCAACAATCTCGACTCCTGCATCACCATCCGCACCATGGAGCTGGCGGGCGACGAGCTGAGTGTGCAGGCGGGCGCGGGCATTGTCGCCGACTCCGTGCCGTGCCTGGAGTGGGAAGAGACGGTCAACAAGTCGCGCGCGCTGCGTCGCGCCGTGGCCCTGGCCGAGTCCGAGGGATAACCGGGAGGAGAACAATGCTGCTGGTCATTGATAACTACGATTCATTCACCTACAACCTGGTGCAGTTTCTGGGCGAGCTGGGAGCCGATCCCGTGGTGCGCCGCAACGACCAGGTCACGGTGCGAAGAGATCGCGAACGGCGGCTATAGCGGCGTGGTAATTTCCCCCGGACCGGGCGAACCCAAGGGCGCGGGAATTTCCCTGGCGTCAATCCGTCAACTGGGCGGACGGCTGCCCATCCTGGGCGTCTGCCTGGGCCACCAGGCAATTGGCGAAGCCTTCGGCGGACGCATCGTGCGCGCTCCCCGTCCGGTCCACGGAAAAGCCAGCCGCGTGAAGCACGACGGACGCGGAATCTTCGCCGGCGTCCCCGAGGAGATCGAGGTCGCGCGCTATCACTCGCTGGTGATTGAGCCCCAGTCGTGTCCGGACGTTCTGGAGATCACGGCGACCACCGCCGACGGAATCATCATGGGCGTGCGCCATCGCAGCCTGCCGATTGAAGGCGTGCAGTTCCATCCCGAGTCGGTGCTCACCAGCAACGGCATGCAGATCCTCTCCAACTTCGTGCAACTCTGTAGAGCCGCCCCGCTATTGGCATGAATCGATACAACTCTGCTCGCCCGGCGGAAGGCGGGGGCCCATTCAAGCCCGTCGTTGGCTTGAGTGGGGCTTTTGACCTTGCGGTTGTTCTTGCCTTACATCCGAATCGGGAGGCGGAGTGCCTCTCGACAAAATGGACTGGTGTCCCACATCTGCGTCGTGTCTTTCGACGCAAATGTGGGATGCCGGAACCCGGCAATTCCAGCAGCGTAGCTCTTCTTAAGCGACTGTGCTTTGAAACCCCGCTCTTTCCAGCTATCCTGTCCTTCGTGGCGGTTTCCATCACAGTTCTGGCCTCGGGCAGCGGAGGCAACAGCACGGTCATTGCAACGTCCCAGACGCGCGTGCTCATCGACTGCGGCCTCTCCTGCCGCGAAACCTGCCGCCGCCTCGCCGCCCAGGGCATTGCGCCCGAGTCTCTCTCCGCCATCCTCATCACCCACGAGCACTCCGACCACGTCGCGGGCCTGCACGTCATGGCCAAAAAGTTTCGCCTGCCCGTCTTCATGACCGCGCCCACCCATGGCGCATGGCAGCGCCAGTTCAAGGATTCGGCGGGCAACCGCGTCCAGGCTGAGCGCCTCGAACTGTTCTCATCCGGCAAAAGCTTTCAGCGTCGGAGATATCGAGGTCATGCCCTTTACCATTCCCCATGACGCCGCCGATCCGGTCGGCTTCCGCTTTCTCGCCGAAGGCGTGCGCGTGGCCATCGCCACCGATCTCGGTTTCCTGCCGCGCAATGTCCGCGACCAGCTCCGCGGCTGCGACGGCCTCATCCTCGAATCCAATCACGACCTGGAAATGCTCCGCGTCGGGCCTTATCCCTGGGCCGTAAAACAGCGCGTCATGTCCCGGGTTGGCCATCTCTCCAACGAAGCTCTCGCAGAATTTCTGACAACGGACTATGATGGTGGAGCAGCGTTCCTCATTCTGGCTCATCTGTCGGAGCAGAATAATCATCCCGACTTGGCGCGTGTCGCGGCCGAGCGGGCTTTGGGAATGCGCCAGGGGCTGTGGGGCAACCGTCTGGTTCTCGCTTCGCAGGATGAACCTCTCTCGACCCTCACGCTATAAATTGATATGAGTCAATGCATTGATCCATTCGTCGGCAATATCCTCGCAGGATGGCGCTATGACATCACCGGCCTCGCGCCGGAGATGAGTGGCGACTATGAGGCGCACCTCGCCGCATGTACCCACTGCCGCTCGCGGCAGAAGCTGCATCGCACCATCGACATCACCCTGATCGCCATGGCTACGCTCTCGGCCATCGTCTTCGTCTTCGCCTTTGCCGTCATCCACCACTTCAGCCCGCCGCACGCTCTCTGGCTGGAGTTCGGTGCGCTCTGCGGCTTTGCCCTCTCGGCCCTGGTCTGGCTCATCGTGGCCGTTGCCACTCCCGCGCCGCTCGTCGTCAAGGACGCCGCCATCACCGGAGCACGCAACCTTCATGACCGCCTGCCGGAAAATCTCCGCGACCGCCTTCCCGAAGAATTGCGGGTAAGAATCTCCGGCGGCCACTAAAGCCGTTCCGGGGCCGGACGTGGAACCGAATCGGTAACGATTGCCTCAAACGCCAACCCTCTGGCGCAAGGTGTTTACCATTGCGTTCAATCTTTCGCAAGGATTGGCAAACCAGTAACTGCGGCACGGCAAAACATTATCCGCAGAGTCAATCTAAGATTATCGAAAGAGTTAATCGTTACCCCAGAATCAGTCCGCCGCGTAATCCGGCCACGCTTTCGATGTGCTGCTCCAGACACCAGCGTTCCAGTTGGGTCACCAGCCGTTCGCAGGCTCTCGGGTCCCAGAAGTTCGCCGTACCCACCTCCACCGCGGTCGCGCCCGCCAGCAGAAATTCCACCACATCCTCCGGGCGTGCTGATGCCGCCGATGCCGATCACCGGAATCCGCACCGCCTGCGCCACCTCGTACACCATGCGCACCGCAATCGGCTTGATCGCCGGACCGCTCAGCCCGGCCGTGACATTCGAGATGCGCGGCCGCCGCGTCACCGGATCGATGGCCATGGCGAGGAAGGTGTTCACCAGCGAGACCGCGTCCGCACCCGCGTCTTCAGCGGCTCGCGCCATCCGTGCAATGCTGGTCACGTTGGGCGAGAGCTTCACGATCAGAGGCCGCGTCGAAGCCGAGCGCGCCGCCGCCACCACCTCGGCCAGCAGCGACGGGTCCTGCCCAAAGGTGATTCCGCCATGGCGCACGTTGGGGCAGGAGACGTTCAGCTCATAGGCCGCAATGCCCTCGCCTTCGTTCAGAATGCGGATCGTCTGCTCGTACTCTTCCGTGCTGTATCCGTACACGTTGGCGATGACGACGGCGTCTTTGATCTTCGCCAGCTTGGGCAGCTTCTCTTCCACGAACGCGCGCGCCCCAATGTTTTGCAGGCCAATCGCATTCAGCATTCCCGCCGCGGTTTCAAACAGCCGCGGCGGAGGATTGCCCGCCATCGGCTCGCGCGACAATCCCTTCACCACAAAGCCGCCCAGCTTATCGAGCGAGACGATGTCCTCAAACTCTACGCCGTAGCCGAAGGTGCCGGAGGCCGCAAGAATCGGGTTCTTCAGATGGATGCCCGCGATGTTGACGCTCGTGTCCAAGGTGAGTGGGCCGCGCTGCTTCGCTCGTGAATTAGCGGGTGGCGTTGCAGGTGAAGTTGCGTTTGAAGTTGCGCGTGGACCGGCGGCGGAGGAGCCGGGGACGGAAGCCTTGTCTGCGGCCTCCACCTCCGGCTTCGGATTCTTCTGGCTCATTCCCTCATTCTACTTCGTGGCCGTGGATGCGGATCGAGATTAGTTAATAAGCCGGACTCACTCCTGCGGCTCGCAATCGCCGCTTTGTTCTTGATATCCTCTTCTTATGCTAGACCTTGCATTTGTACGCGAACATTTATCCGTAGTGGAAGAGAAGTTGCGCAGCCGTAACGCCAACCCTGAACAACTGCTGGGAGGCTTCCGCGAGATTGACACGCGGCGGCGGGCGCTGACCCACGAGTTGGAGACCGCGCTGGCGCGCCGCAACGAACTCAGCCGAAAGATCGGTCCGCTGATGGGCGCGGAGAAAAAAGGCTCGATCACGCCGGAGCAGAAGACAGAACTTGAGTCGCTCAGCGCCGAGGTGCTCAAGCTCAAGGAAGGCATTCCCGCGCTGCAGGCACAGGCCGAGGCCGCCGACAAAGAGCTCTACGACATTCTCGCGACCATTCCGAACTTGCCGCACGATTCCGTGCCGGTGGGCAAGGATGAGACGGCAAACGTTGAGGTGAAGCGTTGGGGCACGCAGCCGGAGTTCGACTTCACGCCGAAGCCGCACTGGGAGCTGGGCGAGCAGTTGGGAATTCTCGACCTGGCGCGCGCCACTAAAATTACCGGTGCGCGCTTTGCTCTCTACTGGGAGCTGGGCGCGAAGCTCGAACGGGCGCTGATGAACTTCATGCTCGATCTGCATACGGGCGAGCACGGCTACACCGAAGTTCTGCCGCCCTACCTGGTGAACTCCGAGTCGATGTACGGCACCGGGCAGTTGCCGAAGTTCGAGCAGGATCTGTTCAGGGTTCCGCAGGGTGAGCGCGACCTGTGGCTGATTCCTACGGCCGAGGTTCCGGTGACCAACATCTTCCGCGACGAGACCCTGGAGGCATCGCGCCTGCCGATTTCACTGACGGCCTATACGCCCTGCTGGCGCAGCGAGGCGGGATCGTACGGCAAGGATGTGCGCGGCATTATTCGCCAGCATCAGTTTCAAAAAGTGGAGCTGGTGAAATTCTCCAGGCCGGAGGAGAGTTACGCGGAGCATGAGAAGTTGACGCGCGCCGCCGAAACCGTGCTGGAGCGGCTCGGGTTGCATTATCGCCGTATGCTGCTTAGCACCGGAGACATGGGCTTTAGCTCGGCAAAGACGTACGATTTAGAAGTGTGGCTGCCGGGACAGGGATTGTTCCGCGAAATTTCTTCCTGCTCGAACTTTGAGAGCTTCCAGGCGCGGCGGGCCAACATCCGCTATAAGCCGGAAGGGAAGAAGGGAACGGAGTTGGTGCACACGCTCAATGGCAGCGGCCTTGCCGTGGGCCGGACCTGGGTCGCGATCGTGGAGAATTACCAGCAGAAAGACGGCAGTGTGGTGATTCCGGAAGCGCTGCGGCCCTACATGGGCGCGGATAAAATCGAAGCGCGAAAGATGTAGTTGTAGGCCGGCATCCGGCAACCCGGCAATTGAAATAGACTGGACATGCGATGAAAAAAGTGTGGGAGACAATCAAAGGCTATATCTGGTGGACGCATCAGCGAGGATCGTTTCACTACGATGTGATGGTCACGCTGATCCTGCTCATCATCTTCGTAACCCCGCACTTTATCAATTACAAAGACAAACCGGCGGAGCGTCTGCCGCGTCCCAGGAGTGTGCTGGTGATGCCGGACGGAGACAACGGGCTGATCTTCCGGGTGGATGCGCGCGACGTGAAAGGCACAACCCAGGAGGAGAAGCAGGCCGATCTGCAGCGGGTCATTGAGCCCATCAGCGGCTACGTCAAGATCAAGCACTGGGCACCGGAGCAGGACGCCAAGGGCAATCTGGTGGGATATCATGTGTGGGTTCAGCGGTAAGCGTGTCACCGGCGGAAGAGAGATAGGCGCATGAAAAAACTGATGCTGGCGGCGTTTGTGGCGGCCCTGTTGGCCGCCACCGCGTCTGGACAAAGCAGACAAGGCAATCTGGAACAGGTGCTGACATTGCTGGACCGTACCAGCACGGTGATTCGGACGGTGCAGACCGATTTCGATTGGGACCAGTATCAGAAGGTAGTCGACGAACATGACATACAAAAGGGCGTAATGTACTTCAAACGCTCCGGAGCCACGGTGGATGTGGCGGCCGACATTACGTACCCCGCCCCGGGCAAGAAGCTGCTGCTCAAAAATGGCGAGGTGCAGGTGTACGTTCGCAAGACGAACCAGACGACCCATTACGACGCGCGCAAGAATCGGGAAGGTGTCGAGAGTTTTATGGCGCTGGGCTTTGGCGGACGGGGGCACGACCTGACGAAGAGCTTCGAAGTTCGCTACTCCGGCACGGATACGGTGCTGGGGGTGGCGACGTACAAACTCGAATTGACGCCGAAGGCGAAGGAAGTCAAGAATATGTTTCCCCTGATCACGCTCTGGATCGATCAGAGTAAGGGCGTGAGTGTAGCAGCAGAGGCTGGATCAGGGCGAGGGAGACTATCGCCTGGCCAAATTCACGAAAATCGATATTAATCCGCCGAAGCTGCCGGACGACGCATTCAAGCTGAAAACAAAGTAGATCGGCCCCAAACCGTGCTCCGTTTGGAAACGCTTTTGCCTTAGTTCTGCAACCGGAGAGAGCACATCCGCGTCATATGGTTACACGTCCTACGGTTACACAAGGGGAGAGCATGGCTAAAACTCGAATGTAGTGATCATTCCAGCGCGGCCAGACCCGAGCGGACGTGACCGCATACGCACGGACGATCCGCGATATATGGAGGGGCAGCGCTTACTGGTGGAAGCCATGAAGTATCTTCTGCAGAGTGACCGCGACGGCAACCGGGAAGCCGCCGAATTATTGAGCGAGCACGTGCGTACGCAGTTTCGCATGAGCGACTCGCCGCTTCGTGGGGCTTAGCGGCACCGCTCAGCAGCAACGCTCGAATTTGATCAAGGCCGGGGCTCCTGCTCCGGCCTTGCTGCGTCTGCAGACTCGCTAGGTGATTGGCTCCGAGGGTTGGTTTCGGCTTAAGCACCAGGCCAGAAATACCGCGGCTAGCACCAGGACGAAGGGAAAGCACTCCATCGTATAGCGATCCTCGGACTGGCCGAGAGTGGCGAGAAACAACGAGCGCACGATCGGATAGGTGAGCAGCAGGGCAAGATATTGAATGCGACGCCGCATCAGCCACGCCGCGGCTACGGCGGCAGCCACGTAGGGCAAAATTGAGGATGGCCAGTGCGATATTGCACCAGGCATCGTGCGGATCTTTGGCGATCTCCCAGAAGTGAGTGTCGAGCGGCATCATCTCGCCGCGCGGCCGGAACCACATGTCCAACATGCGGGCAGCGGGCATAAGGAGATAGTAGCGGATGGGATGGAGGCGAATGTTCTCGTCGGCCATGGCCGCAAATTGGCGGTCCATCTCCGGGGTGATGTCGAGTTCCACGTTGTACTGCGTCCATCAGCGAGTGGACGAGTGCGCGCTGGGCCTCGGAGGTGTAGGCGCGGTCCGGAATGTCGCGGACGTCGATGGGTTCGCCGGGGACGTGGAAGCCGAAATCTTCCGTGTTGGCGTAGTCGATGAGCCAGGTTTTGTACCAACGGTCAAGCGCCATCCGCTTGAGATTCGCCCGGGTCGGTAGCATGCATGGTGACCAGCGGTTGAAAGACGTGGAAGACACGCCAATTGCGAATTGTCCATGGCACCAGCGGAGACAGCGACACGAAGCTGAGCAGCAGGAGCGCGGTCAGCAGTTCGCGCCGCCGCGCCGGTTCACGGAAGAGGTACAGGAGTACCGGCAGAGCGATGCAGCCGAGGATCAGGCCTCCGTCAGGACGGAGCAGAATGGCTGCGGCGCAGGCAACGCCACAAAGCGCCCACCAGCGCAGACGGCGGGCGTCCAGGGCGATGATCGCGCAATCGACGGCGGCGGTGATGCAGAAGATTTCCAGGCACTCGGTCAGCGGCGTGGCGACGTAGCTCATGAGAAACGGGCAGAACGCAGCCAGAATGAAGCCGGAGCGGGCGGCGCGTTCGGAGAAAACCCGGCGGGCAATGTCGGCGACGAAGAAGCAGGTGAGTACGTCAAAGACAAGCTGGAAGAGCATCGCGCCGATGTAGTGGTCCTGACCGAAGATCAAGAATGTGAAGGCGAGAAAGAACGGATAGCCGGGCAGCCGGATCAGGGTCGGGCCACATCCGGAGAGCTTTCCCATGCCATACATGTGGTGGTTGATGAGGCACTTGGCGATGTCGCCATAGACGAGCGAATCGCCCTCGATGACCTGCATCTTGAAGACGAAGAACAGGCGCAGCAGCACCGCTGCGACTGTGGTGGCAAGGAACCACCAGCGATGCCTTTTTATCAAGGTGAGCACGACCGAATATAGCAGAAGCCGGGCGGAACTGGGGAGAGGGAGCATGGTACTAAGGCCGGGGCGCTTCGGGGGTTGATTGACGGAGTGAGGTGCGAACCATACGATAAGAGTTACGGCAATTAACGAATGTCCAAGCCCATATTCTTTGATCCTGACCGGCGACGCTGGAAGAGGATCCGCAAATCGACCGATGTAATCGTGGTGGTCCTGAGCCTATTGGTTGTGTTTTTTGCTCTGACCGTCGTACGCAAGACAGACATTCCAGCGGTTTTACTGGCCGATCAGAAGAAAAACTATCGTGCGCTGAAGCTGAATGAGCCAAAGAAGCCGCAGAAAAAAGGCAATCATCGCAAGACGCTGATTCCGGCATCAGAGGTCGTGTTGAACTCCGGCGAAGGTATCCGCGGCGCGTTCTACGTGACCTGGGATGCGGCCAGCTACAGTTCGTTGCGTGAGTACATTCATCAGATTGATTTTGTGTTTCCAGAATGGCTGCACGTGCTGGGAGCCGATGGACGCCTGCAGGCAGTCAGCGAGAACAACACCCTCTACGACGTGATCAACAACGGCCATGTGGTGCCGATCGATCCGAAGTTGATGCCGCTGATCAAGAGCACGAACGCGCAGGTGGACGTGCTGCCGCTGGTCAATAACTTTGATCCCATTGTGAACGAATGGCGCACCGACGTTGCGCAGATGCTGGATTCAAAGGATGCGCGCCAACGATTCCGCCAGGAGATGAGCACGTTTCTGGCGAGTGACAACTACAAAGGTTTGACCGCTCGACATCGAGGGTTTCCCGCAGGAGGCACAGCCCGGTTATCGTGCGCTGATCGCCGAACTTGCCGGCGACCTGCACCAGCGCAATCAAAAGCTCTACCTGAGCGTGCCCGCCGCCAATCCGGATTTTGATTACGCGTTCCTGTCGAAGTACGCCGATGGATTGATCCTGATGAACTACGACCAGCACTATCCGGGAGGCGCGCCGGGCGCGATTGCCGGGCAGGACTGGTTCATGAAGAATCTGACCGAGGCGCTGAAGGTGATCCCGCGCGAAAAGATCATCTGCGCGATCGGCAACTACGGATACGACTGGACGACGGATAAGAAGGGAAAGCCGGGAATGGCCGGCGTCCACAACGTAAGCGTGCAGGAGGCCTGGCTGGAGGCACGCGATTCGGAAGCGGATATCGACTTCGACTCCGACATGCTGAATCCGCACTTCACCTATCTGGACGGCGACAACAGCCGGCATGACGTGTGGTACCTGGATGCGGTGACCGCGCTGAACCAGATGCGCGGGGCGCGCGAGCTGGGCATTTCAACCTTCGCATTGTGGCGGCTGGGGTCGGAGGATCGCGCGCTGTGGAAGATCTGGGATACACCCCGGGACGCGGACGCTCCCCAGAAGTTGAGGGTGGTGGACCCAGGTCAGGATGTGGACATCGAGGGCGATGGCGACATCCTGCGCATTGAGAGCAAGCCGTCGCCGGGCACGCGCGATATTACCGTGGACCCCAACGGCCAGATTACCGACGAAATTTTTCGCGAGCTGCCAAGTCCCTACCGCATCGACGCCTACGGTGCGCCGGGCAAGCGTGTCGTGATCAGCTTTGATGACGGACCGGACCCGGAATGGACGCCGAAAATTCTCGATGTCCTGAAGCAATACAACGTGAAGGCGACATTCTTCACGATTGGGCTGGAGGCGGAAAAGTATCCCGGCATCCTCAAGCGCATCTACCGCGAAGGCCACGAGATTGGGAATCACACCTTCACCCATCCTGATATCAGCAACATCAGCGCGCAGTATGCGCGGGTTGAGCTGAACCTGACCGAGCGTTTGCTGGCGGCCAAACTTGGCATTAAGCCAGTGCTCTTCCGTCCGCCGTATTCGGTTGACCAGGAACCGGACACCGCCGATGAAGTGCGCCCGCTCGAATTGACGCAGAGCATGGGTTACATCACGGTGGGCGACAAGATCGATCCGGATGATTGGCGCGATGATCCGCGTCCGTCACCGCAACAGATCACGCAATCGGTCATGGACCAGCTTGGACATGGTTCGATCATTCTGCTGCACGACGGAGGCGGCAACCGCGCCAACACCGTGAAGGCGCTGCCCATGATCATCGAGGGGCTGCACTCGCGCGGCTACCAGATTGTCTCCGTGCATGACCTGCTGGGCAAAAGCTATGCCGACGTGATGCCGCCGATTTCGAAGAACGAACAGTTATGGGCGATGGTCGATTCGGCTGGTTTTTTGATCTTCGGAGCGGTGAACACCTTCATCGTGTTCGTGTTTTTCGTGGGCGACGTTCTGATGAGTGGACGCCTGGTGTGCGTGGGCGCGGCGGCGATCTTTGACCGTCTGCGGCGGCATACCACGGAGATGGCCACGGGTGAATCGGCCTTCCATCCGGCGGTAGCGGTGCTGATTCCAGCCTACAACGAAGAGAAGGTCATCAACCGCACCATTCAAAGCGTGCTCGATTCCACTTATCCGAACCTGCACGTGGTGGTGATCGATGACGGCTCCACGGACCTTACCTACGAAACCGCGCGGACACAATTTGCGGACGAGATTGCGGGTGGCCGGGTAACCGTGCTGCGGCAGGAAAACGGCGGCAAGGCCAAGGCACTGAATTACGGATTGCAGTACGTGGCCGAGGAGATTTTCGTCGGCATCGATGCCGACACCCTGATTGCCGATGACGCCATCGCCTACCTGGTTCCGCACTTCCAGGATGCGCGAGTGGGCGCCATGGCGGGCAACGCCCGGGTTGGCAATCGCGTGAACCTGTGGACGCAATGGCAGGCGCTGGAGTACATCACCAGCCAGAACTTCGACCGCCGCGCACTGAATACGTTTAGCGCCGTGTGCGTGGTGCCGGGCGCGATCGGGGCGTGGCGCACTGAGGCGGTGCGGGGCGCCGGAGGCTACAAAACCGACACCGTGGCCGAAGACGCCGATCTTACGATGGCGCTGCTGCAGAACGGCTACAAGGTAGAGTACGAAGACCGCGCGCTGGCCTACACCGAGGCTCCCACCACCGCGAATGGCTTGATGCGGCAACGCTTCCGCTGGTCGTTCGGGATTCTTCAGGCCGTGTTGAAGCATCGCTCGGCGTTTGCCCGCAAAGGCGCACTGGGCTTTGTGGCCCTGCCGAACATCGTGATCTTCCAGATCCTGCTGCCCCTGGTTTCGCCGTTCATTGACATCATGTTCGTGGTGGGATCGCTGAAGTACCTGATCTGGGACAAGCACTTCCATCCGGAGACGGCAGACCCGGCGAGCTTCGATCAATTATTGCTGTTCTTCCTGATGTTCCTGGTCATCGACTTCATCGCCTCGGTGATTGCATTCTCGCTGGAGCGGAGACACGGACGGGATCGCCGCGACTGGTTGCTGCTGGGGCATGTGTGGCTGCAACGCTTTGCCTACCGGCAACTGTTCTCCGTGGTGCTGATCAAGACGCTGCGCCGGGCCATCGATGGCAGGCACTTCTCCTGGGACAAGCTGGAGAGGACGGCCACCGTGACCGAGCCCGAACGGCGGACGGTGGATAGCAACTGAACGCCGTGCAGATGCGGAGAACGGTCAGTGCGGATTGAATGACGGCTGCGAGCTCAGAGCATGGCGAGGCAACTACTTGCATTGGGCTTTGTCGCGGTGCGAATCTTACAGCGACATGTCCCGGCAAACGCCAAGGCCTGAGAAGAACGACGACGGAGAAGCGATCTCCGCTTCCGCGGCGAAGCTGCGCCTGCTCAAGAGCCTGAAGTGCACGACCAAGTTTGAAAAAGCGGCATGGGAGAGCGGCGCGCGACTGGTGGCGGGAGTCGATGAAGTGGGACGCGGCTCGCTGTTTGGTTGCGTGGTGGCCGGAGCCTGCATTCTCAATCCCGCGGACCGCATCCGCGGATTGCGCGACTCCAAGCTGCTGCCGGCAGAAGATCGCGAGAAGCTGGCCGCACGCATTCGCCAGCGCGCCATTGCCTGGGCGGTCGCGGAAATCGACGTGGGAAGGATCGACCAGATCAACATTTACCACGCCAGCCTGCTGGCGATGAAGCTGGCGGTCGAGCGGCTGAATCCGTGGCCTGACTTCCTGCTGGTGGACGCCGCGGTAGTGGATTTTGCCTGCGCGCAGAAGAAGATTATCCATGGCGACGCGTTGTCGGCTTCGATTGCGGCGGCGTCGATTCTGGCCAAGGTACACCGCGACGCGATTATGCGCTTCTGGGATCCGGTCTATCCGCAGTACGGGCTGGCCAGCAACAAGGGGTACTCGACGCCGCAGCACCTGCGTGCGCTGCGCGAGCACGGACCTTCGCCCATGCATCGGCAGAGTTACGCGCCAGTGGCCGGCGCCGAGCCAGGATTGGCAACAGGAATTACGAGTTTGTGGACGAGGAAAGTGAATGCTAAAGCTGCTCTGTGTACTCGCGCATCCGGATGATGAAGCGGGTGCTTTCGGTGGAGTTCTGGCGAAATATTCCGAAGCGGGCGTGGAGTGTTCCGTGATCTGCCTTACCGCCGGAGAGCGGGCGGCCAACCGCGGCGGTCACACCGCTGACGAGGCGCTGAAGGCGGTACGGCGCAAGGAATTTGCCGACTCCTGCCGGCATCTTGGCGTGACCCACGGCGAGGTGCTGGACTACGCCGACGGCGCGCTGGATCGCGCGGACTTTCACGACGTTACGGGCACCTGGTGCGCTTCATTCGCAAGCTGCGCCCGCATGTGATTGTCACCTTCGGAGCCGATGGTTTTGTCACCGCGCATCCCGATCACGGCATGGCGGGACTATTCACCTCCGCCGCTTTCCAATGGGCGGCGCGCAAGACCAGCTACACGGACCAACTGGATGCAGGGGCTGACGCCGTGGCAGGCCAGGAAACTCTACTACGTGACCACGGAGTTCTCGTTGCCGGAGCGCCCTGCGGTGTCGCTGGCTCCGGTAACGGCGCGGATTGCGATTACTCCATATATCAATCGCAAGAACGAGGCTTTCGGCTTGCACAATACCCAGAATCCTTTGCAGCCCATCTTCGAGCACGCGCAGCAGCAGGCGGGAGTCTATGAGTTGTTTCATCTGGTGGCGACCGCCGAGGTGACGGCGATGGGAATGGAGCACGGACCTGTTCGAGGGGTTGGGGAGTTGTAGCTGAGTTACCTACGCGGCCTACTAGGCCACCCGCCAATCAACAAGCAAACGCCCTGACCAATGCTTCAGGGCGTTTCGGCTGAGTGCATCAAGAGGGTGAAGCCTACATTCCCGGCATTTTCATTCCGGAGAGGCGCTTGGCGAAGCTCGGCTTGGACATGGATTTGAACATCTTGCGCATTTGCGCGTACTGGCGCAGCAGGTTATTCACCTCGGGGACGCTGGTGCCGGAGCCGCGCGCAATGCGCTTGCGGCGCGAACCGTTGATGGCCTCGTGATGCTCGCGCTCGTAGGCGGTCATCGAGTTGATGATCGCCTCCACGCGGGATAGCTGCTTCTCGTCCACCTTGTTGCCGGCCTGGTGCATCTGCGCGAACGGGCCGATCTTGGGCAGCATTCCGATGATCGATTGGATTGAGCCCAGCTTCTTGACCTGCCGCAACTGTTCGCGGAAGTCCTCCAGCGAGAATCCGTCGCCGCTTAATGCTTTCTTGGCGAACTCTTCCGACTTCTTTTTGTCGAGCTTGTCCTCCGCCTTTTCGATCAGCGAAAGAATGTCGCCCATGCCCATGATGCGGCCGACGACGCGGTCGGGATGGAAGGGCTCGATGGCATCGTACTTTTCGCCCACGCCCAGGAACTTGATGGGCTGGCCGGTCACGGCGCGGATGGAAAGTGCCGCGCCACCGCGCGCATCGCCGTCCATCTTGGTCAGCACGACGCCGGTCAGGGTCAGCTTGTCATGGAATTCCTTGGCGGAATTCACGGCATCCTGACCGGTCATGGCGTCGGCCACGAAGAGTACTTCCTGCGGATTCAGCAGCGATTTGAGCGACTGCATCTCGTCCATCAACTGCTCGTCGATGTGCAGCCGTCCGGCGGTGTCGACGATGAGCACGTCGCAACCGTTGATGATGGCATCGCGCCGCGCTTCCTTGGCGAGCCGCACCACGCTCTCGGTATTGCTCTCGACGCCCGAGCCTTCATAGATGTGCGCGCCGATGGCCTTGGCCACCACCTTCAACTGCTCGCGAGCCGCCGGACGATAGACGTCCACCGAAACCAGCATGGGGCGGTGTCCGCCCTTTTTGAACCAGCCCGCCAGTTTGCCGGAGGTGGTGGTCTTACCGGAGCCCTGCAGGCCCGCCATCAGAACCACGGTTGGCGGCTGCGAGGCGAACTTGAACTTGGCGGTATCGCGCCCCAGGGTCTCCACCAGTTCGTCGCGCACCACTTTGATCACCATCTCGGCAGGGGAGAGCGAGGTCATGACCTCGGTGCCGATGGCCTTGGCGCGGATCTTGCTCGATCAGGTCCTTGACGACCTTGAAGTTTACGTCCGCCTCCAGCAGGGCGAGGCGGATTTCCTTCAAGGCTTCGTCCATGTTCTCCTCGGTCAGGCTGCCCTGGCCGCGAAGGTTCTTAAATGCGCGCTGGAGTTTGTCTGTAAGATTCTCGAACATCAGATAAGTCCGGGGAGCCGCGCAAGGCGGTCCATCTATGAAGTTTTCTCAATTGCAGCGGGCGAACCCGCGAAGCCTCAGAATATCACGCCAGGAGCGGAGCGCGTTCTGGTTCGGGGAACGACCCGAGGCAGCGGCATACCATCATCGCTCCCATTTGCCGGCCCGTGCGGTCGAGGACAGGAAAAGCGGTCGCCTCGACCGGGGAGGACGCCTCTTCCTGCCGCACCAGCAGATTGACGCGCACCACCTTGCCCTCGTAAGCGGCCTGCGCCAGCGGCAATTCCTGGGGTCCAGCATGCGTTCGCCGTAGCAGTCGAAGATACCAAACGCTTCGGGGCAATCGTCCATGCTGTTCTTTTCCATGTCGATTTCGCCGAAGAGGTTTTTGGCCGCGAAATTGGCGTACACCATCTGCCCGCAAGCATCGCAGGCAATCACGGAGTCGGTCATCAGAGCGGTCACAGTCAGGAGCCGCTCGAGTTCGTGGGAAACTGTCTTGCACGCTAAACCTCTCCGTATTCAAGATTTGAAACTTCACCAAGCGCGCAACTATATCAGAAGACAGAAGCCGCCCCAAGGTGGTAATGCTCTTAATTCTCCCGCTTATTATTTTTCAGCCGGTGTACTGCTCGCGCGCAACTCAGCAAGTTCAAGATAAGGACGTCGGACTGTTCCGGTAGCCGCCGGTCATCCGAAAACTTCCTTTGCCGCCAGCGCCGTGTTGGCATGGATGGTTACCGTGTCTTCCGGGTTCTCGGCATAGCCTCCGGCGAGCGTGGTCATGATGGGGAAGCCGTGGTGGCGGGCAAAGTTGAAGACCATGAGGTCGCGCTGCTTCAGTCCCTCGATGGTCATGCCCAGTCCGCCTAACTGGTCGTCCTTGTAGGGGTCGGCTCCGGCGATGTAGCAGATCAGCTCAGGCTCGAAGCGCTCGCGCGCGTCATTCAAGGTGTTCTCCAGCCATTCCAGATACTCGGAATCCGTGGTTCCGTCGGGCAGATTTACGTCGATCGACGAAGCTGGCTTCCAATACGGGTAGTTGCTCTCCTGGTGCAGGGAAACGGTGAAAACGTCGCGGGCTGCACTGGTTTTGACGTTGGCCGCGCGCTGTGGAGTGATGCAGCGAGGCTGACCAGGAGGCCTGCGGAAATGGCTCCGGAGTCACCGGTGCCGAAGATGGTGGCGGTTCCGTTGCCCTGATGGACGTCGCAGTCGATCACCATGGCGCGCACGAATGTGGCCGTCGCGCTGCATGCAGCGGATGGCAACGGCCACGTCATTGAGCACGCAAAACCCTTCCCCGTGATCGGCGAAGGCGTGGTGGAAGCCGCCTCCAATGTGGACGCAGCAGTTGATTCCGCAGCGCTTGCCGGGCGGCAACAATCGACCCCCCGGTCATGTACCAGAATGCCTCCACCAGCTCTTTGCTGTAGGGGACTTCCAGCTCCAGTTCCTCGCGCGTGCTCAGCGTTCCGCTGCTTCAGTTTCTCTACCCATAGCTTGGTGTGGACGAGAAGAACGTCCTCTTCCTCGCAGGCGGGGCGCGCGATGAAGTCGCTTCGGTGAAGGCTCCAGCCTGCAACAAGCGCTCCTGCATGCCGCGGTACTTGCCGGCGTGGAAGATGTGCGCGCCGATCGGCAGCGTCGCTTTTTCCGAATAAACCAGCCGCAACGGAAGCTTGTTCATGGATGTTCCTGCTGGTCCCGATGGTAGAGGCTTGTTCCACCGCAGGATTGTAATGCAAAGGCCGATTCGCACTATACTTTGGGCCGCTAGCGGCTCCTCGGACGGTTCGACAGACCAATCTCACTGACTTACCGCTGCAACCGCGCCCTATAGGTTTAAATCAGTTGATATAATATTTTCTTGGCTTCTGCTTTCCGTCTGAGTGGTCCATCTGTTATAGCGGCGATGACGATAGCCGAAGCGCGAAGGCTTTCGCCGTCGCAGGAGACTCATGATTCAGTCCCGTCCCTTATTGCTTGCCCTTGCTGCGACCCTGGTTTGCATCTCGGCTTCCTGCAAAAAGGCAGCTCAGGCGCAAGGCAGAGGCATGCCGGCGTTTCCGGTTCAGGTTCAGAAGGTGACGCTGCAGCAGGTTGGAGACTCTGCCGAGTTTCTGGCAACGCTGGAATCGCGCAACGCCGCCGTGCTGCAACCAGAGGTGGAAGGACAGATCACGAAGATCTTTGTCGCATCCGGCGCGCATGTGGAAGCGGGTCAGCCGATCATGGAAATTGATCCCCGCCGTCAGCAGGCCACGGTCAACCAGCAGGTGGCGACCAAGCAGTCGCAGCAGGCGACCCTGGCCTACAATCAGGCGCAGTTGGAGCGCTCCCGCAAGCTTTTCGAAGCCGGTGTGATCAGCCGCCAGGAATACGACAACGCGGTCAGCGCCCACGATGCCTCAAAGGCCAATGTGGAAGCCACCGATGCCTCGATCCGTCAGCAGCGCGTGCAACTGCACTACTTCACGGTGCACGCACCTTCGGCCGGCATCATCGGAGACATTCCGGTCCGGGTGGGGGATCGGGTGACCAATACCACGACGCTTACCACCCTGGACACGGGTGCTGAACTCGAGGCCTACATCAACATTCCCTCGGAGCGCGCCGCGGATGTGCACAAGGGAACTCAGGTCGAACTGCTCAACGAGGATGGTACGGCCGCGCTCTCGACAAAAGTGAGTTTCATCTCGCCACGGATGGACACAGCCAATCAGCTATTGCTGATCAAATCGCCGGTTCCGAATGCCGATCACCGCTTCCGAAATGACCAGATTCTGCACGCGCGCGTGGTCTGGAAGCAGATCAGCAAGCCGCTGGTTCCGGTCACCGCGATGTCGCGTCTGGGAGCCCAGTCGTTTGTCTTTGTGGTGGGGCAGGGTCCGGCGGGCGCGGCCGCGCAGCAGAAGCCGGTCAAACTGGGTGCGCTCATCGGCAACAGCTACGTGGTCGAAGAGGGACTGAATCCCGGAGACACCGTGATTATCGGGGGAACCCAGAACCTGATCGATGGCATGCCGGTAATTCCGCAGGCCTAAGCTGCGGAGGAGGCACCCTTGTTCGTTGATTTTTTTATTCGCCGCCCGGTCTTTGCCACGGTGTGCTCGTTGCTGATTATTCTGGCCGGCGCCATCGCCATTCCCACGCTGTCGATTGCGCAATTCCCAGTGCTCGCGCCGCCGCAGGTTACGGTGAGCGCCAACTACACGGGAGCCAACGCCCAGGCGGTGGAGAGCGGCGTCACCACGTTGCTGGAACAGGCCATCAATGGCGCGGAGGGCATGCGTTATATGGCAGTCCAGCAGCGGCAATGACGGCTCCTCGTCGATTACCGCGACCTTCAAGCTGGATCGCAATCTGGACATTGCCGCCGTCGATGTTCAGAATCGCGCCTCGACCGCGCAGGGACGGCTGCCTGCCAGCGTGCAGCAGACCGGCGTTACCATCAACAAGAACTCAGGATCGTTCGTCCTCGCCTTCGGCGTGTATTCCCCGGACAATCGATACGATCCTCTGTTCATCTCCAACTACCTTGATGTCTATGTGCGGGACGCGCTGAAGCGAGTTCCGGGCGTGGGCGATGTGATCATCTTCGGCGAGCGCAAGTACGCCATGCGCTTGTGGCTCGATCCGGTCCGCCTGGCCAAGCGCGGCCTGACCGCCGTGGACGTCACCAACGCCCTGGCCGAACAGAACGTCCAGGTTGCTGCCGGCCAGATTGGTCAGCCTCCGGTTCCTGCCGGTCAGCTTTACACCCTGAGCGTACGGGCTACCGGACGCCTGACCGATCCCGAAAGAGTTCGAGCGGATTGTCGTCAAGCAGTCCAAGGACGGATCGATCGTCCAGCTTCGCGACGTGGGCCGCGCCGAACTCGGGGCTGAAAGCTACGCCTCGAACCTCACATTCAGCGGATATCCGGCGATCGGCATCGGCGTCGAGCAGCTCTCAAACGCCAATGCGCTGGATGTGGAAAAAGGCGTCAAGGCCGAGATGGCGCGGCTCTCGAAGCAGTTTCCCTCAGGCTTGCAGTATCAGGAAGCGTTCAATACCACCACCGCCGTCCGCGAATCCATCAGCGAAGTGCTCAAGACGCTGGGTGAGGCAATCCTGATCGTCATCATCGTGATCTTCTGCTTCCTGCAAACCTGGCGCAGCACGCTGATTCCCGCGGTCACCATTCCGGTCTCGCTGATTGGGGCATTTGCGTTCGTCAAGCTATTCAACTTTTCCATCAACACGCTGACGCTCTTCGGCATTACCCTCGCCACCGGACTGGTGGTCGATGACGCCATTGTGGTGATTGAAAATGTGGAGCGCCATCTGGAAGAGGGAATTCACGACGCGCGCCGCGCCACTTCGGTCGCCATGAGCGAAGTCACCAGCGCGGTAATCGCAACCTCCATTGTGCTGATCGCGGTCTTCGTGCCGGTATCGCTGTTTCCGGGAACCACCGGCAGGCTCTATCAGCAATTTGCGCTCACCATCGCCTTCTCGATTGCGCTCTCGGCGTTCAATGCGCTTACCCTGACGCCGGCGCTGGCCGCCCTGCTGCTGCGCCACAGCGATCGCCAGGCGAACCCGGTCTTCCGCACTCTTCAATCGTGGAATTACCGGCATCACCGAAGGCTATCGCCGGCTGCTCACCCGCATGGAGAATGCGAAAACGCTGGTGGTGGTGATCTTTTTAGTCGGGCTGGGATGTACCGCGTGGGTTTACAAATCGGTGCCTACCAGCTTTGTGCCGGATGAGGACCAGGGATACTTCATTGTGCTGGTGCAGGCGCCGGACGCTGCCTCGTTGGAGTACACGTCCAACGTTGCCGCGCGGGCCGGTGCCGCCATCATGAAGAACTCGGACGTCTTTGGAGTTTTTGCGGTTCCCGGCTTCAGCTTCAGTGGGGCCGCTCCGAACCGGGGACTGATCTTTCGTCAACCTCAAGCCGATTGCAGAGCGCAAAGGGAAGCAGCATTCTCTGGAATCGGTCATCAACTCGCTGCGTCAGCCGCTCGGCTCGATCACGGAAGCGATGGTCATTCCGTTTGCGCCGCCGGCGATCCAGGGGCTCAGCGAATTCGGCGGCTTTACCTTTGAACTGCAGCAGACGGGCTTCAGCACGCCGGAAGCCCTGGAAGCGAACGCTGCAGAAGTTTCTGGGCGCCGCCCGCCAGCGTCCTGAGCTGTCGCCGCAGTCGGTGTACTCGAGCTACACCGCGCGCACCCCGCAGGTGCTGGTGGATATCGATCGCGAGAAGGCGAAAAGTCTTGGCGTTCCTTTCTCGCAGATCAACACCACGCTGCAGACCTACATGGGCTCGACCTATGTGAATGACTTTGACTTCAACAACCGCTCCTATCGCGTGTACGTGCAGGCGGATCAGGCAGTTCCGGGTCAACCCGGCGAATATCACGCAGTACTATGTGCGCTCGGACTCCGGGGCCATGGTTCCGCTCTCCAACATCGTGACTCTCAGGGACACCGCCGGGCCCAGCGTAATCAGCCACTACAATCTGTTCCGCTCGGCGGAGATCAATGGCTCGGCCGCACCGGGCTACAGCTCCGGACAGGCGCTGGCCGCGATGGAAGATGTTGCCCACAAAGTTCTGCCGCCCGGCTATGGCTTCGAGTGGACTGGCCTGGCGCTGGAGGAGATCCAGTCGGGCAAACAGGCGCTGCTGCTCTTCGGACTCGGGTTGCTGGTGGTGTATCTGGTGCTCTCCGCGCAGTATGAGAGCTTCGTGCTGCCGTTCATCATTCTGCTCTCGGTGCCGATGGCTATTCTCGGCGCACTCGGCGCACAATCGTTGCGCGGTCTGCAGAATGACGTGTACTGCCAGATCGGCTTGGTCATGCTGATCGGCCTTGCCAGCAAGAACGGCATTCTCATCGTCGAGTTTGCCGAGCAGCTGCAGCGCAATGGCATGGAATTATTTGCCGCTACCGTGGAAGCTGCCCGCCTCCGCCTGCGTCCGATCCTGATGACCTCGGTCGCCTTCATCCTCGGGGTGCTGCCGCTGGTCTTCGCCTCGGGCGCGGGCAGCGCCGGACGGCACTCGGTAGGTACCACGGTCTTCGGAGGAATGATCGTCTCGAGCATCCTGAACCTGTTCCTTATCCCCATCCTCTATGTGATTGTGCGCAGCCTGATCCCCATGCCCAAGCCTGAAACGCCCGAGCCGGAGGCCGCACAGTAGAGCAGGGAAGAGCCATACGCGCGCAGGCGGGATCGGAGCCGCCACGTCATCTGTGCGCTTTACAACTCGATTGCACCGACTATACTGACCGCATTGTGCAATCCACACCGTCCGCCCCGTCAGACGAACCTTCCCGGCCCCAGGGCATTGGCCTGACCGCGCTCGCCGCTGGGCGCATTGATCATGGTTGATTTCGTCAGAGGGTTACTTCATTCGCCTGGCGGAACTCTCGACGGTCTCTCCCGTCTTCGAGCAACTCCTGATGTGCTTCGGTCCGGCTTGAATTGCTTCTCCTCTGGCATTACTGGAAGGGCCAGAACTGGGCCCGGATCTGTCGTTCTCATCTGGTCGTTCCTTATCGCCGCCATGGGCGTTCTCAGACCTCATCGATCGCGGAGGCAGTTTCATCTCGCTGATGAGCCACCCTCTGAGCTTCTTTCAGGCTCTCCTGGCATGCTTCCTGCTGTACTGGCTCAATACCCGTGCGGTGCGCGCCTGGTTCAAGAAGATGTCAGCGACCGCCGCCGATCTCATCACAGAGCACCTGGTGAACAAACTTTGCACCGCCGCAGCGAAGCAGAGTGGACATCTCCTCCGACACCTGGCGTCTCTCCTTTGAACATGAGGCTGAACTGACTCTCGCGTGCCCCTGGCGAATTGTGCTGGACGACAACCTTGCTTTCGCCAGCGATCCCGGACCAGAACTTCCTGTCGACGAGGAGCAGCCGCGACAACTCCTGCAGAATCTCCGCGTCAAAGCCGTACGCGTCACTCCGCGCACATCCGATCTCTTCGTTACTTTTGAGATGGGTCTGGAACTCCAGACCTGGAGTACCGATCCTGCATTCGCAACAGTGGAAATTTTCCGATCCTACGCTCACCGTGGTTGCCGACTCGGGAGGCCTCGAATCAAAGGCGATTGCCGCGCGCGTCCCAACCGAAGACACTGCTGCGAACGACTAACTGCCTTTCGTGTGCTAGGATTTGAGAGTGCGGCATCTCTTGCCGCGCAGAGTCGGGGCGTAGCGCAGCCTGGTAGCGCACCTGCCTTGGGCGCAGGGGGTCGCTGGTTCGAATCCAGTCGCCCCGACCATTTATTTTCATCAGTTAGTTTCTTGGCTTCCACTCTGCTCATTCGATTGTGGTGAAAATTTTCTTACGCAATTTTCGGAGAAGCTTCCACGGTCCTGGATAGCCCTTCAATTCCGACGCAGTACGTCACCAGTCTGCGCACCACAATCAGAAGCTAGGCAACGCGCTGGCTCTGCTCCGGTACTTGGTGCTCAGTGATCTGTTCTGCTCCGGAGTTCTGCAGAAGTTCGCGAGCGTTCTGGACCTCATCGGCGGTACCGTGCGCAATCAGCAGGAACTTTCCGGCTTTCAGAGAGGTCTCGTACTCGACCACGCTGTCCTTGGGAATGCCGAAACTAACCAGCCCTGCGCCCAATGCGCTTAGGCCTCCGACCACCAGCGCACCCTCCAGGGCGCTGACAATCCAGGCCACGATGGAACCTGCGGCAACCACCGGACCAACCCCGGGGATGAACAGGAACGCCGCTCCGAACAGCAGGCCCCAGAGCCCTCCCCAGAACGCACCCATTTTGCCCCAGAATTTCATTCTTTCGCCCGTGTTATAAAAACCGACGACGTTTTCTTCGCTGTGGTAGTCACGGCCGATGATGGAGAGCTTTTTGACGTTGAAGCCGCCGTCCTTCAGTTTCTTAATGGCGCTCTCGGCCGTGGAATGTTCGCCAAAGACGGCGACGACAGAATTTGGATCCCGCTCGGTTGGGTTCTCCATTACAAAAAACCTCCTGATGGTTCAATCGCTACTGTGACTAGGTGGTGTACGAGTTTGTAGAGGTGATAGAAGATGCGAGGGCGAACGCATAGGATGGTCATGCCAACAGACGATTCCCGCGGTCATGAAGCGATTCTTGGCAGGGTTAAGGCCATATTCTTCTCTCCTTGCTTGACACGCGGGGGCGAGCAAGGGATAATTTTGCTGCAGTGCAGCACTACTCGCAGCATTCGTCTTTGTGCCGGGTACAGGCGCAGAGACGGCCTTCAAAGAGGAGGGAAGATGAAAGCGAACACCAGCTCTACTAAGATCGAAGCAGAGACTGCCGACGCCGCGTACTGTCCGGCCGCGTATGTGAACTTGTTCAGCCAGGGATTGGAGCGGGTTGTCGAGGTGAGCAAGACATCCTTGGATCTGGTGGTTGAGCAGAACACGCAGGTTCTGGGCTCTTGCCGGAAAGCGCTGAAAGGCTCCTCCCTGCCTGGTCTTTTTCTGTTCGATCTCGCCAGCCAGGCGTTTGAGGACTGTGTCACGCTGCAGAAGAGGCTATTGGATCTGACCGTGGAGCAGAGCAGCGCTGTGCTCGGGGCGGCCCAGGGATACCGCAGCAATGCGGGGACGGCGAAGTCCGGAACTGCCGAGGCGAACCTCCAAACGGTGGATGGCAAGGCTGCGGCCAAAAAGTCAGCTCCGGAGCCCGCTCCGAAGCAGACCAAGAGCGAAGCCGTGAAGCAGCAGCCCCGGGTTGTTGGGGCGCATATTCCGGCGGCTAAGGTTTCGGTGCAGCCCGATGCAGGCACGCTGATTGCGCAGGAGATCGTGGCTCTGGCAGCCAAGCAGAGAGAGGCCAAGAGCGACGCTGCGAAGCGCGAATCGGATGCGAAAGGCACTCCTGCTAAGGCGGTTGCGGATCTATTTCAACTCCAGGAAGACACGCTGCTGGCGAAAGAGATCGTGGACCTCGCGGTGAAGGAGGCAAAGACCGCAAGCGACACGGTGAAGCCCGGCGTCACCAGCAAACCTGCGCCAATGATGCAGAATTCGGCTCCGCGCGCAGCCGACACTTTGCCCAAGGCGGCCGATACTTTGCCTAAGAAAGAGACGGCGGAGACCACACCAAAGCCGCCGGAGAGCAAAGGACCTGCGGTCAACTGAGTCTGCTGTCCTTCTGCGGCGATCGGAGCCGTAGAGTGAGATAACCCGACGTGGAAGATAGAAACGCCGCACAGCTCTTCGAGCGTGCGGCGTTTTTCTGTGCTGGCGTGCGGCTAGGGCTTGGGCGGTGTTGTCTCCCAGACGCCGGTGGTCAGGTATTCGTGGATGGACTCGGCGGCCCTGCGGCCTGCGCCCATGGCGAGGATCACCGTAGCGCCGCCGGTTACGATATCGCCTCCGGCAAAGACGCCACGCTTGGAGGTGCGGGTGGTCTCCGGGTCGGTCGAGATGTATTTACGCGATGTGGTTTTCAAATCCGGCGTGGTGCTCTGGATCAACGGATTCGCCGTGGTGCCCAGTCCGATGATGGCCAGATGTATGGGCAGCAAGAACTCCGAATCTGGAATTACCACCGGGCTGCGGCGGCCGCTGGCGTCAGGCTTCGCCCAACTCCATGCGTACGCAGCGTGCGCCGGTCAGCCAGCCTTTCTCGTCGCCCAGAAACTCAATCGGGTTGGTCAACATGCGGAACTCGACGCCTTCCTCCTTGGCGTGCTTCACCTCTTCGGCGCGGGCGGGCATCTCTTCCTCGGAACGGCGATAGACCAGGGTTGCGGTTCGCGCGCCGAGACGTCGCGCGGTACGTACCGCGTCCATCGCGGTGTTGCCGCCGCCGACCACAATTACGTCGCGATCGCGACAGTCGAAAACCGGCTCATCGCATTCCGAATACTGATAGGCACGCATCAGGTTCACGCGGGTCAGGAATTCATTGGCCGAGTACACCCCGTTGAGGTGCTCGCCAGGAACGCCGAGAAACTTGGGAAGTCCAGCGCCGGTGGCGACAAAAACCGCGTCGTAGTGCTCCTCCTGCATCAACTCGTCGATGGTCACGCTCTTGCCTACGACGACGTTGGTTTCGAACTCGACGCCCATCTTCCGCAGGTTGTCCACCTCGCCGCTTACGATCGCCTTGGGCAAGCGGAACTCCGGAATGCCGTAAACCAGAACGCCTCCGAGTTTGTGCAACGCTTCGAAGACGCGTACGCGATGGCCCTTCTGGACCAGGTCTCCGGCGGCGCTGAGGCCGGCGGGACCGCTGCCGACGATGGCGACACTCTTGCCCGTGGGAGGAGCGTTGACCGGCAGGCCAAGTTGTCCGCTGGTGCGCTCGAAGTCAGCGACGAAGCGTTCCAGGTTGCCAATGGCGATCGACTCGCCTCGCTTGCCCAGCAGGCATGCGCCTTCGCACTGGGTCTCCTGCGGACAGACGCGACCGGTGATGGCGGGCAGAGAGTTGTCTTCGCGAATCTTGGCCGCCGCCGCCAGGTAGTCACCGGAGTAAATCAGGTCCACCACCTCGCGGATTTTCACCCCCACCGGGCACTGCACCTCGCAGCCGGGGTTGGCGCAGGCGACGCAGCGCGAGGCCTCGGTCTGCGCGTCGGCCGAGGGTAGACCCTGGTTCACTTCTTCAAAGTTGCGGCCGCGAATCTCCGGGTCCAACTCCGGCATATGAGTGCGCGCAATCTTCAGCCGCTGATTGATTGGCAGCAGATTTTTCTCAGACATTGTCCGTCTCCCCGGTGGCAAACTGAGCCCGAATCCGCGCCAGCTCCTCAACCTTATTTTCTTCAAAGCTCTTGAGCGCTTGACATTCCTTATCCCGGTATCTGGCGTTGCGCTGCATCAGCACCTCGAAGTTCACGATGGAGGCATCGAATTCCGGGCCGTCCACGCAGGCGAACTTGCTCTGATTGCCGAGCAGCACGCGGCAGCCGCCGCACATTCCGGTGCCGTCCACCATGATGGAGTTCAAACTCACCATGGTTTTGATGCCGAGCGGCACGGTCAGCTGCGCTACGGCGCGCATCATCGGCACCGGGCCAACCGCCAGCACATAGTCGATCTTGCGTCCGCCGGAGATCAGGTCGGTGAGCTTTTGCGTGACCAGGCCTTTCTCACCGCAACTGCCGTCATCGGTCATGATGTAGGTCTCGTGACTGGCCTCACGCACTTCCTGCTCGAAGACCACCATCTCGGTATTGCGCGCCCCTTCGATGAAGACGACGTGATTGCCCGCCTGCTTCAGGGCATTGGCCGTGGGCAGGGCCATGGCGGTGCCTACGCTGCCGGAAAGAATCGCAACCGTGCCGAAATTTTCAATCTCCGAGGGATGGCCGAGCGGACCAACGATATCCAGAATGTAGTCACCGGTTTCCAGGCAATTCAGCAGGGTAGTGGTCTTACCAATCGACTGCGCGCAGATGGTGACCGTGCCGGCCGCGGGATCGGAACTCTTGATGGTCAGCGGAATGCGTTCGCCATCCTCATGCAGGCGCAGAATGATGAACTGTCCAGGTTTTTGTTTGCGGGCGATGCGGGGCGCCTCGATGACGAACTGTTTGATTTTGAATCCGACAACGCGGGCGTCAACAATCTTATACATTGCGACTACTCCAAGTAGAACAAAGTATAAACTTCCAAAACGTGTGGCAGCCAGTATTAGCGTAATGTGGCACACCGGCTTTCCAAAGAGCGCACAAGATCACCCTCCATCCCGGGCACCAGGATATGAGATTGGGTCTGCCGGTCACACTCTCACACAGCGGGAAATCCGCGGCAAATGTCGCGGGCATTCATGGCGATTAATCTTAATGGTTTAGCCCCAAAAATACGCTGTCGTTGCTTCCGGTGAAAAAGAACCTGGCAGCAACAACGACGAGAATGCATAGAGTAGATAGCAGGAATCGTCCAGTGTCCATAAGAAATCACAACTGTCCGCAAAAAGCTGTGAGAATAGCCGGCCGGAGCAACTCGGCTCTGCTTGGGCAGAGTTGACGTCCCGTCAGCGCTGCGTTCGCTTGACGTCAGGAACTCGCGCGGCGGCGGACTTTTTTCTTGGGGTGCGTGGGCGTTTTCCCGCGCCTTAACACCAAGGCTTCCAACTCCTGGATTCGCTGCTTCAACTCCTGCAATTCCGTATCGGTCTTTGGTTCCGGTGGCTTCGAATCGCCGCCGACTTCCGGCTCCCCTCGCGCCCCGGAAGCCGGAGGAGTCATCATATTCTGCATCATCTCGAACGGACTCATGGTGTGGGACAGGGCATCCTTGTACATGTCGGCAACTACGCGCATATAGTTCAGGGCGCTCTCCTGGCTGGCCTTTCCGGAGGCGACGACCATCTCGCGCAGGATGTCGAGGGGGAAAGCGGAGTCCGGACCCTTGGCGCTTTCCGTGATGATCTGAGTCATCACGAGGCGTGTAAGATCCTCTCCGGTTGAAGCGTCCAGCACCTGGACGTCATAGCCGTCCTGGACCGCCCTCGCCACTTCGTCCAGGTTCACATACCTGCTGTGGGTGGCGTCGTAGAGACGGCGGTTTTCGTACTTCTTGATGATGATCTTCTTCTTATCCATTTTTTAACTTCGCCCGCTTGACAGGCGCACCCTGGAGGGACATAATCTTCATATGCTGCATTGCAGCACGGTTCGCAGCAAGATTTGCAGCAAGATTCGCAACATCAACTGATACCGAGCATCGCCCCATCAAGGAGGGGAACATGAACACGAACTCCAAGTCAACCAACACGGAAGCGGAAACCACCGAAGCGACCTACTGTCCGGCAGCGTACGCGACCTTGTTCAACAAGGGATTAGAGCGGGTTGTCGAAATGAGCAAGACCTCCCTCGATTTGGCGGTTGAGCAGAATGCCGAGGTTCTGGCCTCGTACAAGAAGGCATTCAAGGGAACGTCGCTGCCTGGTTTTTTCCTGTTTGATCTGGCCGGCCAGGCTTTTGAAGGCTATGTCTCGCTGCAGAAGAACCTGCTGGACCTGACGGTTGAGCAGAGCACCGCGGTGCTCGATGCAGCCAAGGTATGCAGCCACGATGCCAGCAAGGCGAAGGCTGAAATCACCAACGTGATCCAGCAGTCGGTGGATCGTACGGTTGTCGCCCAGAACTCGGTTCTGGACTTTGCCGCAAAGCAGGCCAAGGCGATGAATGAGGCCGTGAAGCAGCAGCCCGGCGTCACCGGCACACCGGTTGAAGCCGTTACGGATTCGGTTCAGCGCGGCGTCGACACGATGGTTGCAACCCAGAAAGAGTTCCTGAAACTTGCCGCGAAGCCTTTGAAGAGCACAGCAGCCAAGGCATAATCGGTTCTTTGAAAAGAACTACTATCCCTGGAGATGAGCGGAGCGGCCTGTGGCCAATTCTGGCGTCGTTTTAGGCGCTCCGCACATTCTTCAGGGTATTATTATGCTTGCTGTGAAAGGACGCGTGAATGAGTGACCCACAAGCTGAGAGCAAGAAGGCCGCTGACCCGCTGGAACAGTGGCGCGAACTGCGCGATACCTACATCGACATTTGGGCGAAAGCCACCGGCGAAGCCGTGAACTCAGAAGCCTACGCCCAGGCGAGCGGAACCATGCTGGAGACGTATCTGGCCGCTTCGTCGCCGTTCCGGGACGCGCAGAAGAAATTGATGGTGAGCGCGCTGGAGCAACTGAACATGCCTTCGCGCGCCGATTTCGTAAGCTTGGCCGAGCGGTTGGCGAACCTGGAAATGTTGCTCGATGACATGGACGCGAAGCTGAGTCAGATTTACCAACTCGCAACCGCCGTCGCGCCGCCTCCTGTGCCCAAGGCTGAATCAGAACCATCGCATCGTGCGCCCAAGGTCGAGCCGAGATTCGCAGCCTGCGCCCAAGGCCGAATCAGAAGCGAAGTCCGTAGCTCCCCGGAAATCCGGCAAAACTGCAAAAAAGGTAACTAAATAATTTATGTCCACCCTCCCGGTTGACCTCGCACAGTTCACGGCCATGCAAAATAAGCTTCAGACTCTCTCCAAGGTGCTGACGACGCAGGCGGCCATTGCGCAGACCCCGAAGGAATTGATCTGGACGTTAAATAAGGCAAAGCTGTACCGCTATGTTCCGGTACTGCCGAAAGAAAAACGGCACCCGGTGCCGCTGCTTCTGGTGTTTGCGCTGATGAACCGGCCTTACATTCTGGACCTTCGTCCGGGACATAGCTTTGTTGAGTTCATGATCCACCAAGGTTACGACGTGTACCTGCTGGATTGGGGCGCACCCGGCATCGAAGATAAGAATCTGAAGTTCGACGATTACACCCTCGATTACATGCCGCGCGCGATTCGCAAGTTGAAGGCGGTCTCCGGTGCTACCGAGTTCAGCCTGCTGGGCTGGTGTATCGGCGCCATTCTCACCACAATCTATTCTGCCCTGCGGCCAGACGATGGCTTGCGGAATCTGATTCTTCTCACGGCGCCGCTCGACTTCTCGAAAAAAGAAAATATCACCTTCGCGCGCTGGGTAGATGAACGCTACTTCGATGTGGATAAAGTGCTGGCCGCGTTCGGCAACATGCCTCCCGAGATGATCGAGTACGGGGCAAAGGCGTTGAAACCGGTGGAGAACTATGTCGGCAACTACCTTCGTCTGTGGGATAACCTCGACAATCCGCAGGTGATGGAAGCCTGGCACGCCATGAACACCTGGGTGACGAATAACATTCCCCTGGCTGGCGGGGTCTTTCGTCAACTGATCGTCGATCTATACCGCAATGACCGGTTGATGCAGGGAACCATGATGATTCGCGGCGAGCGGGTGGACTTAAGCCGCCTGCGGGCTAACCTGCTGACGGTGATCGCGGAAGCCGACCACATTACTCCTCCATGTCAGTCCGAAAGCGTAAATTCCAAGGTTGGCAGCACGGACAAGACCTTGATGAGGATTCCGGGTGGGCACATTGGAATCATGGCTGGGAGTGGTGCGAGCAAGCGCACCTGGCCACGTATCGATGAGTGGTTGGCTTCGCGCTCTGAATAAGTCAGGGCAAAGTGTGACATGCAGCACCTATCGATGTGATGGGTAGATTTCGCCGAATTGGCGCGATAATTCCGGGTTAAAATCCTGTCACTCGATGTTTAGGGGGTGTCTGATGTCTCACACGAACAATACCGAACCACAGAGCAAGACCACTACTCTCAGGCCACAGGTGACATCCTACGACGGCCACGAGCACAGCATCGAGCACTGGATTGCTGTTCGCATGATGGTGGAGGAATTCGAAGAGGAAACAGTCTTGATCGCGACGCCACGAGCGTTAGCGGCCAGAGCTTAGCCGCTAACGCGAGGTGTTCTTCTCTGCCTCCGCCCTCGTTCTGAAGTACGTCCGGAAGAGATGTTTGTGGGTTTGGTTAGAAGTGGAATCCACCGCCGCAGATCAGCACTTCACCGGTAACGTAGTCTGATAGTGGAGAGCAGAAGAACAGCACTGCGCCCGCAGCTTCCTCTGGTGTGCCGACGCGACCGAGCGGGCAGGCGTGTTTGATGGATTCCAGCATGGCCGGCTGTACCCCGAGCTTAATATGGTGGCCATGCATTTCCACCTCTCCGTTACCGCTTGCACTTAACGGCTGAACCAAGCGCGTATTGATAAGGCCGAAGCCCACGGCGTTGACGTTGACGTTGTAGCGGCCCCATTCCTTGGCGAGCGTCTTAGTAAGTCCGATTACTCCTGCCTTGCCTGAGGAATAGCCTGCCTGTCCAGGATTCCCGTCCGTGCCTGCGATGGAAGTAATGTTGACGACCTTGCGCATGACGGTTTTGCCCGCCGCGATTTCTGCCTTCGCCGTATCTCTGATGTAGGAAGACGCCGCTCGCAAGATACGGAATGGCACCATCAGGTGAATTTCGAGCATGGAAAGGAACTGCTCGTCGGTAGTCTTCTGGATTACTCCATCCCAGCTATAGCCTGCGTTATTGACGATAATATCCAGGGAACCAAATGTTTCAATGGTTTTCTGGACCAGCTTATCCGGCGTAGAAGGGTCTGTAAGATCCCCGATTGCGTGGTCGATCTTGTAGCCGGACTTACGAAGAGTATCTTCGGTTTCGCAAACTGCAGCTTCGTCAAGATCGTTCACCATGACCTTAGCACCGGCGGCGGCTAACCGGGTTGCGATCGCTCTCCCGATACCGCGCCCAGCGCCAGTGACTAACGCCGTCTTACAGCAAAGACTAAAGGACATAATTTCCTCGGTATTCACTATTAAACTAACAGATGCAGCAACTCTGGTCGAAGTTGTTTTGTGCAGTGCAGCATAACTTCAGTATAGATGCATTCCGATAGAAATCGGAGCAGGCACTCGGTTTGGGAGAACAAGACTTTGGCGAGCAAAACAATGGGCGGCCGAGATAGCCGCCCATTGTGCGAAGCACCAAGCGCTACATGTGGGATCCGCCGCTTACGTTCAATTCCTGACCGGTGATGTAATCGGCGTCCGCAGCAAGGAATCCAGCAGCTTTCGCCACCTCCTTGGGAGTACCAAAACGTCCGAGAGGAATCCGAGCCCGGATCTGGCTGGCTAGCTTCTCAGGAATGTCCTGCGTGGCCGTGTATCCCGGGGCGATTGTGTTGGCCGTGATGTTGTACTTTGCGGACTCAAGGGCGACTGTCTTCGTGAAAGCCGTGATGCCGCCGTAGCTGGCGGAGTAGTTCGCCTGAGCGAGAGCTCCAGTTTGGCCGACTACGGAACTGATGTTGATGATGCGGCCAAAGCGCTGGTTGATCATTGCAGGCAGCGCGGCAGTCGTGGTGTTAAAGGTGCCACTCAGATTGACCGCGATGACCTGCTCCCAATCTTCGTCCGTCATCTTTTGCGGAGAGCTCTTCTTGGTGATTCCGGCGTTATTCACGAGAACGTCGATGCGCTGCCACTTCTCGAGAACCGTGTCGATGATTCTTTGCGCGTCCTCACTTTTTGCGACATCGCCTTGAACCACCATGCAGCCAACGCCCAGTTTGCGAACTTCTTGTGCGACGGATTCTGCAGCTTCGGGATCACCACGGAAGTTGATGGCGACAGATGCGCCACGACGGCCCATCTCCAGCGCGATGGCTCTCCCGATTCCGCGGGTAGCGCCGGTCACGAGCGCCACACGACCCGCCAGCGGCATTGCGTCACTCCCTCTTCAACCGATACGGACTGTTGCTGATTGCAGCAGACGATTGCCGGATCTACCCGCATGACCAGGAAGCCGCCAACCGCTCCGGCTCCGAAGCCAGGAGCAAAGATGCGCATGGGCCGGTCGATTCGCTTGTCGACCACAGCATCCCGAATTGCCATGAGGATGCTGGCCGCAGAGGTGTTTCCGACGCGCTCGATGTTGAAGTAGAGGTGATCGCGTGGGATTCCTGCTGACTCGGCCAGTTTCTCGACCATGGTTTTGTTCGCCTGATGCGGCACCACAAGGTCGATGGTGTCGAGCAGGGGGCTTTGTCCGTCTTCGGCCTTCAACGTCGGCAAGCTCTCCCACCATCTGCGTAAGGTAGCGTGAGGCAAGAGACTTAACCTCTGGTCCATACACCGTGATGTTGTTATCAAACTCCGGATTGGGCCAGATGATGGAGTTCACCTCAGACCATGGGCCGCCCGCGTAGGTCTGCATGACCTCGATATCCGGTGCGGCTCCTTCCGGGGCAGGTCCAATGATGACGGCGGCTGCGCCATCACCAAAAATCATGCGGGAGGTGCGCACGGTTCCGATCTTGTCAGAGAACTTCTCCGCACACACCACCAACACCGGACGATTGATTTCCTGAAGCAGCCGCACCGCTTCAGAAAAGCCGTACGACATGCCGGCACAGGCGGCCACAATGTCATTGGAGGCATGGGTCTGCATGATCCCAAGCTCTCCGGCGAGCCAGCAGGCGGTGGATGGGATCATTCTGATGCTGGTGCAACTGCAGAACAGGATTGCGCCAATTTCAGAAGGCTTACGCCCGGACTTTGCCAGAGCGGCGCGCGCCGCCAGCAAGGCCATTTGCTCGAGCTTCAATTCGCTGTAGCGGCGCTCCTCGATGCCAGTCTTCTCCGCGATTTCGGCCTCTGTCATGCGGGACCAACTGAACGCATGATTCCGAATAAGATCGGCATTGCTGCAGACAACTTCACCTTCATAAACCGCGAGCCCTTCCAGGCGCGGCATTATCTTGAACTGCTTGCGCACCTCAATCGGCTTGTACGGTTCCACCGGCGCAGAGAGCGCAGGAGTTGCGGGCATGGCGAAGCGGGCCGCGTGCGCCTGATGGTTGCGTTTCGCCCGGCGAATGAACTGAAGCACTGCATTGTTGCGCGGATGCAAAGCAATCACAAAGTCGTCGGCTTTTAGCTGGCTGACGTCAACACACGCACAGGTCACCGGATCCCAGCGGTATTGGTTGTGCAGGATCATCGCCTGGCGCATCAATGCTTCCAACTCTGGAACGTCGTGCGCGTAGTGAATCACGTCGTCATAGCTGTATCCCGGATAGTCGGGATTGTAGTTGAGGAGGCGAAGGGTTTTTCCCTTGCGAGAAGCGAGTAGTTCTCCAACCGTCGGCAATATGGCGACGGACGTCTCCACCCGCGCTCGGCTTGCTTCGGAATCCGTTGAGCAACAAACCGAATGCTTCATCTTCGGTTTCTGCTTGTCCACTGATTCGGCAACGCGTTGTAACCATCCTGAATGGCGGCAGCCACACGAGTTGAATCCCACGGCGTGCAGGTGGGAAGGAAGACATCTTCGCGGTGGCGGGGAAGGTCGGCCCAACGAGTCGGACGCTCTTCGTACATGGTCAGCGCATAACGATTGGTCCAGTAAAGATTCAGAGCGAGTTCGCGGCAGAGTTCGTAGCGGGATTTGTACTTACCGGCTTGCAACCGGTCCGTCATCTCTTTCGCGGAGGGAGCTTTCTCGCCGAAGTCCCGGGCAATCACGGTCTTCAAATGGTCGAGGGTTTCAATTACAGAAAAGTCCATCTCTGGAAAGAAGTTAAAAGGAAGAACAATACGGCCATGCTTATTAATCAAAAACGGTTTCATCGGGCTCCCTTGCCTTTTTGCTTTTCGTCCAGCAGATCTGCCTTTTTCGTAACTTTTGCGCAGGACGTTTCTTGGGGATTTAAGCAGTTGCCGCTCGGGCTAAAAGAGGTTCCGCCCGCTCAACCGGACGCGAGAACGCGCGGTCTCCGCTTGAAATGGGTGTAACCCTTGCTGCGGACTTCTCCTCAGCCTGGGAGGATTCGAAGACGAAGTTCGCTTCGGCCAGATACCGGCATGCCTGCTCCGAATCGCCTTCAGCAAACGCGCGCAGAGCATCCTCAAGGCAGCCGCTTACGCGCTCCAGTACCAGTGACGGGTCGGGATAGTTAAATATGCACGAAGCATCGTCTGCCGAGCGACTGGGAAGGATCGGGGTAGTTCGACAACGGTTCGCCCATTGTAATTTCCATGATGTCCTCCGGGATGTATATGAGATTAAGAATGGACCAGAGGTTAGCGCGCCATCAGAAAGCATGGGCAGCTAACCCCCGGTAAAACGTCGAAAGGCCGACTTACATGTAAACGCCACCGTTTACGTTCAATTGCTGGCCGGTGATGTAGTTTCCATCGGTAACCAGGAACGCTACGGCTTTGGCGATTTCCTGCGGCTCCGCAAGTCGCTTGAGGGGAATGCGAGATGCAATCTCTTTGAGAACGTTGGCCGGGATGCCGGCGACCATGTCGGTTGCCGTATAGCCCGGGGCGACGACATTTGCGGTAATGTTGTAGCTGCGCCAACTCCAGGGCGATCGTCTTGGTAAAGGCGATGACTGCACCTTTGCTGGCCGCATAGTTTGCCTGGCCATAAGCGCCCGCCTGGCCGACGAACGAGGCGATGTTGACGATGCGCCCGAACTTTCGTTCGATCATCGACGGGACCGCGGCGCGGGTGCAGAAGTATGTTCCATTCAGGTTGGTGTTCAGGACATCCGTCCATTCCTCGTCGGTCATCTTGCGAAGAGTGCGGTCACGGGTGATTCCGGCGTTGTTCACCAGGATGTCGACCTGCTTAAACTGGTCCATGACGGCTTCCATCACGCGCCTGGAATCCTCTTTGGAAGAGACATCGCCCTGGATCAGCATGCTTTCGACGCCGATGTCTTGAATCTCGGCAGAGAGCTTTTCAGCCGCCGCGGAACTGGACCGGTAGTTGACCGCAACCGCCGCACCGCGGCTGGCAAGCTCAAGTGCAATTGCCCGGCCGATGCCGCGCGCGCCGCCGGTGACGAGGGCCACTCTGCCTTGGAGGGGTTTCGGTTGTAGAAATTCCAGTTCTCTTGCGGGGGCTGCGGTTGCCATATTCTTAACTCCTCAGGTTCGTATGATCGAAATGCGATGAATCCAAAACAAACTGCAATAACTAATTGCCGTTACGTTCCAAGCCGGGCGGCCGAAAAAATTCCTCTGCCGCGAATCGAGTGCTTGACAGAGTAGCCGCGGCTGCCTAAAGTGAATGAACATTCAGTAAATGTTCCGTAAACTTTTGTTAAACGCGCTACGGAAACAGCTAGGTAGCACGCCCAAATCATGGTGTGTTACGTAGATTAGTTCTGTTATGTGTTTTTCGTATCACCGGCACTTGCTGAGTATCAGCAAGATGGGCCGCCCATCCTCGTGCTACATGCCGTTAAGGTAACATACCTATTTACGTGCCTCTGTGATTCCCGTCACCGTTGAGATTGTAAATTAAAGGCAACCTTTCCCTGTCTTAGACCATCCGTCGACGCTCCTGTGCTGCTCACACTCACCTCTAAGTGATAACAACTTATAGGAGCTTTCGCTGGCTCCTCGTCAGCGAAACAAAGACGAGAGGAGCGAATGACGCTCTGCGCAGAATGTTAATTTTTGAAGTGATAGACTGCTTTCCATCTGATCTGGCGCGATCTGCGATGACTCGGTTGCTGGGATTGACGCAGGATGCGAGACCGTATGGTGGTTCGAGATTCAGGAGGAAGCAGAACGTCTGGAGTGTAATAGTAATAGTGTAGTTCGTTCTGAGCAGACGAGAGCTCAGGGTTACGGGAGCGGTTTTTCCGCAGGGTGCATACATGAGAAGGACGGGAGATAAGCAGGCGGACGCCACGGCGCCAGCGGCCGGCGTAGTTGCGGATCCGGACGGCGGCCATCTCTCTCTGGAGGGGGTGCACGGGACCGTCCAGGTGCCACCCCATCAAGCCGGTTTCTGGCAGCAGTGGAGGGCCTTCGTGGGGCCGGCAATTCTCGTCAGCGTTGGCTACATGGACCCCGGCAACTGGGGAACGGACCTGCAAGCCGGAGCTCAATTCAAATACGGACTCTTGTGGGTGGTTGGCCTGGCCAGTCTGATGGCCATCTTCATGCAAGTGATCTCCGCCCGATTAGGCGTGGTGACCGGCAAGGATCTTGCTCAATGTTGCCGTGACTGGTATCCCCGATGGACCCGCTGGCCCAACTGGTTAATGAGCGAAGTGGCGATCGGTGCCTGCGACCTGGCGGAGGTGCTGGGCAGTGCCGTAGCCCTCAACCTGCTGTTTCACATTCCGCTGTTATGGGCGGTGATCATCACCGGCCTGGACGTGCTTCTGCTTCTGGCCTTGCAACGGTTCGGGATGCGCACCATTGAGGCAGTTGTCGTGCTTCTGGTGGGAACCATCGCCGTTTGCTATTTCATCGAATTGTTTGTTCTCCCGCAGACCCAGCCCAGCTTTCTGGAAATGGGACGAGCCCTGATTTCGCTGCACTTTCGTCAAGTGGGGATGATCTACGTCGCCATCGGGATCATCGGCGCGACCGTGATGCCTCACAACCTGTACCTGCATTCGGCCTTGGTACAGAGCCGCCAATTGCAGAAGGATGAACCCTCCATCCGGCGTGCGATCCAATTCAATACCATCGATTCCACGGTGGCCCTGACCATTGCGTTCTTCGTCAACGCGGCAATTCTGGTACTGGCGGCGACGGTATTCTTTGGCAAGGAGAGCATCACGGTTGCCGGTGGCCAGATCGTCAAGTTCAGTGCCGACAGCGATTGGATTCGGGTTGCCTATCTGACCCTGGCGCCGTTGTTGGGGACGACCTTTGCGAGCACGCTGTTTGCGGTGGCGCTGCTGGCAAGCGGACAGAGCAGCACGATTACCGGCACCCTTGCCGGGCAAGTTGTGATGGAAGGGTTCATGCATTGGCGCATCCAGCCTTGGGTTCGCCGCCTCATCACTCGCACCCTGGCCATCCTCCCGGCGGTCTTTATAATCGGCGTGCGCGGCAACAGCAGCGTTACCGATCTGCTGACCTTGAGCCAGGTGGTGCTCGCGTTGCAGCTTCCGTTCGCCATGTTTCCACTGCTGCAGTTCACGGGTTCCAGGAAGAGGATGGGCAACTGGAAGCTCGGCTGGTTTCTGCTAATTGCTGGTTGGGCTAGTGCTATTCTCATTACCGCAATGGACATTTACGCTTTGCCGGACTCGCTGAAAGCTGCCTGGCAGGTTATCGCCGGTGGATGAAGTTGGGACGGCAGAAACGGACCACCATGTACGGCACCATTTTCATGACGTTGGACGGCACCGCGACTGACCGGGCGATTATCGAGCACGTCAAACAGCTCGCGAAGTTCGCGCAAAGCCGCGTGGTCCTGCTTCATGTAGCCGACGGATGGGCGGCTAGAACGTATGGCTCAGACGCGGTCAGTCTGGAAATCAACGAAGACACCGCGTATTTGGAGAAGGTGAGGGTGGAGTTGGAATCCTCAGGGATTCCAACCAAGGCGGAGCTAGCCTACGGCGAGCCGGTCGAGCAAATCGTCAAATGGGTGCAGCAGAAAGGCTGCGATCTGGTGGCGATGAGCACCCACGGGCATCGCTTCGTGGCCGATCTATTTCTCGGCGCTACCGCCATCCGGGTTCAGCACAGCATCAGCGTGCCCGTACTCCTTTTGCGAGCGAAATAGAATTGGCAATTATGCACGCCCCAGTCCTGGGAAAAACTTCAGCAGAACAAAAGTAGTCTCCAAATTAGGTTCAACCCCTGATCCGCGGTGTGCTCACATGGAGCTACAATGACGCTGTGCGAAAAGTCTTGGTTATTGTCATTGCCCTCGTAGTCCTATTGCCGATTGCGCTTCTATTGGGCTCTTCGGCGACGCCCGTTGTGGATCTGCCATCCCCCGTCACCACTATCGGTCAGGCCACTCCCATCACCGTCCACGTTCACGTTCCGCATGGGGTTCGTAGTGTCTCAGCGTCTGTCGAGCAGAACGGCACGCGTTATCGCTTATGGGAAAGCGCACAACCTTCGCGCGCGACCGACGGCACCTGGAACTTCACGGCCGGCGTCAGCACCACACCGCAGCTTCGGGACGGCAAGGCGACGCTGATCGTCGATGCTACCGCCAACGGCTTGCTTCGAAAGGCAGCCCACCTGGAGCGCGAGGTGACGGTGGTCACGCGACCCCCAGTGGTCAGCGTTGATTCCGATCAACACTACCTGTACCTGGGCATGGCTGATCTGGCCACATTCAACGTCTCCGGTACCTGGACGGAAGCGGGCGTGCATGTCGGCGATCAGACATTTCGCGCCTGGCCGATGCCCGGAGGAAAGCCCGGCTTATTTTCGCTCTTCGCCTTTGCCTGGAATATGCCGTCCAGCACGGTCCCGGTGGTTTACGCCTCCAATGGCGCGGGCAACGAAGTGACTGGGCCGATGGTCTTCCAGTTTCCCAAGAATGAGCAGCCGAAGTACACGGTACACGATTTGCAGTTAAGCGACCGCTTCATTCAGAAGGTCGTCAACGAACTTGACCCAACCGGCTCGGGCGATCCGGTGGCGCGTTTTGTGAAGATCAATAACGAAATGCGGCGCGCCAACAACAAGGCGCTGGCAGATCTGCGCTTCAAGACCGCGGACCACTTCTTATTTTCGCAGCCTTTCGCGCGGCAGGCGCACTCCCAGGCGGAGGCCACCTTTGCGGATGTGCGGAACTACATTTACCAAGGGAAGAAGATCGATCAGCAGGTACACCTGGGATACGATCTCGCGGTTACCGAGCATATCGGCGTAGAGGCATCCAACGATGGCCGGGTGGTATATGCGGCTCCGCTGGGCATCTACGGCAATTGCATCGTGGTCGACCATGGATATGGGCTGCAGACGATCTACGGCCACCTCAGCCAGATCAATGTGCACGAAGGCGACATGGTGAAACGAGGCCAGGTGATGGGCACCAGCGGCCAGACTGGAATGGCCGGAGGCGACCATATTCATTTCGCGATGCAGCTCGACGGCGTCCAGATTGACCCGAAGGAATGGTGGGACGGCCACTGGATCAAGGACCACGTTGCGAAACGCGTAGAACTGGCCGGGTTCAATCGCTGAGACCGTCCGGAGTTGCCGCTGCGATGTGGCGGCAACTCATACGGTACAGAGTTACCCGAGTTAATCTGCGGTTGCCGCCTTGGCCTTGATTGCTGGGGCGGAAGCCTCATCCGCAACCTGCACATGCTCAACCCGGATTTCCGAACCACCTGCCGAGATGTACTCGACCGAATGCGGGTACTGGTCGATGGGCATTTCCGCTTCATCCAGGTACATGCTGGAGATGTGCACACCTTCAAGCATGATCAATGTTGTGCCGGCAAGGTGCTTCCGCTGATCACGGATGAACTGCTCCAGAATTCTCCTGGGCGCGACTAACTCCACGCACACCGGAAGGGTCGTCAAGGGCATGTCGCTGTTGTCGTGACTGACGCTCTGGGCGCCTTTGCTGTAGCCGATTCGTCCCAGAGAGACTGCGGCATGGGTTATCTCGGCTTCGAGCGCCGCATAAACAAGGTGGGTCGACAATGGTTTTTCGAACATACGTCCCCACCATGTGGTGGCGCGGCGGTTATCCCCCTGTTTCAAGTAAACGCGCAGAGCTGCCATGGGATGAAAGTTAGTCACTAGTTTGCCCTTTCGTTCTGAATTTGAACTTGCGGGGGTACGACAACACGAACTTCACCAGCCTCGGGCGACTGCCGTTCCTCAAGTAGTTGCTGCGCTCGAAATCGTGCCCGGAGAACATCAGTGGTGGAAACCATCCCCAGCAATTGATCCGTTCTGGGGTGAACCACCGGCAAATAGTTGTAGCGACCGGCTGCCAGCAGTGCCTCAACATCCGCCATGGTATGGGTGGGACAAATCGTACGTGCGGTGCGGTCCATGGTGCTGATCAGGTCGGTTGCCGGCCAATCTTTCCGGGGGACGGTATTGAGCGCCTTTAGCTCCGCGAAGCCAAGGAATCTGCCGGTTTTGGGCTCCACCACGGGCAAGCCCTGGAAGGAATGCTCGACCAGCGAGCGCTCCATAAAATCCGATAGGTGATCCAGGGGATGGGCCACCACGATGCGAGTGGTCATCCAGTCGCGGCAAGACATGCGCGCCAGAACGGCTTCGTCGCTATCCCGTCGTTGGGCCTGCGACGGAGAGTTTGAGATGCCCGCCGAGACCAGAAAGGCAGTACACGATGCGAGCAGACCCGGGACGACCAGTGCCGGACTACCTGTGGCCTCGGCAATGAAGACCGCGGCGAACAGCAGGCTGTTGTAGCTGGCGCCGGTGAATGCCGCGATTCCAACCAGCGTAAACAATCCAGGCTGACTGGGGTGGAATGCGGCGTCGCAGGCGGCACCCATGGCCGCGCCAATGGTGGCCGAAGGCACGAAGAAGCCGCCGACACCGCCGGTCCCAAAGGTCAACGCGGTGGCCAGCAACTTGGCAAACAGAATAAAGATGCACGCCCACAGTACGTATTTCCCGTTCAGTAATCCATTGGCGATTGGTAATCCGGCTTGCAGTGTCACGGGCACGTGAAGGGTGAGATACGCAATCAGCGCCACCGCCGCCACCAGCACACCGCCCGAAAGGTGCTTCATCGGGCCTGGCGCGCCCCAGCGCTTCCACGTCGTCTTGATTCTGCCCAGGACCCACAGGAACAGGTGCGAGAGCAGTCCGCCCAGCAGACCGACAGGCAAGCAAAGCAACAGGTCACGCATCTGCAGGTGATAGGTGAAGTGGATAGGGAAGTACGGCGTCGAGGGCCGGAGGCACGTATAGGTCACGTAACTGGTGGAAGCCGCGACCAGTCCGTGGATCAAAGACTCATGGGCGAGATCGTGTTTGTAGGGCGACTCGATCCCCATGATGGCGCCGGTAAGAGGGGCCTTGAAGATCGCGGAAATTCCTGCCGCGGCGCCAGCCAGCATAATGGTTTCTACCCGGCCGTGCAGCAGACGCAGGCTTTTAACCTTATTTATGCGCCACTGCAGGAATGATCCGATGGTCGCGCCAACCCATTTACTGGCGCCCTCCATTCCTGCGCTGCCGCCAAAACCCATGGTCGCAACCGACGCGGTGAACTTTGGAACCGCCGTTTTGTAATCAATCCCGGTCTCCGGGCGATGGTAGGCGAGCACCACTTCGTCGGCCATCGACGAAGACTTGACCTTGAAGAATGACAGAATCAACCCGGTCACGAACATCCCGAGGATCGGAAAGAAGCATAAGGTCAGCGGGGAAAACCGGTGAGTGAAACGCTCCCACAGGATGACGTTAACAAGGTAGTCGTAGGCGGCAATCGCCACTCCGACGATGGCACCTACTGGGGCTGCGACCAGGAAAACGTGGCGAGCAATCCGAAAGTGTTCGGATAAGTTCTGGGTAAGGCGGGTAGGCCGCTCACTCGTAAGAATGGAACGAACCGTCGACAACGGCATAGAGTACGCACTCCTGCAATCTAGTAGGAGTCATCAGCCGGGTCTTCGCCACGGCGGTTTTAGGCGAACCCCATCGCCCCACGTTGCACAATTTCGCTGGAGAGTACCATGCGGTTGTGGGTACATCAGTGATAAGAGTCACTCGTCGCCAGTGATTGTGGTCACCCATGCGATTTTGACGGAACCATCAGCCAACCGGCGGGGTTGACATTCGCGTTTAGTTCACGCAAAATTTAGACTCAATGAAACTTCAGAGCTTAAACCCGCAACCGCAGCCGCGACCGTCGGTCGAGGGTCTGCCTGCGTGGAGAGAGCTTCAGTACTTGTAATTACAAAGCACTCATCTCCGGCCCGCAGGCATACCGCCTGTGGGCCTTTTTGCTTGAAGATGAAAATGATTCGGCGGCACAAATTACCGGCGGCTTGTACCCAAAACACTGGCAGCCTGAAGATGATGAAAAGGACCCATGACCTCATTCAGTGAAGAAGTTACTCTCGAAGGACACATTATCGATTCCTGGACCCTCCCACGCGCCTTTGACACGATCATGGACTTGGGCGGTTCCTTTGACGTTCAGGAGATCCAAGTTGGCCGCGCCAAAGACGAGGTGTCCTTCGCGCGCCTGAAGGTTCGTGCCGATACGGAGAAGAAGCTGGAGAGTATCCTCCTGGCGCTTCAGTCTTTCGGCGCCGTGCTGGCCTCACGGGATGACGTCTCCTATCTCCCCGCGCCTGCCGACGGTGTTCTGCCGCCGGACTTCTACTCGACCACTCACCTGCCCACGCAGGTGCGCCTCAATGGCCGCTGGGTCGAGGTGAAGAACACCGAGATGGATCTGGCCATCGTCGTCAGCCCCGCTTATTCCGAGGCGCAGATGATTCCCTCCTCGGCAGTGTGCAAGGGAGAGCTCGTGGTGGTCGGCCACGACGGCATTCGCATCCTGCCTCCCCAGCGCTCTCGTGAGCGCGAAATTTTCAGCTTTATGGGCAGCAATGTTTCGTCCGAACATCCCAAGCGCCTCGTCATCGAGGAAATTGCCAAGCAGATGCGCGAAATTCGTGGCCGTGGAGGCAGAATACTCGTCGTCGCCGGGCCAGCCATCGTCCATAGCGGTGCAGGACCTCTGTTGGCAAAACTGATCCGGGACGGGTACGTGCAGGTCCTGTTCGGTGGAAACGCCATCGCCACTCACGATGTGGAGAGCATACTGTTCGGCACTTCGCTCGGAGTCGCTCTCCACAACGGCCAGCCGGTTCCGGGTGGGCATCGTAACCACATGGCCGCGATCAACGCGGTTCGCTCGGTCGGTTCACTGCGCCAGGCGGTCGAGAGTGGATTGCTTCAAGAAGGCATCATGTACGAGTGCATTAAGAACAACGTGGACCTGGTCCTGGCGGGTTCGGTTCGCGATGATGGCCCCATGCCTGACGTGATTACCGACACCGCAAAAGCGCAGGTCCGTATGCGCTCCGCACTCGTCGGCGTCGAAATGGTGCTGATGATTGCGACCATGCTCCACTCCATCGCCACCGGCAATATGTTGAAGGCCTCAACGAAAGTTGTAGCCGTCGACATCAATCCAGCCGTGGTTACGAAACTTGCGGATCGTGGGACATTTCAGGCCCTGGGCCTGGTCACGGATGCAGAACTGTTCGTTCGCGAACTTGCGAGCGCCATTGCTGCGGGCGAAAAACAAGATGCGGCCCATTCCTGAGCCCTCGTTTCGCAGTTCTGGAATGGGGTGGCTTCGGTTGTCCCCATCCAGGTTCCGCTCTGCATAGTTTTTGCCGTCGCCGCCTCCGAATTCTTGCCGCGCCAGTCCTGCTGGCGCGGGGAATCGGAGGTTCTGCTCTCCGCCGTGTCTTATAATAAATCTTTGCTATTTCCGAGGAGCGCGCAACATGCCCGTCAAACCCACTGAAAAAATCTGGCACAACGGAAAACTCATCGACTGGGATGATGCCAAGATTCACGTCATGGCGCATGTCGTCAATTATGGTTCTTCCGTCTTCGAAGGCGTCCGATGCTATGAGCTGCCGACCGGTCCTGCAATTTTCCGCGCCCAGGAACACATGCAGCGGCTTCTCGATTCCGCGAAGATTTATCGTATCCCGGTGGACTATACCCGTCAGCAACTGGTCGATGCCATGGTGGAAACCATCGGCGCCAACGGGGTGTGGCCCTGCTACATTCGTCCACTGATCATCCGCGGCTATGGCGAACTCGGAGTGAATCCGCTCGGCCTTCCCACCGAGTGCTATGTCGCCAACTATCCTTGGGGTAAGTATCTTGGCGGATCGGAGGACGTCGGCGTGGATGTCTGCGTCTCTTCCTGGACCCGGCTGGCTCCGAACACTTTGCCGTCGATGGCCAAGGCAGGCGCGAACTACATGAACTCGCAGCTTATCAAGATGGAGGCCGTCCTCAACGGCTACGTCGAAGGCATTGCGCTGGACGTCAACGGTTATGTCAGCGAAGGCTCCGGCGAGAATCTCTTCTTTGTGCGCGACGGCAAGCTGATTACTCCGCCCCTTGGCAACTCGGTGTTGGCCGGCATCACGCGCGACTCCGTGCTGCGCATCGCACAGGATCTGAGCATCAGCGTCGTCGAGCAGGTCATTCCCCGCGAGCTTCTCTATATTGCCGACGAAGTTTTCTTTACCGGCACGGCCGCCGAAGTTACGCCGATTCGCTCGGTCGATAAGATTAACGTTGGCGATGGTAATGTCGGCCCCGTCACCAAGGCGATCCGCAAGGAACTCTTCAGCATCTTTGACGGCAGCAAGCCCGATCGCTACAACTGGTTCACGCCCGTTCCGGTGCGGCAGAAGGTCAGCGTTTAGTTCGTCCCATGCAGGCCAAAGCGCGGGCTGAAAGGTCCGCGCT
>CAVZYB010000034.1:0-240239 GCA_963779365.1 uncultured Acidobacteriota bacterium | reverse complement strand
AAGACTAGAATTCGCCAGATACAGGGCCAAAGTGGGGTACCCTATGGCGGCATTCAAGACCGGCAATGCCGAAGCAAGTTTCTTTGACACAGGTAACTCATCAAGCGTAGTGTCGGAACGCAGTTCTACCACAGCTTTTTGAAAGGAATCATTTCCATGGGCTACGCTTTTAATGCCGACGAAATTTTTGAAATGGCCGAACGGCTGGAACGAAATGGGGCAAACTTCTACCGCGAGGCTTCCCAGAATGTGTTGGATCCGCAGGCCAAGAAGATGCTGATCCAGTTGTCGCAGATGGAAGAAAATCACGAAAACACCTATAAAGAACTGCGCGCCAACCTTGAAGAACGACGAAAAGACGGCGACCGTTTTTGACCCGAACAATGAGAGCATGGCATACCTTCGGGCTTTGGCCGATACCCGCGTATTTTTTGAAGCGAAGATCGATTTGAAGTCCATGGAAGAAATCTTAAAGGCGGCAATCATGGCCGAAAAAGAATCCATCGTGTTTTATCTGGGGATGAAGGAAATTGTTCAAAACAGCCTGGGTGAAAAACGGATCGAACAGATCATCAACGAAGAAATGGGCCACATCACGATGCTGAGCAGAGAACTGGTCGCACTGAGACAATAAGCGGATTCGCCGCACCCCGGCATTCCCAATCGTCAGCCAGAGTTTCCCACCTCTTGGCGCACTATTGTGGTGGCGGGCTTGCCGCGATGCGTCTGCACTGGCAGCCCGCATACCTGTGTCCGCCGTGTTCTTTTTCTCCGGGCGCGGCGTACAGAATCTGACGCCTGCGGGCTGCCTCGGGACTACGCCACCAATCCGAGTTCGCCCGAGGGTGTACCCGCAAAAGATCGACGGCGGAAAAGTTTGGGGCAGCGCGGGAAAGTCAGGCGGTACGGCGGGCCTTCGCACGCCCTGGATGCCCCCTTCAAAGTACACTCCTCGCACCACGCACTGCGCTCGGAATAGCAGGTAGCCGCCCCCGCAGCACGCCCTAGCTGTTGGCCCGTTCGATCTCGTGGATTTTTTCCAGGCGGCCGGAGTGGCGGCCTCCGGAGAACGGGGTTTCCAGCCAGATCTGGACGATCTGCTTGGCGCCGTTTTCGTCGAGGATGCGGGCGCCGAGGGTAAGGACGTTGAGATCGTTGTGCTCGCGCGACATCTGCGCCTCGTACTCGCTGCCGATGTTGGCGGCGCGGATGCCGGGAACTTTGTTGGCGGTGATGGCCATACCGATGCCGGAGCCGCAGACGAGAATGCCGCGCTCGGCGCGTCCGGCGGCTACGTCTTCGGCAACTTTGACGGCGAAGTCGGGGTAGTCCACCGAGTCGGAGGAGTTGGTGCCTTCGTCGATCACCTGATGGCCGCGCTCGGTGACGTACTGGCGAATGCGGTCCTTGAGGAGATAGCCGGCGTGGTCGGCTCCGAGAGCGATTTTCATTTCCATATTGTATCCGGAAGCTGGATTGTGGGACGGAGAAAAAGCGCAGGGCGCACTACGTGGCCGCAGCGGCCCTGTTCCACATTTGCCAACAAGCAGGCAATATATGGGCCACCGGCTCTGTTCAGATTCCAGAAAAATCGAAAGTCAGCCGCTCGAATCTGTAAGCTGCGGCAGATCATGGAGCGGTCGAAGGGTCGGCGAGCTGGTTGCAGCGCAGCGGCGGCAGGAGCTGCCCTCGGGATAGGCGCGGTTGAAGGCGCCGGCGACGAAGCGGGTGACCAGGTAGCCGTCCATGTATTTGTAGGGCGACTCGCCCAGGGTGTAGTGGCCGCAGGGCAGGCAGCGGATCTCGGCTTCGAGCTTGCGCCTGCGGAATTCCTCGGCGATCTTGCGGCTGAATTCGGGCAGGAAGGTGCGGTCGTAGGCGGTGTGGATCATGAGCACCTGCTTGGGCCAGCGCTCGAACTTATCGAAGTAGCAGATGGGGCTGACGCAGGAGAAGGCGTGGCGCAGTTCGTTGCGTTCAGCACCTTTTCGATGCCGGCGCGGACGTGGCGGGTGGAGAAGCCGGTCCAGACGACGTCGCCGAAATAGGTGGAGGCGTGGTTGAAGATATTGACCCGGATGCGCGGCGTCATGGGCGCTGGCGATGAAGGCATAGCAGGAGCCGAGGCTGGTGCCGAGCACGCCGAATTCGGTGTAGCCCTGCTGCTCCAGCCAGTCGACGCAGCAGCGGATATCGATGATGCCCTGGCGGGCGGCGTGGATGGTGCGTCCGATGTTGGAGCTGACGGAGTAGTCGGCGCGGTGCAGCTCGGCGGGCATGCGGATGTCGTGATAGGGCATGCTGAGGCGCAGGGTGGAGACGCCGAAGATGCGGAAGAGCCGGGCGAAGGCGTTGTGGCTGAGGGCATCGCCGTTCCACTGCGGAATGACGATGATGGCGCGCTTGGGCTTGCCCTCGGCGGGCGGCGCGGGAAACCAGCGCGCGTTGACCAGGTCGTTCTCCGGATAGGGCGAGCGGACCGGCGAGGTGAAGCGCAGAAAGAGTTCCGAACTGTCCGGCGTACTTGGCGTCATCGACGGCGGGATTGGCGTGGCTGCCGGTGCCGTGGACGCGGATGGGGCGCTGCTCGAGGCGGAAATCGGTGGGAGTTTTGTAGCCGAAAAACTCGTCGCTGTGGGCGATGAGGCGCTCGTTCAGGTCGAAGAAGTAGCGCTTCTGCTCTTCGGGCGAGGCGGCGGCGTTGAGGGCGTCGCTTGGAGACTCCGGGGAAATCGGCGGTCCAGTCCAGGCCCCACTCGAAAGGACGCACCACGCGATTGCTGTCGCGGGTTTCGAGACGGTACTCCCAGTCGTTCATCCAGCGTGCGTAACGAGAGCGGATCATAAGCGTTCGGTACGAGAGTTTATCAAGCGGGCGGAGGAGATTCGAGCAGCTCGCAGCCAGCGGCGGGCAGAGAGAGCTGAAAGGCGACGGAGTGGGGGTTAACTGGGAAATCCCACATTCGCCAAAAGAGGGCGGAGTGAGCCACCCGGAGCATCGTCAACCACAGAATCTTTCCCTCCACCCACTGCGGCTTGCGTGATATGGGCAACCCGTGCTACTCGACGTAGACGCGGGGGACGCGGGGGGAGAGGCCGCAGAGGATTTCGTAGACGATGGTGCCGGCGAGGCGGGCCTGGTCGTCGGCGCCGATGGAGCAGTGCGGGCTGCGGCCGATGAGCAGGACTTCGTCGCCGATGGCAGCCTGGGGAATATCGGTGACGTCGATCATGGTGAGATCCATGCTGACGTTGCCGGCGATGGGGGCGTAGTGGTCGCGCAGGATGACCTGGCCGCGGTTGGAGAGATGGCGGTTGAAGCCGTCTCCGTAGCCGACGGGAATGACGGCGAGGCGGGTGGGGCGCAGCGGCGTGCCAGCGCCGGTTGTAGCCGACGGGGGTGCCGGGGGCGATATCCCGCAGGGCGATGATGCGGGTCTTCCAGGTAAGCACGGGACGCACGGGCAGGACGGCTTCGGCGGCTGCCGGGTGCCCTCGACAGCGCAATTTGCAGTCCAGATTGTAGCCGTAGAGCGCGAGGCCGGGGCGGACCATGTTGTTCCAGGTTTCCGGGCGGGCGACGGTGGCGGCGGTGTTGGCGAGGTGGCGATAGCGGGGATGAAGTCCGGCGGCGGCCAGCAGTGCGATGGCACGCTGGAAATCGGCGCGCTGCGCGCGGCCACGGGCGAGTCGAGGACTTCGGATTCGGAGAGATGGCTGAAGACACCCTGCAACTCGACCACGGGCGAGGCGGCGATGCGGGCGGCGAGCGCGGGAAGTTCGGCGAGCGAGACACCGAGGCGCGCCATGCCGGTATCGACCTTGAGATGCACGGGGACCTTGCGGCGTGAGGCCGAGCGTGGCGGCGGCGCGTTCGAGGGCTTCGATGTGTTCGAGCGGTGGCGATGGCCGGGAGTGAGATCGTGGCGCAGCAGCGGCTTCCTCTTCGCCGCGCCAGAAGCCGGTCATGACCAGGATGGGCAGGGTCACGCCGGCTTCGCGCACGGCGATTCCCTCTTCGGCGGAGGTTACGCCGAGCCAGACGGCTCCGGCGTCTTCCAGGGCGCGGGCGGATTCGATGACGCCGTGTCCGTAGGCGTCGCACTTGATGACGCAGCAGGGAGTGACGCCGGGGCCGAGATGGCGGGCGATGACGCGATAGTTTTCAGCCAGCGCGGAGAGCGAAATTTCCGCCCAGTTGGGACGGGTGTGCACGGAGAATTTCTGCTGTGTGGATGACAAGAGAATTGGACCTTATAGATTTCAGTATAGCTCCGCCGGAGGGGTCGCGAGATGCAGAGTAGGTGGGGTTCGTTGCGGAAATAAGTGAAAAAAAGGGGCCGCAGGGTTGGCGGATGCTTGGCGATATACCAACAGGAATCCAACGAAACACGTCAGGGTTCGAGCTGAAGTCCGACCAGCGTTCGATCCGGAGTGTTCGGTGATCTGCCCAATGGAGGTCTCGGATAACGCAGCCCACCCGACCTCCAGGAACAGGGTTCATTCCTGGCGAGATCTCAGTCGCAGCAGAGCGATTCCCACACCTGCACTGTAACGCGGGGCTGAGCCCTCACCTCAGTCACACCCCATTGTGACAAACGGCACTGAATGGTGAGTATCTGAAATCTACTATCACAACTGTCCTACTCACAATTTCTGGCGGGAAGTCGTTGCGGCCGATTGAGGCTCCGTGGATCCTCGCATGTCGCACAAAAGGCATGCAAGTGAGCACAAAGTTGACTTCCAAGAGAGCCCAATAGACTGTCGCGCCGAAGCGCTCAGCCGAGCAGCAGTCTGCCCCATCGCAGGTGATTGACCTCCCGGGGCTCGGAGTATGGCATCTCGGAGTTCTGCTTACTGTCGTGTTTCTGGTTTTCCTGCCGACGGTGCGTTATTCGCTTGTGTATGACGACATCCAGCAGATTGTCCAAAATCCGCGCCTAACCGCGTGAGCTACCTTCCGGGATATTTCACTACGCACCTCTGGGCTCATGTCTCTCATAGACCGTTTCTTATTACCGTCCGGTCTTTCTGATCTGGTTGCGACTCATCTACGTGGTGCTGGGAGCGCCCGGTGCGATCTGGCATTTGCCTCGATTCTGACACACATGGGCGCGAGCGCCTGCGTATTCATGCGATTCGACGCCTCACCGGCGACGCCAAGGCCGCCGCACTGGCGACCGCACTCTTCGCAATCCACCCCCTACAGGCTGAGGCGGTCGCCTTGGTCTCGTCTATTTCCGAACCATTGTCACAATTTTTGTCGTACTTAGCGTTTACTTTTACGCCGTTCGCAAGGGTCCCATCAGTCCCGTTTCGCTGCTGTTTGCAGCCTTGGCCATCTTGACCAAAGAAACGGGCATTTGACTCTGGCACGATATTCGCCTACGAATGGACGAGGTCTTCAATCAAGAACGCATTGATGGGGGCGGTGCCCTACGTAGTTCCGACGTTGCTCTGTGTCGGTTTGCGGGTCAATGCCCTGGGCCATTCTGGCGCGGGGAGGCCTCCGATCATGACCGTGGAGCACATGATTTTGACCTTGCCGCACGTACTCGCGGCCTATGGCGCACATCTGCTCTGGCCCGTGCATCTCAGCGTCTGCTACACCGTGCCCATACAAATAGAACCGCAGGTGTGGCCGGTGTTTGTGACGCTCGTTGGGGTCGCCGCTGTGATCTGGGCCCTTTGCTACTGCCCCCGTGACGCCCGCCTGGGGGCGGCCTGGTTCGCGATCACGCTCGCCCCCGGATTGAGCCTTCGTTATCTGAACCAGGGGGACTTCGTTCATGATCGCTACCTATATCTTCCATCCGTTGGGCTGGCGATCATGGCGGCGGTTTGGCTTTCCCGGGTCAAATTTACCCTTCCACGAGTCATCGCCGCATCCGCGCTTGTATTGGTCCTTTGCGTAGGGACGAGTTTCAATCTGCGCATTTGGCAGGACGAGTTTTCGCTGTTTCACCGTGCGATTGAAACGGCTCCCAAAATCCCTTTGTCAAAGTTTCCCTGGCTACTGCCTATTTAAACTCGGATCGGGCTGCAGAAGCCGTACCGTTGCTCCAGCAAGCAATCGCTTTGAATCCGACTTATTGGCGTCCATACAACATTTTGGGCCAATATTACCAACGGACCGGGAACTATGCCGAAGCGGAGCGCTACTTGTCGACCTCAGATCAAGTACTATCCGAACAGCGGGCACGGTATTATCTCGCTGATGAACTCCCGGCCTGATCGCGACGGCCGGCAAAAGTGCGGTTCACCATCAACCTTGAAAAAGCCCTGATAACCGATGGCGGTCTACCGCTTTCATTTTCGAGAATCCTTCAGAGTTCGATTCTTACGCCTAGGCGGCGGCTATTTCCAGAGTCTTGCGACACCCTGTCGCAAACAGCTCTTGTATCCAACCGTCCTAAGGCGGTGCGCGGTGGCGGAAAAGACTTTCAAGCGCCGCGGGAGGACTGGGGCCGTGCGGGGATTCCTCACCGAGGCTCGGAATGACAGCCTTATCAGGTACACACTTACCCGACAGTACAGGACGCGGTAGAACCAATCGCGGGGATTAGAGTCTTGCGACACCCTGTCGCAAACAGCTCTTGTATCCAACTGTCCTAAGGCTGTGCTTGGTGGCGGAAAAGACTTTCAAGCGCCGCGGGAGGCTGGGCCGTGCGGGGATTCCTCGCCGAGGCTCGGAATGACAGCCTTATCAGGTACACACTTACCCGACGGTACAGGACGCAGTAGAACCAATCGCGGGGATTAGAGTCTTGCGACATTTGTCGCAAACAGCCCTTGTATCCACCTATCCTCAAGGCGTGCGCGGTGGCTGAAAAGACTTTCAAGCGCCGCGGGAGATTGGGGCGGTGCGGGGATTCCTCGCCAGGGCTCGGAATGACAGCCTTACAAGTACACACATTGCCCGACGGGACACACAATACCCGACAGGTACACACATTGCCCGACGGTGCACGCTTACCCGACAATGTAGGACGCAGTAGAACCAATCGGGGGGAACCCGTGCGCGAGATTTCCTTGCGGCAGAACTCATCGCATAAATCCGGCGGGGTTTGGTTATCGATGCAATGGCGGCGCGCAGATCGAAGCCTGGTGCCCACCTCTGCTCAACTGCGGCAGATGTGGGGCACCGATGCGGACCCGTGGCCCCTGGTTACTCGTTCAGCCACTCCGAGCGCAGCAGGGTTTCAAAGCGGGTAGAGCCCTTGATGAAGGCGAGCTGGATGGTATCGGTGGGGCCGTTACGCTGTTTGGCGACGATGATTTTGGCTTTGCCTTCGAGCTCGGGATTGTCGCGGTTGTAGTACTCGGGACGGTAGATGAACATGACGATGTCGGCATCCTGCTCGATGGAGCCGGATTCGCGGAGATCGCTGAGTTTGGGTTCGGCGTCCTTGCCGCCACGGGTCTCCGGGGCGCGGCTTAACTGCGAGAGGGCGATGACCGGAACCTTCAGTTCCTTGGCGATCGCCTTGAGTCCGCGCGAGATGGCGGAGACTTCCTGGGTGCGGTTCTCATAGCGGCGGCCGCCGGGGGCAGAGGCCGACATGAGCTGCAGGTAGTCGACGACGATGAGGTCGAGGCCGTCTTTGTCCATTGCCTTGCGGCGGGCCTTGGCGCGCAGTTCGGTGAGCGAGATGCCGGGCGTGTCGTCGATGTAGATGGGCGCCTGGATCAATTTGTCGAGCGCGGTGCGGAGTTTGCCCAGGTCTTCGCGGGCGAGGAAGCCGGTGCGCATTTTGTGGGCGTCCACGCGGGCCTGCGAACACAACATGCGGTTGAGCAGGGCTTCCTTCGACATTTCCAGCGAGAAGACGGCGACGCTCTTGCCGCCCTGGACGGCGGCGTTCTCCGCGATGTTGATGGCGAAGGCGGTTTTGCCCATCGACGGACGAGCGGCGATGATGATGAGATCGGACTTCTGCAGGCCGCTGGTCATGTCGTCGAGATCGGAGTAGTAGGTTTCCAGTCCGGTGACGCGTCCGCCGCGCTGAAAGAGCTTGTCGAGATCGCCGCCGAAGGACTCCATGGCGATGGTCTTGATATCGGTGAGCTGCTGTCCGCTGCGCTCCTCGGAGATGTTGAAGATGCTGGATTCGGCGGCGTCGATGACCTCGGCGGCGGTGCTGGCCTGCTCCAGGGCTTGCGAGATGACGCCGTTGGCGGCATGGATGAGGTTGCGCAGCATCGCCTTGTCACGCACGATGCGGACGTAGTGCTCGACCGAAGAGCGGCGCGGCACGCCGTCGGTGAGCGAGGCGAGGTATCCGGCTCCGCCGACGGCATCCAGTTCCTTGTAGCGCAGCAGTTCCTCGGTGAGGGTGACGATGTCGATGGGACGGTTGGTCTCGGAGAGATCGGCGATGCGCTGGTAGATGCGGCGATGGGCGTCGAGGAAAAAGTGCTCGGCCTTGAGGGTCGAGAGCGCCTCGTTCTGCAGGTTGTTATCGAGCAGAATGGCGCCGAGGATGGAGCGCTCGGCCTCAGGACTGGCCGGAAGACCGCGATCGAGACTGAAATCAGTGGCAGGCATAGGAATCAGGTACGGCTAATACAGATCAAAAACACATTCGCATCCGAAGAAATTCCGGAGCACTCTTTGGATGGTATTGCGCTATGGGCGGCGATCGCAATGCCGGCAGTTGTGGAAAACTTGGCGGCGAGCGGATGTAAGCTCTTCCAGCCAAAGGTGCGAAAACGGTGCTGAAATTTTAGGCCCGGAGAAGCCAGCCGCCTCTCCGGGCCTTCAACCGTGCGCAGTACTGCGTGTGGTGACTCGCTCCCGCCGCCTTTGCGGAAACCTGGGAGTCTGAGCGAGCGCCTCGCAGCCAGGTACGCGGCCGACGCGCTCCCCGCTGGCGCTTGTCGAGTGGACTCCGCGGACTTTGGTCCGTTGCCGGAGGCTCGCGCCCGACTCCCCTTCCGTCTCCAGGCAGCGGCACCCTGTTGCCAAGGGGCGATGCAGATTGCCGAGGCTGGGGTTCCGCTTGCCGCCGTGGGCTGCGATTGCTCGCGCCGCGCCGTGGCACACGGTTTGCGTCACCGCAAACCTCGGATGCCGCCGCCAACTGGATTCTGCAATGCCTTTCGCCGCTGTTCGAGCCGGGAAGCACCACGCAGCGTCGTACCCACGGTTGCGTTATTGAGAGAGTGCAACAGCAGAGGCGGAGTTGGGCGGGAAATCGGAGGGGGCGCTGTGGGTATGCTGTGCAAATCGCGGAAAGCTTGTGCACCGGGGTGGACAAGTTATAGCACGTTTGTTGGCCAACTCACCAAGTACTCTCTTCAGTTTGACGATCGGGAGCGGGTCAAGCGAAAACGGGGTCTGCGTTTGTTTTCGCTGAGGCGCGGATCGTTCGTTCCCGTCAATGGCAGCGGTGTGGGCTGGGGCGTTTTTCCCGAGCCCACATGGGACGAGCGCGCGGGGTTGCCGTTGGGGTTGGGGTTGCCGTTGAGGTACGCGCAGAGCTAGCCTTTCGTGGCATCCCGGAGCGGAACAGCGGCCCAGGTGATCGTGCAATTCGCGTGGCAGGCTCAGACAGCCCGCCCGCCGTTGTTTACGCGCCCTGTGGGGCGCGTCGGCGGGCCGGCCGGCCGAACGTGAGCGCGGGCACTCGGCTGCTGTGGAGCGTAGGGCTGGACAATGGCTGTGGGGGAAAACGGGAACACGCGGGAGTGGAGCAGAGCGGCAACGGAGCGTGTGCAGGCGAAGCCTGCCGAATGGGCGAGCCGCGCAGCGAGCGGGCGGGGACGCCTGCCAGCGCCCGCACGGCGGTTGCCACGGCTTTATCGTGGCATCCGACGTGCTTAAAGGGCTGGCACACCTTTCTGATCGTCATTCCCCCTAAGCGCGACGTTTCGGGTGTGCACGCTCGATTGACTGACGCCAGTCCGATGGGGTGGGGTTGGGGTTGCGCGTTGATGGCCGCAGCTTGACTGGCGGCTTACCTTCTGGAATTGGCTCCAATTGGCGAAGCGGCTTCTGCTTGGTGGGCTGCGGTGCTGGGATTTCGCCGCCGTCTGGTAGTGGGTTAACCGTTGTCTTTGCTGACATGGGGATTCCTCTCGGTTGGCACATCATAAACCCGTGCAAGGCACACCGCGCTTGCTGGGGTGGATTGTAGGTTGCGCTCTGCATAGAAGCGCGGCCACGCTAGGGCGATGGCTTGCCGTGGCTTCGGCGATGGCTTCAGGCTTCGGTGCGAGCGGTGACGAGTATGGCCACGGCGATGCTGCATTGGTCGCCGAGGTAGACATAGACTTCCCACGCGGGGAACCTTGAACGGCAAAACCTGTCTTCCGGTGAAAGAGAAAACCCGGTCGTGGCTAGGGCGCGGGCTCCGGCTCGATGAGGTTGCGGAAGCGGCGGAAGAGGCGCAGTGAGGCTTCGACCACATTGTCTTCGCGCTGCTTCTCCTTCATCGAAGACTTGGGTTGCTCGCTGCCGCTCCAGAGGACGACGCGATCATGAGCGTCGAGCACAAGGAGCCGTATCTGAATGACCGTGGCGGAGGAAAGGCTGGTGGTGGAACCGTGGCGCCCATCGCCGACGCTGACGCCGGAGTCCGAGACCGGGGCATTGATGGAAACGATGAGGTCGGCACGGGCAGGGTCCGCGACTACCGTGTAATGGCCCCAGCCCTGGAAGGCATCGCCGATAACATCGTTGGGAAGGATTCCGCCGGCGTGCTCGATGTAGATGCTGCGGGCGGCCATGAGGCGCGCGTTCGGCGAGATGACCGCTGGCTTGGGAGGCTCCTGCGCGGCGAGCACGGCGCAGAGCAGCAGCGCGGCCACGACGGCGAAGAGCGCCGCGCGGGCACTGGCCACCCCACATTCGCCAAACGGAGGCGGATGTGTGACACCTGTGCTGCCAGTATCGAACTTCAACGGTTCTGCTCCTTGCATCCTGTTGAGTATGCCTGAAATCGGGGAGACGAAAACAGGAAGTTTCCGGGTGAGCCACTTCCGGGAGTACGGCTTCTTCCGATAAGCTATGCGGCAGCTATGCTGAAAACCCTGATCCATCTCGCCGCGTATGGATTCGCGCTGCTGGCCCTGTGCGGGCTGGGGTATCTGCTGCTTTCGCTGTGGAGCGAATGGCGCTTTCTAGCTGCAGCGGCGTGCGGCAAGGCTGCGGCCCGCCAGCCGATACACGCCCGGGGTAAGCGTTCTGAAACCGCTGCGGGGCAGCGACCGGCAGATGTATGAGAGCTTCCGCTCGCACTGTTTGCAGGACTATCCGCAGTACGAAATCATCTTCGGGGTGAACACTGCGGGCGATGAAGCGGTGGCCGACGTAGAACGGCTGCAGCGTGAGTTTCCGGAGCACGAGATCCGCCTGGTCGTCTGCACGGAGGCGCGGGGCAGCAATCGCAAGGTCGGCAATCTGGCGCAGATGATGAAGCAGGCAAAGTACGGTCACGCGGTCATCAATGACAGCGACATACGGGTGCCCGGCGATTACCTGCGGCGGATCATGGCGGCGATGGAGAACGAGCCGAGGGAAGTCGGGTACGGGCCAACGGATGGCCCTCCGGTCGCTGACGCTCGGCGGACAGGGATGGTGACGGCGCTGTACCGGGCGGAGGCAGGGCGCAGTTTGGCGTCGCGGATGGAAGCGGTGACGATTGCCACCGACTTTGCCGGAGGGGTGCTGTGTGCGATGGAGTTGGAGGGCGGACTGCACTTCGGACTGGGCTCGACTTTGGCCTTCCCGCGGGTGGCGGCCGAGGCCATCGGCGGGCTGGAAGCGTTGCAGGACTACCTCGCCGACGATCACGAACTGGGGCGGATGATCGCCGAGGCGGGCTACGAGGTTGTGCTCTCCGATGTGGTGGTGGAGACCTTTCTGCCGGAGTATGGCTTCGGCGCGATGTTCGAGCACCAGTTGCGCTGGGCGCGAACGGTGCGCGATCTGCGCAAGTTCGGCTACCTTGGAGTGCTGCTGACCTTCGGGCTGCCGTGGGCGATGGCGGCGGCACTATGCGCGGGCGGAGCGGGGTGGTCGCTGGGACTGCTGGGGGCCGTGGCGGTGGCGCGCTTCGCCTCGGGATACCTGCTCTGCGGGCCGATTCTGAATGACCGGAAGACGCTCGGCGATTTATGGCTCATTCCGGCGCGCGATGTGGTGGGGGTTGCGATCTGGTTCGCAAGCTTTGGCGGCGACACGATCGTGTGGCGCGGGGAACGATTCCATCTGAAGGATGGGCGGCTGACGCGGGCGTGATTGGAAGCTTTCTAGAAGGTTTCGCAGGCGACGAGAGAAACTTAGCTCAGAGTGGCGGGTTTGAAAGAAAGGGGAACGAAATACCAACTTTTACCGAGGACAAGTAACGATGAAGAGCTATGCAAAGCTGATTTTTATGGCGACATTCGCGGTTCTGTTGCTGACCACGTTTGCCGCAGCCGACACGCCGGGAGCCCATCCCGCTTATCTGCACGCTCTCACCGATCTTCGCCATGCGCGGGCCCACCTGAACGTGGAGACTCCGAATGCGCGGGTGGACGCCGCGGAAGCACATGCCATCGACGAGATCGACGCGGCGATCCGCGAGGTGAGAGGAGGCCGCTATCGACGATGGCAAGCCCTTGAGCGATCACCCTCCGGTGGATGCCCACTGGGGCCGACCGGAACGCCTGCGGCGCGCCATGGAACTGCTGGACAAGGCGCACGACGATATCGACCGGCATGAGTCGGATGATTGGGCACGCGGCCTGAAGCATCGCGCCCTGCACCACATCGACGAAGCCCGCAAGGCGGTTCACCACGCCATCGACGATCGGCGCTACGAGTAAGAAGATCGGCACGCGAATAACGGAAGGGCAGCCCTGGCGGGCTGCCCTTTTGGTTGATCTGGAGATGCCAGCATCCCACATCTGCTGACTGCGGCAGATGTGAGGGCACTCGGACCTTTTGGTTGATGCTCGAAGGCGGCGTTCGCGGCATCCCACCTTAGCGTCAGAAAAGCGCGACGCGAAGGTGGGGCACCCGGCATAGGTAGATATCTGATATTGAAACACTTCCCCCGAGTGTGGGGGCGCTTGAGCCGCGCTTAAATCAACACGAAGGCAAACTGCAAGAGCAACTACCCCACTCAAGCAAAGGAAGCTTGAATGGGGCACCCGCAACAGCAAGGGCAACAGCCGGATTTTTACTCCTCGACTACTCTTCTTCCTCTTCCTCCAGGCCGGCGCCGGCGGCTTTGGCGGCAGCGATGATTTTTTCCTGCTGCAAGGCGGGGACGAAATCGTAGTGATCCATCTCCATGTTGAACGAGCCGCGGCCCTGGGTCATGGCGGTGAGGTCGGTGCCGTAGGTCAACATCTCCGACATGGGGGCGTTGGCGCGAATGATGGTGTTGCCAGCCTGGTTGTCCATGCCCTGAATGCGACCTCGACGGGAGTTCATGTCGCCCATGATGGTTCCGGCGAACTCGTCGGGGACGGTGATTTCGATCTGCATGATGGGTTCCAGCAGGGTGGGCTTGGCGGCCTCCATGGCTTTCTTGAAGGCGATGCGACCGGCCTTTTTAAAGCTCAACTCGTTGGAATCAACGTCGTGATAGCTGCCATCGTAGAGGCTGACCTTGAAATCGACGACGGGGTATCCGGCGAGGAAGCCACGGGCGGCAGCTTCGATGATTCCCTTTTCCACGGCAGGAATGTAGTTTTTGGGAATGGAGCCGCCGAAGGTGTCATTGATGAATTCAAACTGCCCGCCGCGAGGAAGCGGCGACATTTTGATTTTGCAATCGCCGAACTGGCCGTGTCCGCCGGACTGCTTTTTGTGGCGGCCCTGGACGTCGGCGTTGCCGCGGATGGTCTCGCGGTAGGGCACCTTGGGCGCTTTGAGGACGACCTCGGTGTGATAGCGGCGCTTGAGTTTGCTGACCACGACTTCGATGTGCTGCTGGCCGGTTCCGGCGATGAGGAAGTCCTTGGTCTGGGGATCGCGGAAGAAGCGCAGCATGGCATCCTCTTCCATGAGCTTGTGGACGCCGACGCCGAGTTTGTCCTCGTCGGCGCGGGTTTTGGGCTCGATGGCGAAGGTGATGGCCGGCTCGGGAAGAGCCACGGGCGGGAACTGGATGGGGGCGGACTTGTCGCCGAGGGTATCGCCGGTGAGGGTTTCCTTGAGTTTGGCAACGGCGCCGATGTCTCCGGCGGAGAGCTCGGGAACGGGGATGAGTTGCTTGCCCAGAACGGCGGCGATGTGGGCAAACTTTTCCGCCGTGCCGCGCGTGTAGTTGGTGACCGTGGCGTCATTCTTGAGCACGCCGCTGACCACCCTGAAGTAGGAGATGCGTCCGGCGAACGGGTCGCTGACGGTCTTGAAGACGAAGAGCGAGAGGGGATCGGAGGCGACACTTTTACGCACCGGAGGCTCGGCGTCGGGCGTGGCGGGAATGCCTTCCATGGGCTTGCGCTCGGTGGACGCGGGAACGTAGTCGGCGAGGAAGTCGAGGATTTCGTCACTGCCGATGTTGCCGAGTCCGGAGGCGAAGAGAACGGGGAAGAGACGGTCGTCGCGGATGGCGTTGTGGATGCCGGCGACGATGTGCTCCTCGGCGATCGTTCCGGTATCGAAAAACTCGCTCATCAGTTCGTCATCGCCTTCGGCGACGAGTTCGACGAGGGCTTCATGCGCGGCTTTTGCCTGCTCGGCCATGTCGGCAGGAATGTCTTCGACGCGGGCGCGGCCGTTGCCGCCCATCTCATAGTAGTAGGCCTTCATCTTGACGAGATCGATGACGCCCTTAAAGTTCTTTTCGGCTCCGATGGGGAGTTGGACGGGAACGACGTTACGGCCAAAGGTGGAGGTGAGCGATTCCATGACCCGCTCAAAATCGGCGCGCTCGCGGTCCATGCGGGTGCAGATGACGACGCGGGGAAGACTGAATTTATCGGCGAAGTTCCAGACCTTCTGGGTAACGACCTGAACGCCGGAAACCGAATCGACGACGACGAGCGCGGTACCCACGGCGGGGATGGCCAGCTCGGCTTCATGGACGAACATGTTGAAGCCGGGAGTATCGACGAGGTTGATCTTGGTTTTTCCCCACTCGACGGCAGCGAGGGAGGCGGAGATGGTCATCTGCCGGGAGATTTCTTCTTCGTCGTAATCCGTCGTGGTCGATCCGTCATCCACCCGGCCTAAGCGGGGCGTGCTGCCGGCCGTGAACAGCAGGGCCGAGACAAGAGAGGTTTTGCCGGAGTGGGAGTGGCCAATGACAGCCACGTTACGGATATTCGCACCTTCGTAGGTCTTCACAAGAATAACTCCCGAGAGCTTTGATTTAAAAGCTGCGTCGAGCTACACGGAGTTCCGCGGAAGCGGCGGCGGCAACTACGCGAGCGCGTTGCAGAACCATTCGCCTACGGCGCTGGCCTGAAAAAGCGGCCAGCGTCTTACTGCATAACCAAGCTGCACAACCAAGCTGCGCCAACTAAACTGCACAACCAACTGCGTCAACCAGCCATTCCGCTACCCAGGCACGCCCGCGATGGAACGCGCACAGACCACCCAAAGCTGGGGCGGAAGGGCAAAGCTATATGCACCTTGCGGCACATATGGAAGAACACCTAAAGCAGAGCATCGTAGCACAAGGGCAGAGCAGGCTCAATTTTCATCGAACCGTGACATTTCTCTTCATTAGGTGTGATACACGAGCGCGGGGAAAGCTGCCATAGTCATACGTCACAGAACGATGTGATGGAAGGCGGAGAGAGCTAGCCGCGCAGCACCAGGTAGAAAGTCAGGAACAGAGCATCCGGCGTGGCGGGGGTGGAGCTGCTGGGCGGGGCGCAGTACTCCACCACAGGACGGGCGGTTTCCGTCTTTCTTGCGGGAAGCGGATCTCGCCGGATCTATGCGGCTCTCGGGAAATTGCGCTCAAAGCTGCTGATGGTGCTGCGTAGCTTGGCAGCAATCATGATTCTGGAGATTCCGCCCAGAAGCACGGAGACTCCGACCAGGGTTCCGACGGCCCAAAAGGAGCTCAAAGGCCATCTCGCCAAGATCAGTAACCCCACCAAGAGACTGGCGGCACCATCCAAGAGGTACCATCCATATCCTTCGACTGGGCGCAACTGGAATGCGGTTGCGATGGCGACTCCGCCGTAGACCAGAAGCATGGTTCCCAACAGCACGGTTAGCGCCGCCACCCCAACCAACGGGAACAACACCATGGCAATTCCGGCGGCGATGTAGAGCAGGCTCAAGATAACCTTCAGGACGAATCTCCCGAGCGAGTGGGAGTGCAGCGCAAAGACAAACTGCGCTATGCCAACGACGATCAGTACGGAACCGAAGACGAGGGCTGTGATCGCCGCGGCAAACAAGGGATAAGCGATCAGGAACAGACCCAGGAGGGCAGTGATGATTCCGGTGAAAATGCTCCAGGTGAAATGTCTTTTGACATCGGCGGTCACGCTCTGGGTAGCCATTGCATCCTCCTTGCATTCACGTTTTTGGATTTTCAGCAGGTTTGAGGTTCAGGTGCGGCACGGAGTTGGTTGTGATTTTCAGGAGCTTGGCTTTCCTGGCGCGCCTTAGGTCCGCCCCGCAGGAGCGAGGACAAGAAGAAGGGCACTTCGTAGTAGACAGAGCCTTAAGAAAGGAGCACAAGGCCCATGAGTCAATGACAAGGCAGGTACATTTGAGTTGGAACTACGCTAGAGGGCAGGGGTTCTTCGCAGCAGCCACAGATTGCACTTGAAGATGAACGAACCGGTTATGCCAGCGGGGACCAGCGACGCGAGTTCGCCATCCAGCCAGTCGACAGCCGACGAGTGGGTCTCTTTTCCGGAATGAATGGCGGCGAGGGTGTTGCTGAGGGTCAGCAGATAGGAGACAAACTCCGGGCGTGAAAATGGGACAAGGTGGTTGAACGACGAGCGCTCGATGACCTCGAATCCACATTCGGCGGCCTTGGGTTCGTCGATATCTCTCATGCCACGCTGGGGGGCGGGAAATCGCTTCAAATAGCGGGTACGCATCCAGCGCTGGCAGGGGATGGCGGGTGCGGGGTTCGGTGACGCTGCACCGGCTGCGACGGCGGGTTGCATGTGGGCGGTGAAGTGGTCGTTGTAGACAGCCAACAGCGCCGCTGGGGACATCACCTTTTGGCATTGGGCATAAAAACGATCCTGGTCAAACCAGTGCAGCGCCGATCCGACCGAGACCAGATCGAATTCTCCGGCGGCGAAATTGAGCTGCTCGGCAGAGCCAAGCTGGTAGGTGATGTTCGGGCGCGGGGCGGCATGGCTCAACATGCCGAGGGAGGGATCGACGGCGATTACGCGATCGGCAATGGCGGCCAGGGCGATGGAAGATTGTCCCGAGCCGCAACCGACGTCGAGGGCGCTGCGGAAGCGCTGGACTCCGGCAAAGGTGCGCAGGCGCCGGGCGACCTCATCGTGAAAGAACGGGCGCACCTTGGTGTATCGCGCCGCGACTTCAGCACTGGTGAAGTAGTTCGGCAGGTTCTTCGGCGGTGGAGAGCACATGACTAAGTCTTACCACACTGTTGCCGTCGCGCTCTGGCGGGTCGATGCACGCGGGCGTGGACGAGGGCAGAGGACTGCGCCACTGCAAAATGTTGTAAATGTAAATGGCGAGACAGAACAGGTTTGCCGGGATGAATCCGAGTTGCGCGGTACGCAGGCCGATCCAGCAGATGATGAGGCTGTTGGCGCCGGCAATAATCCAGCCCTGCCACATGCGGCGGCCCACCAGAACGGTGGAAACGACGGTCAGGAGACAGGAAATGTAATCCAGATGGAACATACTTGCACTCTAGTGTGCACCGTCCGGAGCCGAAGAGCCATGGGGCGGAAACCGTAATTGCGGAACGGGTGAGCCTGAGGGAGCTAAGGCCGCCGCAAGTGCTAAGACGGCGAAATCGAGTTTGGGTTGAAAAGCCTTGCAGCGGCACGGGAGATTGGCAGTGCGCGGGGATTCTTCACTCCGTTCAGAATGACACCTTAAAGCAAAAGCAAGGACCGGAACTACAGCAAGGGAGCAAAACAAGGGCCAGAACCACAGCAAAGGCAAGGGCCGGAGCTACAGCAGCGGCAAGCGGACCGAGAAGGTCGATCCAGCGCCGGGTTTGCTTTCGGCGGCGAGCGTGCCGCGGTGCGATTCGGCGATCCAGCGGCCGATGGCAAGACCCAGGCCGGTGCCTCCGGTCTCGCGCGAGCGCGCTTTGTCGGCGCGATAGAAACGCTCGAAGATGTTTTCGAGATCGGCGGCCTCGATGCCGATTCCGGTGTCGGCAACCGAGAGGGTGGCAGAGCCGTTTGCGGAAGCGAGGGTAACCTTGATTTTGCCGGGAGCGGGAGTGTACTTCACGGCGTTATCGATGAGGATGACAAAGAGCTGGCGGAGGAACTGGGAATCGCCCTGCACGCGGATGGGAGGGCGGGCGAGTTCGGCTTCCAGTTCGAGTTGCTGGTGCTCGGCCAGCACGGAGGTTTGGGCGAGCACGTCCTCGACCAGGGGCACCAGTTCGACCGGCTCGAAGCGCAACAGGGAGGCTCCGGAATCGGCGCGGGCCAGCAGCATCAGGCGCTCCACCAGGTCGGAGGTGCGCACGATTTCGGCGTGGAGTTGCTCGATGGTCTCCTGATTTTCGGCGGCGGAGCGGGGACGGCGGAGCGCGAGTTCGGCGCGGGTTCGCATGAGCGCGATGGGAGTGCGCAGTTCGTGCGAGGCATCAGCCGTAAACTGCGCGATCTGCTGCAACGCGAGGTCGATGCGCTCGAGCATGGCATTCAGGGTTTCCGCCAGACGCTCGAGTTCGTCTCCGGAATTAGGGACGGCGAGGCGGGCGGAAAGGTTTGCGCCACTGATCTGCTGCGCCGCCCTGGTGATCTGATCGACGGGGGCCAAGGCGCGTTTGCTGATCCAATAGCCGGCGAGAGGAAGCGGCGAGGAGCGAGGCGGGAATGATGGCGAGGAGCAGATGACGGAAGCGCGCGGTGGCTTCGTTGAAATCGTCCATGTTCTGCGCGACCTGGACGCTGTAGGTGTGCGAGCCGCTGGCGACGGTTCCGCTCATGCCGCGAAAGGGCTCAGCGGCGATCTCGGCGTCAAAAAAAGGATGCCGTTTTTTTTGCACTTGCGACGGCCCGGGCGGGCGAGAGCAGAGTGCGGCTCTGGAGCCAGGTGGAGTGGAAGATGCTGTTGCCATCGTCGCCGGAGATTTGGACGAGTTGCTCTTCACTGTCCTGCCTGAGGTTTTCGCGGAGGGCGGCGGTAAGTTTGGCGGGCGATTCGGTGGGCGGAAAATCCACGATGAGTTTCTCGACCACTTTGATGCGATCCGCCAGTTGCTCATCGACCGTGGTGCGGATGCTGTGCTTCATGCCCTCCAGCGCCAGGGCTCCGAGGGCCGACATGGCGACCGCCATGACGACGAAGTACCAGGCGGTGAGCCGGACCTTGATGGGAGCGGAGCGGAGCGGGATGGTTTTCATGGGCGCTCACGCACCATGTAGCCGACGCCGCGGACGGTGTGAATCAGCTTGCTTTCGGGATTTTTATCGACCTTGTTGCGCAGCATTGAGATGAACACGTCCAGCGTGTTTTCGCCGATGTCGTCGAGGTTGCCCCAGACGGCATCGACAATCGCATCGCGCGGCACGACGCGTCCGGCGCGGCGCATCAGCAATTCGAGCAGCTTGAATTCGGTCGCGGTGAGGTGCAGTTCGCAACCGTCGCGAGCTACCTGGCGGGAGAGCGGATCGAGAATGAGATCGGCCACCTGCAAGGTCAGCGGACGCGGAGCATTGCCGCGGCGGGCCACGGCACGCAGACGGGCCAGCAACTCCACGAATGAGAATGGCTTGGTGAGGTAATCATCGACGCCGGTATCGAGGCCGCGGGCAATGTCGGAGACGGCATCGCGGGCGGTGAGCATGAGGATCGGCGTGTGATTGCCGGCGGCGCGCAGACGGCGGGCGAATTCGAAGCCGTCGATGCCCGGGCAGCATGACGTCGAGCAGGATGACATCGAAGTCGGCACCCTCGGCCTCATCGAGTGCGCCAAGGCCGTTGGTGGCAACGCAGACGGAGTGTTGCTCCTCCTCTAATCCCTTCTTGAGAAGCTCCGCCATCGTGCGTTCATCTTCGACGACCAGAATACGCATGGTGAATGAATGGTACCGCAGCAAGCTTAATGCAAGCTGAAGACTCGGGCTTTCAGAAACTCTTCAGGTACGCCGCGGATAATCATGCCATACCGGAGCGCGAGGATTCGATCGACTCTGGATCTGACGAATTTATGACGCTGAAATCCATGGAGAACCGCAGAAGCAACACCATTGCAGAGGTGAAGGAGGATTGCTTCCCACCTTATCCGCGCAAAGACGGCGCGGCGAAGGTGGGGCACCCGACGAAAAGAGCGATGAAGCGCGGCGGGATTCACCCGTACTCGTTTTCATTCTTCTCGCCGGCGGCCGGACTCTGGGCGCAGCCGCAGACTGCCGCGGAGGCGGTGACGCTGGATATGGCGCTCAAAATGGCGCAGGCGAACAGTGTGCAATTCCGCGCGGCGCAGGCCGATGCCGCGCTGGCGAAAGAAGACCGGGTGCAGGCACGCTCAACGCTGCTGCCGGGCATTGCCTACAACAATCAGTTTCTCTACACGGAAGGCAACCGGACTGGCTCGGGGCGCTTTATCGCCAACAACGGGGTGCACGAGTACGTCAGCCAGGGGAACGCCCACGAGGTTCTCAGCCTGCAGCAGGTTGCCGACTACCGCAAAGCCGGGGCCGTGGCGGCGCTGGCGCGGGCGCGGGCAGAGGTGGCACGGCGTGGACTGGTGGTGACCGTGGTCGCGGACTACTACGCCGTGCTGGGCGCGGAACGGAAACATGCGAACGCGCAGACTGCCGAAGACGAAGCCGCAAAGTTCCTGAGCCTGACGGAAAAGCTCGAACACGGCGGCGAGGTGGCCCACGCGGATGTGCTCAAGGCACAACTGCAGGCGAACGATCGCAAGCGCGGGGTGGATGATTCGGCAGCCGAGCTGAGGAATTCGCGGCTGGAACTTGCGGTGCTGATTCTGCCGGATGTGGCCGGGCAATTCAACGTTGTCTCAGTCAACGTTGCAGACGACCTGGACGAGAAGCCCGCACTGCCTGCGCTGGCCGAGGTGCGCACGGCAGCCGCAAAACAGAATCCGGAGTTGCGCGCGGCACTGGCAGCGGTGAACGCCAGCGAGGACGAGGTGACATCGGCACGGGCGGGGCATCTGCCGAGCCTTGCTCTGGACTATTACTACGGCATCGACGCCAGCCATTTTGCAACCCGCACGGATGGCGTGCACAACCTGGGCTATGCGGCAGTGGCCACGCTGAACATTCCGGTATTCAGTTGGGGAGCGACCGAGAGCAAGGTGCGGCAATCGCTGATCCGCGAGGATCAGGCGAAGCTGGAGCTGACGGTGGCGCAGAAGCAGGTGCTGGCCAATCTGGAAAAGTTTTACGGCGAAGCGGAAGTTGCGGCCTCGGCGCTGACCACGCTGCAGGAGTCGGTGGCGATTGCCGGGGAAAGCCTGCGGCTGACCGGGCTTCGCTACCAGGCGGGGGAATCGACGGTGCTGGAAGTGGTGGACGCACAGAACACGCTGAACACGGCGCGCAACGCTTACGTGGATGGAAGTCTGCGCTACCGGATTGCGCTGGCGAATTTGCAGACCCTGACGGGAACGCTCTGATATGAGGATTGCCGGATCGATGAAAACTTTAGCGATTTTCTTTGGCCATGCGGCGCGCCGCGCTTTGCTGGCCGCTGGTGCTGGGCGTTTTGCTTTCGGCCGGGTGCAAGAAAGAGGAAGGCGAAAGCAAACCTATGGTCACGGTGCAGACCGCGGTGGTGCGGCAGACCGGACTGGTCGAGACCGTGGAGATCGAGGCGACGCTCTATCCGATCAACCAGGCGGCGATTACTCCGAAGGTGAGTGCTCCGGTAAAGCGGTTTTATGTGGGCCGCGGCGATCGGGTGCGGCAAGGGCAGTTACTCGCAGTGCTGGAAAATAGCGATCTGTCGGCGGCGGCCATCGAGAATCGGGGCACACTGCAACAGGCACAGGCGGCGTACTCCAGCGCGACGCGCGCGACGCTTCCGGAAGAATGGAAGAAAGCGGAGCTGGATGCGACGGCGTCGCGACAGATGCTGGAGGCCGAGCAGAAGGTTTACGCGAGCCGCGAAGAGCTCTACCGGCAAGGCGCTCTGCCGCGGAAGGAGTTGGATCAGGCAGGCGTGGCGCTGACCCAGGCGCGCAATCAGAACGAGGTTGCGCAGCAGCATTTGGAAGCGCTGCACGCGGTGGGAAAGCAGGACCAACTGCAATCGGCGAAGGGCCAACTGGAGGCAGCGCGCGGAAAGTTCATGGGGGCAGAGGCGCAGTTGCACTACTCGGAGATACGCAGCCCGATCAGCGGAACGGTTGCCGAAGTCTCGATTTATGCGGGGGAAACCGCAGTTGCAGGAGTTCCCCTGCTGACGGTTGTGGACGCGTCGAAGATCTGCGTAAAAGCTCATCTGGCACAGGAGCAGGCGGCGCTGGTGAAGGTGGGAGACGACGCCACGATCACGGTTGCCGGGGAAGCCAAAGCGGTCGCGGCGAAGATCACGGTGGTGAGTCCGACGGTGGATGCCAACAGCACCACCATCGAAGTGTGGGCGGAGGCCGACAACGCGGAAGGAAAGCTGCATCCGGGAAGCAGTGCGCATCTGTCGATTGCGGTGGCGAAAATTCCGGATGCGGTGGTGGTTCCGAGCGACTCCGTGCTGCGCTCCGGCGAAGGCAAAACCAGCGTGATGGTGGTGGGGAAAGACAGCATCGCGCATGAGCGAGAGGTGAAGGTTGGAATCCGCGAAGGCGACGCGACGCAGATTGTGGAGGGATTGACGCCGGGCGATACGGTGGTCACCTCCGGGGCGTACGGATTGCCCGACGGAAGCCAGGTCCAAGTGGCGGCGCAAGCGCCTGCTGAGAAGGATGGCAAAGGCGCGGAGAAGGCCGACTGATGGGGCGCCGGGCGGAGTTCACGGAGCGGATGCGCTCCGACCACGAAGCAGACGCGCACTGGCTGACGCGCAACGCCAAGCCGATCATCTTTGTCATCCTGGTGCTGGCTTGCCTGGGCGCTTACCTGGCGTTCTCGGTTCCGATCTCGGTGTTTCCGACCACGGATTTTCCGCGCATCATCGTCGGCGTGGACAACGGGGTGATGCCCATCGAGCAGATGCAGATTGCGGTGACGCGTCCGCTGGAAGAGGCGGTGAACAGCGTTCCGGGACTGCACAGTGTGCGCTCGGTTACCAGCCGCGGTTCGGCGGAGATCAATCTGTTTTTCGACTGGAATGTGGATATGTTCCAGACGCTGCAGTATGTGAATGCAGCGCTCTCCCGGGTGCAGCCGACGCTGCCGCCGACGGTGCGGATTACGAGCGACCGGCTGACGTTTGCTTCGTTTCCGGTGATGGGCTACAGCCTGACTTCGGATTCGGATGCGATTTCGCAGACGCAATTGTGGGAGCTGGCGACCTACGAGTTGAAGCCGCGGCTGAATCGTCTGGATGGAGTTTCCACCATTGTGGTGCAGGGCGGAGAGGAGCCGGAATACCACATCGTTCCCGATCCGGCGAAGCTGGCTGCCGCCAGCGTGACCGTGACGGACCTGCTGGATGCGGTACGGCGCTCCAACCTGATTGACTCTCCGGGATTGATCCAGAGCGATCATCAGTTGGTGCTGGGGCTGGTCAGCGGGCAGGCGCAGAATCCGGAGCAGTTGTCGCAGGTGGTGGTGAAGAGCACGGCGGCGGGGATTCCGGTTCGCATTGCGGATGTGGCGCAGGTGGCGGCGGGAATCAAGCCGGTGTACACGATGGTGACGGCCAACGGAAAGCCGGCGGTTCTGCTGAACATCAACCGTCAGCCGGACAGCAACACCATGCGGGTGGCCACCGAGGTTCATCGGTCGGTGGAGGAGCTGCGCAAGACGTCTGCCGCCGGGAGTGCGGCTGGAACCTTTCTACGATCAGTCGCTGATCGTGGGCGAGTCGATCCGCAGCGTGGGCGACGCGATCCTGGCCGGCATCATTCTGGCATCGATCATCATGGTCTTCTTCCTGCGCGACTGGGGCACCTCGATGGTGGCGGCGCTGGTGATTCCGGTGACGGTGCTGGTTACGGTGATTGCGTTGAAGCTGCTGGGACAGAGCTTCAACCTGATGACATTGGGAGGATTGGCGGCGGCGGTGGGGCTGGTCATCGACGATGCGATTGTGGTGGTGGAAAACATCGTGCTGCATCGCGACGCGGGACAGACGCGGGCGAAGGCCATCAGCAGCGCGTTGCACGAGATCACGGTTCCGCTGATCGGCTCGACCGTGACTCCGGTGGTGGTGTTTCTGCCGCTGGTCGCGATCAGCGGCGTGACCGGCACGTTCTTCCGGGCGCTGGCGATTACGGTTGCGGTGTCGCTGTTTACCTCGCTGGCGCTGGCGCTGACGTGGACGCCCACGCTGAGCTACTTCTTTATCTCCGACCGCACGGGCGCGGCTGGAAGCGAGGCGGCGGAGAGTGAAGAGCAGCAGAGCGAGCGTTTGCTGGCGGCGGAGGAGAAGAATCTTGAAGGCGGCTTCGGACGCATCATTGGCTTTTACGAGAGATGTCTGCTGGGCGCGCTGCGACGGCCGCTCTGGCTGCTGGCGGCAAGCATTCTGCTGATTGCGGCCTCGGCGGTGTGCTATCGATTTATTGGCTCCGACCTGCTGCCGGAGATGGATGAAGGCGCGCTGGTGGTGGACTACCTGATGCCTCCGGGCAGTTCGCTGGCGGAGACCAATCGCGTGGTCAGCCACATGGAAAAAATCCTGCTCGCCACGCCGGAGGTGGAGAGCATCGCCCGCCGCACCGGTCTGCAACTGGGGCTGGCGGCGGTGACGGAGGCGAACCGGGGAGACATCTCGGTGAAGCTGAAGGCCAAGCGCAGCCGTGGCGTGGACGAGGTGACCGCCGACCTGCGCGAGCAATTTGCGAAGAGCGAACCGGCGGTGGATGTGGAGTTCGCGCAGAGTTTGCAGGATATGATCGGCGATCTGACCGGTGCGCCGGAGCCCATCGAGATCAAACTGTTTGCGCGCGATCCGGAGCTGCTGCGGCAATGGGCTCCGCGGGTGGCCGATGCGATCAAGAACGTGCCGGGCGTGGTGGACTTGAAGGATGGAATCGAGAGCACTACGAGCGGCCCGGCGACCACTTTCCGGGTGAATCCGGCGATTGCCGCGCGCAGCGGATTTACCCCGGAGGAGATTGCGGTGGATGCGTCGGCGATGCTTGAAGGCGAGCCGGCCGCGGTGCCGCTGGTGGCAAACGACCGGGCGTACAACATTCGGGTGCGCTACCCGGAGGAAAATCGAGCGTCGCTGGAGGCGATGAGCAACACGATCATCAACAGCGCCTCGGGTAAAACCGCGACCCTGGGAGGATTGTCGGCGATCACTGAAGACCCCGGACAGATCGAAATCCGGCGCGAGGACCTGCAGCGCGATGTTGCGGTGACGGCGCGGCTGGAAGACCGCGACATGGGGAGCGGCGTCCGCGATGTGCAGAAGGCGGTTGCGGCGCTGCATCCGCCACCGGCGATTCGCATTGTTTATGGCGGAACGTTTGAGCAACAGCAGCAGTCGTTTCGCGATCTTTTGCTGGTGCTGCTGGCTGGCGATCGTTCTGGTGTTCGTGGTACTGCTGTTTGAATTCCGGACATTTGCGGCTCCCGTGTCGATTCTGGCTTCCGCACTGCTGTCGACTTCCGGCGTTTTCTTTGCGCTGCTCATCACCCGGACCGCGTTCAATATCGCATCCTTCATGGGACTGATCATGGTGGTTGGGATCGTCGCCAAGAACGGAATCCTGCTGCTCGATGCCGACCAGCGCTTCCGGGCCATGGGGATGAAGGCGGAAGACGCCATGGTTCAGGCAGGACGGCGCCGCCTGCGGCCCATTGTGATGACCGCGCTGGCGGCGATCGCCGGAATGCTGCCACTCTCTCTCGCCCTCGGTGCAGGCTCACAGATGCTGCAACCACTGGCCATCGCAGTCATTGGAGGAATCCTGGTCTCGATGGTTCTCTCACTGCTCATCACTCCTACGATTCACTACCACGCAACCTATCACGCAAACCGGAGCCACTCATGAAATCGAAGCTGAACGTTCTTCTCGCATTTTCACTGTTGTTGACGCTTACCCCAGCTTTGCTGGCAGCCGATGCCCCGAAGTACCAGGTCACCGGGCAATTTGCCGTGACCGGCGAGGGCGGCTGGGACTATCTGTCGCTGGACGCCGATGGTGCTCGCCTCTTCATCAGCCGCGGCACGCACGTGCAGGTGGTGGACACGGCCACCGGCAAGTTGCTCGGCGACATTCCGGACACTCTCGGCGTACACGGCATTGCGGTCGCCAGCGATCTCGGCGTGGGCGTCACCAGCAACGGCAAGGCGGGACAGCCTTACGGTGTTCGACCTCGCCAGCCTGAAGAAGACCGGCGAAGTGAAGGCCGGCACCAAGCCCGACGCCATCATTTACGATCCCTTCACCCACCATGTCTTCGCCTTTAACGGCAACAGCCACGATGCCACGGTGGTCGATCCCGCGAAGGCCGCAGCGGTGGCGACGATTGCGCTGGACGGAGCACCGGAGTTTGCGGCCAGCGATCTTCAAAGGCCACGTCTTCGTGAACCTTGAAGATAAGAATGAGATTGTGGAGATCGACGCGCAGAAGAACACCGTGCTGGCGCACTGGCCGCTGACGGGCTGCGACGGCCCGAGCGGCCTGGCCATCGACCGCAAGAATCAGCGCCTGTTCTCGGTCTGCTCCAACCAGGTGATGACCGTGCTCGACGGGGTTAGCGGAAAGCTGGTTGCGACCGTGCCGATCGGAAAGCGGCCGGACGCTGCGGCCTTCGATCCCGAGACCCGGCTGGCGTTCAGCTCGAACGGCGACGGTACGCTGACCGTGGTTCACCAGGATTCGGCGGACAAATACACGGTGGTGCAGACGGTGGCGACGGCTATGGGAGCACGCACGCTGGCCCTGGACCCGAAGTCGCACAGGATTTATCTGGTCACGGCGAAGTTCGGCGCTGCTCCGGCGGCGACCGCAGAGCAACCGCATCCCCGTCCGGTGATGGTTCCGGGCTCATTTGAAATGCTGGTGCTGGAAGCAAAATAACTGCTTGCATGCGGGGCCAGGATCCGATTCCCGGCCCCGCAATTTGACTCCTCCGGCATGGATTCGAGCCGCACGGCTACGCTGGATCTGCCGCATCTGGAAACAAGGGGAGTGCCGGAGGGTGAGGCATAACTCACTTAAGGTGGGGGATTTTGCTGAATCTCTCCGTTGCGCTCCAGATAGCTGCTTTCGCGACCAGCTCGGAAGCGGCTGATTATACGATGTTTGTCATGGACTTTCCCAATCCAGAATAGATTGGCCCCCAGGTTGCAAATATGGCTACATAGGCTAACTGTGCCGCAATTTCAGGGGGAGTTTGCAGGATGAATCACTTAGTAGCGCTTACGGCCGCTTCCACTGATGGAACTTGTGCCGCAACCGAATACCGGAACCCTCAAGAACATTAAGATCGGAGCGGTTGCTCGACACTTCGGGATCTCGGTGGACCTGCTTCGACTCTACGAACGCGAGGGACTTCTGATTCCCTTGAAGTCGGCGAAGGGCACGCGATATTTCACCGAACGCGATTATCCCTGGATCGCCACCGTGCTCCGCCTGGTCCGCGAAGGACGGCTGAATTTTGCCGGAATCCGGCGCCTCCTGGCACTGCTTCCCTGCTGGGAGATCCGCAAATGCGACGCCAGCCGCAAGCACGACTGTAGTGTTATCGGCGCGGCGGCGCCCTGCTGGGTGAATCAGAACTGTTGCAGCCCGGATGATTGCTACGCCTGCGATGTCTACCGCGCGGCGTGCCAGTGCGAAAACCTGAAGGCCTTTGTGGTGAGGTAGGGCTAAGGTCAGACCAAACCTGTACGCCGCGACCTCCTAACTTAGATCAGATTCGCACCGCGCGGAAGGAAGAATCGATCGCTGGCTGAAAAGCCTGACGCCGTGCGAAAGATTTGGGCCATGTAGGGGTCCTTCGCTGCGCTCAGGATGACACAACGTCAAGAGCGAAGTGCAACGTCAAGAGCAAAGTGCCGTGATCCGCGAATCGAACGCGGATGGCAGTCAATCACTGATGCCGCGGGGCGTCCGAATCCGGTTCCTGGCTAAAACGTACGTTGTGGCGCACGTCAGCGCCGCTGACCCAGAAGATCACGTCTTCGGCAATGTTGGTCGCGTGGTCGGCGATGCGCTCCAGGCTGCGGGTAATCAGCAGAACGTCGAGGTAGGCACGGACCCGGTCGGGATTGCATTTCATCTCGGCGACCAGGTTGACGAAGGCTTCATCCTTCATGCGATCGACGATGGAGTCCATCTCCAACACGGCCTGGGCGACTTCGCGCCTTGCCGGAGAGGAAGGCTTCCAAGGCGCGCCGCACCATCGTAGATACCGCCGTCGTCATGCGGGCGATATCGACCGGAATCTCGACCTCGGGCTCCTGGAGAAGATCCATCGAGCGCTGCGCGATATTGACCGCCAGATCGCCGACGCGCTCCAGGTCGGAGTTAATCTTCAGCACGGCCAGGATGAAGCGCAGATCGGTTGCCATGGGCTGCTGCATGGCGAGCAGGTCGACCGCCATTTCATCGATGGCGCGCTGGCTGCGTTGATCATGTTTTCCCGCTCGAAGACCTGTTGGGCCAAGCTGGCGTCGCGCTTAAGGTATGATTCAGCGGCCAGTTCGATGGCGGCTTCCGCCATGCCGCCCATCTCCAGAACCGTTCTGCTTGAGGTCGTCCAAGCCCTGTTGAAACCTGGTCCGCTTCATCCAAACCTGCCTGTAATGTAATCTTCCGTGCGTTTATCGGAGGGCGTGGTGAAGATCTTCTCCGTCTTGTCGTACTCGATCAGATTACCCATCAGGAAGAAGCCCGTGTAGTCGGCGACGCGGGCGGCCTGCTGCATATTATGCGTCACGATGACGACTGTGTACTGCTCTTTCAACTGGAAGATCAGTTCCTCGATCTTGCCGGTGGAAATCGGATCCAGCGCGCTGGCGGGCTCGTCCATCAGCAGGACCTCGGGCTCCACGGCCAACGCACGCGCAATGCAGAGCCGCTGCTGCTGTCCGCCGGAGAGCGATGCCCCGGATTTTTTCTTGAGCACGTCCTTTACTTCGTCCCACAGGGCGGCCATGCGGAACGATTGTTCGACGATTTCGTCGAGTTCGTGCCGATTGTTGAAACCGTTCAGCCTAAGTCCGGCGGCAACGTTGTCATAGATCGACATGGTCGGAAACGGATTCGGCTTTTGAAAGACCATGCCGATGCGCCGGCGCACGTCCACGGCAGCGGTTCCGCTGCTCATACACATCGATATCGCCGACCTTCACCGAGCCGGTGACACGCGCATCGGGCAGCGTCTCATGCATGCGGTTCAAGCAGCGAATGTAAGTCGACTTGCCGCAGCCGGAGGGACCGATGATGGCGGTCACGGCTTGGCGCCCACCTTGATGTTGATTTCCTTGAGTACCTGAGCCTTTCCAAACCAGGCATTCAGATCCTGGACATCGATTCCAACACCCATCAGATGAAGGCCCCTTGCAAGCTAGGCGTTGCCCTGCATGCTGCCGCGACTGGTCACGACACGCACGGCGGCAACCGCGACGACGATCAAGACGATCAAAATCAATGCTCCCGCCCAAGCCTGCCGATGCCACTCATCAAACGGCGAGATGGCATAGGCGAAGATCTGCATCGGCAAAGCCGCGGTGGGCTGGTTGGGATTGAGTTTCCAGAACTGATTGCCGAAAGCGGTAAACAGCAAGGGAGCGGTTTCTCCCGCCACGCGCGCAAAGGCCAGCATGACTCCCGTAATGACGCCTTTGGAGCGGTTCGCAAGGTCACCGCAAGGTGGCTCGCCACTGCGGAACGCCCAGGCCAAGGCCGCTTCGCGCATCGTGTTCGGCACCATCAGCAGCATCTCCTCCGTGGTGCGCGCGACGGTGGGAACCATCATGATGCCCAGCGCCACGCCACCGGAGAGGGCGGAAAAATGCTGTTGCGGCAGCACCACCAGCGCATAGACCGCGATGCCGACTACGATCGAGGGAACGCCGTTGAACACATCGGCGGTGAAGCGAACCATATTGACATATCGCCCGCGTCCGAACTCCGCCATGTAAATGCCCGCACCGATTCCGAGCGGCATGCCGATACAGGAGGCGATGCCGAGAATCATGGCGGAACCGACGATGGCATTTGCCATGCCGCCGCCCGGTTCACCCACCGGCCGCGGCGTATTCGTCAGGAAGGCCCAGTTCAGCGAGCCGATTCCTTTGTACACCAGATAGCCAAAGATGGCGCCCAAGGGAGCCAGCACCAAAATGGCGGCCAGCCCGGAGAGGCCGATGAAACAGAAATTGGCGAGGCGGCGCCTTACGCCGAGAGGACGAGAGGCGCTAGGCATTGTTCCTCGCAGCTTGTCCGCGGGTGATGGACCAGATTAGAAGACGGGCACAGGCATTCACAATCACGGTGACAATCAGCAGCACGAGGCCGATTTCCACGAGCGCGCTCAGGTAGAGATCGTCGGTGGCTTCGGAGAATTCATTGGCGATGACCGAGGCCATGGTGTAGCCGGGCGCAAACAGCGACTTGGCTACCTCCGGACGATTGCCGATGAGCATGGTCACGGCCATGGTTTCGCCCAGGGCGCGGCCGAGACCGAGAATGATGCCGCCCATGATGCCGACGCGGGCGTTGCGCAATACCGCCATCCGCACCATCTCCCAGCGCGTGGCGCCGAGCGCCAGTACGGCTTCGCGCTGGCTCTGCGGGACCGCTACCAGCACCTCGCGCGTGATCGAAGCGATGATGGGGATAATCATGATGGCCAGGATGATTCCAGCGGCCAGCATGCCGATGCCATAGGCGGGTCCGGAAAAAGCATCGGTCCAGCCGAAGTACTTGGCCAGCCACGGCTGCACATAATTGCGCAGCAGGGGAGCCAGTACGAAAATTCCCCAGAGACCGTAGATGACGCGAAGGAATTGCAGCCAGCAACTCCACGGTGAAGGAGATGATGCCACGCAAATGATCGCGGGCACAGCTCGGTCACAAAGACCGCAACTCCCACCGCCAAAGGCACCGCCAGCACCAGCGCCACCAGCGAAGATACCAGAGTTCCATAGATGAACGGCATGGCGCCGAAGTCGCCGGAGACCGGGTCCCAGGTGTTCCCGGTAAAGAAGCTGAAACCGAAGCGGGCGATGGAGAGCTTCGAGCGCGAAGTCAGCTCAAAGAAGAATAATGCCATCACCGCGATGACGGAGAACGAGCAGATCAGGAGTGAGTAGCGAAATATTCCATCCAGGTACTTGCTGATCCGGCTGGTGTGCAACTCGATGCGCGGAGCAGCCGGGACCGCCACCAGAGCTGGCGGCTGGCCACCCGCCGTCTCCGGGACAGGCGTCTGGAAGCGCAGCAGGGGACGGAACTGAGTTTTTTGGCTAGAGCTCACTGATTGACGCTACCAGAGAATTGTTAACAGGAGATGAATAGGGGCAGATACTGGGTTGCAAAGGAGGTTGCCGCCATCGGAGTTGTGCATTGGAATTCATCGAAAACCGGTTACAGTTTGCTCTTCAGGTGATCCAGGAAGAGTTGCTCGACCGGACGATCATAGGAGCGCAGCACGTGGCGGACGGTTCGGCCGCTGACCAGATGGCAGACTTCTTCCGCCATGTTTTTCACATGGTCGCCGGCTCGCTCGATCTCCTGAGCCATAAACAGGACATGAAAGCTGTCCAGCTTTCGTAGACCCTCGGCCGGTTCAAGATGGCGGAAGGTAATCACGTTGCGAAGCCGGTCGATTTCCGTATCGGCCCGCAGGACATCCACAGCTTTGTCCAGCGAACGGGTGCGGAAGGCGACTTCGACGTCGGCCAGCATTTTTTCCAACTGCGACGTGATCTGGATGAAGTCGCGGAGGTCGTCGCAATCCATTTGAGCGGCAACGGCTTCGGCGCGATTGACAAAGCTCAGCAGAAGATCGCCGATGCGCTCCAGGGAGATTCCGAACTTCATGCAGGCCAGTAAGGTTCTGGCTTCCTCGTCGGCGACGCGGGTGATGGTCGTGGTGACAAGGTCGTCGATATCGCGATCGAGCGAGTCCAACTCGCGCTCATGGTCCCGGACTTCGCCGAATAGGGCCTTGGATGAGGTGGCGAGGCCTTCCGCCGCGGCGGAGGAGGCGCGGTGAGCCACGCGGAATGCATCGAGGGTAAGTTCGAGAAGATGCGACTCGGCATTCAGTTCCACGTTCGGCTCGCCCATGATGATTGCTCCTGATGTAGGCGGGAAGCGAAAAATTTGAGAGACCACCTTACCAAAGCCCACTCCCGGTGGCCTCTCAAGCCCCCAACTACATTGGTTTTACCTTATTAGGATTGGTTTTCAGTTGGATGAGTGCCGGGTAAATATCGCATGAATTTAACGCGCAGGCTCAGGCTGGGTGGTGCGCGCTTCCGGAAGGGAGAAGATGAAGGTGCAGCCGTGATTCAATTCGCTCTCCGCCGTGATGGTGCCGCCGTGGGCCAGAATAATGTGCTTGGCAATCGCCAATCCCAGGCCGGTGCCTCCGCTATCGCGAGAGCGGGCTTTGTCGACGCGGTAAAAGCGCTGAAAGAGCCGCGGCAGATGCTCACTGGAAACGCCGGGACCGAAATCCCGCACGTAGAACTGCACGAAGCCCTCCACATCGTGGGCTCCGATCACGATCCGGCCACCTTGTGCAGCATACTTACAGGCGTTGTCGATCAGATTGGAAAAAACCTGGAACACCGCATCGCGGTCCGCCGAAACCATTTTCAGCGCTTCGTTCACCACGTCCAAGGTCATCCCGGACTCGGCACCATGATCGCGAAAATAGTCGGCGGCGTCGCGCAAAAGTTCCGCCGCGGAAAGCGGGCACCGCTGCAGTTTCTTGTCACCGGATTCCACCCGCGCCAGGATCAGCAGGTCCTCGGTGAGCCGGGTCATGCGGGCGGCATTCTTGCGAATGATTTCCAGGAAATCACGCTGCGTCTCCTCGGAACCCACTCCGTCCAGCAGGGTCTCGGCGTAACCCGGATCGAGGTCAGGGGAGTGCGCAGTTCGTGCGAAACGTTGGCGATGAAGTCACGGCGGGTGGTCTCAATGCTTTCGGCATCGGTGAGGTCGTGCAGAACGGCGACTAACCCACCGGAGGGCATGGGCGCGACGGTGGCCGCAAACACTCGTCCCGGGACAAAGCTATTGACCCGCGCGGTGACCGGCTTGCGGTGCTGCGCCGCCTCCTGGACGGAGGAGAGAAAATTCGGATCGCGCACGGTCTGGACGATGGGCAGACCGATGCGGACGCCGGTCGGCGTGAGCATCTCCATTCGCCGGTTGGCCCACTGCGCACGACAGTCACGGGAGATGGCGATCACCGGCTCCTGCATACTGTTCAGAACAGCTTCCAGCTCACTCCGGCTGTCCTCCACCTGCTGGAAACTGGTTTGGAGCTTGCGCGCGGTGGCGTCCAGTGCCGTGGCGACGCGGCCGATCTCGTCATTCTGATCCTCGGCCAAGCGGGCCGAGAAGTCGCCTTCCGCAATCTTTCCGGCAAAGGAGAGGATTCGTTCGAGGCGTTCGGTGACGCTTCTTGACGCCCAGGCCGACAGCAGAATTGCGATGCAGCAGGCGAGCGCGAAAGCAAACACCAGCGAGCGAAAAACCTTTTGATTGGCCTCGGCGATGGCGTTCAGCGGAACCGCCAGGCGGACGGCACCTCCGGGAACCGGCTGCGCAACGTAAAGGAGATCGACTCCCAGGGTGCGGCTGTTCCGGGTATCCATTCCAATCTGCCCGGCCAGTGCGGCCTGAAATTCCGGAAGACGAGCGTCGTTCTCCATGGTTTCGGCGGAGGCGCCACTGTCTGCCAACACTTGTCCGCGGCGGTCAATCACCGTGGCGCGCGCGCCGGATGCGGCGGCGATGGACGCTACGATTGGTTTCAGCTCGGCACTGGAAAGCGGAGCGGCCGCGACCCGCAAGGCAAACATCGCCGTCTTCTGCCGGAGACTGCTTTCGATCTGCTGCCGGAGAGAGCTTCTCCAGGCATGAGTAATGGCGACATCCAGCGTCAAGGTGGCGGCGGCAATGACCAAGGCAAAGACCACAACCAGCTTGAAGAAAATCCGATTCTTCACTTCATGGCCTCAAACCGGTATCCTGCTCCGCGCACGGTGCGCAGATATTGCGGCTCTTCGGCATCCTTCTCGATCTTTTCCCGGATTCGCCGCACATAAACGTCCACCGAACGCGGGGTGACATAGGCGGTGTCGCGCCAGACGGCGTCGAGTAATTGATCGCGGGTGAAGACCCGGCCCGGATGGCGCGCCATGTACTCCAAGAGCCGGAACTCGGTGGCGGTGGTCGCCACGGGCTTGCCCTGCACCTTCAGGATCATCGCACCGCTGTCGATCTCGATATCGCCGGTAGTGATGATCTCCGGGGACAAGGGGCGCTCGAAGCGGCGCAGCACCGCTTTGATTCGCGCGATCAACTCGCGCGGGCTGAAGGGCTTGCCGACGTAGTCGTCAGCGCCAAGTTCCAAGCCCAGGACGCGATCGCTTTCGCTGGTTTTGGCGGTGAGAAAGATGACCGGCGTCATGGCAATCGCCTGAGTTCTGCCGGATGCGGCGGCAGAGCTCGAATCCGTCTCCGCCAGGGATCATGATGTCGAGCATAAACAGGGCGGGTTTTTCCCGCTCCGCCTCGGCAATGACCGAGGTCGCGGTCGGCGAAAATACGGACATTGAAACCGGCAGCCTCGATATGATGCTTAACCAAACGGGCGATGTCTGCTTCATCTTCCACTACGAATATAAGGGGCTTCATCGCCTCCATTGTATTCAGGTGCGGCACCGGCGGGAACTGCCGGAGAGTTGTTTTCACGCAGCTGTAACATATCACGCCGTTCGGGGACGAAATGCAAGCGCGTGGAAGCTTGCTTTTTCCGCAATGGAAATGGGGAGAACCTGAGCTCTCCCCGAGGTTGGCAGCCATGCGGTTTTAGCGGAAAGGATTGATGTAGGAGCTCCAGCCGCGGGTCAGGTAGTCGGCAAGGCTGAGCCCCACCAGCAGCATCAGGAAGAAAATGGCCGAGACCACCGCAACCTTGGTGAGCGCGGTGGAGTAGCGCAGTTCCATGAAGAACAACAGCACCAGCAGGGCTTTTATGGTGGCAATGGTGAGCGCGACCACCGCGTTAAAAGGACCAAGTTCCAGGGTCGCGGCGAAGACCGTCAACGCGGTCAGCACCAGCAGAGCGGCCCATACGAGTGACGAAGGTCTTGACGGTAGGGTGTGCGTGTTCGGTCATCATTCTCTCCTACCCTCCAGGGTGGTGGTGGCTGATCAGATAGAGCAGCGGAAAGAGGTAGATCCAGATTAAGTCGACAAAATGCCAGTACAGCCCCACCAATTCGACCGGTGAATTGTACTCGGGACTAAAGCGGCCGAGCCCATTTGCAATCAGCAGCCAAGTCAGCAGTCCGGCACCGATAACCATGTGCAAGGCGTGCATTCCGGTCATGGCAAAGTACAGGGAAAAGAAGATCGAGACGTGACGCGGATCGTAGTTACCGGTGTGCTCGAAGTGAAAATTCGCTCCGGGAACCTCATGGTGTACCCAGTGTTCGTGGTACTCGACGCCTTTCACGCCGAGGAAGGCGAGGCCCAGAACCAGCGTCAGGATCAGGAAGAGCGCCGTCAGTTTGCGGCTTCCCAGCTTCGCCCAGTGCACGGCCATGACCATGGTCAGAGACGAGCAGATCAGCACCGCCGTGTTGGCCGTGCCGTATTTGATCTCCATCGTCTGGCTGCCTGCGACCCAGGCGTTGTAGTAGGAGAGCCGGTAGATCAAGTACGAGGCGAACAATCCGCCAAAGAACATGATCTCGGTGGCCAGGAAGAGCCACATGCCAAACTTGGCGGTTGCGGACTGCTGCTCCAGGTCGGCGAAGTGATGCTTCAGGTTGTTTGTACCGCGGTCTCGCTATCCGGCAACTTCAACCCCCTTGCTTGGTGCATCGATCTCGTCGTAGTTGTAGGCTTCCCAGGTGACCACCGGAGTTTCGTCGAAATTAAATGTCGGCGGCGGCGAAGGGGTCATCCATTCCAGTCCGGCGGCGCGGTAGGGATTCGGTCCCGCATCCTTGCCGTATTGCAGGCTCCAGACGAAATAGACCATCGGCATGAGGAAGCCCACCGCAAGGATCGAGGCGCCCGCGGTCGAAAGCACATTCAACACCTGAAACTCAGGCGGATAGGCGTGGTAGCGCCGGGGCATGCCCATGTAGCCCAGCAGAAACTGCGGAAAGAACGTGAGATTGAAGCCGATGAAGACCAGCACTGCGCTCAGTTTGGCGAACGATTCGGGATACATCTTGCCGGTCATCTTGGGCCACCAGAAATGCAGCGCGCCCATGAACGCCGTGACCATGCCGCCCACCATTACGTAATGGAAGTGGGCCACCACAAAATAGGTGTCGGTCACATGCAGATCGATTCCAATGGAGGCAAGAAAGACACCGGTGAGACCGCCGATGGTGAACAGACCGATAAAGGCAAACATGTAGAGGAGCGGAGTTTCAAAGGTGATCGATCCCTTGTACAGCGTCGCTGTCCAGTTAAAGACCTTGACGGCGGAAGGAATCGCCACGAAGAAGCTCAGCAGCGAGAAGATGATTGCGGCATAGACCGAAATTCCGGCGACAAACATATGGTGGGCCCACACCAGGAATCCGAGCACCGCGATGGCGATGGATGACATGGCGATGTAGTCATATCCGAACGGGCGCTTGCGGGTGAAGCAGGCGATCACCTCGCTGACCACGCCCATGCCGGGAAGAATCATGATGTAAACCGCGGGGTGCGAATAGAACCAGAAGAGATGCTGGAAGAGGATCGGGTCACCGCCCAGCCGGGCATCGAAAATTCCGATGTGGAAGACGCGTTCGAGCGCCACCAGCACCAGGGTGATCGCCAACACCGGCGTACCGAGCACCATGATCACCGAAGCCGCATAATTGGCCCAGATAAACAGCGGCAGGCGGCGCCACGTCAGTCCCGGGGCGCGCATACGATGCACCGTGACGATGATGTTCAGTCCGGTGAAGATCGACGAGAATCCGACGACGAAGACTCCCAGCGCCGCCGTGACCACGTTGGTGTTCGAATAGGTGGTGGAGTACGGCGTGTAGAAGGTCCAACCGGTATCCACACCGCCGGTGAGAATTGCGTAAACGATGAGGCTAGCCCCGCCCATGTACAGGTACCAGCTCAACAGGTTCAACCGTGGGAAGGCCAGATCCTTGGCGCCGATCATCATCGGAACCAGGAAGTTGCCAAACACCGCCGGCACCGACGGGATCAGAAACAGAAAGATCATCACGATGCCGTGCATGGTAAACAGCTTGTTATAGGTGTCGGCCAATACCAGATCGCCCGCCGGGGTCAGCAACTCCAGGCGGATGAGCATGGCAAAGAAGCCGCCGAGGAAGAAGAACAGCGTGATTGACATCAGGTACAAAAGCGCAATCCGCTTGTGGTCCGTGGTCAGCAACCACGACTTGATGGAGTAATCCGCGTTCAGGTAGTTCGTCTTCGGCTCGATGGATTGGCTGGCTGTTTCCATGATTCATCCCCTACTGCTTTGCCGCTGGCTTCACCGGTGTGGCATCGGTTGGCTGAGTTGCCGTCTGGCCGCTCTTCTGGTCGCTCTTGGCGGCCGATGCTTCCGGCTTGGGAGCGACTGGATAATTTAACGAATTCGGATCGCTGACCGGGATCGGCAGACCTGCCGATCCATTGCCCAACGCCTTGACGTAGGCCACCAATCCGATCACTTCCTCTTCGCTCAACTGGCCCTGGAAGGTCGGCATGATGTTCTTAAAGCCGCTTACGATCTTGGCGCCCGGATTCAGGATCGACTCGCGTACATAGCTTTCGTCGGCGGTTACCGTGCGCCCGTCATCCAGCAGCACCTGCCTGCCGAAGAGCCCGATCAGATTGGGTCCGCGTCCGGCCATGTCGGCACGATGGCACATCGAGCAGCCGTATTGCTGGAAGCTCTTCTCGCCCGCCGAGGCCAGCGATCCGTCGACCGCGCCGGCGGCCCAGCGATCGTACTCGGCGGCGTCCATCACGATCACTTCGCCGATCATTCCCGAGTGCTGGGTTCCGCAATACTCGGCGCAGAACAGGTGATAGCGCCCGGGTTCGGTGGCATGGAACCAGGTCGAGGTATAGCGCCCCGGCAACACATCGGCTTTGATGCGGAAGGCGGGAACATAGAAGCTGTGAATCGCGTCCTGCGAGGTCATGATCATGCGCACATCGCGGCCCACCGGAACGTGCAACTGATTGATTTCGCGCTGCCCTTCGGTGTGCTGAAACTTCCACATCCACTGCTTGCCGACGGCGTAAATCTCCATTGCGCCCCGCGGCGGACGCGTCTGAATGAAGAAGAGCACCGACGACCAGACGAAGATGATCATCACGATGCCGAGCGGGATCGCGGTCCAGAGAAGTTCCAGAGCCGTGGAGCCGTGGACCTGCGTTGCCTGCGGACTGCGCGATTTGCGGTAACGCAGGGCGAAGAACAGGATCAGCGCGGAGATCAGAATCGTGAAAAATGCCGTGATCGCCACCAGGGCGAAGTACAGTGCGTCAACGTGTCCGGCCATGGTGCTGGCCTGCGCCGGAAATAAGGGCAGATTTGACCACATATCGATTTATGCCCGTCCTGTTCCGATACTTTGATCGTGCTTCTCTTTACGAAACAGCAGGATGAGAGTGCTGCCCAACACCAGGACCGTGGCGACGCCCGCCAGGCGGACGATGTTGGTGATCGTCGCGCCGTACCGTCCGGTGCGCGGATCGTAGTGATAGCAGTACAACAGCACCTCATCGGCCAGCGAACCGATCCGGTTCTGCGAAGCCTCGACGATGCCGAGCCGCATATCCTTGGCCGAAAACTCCACGCCGTAGTAGTACTGCGCAATCTTGCCCTCGGGCGTGATCAGCATGATCCCGGCGGCGTGCACGAATTGATCCAGCTTCGGGTCGAAGCGATAACGGAATCCGACCGCTGAGGCCAGCGCCGAAATCTGTGGTCTGCTCGCCGGTAAGAAAGTGCCAGCCCTTGGCGGCATCGGGATTCCCCAACTTCTTCAGATACATCGCCTTCTTGTTGGCCGCCAACTGCGGCGTCTCGCGCGGATCGATGCTGACGGTGAGCACTTCGAATTGATTGCCCGGTACAAACCGGATGACCTTCAGCGCCGAGGTGAGCCCATTCAAAACTTCCGTGCAGAGCATGGGACACTGGAAATAAACCAGGTTGAGAATGACCGGACGGCCCTCGTGAAAGTAATCGCCCAGCTTCACGGTCCTTCCCTGCTCGTCCTTGAAGGTAAGATCGAGCGGCACTTGTTCGTTCAGGCGCTGGTCGATGCCGACGCCCTCCAACCCGGGAGGAGAGATCGTCTTGGTCTCCGGCGCGGTAAAGTACTGCGCACTGGCAACCGCGCACAGCACCACTGCCAGCGCCAGGCTGATGGCCATTCTTCGAATGATTCCGTCGCGTATGTCCATGGTAGCCCAACATTGTGTTCTGTCCCCGCGAGGTTGTCGCGGTTGCTGCCCCACCTATTTGGCTGGGGGAGAATTCTCGGCCTCGCCCGCTTTCGGCTGCGCGGCGGCATCGGCCGCGGCGGTTGGATAGGAATATTGCAGTCCCGCGCCGGGATAGTTTGGCAAAGCCGTCGCGCCGGGACGTACCGGAAAGCGGCTCCCGACTATCTTCATTGCCTGGTCAATCGGCAGATGCACGTTGCCTTGCGCATCCTGCCATGGCTGGGCGGTCTGCGCTTCGGCTTCCTTCACCAGAAACCTCGTCATGTCGCCGGTGTCGTCGTTCTGCAAGCGCGGCTCGGGAAATTTCTGAATGTTGATGTTCGCCGTGTTCTGTCAGGATTCCGGCGCGGGGGGTAACCGTCTTCGGCGCCAGCGGACTCAACTCCTTATCGTGCTTATCAGCGAACTTTGTCATGCCCACGTACATGCCAACCACGGCCAGGTTGAGGACGACGGCGAAGACCCCCAGCACGATCAGGAAGGTGAGAATGCCGCGGGCGCTGAGATCGCTTTTGTCGAACTCAACGCTGGGATTGCGCTCGTCGGCGCTTTCATGCTCGTGATTAATGGCCATGGCTTGGCTCCCAGAGGCGCGGCAGCATCGGCTCGGTGACTACCAGCAAAGGCCGTCTGCCGAGTTGCCAGAAGAACATCCCCAGCCAGATGCTGACCAGTGCGAGGGGTGCGGCAAAATATGTCCAATGATAGGTAAGGTGGCGGGCATCGGCCGCCGTTCCCGGAAATGGATTGGGCGCCACCAGCCAATACAGATCGACATAGCGCATCACCAGGATGAGCAGCGCAACCGGAACCAGTTTGCGTGCGTCGCGCTTGAGTTCGCGCGAGAGCAGCAGCAGAAAGGGCAGCGAGAATTGCAGGAAGACCAGCGCCAACGCCACCATCTGCCAGCCGCCGTGGATGCGGTCCAGATACCAGGTGATCTCCTCCGGAAGATTGCCCGCCCAGATGATGAGCCACTGGGAGAAGCTGAAGTACGCCCAGACCATGGTGAAGGTCAGCATCAGTTTGCCGTAGTCGTGCAGTTTGTCCGCGCCGAGAATTGTGTCGTACGGAGCAAAGTCGCGCAACGAACAGAGGATGACGATCATCAGCGCCATGAACGAGAGCATTTCGCTGATCATGAAAAACATGCCGAAAATCGTCGAGTACCACGCCGGATCCAGTGACATGATCCAGTCCGTGCAGGCCAGGGTGATGGTAAGGGCATAGACCAGCATGCCCGGCGCCGCCCAGACCTTCAGCCGCTGCCAGACGCGCGGTGAATTGTCGGTATCCTGCTGCAGCGATCCCTTGCGCAGTGCCAGCGCCCACAGATTCCAGATCGCAAAGTAAATCACCGCGCGCAGCGTCCAGAAGTGGTCGTTCAGGTAGCCGCCCTTGGCCGCTACCGCGTGGTGGGTTGCGACGTAGGCCGGGTCCAGCCAGATGTACAGGCTGTGCCGTCCCAGCCAGATCGGCAGGAACAGAATGGTGAGCAGCGGAATATTGCCCACGGCGGCTTCCATCACCCGGCGGCCGATCATCCACCAGTTTCCGCCGGTCAGATGACCCAGCATCAGCAGCGCCATCGCGCCCAGCGAAAATCCGAGCACCAGCATGTAGCCGATCAGATAGCCACGGAAGAATTGCTGGCTCGAGACAAACCATCCGGCGATGGACAGCCAGGGCCGCCAGCAGGCCGATCGACCAGCCAACGCCGCGAAAGCGATGCGGTCGCCGCAGGCGGCTCAAAGCGATAGGAAGCGGGATAGATCGTTGTGCTCATCTACTTCGCCTCCGTGGGTTCGGTCGCGCGTTCCGCCAACTTCACTTCGCCGCCGGGTTGCTCCGGCGCGTGGCTCATTACCGGCTGCCCAGCCGCAACGTCTCCGCTGGTGGCCGTCTGCGAGAGTTGCAGGGCGCGGATGTAGGCGGCAATACGCCAGCGGTCGGCCACTGGAACCTGCGCCGAGTAATCGCCCATGGCACCGCGGCCATTGGTGATCACGCTGAAGAAATGTCCCACGGGAGCCTTCATCAGCCGCGGATCGAAGTACGAAGGAGGCTTTTTGAAGCCCCGCTGCACGATCATTCCGTTGCCGTCTCCCAACTGAGAATGGCAGGGCGAGCAGAAGATGTTGAAGCGCTCGCGACCGCGCGCCAAATCCTTTTCGGTGATCGGAAAAGGAAACTGGTCGGCCTCCTGCCCATTTACCTTGCCGGTGTACAGCAGCGGATCATCCTCAAGTTGGCCGCGGGCGATGGTGCCTTCCATGATCGGGCGCGCCGAACGGTTATCGCGATAAAACTGGTTTTCACGCAGGGGAATGAACTTGGGCTGGTTTTGCATGTCCTCGCGGCAGCCGGCCAGCAGGCACAGGCCCAGCGCTCCGAGCAGGATCGCCAGCGCGGCGCAGCGTGCGTTTGGGCACCGCGGTTTTAGAATTCATGAGTTCGTGTGCCATGAGCTAGTCGGCGACCTCCGCAACGTCGATTGCATCCGTCGCCTGCAAAAACCGGGTGGTCTCCGCCAGTTCGAACTTGGGATCGGCCGCCTCGATGCAGAGGAAGAAACGGTCGCGGCTGGCGGCGCTGAAACGCGGATGATTGAAGATCGGGTGATAGGGCTGCGGCAGACCGTTCAAGGTCAACATGCCCACCACCGCCGTGATCCCGGCAAACAGAATGGTCATCTCAAACGTAATGACGATGAACGATGGCCAGGAATTCAGCGGACGGCCACCGACGTTGAGCGGAAAGGCCCAGACGTGAATCCAGTATTGCAACAGAAAGCCGCTCGTCCCGCCCAGAATGCCGCCGAGCAAGGTCAGCAGAGGCACCCGGGTTTTCTCGAAGCCGATGGCTTCCGCCGCCTCTTCCAACGGATACGGCGTGTAGGCATCCATGCGCCGGTATCCGGCGGCGTGCGCCTTCCTGCAGGCGATGACCAGGCCATCCGGGGTTGTAAACTCAGCCACGACTCCGTGCAATCCCGAATCAGTCATGGGCAGCCACCTCCTCGCTGAGTTTTGCCTGCGGCACCAACATGCGCATTTCGAAGATGGTGATCATCGGCATCAGCCGTATGAACAGGAACATCGCGGAGAAGAACAGTCCGACGGTTCCGATAAAGACCGCATAATCCCAGCGCGTGGCCACGTAACGTGCCCCACGAGGATGGCAGGAAGTCGCGGTACAGGCTGGTGACGATGATGACGAAGCGCTCCAGCCACATGCCGAGCAGAACGACCACTGAGGTTGCGAACAGCATGGCCGGATTCAGCCGCACCTTGCGAATCCAGAGCACCTGCGGAGTCACAATGTTGAACAGGATCAGGCACCAGTAGGCCCAAGCCATCGGCCCCAGCAGGCGGTTCTTGAACATAAACCATTCGTAGGCGTTGCCGGAGTAGTAGGCGTAAAACGCTTCCATGGTGTAGCCGTAGGCGACGATCAAACCGGTGCCCAGCATGATCTTGGCCGCGTTATCGAGATGGCGTAACGTGATCATGTCCTGCACGCCGTAAAACCTGCGAATGGGAATCGCCAGCACCAGCACCATGGCGAAGCCGGAATAGATCGCTCCGGCGACGAAATAGGGCGGGAAGACCGTGGTATGCCAGCCCGGCAGAATCGAAATTGCGAAGTCGAAGGACACGACCGTGTGCACGGAAAGAACCAGTGGCGTAGCCAGTCCGGCCAGCAGCAGGTAGGCGCTCTCGTAGCGCTTCCAGTGCCGGGCCGAGCCGCGCCATCCCATGGCCAGCAATCCGTAGATCGTCTTCGCAACCGGATTGGTCGCCGTATCGCGGAAGGTCGCCAGATCGGGAATCAGGCCAATGAACCAGAACAGCGCGGAAATCGTCGCATAGGTGGAGACGGCGAAGACGTCCCACAGCAGAGGGCTGCGGAACTGCGGCCACACGCCCATGGTATTGGGATAAGGGAAGAGCCAGTAAGCCAGCCACGGGCGGCCGGTGTGCAGGATCGGGAACATACCGGCACAGGCCACGGCGAACAGCGTCATCGCCTCGGCAAAGCGGTTGATCGAGTTGCGCCAGCCCTGCTTGAGCAGCAGCAGAATCGCCGAAATCAGGGTTCCGGCGTGGCCGATACCGATCCACCACACGAAGTTGATGATGGCGAAGCCCCAGCCCACCGGAATGTTAATGCCCCAGATGCCGACGCCGCGGTAGAACAAGTAGGCGGCGGCGAACAGCAGCAGGTTCATCAGGCCAAAGAAGAGGGCGAAGCCCCCCAGCCAACCCAGCGTGACCGGCCGCCGCAGCACGATGGAGGCGATTTTGTCGGTAACCGTCTCCAGCGTATGGCCGGGCGTGAGGACCGGTGCCTGCCCGGGCAGGAGCCGTTCTAGCGTCGTGGAAGCCTTGCTCTCCGGAACTTGTTCCATAGTCCCTTACGACTCCAACTCAGGATTCGGGTTGCGCACCGCGGCCAGGTAAGTGGTCCGCGGGCGGGTGTTGAGTTCTTCGAGCAATCCGTAATTCCGCTGCGAGGCCTTGAGCTTCGAAACCCGGCTGGCCGGATCATTCAGATCGCCGAACGAGATGGCGTCGGCGGGACATGCCTGCTGGCAGGCCGTCAGAACCTCGCCGTCGCGCACCTTCCGGCCCTGCTCCTCGGCATCAATTCTGGCGTGGGTGATGCGCTGTACGCAGTAGGTGCACTTCTCCATCACGCCACGGCTGCGTACCGTCACCTCCGGATTGCGCTGGAACTTCAACTGCGGGGTATCAAAGTCGGAGAACAGCAGGAAGTTGAAGCGCCGGACTTTGTAGGGACAGTTGTTGGAGCAGTAGCGGGTGCCCACGCAACGGTTGTAAACCATGTCATTCAGGCCTTCGGTGGAATGCACGGTGGCGGCCACCGGACAGACCAGTTCGCAGGGAGCGTTCTCGCATTGCATGCATGGCACCGGCTGGAAGTACGTATTCGGATTCTCCGGCGGACCTTCATGGTAGTTATCGATGCGCAGCCAGTGCATGATGCGGCCACGTTTCACCTGGTCTTTGCCGACCACCGCGATATTGTTTTCCGCCTGGCAGGCCACCTCGCAGGCTTTGCATCCTACGCAGGAGTTCAAATCGATGGCCATGCCCCACTTGTGATCCTTGTACTCGTAGGGCTCGTAGAGTGTCAGCCCCGGGGTTGGTGCCTCGACCAGTTCATGCGCGAAGCCTGGGGTTCTTGATGAACTCCTCCAGGGTCGCCGCACGCACAATGGCGCGCCCTTCCATGGATTGATGCCCTTGCGGAGCGGCCAGCCCGTAGTGTCCGCCGGTGGCGCGCAAGTTTAGCCCACCCGCATACCAGAGCGCATTGGAGGTGCGCAATTTGTAAGCGCTGAATCCGAGGCCCGATCCAACCCTGCCGGAATTCTCCCGGCCGTAGCCCAGGGAAACCGTGACCGCGCCGTCCGGATGCCCGGGCGTAAGCCAGATTGCGCCCAGCACCTTGCGGCCATTCAGCTCCAGCTCCACTTCGTCTTCGCTCTTCAAATTCAGCTTCTTCGCCGTGGCCACGCTCATCAGCACGGGATTGTCCCAGCAGATCTGAATCATCGGCTTTGGGACCTCTTGCAGCCAGCCATTGTTGGCAAAGCGGCCGTCGTAGATCGTGGCGTCGCGGCGGAAGATGATCTCCAGTCCGCTGGTGGCAGGCGATGCCGCCGGCAGCGCGAGTTTGGCGGTCACCGCCTTCGGCGCAAAGGCTGAGCCGGCGACGAATCCATCGTGCAGCGAACGCTCCCACCAGCTCTTGAACTCCATGCCGGAGTGCTGCGTCTGCCAGTAACGCTGGGTCAGCTCGTAGCTGGTTGCCTCGTTTTCATTGGTCAGGAACTCAATCAGCTCGCTCTCGCTATGTCCGCCGTAAAGCGGAGCAATCAGCGGCTGGATAAAGCTCACGGTTCCGTCGAAGGTGCGGGTAGTCGCCCCACTGCTCCAGGAAGTGCGTTCCGCTGATGTGCCAGTGGCAATACTTGGCGGTCTCATCCTGATAGAGCCCGAGATGCAACCGCAATCCAACCTTGTTCAGCGCGTCCGAGGAAGTCCAGATCCGGCGGTGCGTCATAGACCGGGTTGGTGTTGAGCACCAGCAGCATCTCCACCTTGCCGCCGTTCATCTCGGCCGTAAGCTGGCGAAGCTGCTCCATCTTCGGAGCCGCCGCGTAGGGATCGACCGGATCGGTATAACTCACGGTCTTGCCTACCGCTCCCAGCGCCGAGTTGATGGCATGGGCGAGCGCGTGCGTGGCCGGCGTCTGGGCATCGCCCACCACCACCACGGCTGCGCCCCGATTGGCCTGCAGATCCTTGACCAGTGCGGCGGCAAATTTCTTCTGCCCGGGCCTGAACTCACCGCCCGCCTGGGCAACGCCCAAGGCAGTGGCCAGGGCGCGCGCAAACGGCTCCACCTCGCTGGCCTTTACGTGCAGCCGATGGTCGGCTTTGGCGGCGGTGTTGGTGGGCGCACTCTCCACGGCGTAGAAGCGCAGCATCTCCTCCTTCAGCTCAGGACGGCGCCGCTGCGAAAATGCACGCGTGTATTTCTGGAATCCGGGAAAGCCAGCGGAGAGAAAATCGCCATCCAGCGAGAGCACAACCTTCGCCTTCGAGAAGTCGTACAGCGGTCTCCACCGGCTGGCCGAAGGCGAGCTGCGGCACCGGCGTACACGTTGTCGCGATTCACCGGCCTCCCACTGGTACCACTTGGCCTGCGGATAGGTTTTCAGGAACTCCTGCATCTGCGCCACGAAGGATGGGCGAAGTGGTCGCTCCACTGAGCACTCGCAAACCGGCTCCGCCCTTTGACTTTTGCAGCTCGATCTCGGCCGCGCAAGCCGTGACATCACCTGCGGCCAGGTTTGCAGTCTCGCCCACATAGGTGTTGGTCTGCGAACGGTCCGGATCGTACATCGTCAGCACGCTCGCCTGCATTGAAGACGTCGGTGCCGCCGAGCGAGGATGGGTGCTGCGGATTGCCCTCGATCTTGGTCGGACGGCCTTCGTGGCTCTCCGCCAGCAGGCCCGTGCCATAGGCTGCCAGCGGCATTGCAGTGGCATAGAACAGAGGCTTGCCGAGCACCAGGTTATCCGGCTGGCTGCACGTAGGGAACAATCGGTTCCAGCGGCTGCCGGGTGCAGGCGCTCAATCCTGCCAGCGCCAGCGATGCGCCCATGATCTTCAGGAAGTCGCGCCGCGAACTCTTGTCCGTCCACTCCGAGGCGTGCTTCGGGAACTCGCGATGCAGCATCTCCGTCGAACTCCGGAGTCTGCGCCAGCTCGTCCAGGCTGCGCCAGTATTGCGGTCCGCGAGCGTTCGCTCAGCTTCTCGCGCACCTCGGCTCAGTTCCAGCTTGCCGCTTCTTGCCCGGGACACACATCCCCAATTCCGACTCTTCTGCCCGTTCTCCATTGGCGCTCGCGTTCCACTCGTCAGATTCTCTGCTTCAGTTCCCGCCGCCAACTCCGGGCCACGCTTCGCCGCATCGTTCAGCCCGGTCAGCGGTGACAGGTGTTGCAACTGGTTATGTCGCGTCGCTGACGCACGTTGTTCTGCCTTCACCAGGTAGGTGCCCAGTCCGTCCGCCCGGTCTGGCTGTGAACTTCTTGCCGTCCGCGCAATGTCACCGGCTGCAGCGACGTCGGCTCTTCATACGTCATGTTGAAAACCTGGTCGCTCTCACTCTCCGGATCCTTCGGGTCCGCTTCGACATGGTGCGGCCGCAGATTACTTCTCCGGGTCGCGATGACAATTCGAGGCACCACTCCATCTGCAGCGATGCCTGGTTGTACATCAGCGGCATCTTGTCCACGCGCGCCGTGACAGGTGTTGCAGCCCACGCCTTTGTTGATGTGAATGCTGTGGTCGAAATAAACAAAGTCCGGCAGATCGTTGGCCCGCGTCCACATCAGCTGAACGCCCGGTGCGGTAGCTCTCCCGCACCGGCTCCAGCATCGGCGCGCTGGTCCACATCTGCGAGTGGCAGTTCATGCAGGTCTTGGTCGGCGGAATTCCGGCAAAACCGGATACCTCGACCGAGGTATGGCAGTAGCGGCAATCGATGCCAAGTCCGGCGACGTGATGCTGGTGGCTGAACGGGACCGGCTGCATTCGCGCAACGCCGGCGTAGGTGAAATAGGGCGAGCGCTGCATCTGCAACGCCACCCACAGCAGCCCGGCCATCAGGATCACCCCGCCGAAAATCTGATGCCTTGCGATGGTGTTGGCACTGCGATGAAAGATCTGCGCCATGTATGGAAGCTATCCGTTAAGTCTTTGCCGGGGCTTTACGCCCGGACTGAAGCGACGATCAGGAAACTGCGCTGGAGGCGTTCTCGAATCTCCAAAGTCATTTCCGTTTCATCGCTAGTGTGACTGCCCAGTAAGTGGTTTGTGATCCATGTCACGAGAACAAGGGATTATAGCAGGAGCATCGAAGCCGCCAACCATTGCGAGAGAAACCTGCTCGATGGCGGGACGGCAGTTCATGAAATTTTGTTTGGATAGACATTGAAAACTGCGGAGAGCCACCCGCATGAAGGTTCTCTTCCGCTCAATGCACCCAGCAATCCTGACACTCCGCACCTTTCCTCCGCCGCGCCGGCATCCTTACGTACCATTGACGGCCTTCAGCGCAATGCAATGCCTGATACTTCGAGGCCGCCGCACGGCAACTAAAGGTGAGATGCTTCTACAAGGGATTAGAGTGCGATTTTTTCACGGGGGTTAAAAACAGTTATCGGCCTTTGTCCCGATTCGAAACAGAAATCCGAATTGCCGACGCATCTCCCGCCAGGGGGCTGACCGGTGGAGAAAATTGGCCCCGGAGCGCCATCGGGCGGGCACTGCTCTCCCTTGGCCGGACTCCATTTCCATCAGTCGCGCAGGAAGAAATCCACCGTGACTTCCATCTTGACCGCGATCGGTTCGCCGTCTTTCTCCGCCGGCTTGTATTTCCACTCTTTCACCGCGACGATCGCATTTTCGTCGAGTCCGTAGCCGAGACCTTTGACGACCTTCGCATCGATAACGTCGCCCTTCTGATTGACGACAATCGCCAGAGTGACCGCGCCTTCAATCTTCTTCTTCCTGGCCTCAGGCGTGTAATACGGGTTGGCGACCTCGCTGAGCCGCGGCGGAGTGATGTCGTCGGTAATGGCAACCGCTTCGATCACCGGCGTCTTGCCGGGAGCTTTATTCTGGGCCGCGCTCCAAGGCACCGCGCACATCATGAGCAGAGTAGTGAATGCAACCAAGAGAATGCGTTTCATGGGCCGCCTCCGTACCGCACGACAACCGTTCTTGCTCAAGGATATTTAATCCTCTTCGGCAATCCGTGCAGTGATACAGCGCACAGCGCTTGGCCCGTCGGCGAGCGCGCGGAGCCGACTCCTAGGAGAGCACCAGCAGCTTCGGCTCCGTCATCTCCTCGATGGCGTAGCGAATGCCTTCGCGTCCGCTCCCGGAATCCTTCACGCCGCCGTAGGGCATGTGATCGATGCGGAAGGTCGGCACATCGCCGGCGATTACGGCCCCGACCTCGAGTTCGTCATAGGCGCGCATCAGACGCTGAATGTCGCGGGTAAATACGCCTGCCTGCAGTCCGTAAGGTGAGCGGTTGACGCGGGCGATCGCCTCATCGAAATCGTCATAGGCTTCCACGGTCACCACCGGCGCAAAAATCTCCTGGCAGTTGACCCGTTGCGTCTCGGCCGTGCCGGTAAGGATGGTGGGGGCCAGCAACGTTCCCGTTACGCGTACCTCCGCAGACGACTCGCGCGCCCGCCGGCAACCGCCTCGGCAATCCATTGCTCGGCGCGCTCGGCGTCGGCAAGCCGAATCATCGGGCCCACGTCAGTCCGTTCCTCGGAGGGATCGCCCAGCCTGAGCTTCTGCACCGCCGCAGCCAGTTTCCCGGTGAATGTTTCGAAGATGCTGCGCTCCACGAAGATTCGCTGCACGCTGATGCAGCTTTGTCCGGCGAAGGCAAAGCCGCCGCTGGCACAGCGCTCCGCCGCGTGGTCCACATCGGCGTCAGAGTGAACGATGCATCCCGCGTTCCCGCCGAGTTCCAGCGCAACCCGCTTCTTCCCGGCGCGTGCCTTCAGCGCCCAGCCCGCGGCGGCCGATCCGGTAAAGGTGAACAGCTTGAAACGAGGGTCTTCAATCAACGGCGCGGCGGTCTCGGCGCGCATGGGCAAAATGCTGACGGCTTCCTTTGGATAGCCCGAACGCGCCACCACATCGGCCAGCATCAGCGCCACCATGGGAGTCTTGCTCGCGGGCTTCAGCACGATCGAACATCCCGCGGCAAGCGCCGGTGCGATCTTGTGCGCCACCAGGTTCAGCGGAAAATTAAATGGAGTAATGGCCGCGACCGGCCCCAGCGGCACGCGTCGCAGCAGACCCAGGCGATTGGCGCTGACCGCTTGCGCGTCGAGTGGCAGCAGGTCGCCATTCAGGCGGGTCGTTTCCTCGGCGGCATACTGGAAGCAGAAGGCGGCTCGTGCAACCTCGCCACGCGCGGTGCGAATCGGCTTGCCCGCCTCCGCCGAGATACATTGTGCGAACTCTTCGGTGCGCCCGGTCAACTCCGCTGCGATCTTCGCGAGGGCCTTCTGGCGCTCATACGCGGCGAGTTTGCGGGTGACCGCGAAGGCTTTGTGCGCGGCCTCGATAGCCTGTTCGAGATGCTCCGGGGTGGCCAGCGAAACCCGCCCCACCACGCGCTGATCGAAGGGCGAAGTTACATCCATCACTTGCGGCGAGGTAAGCCACTGCCCTGCAAGGTAGAACGAATAAACGCCCGTGGTAGAGGCGGAACCCGCCTCGAGAGTGCTCTTGTCGGAATCGTTGCGGCTCATGAGAGGTAATGGTACACCCAGCGGTTCGCCGTTGGGGAAACCAGAGATTTTGACGGTATCAGAGGTCGCCGTATCCTCACAATCCCGCTCTGCGGTTGTGAGTTATTTGGGCTGTAGCTGTTGAAAAAGTCTCTGATTTTGCGCTTGAAACGCACGATGACAGGAAGCTATATACAGGTCAGAGTTCCTGCTCATGTTTTTCTTAATCGCCATCGTCGGAGGCCTGCTGTTTATGATGGGTCAAAACACCCGTTCTGAGTCGCTGTTTTACTACTTCCGCCTTGAAGACCAGGTTCCTGAGAACCATCTGTTACGTACTCATCGATTGCTACATCAGTTTCGATTTCGTACACGATGTTCTGCGCGACTCATACAGCGAAACGGGCAGACCCTCGATCGATCCCGAAGTATTACTGCGGATACTGCTGATTGGCTATCTTTATGGCATCACCAGTGAGCGCAAGCTGGTCGAGGAGTTACGGATGCACCTCGCCTGGCGATGGTTCACCGGCCTGGGCTTCGATCAGGAGATTCCCAACCATTCCACTTTCTCGAAGAACCGCCACGGGCGCTTCCAGCAATCCGGTCTCTTCCAGGAGTTGTTTGAGCGCATCGTGGATCAATGTGTCCGTGTGGGTTTAGTGAAGGGCGAGCACATGTCGGTGGACGGCAGCTTCGTTCACGCCGACGCTACCAACGGCAGCCGCATCCCGCGTGAGCAACTGGCAGAAGCCGCGCAGGTAAGCCGCACGGTTCGGGAGTTTGTAACAGAACTGGAAGAGCAGAATGGAGATGGTGAGCCGGAGTTGACCCATCAACAAAGCAAGGTATCAACGACGGATCCTGATGCCACGTATTTCAGCAAAGGAAACATGTTTGCGACACTCGGCTACTTTGATAACTACCTTATCGATAATCCCAGCTGTGTGATCGTCGGCGTAAAAGGGACGGGGGCTAGCCTGCGCCATGAGAGCATGGCGGCGCGCGATATGATCTTTGACTTTCACCAGCGGTATGGCCATTATCCGTTGTCTCTGGCGGCTGACACGGGCTACGGCAATGGCGAGATGCTGAACTGGCTGCTGGAGCGAGAGATCACACCGTACGTGCCGGTTAAGGAAGCCGCGCCCAGGGCTGAGTTATATGGCATTGAAAAGTTCACCTACCAGCCTGAGACTGACCGTTACATCTGCCCGAAAGGCAAACCCCTGAAGTACCTCGGAATTAATCAAGGCAATCGAATGCATGTGTATCACTCGACGGCAAAGCGTTGTCGGGACTGCCCGGTGAAGTCAGATTGCACCAAGGGCGTGTATCGAATCGTCAATGTTCACATCCACGAGGCAGCCCGACAGCGTGCGCATGAGATCGCGAAAACTCCGGAGTTTGCCAAGGCGCTATGGGATCGGCGCAAAGTGGAAGCCCTGTTTGCAGAACTGAAGAACCGAATCGGATTGCGTCGCTTACGCTTGCGTCGTCTGCAGTTCGTTCGCGAGCAGTTCTATCTGGCTGCAACGGTTCAGAACATGAAACGGTTGGTCCGGTTCCTAAAACCGAGAGCAACGGAGCCGGTTCCAGCAACCGCATGAAGTGAACGATTAGGTAGAAAGCAGAAACCCCAGTCCTCAACCCAACCCCCTGACTCTCGTACATTCCTTCCGAAAAAACCGAGTTTTTCAACAGCTACGGCTGTAGTATTCAACAATCGTGGAACTTAGCTGTGAATAAGCGTAAAGTGCTGTCGTGCGGATCATTACAAGCAGCAATGTGTCCCTATGGTGCAATTTGGTCGGATTCTCCGCTGCCATCTTGACGGGTGCGCTATTCCTGTTTGGCGCGGTGGTGCGTGGGCACAAACTCCGCGCCCAAATGCGCCAGAGAATCCCCATTGGTGTTATAGGTGCTGCGTTGTTGTACTTCGCTATCAGCGGCTTGGTACATTCGTTGACGCGTTAGTCGGCGTGATGTCGCCAAGTATTCCACTATCCCGCTCTGCTCTATAATCGCGTCGGCGAGAATTGAGAATCGTTCATGAGCTTCTGGAAACGCATTGCGATGGTATTGGCGTTCGTTGCTTTGCTGGCAGTTACGCCGATTGTCGCACTGCTCCGATTCCATTCTGACGATGGCGACGTGCTATTCGTTTGTAAAGATTGGGTGAAGGCTTGTTGGCGCGGGATTCGGGAATATTGTTCACCATGACTTTCGAAACATCGCGTAGCTGTTGAAAAACTCACTCACCGAGAAAGTGCCGAAAAACTTTCGCTCACAAACGCGCTATAAACGATTCTTTCCAACCGCGCATACATTTCTGGTCACTGATTTTGAGGCTGTTTTTCGAGAAACCGAGTTTTTCAACAGCCACTCGCCTTATCACTCACAACTTCATGTGAGCACCCAAAAGAAATGCGCGCCCGAAGGCGCGCAGGACTGCGTGCGTCCGCCTCCCTGGCTCTGAGCCGGAGAGGCAGACGCTGGAAATGTGAGAACTACGCGGTTGGCTCTTCGCCGCCCTCGGCTGCCTGGGCCTGGGACTCTTCCATCGCCTTGCGCGTCTCTTCGGCGCGCTTGGCACGGAGTTCGGCACGCTTCTCGCGCTTTTCATCCACGACCTTCTCGCTGCCGAGAATCTCGATGAAAGCCTTTTCGCCGCCATCGCCCTTGCGGAAGCCGGTCAGAATGATGCGGGTGTAACCGCCGTTCCGGTCGCCGAAGCGCGGGCCGATGGTGCCGAACAGCTTATCGACGGCCTCCGGGGTCATGAGGAACGATGCGGCCAGACGACGGTGGGCAACGCCACCTTTTTTGCCGAGCGTGATCATCTTCTCGACGTGGGACTTCATGAACTTGGCCTTGGTGACGGTGGTCTCGATGCGCTCCTCGATGATTAAGGAGGTAACGAGATTCCGCAGCAAAGCGCGCCGGTGGGAGGTGTTCCGGCCTAGTTTCCAACCTGCTACACGATGACGCATGACTGAATCCTTGATATCGCCGGAGCCACTGACGATCCGGCTGAACTTGACTCCTCGGCAGGGCCGGGAGAATTGCAGAAGGCGCTTCGCAGCGCCCTCTCAAAAAACTTAGTAGCTCGGGGTACCGTCTCCAGAGCCGTACGCGGGCGGCAAGCTGCTGCCCATCGTCGACTGACTGGTGGCGACGGCGTTGCCGTGCTCGTCGATCTTCATGCCAAGGCCGAGACCCATCGAGGCAAGGATTTCCTTGATTTCGTTGAGCGACTTGCGGCCGAAATTCTTGGTTTTCAGCATTTCGGCTTCGGTCTTGCACACCAGCTCGCCGATGGTCTGAATGTTGGCGTTCTTCAGGCAGTTGTAGCTGCGAACGCTTAACTCCAGCTCTTCGACCGAGCGGTTGAGATTCTCGTTGCGGATCTCCGGCTTGTTGTCAGCCGAAATTCCAGCGGCTTCAACTTCTTCCTCGAAGTTGATGAAGATGTTCATATGGTCTTTGAGCAGTTTGGCCGCCAAGCCGATGGCATCCGCAGGCGTCACCGAACCGTTGGTCCACACTTCCAGGGCAAGCTTGTCATAGTCGGTGATCTGACCCAGACGAGCCGCCTCGACCGCGTAGTTGACCTTGCGTACAGGCGAGTGCACGGAGTCGATGGGAATGAACCCGAGTCCGAGATCCTCGTCGAAATTCTTGTCCGCCGAAACGTAGCCGCGACCCTTCTTCAGGCGAAGCTCCATCTCAATCTTGCCGCCTTCGCTGACGGTCGCAATGTAAACGTCCTTATCCAGGACCTCGACATCGCCATCGGCTTCGATCATGCCGCTGGTGATAACTCCGGGCTGATCGGCGCGCAGGTAGATCATCTTTGGCGCATCCCCGGAAAGCTTGAACGGGATCTGTTTGAGGTTAAGAATAATGTCGGTGGCATCTTCGACGACACCGGGGATCGATTGGAATTCGTGCAGCACGCCTTCGATTTTGACGGCGGTGATGGCGGCTCCCTCAATCGAGGAAAGCAGCACCCGGCGCAGCGCGTTTCCGATGGTGGTACCGAATCCGCGCTCGAACGGCTGCGCCCAGAAGTGACCATACTTATCAGTCAGCGATTCAGAATCCATCGCCAGGCGCTTCGGCTTTTGAAATCCCTTCCAGAGCATTCGTTTCTCCTCTTTCTTCGGCCGTTTGGCACTGCGGCGAAGGTGGCCCGCAGGCGGATCTGGTCCGAGACAGGGTGATGCGGCACGGGGTTGAGGGCCGTGCCGCGGTAAGTAGGTTGCTCGACAACTCCGAAATGCTTCCGGCAGCGTCGGCTCCCGCGGAGCAATGCAGAAAGCAGACAAGGGAGGGCGCAAGCGCCCGCCCCGTTACTTGCTGTACAGTTCGACGATGAGCTGCTCGTTGACGGGCAGGTTGATGTCTTCGCGCCTCGGCAGAGAGAGAACGCGGCCCTTGTAGTTCTCGCGGTCAATCTCCAGCCAGGTCGGGGAAGTCTGATGCGAAGCAAACTCCTTCGCCCCTTCCAGAATGACAAGTTTACGGCTGCTCTCGCGAACCGCGATCTCTTCGCCCACATTGACCTGGAACGAGGGGATGTTCACCTTGCGGCCGTTGACCGCAATGTGACCGTGGCGCACGAGTTGGCGGGCCTGACGGCGCGCAACGGCGAAGCCAAGGCGGTAAACCACTGAATCGAGACGGCGCTCAAGCTGCTGGAGCAGAATTTCGCCGGTCACGCCCTTGGCGCGAGCGGCCTTCTCGAAATAATTGCGGAATTGGCTTTCCTGCGCAAAGTACATGCGCTTGGCCTTCTGCTTTTCGCGGAGTTGGAGACCGTAACCGACGATCTTCGCCTTGCGATCCTTGCCGTGCTGGCCTGGGGCAAAATTGCGCTTCTCGACCGGACACTTTTCCATAAAGCACTTTGCGCCCTTGAGGAACAGCTTGGTGCCCTCTCGGCGGCAAAGGCGGCATACTGCGTCTTTATAGCGAGCCAACTTATATCTCCTTCGGTCTGGGAGCGGTTTACAGGAGTTGGAATCCCTTCCATCCCGCTCGAATCTTTGTCGTCCGGCACTGGCCTCGGCCAAATAGGCGAGCCATGCCGGGGCGCCGCCATACAGGGGCGGCTACGGTACTGCAATCAAACGCGGCGCTTCTTCGGCGGACGGCAGCCGTTGTGCGGAACCGGGGTAACGTCCTTGATGGTACGGACTTCGATTCCAGCTGCGGCCAGTGCGCGAATCGCGGACTCGCGACCCGAACCAGGGCCCGAAACGCGGACATCCACGGAGCGTAGACCATGATCGCGCGCCGTGTTGGCGGCGTTCATCGCGGCTTGCTGCGCGGCAAATGGCGTACCCTTGCGGGAGCCGCGGAATCCCAGGGAGCCGGAGCTCTTCCAGGAAATCACGTTGCCCAATGGGTCGCTGATGGTGACGATAGTGTTATTGAAAGACGCGCTGATCATCACAACCCCGTGAGGAATGTGCTTGCGCTCCTTCTTCTTGAACTTCTTATTCTTGCTCTTTTTATCCGATGCGGCGGCGCTGCCAGCTGCTTTTGCCATATTCCGTTCTCTATTCCTGTTCTGGGTTTACCAGTAAGCGCTTTCCATACGTGCCGACGGTAGGCGGCCTGCGGAAAGACGCGACCTTGCGGCCAGGCGATCCTACTTGGTCGCCTTCTTCTTGCCGGCCACCGTTCCCTTGCGCGGACCTTTACGGGTACGGGCATTGGTATGCGTGCGCTGTCCGCGGACAGGCAGGCTGCGACGGTGACGGTTGCCGCGATAAGAGCCGATTTCAATGAGCCGCTTGATGTGAAGCGAGATCTCCTTGCGCAGATCACCTTCGACCTGGCCTTCGTTCTCGATCACCTGACGAATGCGATTCACTTCCTCTTCGCTCAGGTCCTGGATCTTCTTGAGCGGATCGACCGTAGCAGTACCGAGAATCTTGATGGCGCGGGGCTGGCCGATTCCGTAGATGTAAGTGAGCGCGATCCGTGCCTGTTTGTTGCGGGGCAGATCGACGCCTGCAATACGTGCCATGTGTGTGTCCTACTCCTGGTTGGGCAGGCCCGGGATTAGCCCTGACGCTGCTTATGTTTCGAGTTTTCGCAGATCACGCGCACCACGCCATGGCGGTGTATGACCTTGCACTTGTCACAGATTTTCTTTACTGAAGCCCGTACCTTCATTGGCCACTTCCTTGTTCAACTCAACGCACAACCACAACTCAATCAACAACTAACCAAGTGCCCGGTTCCATCCAGCGCCGCTCGGGCGCCATACGGAACCGCCAACTCCACCGCCGGCTTCGCGCCGGAAGAGGCGATATATCAGAGCCTTGCAGCCCTTTGCTACAAACACGCAAATGCCCGCTAGTCCCCGTTCGGACCATTGCGGGTTGCGCGAACTTTGGCCGCTACTTGTAGCGGTACACAATGCGTCCGCGATTCAGGTCGTAAGGGGAAAGCTCCACGGCCACGCGGTCACCTGGAAGAATTTTAATGAAGTTCTTGCGCATCTTGCCGGACACGTGCGCAAGCACCTCGTGATCATTCTCAAGTTTAACCTTGAACATCGCATTGGGCAGTGGCTCGATAACCATTGCCATAACTTCAATCGCGTCTTCCTTACTCATCCAACCTCAATTTCAAATTTCAGCTTCCAGTACGGAGCCTGAAATCTTCCGCTAATCGGTCAGAATCACTGGACCGTCTTTTGTAATGGCAACACAGTGCTCAAAGTGCGCGCTGGGCTTTCCATCCTGAGTTACCGCCGTCCACTTGTCGTCCAACACCCGTACCGAGGCTCCGCCGACATTGACCATTGGCTCAATCGCGATCACCATGCCTTCGCGCAATTTCAGTCCGTGGTCGCGTATACCGTAGTTCGGCACCTGCGGATCCTCGTGCAACTTGGTCCCGATGCCGTGCCCCACAAACTCGCGAACGACGCTGAACCCCGCGGCTTCCACGAACTCCTGCACCGCGGCCCCGATATCGCCCACCCTGCTTCCAGCGCGAGCGGCTTCGATTCCCTTATGCAGCGATTGTTCGGTGACATCCAGCAAGGTGCGCACCTCATCACTGATTGCACCTACCGGAACCGTGACCGCTGCGTCGCCGTAATAGCCGTCCAGTACCACTCCGCAGTCAATGGAAACGATATCTCCCTCGGCCAATTTGCGCGTCTCCGAGGGTATACCGTGCACCACTTCCTGATTGATCGAGGTGCAAAGCACGCAAGGGTAATCGTAATACCCCTTGAACGCGGGCTTTGCGCCCAGATCGCGAATTTTCTTTTCCGCCACCCGCTCCAGGTCCATCGTGCTCAGACCCGGAGCGACCATGGCTTGTACTACGTCCAACACCTGGCGAACTATGCGGCCACTGCGCCGCATCTTTTCAATTTCGCCGGCAGACTTACAGACTATCGCCATCTTCAATTGCCTTAAAGGCCTCGGCCGTTACCTTGTCCACATCTCCCGCACCGTCAATATCTCTCAGACGATTCCGCTCGCGCATAGTAGCTCACCAGCGGTAGGGTCTGGCTTTCGTAGGTCTTCAGGCGCGCAATGATGACGTCGTCGCGGTCATCCTTGCGTGTAACGAGGGCCGAGCCGTCGATATCACAGACGCCCTCAACCTGCGGCGGCTGAGTGTAAATGTTATAGATCCGCCCGCATGTGGGACAAGTCCGACGTCCGGTAAGCCTTTGCAATAGCTGATTATACTCCACCGTAAATCGGATCACAACCAACCGCCTGCTGCCGTCCTCAGCTTCAAAACAATGATTGACCGCAAAATACTTGTCGAGCCACTCAGCCTGCTTCACCGTTCGCGGAAAGCCGTCGAGGATGAAGCCGCGAGCACAATCCGGTTGAGCCAAACGGCTGGCCACCATCCGGCAGACTAATTCGTCGGGAACAAGTTCACCGCGCTCCATCAATTCCTGGGCTTGCTTGCCAAGTTCGGTGCCCCGGGAGATGTTGTCGCGCAGCAGATCTCCAGTGGATATCTGCGGAATCCCAAAGCGTTGCGAGATTCTGATTGCTTGCGTCCCTTTGCCGGCCCCCGGCGGTCCTAACAGGATCACCGGGCCGACAACGCTTCCAGCTTTCTGTACAGTTGATGCAGCGATGGCTTCTGTCTCCATCACGTTGCCTCCGACAGCAGATTTAAAGTGCTCCCAAAGGTACGTACTTTACCACGCCCTGCGTCCTCTGATGCGACCACTTTTTGGAGTAAATCCTTCATAGTGACGCATAATGAGTTGCGACTCGATCTGATTCACCGTATCCATCGCAACGCCCACCACGATCAGCAGCGAAGTTCCACCAAAGTAGAAGTTCACGTTGAGACCGTGCAGCACCCAGTTGGGTAAGTGATCAAAAATTCCGCCGCCCATCCAGATGGGGAGATTGTTCAGGTGAATACCCGCAATCATCCATTCTGGAATCAACGAGATGATGATCAAGTACAGCGCACCGACCAATGTGATGCGGGTCAAGACGTCGTTGATGTAGTTGCTCGTCCGAACTCCTGGACGGATGCCCGGGAATAAATCCGCCGTACTTCTGCATATTGTCGCTTACGTCCTTTGGATTGAAGACGATGGAGACATAGAAGTAGGCGAAGAAGAGGATGCCGAGGGCATACAGGAAGGTATGCAACGGCTCGCCCCAGCCCAGAGCCTTGCTTAATCCAGCAAAAAACGATCCGAAATAGCGGTTATTCTGCAGCGCATACCCAATCGTCTGCGGCAGGGTCAGCACGGAACTGGCGAAGATGACCGGCATCACGCCGCCGGAGTTGACGCGCAACGGAAGATGGGTGGACTGACCGCCCATCACCTTGCGTCCGACCACCCGCTTGGCATATTGCACCGGAATGCGCCGTTCGGAGCGCTCCACAAAAACGATGAACGCAACCACCACGACCATGACCGCCAGCAGAAAGACGATGCCGATCGGGTTCAGGGCGCCGCCGCTGCCTGCCTTCTGCCATAGCTCCACCACCGCGCGAGGCAAGCCCACGACGATGCCGGTGAAGATGATCAGCGACATGCCATTGCCGATGCCGCGTTGCGTGATCTGCTCACCCAGCCACATGATGAACGTGGTCCCGGTGGTCAGCGTCAGCATGGTCATCAGCACAAAGCCAATGCCAGGATTCCGTACCAGTTGCTCGCCGCCGATGCCGCGCTGCAGGGTCATGGCAATGCCAAACGACTGCATCGCGCTGAGAATGACCGTCAGATAGCGGGTCCACTGGGTGATCTTTTTCCGGCCGAGTTCGCCTTCCTTCTGCAGCCGCGCCAGCGGTTCGTAGACCACGGTGAGCAACTGCAAAATAATCGAGGCGGTAATGTAAGGCATGATGCCCAGGGCGAAGATCGTCAACCGGCGCAGGTTGCCGCCGCTGAACAGATCGACGAAGCCGAGCAGGCCACCGCTGGCGTTGGCAAACAAGCGTGCCAGAGCGGTTGGATCAATGCCGGGGGTGGGCAGGTGGCCGCCGATGCGGTAGACGGCAAGCAGCCCAAGCGTAAACAGAACGCGCTTGCGCAGGTCCGGGATTTTGAAGATGTTCGCCAGCTTCTCGAACATGGTAAGAGGGCCTCTGTAACTATGCTGTTCGGGCCACGGCTCATCCGCAAAAGGAGAACCGGACCCAGCCCGCCTGTTCGCTGCAGGCGGGCTCGGTTGATCTTACTTCTTACCGCGCTTGATGGCTGCAGGCTGCTTGATTTCAAGAATCTCAGCTTTGCCGCCGGCGGCGGTGATTTTCTGCTGTGCGGTCTCGCTGTACTTGTGGGCGTACACGGTGATGGCCGAGGTCAGATCCCCAACTCCCAACACCTTGATCAGTCCATTTTTCTTGCTGATGACGCGCAACTCGTAGAGAACTTCCGGAGTCAGTTCGGTCACACCCAGCTCAGCCAGGCGCGACAGATTTACGACTTGAAATTCCTTCTTGAAGATGTTGACGAAGCCGCGCTTGGGCAAGCGACGGTGCAGCGGCATCTGGCCGCCTTCAAATCCGCGCATGCTGCGCGAACCGGAACGGGAGCGCTGCCCCTTGTGTCCACGGGTCGAAGTCTTACCCATGCCGGAGCCCATACCACGGCCCACACGCTTGCGGTTTTCGTTCGCCTTAGCCGGCTTGCGAATCGTTGTCAGATTCATGGTTTCTATCCCTGGCATGGTGCCAAACATGCTGATGGGCCGTCTGTGACCGCCGAACATCTCCGACTGAAACTCGGAGCGTCCCCCGTGGCGAGCGGGCTGTTTCCTGGCGCCGCCGGCTCAGCCGGCGACTCGGTTTGCGAGCGCCCCTGGCCGGAGCGGCATTCTTGCCGCGTACCCGCCGAGCGCCCGTATGGTGCGCATCCCTTACGGCTATTCGCCGAGAATCTGGATCAGATGCGGCACTTTGGCCACCATGCCACGAATCGAGAGGGTATCCTCGCGCTCGATGACCTGGTTCAGACGGGTAAAGCCGAGGCCCTTGACGACGAGCCGCTGCTTTGCGGGGGTGCTGTTACCGGAAATCACCCACTTCAGCTTCATCCGGGTGCCGGCCGGAGCCGCCACCTTTGGGGTCTTTGTACGGGTGCGTGGCATGGTTTAGAGCTCCTCCACGGACTTGCCGCGATTGGCCGCCACTTCGGCACGGTCGCGCAGTTTCTTCAGCGCGTCAAACGTTGCCTTGATGACGTTATGCGGGTTGGTGGTGCCAATTGATTTGGTCAGCACATTCTGGATGCCCACCGAAGTCATGACCGCGCGGACGGCGCCGCCGGCGATGACGCCGGTGCCTTCCGGGGCGGGCTTCAGCAGCACTCGTCCCGAGCCATAGCGGCCCAGCGAGATGTGCGGAATCGAGGTCTGGGTGAGGTTCACCTTGATCAGGTTCTTCTTCGCCGATTCAATTCCCTTGCGGATCGCCTGGGGAACTTCCTTGGCTTTACCAGAACCGTAGCCAACCACGCCAGTGGACGGATCGCCGATCACGACCAGGGCTGCGAACGACATGTTCTTGCCGCCCTTGACGACTTTGGTCACGCGGTTGATGTTCACAACCTGATCTTTCAGGTTATACGCACCGGCATCGAGCTTTTTCTTGACGATTGCCATTTGCTATCGATTCTCCTGGAGACCGCGCCTGCGATCTCCGAAATCATGCGGACTAACGGTTTGCACCTCGCCCGCTCTAACTCTGTCGCGCCCCTGCGGCTCCGGCGCCAGCGACCGGAGGCCATCGGTTGGCCGTACCCATCGCTGAATCCGGCAACCGCCGGAACTAAAACTTCAGGCCGCCTTCACGGGCAGCATCCGCCACGGCCTTGATGCGTCCGTGGTAGAGATAGCCGCCGCGGTCAAACACCACCGATTCGATGCCCTTGGCTTTGGCGCGCTCGGCAATCAACTTGCCGACCTGCTTAGCCGAGGCAATGTTGCCTCCGGCAATGTGCTTCTTACCATCTTTGCCCTGTTCGAGCGAGCTGGCCGAGACGAGTGTCGCCTGTTTGGCGTCGTCGATGAGCTGCACATAGATGTGGTTGACCGAACGGTACACGTTCAGGCGCGGGCGCGCAGTGGTTCCGGCGAGCTTCTTACGGATCCTGGTATGGATCTTCTCGCGCGTCGCGTTCTTGGAATTCTTAATCAGCATTCTTCTTGTCCTTCGCTCTGGCCCTTTTCCCGGGTTCTGGGTCTCCCAGCAGCTTCCGCTGCCGGAACCGAGTGCCGGGGACCAGTCTGTCCCAGCGATCAATTCGCCAGGGTTGTGCGGACACCCGTCGGATTCTCGTCCGGCGGGCACCTATAGCGCTCGCAGTGGGAGCGGCATTGGTTGCCGCCTACCCGGCTGCGAAGCTTCGCAGGTTTACGGCAGGAGCTAAGCCTTACCGTGCGGATTCAGCGCGTCAGACGCGCATCCTCCTAAGAGTTACTTTGCGCCGGTCTTGCCAACCTTCTTCTTCAGCTTCTCGCCGGCGTAGCGCACGCCCTTCTGCTTGTACGGGTCAGGCGGACGCAGCGAACGCATTTCAGCAGCAACCTGTCCGATCTTCTGGCGGTCGATCCCGGCGATGCTCAACTTGGTCATCTTGGGATCGATTGTGACCTCAACCCCAGTCGGCAGCGGGTACTCGATCGGGTGCGAAAAGCCCAGGCTGAAGACCACAGTTCCCTTGCCCTTCAGCTCTGCGCGATAGCCAATCCCGACGATCTCCAACTCGCGGGTCCAGCCGGTGGTAACGCCAACCACCGCGTTATTCACCAGGGCGCGAACCAGACCATGAACCGCGGCCTTGGAATCGTCCTCGCGCTGAACCAGCAGCACGCCGTCTTCGGTGGTCAGCGTAACGCCGCCCGGAAGGTGATTGGTGACGGTTCCTTTCGGACCCTTCACGGTGATGAGGTTGCCTTCTACAGTGTACGTGACACCCTTGGGCAATGGGATGGGCTTCTTACCGATTCTTGACATTGATTGCTCCTGCACCGCCGTGAACCTTGCCACGGTGGGCTTCCGGGCCGGATCTTTCACCGGCCTCGTCTGCTCCAAGCACCCGCTGCCGGAGACTACCCGGCAGCCAGCCTTGTGACATTAGTAAACTTCGCAGATCACTTCGCCGCCAACGCCTTCGCGGCGGGCCTGCTTGCCACTGCGAACACCCTTCGGCGTGGTCAGGATGGTGATACCCAGACCGCCAAGAATGCGGGGAATCTCATTGCGGTTGACGTACACACGGCAACCCGGGCGCGAAATGCGCTTGATGTTGTTGATCGCGGCAACATTGTCGGCGTTGTACTTGATGTACACCCGAACCACCTTCTTGCCATCTTCTTCGGTCGCCTTGAAGTTAGAGATATAACCCTCTTCCTTCAGGACGCGTGCGATCTCCAGCTTCAGCTTGGAGGCCGGAGCATCTACCTTCTGGTGCCGGGCCTTGATGCCATTGCGAATCCGGGTCAGAAAATCTGCCACGGGATCGGTAAAGCTCATCTTTAGTTCTCCTGAATTCGTTCGCCCGTTCTCTTTCTTGCGCGCGCTGGCCTGGCGCAATACTGCACCGGCTTGCGCCGGCTGCCCTCGATCTCGCAAGGGCCACAGTGGAAAGAACCTGCGGCGACGTTCTGTTCCCGCTTGCGCAGGACGGTCCCGGTTGCGGACCACGTGCCAGCCTTTGCGGGGCTCACCCCCGCGGGTCAGGCTTTGATTTCGTCTACCAGGACGACTTCATAACCCCAGGAATCTCGCCGCGCAGAGCCAATCCGCGGAAGCACAGTCGGCAAAGACCGAACTTCCGTAGGAAAGCGCGCGGACGTCCGCACAGTTTGCAGCGATTGTGCTGACGCGAGGAGAACTTGGGCTTCTTATTGTCCTTAGCGATGCTGGATGTTCTGGCCATCGTTTCCTTTATCTCTCGCACCCCTGGTGCACGGGTAAGCCGCGTGGTACTGGTCGCGCCTTACTTCCGCACCCAGAGGCGGCGTTGTACTGCTTTCGCTTGCAACCATCTTCCCTGCGGCGTCGCCGCCGCCGGAAAGCAGGAACTTAATTCGTGCCCGGCGGACGGAATGGCATTCCCATCGCCTTCAGCAGCGCCCGCGCGTGTTCGTCGCTGGTGGCGGTGGTGACGATGGTGATGTTCATGCCCTTCGTGTGTTCCACCTTGGAGTAGTCGATCTCCGGGAAGATCAACTGATCGCGCAGGCCGAGCGTGTAGTTTCCGCGTCCATCAAAGGACTTGGTGGGAACTCCACGGAAGTCGCGAACGCGCGGCAGCGCGACATTCAACAGGCGGTCGAGAAATTCATACATGCGATCGCCGCGCAACGTCACCATGCAGCCGATCGGCATCCCTTCGCGCACCTTAAAGGCGGCGATGGATTTCTTGGCCTTGGTCACCACCGGCTTCTGTCCGGTGATCTGTGCCAGTTCGGCCACCGCCGGATCCAGCACCTTGGCGTTCTGCGTCGCTTCGCCGACACCCATATTGACGACAACCTTCTCCAGCTTCGGAGCAGCCATCGGGTTCGACAATCCCAGTTCCTTCATCAGCGCCGGGCGCAACTCTTCAAAATACTTCGTGCGCAGGCGGGCGGATGCGGTGTTATTCGCCTTCGGACGAGCTGGCTTCGAACCCGGCTCGGGGGCCTCGGCGGCCTCAGCCTTGGCCTTCTTCGGCTGCTGTTTGGCCTGCGGCTTCGCCGGCTGTTTTGGCTTGCGTATCTTTCTTGTCGTCTTTTGCTGCCATGGTTCAGTTCGCTTTCTCTCACGGTCCCGGAGTGGCTACCGTTACGTGAGGCGGTCAATTGAACCGGCCGGAGCCGGTTCGGGGTGGTTACTTATCCTTGTCGAGCGTGGTGTCGCACTTGGCGCAGACGCGAACTTTCTTCTCGCCGCGCACCTCGTGACGAACCCGCACCGGACCGCAGCTGCCGCAGACCAGCAGAACATTGCTGATCGCAATCGGCGATTCCTGCTCGGCGATGCCGCCCTTGATCGCCTTCTGCGGATTCGGACGCACGTTCTTTTTGACTACGCTAACGTGTTCGACCAGCACTTTGCCTGTTCCGGGGAACACGCGTAGTACGCGGCCTTGCTTTGCCCTTATCGCGCCCGGCGATGACCTTCACGGTATCGTTATGGCGAATATCAACGGTTGCCATGTCTTCCTCTCAAAACCTTCAGCGTTCTTGGGGCCGCTCCGCGAACGGAGCTCCCGAGGGCGGCCGCTGAAGCCGCCCTCGGAATCAATGACACTAGATAACTTCCGGAGCCAATGAAACGATCTTCAAAAACTTCTTCTCACGAAGCTCGCGGGCAACGGGACCAAATACGCGGGTTCCGACCGGTTCGCCATCGGCGTTGATCAGAACTGCCGCGTTGGTGTCAAAACGAATGTAGGAACCGTCGCGGCGGCGGGTTTCCTTGCGGGTCCGGACAATGACGCACTTGACCACCGTTCCCTTTTTCACGCTGCCGTCGGGCGACGCTTCCTTCACCGCAGCCGTCACCACATCGCCAATCCGGGCGCGAACGCCGGTTGATCCGCCAATCGGCAGAATCATCTGTAGCTTGCGGGCTCCGCTGTTGTCGGCCACCTCGAGGATGGACCTCATAAACACTGCCATGGTGCAATCTCCTTCAGTCGTCTCTCAGGGTCGTCGGTCGGCGCTGGCTTTTCCAGCCAGTACCGGCGACGGCGTCTAGCTGGCCTGCTCCGGTTTTTCCTTGGCGGCGGCGGCAGCGGTCTCAGCGGCAATCGCGGCGGTGGCCAGTGCCGAGCGCTTCACGATTTCCTTCAGCGTCCAGCGCTTCAGGCGAGACAACGGGCGGGTCTCTTCAATCCGCACGGAATCACCCGTGCGAGCCGTCTGCTCTTCGTCGTGGGCATAAAACTTTTTGGAACGCTTGACGACGCGCCGGTAGAGTGGGTGAGCCTTCTGGCGATTCACCTCGACGACAATCGTCTTCGCCATTTTGGTCGAAACGACCAGCCCAACCAGGACCTTGCGCTGTCCGGGGGTTTTCTCGGTTTTCGTCTCTTCTGCCATGGCTACTTCTTCTCCGTTCCGGTCTTGACTGCGGCCAATTGCTTTTCGCGCTGAATGGTCAGCACGCGCGCGATGTCCTTCTTCAACCCACGCATCTTCTTCAAGCTTTCGGTCTGTCCCATCTTGAGCTGGAACTTCAGCTTGAAGAGCTCTTCGCTGAGTTCGGTCTTCTGATGGACCAACTCGGCATCTGTAAGGTTACGAATTTTTTCCGAAGTCATTGCTCTCTTCTCTTCACCCCCGGCGGACTGCGCCGCCGGCGTCGGAATTAATGTGAAACGCGGCCTGGGCTGGCATCAGCGACCGAAAGGTCGCCAAAGCCGTTTAGTGCGCCAGAACTTCGCGCTTAACGAACTTAGTAATCAAAGGCAGTTTGTGCGAAGCCAGACGCATTGCTTCCTGCGCATCGGCCACCGACACTCCCTCCATCTCAAACAACAGCTTGCCCGGACGGACAACCGCAACCCAGTGGTCCGGAGCGCCTTTGCCTTTACCCATACGGGTTTCGGCAGGCTTCTTGGTGACTGGCTTATCCGGAAACACGCGAATCCAGATCTTGCCGCCGCGCTTGATGAACCGGGTCATCGCCACGCGCGCCGCTTCAATCTGGCGGTCGGTGATCCAGCCCGGCTCCATAACCTTCAAGCCAAAATCGCCAAACGACAGCTCGGAGCCGCGCCAGGCTTTGCCGCACATACGACCGCGTTGCTGCTTGCGGTACTTGACTTTCTTCGGCATCAACATAAGCAGTTTCCAATTGCCAGTTTCAAGTTCTGGCCGCCCCAACTGCGGGCGCGCCTGCCGGCTCCATTACTACTCCTCCAGGAACTGGCGGCTGGAGGAGTTGGCCGGCTTGCTTGCTTAAAGTCCGGCGGTCGCGGTCTGCGGCTCGCGGCGTTTCTGGGGAAGGATTTCGCCTTTATAAACCCAGGTCTTCACGCCGATCAATCCGTAGGTCGTGTGCGCTTCGGCAAAGCCGTAATCGATGTCCGCACGCAGCGTATGCAGCGGCAGACGCCCCTGCAGATACCACTCCGAGCGGGCGATTTCATTGCCGTTCAGGCGGCCCGATACGCGAACCTTGATCCCCTTGCAGCCGAAACGCAGCGCGCTGTCGACGCTCTTGCGCATCGCCCGGCGGAAACCAACCCGCTTTTCCAGTTGCAGCGCAATCGATTCCGCCACCAACTGAGCGTCGAGCTCCGGCTTGTGGACTTCCAGAATATCGACGAACACGTCGCGGTTGGTCCGCTTCTGCAGATCAGCCTTGAGCTTGTCGATCTCGGCGCCCTTGCGGCCGATGATGATGCCCGGGCGGGCGGTGCGGATGATGATGCGCAGCTTATTGCCCGGGCGTTCGATTTCAATCGAGCTGACACCGGCCGACTTGAGCTTGTCCTTCAGCTCTTCCTTCAGCTTGATGTCCTCGATCAGGAACTTGGCATAGTCGCGATCCATGTACCAGCGCGACTTCCACGGCTTGGTGTAGCCGAGTCGGAATCCGTAGGGATGGACTTTTTGTCCCATAAATTGCTTCGTCTCTCTGCCTGCAGCTTACTCGGGCCTAAGCCCTGGCGCCGCCGCTGAATTGGATCCTTCGATCCCGTGAACCTGAAGTCCGGTGGCGGCGATCTACCCGCCGCTAAGCCGGGTCCGCCGCAGCGGACTGCCTACTTCTTTGCCTTTTTCGGCGCCGTCTTTTTGGCAGCGGCCTTCTTGACTGCCGGCTTGCGAACGGCCTTTTTGGGCCGGCGCGGCTGCCGCAGTCCCGGCATCGGTCGAGGCGATGGCCTGACTCTTCTTCTCGGCCAGCTCAATTTCGATGTGCGCCATGCGGCGCTGGTAGCGGAACGCCCGGCCCATCGGAGCCGGACGAATGCGCTTCATGCGCGGACCTTCATTGGCGATGGCGTTCTTGACATACAGATTGTCCAGATCGACATCCAAGCCCTTTTCGGCGCTCAGGTAGCTGGCGTTTTCCACGGCCGAGCGCAGAAGCTTCAAAACCGCGGGCGCAATGCCTTTGTTGGTGAACGCCAGCGTGTTCAGCGCCGCTTCAACGCGCTTGCCCTTAATCAGTGCCAGCACCAGGCGTACCTTCTGCGGAGATACCCGCATGTACCGGGCTTTCGCTGTGAATTCCATGTTCTCTTCCCTTCAGATCGCATTCGCGGACGCCCTCGGTGGGCGCCCATACTTTTCAAAAACCGCCGAACCTGATCCCGCCTGCGACTATCTCGCCGGCTTGGCCGAGGTCTCCGCGGCGGACTTCACCGAGTGCCCTTTGAAGGTACGCGTGAAGCTGAATTCGCCGAGCTTGTGACCGACCATGTTCTCCGATACATACACCGGGATGAACTTGCGCCCGTTGTGTACCGCAATGGTGTGCCCCAGCATCTCCGGAGTGATCGTCGAACGGCGCGACCAGGTGCGCAGCACTTTCTTCTCGCTGCGCGCGTTCATCCCCTCGATCTTTACGATCAGGTGCGAATCTACAAACGGCCCTTTTTTCGTCGAACGTGCCATGGTTTCCTTCCCTACTTGCCGCGACGCGACACGATAAACTTGTCGGTCCGTTTGTTGTTACGGGTCTTGTAGCCGCGCGTCGGCTGACCCCACGGAGTCACCGGATGACGGCCACCAGAGGTTTTGCCTTCACCACCGCCGTGCGGGTGATCCACCGGGTTCATCACCACACCGCGATTGGTCGGCTTGATGCCCAGCCAGCGAGTACGGCCCGCCTTACCGAGCGAGATGTTCTCGTGATCGGTATTGCCAACCTGGCCCACCGTTGCCATGCATTCCACCAGAACCTTGCGGGTTTCGCCGGAAGGCAGTTTCAGGAGGGCGTATTCGCCTTCCTTGGCCACCAGTTGCGCCTGGGCTCCAGCCGAACGCGCCATCTGCGCGCCCTTGCCGGGCTTCAGCTCAATGTTGTGCACAATCGTACCGGCCGGAATGTTCTTCAACGGAAGCGCATTGCCTACCAGGATATCGGCGTCGGGACCGCTGATGATTTTGGCGCCCACCTGCAAGCCAACCGGCTGCAGAATGTAACGCTTTTCGCCATCGGCGTAGCTGAGCAACGCGATCCGTGCCGAACGGTTCGGATCGTACTCGATGGTGGCGACAGTAGCCGGGATGCCCGTCTTGTCACGCTTGAAATCGATCACGCGGATCTTGCGCTTGTGGCCGCCACCGTGATGCCAGATGGTCAGGTCGCCGCAATTGCGGCGTCCGCCCGTGCGCTTCTTCGGTTCAGTCAGCGGCTTATGCGGCCGATTCGTTGTCAGATCGTCGTTGACCTGCGAGGTCTTGAAACGCAGGGTCGGTGTGATCGGTCTGTAAGTCTTGATCGCCATAGTTCTTCTCTTCCAGATCCCGCCCGTGCTTCTGGCAGGATCGCTTTGGCCGGACAGATAGGGTTTCTTTCTCCCATCCGGCGGCGTCGCGTTCAAATTCGCGACCGCTTCGGCTTATGCCGCGCAGCACTTAGAGGTTCTGTGCGTACTCGGGCATTTTTTCGCCCTCGGCAAGCCGTACATAGGCCTTCTTCCAGTCGGGGCGGAAGCCGGTGAACTTGCCGCGGCGGCGCTCCTTACCCAGGAAGTTGGCAGTGCGGACGCCGGCGACCTTCACTTTGAAGGCCTTCTGCACGGCTTCCTTGATCTCCGTCTTGGTTGCATCCACGGCCACCTGGAACACCAATGTGCCCTCGGTCTCCTTGACGCCCAATCCTTTTTCCGTGATGACCGGCTTGCGCACGATCTGGTAAGGGGACTTAGACATTCTCCACCTCCGCCTTACGCTTCGGCGCCGAGGCCTTCAGCGAGCTCTGCAGCTTTTCCAACGCCGCCTGCGAGAACACCGCCAGTTCATGGCGAAGCAGGTGATAAGGGTGAACCTCGGGGCCGTACAGCATCTCAACCCCGGCAATATTGCGAGTCGAAAGCTCCAGGTTCGGATTCAGATTCGCGCCGGCTTCCACCACCAGTGCGGTCTTATTAAACTTGAATCCGGTCAGCACCTGCCGGAAGGCCTTGGTCTTGGCTTCCTTCAGATCGAGCGAATCAATCACAATCAGATTGCCGTCATGAAACTTCGCCGCCAGCGCCGAGCGCAGTGCGCCCAACAGCTTCTTGCGCGGGAAGGCGTAATCATAGGAGCGGGGCTGAGGTCCGTGGACCGTGCCGCCATGGCGCCAGATTGGCGAACGGACGCTGCCCACGCGGGCGCGGCCCGTACCCTTCTGCCGCCACAGCTTCTTGCCGGAACCAGAAACAAGCTTCTTGTTCTTGGTGGCGTGCGTGCCGGCGCGAAGCGCCGCACGGTAATGCTGGACGGATTCCCAGAGCAGGTCCTCGTTCACCGCGCCGAATACTTCTTCGGCGAGTTCGAGCGATCCCACTTTCTGGCCGGCCAGGTTCAGCACATCGATGGTAGCCATTTCGTTTCCTTTGCAGGTCCGCATCTTCGGCGGCCCTTCGGTTTCCTTCCGTCAATATGCTGCCGCGGAAGGCTTTGTTTTGGAACCAGCGCTCCCCGGCGGCAATCTCCACCGGGGAAGCGAATTTACTTGCCTTTAGCGGCGCGCTTGGAGGCCTTCAACGGATTGATGGCCGTACCCTCGCCGCTGAATCCACGACGCTCTCTCGGTGGCTTCTTGGCCTTGGTGATCACCAGGTATCCGTTTCTCGCACCCGGTACCGCACCTTCCACCACCAGCAGATTCTCTTCGCGATCGATACCCAGAATGCGCAAGTTGCGCACCGTCACCGTGACATCGCCCATGTGGCCGCTCATGCGAGTGCCGGGGAATACGCGCGACGGGTAACGACGAGGCACCGATCGAGCCCTGCACCTGGAACATGTGACCGTGGGCTCCCGGACCGCCGGCGAACTTGTGGCGCTTGACTACGCCCGCAAAGCCGCGTCCCTTGCTGGTGCCCGCGATGTCCACGAACTTCGAACCGTCGAACAGATCGACCAGAACCTTATCGCCGACCTTCACGCTCCCATCGGAGCCTTCCGCATCTTCCACCACGGCAACTTCCTTCATGAACTTCACCGGGGGAAGATTGTGCTTTTCGAAGTGGCCCTTCATCGCCTTGGTCAGGCGCGAGTCCTTGACGAACTCGACCAGACCGATCTGGGCGGCGTCGTAGCCGTCCGTCAAAGCGGTCTTGAGCTGGGTAATGACACAGGGACCGGCCTGCAGCACCGTGACCGGGCGAACATCACCCTTGTCGTCAAACAGCTGCGTCATGCCCACTTTCCTGCCGAGAATTCCGTTTACTGACATTTCTTTTTCTCCATCATGCCCGCGCAGAGGCTGCGCAAGGGCACTGTGAGGGCTGCGCGCTCAGCGCGCGGAGCCGCTTTATTTGTGTTCTTTACCGTAAGCCTTGATTTCAACGTCGACACCGGCGGGAAGATCAAGCTTCATCAATGCGTCGACTGTCTGCTGCGTCGGTTCCAGAATATCAAGAAGACGCTTGTGTGTGCGAATTTCAAACTGTTCGCGCGACTTTTTATCGACGTGCGGCGAACGCAGCACGCAATATTTATTCTTGACCGTCGGAAGTGGAATCGGGCCGGCAATCTGGGCCCCCGTGCGACGCGCCGTTTCGACGATTTCGCCGGTCGACTGATCCAGCACGCGATAGTCGTAAGCCTTCAACCGAATGCGTATTCTTTCTTTGCCAATCACTGTATGAACCCTCAAAGATCGTGCGGTCTTATAGTCGCCGCGACTTCTTTTATCTATGCAGAGTGAAAGTTGCCGGCCAAGCCCGGCAACCGGAGCGGCCCGGCATCAGCGATCGGAAGAACCATGTCGGTTGCTCCATACCCGTCGCTGGTGCCGTTTTCCGCCTACCCGGCTGCGAAGCTCAGCTTACAGAATTTCCGAAATCGTACCGGCGCCCACGGTGCGGCCGCCTTCGCGAATTGCGAAGCGCAGGCCTTTTTCCATCGCCACCGGCGTAATCAGTTCGATCTCCAGAGTCACGTTGTCGCCCGGCATCACCATCTCGACGCCTTCCGGCAGCTTCGCAACCCCCGTCACGTCCGTCGTCCGGAAATAGAACTGCGGACGGTAGCCGTTGAAGAACGGCGTGTGACGGCCGCCCTCTTCCTTCGACAAAATGTAAACTTCGCCCTTGATCTTGGTGTGCGGCGTAATCGAGCCGGTCTTGGCCAGCACCATGCCGCGCTCCACGTCATCCTTGCCGATGCCGCGCAGCAGCAGACCAGCGTTGTCGCCCGCCATGCCCGCGTCCAACTGCTTCTTGAACATTTCCACGCCGGTCACAACCGTCTTGCGGGTGTCGCGGAAGCCCACGATTTCCACTTCCTCGCCCACCTTCACCTGCCCGCGCTCGATGCGGCCGGTAACTACCGTGCCGCGTCCCGAGATCGAGAAGATGTCTTCGATCGGCATCAGGAACGGCTGATCGATGGCGCGTGCCGGCAGCGGAACATACGCATCCACCGCCGCCATCAGCTCATCCACGCTTGGCTTCCCACTCCGGCTCGCCGTTCAGCGCGCCCAGGGCCGAGCCGCGAATCACCGGCAGATCGTCGCCCGGGAACTTGTACTTCACCAGCAGTTCGCGGACCTCCATCTCCACCAGGTCGATCAGCTCGGGATCTTCCACCGCATCGCACTTGTTCAGGAACACCACGACGCAGGGCACGCCAACCTGGCGCGCCAGCAGCACGTGCTCCTTGGTCTGCGGCATCGGACCGTCGGTCGCCGCGACCACCAGAATGGCGCCGTCCATCTGCGCCGCGCCGGTGATCATGTTCTTGATGTAATCGGCGTGGCCCGGGCAATCGACGTGCGCATAATGACGGTTGCCGGTCTCATACTCCACGTGCGCCGTGGCGATCGTGATACCGCGCTCGCGCTCTTCCGGCGCATTGTCGATCGAGTCAAACGAGCGGAACTTGATGTTCGGATTGTGCTTTGCCAGCACCTTCGTGATCGCCGCGGTCAGCGTCGTCTTGCCATGATCGATGTGACCAATCGTACCAACGTTCACGTGCGGCTTGCTGCGGTCAAATTTCTCTTTCGCCATTGCTTTCGAGCTCCGTCTTAGTCGCTGCTGGCCGCTGCCCGGCCCGCTTTGGCCCATGACATCGGGCGCTGTGCTCCGCGTATTCCAGCCACGCGGCGCGGTTGAACTTTATCTGGCCGTCTTGCCCTGCATCTTGGCCACGATCTCTTCCGCCACCGAACGGGGGGCTTCTTCGTAGCGCGCAAAGTGCATGGAAAAAGTCGCACGGCCCTGCGTATTGGAGCGCATATTGGTCGCGTATCCGAACATCTCAGCCAGCGGTACCATCGACTTGATGACCTGCGAACCAGCGCGGTGCTCCAGGCCCTCGATGCGGCCGCGACGGCTGTTCAGATCGCCAATGATGGTGCCCATGTACTCTTCCGGAACCACTACTTCGACCGACATGACCGGCTCCAGCAGAACCGGACTAGCCTTGCGCGCCGCTTCCTTGAAGGCCATCGACGCTGCGATCTTAAAGGCCAATTCGTTCGAATCCACTTCGTGATAGCTGCCGTCATACAGCGTAGCCTTCACGTCCACCATCGGATAGCCGGCCAGTACACCGCCTTCCATGGCTTCTTTAATGCCCATCTCGATCGGCTTGATGTATTCCTTCGGAACCGAGCCGCCCTTCGTCGCATCCTCGAACTCAAAGCCCTTGCCAGGCTCATTGGGACCGAGGCGAATCTTCACGTGACCGTACTGTCCGCTACCACCCGTCTGGCGAATGTACTTGCCCTCCGCCTCGGAGTTCTTGCGCACCGTCTCGCGGTAGGCTACCTGCGGTTTGCCCACATTGGCCTGCACGTTGAATTCGCGCATCATGCGGTCGACGATGATTTCCAGGTGAAGTTCGCCCATGCCGCTGATGATCGTCTGCGAGCTGTCTTCATCGGTGTGAACCCGGAACGTAGGATCTTCCTGGGCGAGCTTATGCAGCGCAACGCCCATTTTTTCCTGATCGGTCTTCGTCTTGGGCTCAACCGCAACGTGAATCACCGGCTCCGGAAATTCGATCGTTTCCAGCAGGATCGGCTTGTCTTCATTGCAAATCGTGTCGCCGGTGGTGACATTCTTCAGTCCTACGCAAGCGCAAATGTCGCCCGCGCGGACCTCGGTGATTTCTTCGCGCTTATTGGCGTGCATGCGCAGCAGGCGGCCAATGCGTTCGTGCTTCAGACGGTTGGCGTTGTACGCCATGTCGCTCGTCTTCAACACGCCCGAATACACCCGGATGAACGTCAACTGTCCCACAAACGGGTCGGTCATGATCTTGAAGGCCAGCGCCGAGAATGGCTCTTCGTCCTTCGCATGACGCTGTTCTTCCTTGCCGTTGTCGGGATTCTTACCCGTGACCGGCGGAACATCCAGCGGCGAAGGCAGAAAATCGACCACCGCATCCAGCAGCGGCTGCACACCCTTGTTCTTGAAGGCCGTACCCAGCACGACCGGGAAGATCTTGATCGCAATGACGGATTTCCGCAGTGACGCTTTCAGCGCCTCCACCGAAATCTCATCGCCTTCAATCCACTTCGCCATCAGCTCGTCGCCATCGTCGTTTTCCACGATGGTTTCCACCATCAACTGGCGCATTGCCTGGGCCCGCTTCTGCAACTCGGCCGGAATCTCCTCGACCTCGTAATCGGCGCCCATGGTTTCGTCATGCCAGTAAATGGCTTTCATGTTGAACAGATCGACGCAGCCTTTGAACTTTTCCGCCTGCCCAATCGGCATCTGGATCGGCACCGGCTTGGCCGACAGGCGCTTGCGGATGGTATCGACGGCGTGATCGAAATCCGCGCCCATCTTGTCCATCTTATTGATGAAGCAAATACGCGGCACGGCGTACTTGTCAGCCTGGCGCCACACCGTCTCGGACTGCGGCTCGACTCCATGAACCGCGTCGAACACCGCCACCGCGCCGTCCAGCACGCGCAACGAACGCTCCACTTCGGCGGTGAAGTCAACGTGACCCGGAGTGTCGATGATGTTGATGGTGATGTCTTTCCAGGCACAGGTGGTCGCAGCCGACGTGATCGTAATGCCACGCTCCTGCTCCTGCGCCATCCAGTCCATCGTCGCCGTACCTTCATGCACTTCACCAATGCGGTGCAAGCGGCCGGTATAGAACAGAATGCGCTCGGTCGTTGTCGTCTTGCCGGCATCGATGTGCGCCATGATGCCGATGTTCCTGCAACGTTCTAATGGAACTTGTCGAGCCAAAGCTTCTACCTATTCCCTTTACGTCATCGCACGGGCGCTGGGGACACCCGTGCTGGTTTCTTGTTGATGGCAGCCCAGCGTCGGCGACCGGAGCGGCATCGGTTGCCGCGTACCCGTCGCGAAGCTACGCTGCTCCGCCGCAATCCGGCTTAGCGTCCGCTGGAAGCCCGCGAGGTCACCCGCGGGACTGTCCTACCAGCGGTAGTGCGCAAAGGCCTTGTTGGCCTCGGCCATGCGGTGTACGTCTTCCTTCTTCTTCATCGCCGCGCCCTTGCCGTTGGCGGCATCCAGCAACTCGTTGGCGAGTTTGTCGATCATGCCCTTCTCAGGACGGCTGCGCGAATAGGAGATCAGCCAGCGAATGGCCAGCGACGTCCGCCGCTCCGGATTGACTTCCACCGGGACCTGGTAGTTAGCGCCGCCCACCCGGCGGGTCTTCACTTCCAGCAGCGGCTTGACGTTCTCAACCGCCTTCTTGAACAGCTTCAGGGCCTCGTCGCCGCCCTTGGTTTCGAGCTGCGTCATGGCCTTGTAAAAGATGCTCTGCGCCGTGCTCTTCTTGCCGTCCCACATCAGGTTGTTGACGAACTTGTTGGCCAGCGTCGAGCCGTAAATCGGATCTGGCATCGGTTCGCGCTTGGCAATATGGCCTTTTCTAGGCATTCAAAAACTCCTCTTCCCTGCCGGTTCGGCGGTACTCCCAGCCATCTCCCAATCGAGACGCCGGGTGGTTAATGGTTCGTTGACTACTTGGTTGCTGCCGCCTTCGGCCGCTTGGCTCCGTACTTGGAGCGGCTCTGTCTGCGGTTTGCAACGCCCACCGCGTCCAGCGTTCCACGAATCACGTGGTAGCGGACACCCGGAAGATCCTTTACGCGGCCGCCGCGAATGAGCACAATCGAGTGCTCCTGCAGGTTGTGGCCGACGCCGGGAATGTAGGTCGTGACCTCGATCCCGTTCGTCAGGCGCACGCGGGCAACCTTACGAAGAGCCGAGTTCGGTTTCTTTGGCGTCTGGGTATAGACGCGGGTGCAGACTCCACGCTTCTGCGGACATGCCTGCAGAGCAGGGCTGGCCGTCTTGTAGCGGGGCGCCTTGCGGCCCTTACGCACCAACTGATTAAACGTAGGCACTCTTGCAGCTCCTTTATTCGGACGCACTCTGGCGCCACTGGCGGCCACACCCGGGCAAAAGCGCGGGCACATGCCGCTCAGAACCCTTTTCTACTCAGGGCTGGCCAAGCTAAACCCGCTCGCGCGGCGCCAAGCCATACTCTCCGCAATCACAACCCGCGGGGAACTTTACGTTTCCTGGATAGAGACCGCGACGGTGACGCTTGATTCCCGGTCAATCGCCAAAGCCTGTAGCTTTGGTCTCCCGCCGGGAGCATTCCGTTTCGCAGCCTGAATCTGCATACCCCGTAACCAAGCGCCACGGGTAGCGCAGATTCGTTTCAGCGAGGAAGCCCTTACTTCCGGCGCCGTGAAGCGCCATCGGGCTGATCGTACAGCAAAAGCTCGACTCAAATTACACAGACAAGCCAGACAAACTCGCAGAACCTCTAAAATATATCAACCCGCCCGCCAGCCGGTCAACCGAATCCCAAGCGATTTTCCCAGACTATTTGCCCTGAAGCGGAATTTCGAGCGACTCTCAACACTTTTCCCCCGGTAGCTGGACGATTTCGACAGGACTCCTGGCCGCGATCGCCACTCCCGTTAGCTCCGAAACTCAGCTCCGAAACACCGTCATGATAACTCCACCCAGTACCACGAAGCCTCCGCCAACCATCACCGCGCGGTCGATGCTTTCGCGGAAAAACAGCACGGACACTGCCTGCGCCACCAGGAAAAAGAGCACGATGTAGAGCCCCATCAAACGGCTGAAGTCCAGCTTTGTCATGTTGACCATGAAGCCGTACACCACCAGCGTGGCCGCCCCCGCCAGCAGCAGCGCAACTCCCCGGCGCTGCAGACCATTGCGAATCAAGGCATCGCCGCCCACTTCCAGCAGCGCGGCGAGGACAAGAAAAATCAGGATGCGTACAGTCATTTCAGCCTCGCTGGATCGGTTTGAATGTCCTAACTTGCCTGCGCTCCCAAGGCCGCCACGGCATCGTGGCGGGCGCGTTCGAGAGACTCCTGCATCTGGTGATGGCACTCGTTCATCTGCTCATCGCTCGCCTCCGACGGAACCCGAATCAGTTTCGTCCAGCGCACATGCACCTTCGAGAAAGGGCGCGGAATCATCATCGCATCCCACGAGCGCAGAATCCACGGACGATCGACCGCAAGGTAGAAACACAAGATGGGCGCTCCGCTCATCCGCGCCAGCATCACCGGCCCGGGTTTGGCCATGAAGCGCGGTCCCCGCGGTCCGTCGATCGTGAACGCCGCGATGCGTCCGTCGGCGAGCGCGCGCTTCATCCCGAGCAGCGCCCCTGATCCGCCTCGCGAACTGGAGCCGCGCACCGCGACAAACCCAAAGCGCTCGATGATCCGCGCAATGTATTCGCCATCAAAGCTGCGGCTGGTCATCACCGCCATCCCGCGGTCGCGGAAGCACCACGTCGCCGGAATCACGCAGCGATGCCAGAAGGGGCCGATCACAAACGGCGGCGGGTCGCCTCCCTCAACCTCGCAGCCCGGCTCCGACGAGTACTCAAAGCGCAGGGTGCAGCCAATCAGCGAGATCAGCAGGTAGCCCAGCCAGGAGATGAACCACAGCGCAAGCCGCTGCCGCAGGGTAAACTCCGGGGCCGAGCCGGACTCTTGAGATGGCGATGTGGTGCTCACCTTGAAATTGTATCCTGCGCCGCCCACGTGTTCTCCGCCAACGTCCCGCACGTTCTCGCATCCCCAGGCGTTGCTCAGGCGAATTTTCCAGCCGCTTTTTGCTTCTGCGAATCCGCCCACGCCAGCGCGGATTTCACGCGGCGGCTGGTTGCCGGATGCGAGTGGAAGAGAATCTCCACCCAGCGCGACGGCTCGCGCTCGGAGAGATTCTGTGCGGCAAGCTTTTCCATCGCGGAGCAGAACGCACCCACCGATCCTAATGACTTCCAGGCGTACAGATCCGCCTGACGCTCATTGAAACGCGAGTAGGCGTTCATCACCGGCAGCAGCACCACCGAGATGGCGGTCGCGACCAGGATCATCAGCGGAAGATTGGCAAAGTCGATCTGGTCGTAGCGCTTCCAGTCGAAGGCCGCCCAGCGAATCGCCAGCTTCAGGCACCAGAATCCAAAAAACGTAATCACGCCCTGGACCGCAATTCCCTTCAGCATGTGACGGTAAACGTGGTGGCCCAGCTCATGCGCCAGCACGGCCTCGATCTCATCGTGATCGCAGGCGGCCAGCAGCGTGTCTGAAATCACGATGCGGCGAGTGCGCCCCAGCCCCATCAGAGCGGCATTGGCTTTCTTGGTCTTTTCCGAGAGCATCCACTCGTACACGCCGCGCACTCTCGCTCCAGCTTTTTCGCTCAGCCGGGTGAGGCGCGCCGTCAGCTCCTCATCGGCCAGCGCCCGGAAGCGGAAGAACAGAGGGAACAGCACAACCGGTGCGATCTGTGCCATCAGTATGCTGAAGAGCATGAACAGTGCCCAGGCCGTCACCCACCACCACTGCGGCTGCCAACGAATCAGCAAGTACACGGTCTGCACCAACATCTGAGCGAACAGGAACGTCAAGGCGAAGCCCTTGGTCTGGTCCCACGCCCAACTGCGCAGACGCTGATTGCTCAGATGATAGCGATGCTCGATACGGAAGCTGTAGTAGTCCAGTCCCAGGTCAAGAAACTTCGTAAGCAGCAGCAGAATGGAGGTGTAGAGGAACAGCGCGGCGGCATGATGATCACCGGCTACGCGCACCGCAAAATTCCGGAAATCGCTGGTCCAGTCGGCGGCGAGGAGCACGCCCATCAGGATCAGTCCCAGAGCCAGATCGGCAACGCTGATGCGCCGGAGAAGGCGATGGTAGCGGCGCGCCTCGGTTGAATCCCCAGTCATGCCGTGGTCGCCGGAAGTGCCCGAAGCGGGAATCCTGTTTTCCATGCGAGTCTTCACCGTGTACAAGAGCCGTACGCAATTGCTGAACTACCCAAGGGTGGCATGCGCCACCCGCTATTTCAACTCCGTCACCGTCGCACCCGGTGGTACGTCCAGTTGAAATTGCTCCGCTTTCAGTGGCTCGTTCAAAGTCAGCTTAATCATCTTCAGAGTAATGCTGTACTCCTCCTGAGGCCGCTCGATTTCAATCAGCGAAGGAAACCGCACGCCGTTGTATTCCTGCCAGTCGGAGTAGGTGACATCGGTTGCGATCGCGCCCTTGTCGTCATAAATGGTCTGCCGGTAAATCTGAAGATCGGCGCGATTAAAATAAACTTTCCGATGCAGACGCCAGGTGTTCTGCGCGTCGCGCCGCAGCACCACGATGTGGTAATTCGGCTGGGTCACAGGCTTATGGGTCTTCTCGTCCACAACCTGCTGCTCGCCCTCCTCGATCACCGCGATCTCAGCCGTGTTGTCGATCGCCGGCATGAGCAGGGCTTCGTAAATCACCTGCGGACGAAGATTCTCCAGCGGATTGTCGCTGATCTTGGTGAGCTGGTTTCTTCCGGTAATGAAGCGGCTCTTCGGCGGAATCGACAACTTGAACCGGTCGCCGTCGCTGACCATATCGAAGGCGCGGTTGCGCACAATGGGCAGCAATCCGATCATGCGGAGCATCGCCGGTTTCTGCGCCAGGATGTAGCCGCGAATCTGCTGGTACTCGATGACCTTGCCCTTCTTCTCGCCTCCCACCGTGGTGTCAATGTCAACCGTGGCGTTCATGGTTTGGACGCTGCCCGCCAACTGGTCAATCTTTGCCACCAACTCCTCCTGGGTGGCAGTTTTTAACGGCACAGGAGAACGTGTCGCTTCCACCCGATGCGAGCGGAACAGGCAGCCGGTTGTGCTGCACAGACAAAGAATCAGCAAAGCAATTGTCAGGCGGACTCGTTCCATTGCAGACGAACTCTTACTCCCAGTATTGAGCAGCTTGATCAGCCTCTTAGTATATAGGCTGGAGCCCCGGTGTGCGGCCAAGGCGTGCCTCCGATCCTGCCTGCCGGAGCACAATGGGCAGGATGGAATCAGTGCGATTCGCCGTCATCGCCGCGGCGCTTTCAGCCTTGTCTTTGCGGCCGGCCAGCACCTCCGGCGGCGGCGCGGAAAACTGCTCGTCCGGCTTGTCCGCAATGGCGACCTTCATAAAATCCATCCAGATCGGCAGTGCCGCCTGGGCCCCGGTTTCCTTGTTTCCCAGGGTTCTCTTTTCGTCGAAGCCCACCCACACTCCACAGGTAATCGAGGGTGAAAAGCCCATGAACCAGGCGTCGGTAAAGTCGTTGGTGGTGCCCGTCTTGCCCGCCAGCGGATGATTCAATTTGCTGGCGGCAAAGCCGGTGCCGTGCAGCACCACTCCCTGCAGTAATTCGACCATCACCGCGCGCCGTATGGGCGCTGATCACGTCGCGTACATCGGAGAAGTTCTGCTCCATGATGTGCCCGTCATAATCGGTAACCTTGCGGATGGAATGTGGACTGAGCCGCACCCCGTCATTGGGAAAGGTTGAGTACGCCGCGGTGTGCTCCAGCAGTGTGACTTCGGCTGAGCCCAGCGCCACCGGCAGAAAGGGCTGAATGTCCGAGGTAATACCAAACTTGTGGACGTATTCAATCACCGTCTTGATGCCGACCCGTTGCTGCCAGTTTGATCGCCGGAATATTGCGCGACTCCGCCAGCGCGTGACGCAGCGAGATGGTTCCCTCGTACTTGCCGTCGTAGTTGTGCGGCGACCAGGTTCCGGAGACGCTGGGAAAACTGATAGGCGCATCGACGATAGTGTCATCGGGCATTGCGCCCTGGTCCACCGCCGCGGTGTAAACGTAAGGCTTGAACGATGAGCCCGTCTGCCGCAAAGCCTGCGTGGCGCGATTGAATTTCGATTCATCGAAGTCGCGGCCTCCCACCATGGCGCGAATCTCTCCGGTGTTGTTGTCGATGGCAACCAGCGCGGCCTGGGCTCCGGAGTCCTGCTCCAGCGCCAGTTGCAGCCTGTGGTCGGGCTCAACCGAGGTGACCCGGACATACACGATGTCACCGAGTGGCCAGAATCTCATTCGGCGAGTGATGGCCGGTCCAGGCCATGTCGGCAGCGCGAATCAAGCCATGATATTTGCCGACCTTGATCTCGGCTTCGGCCTGGGTTACGCCCGTGACCAGGGCATGAAAGTAGCTGCCCGGCTCCGGCTGATGATTCCAGTCAGGATGCTCGTAAAGCGAAAGGTCATCGCCGGCGGCAAATAGATTGCGAACATGGCCCTTCCATCCATGACGCCGCTCGTAGGCTCGCAAGACCATCCAGCACGGCGCGGGTCGCAGTCTTCTGCAGTTCCATGTCGAGCGAGGTGTAGACCCGCATTCCGCCCTCGTGCACCTCATCGGTTCCGTACTTCTTCTCCAGGTAGCGCCGCGTCTCTTCCACAAAATATGGCGCCACGCCGTTAGGGGCGGATTGGAGATGCAGCATCAGCGGCCGGCTCTTTGCCTCCTGGGCCTGCTGCGCGGTAATACGGCCATCCTCCATCATGTTGTTGATGACCAGGTTGCGGCGGCGCAAAGCCTTTTCGGGATTATTGATCGGAGAGTAGGCGCTCGGCCCTTTCGGCAGCCCTGCCAGCAGAGCCGCCTCCTCAATCGTCAATTCCTTGGCGGGCTTGCTGAAGTAGAACTCCGAGCCCGCTTCAAATCCGTACACCCCATGCCCCAGAAAAATCTGGTTGGCGTAAAGCGTAAAGATCTGTTCCTTGGTGAAGCGCCGCTCGATCTGGATCGCCATCATGATCTCCTGCACCTTGCGTCCGAATTTGCGGTCCGGACTGAGGAACAGGTTGCGCGACAGCTGCATCGTCAGCGTGGATGCACCCTGGGCCCGCGATCCGCTGGCGAGGTCGCGATAAGCCGCGCCCATAATGCGCCAGAGATCGATCCCCCAGTGCCGCTCAAAATCCTTGTCTTCGATGGAGATGACGGCGTCGCGCAGCACCTTGGGATAGTCCTCGTACTTGGCGATGACCCGCCGCTGCAGGGCAAAGGTGCCGATGACGCTGCCCTTCTGGTCATAGAGTTCGGTGATCGAGCTGGGACGGTAGCGCTCCAGGTCGGTGACCTGGGGCAGGTCCGTGGAGTAGACGATCAGAAGCCCTGCCAGTGCGCCAAACAGGGCCGCCGCGACAATCGCGAGCCCGAAGATCACGCGATGAACCGTACGTGTCCGCTCCGCGGGAAGAATCGGCTCCGCCTGTTTGTTGAGCAGCGTGGTCATTTCAGAGAGGTCAGCGCAAGCATAACACCACTGGCGGCCTCCGAGCCGAATGAGCGGCCGAAGATCACGGCAGGGGTTCCAACCGATGATGCCGCGCTTCCATCCAATTCTGCAGAATGAGGACGGCGGCCAACTGATCGACCACCGCGGCACGCTTCTTGATCGACATCTCGGTTTCCCGCAGCACGCGGTTGGCCTCGACCGAGGTCAGTCGTTCGTCCCAGAGATGGATCGGAAGATCGAAGTGCTGTTCGAGCACCGCCACGAACTCGCGCATCTTCTCCGACTGCCGGCCTTCTGCCCCGCTCATGCGCAGCGGCAACCCCACCACCAGTTCCACCACGCCGTATTTGCCGATGACCTCTCGCAGCGCGGCCAGGTCGGTGCGTTTATTCTTGCGGCGAATGGTGATCAGGCCCTGGGCGGTATAGCCGAGCGGGTCCGTAACCGCCAGTCCAATGGTCCTGGAACCAACGTCCAGCGCCATGATTCGTCCTGACGGCATTTCCGTTTCGTTGTGCGTCACAAGCCAAGTATAGTGCGAAGAGGTATGATTCACAGCCGAGCGGCTCAACCCTGGCCGGGAGAAGGCGCATGGAGCGGATAACCGGCAACTTGAATGACGACGCGGCGGAAACCGCGCAAGCGGTGGCTCCTGCCCTGGAAAGCACCAGATCCCCCATGCTGACCGATGCCGAACGGCGGCGGCATGCACGCATCCAGAGTGGTTCCCTGGCGGTCATCGCCGTCGGCGGCGTGCTCACGTTGATGTACCTGGCCAAGTCCGTGCTCATTCTCACCCTCGTCTCCGTCCTCATTGCCTTCATGCTCGCCCCCGATCGTCGAACTCTGCCAGCGGATTCGCCTCCCGCGATCCCTCGGCTCGATGATTGCCGTGCTGGTGATGTGCACCGTCCTGTATGGAATGTTCTACGTTTCCTACAACCAGGCCGACGAGTTTATGTCCGAGCTTCCCAAGTACTCCGGACAAATTCGCACCGTGCTCAGCCAGGTGCGACTGCGCGCCGAGCGCTTCCGTCAGACTACCCGGAACGTGCTGCCGGAGGAGAAAATCGAAAAAGGTACGCTCACCGTGCGCCAGTCCACCAGTTGGCTGGACGACCTGCCGAGCGGAGCCATCGGAGCCACCGAGGTTCTCCTCATGGCGGCCTTTATCCCATTCCTGGTTTTTTTTATGCTGAGCTGGCAGGACCACGTCCGATCTTCGACGGTCATGCTCTTCAATCCGGAGAATCGCAGTACCGTCTATGCAACACTGGGCCTCATCGCCCAGATGATCCGGGCCTTCATCGTCGGCAACGTTGTCATCGGACTGGTTCTGGGTCTCACCAGCACCGTCGCCTTCTGGATTCTGGGCGTGCCCTACTTCTACGTCATCGGGATGATCAGCGGCGTGGTCAGCCTGGCGCCCTATCTCGGGATTGTGCTGGCCATCATTCCGCCGGTGGTGGTCAGCATGGGCTCCCTCACGGTCAAAAGCTTCCTTGCCATTGTGGCCGTGGTCGCCATCAGTCACGTGATCGCCCTGAACGTGTTATATCCCAAGATCATCGGCCGCCGCCTCCAGTTAAATCCTCTGGCGGTCACCTTGGCTTTGCTGTTCTGGGGATGGCTCTGGGGAGCCATGGGACTGATTCTGGCCGTTCCACTGACGGCAACGATCAAAATCATCTTTGACCATGTGGAAAGCCTGCGCGCTTGGGGAGACTGGCTCGGAGAGTAGCCAGCCATAAAATTTGCGCAGCCCACAGGCTGCGCTCCCTAGGCACTCAGGCGCTTCAGACTTCGATGGTTGCGGCCTCTGGCCAGCGTAACTTGCACTTGCACAAAGCCTTGCGAAGCTCCTCTTCCACTTCCTCTTCGTCGCGGCCACGTGCCATTGCCATCTCACTGATCAGAAGGAAACGCGCCCGCTCGAGCATCTTCTTTTCGCGGAAGCTGAGCGGCTTCTGAGCTGCCAGAATCAGCAACCCCTTCAGCACGACGGCAACTTCCAGCAATGAGCCGGTCCGCATCTTGTCCGAATTTTCTTTAAAGCGGTTCTTCCAATCCGAGCTGCTTTCGCATTTTCCGTCCGCCAAGTACTCGAGAATCTTCTGAGCTTCCGAATTCTTCACGATCCGGCGTAGTCCGACCGCCTCGGCGTTCTGAAACGGAACCATCACCTTCAAGCTGCTGGAGCGGATGCGAAGCAGGTAAAACCGCTCGACCGAAGTGCCGATCGTGCGGCTGGAGATCTGTTCAATTATGCCTACCCCATGATTAGGGTAGACCACTTTTTCGCCGACGATAAAGGGTGTTGTGCTCATTCATGAACCCGGCGAACCGGGCGAGTTACCTCTTCATTATACGTTGTCCGGGAATTAGGGGTCAACCGGGTAAATGCTGCCGTGCCTGGAACCGGCCAGGCGCGTTATAATGGTCTTGTCTAAACGTACCTCCCTCCCGTGCGCGGCTTGCCGCGCACAAAGGTTTTTAGGAAATGCCTGAACATATAAAGAAAAAGCTCCAGGAAGAAATCGATTTGCTTGAATATGAGTTGAATCATGAACTTCCGGCCGAGCTTAAGAAGGCGGTCGCCATGGGCGACCTCTCTGAAAATGCCGAGTACCACATGGCCAAGCAGCGCCAGGAGTTCGTGCGTGCCCGCCTGGGCATGATGAAGAAGCGCATGGGCGAGCTGTCGCTCATGAATCTGGCGAATATTCCCCACGACCGCGCTGCCCTGGGCTCCACTCTGGTGGTTTTTGATTCCACTAAGGATGAAGAAATCGTCTACAAACTGGTGACCAGCGAAGAAAGCGACGTCACCAAGGGCATGGTTTCGACCACCTCGCCGATCGGCCGCTCCCTTATGGGAAAGAAGGTCGGAGACGTGACCACGGTCGTCACTCCCGGAGGCACGCGCGAGCTGGAGGTTTTGAAGCTGACCACCATGCACGACGCCGTCGACGGAGCGGAAGCACAAGCATGACCTGGACCAGCGCCGTCGGCAAGTATTGTGGAGCTCTGCTCTATAAGATTGTGGACGGCCTTGCTCTCACCCGCATCTCGCCCAACATGCTGACCTTCGTCGGATTGGTCATTAATGTTGTGGCGGCGCTGGTCTTTGGTTTTGCCAGCACCGACAACAATCAGCCGCGCCGTTTTATCTACGCCGGCCTGGTCATTATCGGCGCGGGCATCTTTGATATGGTGGACGGCCGCGTGGCCCGTGCCACCAATCAGGTCACTGTCTTCGGCGCTTTCTTCGATTCGGTCATCGACCGTTACTCCGACGTGGCCATCTTCTTCGGCCTGCTGGTCTACTACGCCCGCGCCAACCGCTTTTTCTACGTGGTGCTGGTCGCCTTCGTCATGACCACCTCGGTCATGGTCAGCTACACCCGTGCCCGCGCCGAGTCTCTCATCCCCACCTGTAAGGTCGGCTTCATGGAACGTCCCGAGCGCATCGTGCTCGTCATCATCGGCGCACTCACCAACCGCATGGCTCCCGTCCTGTGGATTCTCGCCGTGCTCTCGACCATCACCGTGATCCACCGCATCCGCTTCACTTACGTCAAGAGCACCGCGCAGGAAGCCGCCGACCGTCAATCGCAAGAAGCTGCCAACCAGCAAATCTCCCCAGTTTCCTAGGTACCGCAAGAAAAACCGTGTGCCTGAGGAGACAACTCCGGCCGAGTATGCAAACGTTTCTGCCTGAACCGCACCCCGTACTGGAGCCCAACCGGATTCCAGCCTCATTGGGCACCGGTGTTATCCTGTAGCGTTCCACTTACCCGCTTTGAGGTGCTTTTTGCCGTCTCCCATCATTCTTGTGCACGGTGGCGCATGGGCCATCCCGGACGAGGCGTGCCCCGCCTATCAGGCGGGCGTTGAAAAGTCCGCCGCCGCCGGTTGGAGGGCGCTCGAACGCGGCGCCTCCTGCCTCGATGCGGTGGAAGAGGCGGTCGCCACGCTGGAGGACGATGAGTCCTTCGACGCCGGGCGCGGAGCTTTCCTCAATCGCGATGGCCGCGTGCAGTTGGACGCGCTCATCATGGATGGCGCAAGCCTCAAGGCCGGAGGCGTAGGCTGCGTCGAACGCCTGCGCAATCCTGTGCGCGCCGCGCGCCTCGTGCTGGAAAAAAGTCCCCATATCTATTTTGTCGCCGAGGGTGCCGAGCGCTTTGCCGCCGACCACGGAATCCCGCTCATCGACAATTCTGAGCTGGTCCTGCCGCGTGAGATCGAGCGCTGGAAGGATGCCTCCGAGCAGCGCTATCTCCGCGTTCCCGCCGAATTCGGCGGCAATCTGGATTCGCATGACACGGTTGGCGCCGTGGCCCTCGACCGTTACGGCAACATCGCGGCGGCTACCTCCACTGGCGGAACCTTGAACAAAGCACCGGGGCGCATCGGTGACTCCTCGCTGATCGGCTGCGGCTGCTATGCGGATAACGAAACCGCTGCCGCTTCCACTACCGGGTGGGGCGAGCCGATGATGAAACTGGTCCTTGGCCAAGTGGGCCACCGACCGTGTGACCCCCGATGCCGCGCCCGCCCAGGTCGCTCCCGACACCATCCACTATCTCCATCGCCGCCTCAACGGTCACGGCGGCATCATCCTGCTCGACCAGAGAGGACGGATCGGGGTGGCGCACAACACCCCTCGCATGGCCTGGGCTTGGCGGAGTGAGAGTTCCAGCCAGAGCGGTCTGCGCTCTCCGCTGCCCCGGTCATAGCCATGCGATTGCCCCTTGCGATACTCCTGCTCACCGCCAGCCTGTTTGCCGCGCCGCCGCCTTGGACGCCCGCCAACTTTCGCGGCCTGATCCTGGGGCGCGCCCGCCGCGATGATGCCGTGCATGCCCTCGGCGCTCCGGATGCCGACAGCCGCACCCGCAACGGGCGAAGAGCTTCTCTACAAGACAAAAGGCGGCCACCACGGAGACCTCACCGTCCGCCTCGATCGCTCCGGCATCGTTACGGAGATTCAGGAGTCGTTCCCGGTCGCCATTCCGCGCACCAAGCTTTACCAGGAGTTCGGCAAGGATGCGCTGACCGCGCACTACTCGCGCGCCAAGTGCGCCGCCGATGCGCTCTACCGCGATCCCCGCGGCGCCATCGAACTCACTCTCTACCCCGCACGCGGCATCGTTCTCTGGCCCGATCAATACGGTTACGACTTCGCTGCCGTTCTCTATGTAGCGCGACCGCCCGGGCTCGCCCAGAAGCCTGCCTGCACCTCGGCGCGCTGAACTCGCACGCTCCGCGCCCAGCGGCTACACTGTTTGTCGGAGGTGCGCCTTGCGCATACGCATTCTTCTCATCGGATTGCTGCTGCTGTCGATCGCCGGATGTAAGTCGCAAAAGCCTGCCACGGCCGAGCGCCGCTTTCCCATCGAGGGTCGCGTGGTCGCCGTCGATCCCGCCGCCCACACCATCACCCTGGATCATCACGAGGTCGCCGGCTACATGAAGGCCATGACCATGCCGTTCAACGTGCATGACGCCTGGGTCTTCAACGTGGTCCATCCCGGTGATACCGTTCAGGCAACGCTCGTGGTCTCCGACGACGCGTATCTGGAAAACATCTCGATCACCCAGGCTCGCGCCGCGGCCGATCTTTCCAATACCTCGCCCATGCACTTTCCGCAGCCCGGCGAGCAGGTTCCGGACTTTCACTTCGTCAACCAGGAGGGCCGGACGATTCACCTCGCGCAGTTCCGCGGACAGCCCTTGCTGACTCACCTTTATCTATTCCCGCTGCCCTCTCCCGGACTACTGCATTCGGATGAGCAATAATTTTGCCGAGGTCGCGCAGATTCTGCAGAAGAGCAACCCTGCGGCCTTTGCCAAACTGCAGATGCTCTCCATCAGCATTGACCCCGGCTTCGATAATCCAAAGGTTCTGCGTCAATACGGCAAGACCTACGCCGGAGCCGTCGACCCGAACCTCAAGCACTGGAGCTTTGCCACCGGCCAACCCGGTGATATTCGCAAAGCCGCCGAATACTTCGCCCTCTCCTACGAAACCGACAACGGTCAGATCATCCACGACCTGCGCACCGCGCTGTTGGACGCGGATGGAAAAATCGCCAGCTTCTATCGCGGCAACCAATGGAAGCCTGCTGATCTGGCGGCCCAGATCGAGGCGCTGCAGAAGTAGCGGCCATCTTCCGCACTGCGCCTGCGGAAGCATTTTGAATATGCAATCGAGGCATCCGCAAAGATTCGCGCGCTCTCGGCGCGATGCGTGAAACTTCAAACCTTGTTTCCGCATCTTTGTAGCCATGAGCAGTGCTTTGCCGGGCGTGGCCAAAGCGATGTCGCACAGCCGGTCCGCCATTGCGCTGCGGCTTCTCTTTCCGATCGCACTGCTTGAGGTGGCTCTGTGGGCGCCGCTGCGGCTCGGAATCCTCTGCGGAATCTGCGCTGTCTGGTCCATCGTATGGCAGCTCTGGCAGGCGGCAAGCAACACCCGCTCTCTCGGACTGGAATTGCGCGGACTGATGCGCGGCTCCTGGCTGCTGGGCGCAACCCTGGTGCTAGCCCTGGCGATTCTCGCCACCGCATATTTTTCCGGCTCGCTGCACCGTCTCTGGGGACTGCAGCATCCCTGGTATGCGATCGCGGTCTATGTCTGTTGGGCGTTCTTGCAGGAGTTCATGTTGCAGTGCTTCTGCCTGCGGATGTTGCGCGCGCTGGTTTCGCGGGTCAGTTCCTTGCTGTTGTCCGGAGTGGTCTTCGCCGTGGCTCACCTGCCCAATCCCAGCCTCACCTTTGTCACCTTCTTCGCCGGAGTCGCCTTCACCGCCATCTACGCTCGCAAGCGCAATCTGTATGTAGTGGCGCTCATCCATGCGGTCCTCGGCCTCACCCTCGCCGTCAGTACGCCGGACGCCTGGTTCCACGGCTTGCGCGTCGGACGCAGCTTTCTCGAAGGGCCTCGCACCATCGCGGCCAATATCCCTCGCCCGCGCTAGCGCACTTCGCGAGCTGATGTTGGCCGCACCTTCTGCGCGACTAGTCCTACTCCGGTTCTTCCTCCAGAAGTTCCCCGAATGCTTTCTTGTGCTTGTCCCCGCGCAGCTCCGCCTTGGTCTTCGCATCGGGAATTGCCCGAGTCGATTTCGGCGTACCGATATTCACCCGGGCCGCATCCTTCACGGCCTTCACCTTGCTGAATACTTTTTTCTTCTGCGCCATCGCTACCGCCGATTCACTCTCCGCAACCGTCCGGTCCAGCCACCGCGCCGGCCAGAACCTCGCTGCTCAAAAAGTTCCGTCCCGCCTCCAGCGCTAGCTCATTCATCTCAACCAGCTTCGGATATTTCACCAGATTGCTCAACACTTCCCGTGCGGTGGTGAACGGCAGACAATCCGTCGCCTCCAGCAAGGCTCCCATCATCACCACGTTGCCCACCTTGGCGGCGCCAATCTGATCGGCAATCTCAGTCGCCGGAACGCACACCACGGTCACGCCCTCGAATCTCAAGTCTTCGGGCAGGCTGCGGCCATTGTAGAGCAGCACTCCCCCAGCCGGAACCTGCGGTCCGAACTTGCGCAACGAGGGCTCGTTCATCGCCGCCAGCACCTGCGGGCCGTGAGACCAGCGGCGTGCCGATCCGTTCATGCGAAAGCGTCACGTCGCAATACGCACTGCCCGAGCGCATCTCCGGACCATAGCTCGGCAACCAGCTCACTTCCATCTGCTCTCGCATCCCCATCTCGGCGAGCAGTTGGCCGAGCAGCAAAATTCCCTGTCCGCCAAAGCCTGCAATCTTGATGGTCTTGGCGCAATGCTGCCGCCTCGCGGGCCGCTCTCCTTCTTCCGCGAGCCCCTTGCCGGTAATGCCCAGCAGCTCCGCCACGCTCGTCTGCGGCACCGCCACCGGCACAAACTCCGGCTTGCGGTCGCGATAGACGCCGAGCGGAAATTGCTTGGTCAGCGTCTCGGCCACCCAGCGGCGCGCCGCCGTCGGCTCCATCTTCAGAATCGTGGGACAGGGAGAAAGGATCTCGACCATGCTGAATCCGGCTCCCTGTTTCTGGAGTTCCAGCGCCTTCTTCACCGCCTTTCGAGCCTGCAGAATGTGCCTGCTGTCGCACAGCGCCACGCGCTCTACATACGCCGGAGCCTCCAGCGTGGAGATCATCTCGGCCATTTTGATCGGAAACCCATCGTTATTCGGGCGGCGTCCCCACGGCGTCGTCGTGCTCACCTGGCCCACCAGAGTTGTGGGAGCCATCTGGCCTCCGGTCATTCCGTAGATCGCGTTGTTAAGAAAAAATACGGTGATGTTCTCGCCGCGATTCGCCGCATGAATAATCTCCGCCGTACCAATCGCCGCCAGGTCGCCATCGCCCTGATAGCTGATCACCATCGCTTCTGGATTGGAACGCTTCAGACCCGGTGGCCACCGCCGACGCGCGCCCGTGCGCGGCCTGCACATTGCCGGTATCGAAGTAGTAGTACACAAACACCGAGCAACCAACCGGGCTCACCATGATGGTGCGATCCTGCACTCCCAGCTCACCCAGCGCGTCGGCAATCAACTTGTGCGCCACGCCATGTCCGCAGCCCGGACAGTAGTGCGTCTGGTGCTGGTTCTCTTCCTTGCGATCAAAGCGTTTAAAGAAGACCGGCGCCCTGCCCTGCACCATGCTGTACTCACTCATCGCCGCCTCCTAAATCATCACTTCCATGCGCGCGAACAACTCCGCCTGGCACTCTTCCGCCGACGGCACATTCCCGCCCACACGACCGTAAAACTCCACCGGCTTCGCTCCATTCAGAGCCAGCCTTACGTCTTCCACCATCTGCCCGGTCGAGAGCTCGACCACCATGACCTTCGCGGCATGCCCGGCAGCCTCCACCAGCCCCTTCGACGGAAACGGCCACAGCGTAACCGGACGGAATAGTCCCGCCTTCACCCCGTGCCGCCGCGCCGAATCCACCACCGAACGCAGCACCCGCGAGACGATGCCGTAACCCACCAGCAACACCTCCGCATCCTCCGCACGGTAGGTTTCCCAGCGGCATTCTTCGCGCTCACACTGCTTGTACTTGTCCTCCAGGTGCCGCACATGGGCCTCCATCCGGTCGGGCGTCAGTTCGATGGAGGCAATCAGATTCTGTCGCGTCGCGGCCGTGCCCTTCACTGCCCACGGCTTTTCCGGAGGAACCGCTTCCATCAGCTCAAGATCCAGCGGCTCCATCATCTGCCCTACAAAACCGTCCGCCAGCAGCACCGCCGGATTGCGGTATTTGTCCGCCAGCTCAAAGGCCAGCATCGTGAGCGAAGCCATCTCCTGCACGCTCGACGGAGCCAGCACGATGTTCCGGTAGCAGCCGTGCCCGCCGCCCTTGGTCATCGCAAAATAATCGCTCTGCTCCGGCGCAATATTGCCCAGCCCCGGTCCCGAGCGCATGACGTCGGCGATCACGCACGGCAGCTCGGCGCCCGCAATATAGCTGATCCCTTCCTGCATCAAACTGATGCCCGGACCGCTCGATGCGGTCATAACCCTCTGCCCGGCCGCGGCTGCTCCATACGCCATGTTGATCGCGGAAACTTCACTCTCGGCCTGCACAAACGTTCCACCCACCTGCGGCATCAGCAGTGCCGCATACTCGGCGATTTCGCTGGCAGGCGTGATCGGATAGCCGTAGTAGGCGCGGCACCCTGCCATGATCGCCGCCTTCACCACCGCCACGTTTCCCTTACACAGTTGCCGCATCTGCGAACCTCGATCTTCTGCGCCCCGCGCCGATACACGGTAATCGCCCCGGGCTCCGGACAAACGTAATAGCAAATGCCGCAGCCCGAACAGATGGCGTCGGCCTTTGGCCGCGCCGGCCGAACCCCGTAATGATTCAATTCCGCTCCCAGTTCCAGCGCCTGCGCCGCGCAGGACTCGATGCAAAGGCCGCAGCCCTTGCACTCGTCCTGATCCACCTCAACCTTGCCTCTCGCTGCTTCCGCCATCCTTCTTACCTCGCTGTATCGGCCAAAATCCTTGGCCCCCAGCCCCTCTCGCGCAGAGACTGGCTGAGCTCTTCGCGGAACTTGGGATGGGCGATCTCGATAAGGGCTTCGGCGCGCTGCCTCACGTTCTTCCCGTGCAGATAAGCCACCCCGTATTCAGTCACAACGTAATGCGCATCGGCCCGCGTGGTCACCACTCCGGCGCCGTTCTGAATCCACGGAACAATCCGCGAAACCGAACCCTCTTTCGCCGTGGATGTCACGGCGATCACCGGCTTGCCGCCACGGCTGCGGGCCGCGCCCCGCATAAAATCCAGTTGCCCGCCAAAGCCACTGACAAACCTTCCCCCCACCGAATCCGACACCGCCTGCCCGGTCAAGTCGATTTCAATCGCCGAGTTGATCGCCACCACATTGTCGTTCTGCGCGATGATGAAGGGGTCGTTGGTATAGCTGTTGGGCTGAAACTCAAACAAGGGATTGTCGTCCACGTACTCGTACCATTCGCGTGTTCCCAGCGCAAATCCAACCACAATCTTGTACGGATTAATCTGCTTCCTGGCCCCGGTGATCACGCCCTTTTCGATCAGCGGAATTACACTTTCCGTCAGCGTCTCGGTGTGGATGCCCAGATCCTTGTGTTCGCTCAGGTAAGGCAGAATTGCGCTGGGAATCAAGCCGATGCCGACCTGCACACAGGCTCCGTCGGTGATCAGCCCCGCAACGTGACGCGCAATCAGCCGATGCTCTTCTGTCACCTCTCCCTGGACTCAGTTCAGGCAGCGGATGCGAGCATTCCACGACGGCATCGAATTCCTTGACGTGCATGAACGTATTGCCAAAGGTTCGTGGCATCTGATCATTGACCTGTGCAATCCGGATGCGCGCACAGCGGGCGGCCGTCAGTGTCGTCTCCACGGCCACGCCCAGACTGCAGTATCCATGCCGGTCCGGAGTCGAGACCTGAAGCAACGCCACATCGAGTTCCACCCTTTTATCGCGAAACAGCTCCTCGATCTCGCTCAAGTGCACCGGGATGTAGTCGGCACGCCCGTCCTCCACCGTCTGGCGCATATTGCTGCCGATGAACAGGGCGTTGTGCCGGAAACTCTCCGCAAACTCCGGGCGATTGTAGTAGGCCTCACCGAAGCCCAGCACATGCATCATCTCGACATTTCGAAGCTGCCCTGCGCGGCGCGTCAGCGCCTCCAGCAGCACCTGGGGAAACGCCGCGTTGGCATGCACATAGACGCGCATGTCGCTCTCCACGGCGCGCACCGCCGCATCGGCCGTCGTCAACTTTCTTTGGTATTCGGCTTGCCACCCCATATCTAAACGTAATCCTCGCTCAATTGAACACCCCTAAACCATAACCGGCGTCTACTTCTTCGCCGCCAGACGCACTTCCCGCACCCGCTCATGTCCGCGCACCGCGTAATAGAGCGCACGATCAAAGAACGCGTCCACCATCTGCGTCAACTCCAGTTCCCCGAAGATCTGCGACGTATTTTCCAGATCTTCGTTGTTCCGCAAATAATCCCAGAGGTTTTCCTTTACCAGCACAATACACCACACCAACTGGCTCACCGGAACGCTCTGCTCGGCCCGCCGTTCTCCAATCGTGCTGTAGCGCTGCTCGATATCCTGCTCTGTCTTGGTGATGAGCCATTCGCCCAAATGCCCATATATCCCGACAACCAGCGCCTTCATCTCTTCCGGAGAAATGCGGCGGTAATCGGCACATCGCTCCGAACGCAAAAGTTTCGCTTCCAGGGTTTCGGCGAGTGCCCGGGAGTGCGTTTCAATCATTCGAATCAATTTATGAGCCAGAATCGTCATCTGCGGCCTCCGCTCTACTCGGTTGCTTGCGGTTCAATAACCTCTCGCCCTCGGAGCCCTCGCGCGCACCCCGCAGGCCGCTCTAGTCTGGGCGTTTCCCGTGACTCCAGCCGTGATTCGAGTCACCCCCACTTGTGACCCTCGTCAAGGTCCCATTTAGATCGCTTTCAGCGTAGGTGTGTCCCGAGGGTGCCCCATATTTGCCGTAGCAAATGTGGGTTCGAAGGAGAAGCGGATACCACAACCCTGCAACCGCTATAGAAGGTACGTGCCGACTCCGCGCCCGCAAAAATGCCCGGGGGTTTGCCTCCCCCCGGGCGAGTCGCAACAGGTTAATTAGGCTAGGAAGAACTCTTTGGTGATCTCGATGTACTGGTCGGCCGGAAGCAGTTTGCCGATCTCGTCGTGAGCCTTGCCGCCGTCCTGCGCCAGGGCCAGGTTGCCGGCCGATGCCGGAATGTACTTGGCCAGCTTCTGCGCGCTCTCGTTCATCAGGCTGCGGGCCATGTTGCCGGTCAGCAGGTTGCGGAAGTTGGTCTTGGCGTCCGGGCTCTGCACGGTCATCAGCCAGCTGTTGCCGTAGGGATCTGCGGTCAGCATCTCAGGATGGCGAACCATCTCGTCGTTGACATCGCTCACCGTGCCTTCGATCGGGGAAACCATCTCCACCAGTTCACCGTTGACGCGGAAGCTCCAAACCTTCTGGCCTTGGCGAATCCATTGGCCGCGCTGCGGCAGGTTGATCTCCTCGGCGGCGCCGATCAGTTTGGCGGCAAAGTCGTCGATCCCGGCGCGCACCAGGTTCGGGCTCTCGCCCAGCGCCCAGGCATGACCTTGGTGGAAGCGCAGGTGTTCCGGAATCTCAAAGCCGGCGACGATGGGCGGAGCCTTGCGCAATCCGGCTTCGGCATGAGGCGCGGTTTGCAGTACGAATTCGGGAGCTTTCTTGTTGTTGTGATGCGCTCAACCACCAGGAACGTAACGAAGAGTGCGAGAACGAGAATGACTGTCATTGACCTAGCCTCCGCCCCTTTCGGGGCACCTTGTTTGAATTTTCGCGGCTTCTTTGTGCTGCCGCGTACGCCTCTCTTAATGCAGTCTGTTGGCCATCGCCGGGAGGAGTAGTTATCTCACGCAAAACAAGCAGGTTAGCCATGACAACGGGAAGTTCGCGGGAATTCGCTACAACCGCATACGTTGTGAAACACAACATGCCAAAGGAGCCAGCAAGGCTCGATCATGCCACCTGAATACATGGAATCAACAGCTTAGGAGAGATGCAACCGAATACGAGAGATTTCGTTACAGTGTTGCGCTTTGCATCGTATTCAAAATTGTTTTCCACAGGAAAGTAGAGCGGAGGATGAAAACTATCTTGCGGGGCGCAGATAGAAGCGGGGATTGATTCGCTCAGCGCGACCCAATCCCGCAGACCAACTTACTTCATAGAGTGCTGCTTCAGCTTTTCCGCCACAATCTGCTCGGCGCGCGCGATCACCTCTTCAATGGTCAACGCGCTGGAGTCGATGTGAACCGCATCGGCGGCGGCTTGCAACGGGGCAGCCGCGCGAGTGGAATCCCGGCGGTCGCGTTCGCGCAGATCCTGTTTCAGCTTTTCTGCGCGCTCCGGATCGTCCTGCGCATTGGCCTGGACTCACCCTGCGCCCCTCGCGAACGCTCGGGTCCGCGTCGAGGAATATCTTTACCTCAGCGTCCGGAAAGACGACCGTGCCGATGTCGCGCCCTTCCATGATGACTCCACCCTGGGCTCCCATTTCGCGCTGCTTGCCGACCATCCACTCGCGCACCTCCGGGTGGGTAGAGACCCTGGAAGCGGCGTCGGTCACGTCGCGTTCGCGAATCCGGGCGGAAACGTCGCGCCCATCGAGCAGCACGCGGTTCCCTTCCGGCGTGGGCTCCAGTTCAATGGTGGACCGCTGCGCCAGCGCCAGCAGCGCGGCGCCGTCACTCACCGGAACTCCCGCCTCAATCGATTTCAGCCCCAGAGCCCGGTACATCGCGCCGGATTCCAGATTGACGTAGCCGAGTGTCTTCGCCAGCCGGGAGGCAATCGTGCTCTTGCCTGCTCCGGCCGGTCCGTCGATCGCAATCACAAACTTCTAGGAGTAGCTTCGTTCATTCTTTCTCGGAATCCGGTGGATGTCGGACGGCTCGGCTTGCTTTGGGCTCGGTGCTTGGCCGATGTTTTCGCCGGGACGGGCGTGCAGCGGGCGCGGTGCACTGCCCGCGACGTGGCCGCCGTGCAATCGGCTGCCCCGGACGCACCAGCCGCCGCGGAGTCGCCATCGTGGGTTTCGGCGGGGCAATGTGCAGCATGGAGCGCGTGCCGACGTGGGTAAACTGGAATTCCCGTGCCGCCAGCAGCGCGTTGATCGCCTCCCGCACCCGGCCGCGCCCGATGAAGGTGCTGAAAAACTCCTCCACCTCCAACTGCTCGGCCGCAACCACGCATTCCATGTATTTGGAGACCAGCGCGGTCAGCGCCTCGGCAATCGACATATTCATGCCTTCGCGCACCTCGTCCGGACACCAGCGCAGCAACACGTCCCAATACGCGCCCTGCTCGGCCCGGTAATCCACCCGCGTAATGCGCAGCTTGAGCGAAAGCTCCGCCAGCGCCCGGTCAATCGCCGCCTCAGAGAGCTCTCCGCCCAGAATCTCGCGCATCCGGCTCTTGGTGATCGGTCCGTCCTTCTGAATCACCTGGAAGACGTGCGCCGCCAGCGGCGAGTACTCCGAGCGGTTGCCGGTCTTGATCGCCGCTCGCGGATTGCGGTCGCCCACCAGCCCGTAGAAGTACGGAAACACCGAGGCCGAAACCAGAAAATCCGTATCTCCGAACAGCGGTGCCTCGAAGGCGAACTTCTGGCGCAGGGTGCGCACCATCACTTCCAGGGCATCCTTGGCCCGCGGATCGGCAAAGGCGTGTTGCCAGGTCGGAAGGTTGTCATGGTTTCCGGCCCACGCTCCGATGAACGTCGGCACCAGCACCGCCGGACGCAGCGGGTACATCAGGCAAAAGCCCACGCTCTCGATAAATTCGCGCGCATCGTCCTGGGTGCGGATCGGCTGGCCGTTGGTGCGCCACTTGGCGTCGCGTAGCTCTTGCAATTCCTGCTCTGTCATTGCTACCTACTTGGGGAGATGCGACCGCGTGCACCCGGCAACGGGAGCTCGCAAATCGCTCTAAATTCGCTTAAAAGCTTTCTGAATGTCCTTTACAGAATACCGCAGCACGACCGGTCTGCCATGGGGACAGCTCATCGGATACTTGGTTTTCGCCAATTCCGCCAGCAGCCACTCCATTTTGGCCGTATCCAGCGGCATATTCACCTTGATCGCGGCATGGCAGGCGATGGAGGCCGCAATCCGGGTGCGAATCTTCTCCAGGTTCAGCGCCTGCTCCTCGCGCTCGAACTGCTCCAGCAACTCCTGCAGCATCTCCGCCACGTCGTCGCCGGTGATTCCGGCCGGAGCCGACTGAATGGCGATCGTCCGGATTCCGAACGGCTCGGCCTCAAAGCCGTTGCGCCGCAGCTCCTCGGCAATCTCCGTAAAGATCGCCTGCTGCGCCGGCCTCAGCTCCACGATGATCGGCATCAGCAGCCGCTGCGCCTCCACCTGCCTGCCGCCGCGCTCCTCCAGAATCTTCTCAAACAACACCCGCTCATGCGCCACGTGCTGATCGATAATCCACAGCCCTTGCGGGTTGACGGCAAGAATGAACGAGTCGCGAATCTGTCCCAGCGGCTTCAGCGTGCCCAGCATCGACAGATCCATCGCATCGTCGATCCCGTCCAGCGGCAGAGCGCACGACGCTCGCGGTCTCCGGAACCAGCTCCTGCGTTCGCGATTTGCACCGCGATTGCGTCCGCGCTGCTCCGTTCCAAAGCCCTGCGGAGCAATCCTCACCGCGCCCACCGCGGCGTTGCCCTCCACCGTCATCGAACCGGAAAACGGCAGCGCCTCATTGCGCGGCACAGGCTCCGGCGGAATCAGCGAAAAGACGGAAAACTCGGCTTGCTCTCACCTCCGGCTGCCGGCTTCCTCCGGCCATCCCGCAACGGCTTGGAATTCCGGCGTACTGCCCGGCAGCGGCGGCGTCAGCGCAACCCGCGCCGAGGGCCGCCATGTGGATTTCGCTGGCAAAGGCCGGCGCCGGACGCGCCGCCATCAGCGCCGAGCGTACCGCATCGCGCACAAAGTCATGCACAAAGCTCTGCTGACGGAAGCGCACCTCGGTCTTCGAGGGATGCACATTCACATCGACCTCCGTGCAGGGCATCTCCAGAAACAGCAGCACCACCGGATACACCGTCGGCGGAATGATGTTGCGGTATCCCTCCAGAATGCCGTGCATCACCACCTTGTCGCGAATCAGCCGCCCGTTGACAAAGATGAAGATCGAGTTGCGGTTCAGCTTCTGTATCTCCGGCTTGCTGGTAAAGCCGTGCAGCCGCAGCTCGCCCGGCGTAGGCGGCTCGTACTCCGGCTCGCGGCGCCAGGGCGGCGGCTCCGGCAGCCCGACTCGCTCCAGCGTCATCTGCGCCGCCAGCGGAATCAGTTCGTCGAGGGTCTCTTTGCCGAAAACCTGGTAGATGCGTTCGGAGTGGCTGGCAACCGGCGGAGCCACCAGCATCGCGTTGGTTGCCGAGTGCAACTCCCAATGCATCTCCGGATGCGCCAGCGCGTAGTGCGTCACCAGCGAAGCGATGTGCGACAGTTCGGTGGACTCCGCCTTCAGAAATTTCCGCCGCGCCGGAGTATTGAAGAACAAATCGCGAATGCTGATCGAAGTTCCGGCCGGCAGTCCAGCCTCTTCCACGGTCAGGATGCGTCCGCCTGCGATCTCCACCACCGTGCCGCTGGCCTCGCTGGCCTCGCGCGTCTCCATGCGCAACCGGCTCACGGCCGCAATCGAAGGCAGCGCCTCGCCGCGGAAACCCAGGGTGGAAATCGAGAGCAGATCGTCGTCGTTTTTCAGCTTGCTGGTGGCGTGGCGTTCAAAGGCCAGCAGCGCATCGTCGCGCACCATTCCGCAGCCGTTGTCGGTCACCTGAATGAGCTTGCGCCCTCCGGCCTCGATGTCAATCCGGACGCGCGTGGCTCCGGCGTCCAGCGAGTTTTCGATCAGCTCCTTGACCACCGAAGCCGGACGCTCCACCACTTCGCCGGCGGCGATTTTGTTCGCGACATGTTCGGAGAGAACGTGAATGCGGCCCATACGGAAGCTGCGCCCTCGCTCGCGGCATCACCAAAGTAACCATCCGCGGAGCAAGTGCTCCAGTAAGGCTATCACGAGCCGCGGTAGCTGATTCAGCGGCGCATATCGACGCTGGCTTGGCCCCTGGCCGCTGCACCGCGAATTGCCCGCTCGCCCGCGAATATCCGACAGCATAACTTTCGGCAATGTTTTCTGTGATGACACAATCGCTTAAAGATGCTTTAATCAGCCCGTCTTTTTAACAAACATTTCGGACATTCCTGCGCGCGCGATGCGCTGTCAGTGCACGGGCAATGCCTGCCTGGAAAGGTGTACGCATGTGAAAACTCGCTCTCGCTTGTCCTGTGTTGTCTTGTCTTCTTGCTCTTCTTTCTTTCCTCGTTTGCCATTGCGCAAAGTTCGCTCTCCGGAGCCATTGCAGGGTCGGCCTGGGATGCCCATCACGCCGCCGTCTCCGAGCGCGCGAATCACTCTGCAAAACGCCGACACCGGCGAGCGCTTTCGAGGCCCGTACCGGCGCCAACGGAACCTTTCGCATCGTGGAACTCAAGCCCGGCGATTACTCGCTTAATGCCACCAGCAACGGCTTTGCCGATTTTCAGATTCAGCGCATCACCGTCGAGGTCGGCCGCATCACGGAAGTCGCGATTCCATTCGCGGTCGCCGGCGACGCATGAGGTCGTCGAAGTGCGCGATGAAGCTCCGGCGGTGAATACCACGCAGCCGGATTTCGCCAGCAATCTGGATGCCGCCGCCATCGAAAATCTTCCCATCAATGGCCGCCGCTGGTCCAACTTCGCCCTGCTTACGCCCACGGCCACGCTCGATGGCAACTTCGGCCTCATCAGCTTCCGCGGCATCAGCGGCCTGATGAATAACAGCACCGTCGATGGCGCCGACAATAACCAGGCCTTCTTCAGCGAAGAGCGCGGACGCAGCCGCATCAGCTACGTCATCAGCCAGGCTGCCGTGCGCGAGTTCCAGGTCAACACCTCCAATTTCTCCGCCGAGTACGGCCGCGCCGCCGGAGCCGTCGTCAACGCCGTCACCCGCAGCGGCGGCAACCAGATCCACGGCCGGCTCTTCTATTACATGCGCGACAACGCCCTCGGCGCCGCCAATGCCTTCACCGTCGTCCCCGTGCAACAGCCTGACGGCGACTGGACCACCGAACACATCAAGCCCCTCGACCGCCGCCAGCAGTTCGGCGGAACCCTCGGCGGCCCCATCGTCAAAGACAAGCTCTTCTACTTCGTCACCTTCGATGCGCAGCGCCGCGACTATCCTGCCGTGGCCGCTGCCGCCAATGCTTCCAGCCTCTTTGCTCCGCCCTGCGTCATTCCCTCGCACTATGCCGGGATGAGCACCGCCAATCGCGCCCTGGTACAGGTCTGCGGCTCTGACAATTCCGCCGACGAGCTCTACACGCTCACCCGCAACGTCATGCCCCTCTACAGCTCGGACGCCGCCGCCATCGCCGCCTTCCACAGCGGCATCAGCTACCTGGCCAGTCTGCTCGGCCCCGTTGCCCGCACCGCCGAGCACCAGATCGGCTCTGGCCAAGCTCGACTACCACCTCAATCCGCACAACACTGCTTTCGCTCAGCCTACAACCGCCTGCGCTGGAGCTCGCCCGGCGGCGTGCAGACCGATCCGGTCGTCGACCTCGGCATCGCCAGCTTTGGCTTCGACGGCGTCAAGGTCGATACGCTCACCGCCCGCCTCACCTCCACCCTCGGCCATCACTCACCAACGAGCTGCGCTACTCCTGGAGCCGCGACTTCGAATACCAGCTGCCGCAGCCGCCCGCGCCCGGCGAACCGGTCGGCCCCAACGGCTCTGGCTCCCTCCGTCTCCGTCCTCGCCGACTCCTCCGGCTTCACCTTCGGAACCCCGGCCACCATGCCCCGCCGCGCCCTTCCCGACGAATATCGCAACCAGATCGCCGAAACCGTGAGCTGGATGCACGGCCGCCACGTCTTCAAGTTCGGCTTTGACGCCAATCGTCGTGCACGACGAGATGAACAATCTCTACGCCGCCAACGGCAGCCTACAACTACGACTATCGCGCCAACTTCATCGCCGATCTCTACCAGTGGCAGAAGAGCCCCATCGCCCATTCTGCCCGGGCAGCACGGATATCCCACCCGTACCGCGGTTACAGCAGCTTCACCCAGGGCTTCGGCACCTCCCGCCTTCGCCTTCCACACCTTTGACGGCGCGCTCTTCGTGCAGGACGACTGGCGCGCCCTTGCGCCGGCTCACCCTCAGCTTCGGCCTGCGCTATGACTTCGAGCTCCTGCCCAGTCCGCAGGCGCCCAACCCGCTGCTCGCCGCCACCCAGTCGTTTCCCTCCGACAAGAACAACTTCGGCCCGCGCTTCGGCTTCGCCCTGGCGCTCACCGGTGACGGCAAAACCGCCCTGCGCGGCGGCTACGGCATCTATTACGCACGCATCAGCAACTCCACCATCTCCTCGGCCATCACCAACACCGGAACCCAGGCCGCGCAGCGCAGCTACAGCTACAAAGCCTGCTATATGTTCGCCACCAATTGCCTGGAGGGACCGATCTTCCCCAACGTCGCCGCCGCCGACCCCTAGCTCCGCCACGCAAGGCGGCAACGTCGCCGTCTTCGCCCCCAACATGCGAACTCCGCAAATTCACCAGGCCGACCTGATCCTGGAGCGGCAGGTCGCGCGCAACACCGTGATCTCGGCCTCCTACCTGCTCAGCCTCGGCCGCGAACTGCCCAACTTCATCGACATCAACCTCGATCCCAACAGCCGCACCGATGTCACCTACACCTTCGCCTCCGACTACTACAGCGGCGCCGCAGGGCCCATACTACGGACACACCCTCACCGTCCCCGTCTACACCGCCCGGCTCAATCCCGAACTTCCAGACCATCACCCAGATTCGCTCCAACGTGAACTCCTCCTACAACGCGCTGGTGCTGCAGTTCAATCGCACCATGAGCACGCGGCCTGGACTTCCGCTTCAACTACACCTGGTCGCACGCCCTGGATTTCAATCAGAACTCAACCACCTTCACCACCTACAACAACACCCTCAGCCCCATCCCCTTCACTTACCAGTTCGACGGCGTCAGTCATTACGTCGCTCGTCCCGACTACGGCACCTCCAACTACGACGTCCGTCACCGCTTCATCGGAAGTCTCTTCTGGACCCCGCGTCTCTTCCGCACAATCGCGCGGCTTCCTGCACGCCGCTCTCGACCATTGGACGCTCGCGCCGATCGTCCAGATCGCCACCGGCAAGCCCTTCAGCGATGACGTCAGCGGCGACGCACCCATCACCACCTGCGCCGGATGCCTTGGATTCATGGGCACCGGCGGCCAGACCCGCCTGCCCTTTCTCGGACGCAACACCTTCCGCTACGGAAACCTCTACAACGTCGACCTGCGCCTCTCGCGCCGCATCTACTTCGGCGAGCGCAAGGATCTGGAGTTCCTTGCCGAAGCATTCAACCTCTTCAATCACCAGATTGTCACCGACCGCAACTAACAGCTACTACACGCGTCTACAACTCCACCCTGGAGTACGACTCCAACTTCAATACCCCGACCGCCGCCGCCAACACCATCTACCGCGAGCGCGAAATCCAGTTGGGGGCGCGCTTCCACTTCTAGTCGTAGGAAACCTATGCGCAACTGTTGCTCTGCATTTTTCTAACGTCGGCGCTGTTCTCGGCCCCGCCGGTCTCCTGCCAGCAGGCCGCTGCGCCCGTGGCGGCCAACATTGCGCTCCCGGCTCCGCTGCGCACCGGAGGCATGTCGCTGAACGATGCCCTCGCCCATCGCCGTTCGATCCGTTCCTTCCAATCCACCAAACTCACCCTGGCGGAGCTATCCCAGCTACTCTGGGCGGCACAGGGAGTCACCGATGACAAGGGTCATCGCACGGCCCCCTCGGCGCATGCCCAGTACTATCTCCATCTCTACCTCGCGCAACCCGACGGCTTCTTCGAATACCTTCCTGCCGCGCACGCTCTTCACCAGCTTTCGGACAAGGATCTTCGCGCCGCGCTTTCTTCGCAAGCAACCGTACAAGTCCGCCCCGGTGGTCTTTCTCATCGCCGGCGAATACGATCGCGCCAGCAAGGGTACCGACCGCGAGACCGGCCTTCGCCTCGTCAATCTCGAAGCCGGCCACGCCGCCCAGAACCTGCTCCTTGAGGCCACTGCGCTGAATCTTGGAGCAGTCCCCGTCGGTGGGGTCGATCCCAAACAAGCGGCGCAGGCGGCATCGCTCCCCGCCGCCATAACGCCCATCTACCTCGTCCCCGTCGGCCATCCCAGATTGCCGGAAGAAAGTAGCGGCGACAAGCCAGAGGTAACCCCGTCCGGCAACTCGGCATCCTATCAGCCGAAGTGTGATCTGTCCACAACCGATCGCACCTCACGGCGAGCCACTGGTGCTCTGCCGAAAAGCTTGGCCCATGCAGGCCGCCCGTCTGCCTAAGCAGAGAGCTGCACCATATGCGGCGTGGTGCACCTCGCAATCCCATCCCGGAGGTTCCACATGAATATCACCTTACAGTCAGCACTTGTGCTTGTGACCCAAGTCGCCCTCAAAGTAGTGGGAGCCATCATCCTCTGGATCGTTGGGCGGGCGCTCATCCGCTTCGCGCTCAAGCTGACGGTGCGCGCGCTCGACCGCCAAACCCTGGACGCAACGGTGGTCGGCTACCTGCGCTCGGCCATGAGCATCCTGCTGAACGTAATCTTGGTGGTCGCCCTGCTCGGCTTCTTCGGCGTCGAGACCGCCTCCTTCGCCGCCTTGCTCGCGGGCGTCGGCATCGCCATCGGAGTCGCCTGGAGTGGCCTGCTTTCCAGCTTTGCCGCCGGCGTCTTCCTGCTGGTGCTGCGCCCCTTCAAGGTCGGAGACTACATCGAAGCGGGCGGCGTCACGGGCACGGTCGAGTCCATCGGACTGTTTGCCACCATTCTCAACACTCCGGCCAACGTGGTCGCCATCGTCGGCAACTCCAAGGTCTTCGGCGACAACATTATGAATTACACCCGCAATGACCATCGCCGCGTCGATCTGACCGCCCAGCTCAACCATCAGGTGAACCCTGATCAGGCCATCGCGCTGTTGCGCGAGGGGATCATGCGAATTCCCAATGTGCTGGCAGCTCCGGCTCCCGTGGTCGAAATCTTCGAGTTCAACCTGGCTGGTCCGGTGCTGGTCGTGCGTCCGTACTGCGCCAACCAGAATTATTGGCAGGTCTATTTCGATACCAACCGGCTGATCCGCAATACCTTCAGCCAAGCTGGTTTTCCCGCTCCCGAATACCATTACCTCGTGCACGGCACGATGCACGACGAAGGCGCCAGAACCTGCAACCCGCAGCCTGACCACCTCGCACTCAGCCAAGCGAACTCGGGCCTGAACGAAGGCGAACCTTGTACCCCGCCGTTAATCTCGCGCTCCATGCGGGTTTAACGGCGGGGAAGGTACCCTTGCTTTTGCTACACCACGAATCAGCCCTGAAAAAAGAAGATTCCAGCTTAGATAGCCACATTCACATAACTATCAATCTCATCCGAACTTCGGCATTATAGAAATATGTCTCCGCGTGTCCAAAAATTGAGAACAAAAAAGTCCCAACGCGTCTTGCAGAGCACGCCGCAGGAGCAGCGTCACCCGCGGTTTCGCATCACGCAACGCCAGCTAAGCCTGGCACTCGTGGGATTGGCCTTGATATACGCCTTCCTGTCCGGGTTCCATACGCTCTTCGATCTAGACATGGGATGGCATCTGGCTACTGGGCGATACGTGGTTCAGCATCACACCGTTCCCAGCACAGACATCCTGTCCTACACGTCACCCGGAGCGGAGTGGATCTATCCGCCCTTCGCCGGCGTGCTCTTCTACGGCATCTCCAATGCCTTCGGATACGCTGGATTGACTTGGTTCTGCGCCCTGGCCATGATGGCATTGGTAGCCTTGCTGGTGCAGGGATGCTCGCGGCGAGAGCGCACGGCTGCCGCGGTGTTGGCAATCTTTGCGGTGCCCACGCTGGCTGGCCGCATGGCGCCACGCCCCGACCTTTTCACTCATCTCTTCTTTGCCATTTTCCTCGTTCTACTCTGGCGCTTTCATCAGAGTAACGCTGCCATTCCGCGCCTGAAGCCCGAGCACGACGAGGGAGCGGCTGAACTCCGCGCTACATGCCGCCAGTTATGGATTTTGCCCGTAGTAATGCTGTTGTGGGTGAATCTTCATCCCGGATTCATCGTGGGCATAGGCATTCTTTTTGCTTATCTGTCGATGGAGGCGCTCGAACTCGTATTCCCATCACGGCGCGCGGCGACGCTGCTGCGCCTGCGGCAGGCATGGCCAGCGCTGGCAACCACCGTGGTTGTCACCTTGCTGAATCCTTTCGGATTCAGCAACTTCAGATCCGCGCTGAGCCTGGCGGGGCTCCAGCCAGGGCCAGTGGGTAGTGGTCCCGCTGTCTGGGAGCTTTCAGCCGTACCAATTTCGCTTTCCAGCCTGGACCAGCTATTGGACTGGCGCAATCCAGGCAGCAGTTACTGGTGGCTGGCGGTGGTTGCCGTTGCGGTGGTCGCGGTCGCGCTCTGGAGACGGCAACTCGGAGCAGCTTTGCTGATGGCTGTGGCCCTCTACGAATCAATGCAGCATATGCGCTATCAAAGTCTGTTTGCGATCACCGCGGTCGTCGTCGGCAGCAGCATCTTGACCGAAGCACTCGGCAACACAAAAGAAGGCAATGCGGGCCAGCGGTTTAAGTTTCTGAGCACAGTGGCTCTGGTTGCGGCAAGCGCTCTGTGCCTGCTGACCGGTGTGCGAATCGCCGATCTTATATCCAGCCGTGCACATATCGTGGCGGATAGCGGAACGCTGTTCGGATCCGGAGAATCCTGGTGGTTTCCCGAGCGTGCCGCTGATTTCATCCGGCGCGAGAAATTACCCGGCAATATATTCCAAGAATATAACTTAGGCGGGTTTACCGCATGGCGCCTCGGGCCGGAATATCGTGATTTTATCGACGGACGAAATGTCAGTCCCGCTGTCTGGTCCGAGCAACAAGGATTCATTTCCTCCCCACTCGATTCTCCGCTTTGGGAGCAGGAGTCGGATCGCAGGGACATCAACATCCTGTTTTTCCCGCGGGTTCGTTTCAGTGGAGGCGGGATCCCGGACCTGATGTCGTTATGCCAGAGCCATCTGTGGCGCCCGGTCTATCTGGACGAGGTATCCATAGTCCTGCTGCGTAATCGCCCTCAGAATCGTCCATGGATCGACCGGTACGAGGTCAACTGCGACAGTCATCAGTTTGTGCCGCCAACGCCAGCATCGCGTAGGGAACTTTCTAACTTCTATGCGAATTCGGGGATTGCTCTACTGTCACTGAATCGGGTGGATGAAGCGATGAAGGCCCTGTTGCGCGGCGAAGCCATCTCCCCCGACGATCCGGTCATACATCACAGCCTTGCCATCATCTACGAGGCGCGGAATCAAGGTGAAGATGCGGAACAGGAGTATGAGACCGCTCTATCACTAAGGAAGGACCAGGGCGATAGTTGGTTCGACCTGGGCCAGTTCTACTTCCATCACGGCCGTTTTACAGATGCCCGGCCGCTGATTCAAACCGCAGCCCAACTCACCGTGTCTCCGGTTAAGGAGTACCTCCTGCTAGGTTACGTTGACTACGCACTTCACCAACCTGCATCCGCCTTGCTGGACTTTTCTAAGGCTGAAGAATCAGCACGGTACTGGCAGGGCAAGCTGAATATGGACCCCGAGTTTCTTGCGCAAATTGCCGAGGGACGTGCCCTGGCATACCTTGCAGCCGGCGAGCCGCAACGGGCCATCGAATCGCAGCAGGAAGCCATACGAATTACGCCAGAGGCTGAGACCCGCTGGCAAGCGCTGGCGAGCATCTACGACGCCGCCGGACGGAAAGATCTGGCTGAGCAAGCACGCCAGAAGGCGCAGGCTCTACACCCAACCGACCCAGGGACGCGGGAAAATCAGTGAGTTTTACAAAGTGATAAAGACGAAAGCCGGAGACGTGCTCACGAATAAGAGGAGTTGAAATCCCCTAGATAATCACGAAGGCAACATCACCCTTCGCGCAACATCCACTATGGCAGCGCAACTGTTCCGGAGTCTTTACGCGGCTTTGTCCGCTCTGGCATCGAAGGCTGAGAAATTCCTGCTTACGCGCTAATCCTCTACACTAGAAAAATATGGTTCGTTTCCTTGCACTTCTTCTGCTGGCGGCGGGATTGTGGTTTGCCTGGGCGCTGGCGATTCCGATTGCTCCGCCAGTACCGCAGGACCTGCTGTTCCCTGCCGGTTCCTCGTCCAAGACCATCGCCGCCGGGCTGGAGCGCGCGGGCGTTATGCGCAGCCGGTTCGCCTTCGAACTGCTGCACTACGCCATGCCGGGCAAGAAGCTGAAGGCGGGCGAATACCGCTTTGTGAAGGCGGCCAACGGGTTGGAGGTCTTCGAGCGGATTGCCCGCGGAGACGTGCTGGTGCGCACGGTGGTGGTTCCGGAAGGCTACAACATGTTTGAGATCGCCGCCGCCATCGAGGGCGCGGGACTGGGAAAGAAGGAAGACTTTCTGGCCGAGGCCACCCATGACACGGCGCTGATCCGCGCGGTCGATCCGCAGGCGAAATCGCTCGAGGGATACTTGTTTCCCGACACCTACGTGTTCTCCCGCACGATGACCATGCGGGAGATGGCGGCGGCGATGGTGCGGCGCTTCCAGAAAGAGGCGCAAGGTCTGGGGCTGCAGCAGGATACACACCGGCTGGTGACCCTCGCCTCGATTGTGGAGAAGGAAACCGCAGACCCCGAAGAGCGGGCCGAGGTGGCCAGCGTTTACGCCAACCGGCTGGCGAAGAACATGGCTCTGGCGGCCGACCCGACGGTGGTGTATGCGGCCATGCTCAAGGGGAATTATCGCGGCGGCATCTATCAAAGCGATCTGCAATCGGACTCGCCTTACAACACCTACAAGTTTGCCGGACTGCCACCGGGACCGATTGCCAATCCCGGGGACGGCCGCGCTGAAGGCCGCCATGCAACCGGCGCAACACCGGCTATCTGTTCTTTGTCGCCGTGGGCGACGGCAGCGGACGCCACCACTTCTCCGCAAACTTCGAGCAGCACGAGCGCAACGTCATTGCCTATCGCAAGGCCGTGAAGGCGCGCTGATGCAACTGCCTCCAGCATTGCGTCGGGCCGTGGAGCAGGAGTTAGACGGCTGCGACGGTGGGAAATTGCGCGCGGCGACGGCACGGCTGACCGAGTGCTATCGCGAGGGCGCGGCGCACGGGGCGCTGAGCGGAAAACCGGTGGCACTCTCGAATGACGAGCAGCGCGCGGCCTATCTTGCGGTACGGTTGCCTGCGACCTTTGCCGCCGCGGTGGCCGCGCTGAGCTGGACGCGCGAGAGTTCCGGCGAGGAAGTCGGTTCGGTGCTCGACCTGGGCAGCGGCCCGGGGACGGCGCTGTGGGCGGCCGCGCAAGTTTTCCCCGGTCTGCGTACGGCGACCGCCGTGGAACGTGATGCGAAACTGATCGAGATCGCCCGCCGTCTCATCGCTGCGGCTGATGACCAGGCGCTGCCGGAAACCAGTTGGGTACAAGGGGATTTGACCAAAGGGGATTTGACCCGGGACTTGACGGCAAACGTTCCGGAAGGCGCGTGGGACCTGGTGGTCTGCTCGTATGCGCTGAACGAGTTGCGCGAAGACCAGCGCGCGGGGTTGATTCGTGCGGCGTGGGAGCGGACGAAGAAGCTGCTGGTGGTGATTGAGCCGGGGACAAAGGCGGGATTCGCCAATGTTCTCGCCGTGCGCACGCAGTTGCTGGCCGAGGGCGCAAGGCTTGCGGCGCCGTGTCCGAATGCGCTGGCGTGTCCGATGGCGGGGGGTGGGGACTGGTGCCATTTCCCGGCGCGGGTGGAGCGCACGGCAGAGCATCGCCGGTTGAAGACAGCAACGCTCGGACACGAAGACGAAAAGTTCTCGTACACCGCCTTCTCGCGCAGCGCAATAGGCAGCCCAGTACAGAGTCCAATCCAGAGCGCGGTGCCGAATCCAAATGCACGCATCGTACGCCATCCCAAGGTTTTCAGCGGATACACGCAACTGGTGCTGTGCCGCGATGGGGAGATTGCGAACACCACGATCACGCGCTCGAAAAAAGCAGACTGGCGCAGGTTGAAGCGCCTGGGCTGGGGCGATGGCTGGTAGAACCTCCTCCAATCAAGTCAAGAGAAACCGCCCCACTCAAGCCAGAGGCGGGCTTGAATGGGCCACCCGGCCGCCCGGCAACAATACGGGTTCAGTCGTGCTCGGGGAGAAAACGGTATCCGATGCTGCGCACGGTGATGAGATACTTCGGGGTTCCGGGCGAGTCCTCGATGTAGCGGCGGAGGCGGACGATGAAGTTATCGATGGCGCGGGTGTCGGTATCTTCGTGCAGTCCCCAGACCTCTTCGAGAATCTGTTTGCGGCTTACGTTTTGGTTGCGATGCGCGATGAAGTAGCGCAACAACGAAGCCTCCATGAGGGTGAGCTGAATCTTTCCGGCCGGGGCGGTGAGTTCCAGGGTATTGAAGTCGAGGGTTCGTCCGTCGAAGGTAAACACATCGTGCGGCGGAGGCGGAGCCAGGATGGCAAGCGGAGCCTCACGGTTGTTGGGCGGCGGCGGAGGGGGCTCGTGGCCGGCGGCGGCGGGGAGCGGAACCGTTGCCGAAAGGCGCTCGCGCTCCTGCGCGGCTTGCTCGCGCTGCCATTGCGTGCGGCGCAACAGTCCGTGAACGCGGGCGATCAGGATGCTGAGTTCGAAGGGCTTGGGTAGATAGTCGTCGGCCCCGGAGGCGAATCCTTTGAGCACATCCTCGGGACGCGAGCGGGCGGTGAGCATGAGGATGGGAACGAAGTTGCGCGCCGCGCGCAGGGAGTCGGCGACCTCAAAGCCGGTGACCCCGGGCAACATGATGTCGAGCACGACGGCGTCAAAGATTTGGTTGCGTTCGAGCAGAAGTTCGAGGGCAGCCTCGCCGCTTTCCACGGCGGAGACTTCGTGACCCTCGGCCTCAAGATTGAACAACAGACCCTGCGCCAGGTGGACTTCATCTTCGACGATCAGAATGCGTGACATCGCGATTGATGGTACCGCAGGCGAGGGGCACAGGGCGAGAGGCAAAACGGGAGCAACCATTCACTTTCAGGTAACTGGTTGGACAGATGAGATGACCGATTGTGCAATCGTCCTGAACGATTGCACAATCGGTCAACGTTGCTCCAGAAATGATGCTTGAAAGGTCAATCGTTCGGCTAGGCCTTGACCGTCTGGCCCTGGCGCGCCAGGGCGGCCATGTGCAGGGCGGCTTCCTTGCCGGTGCGGACGCAATCGGGCACGCCGATACCTTTGTAGAAGTTTCCGGCGATGGAGAGATTTTGCATCTGCTTCAGAGTTTGCGCCGATGCGCTCGATGCGCTCCAGATGTCCGGGCGTGTACTGCGCCATGGCGCGGTCCCAGCGATAGACCTTCACAAACCAGGGATCGGCGGTGAGTCCGGTAATCTGCTTGAGTTCCTTGCGCACGATGGCCGTGATCTCCTCGTCGCTGAGCTTCAGCACGCCTGGATCATTGGCTCCGCCGAGGAAGCAGCGCACCAGCGCCTTGTTGTCAGGCGCGCGGAAGGGAAACTTGGTGTGGACGAAGGTGGTGGCCAGCATGCGCGTGCCTTCGCTGCGCGGCACCAGAAAGCCGAATCCCGGAGGGCACGATTTCAACTGGTCGCGCTGGTAGCCCAGGGTCACGGTGATCGAGGAGCTGTACTCGACCTTGCCCAGATCCTCGGAGAGCTGCGCGTTGACCGCGGCGAGCATGTTCGACGCGATGCGGGCCGGGGTGGCGAAGATCACGGCGTCGAAGGGCTCGGGGCCGCGTGCGGTGATCAGCTCCCAGCCTCCGTCCTTTGGCGAGAGCTGGCTGACGGCGCGTCGAGGTGCGCAGGCTCTGCGGATCGAGGCGGGCGACGATGGCGTCGATCATCTGCTGCATGCCGCCCTTCAGCGAGCTGAACAGCGGCTTGGGCGCGTAGCCTTTGGCCTTGCGCATGGCGGCCAGCTTCTTGCGGCCGGCCAGCATGGCGCGGCACAGCGAGCCGTAGTTCTCCTCCATCTCCACAAACTTGGGCAGCACGGCGCGCACGCTGAGCGAAGCGGCAGCGCCGCCGTAAACGCCGGAGAGCAAGGGTCGGCGAGACGATCGACGACTTCGGCTCCGAAGTGGCGCTCCACCATCTGGGCAACGGTTTCATCCTTGTGCACCGGCGTCGGCGGATGCAGCAGTTCGCCGAGCATTTTGAACTTGGTGCCCCAGGAGAACAGAGGGGTGAGCGCGGTCGGAATCAGCTTGGTGGGCACCATGAACATCAGGCCATCGGGCATGGGAACCAGGCGGCCCTTGACCACGATGTAGGTGATGCGCTGGGCATCGTTGGAGCCGATGAGGTCGTGGGCGATGCCGAGTTCGGCGCAGAGCTGATTGGCCCAGGGCTTTTCGGTGAGGAACGAGTCGGGACCGCCTTCGACCACGCAGTCGCCAATTTTGTCGCTGAACATGACGCCGCCGAGGCGGTCGCTGGATTCAAAGAGCGAGTATTCGACGGGGGCGCCGGCGGCGCGCTCCTGCTCCAGGTAATAAGCGGCGCTGAGTCCGGAGATGCCGCCGCCGATGATTGCGATACGCATGTACGAAACTCCTCACAACTACTACAACGACGGAACAACTGCAGGAACAACACCTTATAGGTGAAGGGTATTGCTTCCCAGGTTATCGCCGAAAAGCACGGCGCGAACCTGGGCACCGGCATGTCGACTCCCACAACTGCAACGAACAACACTGTTGCCGGAGCCGCTCGACAACCCCAGATTCGCCAACAGCGGGCGGATATGGGCCACCTGTTTATCATCGCAGCTTGAGCTCAGGCGCCGGATTGGGCGGCGACCGCAAGACGGGTGCGCACCAGTTGCGCGACGGCGCGCGCAAAGAGCACGGAGTCATTGAGCGACTCGGCCCGGGTGAGCGCCATGCCGCGTCGCGGCAGCAAAATTTTTGAACGCGATATCGATGTCGTAGAGCACTTCGACGTGGTCGCAGACGAAGCCGATGGGCTGCACGAAAAGATGTTTGTGACCGGCGGCGGCCAGCTCCTCGATCACACTTTCAACCGTGGGACCGAGCCACTCTCCGCCGCTCATGCCCTGGCTCTGGAAGGCGAAGCGCCAATTTCCGGCGATCTCCGGAACGCTGGCGGCAACCAGCGCGGCGGTTTCGCGCGTCTGGCGCTCGTAGTCGTCTCCGGCTTCGATGGTTCGCACCGGGACGCTATGGGCGGTGAAGAGAACCGGCACCGGGGCGTTGGCTTCGAGACAGGCGCGCGACCAGCCGTCGCGCAGCTTCTCGGAAAAGGCGCGGATCAGCAAGGGCTCGGCGTGCCACTCGGGAACGAAGTCCAGGGTGAACGGCGGCTCGCCGGTCTCGCTGGTGAGGGCGCGGCGGTAAAGTCCGACGCTGGTGCGCGAGTTGTGCGGGGCGAGGCAGATGGCGAGGGCGTGGGTGACGCCGTCGGCGGCCATCTGCGACAGCGTCTCGCGAATGTAAGGCTTCCAGTTGCGCATGCCGACGTAGGTGGGCAGGCCCAGCTCCTGGGAGATAAGCGCGGCCTGCTGCATGGTGATTTCGGTGAGGGGCGAGCGTCCGATGAGCGAGTAGCGGTGCTGGATCTCCTCGACCACGGCGGGAGGAAGCGGCCGCCCGCTGGTCACGTTGGCCAAGTAGGCCGGAATCTCCTCGATTCGATCTGGAGTTCCATGCGCAAGCAGCAGGACGGCGGGCTTCTTCTGCATACTATCGGGACCCGGCGACGGCGCCGTGACGCTGCGCCGAATACTCCTGAACAAACTTGGCCAGGTTCTTCACGTTCTCCACCGGAGTCTGGGGCAGAATGCCGTGACCGAGGTTGAAGATGTGTCCGGGACGGCTTGCCGGCGAGATCCAGAATGTTTTTGGCGCGCTGCTTCAATCTCGTCCCATTCGGCAAAGAGCAGGACGGGATCGAGATTGCCCTGCACGGCGGGACGGTGGTTCAGCAGCTTCCAGCCCTCGTCGAAGGGAACCCGCCAGTCGAGTCCGATGACATCGGCTTCGGTCTCATTCATGGAGGGCAGCAGGGTGGTGCTGTCGGTTCCGAAGTAGATGATCGGCACGCCGGTCTTCTTGAGGGCGGAGATCAGTTCCTTGGTGCGCGGCAGAACGTACTTGCGGTAGTCCTCCACGCTGAGGCAGCCAACCCAGCTATCGAAGACCTGGATGACGTCGGCGCCAGCCTTGACCTGGTCGGCGATGTAGGCGATGAGCACGATGTTGAGCTTGCGCAGCATCTCGTCCCACACCTGCGGGCTGGTGGTACATCATCTTCTTGACTTCGATGTAGTTGCGCGAACCGCCGCCCTCGATCATGTAGCTGGCGAGGGTGAAGGGCGCGCCGCAGAAGCCGATCATGGGAAGCTTGTTGCCCCAGTGCTTGACGCACAGGGCGATGGCCTCGGAAACATACCTCAGCTCGGGCGCGCCGTCGGTGGTGAGGACCTTGACGTCTTCGGCGGTGCGGATGGGCTTCTCGATCACCGGGCCTTCGGAGGCGGAGAAGTGAAAGGGCAGACCCATGACTTCCAGGGGAAGCAGCAGGTCGGCAAAGATGATGGCGGCGTCGACGCCCAGAGCCTCGGCGGCCGTGATGGTGACTTCGGCGGCCAGCGCGGGCTTCTTGCAGATTTCGACGAGGGAGTGGTGCTTGCGGACTTCGCGGTACTCGGACATGTAGCGGCCCGCCTGGCGCATAAACCAGACAGGAGTCGAGTCAGTGGGAAGACCTTTACAGGCACGGACGAAGATCGAGTTGGGAGACGACATAAAGGTTCAAAGTTTATCAGAGCGGGAGAAATTGCCGCTTGTGATAAGAGTCACAGGCAGAGTGCAGGCGGCGAGGCGAGTCTCAACATTCGCCAGCTGAGGACGGATGTGGGCCGCCGGTGAAGGTCGAAACCGGAAAGGGTTGCGGCGAATACCTTGAAGCGGCGCGGACGATTTGAGCGCTGCGGGGATTCCGCACTTCGTTCCGAATGACACCTCAAAATAAAGGCGGAGGCAATGCCCGCTCCACGGCAAACTACGCGGTGAGAGCGGGCGGCAGGCTGCGATGACTTAGTGGCGGAAGTGACGGACGCCGGTGAGGACCATGGCGAGGTTGAGGCGGTCGGCGGTGTCGATGACCTCCTGGTCGCGCACGGAGCCGCCGGGCTGGATGATGGCCGTGGCTCCGGCCTTGGCGATGACCTCGACGCCATCGGGGAAGGGGAAGAAGGCGTCGCTGGCGGCGACGGTTCCGGCCAGCGGCAGCACTGCCTTGTCGGCGCCGATGCGGGCGGAATCCACCCGGCTCATCTGGCCGGCTCCGACGCCGACGCTCTGGCCGTCGCGGGCATAGAGGATGGCATTCGACTTGACGTGCTTGCAGACCTTCCAGGCGAAGAGCAGGGCGCGCATCTCCTCGGCGGTGGGCGGGCGCTTGCTGACCACCTTCAGGTCGGCTTCGGTGAGCGGGCGCACATCGTTGTCCTGCACCAGCACGCCGCCGGAGACATTCTTGAGCACCCATTTCTGCTTGAGTTCGGCGATCTCGACGAGGCGAAGGTTTTTCTTTTTGGCGAAGGCTTCGCGGGCCTCGGGGGTGAAGCCGGGGGCGGCGATGGCTTCGACGAAGAGCTTGGCCATCTCGGCGGCGGCTTCGCCGTCGATGACGCCGTTGACGCCGATGACGCCGCCGAAGGCAGAGACCGGATCGCACTCCAGGGCGCGCAGGTAGGCTTCGCTTCAGCGTGGCTCCGGTGGCGGTGCCGCAGGGGTTGGTGTGCTTGATGATGGCGCAGACCGGCTCGGTGAATTCCTGGGCCAGATCCCATGCCGCCTGGAGATCGACGATGTTGTTGTAGCTGAGCTCCTTGCCTTGCAGCTGGCGGCCGTTGGCCACGCCCTTGCCGCTGCCGTCGGAGTAGAGCGCCGCCTTCTGATGCGGGTTCTCGCCGTAGCGGAGATCGAAGGCTTTGTGGAACTGGAGGCGCAAGGTCTCGGGAAAGCTGGCGCTGTGTGCCGATCTGGCTGATGTCGAAGTGGCGAGCGGTCGTCCACGGTGATTTCGGCGAGGGCGTTGGCGATGGCCGTGTCATAGGCGGCGGTGGTGGCAAAGGCCTTCTGCGCCAGGCTCCACTTGGTCTTGAGGGAAAGCTCGCCGGCGTGCTGCTCCAGCTCCTGGGCGATGGCTTCGTAGTCGGCGGCCGAGGTTACGATGGCGACGTCCTGAAAATTCTTGGCCGCCGAGCGCACCATCGAGGGTCCGCCGATGTCGATGTTTTCGATGATCTCCTCAAAGTGCACGCCGGGCTTGCCGGCTGTTTTTTCAAAGGCGTACAGATTCACCACCAGCATGTCGATGGGCTCGATGCCGTGCTCCTTGACGGCGGCGACGTGGGCCGGGTTGGAGCGCACGTGGAGGATGCCGCCGTGAACCTTGGGATGGAGGGTTTTGACCCGGCCATCGAGCATCTCCGGAAAGCCGGTCAGGTCGCTGATATCGCGCACGTTCAGTCCTGCTTCGCGCAGCACGCGGGCGGTACCGCCGGTGGAGATCAGCTCCACGCCCTGGGCGGCAAGCCGCCGGGCAAATTCGACCAGTCCTGTTTTGTCGGTGACGCTCAGGATGGCACGTTTAATTTTCGCCATGATTTCCTCGCTATAATTCAATGATGAAGCCTCCGGAATCCGGGAGACACTGCCCGCGAGCGCAGATGCGCAGGTCTGCGGCAACGGACTGATCAAGCTTGGAATCGTACGGAATTCGGAGGCTCCCAGGATCTTCGACGCGCAAGCCGCAGCGCGTCGCTCCGCTCAGGATGCAGCGGGATTCGCGCGAACGACGCGTAACTAGATGTCTTTGCGGGCGCGCGCCTTGAGCCGCACCTGCCCACCCTTCACCATTACAGTGTACTCGACGGCCTGGCAGTTGAACTGGGAGCGAATCTGATTGGACTTGATTTGCACAAACGCGGCGAAGGCGTCGAAGGCGCCGAGCGGCTGGCCGGCCAGCCTCGCGGGCGCGCACCACGGCTTCATAGAGCGCCACGACCTCGATGACATCGCTGGTGAAGATGAGGAAGCTCTCGGCCTGAGCCTCGTCTACCGCGAACAGCGGCTTCGCGGTCCTCGAGGTGGCCGAAGCCGCCAACCCCAAGCAGCGTATCCTGCGGACGGCGATAGCCCTCGTCTTTGATCTTGGCTTTGCGGCGCCAGAGATCGCTGAAGACCGCATACTTCTGGGCTATGCCGGAGAGCCGAAAACGCTGCGGAAGTTGAGGCGGGAGTTCTCCATATTTCGCCGGATCAGGCTCTGAACCCGCGACTCGGTGTCCACCGGGGGCTTCTTGGCTCCTCCGGCAAAGTAGATGTCGTACTCGATCTTCAGGCGCCGGAAAGAATCTTCCAGCAGCTCTAATTCTTCATCGATGGTCACGAGAGCACACGATAGCAGTCATGAAACGAAGCGAAACAGAATGGGGGAGCTGCTGTCTGGGAATATAGCACAAGGCTGCGGCGCGGCGCTGCACTCGAAAGTCGGCCAGATGGCGTGGCCGAGGCCGTCCGGCCGGTCACCGTCTTCAAGGAGAAAAAATTGTTGTACGCAGGACGTCGAGTTGCAGCCTTAACTCGCATCTAAGTTCCTATGTTTCGTGGCGAGAAGATCCGGATTGCGATTGCTGATGACCATGCTGTGTTGCGGGAGTCACTTGGCGCGCTGCTGGCCGCGCACCGCGATTTTGAGGTGGTGGGCACGGCCAGCAATGGCTCGGAAGCCTTGGAACTGGTTGAAAGCCAACATCCAGACGTGCTGGTGCTGGATCTGTTCATGCCGGAGACGGATGGCTTCGAGGTGCTGCGTCAGCTCGACCGCGCCGAGGCAAAGGTCGCCAGCGTGGTGCTGACCGGCTCGGAGAGCCAGCCCGATTATGTGCAGGTGGTTCGCCTGGGAGCGCGCGGGTCTGGTGCTGAAAGGCGATGCCCCGGAGAAGCTGTTCACGGCCATCCGGACGGTGGCCGACGGCGAACTGGCGTTCAGCGACGATGTGGCCCAGGGAGTGCTGATGGCGATGTCAGTGGAAACCCAGCAGGAGCGGGCCGCCAACCTGCACCGGCTGAGTGAACGCGAAAAACAGATTGCGTACCTGGTGGCGCGGGGCATGAAAAACAAGGACATCGCGCAACAGCTTACGATCAGCGAAAACACGGTAAAACGGCACCTGCAGAGCATTTTCAGCAAGACCGGCGCGCGCGACCGGCTGGAACTGGCCGTGATCGCCCTGACCGAAAGTCCCAACGCCGCCTGATCACGGGTACTAGCGTCCGGCGGGAACCGCCATCTTCTTCACCATCGCCAGCACTAATTTGCGGTCGCTGTCATTCAGACTGCTGGAATAGCGCCGTATCTGGGAGAGGAAACGCACCTCGTCTTCACTGAGTTGCGGCAGATTTTTGGCGCTGTCCGCGGGACTCTCCGCAAAGAACTGGCCGAGTGGTATCTCCAGCGAGCCGGCGATTTTAGCCAGGGTGTCCAGCGAAGGAATAGTGTGTCCGTTCTCAACACGGGAAAGGTAGCAGCGCAGGAGCCCGGTGCGCTTCTCGATGTCACCCTGTGACATACCTTTTTGCAAACGGAAGTTACGGATAGTTTCGCCAATATTCATTCTTCGCTAATTTTCCAACGCGCGAACAGACGCGTAGACTGCCGGAGTATGGGGGAGTCTGAATAGTAACCAGTGTGCAAACTGGAGCGCAAGCGAAATTTTCATAAGGGTACTGCCGTCACAGTACTATGTGACGGGTAAGCGTCCCGTTCAAAGGCGAGAAGTGGTGAGCTGGCCAGAGTTGAACACAGCTAAATCGCCGTAAGCGTCATCCAACAAAAGATATGAGGTATTTTCCGGCGTGGATGGTAAGGAACGGCCGTGCTCCTGGTCTGCGTGTTGGCTTGGCTGTGCACTCTGGCCAGCGCTCAATTGACAAGTGACGCCCCTTCAAAAGCCCGTTTGGGTGCGGCGTCAGCGGGGCTGCCGGACGCACCGGACCCGCGGCAGCAAGAGGGCTCGACGGCGCCCGCGTCGGCACCAGCGCCGGAGGATTCGGGCGAGGGAAGGCAGACCAAGCGCATTCTGGGGATCGTTCCGAACTTCCGCTCGGTGAGCGCGAACACCCACCTGCCAGCCCAGACTCCGAAAGAGAAATTTGATGACTTTGCCAGCGACAGCTTCGACTACTCGTCGTTCGTGTTTATTGGACTGCTCTCCGGGGTATCGCAACTGGAAGGCTCGACGCCTGAGTTTCATTCGGGTGCGGCGGCGTATGGGCGGTACTACTGGCATAATTTTGCCGATCAGACGGACGAGAACCTGTGGGTGGGATTTCTGCTCCCGGTGGCACTGCGGGAAGACGCGCGCTATTACACCCTGGGAAGAGGAACTCCGGACAAACCCAACGGGTTGCTGAAGCGGGCGGGATATGCCTTTACGCGCATCCTGGTAACCCGTACGGATCGCGGGGGAAACAGCTTCAATTTCAGCGAGGTGGTTGGCTCTGGAGCGGCTGCGGGCATCTCCAACCTCTACTATCCGGCTTCGAACCGCTCCTGGACCAAGACCGGGCAGCGTTGGGCTCTGAATGTGGGGATTGACGGAGGGACTTTTATTTTCAAGGAGTTCTGGCCCGACATAAACCACGCGATCTTTCACACGAAGTAACGAAAGTAATCTCTGCGGCTGCACTTCCGTGTGTCGCAATGTATTCACAATTGTGTCAAGATTTCGGGCTGAGTTCTGCCCGTTCCAGGCAAGCGTTTCAGGGAGAGTGAGTGGTCAATGGAAATCCCGGATTACTACGAGTTTCTTCAAATCAGCCCGAGTGCAGAGGCCTGACACGATCCACCGCGTTTATCGATTTCTGGCGGCGCGGTATCACCCGGATAACCACGAGACCGGCGATCCGGGAAGATTCTTTCTGTTGAAACAAGCCTACGAAGTGCTGTCCAATCCAGAACGCCGCGCCGCCTACGATGCGAATCGCCGGTCCTCCCAACCAGAACCCCTATCGGCGATGGGTTGATTTCATGGACAACATGGACGGTGAGTTGAACCGCCGGTTGGCCGTGCTGACGGTGTTGTATTTTCAGCGGCGCACAAATCCGAACCGACCAGAAGTTTCCTTTCGCGAGATCGAAGCCCGCCTGGGGTTTCCACGTGATTATTTGATATTCACGGCGTGGTATCTCCGAACCAAGGGATACATCACCCGAGCGGACGACTCGGAGTTCACCATCACGGCAGACGGGGTGGACTTTGTGGAAACGCAACGCGTGCATATCCCGGTTCTGGAGAAATTGCTGAGCAATGGGGAGAGGTCCTCCGTGGTGGAGGAAGGAACGGCGGTAAACTAAGTTGCCGCTGTCGGCTCAGCGGGCCCGGCGGATGGCAGCATAGAGACTCTCGGCCACCCCGATGACGGCCAAAGCAAGAGCGACATGCGCCACCTGAATCGCTCCCAGGGTGTGGAAGGTGAGCGGGAGTTGCTTCAATCCAACCACCGGCAGCAGTACGGCGAAGACTACGCCGAGAATGCCGGGGATCACAGCGCCTTTGGTCAAGGCGATCACCGCCAGAACGAAGACCACCGTGGCCACGAGGAATCCGGAGCCGAAATGCGGTCCCAGATACTGTGGGCGCCCGGTCCACACCAGTGCTCCAAAAACCAGGGCCGCCAAGCCAAGCACGCGTACCAGCATGATGAGAGTCTTCGCCAAAGCCGTACTCCTTTGAATCGCTGATTGTACTCTGTTTCGATTCCAGCTCCGGGCGAATCGATTCTTCGCATCGGGGTGAGGGGACGCAAGAGCAAAATCATGCGATCGACCCTTTGCGGAATTCGCGATACACTCTGCCATGCGCTTTCAATGCCAGTCCGGGTGCGTTCGCTGCTGCGAACAGAAGGGCTTTGTGTATGTCACCCGCGAGGATATCGCGCGGCTGGCCGAGCACGTTGGGATCAGCCGGGCGGAATTCAAGCGGCGTTATCTGTGCGGCAGCGCGCCCCTGTTGCGCTTTCGTAAACAGCGCCATAAACAGTGTCCGTTCCTGCTTGCCGACGGCTGCTCTGTGCACGCGATCAAGCCACTGCAATGCAGTTCCTTTCCCTACTGGCCGGAGCTGCTGGCCAGCGCCGAGGAGCGCCGCGAAGCCGCAAAATACTGTCCGGGAATGAATCGCGGGCCAGTGGTGAATGGGGAAGCCGCCCGCGAGGTCGCCGCCCGGGTTCAGTTGGCATTTCCTGAACTTTACGACGAGGAGTAATGGCGCGCCGGAAGGCAATACGGCGCAGCACGTTCGTCCGCCGTCGTCATGGAGAGCGAAGACAGAGTCAACAACCCCATTCAAGCCCGAAAGAAGGGCTTGAATCGGCCACTCTACAAAAAAATGGGCCAGTTTCCATAACCAGTTTCCATAAAAAGAAGAGCGTGGATTCGCCGCTTGGGGATATTCGTTGCACCATCTACTCTCATTTCTGCATCTTTCCTAACAGCTCTGATTTTTGCGGAGGAGGAGACTTGTGCTTGTCGCCATCCTGAAGGAAGCGAGGCAGGACGAGACTCGCGTGGCGCTGACGCCGGATGCGGCGAAGGCGTTGGCTGGAATGGGTTTCGGCGTGGCAGTGGAAAGCGGCGCTGGAGTGCAATCTGGAGCCAGTGACGAGGACTACCAGGCGGTGGGCGCCAGCATTTCGACGCAGCGCGAGGAGCTTCTCGCCTCGGCGGATATTTTTCCGGTGGTCAACGCGCTGCCGGCGGGAGACCAAGAGAAGCTGAAGAGCGGCAGCGTGATGATCGGCTTCCTGCGTCCGCTGGACGAACCGGCGGCGCTGACGGTGGCCATCCGGCGCGGGGTTACGCTGTTCTCGATGGAGCTGGTGCCGCGGATTACGCGGGCGCAGTCGATGGATGCGCTGTCGTCGATGGCGACGGTGGCGGGATACAAGGCGGTGATCGTGGCCGCCGACCACCTTCCCAAACTCTTTCCCTTGCTGATGACCGCAGCCGGGAACGATTCCTCCGGCGAAGGTTCTGGTGCTGGGCGCAGGCGTTGCGGGATTGCAGGCGATTGCGACCGCGCGGCGGCTGGGAGCGGTGGTGGAAGCCTACGATGTGCGCGCTGCCGCCGGGGAGCAGGTGAGGTCACTGGGCGCTAAGTTCATCGACGTCGATCTGGGCGGCTTGCAGACCGAAGACAAGGGCGGGTATGCCAAGGAACTGAGTCCGGAAGCACTGGAGCTGGGACAGCAGGCGATCGCCAAGGCGGCGAAAATCTCTGACGTGGTGATCTCCACGGCGCAGGTTCCGGGACGCCGGGCTCCGCTGATGATTCCGGCGGCGGTGGTGGAGGGGATGCGGCCCGGCTCGATCATCTTCGATCTGGCGGCGCCTGCCGGAGGAAACTGCGCGGTCACCAAGCCGGGCGAGACCATTGTCTATCACGGCGTGACGGTGTTCGGGCCGGTCAATCTGGCGGCGGAGATGCCGGTGCACGCCAGCATGCTGTACTCGCGCAACCTGAGCAACTTTCTGCAACTGATTCTGAAAAAAGGCGAGCTGAATATCAACCGCGCCGACGAGATCATCGCGGGCTCATGCGTGGCGTTTGGCGGCGAGATCGTCAACGAGCGCGTGGCGGCGGCGGCTCGCGCGCTGGAGGCTTAGGAGAATCGATGCACGCCATTCAATCCATTAATCCTGCTGTGCTGATTGCTTCGATGTATGTGTTTGTGCTGGCGGCGTTTCTGGGCTACCAGTTGATTTCGCGGGTTCCGCCGCTGCTGCACACGCCGCTGATGTCGGCGACGAATGCGATTTCCGGTATTTCGCTGATCGGCTCGCTGGTGATTGCGGGAATGAACAAGGTGGACTTCCATGCGCTGGCCGGGGGCGGCGCGGCGGCCAAACCGTCGATTGCCACGTTGCTTGGGTTTATCGCGGTGGTGACGGCCACCACCAACGTGGTCGGCGGCTTCGGAATCACCGATCGCATGTTGAAGATGTTCCAGCAGCGGAAAGCGGCGAAGGGAGGAAAGAAGTAATGGAGGCCAGCGGCGTCAATTACTTCCTGGAATTCACCTACCTCATCGCCTCGGTACTCTTCATCCTCGGATTGAAGGGGTTAAGCCATCCGGAAACCGCGCGGCGCGGCATGTTCATGGCCGAGGCGGGAATGCTGGCGGCCATCATCGGCACGCTCTTTCACCATGGGATTATCACCTACGAGTGGATCGCCGCCGGACTGATCATCGGCACCATCATCGGCGGACTGATGGCGGTGTGGGTTCCGATGACGGCGATGCCGCAGCGAACCGCGCTCTCCCACGCCTTTGGCGCGTTTGCCGCAGCCCTGGTGGGCATTGCGGAGTTCATGCTGCACGGCGGGCTGGCGATGCCGGTGTTCACGCGCAGCGCGCTCGGCTTTGAGGTGATGCTGGGTTCGCTGACCACCACCGGATCGCTGATCGCAGCCAGTAAGTTGCAGGGATTGATCCGCGGCACGCCGATTCAATTCAAGGGGCAGCAGTATGTGAATGCGCTGCTTTTCGGCAGCACGGTCGGATGCTTTTTGTACTCGGTGGTGAATCCTGCCGCCCCAGGCGTGTTTTACGCGATGACGGGCCTCGGATTTCTTTCCGGAGTGATGATCGTGATTCCGATCGGTTCGGCGGACATGCCGGTGGTGATGTCACTGTTGAACAGCTACGCGGGCTTGGCTGCGGCCGCCACCGGCTTTGTGCTCGGCAACAACGTGCTGATCATCGCCGGTACGCTGGATGGATTCTCCGGCTTTATCCTGTCGATTCTGATGTGCAAGGCGATGAACCGCTCGATCTCCAACGTTTTGTTCGGGGGCTTCGGCGCGGTGCACCAGACGGCGGGCGCGGCCGCTACGGGGGAGATGCGCGAGATCTCGCTGGAAGACGCCGCGGTTCGGCTCGCCTATGCCAATAAGGTCGTCTTCGTACCCGGCTACGGACTGGCCACGGCGCAGGCGCAACATGCGGTACGGGACCTGGCGAACGCCCTGGAAGAGCGCGGCGTGACCGTGAAATATGGCATCCACCCGGTGGCTGGACGCATGCCCGGACACATGAATGTGTTGCTCGCCGAGGCCAATGTTCCCTACGGCGATCTGTACGAGATGGAACGGATCAACCCCGAATTTCCGAGCACGGACGTTGCCGTAGTGGTTGGGGCGAACGACGTGGTGAACCCGGACGCGCGCGACAATTCCAACAGCCCGATTGCCGGAATGCCGATCCTCGAAGTGGACAAGGCAAAGTCGGTGATCGTGCTCAAGCGCGGTCAGGGACGAGGCTTCTCCGGTCTGGAGAATCCATTGTTCTACAAGCCGGTGACCAGCATGCTCTACGGAGATGCCAAGGCCACGCTGAGCCAACTTGCGCAGGAGGTGAAAAATGTATGAGTCCGGCGCGGTTTCCGTCACCCCTGGGAATTGAGATGAGCGTGAGAGTACGCTTGGCAACGGCGGCGGATGCAGAGCAGATAACACGGCTTTCCGGACAGTTGGGGTATCCGGCCAGCACGGCGGAGACGCTCCGAAGGCTGGTTGAAATCGGCGGCAACGGCGAACACGCCGTACTGGTTGCCGAGAGCAGCGGATTACTGCTCGGCTGGATTCATGTTGTGGTCTCGCACTCACTGCTGACCGAGCGACGAGCTGAAATCGCGGGGCTGGTGGTGGACGAACAGCACAGGAGTCGCGGCATTGGGCAAGCGCTGATGGAAGACGCGGAGGACTGGGCTCGTAAACAGGGATGCGACTCAGTGCGGCTGCATTCGAATGTGCTGCGGGCGCGCGCCCATACCTTCTACGAGAGGCTCGGATACCGCGTGACTAAATTACAGAAGGCCTTCCGCAAAGAACTCGCTTAACGATCCACACACCTGCGGGTACAAAGTAAACTCCTGGCGAGCAGACGCGCTGCACTCAGCTACACCGACTTGTGCGTTGAGTTATCTTTCAGAGGGTGAGGCTATCTTTGGGCCAATGTGCGGCGGATGGGTTCCTGCGCACAGCGGGGTAGCGGAACATAGGAGAACATATGCAACTCCCGGCGGCACTTTCCATCTATAGTCCGGCCAACCGGCGAAGGCTGCTGACGGTGGCGGGCCTGATGGTGGTGATGGTGGCCGCGCTGGACTGGTGGACGAAACCCTATATTTCCCTCGGATTTCTCTACCTGTTCCCCATTATGATTGCGGGCGGTTTTTTGTCGCGCACTCGGATCGTCAGTTTTGCCGTGATCTGCGCCTATTTGCAGGAGGAGTTCAGCAACCTTCCGGCGGGCGACGCCTGGCCGCGGCTGATCCTCTCCTCGGCAGGATTCATCGGCACCGGGTTGTTCATCTTCGAGTTGCTGCGCAACCGGCGCATCGTTCTGGATCACCTGAATGAAGTGGAGACCCAGGTGCAGGCGCGGCGCGAGGCCGAGGAGCAATTGCAGGTGTTGGTGGAAAGCAGTCCAGCGGCCATCGTCACCTTGGACGCGGATGGAACTATTCTGCTGGCCAATGAAGCGGCGCAGGAGATGCTGGCCTCGGGTGGTCCGGCGTTGCCGGGGCAGAACACTTTTGCGTATCTTCCCGCACTCTATGGGGCGGTGCAGTCGAGGAACCGGAAGAACTTTCGAACCACTCTGCAATGCAAGGGTCACCGGAGCAATGGAGAGGTCTTTCTGGCAGGAGTTTGGTTTTCGACCTATTCGTCCAGCTCCGGAAACCGGTTGGCGGCAATCTTCGTCGATCTGTCCGAAGACCTGCGAAGCCGTGAAGACCTGAACCTGGACTATCTTCTGACCAACACCAGAATCCTGATGAGCGCCGTCTCTCACGAGATCCGCAACCTGTGCGGCGCAGCGCTGGTGGTGCACAAAAACCTGACGAAGGTGAGCGAGTTGCGGGGCAATGCCGACTTCGAGGCACTGGGAACACTGATTCAGGGGCTGGAACAGATCTCGGCTATGGAGTTGCGTGGATCTTCCAAGCAGCAGCGCACGTCGATTGAGCTAACATCGGTGCTGGACGAACTGCGGGTACTGATTGAGACGGTTTGCCACGAACATGACATCGCCGTGCATTGGGAGGAAACCGGAGCTGTTCCTCTGGTGTGGGCAGATCGTTATGGGCTGATGCAGGTTTTCCTGAATCTTTCGAAGAACAGCATTCGCGCCATGGAGAGCGTGGCGGACAAACATCTCACAATCAGCACGACCGTGTACGAAGAGTCGGTCACCATACGCTTTGAGGACACCGGAACTGGAATTGCCGACCCGCAGAGTCTCTTCCGGCCGTTTCAAAACGATGCGCAAGGCACGGGGTTGGGATTGTACGTCTCACGGGCTCTGGTCAAGAGCTTTGGCGGCGACCTGGTGTATGAGCACAGAGACCATGGTTGCTGCTTTGCCGTGGTGCTGGATAGCGTGAGCCATACGGAGGAGGGCAACCATGTCTGAGCAGCGGGCCAACATTCTTCTGGTCGATGATCACGCGCTGTTTCGCGACAGCGTGGGACGCTTCCTGGAATCAGAGTTCAGGGTTGTGGGGGGCTGCGCCACGATCGATGAAGCCAGCAAGATCCTGCAACATAGTGCGGTTGACCTGGTGTTGCTGGACTTCGACCTCGGGGAGCGGGACGGCATCGACTTCATGCGGGTCGCCGAGAGCGTCGGTTACGAGGGCAAGGTGCTGCTGGTGACGGCCGGGGTGGATGAGACCAGCGCGGCGAACCTGGTGAAGCGCGGCATCGCCGGAGTGTTTCTGAAACACGACCCTCCCGCAGTGCTGGTAGACGCGATTCGGGCCGTACTCTCCGGAAAAGTCTGGTTCGAGCAGGACTATCTACATAAACTCGTCGGGGCCAACGTTGCGGAGCTGCCCCGCACCCGCAAGCTGACGGAGCGCGAGCAACAGGTGCTTTCCGGTGTCTTCGAGGGACTGGCCAACAAACAGATCGCCGACCGCCTGCAGGTATCCGAGAGTTCGGTAAAAGCCACTCTGCAACAGTTGTTCCAGAAAACCGGAGTTCGCACCCGGAGTCAACTGGTCAGGATCGCGCTCGAACAGTATCGCGACCTGATCTGAGACTAAGCGGTGGGGGTGGCGTTGTCTTTCTTCGCCGGGGCGGCCTGGGCAGTAGCTGCAGGATCGTCATTCACGGCTTTCTTGAAATTTCTGATTCCATCCCCGAGTCCTTTGCCAAGTTCGGATAACTTGCTCGGGCCAAACACGAGCAGGGCAATGAACAGGATCACGATCAAATGCATCGGTTGTAGCAGTCCTTCAAACATACAAGACCTCCAAAACATTGTTCTCGGCAGTTTGATAATGAGGTTAATCCTTAGATTCCGGAAAAGGTGTGATGTGCTTCACAAAACCCCGACTATCTTTTGATAGCCGAGTTGGATTTAGGGAAACAAGGAGAACAACCTGGCCGGGGAGAGAGAGATTGTACTCAGTTCCGAATTGGTACAGTCTTTCCGAATTTGTAGCGAATCCCCCGAGGGTCATTGAGGAACGGTGATAAAAACACTGCCAATTGTGGAGTAAGTTCCGGCCGTGACAGCCAGCACTCCGCCGCATCCAGATGGGCGCTGTCATCTGCCCCAATGCCACTCTGGAGGCGGCAATGTCTACGCTCAGCGCAAAGCTTTCCAGCGGCAGCAAAGGTCGCTCAAACGTTGCCTTCCTGGAGCACGACAACTTTGAGCGGTACGGAAACTATACGCGGCTGCATTATGAGGATCAGAGTTTTACCAGTTTCGACGAATTGCTTTACGCGGGGCGAATCGCGCGCACGCTGACGGACAGAGGCATACGGCCGGGAGAGCGGGTGCTTACCGTGATGCCAAATACTCCTGAACTGACGGCTACGTTCCAGGCGGTGTGGACGATTGGCGCGGTGATGGTTCCGGTGAATCCGCTATGGTCTGCGCCGGAGCTGACATACGCCCTCAACAACTGCGGGGCGGCGGCCATATTGACGGTTCCTTTGCTGGCCTTGCGCGTCCGCGAGGCGGCGGCTGCGGGCAACCTGTCGCCCCGCCTGCTTTGCTTCGGCGAAACCAGCGTTGCGGGCTTTGACAACATCGCACCGGATATCGCCACGGCACCTGCGGAATGCACTCCGGTGGACTGCGCGCCGAGCGATATCGCGATGCTGCTGTACACATCGGGTACCACGGCACGGCCCAAGGCAGTGATCGTCACGCACGGCAACATTCCGGCGGCGCTGGAGGCGGTGCATCGGGTGAACCCGGAATTGCCCCGCCATCCGATCCTCCATGTGCTGCCGATGAACCATATCTTCGGCGTGCTGATCGTGCAGTTGGCCAATCGCTGGGGATTCCCCTCGGTGCTGATGCGCCAGTTCGATCCGGTGGCGATCTTCCAGGCGATCGAGCAACAGCAGATCGGCTACATCATCATGGTTCCCACCATGCTGATGTATCTGCTGCACCACCCGGAGCGTGCGAAGTATGACTTCTCCAGCCTGTACCGGATCATCACCGGGGGCGCCAGTCTTCCGGAGCCGCTCCGGCTCAGCTTCCAACAGGCATTCCGATGCCGGGTTGACCAGGGCTACGGCATGTCCGAGACCGGGTTTAGCTCCTGCTTCGGCGACCAGGAACGCTACCGCCCGGGCTCTTCGGGCAGGCCGTGCCCGGGCTTCGAAGTTCGTATCATCGACGATCAGGAGCACGCTTTGCCGCCGCCGACGGCGGGAGAAATCTGCGTACGGGGCGCCAGCGTCATGCCCGGCTACTGGAAGGATCCGGTGAGTACCAGCCAGTCCATTCGCGAGCAATGGTTCCACACCGGAGATGTCGGCTATCTGGACCGCGATGGCTATTTGTACATCACCGACCGCAAGAAGGATCTGATCATCAAGGGCGGAGAGAACATTTCGCCGCGCGAGATTGAAGAGGCAATCTACCTCTATCCGGCGGTTGCGGAAGCCGCAGTCGTAGGGGTTCCGGACGCGGACTTTGGCGAACAAATCTGCGCGGTCATTCAACTGCGACCGGAGGTCACCGCCAGCGAAAGCGAAATTCGAGAACACATTGCGAGGTATATTAGTAAGTTCAAGAGACCGGCTTACCTGGTGTTCCTGGCGACAATGCCGAGGACCTCGACCGGAAAAGTGAACAAGCAACTGCTTCGAGAGTACGTCGCCGGGATCAAGGCGAATCCACTGTTGCACGCGGAGTAGGTTCTCGACTTCGCGGGGTTGGTAGATGAACGTCAGACTACGATTCAGCGGTCCGGCGCGGTATCGCGCGATGAGTGCGGCGATGCTGTGCCGGGCGGCGACCAGTGTGTGGCTGCGCCGTTTGCGGAACGGGCCGCGCTGCGCCGCGTGGAACTTTGCCGCGGAAGTCAGCACGGAAATTGCCAAGCGGCAATTACTCACCGCGTTCAGAATGGGCGATGTGCAGGAAGCCCGGAGTTATCTCGACTCGGTGGCCGTTCACTCCAGAGCACTTTGCCATGTCAGCACGACGAATGTGGTTCAGGGAAGCGTGAGAGGAAGCTGGGTCACTCCGAAGAACCAGGATTCCGCGGTGACGATCTTCTATTTGCACGGCGGAGGATATGCGTTCTATCCGCGGAGCTTCTATGACAACCTGGGCGCGATGATTGCGTTCTCTGCGAGATCCAGGCTCTTTGCCGTCGATTACCGCTTATCCCCCGAGCACAAGTTTCCGGCCCAGATTGAGGATGCGCTCAACGCATACCGATGGCTGCTGGGTGAGGGAGTCGATCCAGGCCGGCTGGTGATGGCCGGAGACTCCGCCGGAGGGAACCTGACTTTGGCCTTGCTGTTATCGCTGCGGGATTCGAAGCTGCCGCTGCCGGCGCTGGCGATTTGTCTATCCCCGGCCACCGACTTTGGGGACAGCGGCGCAGGCGCGCCCGCGAACTCGGAGTATGACTGGATCACGCAAGAGATGGCGATGACGTGGGCTGACTGGTTCTGTACTCCAGAGCAACGCAGCAATCCGCTGGTTTCTCCGGTGAATGCGGATTTGCGCGGGCTTCCACCCATGTACATTCAGGCCGGCGGGGCAGAGATTCTGCTGCCCAGCATTCAGTTGTTTGTGCAGCGAGCCAAAGAACAGGGAGCGGATGTCGTGCTGGAAACGTGGCCGGCGATGAATCACGATTTCCAGGCGTTTGGCGAAGACGTTCCCCAGAGTGCGGAGGCCATTCAGCCGCATCGGCGAAGTGGTTGCTTCGCGCATGCTGCCCGCGGAGAGAATGGCCAACTGCAGCGTCGACGTTATGAAGCGGTGTTTCCCGTGCGCACCGCGGCCTGGGACTGGATGATCGCCTTCTCCTTCAACTCCCATGAGGTGATTGCCTGACGGCTTCCCTCTCTCGCCATGCTGGTGCTGAGTCTTACCTCTGCGCGTTCAAAAGTATCCTCGGCAAGCAGGTGGGCGCGGTAGGCCTCCTCATCGGCTTGTTTGAGAGCCTTGGCGAGGAGCATGAGCTCCGGGTCAACGGCTGCTTTGTTTCCGTTGCTTTGCAGTTGAATTCCTTGCTCCGCAGGCATGCCGATCCTGGGCAGTTCAGCGTAGGCGGCTTTCAGTTCGTCGCTCCAGGAGGCTTTGACCTCGCGGTCCACGGCATCGAGTTTGTCGTTCGCAATGTCAGACGTATTTCGTACTCGCTTTTTTTCTCTCAGCCATCGCATCACCGACCAGTTTATGGCTTCGTTCATGAGCGCCTTGGCGTTCTCCACCTCTTCGATATTGAGCATAGCGGAAGAGCCTCCTTGAAAACATTGACAATAACGCACAACTCTCAAATCGTCCATCAGTTGTTAATTTAATTGCCGAGGCCGTGAATCAGTTGTTTCGCGGGGATAATAAACATAGTTCCCGAAGGGGTCAGAAAGGTGTAACATTCCGCTAACTTTTGGTTCACCTGCCGGCGTGCCGTGTCGACGGATGCAAGGATTGTCCAAAAGAGAGATTGGGTCTTTTTGTATCGCTTCGGACTTTTGGCCGGAGACCGCGAAATGAAGATTACAGAAACAAAGGAACGGATTCGTATTCCTCGCGATCGGGAGAACGACTACACCAACGAGTGCGCCGCGACGCGGCGGGAGTTCATACAAGAGCAAACCGGAACTGATCTTTCGCATCTTGGCGCATTATTCCTTTGATCCCGCTAAACTTCCGGGCAACATCGAAAATTTCACCGGGGTTGCGCAGGTTCCAATCGGCATCGCCGGTCCGCTTCTGATCAATGGGGAACATGCGCAGGGCGAGTTCTACGTTCCTCTGGCGACCACCGAAGGCTCGCTGGTTTCCAGCTATAACCGGGGAATGCGGCTGCTGACGGAATCCGGCGGAGTGAAGACCACGGTGGTGGACGACGCCATGCAGCGGGCTCCGGTTTTTGTTTGTGCGGACGCCCTGCAGGCCCGGGAATTCGGCCGTTGGGTGGAGGAAAACCTGAGCGCGATTCGGGGCGCGGCGGAAGCCACGACACGCATCGGCAAGTTGCGTAACATTCAACAGTTTGCGGTGGGACCGTTGCGCTATCTTCGTTTCAACTTCACCACCGGCGATGCCGCGGGACAGAACATGACGGGGAAAGCGACGTATGCCGCCTGCGAATGGATCAAGCACAATCACCCGCTTCATCCCGAATACTTCCTGTCCGGAAATATTGATACGGATAAGAAACATTCGCAGTTGAACATGCTTTTGGGACGGGGCAAGCGGGTGGTCGCCGAGGCGGTTCTGCGCGGCGATATCTTGCAGCAACTCATGCACATCACCGCTGCGGATCTGGACAGCACGCGCGATATCCAGATGGCTGGAGCATTCCTGGCGGGCTCATCCAACAACGGCGCGCATGCGGCGAATGCACTGGCGGCGTTGTTCATCGCCACCGGGCAGGATGCGGCAAACATTGCCGAGTCCCATGCGGCGATCACCTACACACGGGTGTTGCCGAATGGTGATTTCTACTGGTCGATTACGCTTCCTTCTCTGATTGTGGCAACCTATGGCGGAGGCACCGGGCTGGCGACGCAAAAAGAATGCCTGGAAATGCTCGGCTGCTATGGCAAGGGTAAGGTAAATAAGTTTGCAGAAATATGCGCGGCTGTGGTCCTGGCCGGGGAGACTTCTCTGGCGTCGGCCATGCTCCATGGGGACTGGGTCACCGCGCATGAAAAGTTTGGGCGCAATCGTCCTTAATGGAAGAGGAACTGGTCATGTCAGATGCCCATGTAAATGAAACTCTGTCGTTTATGGATGCATTTTTCCTATATCTCGAACAACCGGGCGCACCGCTCAATGTGGCGTCGATCGGTGCGTTTGAAGGCATAATCGATCTCGACTTGTGCCGGGAGTACGTGGAATCGAAGCTTCCGCTGGTTCCGCGCTTTCTGCAGCGCCCGGTGACCACGCCGTTCTGCATTGGTCCGCCGACCTGGCAATACGATCTGCATTTTGATGTGCGCAATCATGTTCGTGAGATCACGCTGAAGTAGGGCACCGACACCGAGTGGAAGGCGGCGGTTTCAGAGATCATGAGTGCCCACCTCGACCGGAGCCGTCCGCTATGGGAGATCACTTTGCTGCGCGGATTGAAGGACCAGCGCACGGGCGTGATCTTTAAATTCCACCACTGCATGGTGGATGGGATCGCGGGCGTCGCCATGCTCAATGCGCTTCTGGACCCGAGTCCAGTGCCCCGCCGCTGCACCATAAGAAGCCGAGCCCTCCGGCAGCACCGCCGCCGCACGATCCCGGAACGGCATTGCTGGATGGTCTGATCAACACCTGCTTCTCGACTGCGCAGGCGCTATTGACCGCACATTCAGAGCTGTTGCGCATGGCTCAACAGGCCACGGCCAAGCGGAATGAGTCGCACGAAGATCGCACCCAAGCCTCCATCGGCGCGCTGGCCAGCATCGCTCCCTTGGGAGGGGTCGCCAGTCTGCTGGCGGAACTGGCTCAACCGACGGAGCGCCTGCCCTTCAATGTGCTTTGCCGCGGACCGCAAAAATTCGACTGGTCCGAGATTTCCATGGCGGAGTTGATCGCGGTGAAGGAAGCCTGCGGTGCGACCGTGAATGATGTTGTCCTCACGGTTTTGAGCATGGCCCTCCGGCGCTATGCAGAACTGCACAAACTGGAGTGTAAAGGCACGCAAGCTGAGGCTGGTGATTCCGGTGAATGTGCGCCCCAGCGGCGACCAGTGAGTGTCTCTGGAAATCAGATTACCTTTCTTCCGGTGGACATCCCGTGGAGCGTTCGTGAGCCGCGGGCATTTCTCGCGGTGGTACAGGAGAGGGTCAAGTTCTCGCGAACCGGTCATGGGGCTGAACTGGTGGGCTTGCTGGAATCCTGCTGGGGGCGCTGCCGACCTCGCTTCAGGCGCTGGCCGGGTCAACCCTGAGCCAACTGCCGATCAGTGTCTGCAATTCGATATGCACCAACGTCCCCGGCCCAAGAACTCCGCTCTACTTGCTCGGACACAAAATGCTCTCCACCTATCCCTATGTTCCGATTGGGGGCGAAATGGGGATGAATTGTGCGGTGATGAGCTACGACGGAACCCTGTTTGTGGGCTTTACCGGAGATGCAAAAGCGATTCCTGATCATCTCACGACTGCCGGGATTCTTTGCCGAAAGCTTCGCGGAGCTTAGGGATGCAGCCGGCGTCCATATTCCGAAGACCATAAGAAACGGCCGCGTCCGAAGGTGAAGGTCGCTGTCAGGAAAGCCAAGGCGGTTCCCGCAGCGCACGCTGGTGCCGCATCACGCGCGCAATGCCCGTCCAGCAGTGACGCCGCGCCGAACGCACCCAAGGGCGAAGCCGTGGCCGCAGGTAACCAAGAGCGACGGCCACGTGCCAGCCGCAACCAGGGCGAGGCCGTGCCCAGCGAGAGCTCTGCAAGCGCAGTGTTGGCTTGAGGGCCGCTGTCACTCCGGTGTGAAGCGCACGGGAGATCGTTAGCTGTCCGGCCACCCCACATTCGCCAACAGCAGGCGGATGTGGGCCACCGGCGGGATGGGCAACGGGGGTGGAGTAATGGTCACGAGCCGTGGTGGCAAACGCCCGGAGCATCCGGACAAAAGACCGCTCACGAAGTGGCATGAGTCGCTGTTCGGCATCGACCTGCTGATGCTTCATGCCGCTCCCGTGTACTATGGGCGCCGGCGTGCCGGACGGCGACGGCTCGGCCGTGATCCTGATCCCCGGATTCCTGCACAGCGACGTGTATCTGGTGGTGATGTATGCCTGGCTGAAGCGGTTGGGGTATCGCCCTTACTACTCCGGCATCGACCTGAACGCAGAATGTCCCGATCTGCTGATCAAGCACCACTTGAATCCACTGGTGGACGAGGCACGGGAGGAGACGGGCCGGAAAGTCCATCTCATTGGACATAGTCTGGGCGGGGTCATCGCGCGTTCGTTGGCAATCCAGAGACCGGCGGCGATTGCCTCGGTCATCACCTTGGGATCGCCGTTTCCGGGAGTTGTGCTGGAGCGCGGGCTATTGCGCGAAACCGAGGTTGTCCGCCGGTTTATCCAAAGCCGACATGGCGACAGCGTGCCGCCGGAATGCTACACCGATGTGTGCCAATGTGAGTTTAGGCGAGCCTTGCGCCGGGGTGTGCCAAGCCGGGTACCGCAGACGGCAATTTTCACCAAGAGCGATGGCGTGATCGACTGGCGGAGTTGCCGGACCGGAGACCGCGAAATCGACGTGGAAGTTGGCGGCACCCACGCCGGACTGGCGTTTAACGCGAACGCTTACTCTACCATTGCCTGCCGCCTGGCGAAGCGAACCGGGGATGAGCAGAGGGGGATTCAGGACGAGGTCTTGCGCTCCTTGGGAGGCTGCTCTTTCTTTTTCAACTGGGCCTCCAGCTCTGCCAAACGGACTCTGAGTTGCTCAAGTTCGCTGTCCTCGGATGGCTCCTGCGCGGCCTTGCCCTGGACGAGCTTTTTCATCATGGACAGGGGAGACATGGCCGCGGACTGCACCTCGGAAAATCCGCCCTGAATGGCGGTTTGGAGCTTCTGATAAGTGTCGAAGGCAGATTTCAAATACCACATGATGAACTCCTGCCCGACATGGTCGGATGCCATCACCAATTGGCGAAGCAGTTCCAGCGGTAATCCGGCTGGCTGATCCTTGGCATTCTCCACGATGATCTGGGTGAGGGTGACACGGGTCAGATCCTCACCGGTTTTCACGTCGACCACCTGCACCTCTGTTCCATTTCGGACCAAGGCGGCAATCTCATCGAGATTGATATATTGGCTGGTGGAAGTGTCATATAATCGGCGGTTTCCGTATTTCTTGATGATTACTTTCGACGGCTTCAAGAAAAGACCCCCTGTTGCAGTGCAATAAATTTCGATCTTACCTTGACAGGATAACCCTCAAATACTAACATATCCGCTCGATGCTGCAGTGCAGCAATCGGAGGTCAGTATGGCTAAAGAATCAAACGGGCCCTCCGCCAATCATGAGCGGCCTTCTTCTTTCGTTTCTCTGTTGTCCGGTTGGGTGCAGCAGGGACTAGAGAGCTTTTTTGCCACCCAGCGCATTCTGGTTGATCTGGCGATGCGCCAGAACACGAACGCGATGAAATCGATTCGCGAGGGTCTGTCCGAGTCGGAAGAAAAAGATACCCCGGTAAAGATCCTTACGGAGATTGCGGTGGAAGGCACGGCGAACCTTGTGGAAGCGCAGCGCATTCTGCTGGATCTGGCGCAGCAGGAAAATGAAATTGTATTGAACGGCGTCAAAGAGCGCGTCGGCGAATACGGCACGGCGGTTGCATTGACCAATGTGCTTCGGCGCAGCATTGATACTTTTGTCGAAATGCAGCAGAACTTCCTTTCGCTCGCCAACAAAAAGACGCAAGGCTGGTTGCAGTCGGAAGACGCCAAACTCTCGGTCAAGAATGGCAACGATCTGGTGGAACTTGCCAGCGAAGCCATGGAGGAGTTCGTCGCCGCCCAGAAGAAATTCCTCGACGTAATCTCCGAGGAGACGAGCACCGACGGCAAGAAGGAACACGTTGGCAGAAAGCCGAGCAAAACCGAGCTGGCAAAACTGGGACGCGAGGCGGCAGATTCCTTCATCGAGGCGCAGAAGAAGCTGTTGGATCTGGCTGGACAGCAGGTCAACGTGAGCATGCAAACCGCAAGCCGCGCGCTCGACCTGAAGATGCCCATCCGGCTGTTGCCGATCGCCGATATTGCAGGCGAAGGCGTGAAGAGCTTTGTGGACGCAGAGAAAGCCCTGGTTGAGTCGATGGTGAAATCGCGGCCACACACCAAGGCGGCGACGGCGAAACCACAACATCGCGTTGCCAAACGGCCTGCTCGCCGGACCAAAGCGGCAAGCAAGGCAGCGGCGGCGGAAGCCTAAACGCGTTCACCGGCTTAGGCCGGGGAACTAAGGTACGACAGTCGGCGCGTCCAAGCCCCTGGTGGCTTGGACGCGCCGATGCTGCTAATATTTCTGGACTTTCGCGACAAAAACTTGCATCCAATCCGCTTAGCATAACTGTGGGATGCTGGGGTGGTAGAGATCGCAGCCAGAAAGCAGCCGTTTTATTGCGTATGGACAGTCAGCTAAACAGAATCCTCCAACTGGAAGACGAAGCCGAAGCTCAAATCACAATTTGGAAAGAAGCTCTCTTCGCAGTTGATCTCGTCCTGCTGCATGCCTCCCCTGTGTACTACGGACTAGGGATTCCTCACGGCGACCATTCCGGAGTGGTAATCATTCCAGGCTTTCTGGGGAGTGATCATTATCTGGCGGAGCTGCGCTACTGGGTTGGACGGATCGGCTACGAGCCGTACTTCTCAGGCATCGGGATTAATGCGGAGTGTCCGAATCTGCTGATCCAGCAACATCTGAATGGAACCATCGAAAAAGCTCTGCAGGAGACGGGCCGGAAGGTTCATCTGATCGGTCACAGTTTAGGAGGGGTAATTGCCCGCTCGATTGCCGGTCAGAGACCGGACGATATCGCTTCGGTGATTACGCTGGCGTCGCCCTTCCGCGGGACCATTGCCCATCGAAGTATCCTGCGGGCGGCCGAATCGGTTCGCAGGCAAATTCTCAAGGAGCACGGACCCAATGTGCTCCCCCGCTGTTACACCGCGCGCTGCACCTGCAATTTCCTCAACTCGCTGCGCCGCAGGGTGCCTGCATCGGTCATGGAGACAGCAATTTACACACTCAACGATGGGATTGTCGATTCGCGATATTGCAGAACTGGAAATTGCAAGAACGACTTCGAGGTGCCAGGAACCCACATCGGGCTCGCCTTTAACGCATCCGCTTACAAAATTATCGCCGAGCGTCTGGCCGAGGCATCGACCCGCGTCGGCCCCGTCCCCGTCCCCGTCCACGGACGCAGATGCAAATGCGGGTCAGGCGGCAAATAAAGCTCCTTCATCAGCCTTACCGCAGACCGCTTTCCGCTCAGGTTCGTGCTTACTTCATGGCAGTCAGGGTAGCGGATGCGGAGGCGACGCAGCTGCCACTTGCCATCCTTTTTCACCCAGGTATCCGCCCAGCGTTCCTTGGTATCGATGGGCCTTCCCATACCGTCGACGCCTTTTCCTACCCACGTACCGGTCACGATGGCTGAGTCGCCGTGAGAGTTGACCTGTAGATCGCTAATCTCGCTCACTTGGAATTTGGCTTTCTTGGTCCGTGCAATGGTCTCGGCTTTATTGTGCACCGAGCCATCGGAATCGAGGTTGACAAAATCCTCGGAAAGCATAGGTCGGAGGGCATCGCCGTCGCCTGCCAACGATGCTTTTGCCCACTGATTTTCCATATCCTTCAGGTTTTGCTCCACGCTCGAACCGGTGCGGATATCGGACTTCGAGGCCATGGCCGATTGCTGAGCGGAAGCCATACCTGCCATAAGCAGGAATGCCGCCGCGATTGTACTGACTAATTTCATAAAACTCTCCAATCGTGAGATGTGAGGCTGTTCCAGGCCGCAGGATAAATCAAAGGACGGCTTCCGAGTTGGTGCACCCCATTGGGGATCAGCGTCGGGCTGACCTCCCTGCCCAAGGTGTTCAGAACGCTCGGTTGCCAGGCGGAGTTGTCCGAAGGGACCGGCATTCAGCCGATTTCCTGCGGCCCGGTCCGAGCGGCTAAGGCCCGCGGGTGTTCCCGAAATGGCCGGGAGGTATGCTGCCGGATGCAGGAAATGTGAGCTGAGCGGATGAAAGCGGGTAACCGCGCCTATAATGTTGAGATCATGGAAGAGCGGGAATATTTTGACGAGCGGCAAGAGACCAAGAAGCACATGCTGACCTGCCCACACTGCGGACAAGAGGGCGAATACGAAGTTGGCTGGATCGTGCGCATGAAGAAGAAATCACTGCCGTCACGGGCCGACGAACGCGACCGGGCAAAGTTCGCCAAAGCGCAGAGCTATATGGTGCGTAAGGACGATTTGCTGGCCTGCAAGAATATGCGTTGCCGTAAGCGCTTTGAGATCGCCGGCATTCAGACGGTGGCGTTTCTCTAGGCGCACGCCAGGATTCGGATTCCGAGGGACGCTCGCGGCGTCCCTTTTTGCCATCCTTCCCTCTTTTCCATTCTTAGAACGATTTCGCAACTGCCGGCCCGAATTGAATCACCATTCATTTTTTCGCTGGACGAGATATACTTTTCGGTTCTGCCGCCGCATCTTAGCTGCTGATGCCAGCAGAGAAGAAGGCGGGCTCATGAGTCCAATCCAACTTTCATCGAGGTGCAGGTGAAAATCCTGGTGTGCATGAAGCAGGTACCACAGAAGGACGCGCCGCTCAAACTGAATGAGAGCGCAACCTGGGTTCGGGAAGATGTGGGCTATGAGGTGAATGAACCCGATGCCTATGCGCTGGAGGAAGCGCTGCGGCAGAAGGAGAAGAACGGCGGCGAAGTGGTGGCGATCACGGCGGGTCCGGCGCGGGCGCAGCAGGTTTTGCGTGAGGCTCTGGCCAAAGGGGCTGACCGTGCGATCCATCTGGAAGACGAGCGCTTTGCCACCCTGGATGCCTTTAATGTGGCGCGGGCGATTGCCGAGGCGATTAAGGATGAATCCTTCGATCTGATCTTCACCGGCTTGCAGTCGGACGACTTGGGCTACGCGCAGACCGGGGTGCTGCTGGCGGAGCTGCTGGGCTGGGCTCATGCCACCATCATCATGCACATTGAGACCAAAGACGGCGGCATCCGGGTGAAGCGCGAGTTGGAGAGCGGCTTCTTTCAGTATGTGGACATGCCGCTGCCCTCGGTGCTGACGATCCAGTCGGGGATCAACAAGCTGCGCTATGCCACGCTGATCGGCATCAAGCAGGCGAAGAACAAGCCGCTGCGCAAGGTGAGCTTCGAGGAGGTTTCCGCGGCGCTGAAGCCGAACCAGTTGACCATCGAGCGGCTCTACATTCCGCAGAAGACGAAGCATACCGAAGTGATCCAGGGCTCGCCGCAGGAGGTGGCCAAGAAGATCGTGGCCAAGCTGCGCGACGAAGTCCGGGTGCTGTAAGGAGCGGAGATGGAAGAGCTGGGAGACCGTGAGCAGGCACGAGAGCGCATCAACACGCAACGCATTGTGGGCGGGATGCTGCTGATGATGGCGCTGCTGCTGTACTTTTTCCATCTGGCAGAGACACCGCAGGGGCATTCGCTGCTGGGAGTGCTGGCCGCCGTGTTTGCTGCAGCCGGTGCGGTACTCCTGTGGGTGGGACGGCGCAGGCTTCGGGCGCTGCGATAAACATTCGGAGAGCGCGCGCGTCATGCGAGGCGTTACACGAGATTCAGCACGAGATTCAGGCGTGAGATCGAGGAAAGACGAGATGGCAGAGACGATTCTGGTCATAGCAGAGCAGCGCGAAGGCAAACTGAACCGGGTCTCCTTTGAGACCCTGACCGGCGCACAGTTGCTGGGCAAGCAGACCGGCTGGACGGTGGAGGCTGCGGTAATCGGCAGCAACATTGCGCCGGTTGCCGCCGAGATTGCAAAGACAGCGGTCGCCAAGGTGTACGCCATCGAAGGCCCGGCGCTGGAGCAGTACACACCCGATGGCTTTGTGGCCGCGCTGAAGAAGTTTATCGAAGGCAACAAGCCGAAGCTGGTGCTGCTGCCGCACACCTATCAGGTGCGCGACTTCGCGCCGAAGCTCGCCGCCGCGCTCGGTGCGGTGCTGGTGAGCGACGCGGTGGGCTATAAATACGAGGGCGGAAAGCTGCTCTTCACGCGGCAGATGTTCCAGGGGAAGTTTGCCGCCGATGTTTCGCTGGCGGGAGACGGGCCGTGGTTTGCGAGCTTCCAGACCGGAGCGTTTCGGGGCGACCAGGTGGAAAACGGCACGGCTGCGGCTGCGGTAGAACAGGTGGACGCCAGCACCGGCGAGATCCGCACCCGGCCGGAGGCTCCGTTCCGGGAGGCCAAGCAGGCGGTGGACCTTTCGCAGGCGGAGATCATTGTCTCCGTGGGGCGCGGCATTAAAGAGCAGAAGAACATTGAGATTGCCAAGGCACTGGCCGACGCGCTGGGCGGGGAGATTGCGGCCTCGCGTCCCATCTGCGACGCCGGCTGGCTGCCGATGGAGCGCCAGGTCGGATCGAGCGGGCAGACCGTGAGCCCGAAGCTCTATCTGGCACTGGGCATCAGCGGCGCGATTCAGCACCTGGTCGGGATGAAGGGATCGCGCAACATCATCGCCATCAACAAGGATGCGGAGGCGCCGATCTTTGAGATTGCAGATGTGGCGGTGGTGGGGAATCTGTTTGATATTGTCCCGGCGCTGACCGGAAGAAGTAAAGAAAGGTGAAGGGTAGAAGCCAAGGTTTCAACAGTTCTCAAGGTTTCCTGAAAGAGAGCCATGATTTTTCGCACACCGCTGGAAGGAATTGAACACCCGGAGATGGAAGCCGATGTGGTGATCGTTGGCGGCGGTCCGGCGGGGATGGCCTGCGCGCTGCGGCTTTCGCAACTGATCGATGCGCACAATGCAGAGCACCCGGAAGCGCAACTCTCCAAGGAAAACATTTACGTACTGGAGAAGGGACGCGAGATTGGACAGCACTGTCTGTCCGGCGCGTTGCTGGACCCGCGCTCGATGAATGAGCTGCTGCCGGAGTGGCGGAAGGAAGCGCCGATCGAAGCCGAAGTCGCCAGCGACAGTCTGTATTACCTGACGAAAAAAAGTGCGTTCAAGGCTCCGGTGACGCCGCCTCCGATGCAGGATCACGGGAACTTCGTGATCAGCATCAATCGCTTCGCCAAGTGGCTGGGCAGCAAAGTGGAAGCGGCGGGAATTACCATCTTCAGCGGCTTTGCGGGAAGCGAGTTGCTGTTTGACGGCGAGCGCGTGGCGGGAGTGCGCACCGATGACAAGGGCGTGGACAGGACGAACCAGCCCAAGGCAAATTTCGAGCCGGGATACGACCTGAAATCGAAGGTAACGATTCTGGCCGAGGGTACGCGCGGTTCGCTCACCAAGCAACTGACGGAGAGGTTGGGGCTGACGCGGGACCGCAATCCCATGACCTACGGCGTAGGGGTGAAAGAGCTGTGGGAGGTGCCCGCCGGACGCATTCAGCCGGGCGAGGTGATCTACACCATGGGCTACCCGCTGACCACGAAAGAGTACGGCGGGGCATGGATTTACGGCGGCAAAGACAACACGGTTTCGCTCGGCTTTGTGACCGGGCTCGACTATCCTGATCCGCGCACCGATCCGCAACACGTGCTGCAGTCCTTCAAGCAGCATCCGTTGGCGGCAAAGCTGCTGGAGGGTGGCAAGATGGTGCGCTATGGCGCCAAGACCATGCCGTACGGCGGCTGGTGGTCGATGCCTCCGCTGGGCGGCGAGGGCTGGATGATCGTGGGCGACTCGGCCGGCTTTCTGAACTCGCAGCGGCTCAAGGGCATTCACCTGGCGATCAAGAGCGGAATGCTGGCGGCCGAGACCGCATTCGAGGCGCTGATCTCGGGCGACAGCAGCGCGCGGCAGCTAGGAAAATTTCAGCAGAAGGTGGAGTCGAGCTGGATCAAGCAGGAGCTCTATCCGGTGCGCAACTTTCACCAGGGCTTCGAGCACGGCTTCCTGTGTGGAATGTTGAACACGGGCCTGCTGATGGCGACCGGCGGGCACGGCCTGCGCAACCGCTATCCTGCGCACCCTGGGTACGAGCGCATGATGCCGCTCTGGGATGTGATGGGGCAACCCGGAGGACGCGATCAATTGCTGGGCTGGGCCAAGGGCGACGGCAAATTGACCTTCGACAAACTCACGGACCTGTATTACTCCGGGACGCGGCACGAGGAGGACCAGCCCGCACACCTAGTTATTCGGGACACCGATCTGTGCAGCAATCGCTGCACGCGGGAGTACGGCAACCCCTGCCAGTTCTTCTGTCCGGCGAACGTGTATGAGATGGAGGAGGTGCCCGAGGAGCCGGGCAAGAAGCGTCTCCATCTGAATCCTTCGAACTGCGTACACTGCAAGACCTGCGACATCATGGACCCGTATCAGATCATCACCTGGGTGCCACCGGAGGGCGGAGGCGGGCCAAACTACGACGGAATGTAGGGGTAAATTAATTGAGCATTCGGGCAACTTTCGCTCATCTAAACTTCGAGACTAGCCAAACGCTCTCCATTCCATGCCGCTAATCGATAAATTCGGGCGCAGGATCTGCGACCTTCGCATTTCGATCACCGACCGATGTAACTACCGCTGTGTTTATTGCCGGACCGGCAACCAAGGCGCGCAGTTTGCCGAGCTTGCCATGGCGGACTATGTGCGCATGGCGCGCGTGTTTGTCTCGCTTGGCATCACGAAGATTCGGCTGACCGGAGGCGAGCCGTTGCTGCGGCACGATGTTGTGGAACTGGTGCGCGAGCTGGCCGCCCTGCGCACGACAGAAGGCAAGCCGCCCGAGCTGGCGATTACTACCAACGGCCATTTGCTGGCGGATATGGCCGAGCCGTTGAAGCAGGCAGGGCCTGGATCGTGCGACGGTGAGCATGGACGCCGTGGACCCGGAGCGCTTTGCGCGCATCACCCGGGCGCAAAATGGTTACGCCGCGGTGCTGGAGGGGCTGCGGGCGGCACGCACCGCGGGACTGGGGCCGGTGAAGGTGAATTGCGTTTTGCTGCGCGGCTTCAATGAGGATCAGATCGGGGCCTTCGGTCGCTTCGCCCAGGAAGAGAAGGTCGCGGTGCGCTTCATCGAATTCATGCCACTGGAAGAGGGCCGGGTGTGGAGTCCGGATGTAGTTGTGCCGCTGGCGGAAATTCTGGAGCACATGGCGCGCTTCGCGCCATTCCATGAGATTGCCCACGAGCCCAGCTCGACCTCACGCCGCTATCGCTTTGACGACGACAGCGCGGAGTTCGGCGTGATCGCCCCGGTAAGCCTTCCCTTCTGCGGAGCGTGCTCCCGCATCCGGCTGACCAGCGACGGAAAAATTCGTACCTGCTTGTTCTCGCTGCGCGAGCATGACTTGCACGCGGCGATGCGCGCCGGTGGCGGAGACGATGAACTGGTGCGCGTGATTGAACATGCGGTGGCACAGAAAGAAGAGCGCCACCACATAGGCGAGCCGGGATTTGTGCAGCCGGGGAGAAGCATGGTGCACATCGGCGGGTAAGTAAAAGCTCTCCGCCGCGGCAATTCATTATTAATCTATAATTATTGCCTTGATTCCACTCCTGTATTAATGCATCATTACAATAGCAAGACATACGGCTTCAACATCCCCGCGGGTGGGACCCTGATTTAGGGTATGTGCATCCGTTGGATCCGTAGATTTCGCTTTCAACATCCCCGTTTTCGCGTCGTTCGTCTGTGGATGGCGACGAGAACTGAAGGCAGACAAACCGTGGCTACAGCAGTTAGAACGAACGCAACGTGCTCCCTGGACAATTATCTCGTCCTGCCGGATCACACGATGGATGCTCGCATTCGTGCTGCCCGAGAAATTCTAGGGGAGCAATGTGTTGTGCTGGGGCACCACTACCAGCGCGACGAAGTGATCCAATTTTCCGACTATCAGGGCGATAGTTGGCGACTCTCCGAACTGGCCTCACAAGCCAAAGGGCAATACATCGTATTTTGCGGCGTACACTTCATGGCCGAATCCGCCGATGTTCTGGCGCGTCCGGACCAGGTGGTGATTCTGCCGGACCTGAACGCTGGTTGCTCGATGGCGGACATGGCCGAGATTTCGCAGGTGGAAGACGCCTGGGATCAGTTCGTGCGACTCGGCTTGACCAGCGACGATGGGCGCGGCATCACGCCCCTGACCTACATGAATTCGGCAGCGGCGATCAAGGCCTTTGTCGGCGAGCGCGGCGGAGCGGTCTGCACCAGCAGCAACGCCCGCGCGGCGATGAATTGGGCCTTCGCACACAACGAGAAAGTTTTTTTCCTTCCCGACCAGCATCTGGGACGCAACACCGGCTACGACATGGGCATTCCGCTCGATGAGATGGTGGTGTGGGACCCCTACCAGTTGCAGGGCGGTCAGTCGGCGGAAAAGCTGCGCAAGGCGAAGGTGATTCTGTGGAAGGGACACTGTTCGGTGCATCAGCGCTTTCTGCCCGAGCATGTGGATCGCATCCGCGAACGCCACCCAGGAATCCAGGTCATCGTGCATCCTGAGTGCCGGTGGGAGGTCTGCCAGAAGGCGGACGACTCCGGTTCGACCGACAAACTGCGCCGCCTGGTGGCTGCCGCACCGGCGGGCGCTAAGTTCGCCATCGGGACCGAGATTCATCTGGTCAATCGTCTTGCGAAGGATAACCCCGACAAGACGATCTTGACGCTGAACGATTCCGGATGCCTTTGCACGACGATGTATCGCATCTCGCCGCAGCATCTGGCATGGTCATTGGAAAACCTGGTGGAAGGCAGAGCCGTCAACCAGATCAAGGTGCGTCCGGCGGTCAAGCAGATGGCCAAGGTTGCGCTCGACCGGATGCTGCAGATTAAGGGCTAGCGGCGAAATATGCAGCGCGAATCCCACATTCGCCAAAAGGGCGGATGTGGGCCAGTGGCCGCAGCGAAAAACTGCGGTCGCGCTGTTGCGGCCGGATGGGTGCTGGAAATTGCGCGAAATAGCAGTACACTAGAGCAAGTTATGCGAACCTTTACGCTGCGGGAAGCGCAGTCGATGCTCCCGGTTCTGGAAAGCCTGCTGCGCAAGTCGATCGAATCAAAGACCCTGATCGAACAAATCGATCAGGAATTCAGCGAGCTAAGCGAACGCATCTTCCTGAACGGGGGAATGCTGGTGGATGTGCGCGCCTGCGCCGCGCGCAAGGCCCAACGCGAGAAAGCTATCCACGCCGCCAAGGATACGCTCTCGGAAATTAACGCCATCGGGGTGCAGGTAAAGGATCTGGATATCGGACTGCTCGATTTTCCCTGCATGGTGGATGGCGAGATCGTACTGCTTTGCTGGAAGATGGGCGAACCGACTATCTCGCACTGGCACGGAACCGAAGAGGGCTATGCCGGGCGCAGACCGATCGACGAGCGGATGCGAGGGGAATAGAACAAGGTTTCAAAGTCTCAAGGTTTCAAAGTTTCAAGGTTAAAACCTGCGGCGAGTTTTCGCGGGTTCAGGATTGCGGGCGGCGCTGTCCTGCTGCCGGACCAAGCAAAATACAAGGGTGCCAAGTTGGCACCCTGTGTGCGTTCAGTAATTAAGATCTGCGCGACTTCGTTTTTGACTTAACTTTGAAACCTTGAAACTTTGAAACCTTGAAACCTTTTCTCAACCCGTTTCTTTCATCGCCTCGTCGAACTTTGCCAGAAAACGGTCCACGCCTCCGTCGGTTGCCAGCGGGCCCATGATGCCGATACGGAAGATCTTTCCGGCCAGCGGACCGAAGCCTCCCGCGATTTCGATGCCGTGTTTTTCCAGCAAGTAGGCACGCACCTTGGCTTCGTTTACGCCATCGGGAACGCGCGGCGTGTTGAGGTTCCAGATGCGGTTTCCCTCAGCCACGTGCATGGTCAGGCCAAGCCGCTCGATGCCGGCGACAAAACGCTGATGCGCTTTCTGGTGGCGTTGCTGGCGCAGCGCCAGTCCTTCTTCCTCGATGATCGCCAACGCCTCATGCAGGGCGTAGAAGAGGGTTGCCGAAGCGGTGTGATGATAACGGTGGGAGACCGTGAGGTAATCCTGAATCAGGGCCAAGTCAAAGTACCAGCTGCGGTTCGGCTGCTGGCGCTGGCGGAGCCGCTCCTGAGCCCGCGACGAAATCGTAATCGGGCTCAATCCGGGAGGCGCGCTGAGCCCCTTCTGCGAGCAGCTATAGGCGACGTCGATCCCGTTGGCATCCACATCCACGGGCATGGCACCGAGCGAGGTCACGCAATCGGCGATGACGATGGCATCGACTTCGTGAGCGGCGTCGCAGAGCGCCTTGCTCTGCTGGAAAACACCGGTCGAAGTCTCCGCCTGCACGAAAGCCACGACCTGCGGACGGGTGCGCCGGATAAACTCGACAGCCTCATCGTCGGTGAAGGCTTCGCCCCACGGCTTTTCGAGGCGAACAATTTCGGCGCCGTGCCGCTTGGCCATCTCGGCGATACGTTCGGCAAAAAAACCGCTGACAAACAGCGCCAGTTTGGTTCCCGGCTCAATAAAGTTGGAGACCGCGGTTTCCATGCCGCCGGAGCCGGTGGCCGAGATTGGAATGGTCAGCTCATTCTGCGTACCGAAGACGGAGCGAAGCCCCTTCTGCACACTTTGCGACACTTGAAAAAAATACGGATCGAGATGACCGACAATGGACTGCGCCATCGCCTGGTAAATGCGCGGATACACCTGGCTGGGGCCAGGTCCGTAGAGCAGGCGCTTGGGCGGATGAATCGAGATCTTCACGCAGTTGATTAGATTTTCACTGATTGTGCTCATCTTCGTTCCCTCAAACCTACGATGCTACGCCGCTGGACGCCGATTCGGAAGATCAGGATTCAAATTGGCGGCGAAAATCGGCAAATTGCTGCCGCAAAAGCTCAAACTCGGCCCGCAGTTGGGCAATTTGGGCTTCGAGCGTCATGATGCGCTCCGCGCCGGAAGCCGAGGCGGAGTTGGCTCCGCTGTTTGCCGGAGCATAATCGGTGCCCTCGTCGCTCAAACCATCCCGTTCGCTAACATCAAAGGCGTGCCCGCCGAACAGGTCGACATAGCGAGCCTCCTTGGTTCCGGGCTGGCGGGGCAGGAGTTTCACCAACGGCGGATCGTGCTCGATGAGTTTTTGCAGAACCAGTTGCACTTCGTCGAGATCTTCCAGGCGATGCATACGTTCGCTGCGTCCGCGCAGCTCGCCCGGGGTCTGCGGCCCGCGCAACAGCAGGGTGCAGAGCAGAGCGTACTCGCGCCGTCCAAGATTCAAAGCCTCGCCCATGCGGTGTTCAAAGCGCGCCACCCGTCCCTCGGCTCGCGCCACTCCTGCCAGGCCCTTGGCCTCCAGCGAATGCAACGCCCCGCGCACGGACGCCTCGTCCAGCTCCATCACCGGTTCGCGATTCGACTTCTGATTGCAGGCGGCAAGCAAGGCGTTGAGGGTCAGCGGATAGTACTCCGGGGTGGTGATGTCTTTTTCCAGCAGCGAGGCCAATACTCGCGTTTCTACGGGATCCAGGTGCAGTTCCATGGCCTTCCACCTCAATCGATGTATTCTGCGACTCCCGGCCTGATTGGAGCAAGCCGATTGGGGTAAAGCGCGCGGCAAGCGGGGCGCGGGGCAGCGAACCGGCGGCTCACTGGACGCAGCTCGCGGGTGGCGCGGGCGGCGAAGAAGAGCTGAATAGAGTAGAATCTCACAATCCGCAATAGGAACATTTCCCTGAAATGCTGCTTAACTTTCGGGCGAATTGTGGTCTGCCGAATTATGATTGGAAAAGACAAAATAATGATCTTCGACAAAACGGACGGGTACACTCTTTCCGCCCTGGGAGCTTGCATGAAGCGCTTCATCGGCTTTACGGCCGCACTTTGCCTGTTAGCATTTACGGTTGGCTGTGGCGGGGTTTCGAGCACCGGAACGCTGGCCTATATCAGCAATCCGCTCGGGCACGGGTTTCACGGTGTTCAACGTGAATACCGACGGCACACTGACCCTGGCCAGCATTTCCCCGCAGAGTACTCCAGCGGCACCCAAGATGCTGCAGTTTGCCGCCAACGGAAAATGGGCCTATTTCCTGGACGCGGCGGGCGCGAACATCTATGGCTACACCCGCGCCGGCAACGGCACCCTGTCAACCCCGATTAGCACTAGCCCCTTTCCTGTGAACGGCGCTAGTTCGATCGTAATCGCTCCCAATAGCACCTTCCTCTACGCTGCGCTCCCGAACTCGGAGAATGGCCAGCTCGCCATATTTTCGATTGATCAATCGACCGGCATTCTATCCCAGGTGGGCAGTTCGGCGAACCTCGGCTATGCAATTTCGCAGCTGGTGATGGCTCCGGGCGGTGCGGCTCTCTACGGTCTGGCTCCGAGCCAGCAGCAGGTCGTGCTGTTTTCGTTGAGCGCTTCCTCCGGGGCTGCGACTCCGGCAGGTACTATGACTGTGGGCTCCGCACCGCCCCCCAACGGAATGATTCTGTCGGCGAATGGCTCCTACATGTACGTGGTTGACACGCAGGATGTGGGCATCAACGCCAATGGCGTGCTGAGTCCCAGCATCTATGCCTTCAACGTCTCCGGAACCACGCTGGTAAGAATGGCCGGCCAGCCATTCCACGAGAACGCGGATGCACTCACTGGATTTCCTCCGAGCATGCCGGTTGCGGGCGTGACCTCGAATGATTCGCGTTTTCTGTTCATCGCCAACCAGGGCTCGCACAACGTTTCGGTTTTCAAGATCATTCCCAGCTCAGGTACCACAGGAACAGCAGGGGAACCAACCGAGATACTGGGCTCCACCACCACGGTTAACGGCATTCCGGTTTCTTCGGCTTCGCCTTTTGATTGCGGCGCACTTTGCACGACGCCGTCGCTGGCCGCCGTGTCCCCGGTGAATAATGCGCTGTACCTGCTCGATACGCCTGCGGGCAAGATTTTCCAATTTGCGATCAATCAGAACACCGGACAGATCAGAGCGCTGAATCCGGCCTATGTAACCGCTGAATCCGCTTCAAGCAATCCGAGCTGGATCACGATCCCTTAAGGTGCGGTACATGAATCGGTTGTCAACTCTCATTCTTATTGGGCTTGCCGGATTGTTGGCGAGCTGCGGCAGTTCGGTCAGCAGCAGCACTCAGCCCGGGCTCGGCGACGTCTACTCGATGGTGGTGACGCCGACCCAATTCACCTTGAACGCCGGCGACTGGTCCTCGATTACGGCGACGGTCGATCTGTCCTATTTGAACGGGGCTCCGCGGCCGATTGCGCCGCAGCCGACGATTAAGTTCTACACCTCCGACGTGGGAGTGACGGTTTCGCCGGCCGGAGAGGTTTGCGGCGGACAATGGAACGCCACGTACCAGGTTTGCACGCCGACGGCCACGCCTCCCACCGGGTTCGTGACCGTCACGGCCTACGATGCCAGCCGCAACGTCACGGGAACGACCGAGGTCTCCATCCACCCGCGCGCCGCTGGCATCGGGTTGAACGCCAGCGCCACCAGCCCTAACCCGAGTCTATGGCCGGGGAGCGCCCAACCCTGGCCTTCGGCGGCTAACGGACAACTTTTGAACTGTGTCTCGCAGAACAATCTGAACAAAGCTTCGCCGAACAATCTGACGAGTCAGGTGCAGTATGTTGCAAACGCGACGGATGCCAGCGGGAAAGGGATCCCCAGTTGTTCGGTTTTCCCCCAGGCTGCGGGGTGTATTTTTCCTAACGACTACACCTGGACAGTAGACGACACCAACGTGGCCACGGTCAGCGACTTCGGCTACGTGGTGGCGCGCAATCCCGGCGTAACCAACGTTTACGCGACGTTGAACGGAACCAAAAGCGCGCCGCTGGCGTTTGTCACTTGTCCACCCAGTTCGATCATACTGACATCCTCCGCGGTCACGGGTTCAGGGTTGCCGCCGGTGTCGTCCACTTACCCATACCCATACACCACGGGCGACCTGACGCTGACGAAGGGCGATCAGGAGTATCTGAACGCTACCATGTTAGATACCAACGGGAACCCCATAGTCACATCGCCGCTGAGCTACATCACGTCGAATTTGCTGACCGGCAGCTTCTCCACGACATTACCGCTGACCTCGACGTTGACGGCGAACACGGCGGGTCGGTTCACCGTCATGGCCTCCTGCGAACCGACCAATTGTAATAATTCGGTGGCCGATTTCGTCTCCCCGGCAGGACCGAGTACGGGAAAGCTGCTTGGCTTTGGTTATCCGATCTACAGCAATGTGATCGGAGCAACGGTACAGGGCTTCACCGGGAGCGTTGTGCTGGTGACCGGCACGACACTTGCGGACGGCATCACTGCGGCACACGTTCTGCTGGCCTATGACAGCGAGGCACTCACGGTCACGCAGACGGTCGGCTTGGCGAATACGCCGAACTCCATGGTGGTGGCTCCGAATGGCGCCACGGCCTACCTGGGTAGCGCGGCCGGTTTGATGGTGGTGAATCTGACAACCTATCAGTCCACGATTCAAAACTTCCCCATCGTTGGTGGCCTCAACACCGACGAGGTTACGGGCGCAGTGCTGGGAGTCTCGGCGGACAGCCGCTACGTTCTGGTTTCCGACGTGCCGAACGGTCTTGTTTTCCTGATCGACACGACCGGAACCAAAACCGCCACGCGATATAGCATCCCGGGCATCAACGCAGTGACATTTTCCGCCGATAACTCCAACTTCTGGATCGGCGGCACTTCCGGCGTGTATACCTTCCAGGCGGATACGTGGGTGCCAATCAGTTCGCTTGGCCCTGCCGATGCCGGCCTCAGCACCAACGTAAACGCATTGGCCTGGACGCAGGATGGCCAATCCTACTTTGCCAGTGGCGACCAGTTGGTCAACTATTCCACCTGCGACGACCAGTTCCAACCCCCGAATGTTTCTGCTAATAACCCGCTTGCCGGGACTCCGATCAATCTGGATGCAACCGCCATCGGTGGTGTGCCTCATGTGGTCGGGCTGTCGGTGGCTGACAAGCTGTGGTACGACTACACGGTAACGACCACCGCACAGGTCGGCGACCAGACGGTCACGCAACTCACCTTTCCTCCCCTGGTATCCGGAGGAGCGGGCGATGTCTGTCGGTCCACGGTGACCGTCAACACACCCACCACGGTTTCATCCACGTTGCAGAGCACTGCCAGCCACGTCACCTTTTCGCCGACACTGGAGCAGGAGTTCGTCACCGGGGTGAATCCTACGGGCGCGGTCGCGGAGCCGTTCATTCACGGCTATAGCCTGGCCGTTCCAGCCACTGCAACCGCTCCGGCGGTCCCGGCGGCGGAATTCACTCTCGCCACGGCGAATGCAAACCCGATCATTCCGCTTAGCGGCGGCGTACTGAACGACGGCCGCAAACTGTACATTGGAACCAGCGACTCCATCAATGGCGCGGTACTGCATCGCTTCGATCTGGCGACGCGTACCGAAGACCTTGTCGAAGTCGAGGTTACAAACCCTACGACTGGCCAGCCGACGACGAACCCACCGACGTACGTCGTAGAGATCCCAGCTTCGGTTACGGTGATTCCCAAGTTCGTCGCCGTTGTCCCCAAGTAATCAAGGAGAGATTTTTTGAAACTTAAACTGATTTTCATCACCGTACTGGCCTTTGGCAGCATTGCTTACGCCCAAGGTTTCAAGTCTAATCTTTCGATCGGTGCAGGCTTCGAAGGAATCTTCCCGGCGGCAACCTTTACCAAGGACATGGCGGAGACCAGCAACGGATTCAACGCGTTCACTCAATCGACCACGAATGCGGTGGGCGCCATTGGCGACGCTCGTTATGACTTTGGCCGCCACAGCGCGTTTGACATTGCGGTCACGGTCAATCGCAGTTCCGAACTTACGGAAAGCGCCGCTTCTCAGCTCCTGACGCGCGTTCAAAGCAACAATATCGAAATCATCGGCACCTACCTATTTCGCCTACCTTCCAACGAACACGTGAAGCCTTATGCGCTGTTCGGTGGCGGTGTGGTTCGCTTTTCCCCGAATAACGACTTCACCACCGGTGGCACGCCCGCTGTGGACATGAAGCCTGCCTTCGCCTACGGGTTTGGAACCGACTTTCCCTTCAAGACACACTGGGCGATCCGTCTGCAGTATCGCGGTCTGCTGCGCGGCGATCCTGACTTCAAACTGTCCAGCGAGCCATTTGGAACCGGCTTGAAAACGCACGTGGCGGAGCCTTCGATCCAGCTCGTGTACCACTTCTAAAACTCATTGTGTAGTTGTTAAAAGGCCGGAGCTAAATGCTCCGGCCTCAGGCTGCTGACGAACCCCATCTTTTCTGGTGGGGTTCGTTGTTTTAGCGATTGAGATTCAGAGCCTGCATCCAGCAAAAATAAGTAATCGTAGTTGCCGCTGTAGCTGGGCATTGGTTGTGGAATCAGGGCGCTTCGGACGAAAGCGCCGCCGTTCGCTGCAGATGCCAAATCCGCTCGCGAATGAACTCGAAGTCCACCGCCGCATCGACCTTGCGCAGAAGATGCCCGTCGGGAACCAGCATCCCAATCGACCAGAAGCTCCATCTCCTCCCGCTCAACCTCGCCCTTTTTCAGCATGAACGCTGAATACAACAAAGCCCTCGAAAAATCGAGAGCTTTGTCCGCGGTCTGAGAGGCTGCCCGAAGGCAGCCTCTGCGGGTCGCGAAACGGATGGGTTAGAAGTTGAAGTGAGCCGCCAACTGCGTGCAGCGCGGCGCGCCTCCGCCCAGGTAAGGGTTGCCGCCGCCCACGTCGGGAGTCGTCGTGGTCTGGAGGTAGCTACCCGGGCCGCTTCCTGCCACCAGGCGTTGCACGCCGTTGACGGTCTCCGGATGGCTGCTGTTAAATGCATCCAGTCCAAAGTTAGGCATCAGCGGATTGCTCAGGTTCGGATGGTTGAAGAGGTTGAAGAAATCAGCCCGAAGCTCCATCGTCAGCCTTTCGGTCAGGTGCGACGTCTTGGTGACCGAGAAGTCGAAAACGGTAAAGTTCGGCGCATTGAAGGCGTTGCGGCCCTCGCTGCCGGGGTGCTGCGTGTTTGCAACGCACCCGCCGCTCCCGCTATTCAACGTGGAATCCCATGTGCATGGTGCGGCAAATGCCTCCGCATTCAGCAGATTAATACCGTGTGCACCTGCGTGCGGGTTCACTCCAGGGAGAATGTCCGGTCGCCCGAAGCCCTCGCCCGAGCCGTTGTAGTCTCCCTCGAATAGATAAGAGACGGTATATGGCTGGCCGGTCGCGAAGCTGAAGTTGCCGTCCAGCGCCCAGCCGCCTGTGATCCACTTCGATTTGGCGAACATCGGCAGCTTGTAGTTCCAATACCATTGCAACCGCTGACGCACATCGAAGTTCGAACTGGCGCGCTCGGCGCCAGGATTGAAGCTGTCATCCGGTTGGGCGGCGTTGGGTACAAAGTCCAAGCCGTCGCTGGCCGTATCAATCGAGTGCGCCCAGGTGTAGTTCAACGTGGACGTCACCCCATGCCAGCTTTGCAGCTTTAACGTGGCCTGCATGGAGTTGTAGTTGGAAAGAGCGCTGGTCTCGACTTGGTTGACCTGCGTCAGCGTCACGGCTCCATACGGGGCAACGTTGTAACTCTGGAAGCAATGTTGCCCGTAGGTAATAGAAGCCCCGTTTCCGCAGCTCTCCGTGGCCGAGGTCATATCGGCTTGGTTGAGATCACGGAGACGGAAGAGGTGCCGCCCCTGCGATCCCACGTACCCGATCTGCACCGCAACCTTCCGGGCGACCTGTGACTCAAGGTTCAGGTTGTAAGAAACATACCTGGGAGTAACCAGTTTCTGGGACACAGTGAACAACGTGCTAGGCGAGTAGTTGCCGAACACGGCTACATTCTGCTGGATCTGCGGGACAGTCGATCCAGCGAAGAGGATGTTGTTGAATGCCGGCCCATCCTGCCCCGCAGAGGCATTGTAGGCTTGGTTTCCTACAAAGAAGTCCTGCGATGGGCCATCGTAGAAAATGCCCACGCCGCTCCGTGCCACCAGCTTGCCATTTCCAAGCAGATCGTCTGCCAGGCTTACGCGCGGTGCGAAGTTTGACCAGTCCTTGGGATAGAGCGACTGCGGTCCGCCGGCCGCTCCCACCGTCTGCTCGGTACCGCTTTTCACGTCAAAGATGCTAAAGGCATGGTTTTGCGCACCGACCACTCCGAAGTAGTCCCAGCGCAGACCGTAATTGAGCGTGATCCTGTTCCGCAGTCGCCAGGAGTCCTGGAAGTACGCTCCGCTGCCATTCTGGAAGCTGTAGCGCGTTCCGGCGCCTTCCGCCGAACTGCCGTCGGCAATGTTGCCCGCCAGAAAATCATCCAGAGTGTTGAAACTCAGCGATCCGCGGTGGCCGCTATCGATAAAGCTGTTGATTGCAGTTCTCCGCCACTCATAACCCATCTTGAAGAGATGGCGGCCATGGGTGAGCGAAACGTTGCCAAAGAGCTGGTAATTCGAGTCAATGCGTCCGCGTGAGGCGCTGCTCGTTGCCCCGACCGTACTGAATCCATTGATCTTGATCGTCGGCAGGCCGAAGTCGTGTGTAGCATCGCTCCCCTGATCGCCTGTCGGAATCGTAATCAGACCAATGCTAGCTGGATTAAAGGTCGAGTCAGTGGGCAGGAAGTCCTCTAGGAAACGGTTGTAACCGCCCCGGAATTCGAAGATCAGGTTCGACTTTGGGACCGACGTGTATGAGAGCGAGGCGATGTTCACGTGCGTCGGCGTGACAATGTTGGCATCCGGCGCGCCGGATGTCGAGTACAGCATGTTCAGCGGGAAGTTCTGAATTCCGTGGCTGTAAAAATAGCGTACGGTCAACAGGTCGCCGGGGCTGAACAGATGCAGATGCTGATCGATCTTGGCAATCAGGTTGTCGCTGTTATTAAGGAAGGGGATTGTGAATGTCGTCGAAACGCTTTGAATTGTGGGGTCGGTGAGAGAAAGCAGAGGCCCCCAGGGATGCACCTGGCTCAGCAGGGCTTTGATCACGCCGTTGGTCGTGGCAGCATTCGCATCAAGGTAGCTTTGCGTGGGCACCACTCCAGGCTGAGGCAATCCGCCGTTTTCGCGCTGCCCCTCGTAGGCCACAAACCAGAACGACTTGTCCTTCACGATTGCGCCGCCCAGCGAACCACCGAACTGGTGGTTAGTGAACGAGTTCTTCGGCTGTTCGAGGCCAGTGTTGGGGTCGGTGCTATTGAAGTAGTTGCGCGCTCCCAGTTCATCGGCGCGGAAGTATTCGAAGGCGCTGCCGTGAATCTGGTTTGAGCCTGATTTGGTAACGATATTGACGGTTGCGCCCGAGCTGCGTCCAAACTCCGCCTCCGGACTACCCGTCACCGGAATCTCTGCCAGCGCGTCTATCGGAAGGATCGTGCCCGGACAACCCCAGACGCCCGCTTGGTTGATGGCGGGCAGGTTCCGGTAGCCGTCGTTCATGTCCGTGCCGTCCAGCAGATAATTATTAGAGCGGCCGCGATTCCCGTTCAGGTAAACAGCCCATAGGAACCTGCCGATTCGGTTGAACCAACAGGGTCGCTCGTCGTGCCCGGAACAAGTTCCAGCATCTTGGTGAAATCGCGGCCGTTGATCGGCAACTCGGCTACTTCGGCTGCGGCGATGGTGCCGCCCGTGGTGTCGGAGGTGGTCTCCACCTGCGGTACATCGGCGTTGACCTCAACCGTTTCCTTCACTTGGCCGGTGGCGAAGCTTTGCATCGGCGCGCGCGGGCGATCCCACATTCACCGGGATCTGGTTCAGCGTGGTGGTCCGGTATCCCTCTTTTTCAATGGTGACGCTGTAGGTGCCCAACGGCAATTCGGAGGCTTGATATTCGCCTTGGTCGTTCGTGCTTACCATGCGGGACAATCCAGTGCCAGGGCTGAATACTTTTACCTGCGCTCCCGTAACCACGGCGCCGGAGTTGTCGGTTACCGTTCCCTGAATGCTTCCTCGAAAAGTTTGTCCAAAGGCACAACATGCAAATACGGAGGCTAAAAAAACAAATAGAACAGCGACTGAACGGCTTTTCATTTGGCCGGCTCCTTCTTATTTGGTGACACGAAGAAAGGCAGAGATGCGGCCGATAATAGCACGAGAGCTCCTGGCCTGTGACAACGAAATGACGGAAGATTTTCAGACGCAAAAAGGGGAGCCCGGTCAGGCCCCCCTTGTCATTTCACTTCGCTAACTAACTATTTGTGTCCTTCGTGACCACCACCACTATGCCCGCCACCGCCGCTCGGGTGACCGCCGCCGCCGCTCGGATGACCACCGCCCCCACTCGGACGGCCGCCGCCGCTGGGACGACCACCACCGCCGCTCGGACGGCTCGTCGAAGCCCGAGCAGCGCTTCCTCCTGGCCGTCCATAGCTTGCGGAAGGACGGCTAACGGACCGATTCCCTGCTGCTCCAGTGCGTCCGTAGCTGCCCCCGGGCCGGTTCGCACCCGCCGCCCCACGGTTGAAAGCCGCACCGCGGTTGACTGACGCTCCACGGTTGACTGACGCTCCACGGTTGAATCCAGCACCGCCTGCCCGGTTGACACCAGCTCCACGATTGAATCCACCACCGGGCCGTGCATAAGCTCCCCGCGCTCCATAGCCGCGTCCCGGTCCTCCCGGACGACTGAACCCACGGTTAATCACCGTTGTGCTGCGCGTGATATAGGTGTTGTGATTGTAGAAGACGCCACGGCCGCCCCAACGCGGACCCCAGCCCATCCCCCAGTGACCCCAGCCCCAGCCCCAGTGCGCGAACAGGCCAATGCCGATGCCGACGCCAAAGCCGATTGCCAGTCCGCCGAAGAAAATCCCTGGAGGCGGATAATAGTAATAGCCTGGGAACGGCGGGAACGGCGAGCCATACACCACCCAGGGGTTATACACCGGAACATAGACTACCGACGGGTTAGCCGGCGCAATCTGAATGGCGCCGCCTTGGTCGGTCACCGTCTGCTGCGGGGTGTTGCGCAACTGGCCTGCGGATTGTGCCTTCTGGCGCATAGCCTGCACGGAATCCATCACGTCCTGCGGCTGGTTGTAGTAGGCATTGCCCAAGTCAGTGGTCCACTGGATGTTCTTGTCCATCTGCGCCAGAACGGTCGGAAATGCCGTGAGCGCCTTGACGCTCGCATCCCAGTTCTGGGCATCGGCCCCGGCCGCAATCTGCTCGGCGGAGGCGTTTCCCTGGGACTGTCTCCAGCGATCTGCCTCCACCACCTGCGTAGGATAGGTTGCGGCGGCCAGAACCTGCGCGACCATCGCATCTGGATAGAGTGCAATGGGCGCTACCAACTGGTCCAGTTGATCCGCCGACAAAGGTTGCGCCTGCGGCGCTTGCTGGCCGTTATCCGCGGCGGGCGGTGGGACGGATTGCGCAAATGCGCTATCCTGCCCCATCGGAATCATGATCATCACTGCGCTGAGTACGATAGCCAGCCCTCGCCGAGTCAGCTGTCCGATTTTTTGTCCTACGGACGCCGCACGTAGCCCCGGTTGAAGGGTGTCGTGCAGGATCTCTTTCAGCAAGCCTGTAGCTCTCGTACCTGTATCAAATTTCATAAATCTCGCTCCTCAAGGCAGCAACCATCACGCTGCACATTCCCGACACGGGCGGGTCATTGAATACTAACCCGGAGCGGGCTGAGTAGTTTCGTAATTGAGATTGTGAACTTTTGTTACAACAGGTTTACCTTGCGCTGGGGGCGTAACGGGCTTTATCTAGGCGCTCGTTTGGGCGCGATGCCTAGGTGAGATCGCGATCCGTTACGATCCCCGGCTACTTGCCCGCAGAGATCGAGTCCGGATTGGAAGGCTCCTGAATCAGCTCGGTCGCCGAGCAAAGCGATAAAGCCATACCGCCGAGAACGACCAGAACACTGAGGAGCGGCTGGGTCGCCAGGGAGAACAATCCAGCAACCAGCGCCGAGTAGCCAGCCAGCAACATGCCGACACTGAGCGCCTTCCTGCGGCTTACGCTGATGTCCATCCTGCGTCTCACGTTCATTGGTTCCCGCTTAGTTATTCATTTTTTAATACACTTCTATCAGCAAATCCTTCAGATGCTGATCGGCGCCTGGACCTCACCGTTTTCCCACTCTTAGCCTTTATCTCTGTCCTATCCACGTGTTCATTCCCGAGCGCCGATTCATCCGCAAACCAGTTCTCAGTAAACTACCCCACCGGCGACCGGAACGGAAATTGAAAGAATTTATCGCAACCATCAAGCATGGTTATGTAAGTTGGGTAACATCGTTGTCTTGTGCCGTTATGACCGCCGGGAAATATCCGCGACTCGGTTCGAGCTATTTCGGCGATAGAACATCCAACTATCGAGTGAGGAAACACAAAGTATGGAAATCAAAAGAGTCGGCTCGCAAGCTTCCGTCAAAGGACCGTCCGAATGGTTCACTGGGACCGTACGCATCGATCCCCTTTTCCAGGCACCCGATCCGGCACTTGTCCAGGGTGCCAGCGTAACCTTCGAACCGGGCGCGCGAACTGCCTGGCATACCCATCCACTTGGTCAGACTCTCATCGTCACCGCCGGCTGCGGTTGGGTTCAGCGCGCAGGCGGCCCGATTGAGGAGATCCGGCCCGGTGATGTGGTCTGGTTTTCGCCCGGCGAGAAGCACTGGCATGGGGCCGCGCCGACCACGGCCATGACGCACATCGCCATCCAGGAAAAGCGCGACGGGAAGGTTGTCGACTGGATGGAACAAGTCAGTGACGAGCAATATCGGCGTGCCGAATAATGGACACCTCGGAAGCGTAACAACATCGAAGGAAGCCGTTGTTATTACGGGCGCGAGCAGCAGGCCGACCCTGGCGCTTCCTTACGCGGCAGGCAACAACTCAGGGGCGAGTAACTGAGTCGTGGATTCGGCCCCTACGGCCAGTCGCGTAACGGTCAGCACGGTGATGTCGTCTTCCTGACCAAACTCCTGGGCCGCCTCCATCGCTTGCTCGGCGCTCGGGCGGAGCGCTATCAGTTTGCTTAAGCGTTCAAAACCGAACAGTTCTCCGCTGCGCGCCCGCGCCTCCAGCAGACCGTCGGTGTAGAGAACCGTATGATCTCCCACCCCCAGAAGCGCGGTGTATTCCTCGTACTCGGCATCGGCCACCAGTCCCAGCGGAAGCGCACCGGCAAGCGCCACCTCTCTTCGATTGATGAATGGCGAAGGATGCCCCGCGTTGGACATTGCGCAGCTTCCATCCGGGTTCAACTTCAGGACAAAACAAGTTGCGAATCCGCCCCGCAGCCGCCCATACAGATGCTGGTTGAGTCGGTGCAGAATCCGCGCCGGGCTGGAATCGGATTCAGCCAGGCTGCGCAAGGTGCCTACGATCAGGGACACCGCCAGCGCGGCCTTCAGTCCCTTCCCGCTCACATCACCCAGTACGATCAGCGCCGAACCGGTCTCATTCCCTTCCAGCGGAATGATCTGGAAAAAGTCTCCGCCGACCTCCAGTGCCGGACGGTAGGCGCTGGTCACGGCATAGCCGGGCAACGGCGGCAGGGCTTCGGGAATTAGCACCTGCTGCACTTCGCGAGCTCCCTTGAACTCGGCTTCCATTTCACCCTGGCGGCGCAGTGTTTCCCTTGTGTAGCAATAAACGGCATAGACGATCGCCAGCAGCAGCAGCGTATTGACAATCGTCTGCGCGGTGAACGGATTGCTGTACACGGTGAACAGCGGAGCATCGATTTTGTCGGCCACCGTCCAATGCGTGAACCGGTTTCCCTGCGTTGCCGCAATCCGCACGACGAAGATCATCTCCCTGAGGAATGCGGATACCGCCACCAGCCAGGTCGCCGCATTCAGACGTTTTCTCACCGCCATGGCAAGTAGCACCAGCGGGTAGAATTCGCTCACCGTGAAGATCACCGCCAGCACCGCGCCGGATATCTGCGCAAAGGCCGTAATCCGGGGGTTGCTCCAGTCCGCAAACATGAGCAGCCCATTCAGCGAGCGGGTGACCATCACGACAATCGCGATCTTTCCGGTGACCCGCGTCAATGCCGAATTTCTGCAATTTGAGCAGCCAGAGCAGGAGAAACCAAAAGCTTATATCCTGCAGCCCCAGCACCGGCTGCAGGCAGCCAAGGATAAAATTGGTGGACCAGGAAATCCGCAGTCCGGTCAATACCAGCACCGCCAGCGGAGCGAAGGAGAATACCGCCATCCACAGCAGCATGTGCTGCGAGCGGCGCGGAACCAGGACAGCAAGCTCAACGCTGCCACCAGGGCGTAGAGGGAAGAGATCGCAAAGGTGTATTGCCGGCTGCGCAGCCACTCGAAATCCGATGCCGCTTTATAGGCCGCGATGACCGATGGACTACCCAGCACTGGAGGCGATGCGAGCCCCCCGAGGCGCCCGGAATCAAACGACTTCAGCGGCGCCTTCCACACGCGAATCGCCAGCACTCCATCGTGGATCGGCCCCAGGCCGAAGGTCTGCGGCGCCTGCGCGTAGTACCATACGGGTCTAGGTGGCAGGCTGCCGTTGCGGCCCACCAAGTCTCCGTTCCAGTAAATCTCATAGGCATCGTCGATGTGCTGGATGAACAGCGCAATGCTCCGGCTCGGCGTCCGGCGCAGCTCGTAATACGGATATGCCTGCGGTACCAGGCATAGCCGACATACGCCGGAAATCCTTGCTCGCCCCAAGGCGTGTCCGCGGTAATCTGCTCCCAGTCGTCCTGACCGGTGGCGTCGCCAAGGTTGGGATCGATGCCCAGTTGGGATCGTCACCCAGATGAAATTGCCATGGACCGGATAAATCCACCGTGCCCTTGCCCTAAACCCTTGGCCATAAACAGAGGTGCAGTCGGCTCGGGGCGCGGCAATACAGCGTCGCGCAGAACGCGATCAGGAACAACCCACAAAGCAAACGAAATCCTTCTGTTGACGTTCATGTTGACCTCACAGTGCGGCGAGCGATGCTGTCTCGTCAGGATACAGCGCGGCATATTTGGTAATGCCAACCATGGTGAACACTTTCTGGAAAGTGCGAGCTCAACCCGAAAATGCCAATCGAGCGCGAACCAACTTTTTTCTGCGCTTCCAGCAGCACTTGAATGATAATCGCGATGCCCGACGAATTGATGTACTCCACCCCGGCGAAGTTCAGCAGGACTTTGCCGGCTTCGCCCGTCCAGATGCCTGGTAGGCTCCAAGAATCGCTTCCTTGGAAGCCGAGGAAATATCTCCGGAGAAAGCGAGAATGGCGACCTCATGACCGGAAGCCGAGGTGGCCGTGCGCCGCGTCACTTTTGTCGAAGCCTGCATTAACATTCCTCCTTGCCCAGACGGATGACCAGACGGACGTAACTCTTTCCGGGAGGCCCTTTGTACCACTCGGCTTCGTCCACCAGGCTCTGGATAAGGAACATTCCCAACCCGCGCGGATCCTGCTCGCCGCTGATCTTGAGGTCGATGTCAGGCGAGGGCGGCGCTGCGCTCAGACCGGCACCTTCGTCGATCACCCTGACTTCCAGTTGGTCCACGCGGTCGACAGGACGACCCCGACGGATAGAGCGCTGTTGAGTTCATTGCCGTGCTCCATGGCATTGATACATGCCTCGGCGACCGCGGTCTTAAGATCGTCGATCCGGTCCTGGGAAAATCCCATGAGTTGGCCACACTGGCTGCCGTGCTCATGGCGACCTTTTCGTAACCAAGCTCGGAAGGCAGGTTGACTTGTACCAGACGTCCGTCGCTCATGCGGTCGCGCACTCCTTCGCTGACGAAGCGACATGGCAGATCGCAAGTGCAGTCATATCGTCCCGTTGTGGTGCGTTCATGGAATACGATCCAATCGTCTCCCAGAGAAAATCGAGAATGGGGCCGGCCTGATGGCTGGGATTGTCGCGGAAGGCCGCGACCAGGCGCTCGGTGCCGAATTCCTCTTGCCGAATTCGTCTTCGCCTTGGAAAACTTCGGTGAGGCCGTCGGTATAAAGCAGAATTCGCGATCCGGCGGGGAAGTCGAATCTTTCCGCCTGGTAGCGCATACCGAACAGCATTCCCAAGGGCGCACCGGAGGCCTCGATCATCAAAACGCTGCCGTCCGGCCGCACCAGGACCGCAGGGTTGTGTCCTGCATTGACGATTTCGATCTCGGCGCGCTCCGCGTGGAGGCGCAAAAACACTGCCGTTACATAGCGCAACTGGGCTTCGGTTCCGTCTTCCCAGTGCTGCTGGTTGAGCCGGGCGGCCATCTCGTCGAGCGGCAACAACTGGCCGGCGAGCGAGCGCAGCGCCGAGCGAAAGCTACTGGCGACGATGGCCGACGCCAGTCCTTTGCCTGCCACGTCGGCAACCACCATCAGGTGGCTCCCGTCGGCAAGGGTGACCGTGTCCATATAATCGCCGCCGACTTCATAACAGGCGGTCGAACGGCCGGCGATGGAGAAGGATGGAATCTCAGGCATCTCGCGCGGCAGCAGCGAACTTTGCACGGAGCGCGCTGCATCCAGGTCCTGCTGCACGCGAGCCCATTTCAGGTCGCGCTCATGCAGCGTGGCGTTCTCCAACGCGACCGTCGCCTGCAGTACAAGCCCTTCCACAAAATCCTTCTCGTAGAAGGAAAGAGATCCGCCCGCGGGCGGAACCACAATCAGTTCCAGCAGAGGTTGATTTTCTTTGGAGAGAATGTCGTAGCGGCAGCAATTTTCATAGGGAGCGGCAGGAATGTCGCCGTAGGAGACGACGGGGTCTTTCGAGGAAGGCGCCAGAAAAAGCGCCCCGTCCATCTCCAGTTCACGCACCAGAATGTGAGCTGTCTTGGTTAGCACTTCATTCACGAGCATGGTTGAGTGAACCTGCCGGGAGGCTTCAAGCAGGGCCTGAAGCCGGGCGACCTGTTGTTCCAGCGGTGGAACTTTATCCAGCGAAATCGCAGCGCTTCGGTCCATCGATGAGTTTCACCCGTGTTTCTTTCACGTTTGGAATCAAGCCCCAGATCTTGCTCTGATCGGCACGGGGAGATGTTCGCGCGCCAAGTTTGGCACGGCACCCATCCATTATTCGATCGCCTTCCCGCGAGTGTATCCCCGGCACCCGAGCGAGAAACCGTCAGCGGGCACTCCGCCCAGTGGTGAATTAGAGTTCCGCGAGCTACATAGGATGCGAAAAATTCGGGTTCGGCAATAATGCTAATTGTTCAGTTCAGAGCATGGCTCTTTTGATATAAGACACTTGTGCGGAAGACGATAAAACGGCGCAGCTCTCAGGCGACACTCTCGTTTGTATTTGCATCCAACAGCGCAAAAGGTGGCAATGGCCTTGGTCTGTCTCCATTGCCAACCCTTGAAACAGCGGTGATAACGGTGACCGTGCTTTGCTACGGCAAAGTGGTCCCCGGCATATTCCAGGCAATGCAATTAGCTCCCGCGTTAGAGTGCTTGGAACTGTTGCGCATGACCAACCTGTACAGCGTTCTCGATGGTATGGCGAACATCCTAGCGATAGAAAACGTGAGCTCAGAAATGTGAGCCGCAGTAAGCAATAAGAGACAAGAAAGGGTTACGGGTCTGGATTACTACTATGCCCATGTCTTCGGAGAAGCTAACATTCGAGCTCTTGGAGGGCGCAAGCCCGAATCAGCACATTTACCGTTTGCACGGACCGATGGTTCTTGGCAACATGTTTGCCTTCCAGGAGGTCTTGCGGTCGGAATCTGTCACCACCATTCTGGATCTAACAGATGTTCCGTACATGGATTCGGCCGGCCTGGGAGTACTGACCAATTCCTATGTCTCCCATCAGAAGCAAGGTCGCAAGTTACTTCTTGTGGGCGTAAACGAACGGGTGCAGACGTTGTTTAAGGTAACCAAACTGGACCAACTGTTTGCAATCTTTTCGACTGTGGAAGATGCTCGGGCTGCTTGAGGTTTCTATTTCCCTCTGGCAAATTGGGGAAGGCAAGGTATGGAATCCCAGGTTATAACGGTTGATAACAAGGACATCGCGGAGGCCATTGTCAAAGGCTTGCGGCTGTGGTTTGAAAGCGATCCGACAATTCGCGAAGGCGAAGACGGCTGGGCGGTCTCCGTAACCGGCATCGTCCCGGAGAGTGTCCGCCTTCTGATGAATCACTACAGCTTGGGCGTACTCGACAGCAAGACTGGCAGGATTTGAAGTCTCGATCAGAACCCACGAAGTACGAGCAGTTCACTCCGCGGAGCATAGCCGGCTCTATATGAGCGCCGATATGCCTGGGATGCCGACTCGTCGGCATCCCAGAAATTGGGATCGTACCCAACCATTCCCTGGACCTCAGCCTGTTCCGTGTGTGTTGTTGACCAGGGGCACTGAGAAATAAATCTTTTGGTGGCGGCGCGTGGACTCGAACCACGGACCTACGGATTATGAGACCGTCGCTCTAACCGGCTGAGCTACGCCGCCACGGGCTATCTGCCGGTAGGGCCTGCTGGTGCAGGCGGGCAGACATCATGCGGTCAGGATGCGACCGACAACACTGATTCTATTGGGCCTTGGGTGCACTGTCAAACCCCTCCCCCGGAGACTTTCGGGGCGGTTGCGCAAGCGGCATTGCCTTCAACACATGCAGCGCGGACTCATCGGCAGCCCACCGCTTGGAATCGCAGGAATTGCGCAGTTTTGGCCGGAAATCCGTGAAGTAGTTGACCATTGTCGCCTGTAGCTCGGCATCCGTGTGGGCGAAATTGTTCTTTTGCATTCGCCGCAACAATTCGCGATAAGTCTCATCTGCCAGGCTGTATTCCCCCGCGCTGGTGGGCGCGCCGGTGTCGAGGTCGACGGCCGCAAAGTCAATTTTGTTCTGCCGCGCCTGCTGCAATGCGGCGCGCAATGCGGCAACGGTTTGATTTACGCTCTCCATGTAGAGGTCTTCCGTCTTCGGCGTTGGATCCTTATAGGAAAGTCCGCGGAAGGTGCCGACTTTGGGTACGAAGCGCAGTAGAAATGCAATGACCCGCGCGCCGGGTCCCGGTTTTGTATAGTCGCGGCCCCACTTCTTTTCGTAATCTGCGCGGGAAAGGTGATACAGAAATAGTTTGCGGTTAAAGTTCGGAATCTCCCGCGCCATTTGCTTGCCGCGACTCGCCAATGCCACCTTCGTCATCTCGGGGATGACCTTGCTGACGGCCCGGCGGTAGGTTCCGATTGCCAGGTCTTCATGGGTGAGCACGGAGTCCATGGGAATTCCGTAGGTTCGCAGAAATGCCCGCTCCAACTGCTCCTTGGCCACCTGAAAATCAATAAAGTCGTGGTAGCTTTGCGGCGCATACCGATGGTGCGCCACCTGCAACACATCGAAGCCGAACTCGGTTCGCAGGTGTTCGCTGCGTCCTTCTTCATAGGTCACCACGGGACCGAATTTTTTGGCAGCTTGGGGAACTCGATGGGTACCGCGCGGTTGATGAATGGATGGCCATGAATATCGGAAACATAATGCGCGAGCGTTCCCGCAGCGAACGCCAATTCATTGACGTTGGTAGCTTCGAGAAACAGATTCTTCTCGAATTCACCGGTGCGCACATAATGCGTCAAGTCGCTGAACAAGTGGCTCCCGAAGGGATAGTAGCCCATATCCTGCAGCACCGAACCGCCGTAGGCATAGGCGTGCGCCTGGCGCAACTCCTCCGGAGTCGTCTGCGGATAGCGGCTCAGCAGCAGAGGCCGAATACTATCGTCCCATACCAGATCGATCAGTTCCTCATGGGTCAGAACGGAGTAGGCGTTCGCGGGCAAGGTACAGATCAAACCAACAAGCAGGCAGGCGAGGACGCGGGTCGCTGCGTGGATCAGCTTCGATCTTGAGTCCGCCGGCCGTGGCTTAGAGTTTCGCAAAACAGTGCGGCGATGGCTGCCAACAGGAGAAGGTGCAACCCGCCTCCATAAGAAATTTCCAGTGACTACGCCTGCGGTCCAGCCAACCAGCAGAGCTACAAAGAGTGTCCAAATCAACGCTGCCTTCCTCATTTCCCTTCGAATAGTTGCGCGCGAATGTGTTGCTGGTTGTATGACCTGCAGCTCTGTCCTCCGGCTCGTGTACGTAGTCAGCGCGAGGATGTTCGCAGTGCGTTCCAGCGCCGGCTTCCCCACATCAGGGCGTTGGCAATCTCCGGCCCTTCGCTGCCCGCGGCGTAGTTGGGAAATTGCGGCTTTGGCAACTGTGCCCACGCTTGCTCGATCGGAGTAACGATGCGCCACTCGGCTTCCACTTCGTCGCCGCGGGTGAACAGCGTTGCATCGCCCATCATCACGTCCAGCAGCAGAGTCTCGTAGGCCACCGGGGTATTCATTCCGAACGCGGCGCGATAGCTGAAATCGGCTTTTACGGTGATGCCGTTCATCCCCAGCCCGGGCCGCTTTGCCCCGAACGAAATGGCGATGCCTTCGTCGGGCTGAATCCTCAGGCTGATGACGTTCGGCTCGGGTTGCCGGTTCTGCGAGCTAACGAACAGCGCCTCCGGCGTCGGCTGGAAATGAACCCGAATCTCCGTCATGTGCGCGGCCAGCCGCTTGCCGGTGCGAATGTAAAATGGCACGCCCGACCAGCGCCAGTTATCGACGTGCAACTCCAACGCCACGAAAGTCTCGATCAGCGAATCCTCGGCCACGCCCGGCTCCTGACGATAGCCGCGGACCAGATTTCCCTCCAGAACTCCCGGCCCGTACTGTCCTCGGACGGTGCGCCGTGTCACTTCCTCCACGGTCATCGGGCGGATCGCCTTCAGGACTTGCACTTTCTGTTCGCGCACGGCATCGGCGTCCAGGCTGAAGGGTGGCTCCATCGCGGTCAGTGACAGCAGTTGCAGCAGGTGGTTTGCGACCATATCGCGCAGGGCACCGGTTTCTTCATAAAACTTTGACCGGTTCTCCACGCCCAGTGGTTCAGCCGCCGTAATCTCAACGTAGTCGATGAAGTTGCGATTCCACAGCGGCTCAAAGAGCGAATTGCCAAAGCGGAACATCAGGATGTTCTGTACCGTTTCTTTGCCGAGGTAGTGGTCGATGCGGTACACCGAGCTCTCCTCGAAGACTCCCAGCACCGTCTTGTTCAGCGAGCGCGCGGTCTCCAGATCGCGTCCGAATGGTTTCTCCACCACCACGCGCGACCAGCCGTTTTCATTGTGGTTCAGTCCTGCCGTACCCAGCCCGGTAATCACCTTGGGAGCGATGGAGGCGGGCACCGACAGATAGAACAAATGATTGCCGCTGGCGCCCCCGGCGCGCATCTCCTCCAGCCGCTTCGCCAGGTCCGCATATGTAGCGTCGGAGTTGAGATCGCCGGAGAGATAATTCAGCTTGCCGGCAAACTTCTGCCAGTTCTCCTCGCTGAAGGTGCGCGCGTCGTTGGAGATCTCGACCGCCTGCCGGATGGTGGTGCGGAACTCCTCATCGTTCATAGCCGGCAGGCCGACGCCGAGAATATCGAAGCCGTGCTGGGTGGCTCCGACCGAAGTCAGATCAAAGACCGCAGGCAGCAACTTGCGTCGCGTCAGGTCGCCTGAGCCACCAAAGATGATCAGTATGCAAGGCTCAGCTATGGGGAGTGGCTGCACCTCGGTAGGCGCGGTCGGAGTCGCGGGAATCACTGTGCTCATGGTTGTAGTCTGATCCAATCCAGAGGTACATTGACGCTCTGCGTTCGCCGCAAGCCTCAAGGCATCGCGACACTAAGAAATAGAAATTCTGTATTTTGATGCTGGAGCGAAAATCAGCGCTCGCAGCGCGGATTCAAAATCCGTCCGCACCGCGAGCGCGACTGCGCCTTCCTCAGACATGAGCGACCTCGTGCCGCCGCCGCTCGATGACCGCAATCAGGTTGTTGTAGGATTCCGAGAAGCTGGCAACGCCCGCCACGGTAAGTTCCGTAGTCACAGCCGTAATATCGATTCCCAACGCCTTCAGCTTGTCGAACACTTCGTGCGCGCCCTGCATGTCATCCGTGATGGTCACCGCCGGCTTGCCATGCTCGCCGAACGCGTTGTAGGTCGCCGGAGGCATGGTGTTCACAGTGTGCGGTCCAATCAGCGAATCGATATAGAGCACATCGGAGTACTGCGGATTCTTGGTGCCGGTGGAAGCCCACAGCGGCCGCTGAAACTGAGCCCCGGCGGCGGCCAACTTCTCCCAGCGCGGGCCGCTGAATAGCTGCTGAAACTTCTCATAGGCCAGCTTCGCATTGGCAATGGCGGCCTTGCCCGCAAGCTCTGCCGCTTCCGGGCGACCGGCTTTGGCGATTTCTTCCAACTTTTTATCCACCGCCGTATCAATGCGGCTGACGAAAAAGCTAGCCACGGAAGCCACGCGGTTGACCGCGCCGCCCTTGGCGATTCGCTTTTCCAGACCTTTCAGATAGGCTTCGACAACTTGGCTGTAAACTTCCACCGAGAAGATCAGGGTCACGTTCACGCTGACGCCTTCCGAGATCAGCTCTTCGAATGCCGGCAATCCCTCGGGCGTCGCAGGAACCTTAATCATCACATTCGGCCGGGCCAACTTGGCGTGCAAGCGCCGGGCCTCCTTCACGGTGCCTGCCGTGTCCTGCGCGAGCAGCGGAGACACTTCGATGCTGACGAACCCGTCTTTGCCGTCCTGAGCCTCGTAAACCGGGCGGAAGACGTCAGCCGCGCTGGCGATATCCCCCACCACCAGCGCATCGTAAATTTCGTCCACACTCTTACCCACCAGCTCGCGCAGCGCGTCTTCGTAATCCTTGCTGCCGGAAATGGCCTTTTCGAAGATCGTCGGGTTCGAGGTGAGTCCGCGCAGCCCGTCTTCTTCGATCATGTTTTTCAGCGTGCCCTCGGTAACCAGCGAACGCGTCATCTGGTCGTACCACGGGCTCTGTCCCAACTTGCTCAACTGCACTAAAGGATTGCTGGCCATCACTGATCTCCTCGTTACTTCACTTCAATGTCTCAGAATCGATGTCGTCAGAACCGTGCTTCCATAGCGGCGATCTTTTCCACCCGCCGCCGATGCCGGGGCTCGTCGCTGAATTGGGCGGCCAGGAAAGCCCGCACCAGCTCCAACGCCAAGGCTTCGCCAATCACACGCGCCCCCAGGCAGAGCACGTTCATCTGGTCGTGCTCCACGCCCTGGTGCGCGGAATAGGTGTCGTGGCAAAGCGCGGCCCGTACGCCGCGCACTTTGTTGGCCGCCACCGACGCACCCACCCCGCTACCGCAGATGAGAATACCGCGCTCGGCCCGGCCGCCGGTCAGCGCCGCCGCCAAATCGGCAGCGCGGTCCGGATAATCATCCGGCGACACGCTATCGTGCGTTCCCAGATCCAGGGTTTCATGGCCCAGCCTGCGCGCCTCCTCCAACACGGGAGTCAGCAACAAGGAACCTGCGTGGTCTGCCGCGATGGCAATTTTCATCTATTTCTTCCCGGAGCCTTTCACCGCCGCAATCGTTTCATGGGCAAGCTCCACCACGGCTTCCGCGGAAAAGCCGAAGTGCTTGAATACGTCCTTGGCCGGACCAGAGGCGCCGAACTGCGCTTGCCCCTTGACCCTTCCGTCCAACCCCACGTAACGCTCCCAGCCAATCGGAGTCCCGGCCTCCACGGCCACGCGCGCCCGCACCGCGTCGGGCAAAACGCTTTCCTTATACTCCGCGCTCTGCTCGTCAAACAGATCCCAGCAGGGCATACTGACCACGCGCGCCTTGATGCCTTCGCCCGCCAGCTTTTCCTGTGCCGCCACGGCAAGCTGCAGCTCGCTTCCCGTGCCGATCAGAATTACGTCCGGCGTGCCCGGCACATCGCTGAAGACATATGCGCCCTGGCGGACGCCTTCAGCTGCGGCATACTTCGTGCGGTCGAACGTTGGAACCGCCTGCCGCGTCAGTGCCAGAGCCGTCGGATGCTTCTTGCTCTCGACCGCCAGCTTCCATGCCACCGCAGTCTCGTTCGCATCCGCCGGACGGATCAATCGCATGTGAGGCATCAGGCGCAATGACATCACCTGCTCGACCGGTTCGTGGGTCGGACCATCCTCGCCCACGGCAATCGAGTCATGGGTGAAGACGTATGTCACCGGCAACTCCATGATGGCAGCGAGTCGCAACGCTCCGCGCATGTAATCGCTGAACACCATGAAGGTGCCGCCGAAGGCCTGCAGCCCACTCACGGCGATGCCGTTCAGAACTCCCCCCATGCCCATCTCGCGCACCCCGAAGCGCAGAACGCGTCCGCCGTAATTGCCGGCCTCAAAATCCGTTTCGCCATCGATATGGGTTTTATTCGAAGTCTCCAGATCGGCCGACCCGCCGATCAGCCAGGGCAGATTCTTGGCAATCGAGTTCATCACCTTATTGCCGGCCTCGCGTGTGGCGATGCCCTTGGCGTCGGCGGGAAAGACCGGAACGTCCTTATCCCAACCCTCGGGCAGCTTGCCGGTCATGATCCCGTCCCACTGCTTTGCCAGCTCAGGATTCTTCTTTGCCCAGAGCTCGTGTTTCGCCTTCCAATCCGCTTCCAGTTTCTTGCCGCGCTCGACGGCTTTGCCCATATGCGCCGCCACATCCTCGGGGATCAGGAACTGGGCGTCTTCCGGCCAGCCATAGAAGCGCTTGGTGGCCTTCACCTCTTCCACGCCCAGCGGTTCGCCGTGAGCCGCGTTCTTGTCCTGCTTGTGCGGTGAGCCGTAGCCGATGTGGGTGTGCACAATGATCAGCGTCGGTCGCTCGGTCTCCGCCTGCGCCTCGCGAATGGCCCCCTCGACCGCCTCCAGGTTGTTGGCGTCGTCCACCGTCAACACGTTCCAGTGGTAGCCCTTAAAGCGCGATTCCACATCGTCGCTGTAGGACAGCGACGTCGGCCCGTCCAGGCTGATGTGGTTCGAGTCGTACAGCCAGATCAGGTTTGAGAGCTTCAGATGCCCCGCCAACGCCGCCGCTTCGTGCGAAATCCCTTCCATCATGTCGCCATCGGAGCAGATGGAATAGACGCGGTAATCGACCACCTTGTCGCCGGCCTGATTGAAGTGAGCGGCCAGCCAGCGCTCGGCCATCGCCATGCCCACCGAATTCGCAATCCCCTGCCCCAGCGGTCCGGTTGTCGTCTCCACGCCGGGCGTGTCGCGGTACTCCGGGTGGCCGGGAGTTCTTGAGCCAAGCTGGCGGAAGCGCTCGATCTCTGACAGCGGAAGGTCATAGCCGGTGAGGTGCAGCATCGAGTAGAGCAGCATGGAGGCGTGGCCTGCGGAGAGCACGAATCGGTCGCGATTCGGCCAGCGCGGGTTCGCCGGGCTGTGCCGCAGAAAGCGGTCCCACAGTACGTACGCCACCGGGGCCAGTCCCATGGGAGCTCCTGGATGCCCGCTATTGGCCTTCTGCACCCCGTCGATGGACAGCGTGCGGATTGTGTTTACCGCTAGTTGGTCGAACGCCGAGGTCTTCGCTGCTTCAAGTTGCTGCACATTGGTTGACATGTAGTCTGAGTTGCCTTTCTGCCCCGGCGCCCCGCCGGGTGCTCCGTCACTTTTTAATTCTAATGATGAATGCCGGGCAGCTACTTTACCGCGCACCTGACAATAATGCAGTGTGCCGCTGTACCAAGTCGAGCCGTGCTCTCAACTTTCGGTGTATTTTTGTATTCAGATGCGGCGGGTGTGGCATGGGAATCAGGGTTGCCGCCTCTACGTCAACTTTTGAATCGGGATTCGGAGTACCAGGCGCTTTGCCCGGCGATTCCGTCCGGAAATTCTCCCCGCCCTGGGCAGCAACCCGCAAACTGATCGCAAAGCCGGAAAAATCATTTTCACCCTCGGCTATCTCTGGTGCGTCTAAACAAAGCAGAGCCGGGTCTCGTCCGCCATATCGCTTCCGCCGTATAATGGCCGTAGTTCAGGCTGGCTTCGAAGGGTCCATGTCAAAAAGCGTAAAAACATCACTTCTCCTATTGTCGTTTCTCATCCTTGGCTTCGCCGTAGCTGGCGCGGTTGGCGTCAAATCGAGCACCGGCAACGACGGTGCATACCGCCAGCTCAGCGTATATAGCGAAGTTCTCTCGCGCATCCGCTCCGACTACGTCGAGGATCCGAACCTCCCAGAGGTCAGCAATGGAGCCCTGCACGGGTTGCTCGAAGCCCTGGATTCCGACTCCAGCTACCTGAGCCCGGATGAATATAAGCTCTACAAGCAGATTGGCCAGCCCACCGCTGGCATCGGCGCGGCCGTCTCCAAGCGCTTCGGCTACGGCGACGTGATCTCGGTGATACCGGGAGGGGCTGCCGACAAGGCTGGGCTGCTCGCCGGCGACATCGTCGAAGCCCTGAACGATAAGAGCACCCGCGAAATGTCGCTGGCCGAACTCGATGCATTGCTCAAGGGGCAGGTCGGCTCCGTCGTCACGCTCAGTGTCGTGCGCCCTACCAAGGTCCAGCCGCAGAAAATTTCCATTACCCGCGAAGTGGCGAAGTACCCGGCGGTCTCCTCCAAGATGCTCGATAGCGGCATTGGTTATATTCGCGCCGAGGGCTTCCCCAAGGGCCGCACCCCGGAGATCGCCGCAGCGGTCCGTGAACTGCAGAAGAGCGGTGCGAAAAAGTTGATCCTCGATCTTCGCAACTCCGGCGATGGCGAGAGCGCCGAGGGCGTCTCGACCGCAAACCTGTTCCTGAATCATGGGCAGATTGCCTATCTGGAAGGACAGAAGTATCCGCGCCAGAACTATGCCGCCGACCCAGCGAAGGCGATTTCGAGCTTGCCTCTGGTCGTAATCGTCAACAAGTCCACCGCTGGAGCCGGTGAAATCGTCGCCGGTGCGATTCTGGATAACGCGCGCGGTGACGTTCTCGGCGATAAGACATTCGGCGCCGGCGCTATCCAGAAAACCATCGATCTTCAAGACGGCGGCGCGCTGATTCTTTCGGTTGCCAAGTACTACACTCCGGGAGGCAAAGCGATTCAGGACGTGTCGATCACTCCCAATGTTCTGGTGGCCGACAAGGCCGACGATTTCATCGCGCCGGAGGATTCCGACATTACCCCCGATGAGAACGAGAAGCCCGAACCCCTGAAGAATCAGCCCGACGAACAACTTCGCCGCGCCATTGAACAACTCACCAAGCAGGAACAAAAGGCTGCCGCCGCCGGGTAGACACACCCTGGTAGCCCCTGGACTTAGCCCCGGCCTGAATCAGGCTGGGGCTTTTACTTTGTTAGCCCTGGGATTGGGCGCAAGCATCACGATGGAAAAGCAAAAGCCGCGGATCTACTCCGCGGCTTCGAACCCATCACTCCGGGCTAGCTATTTCTTGCCCTTCTTGCCCTTTTTGTCTTTTGCTTTCTTTTCGGGCTTTTTAGAAGCCTTCTTGGTGTCGGCTTTCTTCACCAGCTTCTTGTCGGCCTTTACCGCCTTCTTGATCGCTTTCTTCGCTGCTTTCTTGGCGGGCTTTGGCGCTGCCTTTTTCGCCGCTGCCTTCTTTGCCGGCGCTTTCTTTGCCGCTGCTTTCTTTACCGGAGCTTTCTTTGCCGCTTTCTTCGCTACGCTCTTGACGGCAGCCTTTTTGACGGCCTTCTTGGCAGGGGCCTTCGCAGCTACTTTCTTGGCAGCGGGTTTCCGGGCTGCTTTCTTGGCGGGTTTCTTTTCCGGAGGAGCTGGCTCCTCTTCCGCTTCGCTGGCTTCCTCGTCGCGCTGAGCGCGGCTCGCCGAAGGCGCTACCGCATCGTCCTCGTAGCCCTCTTCCTGTTCTTCCGGCTCGTCTTCTTCGTCCTCCAACTCTTCTTCTTCTTCCTCGTCGTCAATTACATCGTCGAAAGATTCGTTATCGCCGAAGTCGTCCCCATCATCACTGCCGCGACCGTAAAGAGTTTCGTCGAACGTCATGTCTCCTCCTGGTATCTTTTTCCGCTCCGCGCCCGCGGACTGCTGAGCACAGGTACAACACGACTGCCGCTTCTTGGCTAACGCGTGCACAGTGCTTGAAATTCATGCACGCCCCCGCACCCGAACACAATAACTCAGCCTCGTTTGCGATGCAACGGCATCAAGTATTTCCATGCGCAAAACGCGTATCTATTCCCGGAAAGTCAGCCGCGCTGCTTATGCTTCTTGCTGGAATGCGATGTCTTCGCCAGGTCTTTCGCTTTGGGACTCTTCGCGGCGGGCGCCTCAGCCGTGTCTTCGCGCCTGCTCTTTTCCCTGCCGCGTGACTTCGCCGCCGGGTGCGCCGTGTGTTCCGGCTCGGCCTTGGCCGTACTTGCCGGCGCTGCCGGTGGCTGCCGGCAACCGCGGTCCGCTCCACCACGGCTTCGCTGGCAGCCTTGAAGATGGTCAGCGATCTTCCGGCACGGAGCGCGTTGCCGTGCAGACGATTCCACTGCCGGACCTTCTCCGCGGGAACTCCGAAATCATCGGCTACCGACAGCACGGTGTCGCCTTTGCGCACGGTGTAGTGCGACGGATGCAGGTTATAGCTCAGGCTGGCGCTGTGGCTTCCCGCCTCCGTTGCCGGGGCAGCGGCTGCCTTGGCTGGCGAAACCGGAATAATCAGTTTGCTGCCCTGGGCCAATTCGTCCCCTTCCAGGTTATTCGCCTCGGCGATGGCCGTGGCCGTGGTGTGATAACGGCGGGCGATATCGCTCAGGTTCTCCCCGTTCTCCACCCGGTGATATCGCCAGTACACGCGCATCTCCTCGGGTATTGCCTCGACCGCCTTTTCAAATTTGCCGGCCATTCCACTGGGCAGGTGCAGGTCGAAATCCATATCCTTCGGGGTGGTCATGCGCAGCAGGCTCGGGTTCAGCTCCTGCAGCACCGTGGTGGATGAGTCGGTGCATTCGGCGATCAGCCGCAGATCGATCGGGTAGTGAATCCGCACCGTGTCCGACGAGATGGGCGAGTCCAGCGGGAGATGATCCAGTCCATACTGGGTGGGATTTTTCGCCATGATGGTCATGGCCAGAATGATCGGCACATAGTTCCGCGTCTCGCCCGGCAACACATTGCGCCGGTAGAGCTCCCAGAAGTCGGCGTAGCCGGTGCGCTGCACCGCGCGCTGCACCGTCCCAGGGCCGGAATTGTAGGCCGCCATCGCCAGATACCAGTCGCCAAACTGGTTGTAGAGATCCTTGAGCAGACGGGCGGCGGCGCGTGTAGCCTTCTCCGGGTCTTGCCGTTCGTCCACCCACCAGTTGCGCTGCAGCCCAGCGTGCATGCCGTCCCAGGGCATGAACTGCCACATCCCGCGCGCTCCCATGCGCGACAGCGCGAGGGGCTGGAAGCCGGACTCCGCCTGCGCCAGGAACATCAGATCTTGCGGCACGCCCTCTTCGCGAAAAATTCGCGAGATCATGGAGCTGTAACGTCCGCGCCGAATCAGGGCGCGCTCGATGGTGCCGTGGCCGCGAGAGGAGAAGTAATTGATATAGCTGACGACCGGATCGGTCAGCATCAGCGGAAGATCGCTATGGGTGTTTGCCAATTCGGCTTGCGCCTTGGCCTTGATCGAGGGATCGACGGGGAACGTGATATTGTTCACCTCGTCGATGGGCGCAGGTTCGGCTCGCTGCTCGGTGAATCCATCGCCGGCCTTGAGCGCCTGCAACTCCAACTCGTGGGTGGCCTCCACGATCCTGTCGAATTCGTTCTGCAGCCTCTCATCGCTCTGCAAGCCGATGGGGCCGCGCAGCAAAAGATTGAAGGCCGCATCGAAGTTGTCCTTGGCCGCCTCCATGTGCCCGGCCGCGTAGTTGGCCTGACCGCGGGCGTACTCGGCCTCGGCGCGCGCGATCAATTGCTCCACGGTCTCGACGGCAGGCTTGGCTGCGGCCGTACTCTGCGGACGCCGCGGTGCGGGAACAGCGGCGGGGGGCGGCGAAGGAAGCGCGGGCGCGGTGGCCGCCGGCGCAGGCAAGGTGGATGCCTTCTCCTTCTCAGGGGCACAGGAAGTGAGAAGCAGGTAAGAGAGCAGTAGCGACGGCAGGAGTACGCGACAAAAAGGTTTCATTGGTTTATGCGGCGGGTCTCCGCTGAATGCGACCGTCGGAGTACGCGCTTCCTCAAATCTACGAACGATTCACCGAAGGGTCAATCGTGGACGAGCCGTAGTTACTTTCTTAGTAATGGTTACGGGAGCTCAAGAAACCATATACTACAGTGCAACCTTTGCCTGTTCGATATTGACCCCCGGGTCAATGGTTGGCAAATGCCTGCTCCAGATCATCCATCAGGTCGGCGGCTTCTTCGATGCCTACGGACAGACGAATGGTGGCAGGTGAGACTCCCAGGAGTTTCAGTTCACGACGGGGAGCGCTGGAGTGGGAAGAGAGCACGGGATAGGAGACAGTCGATTCTACCCCGCCGAGGCTGGTGGCGAGATACCACAGCTTGAGTGCATCAATGAAGCGCTCGGCCGCCGGAGCTCCGCCGCGGATATCGAAAGAGACGATGGCTCCAAAGTCTTTCATCTGTTTTGCCGCCAATTGGTGCGAAGGCGAATCAGGCAACCCAGGATAGAAAACCTGGGCTACGCGGCGATGCCGGGCGAGGTACTCTGCAACCATCGCGGCGTTGCGGCAGGCGCGCTCGACGCGCAGCGCCAGCGTCTTCAGCCCGCGCAGCAGCAGGTAGGCAACGCCGGGATCGGAGCATCCACCGGAAAGAATCATGGTGTCGCGGATGGGATCGGCCCAGCGGCGGGACGCAACGACGGCACCGGCCGTCAGGTCGCTGTGTCCGCCCAAATATTTGGTGGCCGAGTGCACGACGATGTCGGCCCCCAGGGTGAGCGGCTTCTGGAGAATGGGAGTCGCGAAGGTGTTGTCCACGACGACGGCAATCTTGCGCTTGTGGGCGGACGTGGCGAGCGCTCCGATATCAGCACAGCGCAGGGTTGGGTTGGTGGGAGTTTCCAAGAACAGGAATTTTGTCTTGCGCGTGTAATATTTCTCAATTCTCGACAACTCAGTGAACGGAACGAAGTGAGTGCGAATGCCGCAACGCGCCAGCAGATGGGAGAACAGTTTCGTGGTGCCGCCGTAGAGGTCAAGCATGGCGACGATTTCGTCTCCGCTTTGGCACAAGGTCAAGGCGACGGCGAGTTCAGCGGCCAAGCCGCTAGCCGTCAGGACACACTCCTCGCCCTGTTCGAGGGCCGCGATCTTTTCTTCAGCGGCGCGAAGAGTTGGATTCCCGTAACGAGAGTAGAGGAAGACCTCGGGGTCTCCGGCAGCATGGCGACGCAATTGCTCTGTATCTTTCAGAGCGAAGACCGCAGTCTGTTGAATCGCGGTGGTGAGTGGAGCATTGCGGCCGTGGCGGTCTTCTCCAGCGTGAACGGAGAGGGTGGCGTCGGATGCGGGAAGAGGTTTGTTCATGCTCGATTTGAAATAGTCCGGATCTTCATGGAGTGTACCGGATCTGTACCGATTGCAAAAGGAAGAGGCAAAACGGCGCTCACGGACAAGCCTACCCAGAGACTCTCTCTGGAAGAGAGTCGGGTTGCGCGAAGCAGGTATCTGTCTAACGCTTGGATCTTATGGCTTCGAGGCACTGGCCGTACAGATCGATGAGATGTTTGGCATAGTCTTCGGCGCGCGAAACGGTGCCACCCTGGAAGCCCGCGCCGGGAGTGCCGGTGCGGCCAAAGCCGGTAGTGGTGGCGACGAACTTCATCATTTCCAGTGCGATTTCTTCATCGCGGCGCAAGGGGGGAGCAGCAGGGATGGGATTGACAGGAACATCACTCACGGGAATTCTCCGGGGATGAATTGATAACACCGCGTCCCTTATGAAAAGGCGGCGCGGTGCCGATCATAACAGATATAGAGATTATGGCGAAGAACACTGAAAGATCGCAGAGCCGTTGGGGGAGCAGACGATGGATGCCTACTCCCTTTCGGCGGCTACTGATTTCTGCCAGGGAACTCTGCCGATAGTCGGAAGCCTGCGCATCGATCCGCACGGAGACCGGCGGCTTCTTTGGCGGCAGTGCATCTTCTGGATGAATGGAGTAGCCCGGATTGTCCTCGTCGCCGGAGCTGAAGACCGGGCGCAACAAACCGACCTCCAGCAGAACGGCAGAGAGGGAATCGAGTGCGGCGGCATAGCGGCGCTCGGCGCGCTGCACGGTGATACCGAGCCGCAGCGCCGCTTCAGGGATGCTGTAGTCGAGCAGGATCACGCCTGCGACGATCTCAAGCAAGTGACGCTCGATGCGGTCGAAGACCCGCTCGATGTCATGGACGAAGATCACGGCATCCTCGAAAGTGTGCATCTTATAGGAGCTGACGCGCGCCCGGAAGCAGAGACCTCCGAGGATGCTGGGCAAGCGTCCGATGTCGACCGACATGCGGAAGTAGCGGCGCAGCAAAGCGCGGGTGTAAGGGCGATAGGCACCCAGGTTAGTGGTGTCAACCGGCTTCCGGCGTCCGCCGGGTACGAGTTCCAATCCGAGGTTAGCAGGACGATCGTTCATGCCTGCACCTCCGCCCGGAGCCTGGTCCAGACCCTGCAGAAAGGAGACTGGACCGTCCAGGCGAAGGGAAGCCTCCGCCTTCGCGCAAGGCGCGCATTGTGTTCGCTCGCTGCCTGCGCGGCGAAGCCAGATGTTTCCGCAGCGTTCGCAATACTTCAGTTCCAAATTGCGGAGCTGCGATGTTTCGGACATTACATTCATTAGTGTTTTCCCCTTTGCAAAAAAAACCTGCCGACGGCAGGAGGTGAAGGTTGCGGGAGTTGGACTCCAGGCAAGGATCACATGTGTGCCGGCGACAGGGCTCGATTCGTTTGCGATGACCTGTTTGTTATCGATTGGAAGCGGTGCACTCTCTGGGTGCATCGCCATAACTGAACTGCTCTCTTACTACTAAGATCAGAGAAGCCTGCGGTCGTCCTTACGCGTAAAGTAACCTTCTTCATAACCGGACTTGAGAACAGTGCCGTTTTGAATAACAACACTAAGACGGCCGGTAAAGCTGTATTTCCCGGAGAAGTTGTGAGACACCCAACGCAAGAAGTTCGGAGTCCCGAACCTTGCGACGAAACTCGACAAACGTAGTTTCGCTCGAAGCAATATTGCTCTGCCGCATACTTCCGCTCCTGTCCCGTTCTTAGATGTGTTGTTGGGGAAATCATGGGGCGCAGGCGAAAGTAAGTCAATGGCTTATTGCTGAAAGTTGTTACTAAAGTGTTTTTGTATTTCTTAAAGCTATATCACTCGTAATCGGATGTTTGTGGGGCGGCCAATGTTGATTATAGATTTGCAGAATCGTTTACGGGCTCTCCTGCGTGAACGCATTGAGTCAGGCGAGTTGACCGGAACGGAGGTGGCGAGCCGCGCCGGATTTCAGCAGGCTCATGTTTCCAATTTTCTGAACCAGCGCCGGGGCTTGAGCATTGAGGCGATGGACCGTATCATGGGGGTCCTCCAGTTGGAAGTTCACGACCTGTTGCCGGAAGAGCGCAGGAGGACGCCCGCGGAGGATCACGGTGACGCAGGGTTCGAACCGGTTCCGGTGGTGGGGAGCAACGTGCTGTTGCAGCACGATTTCAGCCCGGTTGAGATTGTGGAGTTTCTGCGCTTTAAGAAAAGCTTTCTGCGGCGGATTCGTCCTGAGATGGCGAACCAGCGCAGGAACTGGCAACGATTCGTGTTGATAAAGGCGGACAAGGACTCTGGTCTGGCGATGCGTCCGAGATTCTTGCCGGGAGCGACGTTACTGATCGACCGCCATTACAACTCGCTGCGCAGTTATCGGAGGCGCGAACCGAATCTATATGTAGTGAAGAACGGTGAGGGTTGTAATGTTCGCTATGTGGAATTGCAGGGGAGCCAACTTACGCTTCGTCCGGAAAATCAGCAGTGTGCCCTGGGATACGTGCAACTAGGTAAGGGCGAGACATTTGCGGACTATGTGGTGGGCCGGGTGGCGCATATCGCGATGGAGACATAAGTGTCAAGAGTAGAAAGTTTCGAATCATAAAGTAAGTAACTGATAGTAAGGTAAATAGAGTTTGTGCCTCGGGTGAGGGGATGAGGGGGGTGAAATTGATATCCTGAAGATAAGAGACAGGAAGAGGGGCGGTGGCGGTGGCATCGACAAAAAAGCCAAAGGCAAAGGCGGGGAAGAAACGGGGCGGCAAGGTCGATCAAGACAAGGGGCAGGCCGCGTCCACGACAGCAAAACCAAAGAAGGCGGCGGGCAAGAAAGCGGCGAAAAAGAGCAAGCAGATCGCGAAGACCGATTCTGTAACGAGGAATTCTGTAAAGCAGCGTAGAATACGAGTTCCGGACGCGACCGGGCGGGAGCGCGGCCAACGGGACGATGGTGCAGGAGCCGGATCCGTTTGAAGTGGCAAAGCGCACGATGAAGGGCTCGGTTCCGGCGATTGTGGAAGCGATGGTGGAGTTGGCAAAGCAGGGAAGCTGCACCCACGCCAAGACGCTATTGGAGATGACCGGCGCGAAGCATATGTTTGACGGCGAAGCGGAAGTGCAGGACGGCGGCGCACCGTGGGCGAAGCTGGTGCTGGAACGCCTGGATGAAGCAGAGTCCGAAGCCGTGCAGGAAGCCGAGAGTTTGGCAAAAGTTGCGGAGCGGTAGAGAGGCGGCAGGCGAAGACGGGAAACGATAGAGGGCGGACGCTGGCATGGACATGACGTGGGTCACGGAGCGGATAGCGGTCGGCGGCGGCATCTGGGTGGAAGAACGAATGGTCGAGGTCGCCGAGGCCGGAGTCACTCACGTCATCGACATGCAGATTGAATTTGACGACACCGCATTGGGCGAGCGGGTTGGGGTGGAAGTGCTGTGGAATCCGGTGGACGATGACTTTCAGCCGAAGGACCGAAAGGTATTTGAGCGGGGAGTGAAGTTTGCGTTACGGGCTCTGGAAGATCCTCAGGCGAAGCTGTTTGTGCATTGCGCGGCGGGAGTACACCGCGCTCCGATGATGGCGCTGGCGGTACTGTGCGCGACGGGATATTCGCTGGAGCAGGCCAAGCAGTTGATCCAGACGAAGCGGTATGTTGTGGATTTTGCCGAAGTTTATGTGCGCAGTGTGGAGGACTTCTTGAAGAGCTACACGGGAACGAATGGCAAAGCGGGGAAGAGCCGAAAGGACGGCGACAGAAAAGCATGAATACGAGAGCGATGGGAATTTCAAGCCGCCTAGCCAGGCGGCTTTTGGTTTTTGTGTGGGCGGCGCTATTGGTTGGTGCGACGGGCGCGAAAGCAGAGCCGGTGAAGACCCTGGTGCAGGATACCTTGTATCGCGCGGATGGAAGTGCGGGGGTCGGAAACATCACGATCCGCTGGAGTGGGTTTTCGACGAGCGCGGGAGAAGCGGTGGCGGCCGGAGAGATGACGGTGGCGACCGATGCCAACGGAGGCATTTCGATTCCACTGATTCCGAACACGGGCTCGAATCCATCCGGAACTTACTACAAGGTGATGATCAAGCTGAGCGACGGAACCATCAGCGAGGAGCAATGGGTGGTGCCGGTGGCGACGAGCACGACATTGGCTGCGATCCGAGCGAAGGTTGTGCCGCAGGCGGTAGCGGCGCAGTTTGTAAGTCTCGATTACCTGAACTCAGCGCTCAATAAAATTTCGACAAGTATGCCGGCCGCACAGGTTAATACAGATTGGAATTCGACCTCGGGTGTAAGCCAGATCTTGAACAAGCCGGTCTTGGCTGCAGTTGCGAGCTCGGGTAACTACAAGGATCTCAGCAATACACCAGTTATCCCGAACCTTGCAGCTCCGGGTGCAATCGGTTCGGTAACTCCGGGGATCATCAATGGCGCGGGGTATGAGGTAAGCGGAACGCCGTTGGCAAGCTCGAACTTGAGTGACAGCGGCACCCTGGTGAGGAATACAAGCAGCTATGCCAATCCGGCGTGGCTCGCCAGTCTGGATGGGGGGAAGATCAGCGGCGCACTCAACAATGTGTCGATTGGTGCTACCACACCGAACACGATCAACGCCACGAATGTGACCGCGCAGAGCGTAGTCACCAGCCAGAGTCCGATGGTTGATATCCGTGCGTTTGGCGCGGTGATCGACAACGCGACGCCGATTGACACCGCTCTGCAGGCGGCGATCAACTCGGCGGTGAGCACCACGGGCGTTGTATTTCTGCCGTGCGAAGCGGGATGTTACTTGCAGAATGGATCGTCGATTACGCAACCCTGGTAACAACAACATCCTGTTCAAGATTCAGGGTACGCTGCGCTTGGGCAGCACATTTGTCACTCCTGACCATACCGACTGGGTCTGCGACGGCGGAGGACTTTCCGCACCGTTCCAGATGAATGGCCCAACTTGCGCGATTACCGCGCCTCCGGTCTATGGCGCGATGGGAACGGCGGTAACGACCAACAATACGGCAGTGACCTTTACTCCCACCTTTAGCGGCGGAACGGTCGCCAATATGCCGGTGAACTCGGCTATCACGGTGGCGGGTACGACAACTTGCACGATCACTTCGATCACCCGCACCACGGCTGCTTTGGCCAACGTAACCGCCACGCTTCCGCTCGGTTGCCGGATTCCGGCGGGTACAGCTGTGACGGTGGCGGGAGTGACGGACAGCAGCTTTAACACCACACCGAGGTTACCGCTTCAGACTACCCGGCACAGACCTTGACCTGGACACAGACAGGCGCGGCCAGCACGTCCAGCGGCGGCACAGTAACCGGCTTCAACGAAGACAGTTTTGAGTCGGTGCGCATTACTGCGGTCTCTGGCTCGAGGTGACGGCTACGTTCGCGCACACGCCATTCTGCGAGCGATGTGTGGGGCATGGTGGCGCTTGCGCCTGCGTATAGCACCTTCCAGCATCACGGCTTTGAGAACATCAATGTGGGCTACAACTACGGAGCCGGATTCTGGGGGGAGCATCTTGCCTTTTTCTCACTCAAGAACATGGCGTTCGGCGAGATGTTCTACATGGCCTCGGTCCCGGTAGAGATGTCGAACTCATGGTGGTGGTCCATCGAGCGGTCGATCTTTGTTGCCAACAATGAATTATCCCTGCACGAATAACTGCGGTCAGCAGGGGTATCCGTATGGTCTGCGATTAACCGGGATGCCGGCCTCTCGCGGAGGTGTGGATGGTTCTGGCGGTTCGATGTCTTACGTTGGCGATAACAGTGTGATCGGGCGTGGCATCAAGATCGACACCAATGGCGAGACGGAAATGGAAGGCGGCTGAAGATTACCAACACGGCTGATCGAGCAACCCGGGGCCAACGGCGTGACCATCGACCCGCGCTATCCAATGCATCCTGCCGATCACCTTTGACAACATATTTTTGCAAGACAACTTCATGGGTTTCACCCCATCCTGGGTTGGGTATACGGATCCGACGGCAGGGATATGGGTGAAGCGGACATTCGCGGTCTGAGTACGGTCCTCACAGGCAGCATAGCGAATAAGTACTATGGCGGACGCTTGAAGGTCGATGGCGTCGATTACTGGCAGGGTCTCATCAATCTTCCGGTGGGTCGCGCAGATGCCTGCTGGAACGATCAATGATGGCAGTTTTATGAAGACGGAACTGGACGGCATCGGCGCGAGCATGGGCCGTCAGTGATTCCGTTTGCCACGCAGCCTGTTACCGACCAATCCTGCATCGTGGACATGCAGCGGAACGGATGCTCGGTGGTTACGGGAATCCTTGCCCCGGATGGTACGGCTACGGCGGGGGAGATCGACTCGGGTAGCGCGGGCAATAGCAGTGTCAGCGTCTATTCGTTGAATACTGCGACCTCCGCCGGAGACTGGGTTCTGTTTGGGGTGTGGGCGAGGCCGGGAGCGAACAACACTTTCGTCTTCCAGCCAGTTCGGCGAATCATGTCCATAGTTTCTACGGCGCGACGGATGTGTTTGACCAGGGATCGGCTCCGCTTACGGCAACGCCTTTCAGATGCAAGTGGTCGGCGACTGGTGGCATCCGATTGTGGTGGCCAGCAAGCTTGTCTCCGGCACGGCGCCTCGCACAGCTGGATTGGACTTGTATGGCGGTGGCAGCAGCGGGCAGGGCAATCAATTCTGGATGCCGTTCATGATCTACATTCCGGCTTCGGCGGGAGTCTCGCTGGATGAGGTGGAGCGCATCCGGCAAGAGTTGTTGCATGGGGTGGTGCCTCCGGGGATGCCCGCAGGCGGCGGGTGCTCGCCATGAACCCCAGCCACAAGTTGTATTGGGGCAGCGACACCGACCTCTATCGCGGGGCGGCAGGCGTGGTGCAGACCGATGGGACAGTTCAATGTGGCGAACGGGCAGACTATCAGGTCGGCGGAAACGCCAATCAAGACGACCGAGCTTGCTGATTTCTCGACTGCTGCATAACTAATAACTAAGTTCCTGTTTTTAATTCACCACGAGTAAGTACACGCCTGGAACTGTTACACCGCGGTGGCTCTCTGGGTACAAGTGGCCAAACTTGCGACCACGGCGGATACTGTCAGGGACTGCCGGCTGGTCTCATGCAACGGCCGTGCTGTGTGCAAGGCGGGGATCAGGACGGTTGCGGGATAGTTAACTTTTATACTCCTCCCACTCTGGCCCGTTCCGTGACGGTGGCGGGATCGAAACCGCAGGCTATCTTCAGGGTCTATGACTTAATTTCGTACACCTACCAGGGCGTCGCCTTTAATAACGTGTATGCTTCTGGAGTCAAAATCACCACCCAATGGAACAGAAATGACGGATGCAAAACTTTTTGACGATGCGGGAACCCCGATTGACTAGAGGATTGGATGCACGGGCGTGGCTGGCTTCACCGGTATCGAGTACGCTTGACGCTGGAGCAGTTGCAGTAACGGCGGGATGTTCAGAGCGACGTTGGGGGCTAACGAAGTAGACGTTGCGAATGGCGGCACAACGCGTGTAAGCCGATTTCCGTCGAACCCGGTGTGCCGTGAGCGCCATTCCGCAGACAACTCGATGAAATGGGTGGACTTGCCGAGTTCCGCGCTCCGTCGCCCACAGCGGCGACGGCAAGCGGTTGCTCCGTCGCGGGCTGGCGAGGGTTTGCCGACGCGTGGATAGAGCCGCAAGGAGGCGGCAAGGATATGAAAAGCAATTGGAAGACATCGGTGGCGGGAGCGGCTTCGGCGGCGGTCTACGCCTGGGCCAATGCCGGCAACCTCGACGTGAAACATCTGGCCGTGGCAATCGGTATCGCCGTCTTTGGCTCACTCGCCAAGGACGCCTGAGCCGGGGAGTTCAGCAATGGACCCGTTTCAAGGGCTGGCGGATTTCGTACTTGGCCGGCTAAAGCAGTCGGCGGTCGCGCTCTGGCTGAAGCTGCTGTTTACGCTCAGCTTTTCCGCGACCGTCGCCTTCCTCTTTGTGGCCGGCACGGTGATGCTGAAGACCGGCTCGGCGCTGATCGGGATGGCGACGGGCATGATCTCGGCCTCGATTTGTATGTTAGGGGTATTCAAGAGCAGCAAGCTCACAAGGGGATTGCTGGTGGTAGTTCCGAAAGCAGTCACGGAAGTAGAAGCACAGACCGCAACGCAGGTAATTTCGAAATAAGGAGCAAGCGATGAGCGCAAGCACACTGGTAATGAACGTGGAAAAGGGATTGGAAGTCTCGGCCTCCGATGTATTGAAGTTTCTCACCAAAGCCGAGACCGTCACGGCGACGGCCGGCCCCATGGTGATCGCCGGTCTGGGCACTTTGCTGGGTGCGGTGGGGACGGCGATTGCCACGGGTCAGGCGGCGGCGGCCGCCGGCGGAGTCAGCGTCACCCTCGACGCGCAGACGGTCACGGCCGTCAAGAGCGTGTGGACCGACATTGAAGCCTTCGCCAAGTCGCTCGGGATCAAGATCTGAGCTGGGTATGGTGCCGATTAAGCTGCCGAATGAGCCAGCCTTTGGGCTGGCTTTCGACTGTAGGTGGAGATGGGCGGGGATTCTGAGCGCGGCTGATGCGACGGGTAGGGCCTGCAAGTGGGCCTGCCGGTCGCTGCCGCCCGGCGAGGTGAGCGGGGATGAAGGCGATGCGGCGGGCGGGGGCAACAAACCAGGCAAAAAAACAGGGGATGAACCTGGAGGCCCTGAAGGCGCTGGGCAAGCGACTGGACAAGCGGGCAGGACGGGGCAGCTATCGCGAGGTTCTGGCGGCCAGCCTGCTGCAGATTCGCAGCAAGCGCGGCCGGTTGGTGCCGCTGGAGATCAACCCGGTGCAGCGGGAATTTGAATTGAGGTGCGGGCCGAAGAATATTGTGCTGAAGGCTAGACAGATGGGGATCTCGACGTGGGTGGCGGCGAGATTCTTCCTGAGCACGATTACCCGGCCCGGCACTTTGACGGTGCAGGTGGCGCACACGCAAGAGGCGGCGGAGGAAATTTTCCGCCTGGTGCACAGGTTCGTGGAAAACCTGCCACCGGACCTGAAGCGGGTGCTGCGGCGGTCGAGGTCAAACCGGAGGCAGTTGGTGTTTCCGGGGCTGGACAGCGAGTATCGCGTGGAGACCGCGGGGGACGCGAACGCTGGACGGGGGCTGACGATCCAGAACCTGCACTGCTCGGAGGTGGCACGGTGGGGAGCGAATGCCGCGGAAGTTCTGGCTTCGCTGCGCGCCGCCGTGCCACCGGGCGGGGAGATTGTGCTGGAGTCAACGGCGAATGGCATGGGCGGGTGTTTCTATCGCGAGTGGCAGCGGGCAAACGAGACGGGATACGTGCGGCACTTCTTCCCCTGGTGGATGGACGCCGGATACCGGATTGCGGGCAGGCGGGCGGAGGAGCTGCTGGCGGGTTCGCTGAGTACGGAGGAACGGCGGCTGGTGGAGAGCTTCGGGCTGGATCTGGAGCAGATTGCCTTCCGGCGGCAGGTGGGGAATGACTTTGGCGAACGCGCGGCCGAGGAGTTTGCCGAAGATCCGGCGACTTGCTTTCTGGCCAGCGGCTCGGCGGTGTTTGATACGGCGAAGATCGAGGCCCGGATGCACGGGCTTGAGTGCTCCGCTGGAGAGCCGGGAAAACGGACGCATTCTGGTGTGGCTGCCTCCGGCGGTGGGCCGGGCGTACATTCTGGGAGTGGATGCGGCGGGCGGGGGTTCGGGCGGGGACTACGCCTGCGTCCAGGTGATTGACCGGGCGAGCGGACTGCAATGCGCCGAGCTCTACGGACACTACACGCCGGAGGAGCTGGCGACGCAGGCGGCGCGGCTGGGACGGGAATATAACGGCGCGCTGACTGGTGGTGGAGCGCAACAATCATGGCCACGCCGTGCTGGCGATGCTGGAGCGGGTGGAACAATATCAGCCGCTGTTTGGCAATCCGCGGTTTGCCGGCTGGGTGACCACGGTGCTGACCCGGCCGACGATGCTGGAGCGCTTCGGGGCGATTCTGGTGACCAGTCCGGAGCTGTTTCAGAGCCGGAGGTTGCTGGAGGAGTGCCGGACCTTTGTGCGCGGCGCCGATGGACGGGTGGCGGCGGGGAGGGATCGCACGACGACGCGATTATGGCGATGGCGATGGCGCTGGCGGTGCGGGATGGGGGATTAAAGCGTCAGGGCGGCAGAGGAGGAAGGGTGCGGATGGATGGACGGCGGGGCGGGGCAGCAGGTTAGAGTATAGCTTCAGGAACAGTGCAGGGAAAAGTTCAGGGCGGAAGTTCGGGGGCAGGCTTGGCGGTGGCGGCGATACAGCACGTGCGAAGAATGCGGGGCGGCGCGCAGAGTCATCTGATGCGCTGCTCGGATGGGAACTTCTACGTGGTGAAATTCCAGGACAATCCGCAGCATACGCGGGTGCTGGCCAACGAGATGCTGGCGACGCGATTGGCGCAGTCGGCCGGATTGCCGGTGCCGGCCACGGAGGTGATCGAGGTCAACTCCTGGCTGATCGAGCACACCCCGGAGCTACGCTTCGAGCTGCTGCACGGCTCGAAGGCGTGCACTCCGGGGCTGCAGTTTGGCTCCCGTTTCGTGGTGCCGCCCATGCAGGGGATGATTTACGACTACCTGCCGGAGCATCTGCTGGACCGGGTGCGGAACCTGGGCGCGTTTGCCGGCATCCTGGCGCTGGACAAATGGACCTGCAACGCCAATGGGCGGCAGGCGGCGTTCTGGAAGAAGAGCCGGGAGCGGAAGTTTACGGTATCGTTTATCGACCAGGGATACTGCTTCAACGCGGGCGAGTGGTCCTTTCCGGATTCACCGCTGCGCGGGGTTTACGCACGCAATGACGTGTATCGCGAGGTGACCGGCTGGGAGAGCTTTCAGCCCTGGCTGTCGAACATCGAGAGCATGGACGAGCAGGCGATGTGGCGCTGCGCGGAGGAGATTCCGCCGGCATGGTATGGCGAGAGCTGCGAGCTGGAGCGGCTGGTGGAGGCCTTGGGACGACGGCGCGCGCGAGTGGCCGAGCTGATCCTGGACTTCAGGAACTCGAGCCGGGCGCCATTCCCAAAGTGGAGGGATGTGGTGAACTGAGGGAAGCGGGAGAGCGAGATGGCTGCGAAGGTGGTTGCGATGGGGGAGTGGGGTTGTAGGATGCAGGGGTAAGGCAGCTGCGCGAATTGGGAACCGAGGATGAAAGAGCGCCGACAATGCGAGTTCTTCCTGCTGCGGTATGTTCCGGACGCGGTGAAGGATGAGTTTGTGAACGTGGGGGTCGTGCTGTTTGAGAGCAGCGGCGGCTGGGCCGACGTGCGCTTTACCAAGGACTGGAAGCGGGTGCGGTGCCTGGACCCCGATGCCGACGTGGAGATGCTGGAAGGGCTGGAACAGGAGATCAAGCAGCGGATTCTGGAGGGGGCGAGCAGCCAGGAATGGCTGCTGAAGCGGATGGAAGACACGTTCTCGAACGCGATCCGGCTGACTCCGGCCAAGGCGGTGCTGGCGGATTCGCCGCAGGAGGAGCTGGGGCGGCTGGCCGAGATGTATCTGGAGCGCGCGAAAAGAGGCGGACGCACGGTGAGCGGAAGGATGCAGATCTTCCAGACCATGCGCGGCGAATTTGAGCGCCAGGGGGTATGGGCGATGATGCGGCACAACATCGCGGCCAGCGCCTATACCCATCGCGGCGATCCATTGAAGATCGACGCGGCGTACCGGCCCAACGGCACGGTACATATGTACCAGGCGCTCTCGCTGGAGGCGGACGTGAACGCGGCCAAGGTGCTGGCCTTCACCTATCCGAAGCTGCGGGAAGGCGTGCTGCGGGCCGAGCAGGCGGAGACCGCGCTGACGGCCATCGTGGAAAGCGAGCTGGACCGCGAGGACGATGTCACCATGTTTGCCTTGGAAACGCTTTCGGCCTGCCGGATCATGGTGGCGACGACCGCGGAGCTGCCGAGGATTGCCGCCAGCGTGCGGCAGAAGATGGGGCTGCAGTAGGAGGCAAGGTTTCAAAGTTTCAAGGTTTCAAGGTTTCAAAGTTCAAAGATGGATGATTGAATCGAGAGTTTTCAAAGGACGCTGCGGCGTCCTTTTTTATTTGGCGCGGGGAGGCACCCGGCGCGGGGGAGCAAATGAGCATAGCGGAGAAGATCTGGGAGCCGGTGCGGCGGGCGGGACTGCGGGTGTTGGGGAGCAACAATGCCTCGGCGCCACAGCGCAAGACCGCCCCGCTGCCGTCGATTCTACAGACGTACGGGACACGGGTGGAGTTGCTGCCGAAGCGGACGCCGGAGGCACTGCGCCGCTTTGCCGAGACGCCGATCGCGCGCAAGGCGATCAATACCATCAAGGACCGGGTGGCGGGAATGAACTGGCGCATCCAGCCGCGGCGAGGACGCGTGCTGGACGAGGAGATGCAGCAGCGCATCCAGGTGCTGACGGAGACCTTGGAGCAGCCCAATCCGGATGATTCGTTTCGCTCCTTTGCCGAGCAGATTCTGGAGGACATCATCGTCGGCGGATATGGCGCGATGGAGCTGCGGTTGACCGGTGACCCGCAAAAGCCGCTCGGGCTGTATCCGGTAGACGGCGCGACGATTCAGATGCGGACGGATTGGAATGGCGATCCGGATTCGCCGCGCTATGTGCAGATGACTTCCGCCGTAGGGCCGGGGCAGCGCATCGAGCTGAACGACAACGAACTGTCCTACATCCGGCTGAACGGGCGCAGCTACACGCCGTTCGGACTGGGCCGGCTGGAGGTGGCGTTTGAGACCATTCACGAATTCCTGGGAGCGCATCGCTTTGCCGCCAAACTGGCGAGCAACTCGGTGGTGCAGTACGCCCTATGGATGCAGGAGATGGACCCGGGACAGCATGAACGTTTGATTCGCTGGTGGCAGGATGAGATTGAAGGCACCGGGCGGGTTCCGATCCTGACGGCGGAGAACAAGCCGGAGGTGTTGCGCTTCGGGGTGGGAACGGATGCGGATCTGCGCCTGGCCTGGCAGGAGTTTCTGATCCGGGTGATCGCCAGCGCCTTCGACCTGCCGCCGCTGCTGCTGGGCGTGGAGGCGGACGTCAATCGCTCGACCGCCGTGGAGTTGACCGACCAGGCCTTCCGCACGGCGATTGTGCCGACCGCCAGATTGCTGGCCGAGCACATCACGCGCGATGCGATTGCCAAGCGGCTGGGCTGGAACGATCTGGAATTCGCCTTCCTCGACCTGGATGCGACGGACCCGCTGGAGCAGGCGCAGATCGACCAGATTCTGCTGGGCTGCGGGGTACTGACGGTGAACGAGGCGCGGGCGGCGCGAGGGTGGCAGCCGCTCGAAAGCGTCGGGCTGATAAGCGCAGCAACGGAAAGCACGGGGGCGGAGGCTCAATGAGAATGCAGTGGGAAGCGATGGCGTTGGCGATGCCGCGGGTGGATGGTCATCCCAACCGGCGGAGTTTTCGCGGAGTGCTGACGATGGCGAATGCGCCATCGGACCGGGCTCCGAGCGGAGCACGGGGGCACAAGGTGATGTTGACGGCGCAGGCAACCGAGCGGGCTCTGCCATCGCTGCTGGGTATGGCCGTGGACTACGCGCCGGAGCTGGACCGCCACGATGCCCAGAGAAAGGTCGGCATCATTACCTCGGCCGACCTGCGGCCGACGGCGGGAAAAGTTCACTGCCTCGACATCACGGGTTATCTGTTTGAACGCGACTTTCCCGAGGTGGTCGATGAGATGGCGCGGCGCAAGGGTGAGCTGGGCATGAGTTACGAGATCGCCGACGTCCGGGTGGTGGACGCCGCCGCCGACGTATGGGTGGCAACCGATTTCACCTTCACCGGCGCGGCGGTATTGCTGCGGGACAAGGCGGCTTACCAGGGCACGAACGTGGAGTTGGCGGACTAGGCGATTCCGCGGAAGGTAGCGGCGCGGCGGTGAAGTAAACCAGGATGTACGCAACGAAGGGTGGCCGGCAATCCGCCGGCTTTTTCTATGGGGAGAAGAAATGAACGAAGAGAACAGTGCAGCGGAGAAGAATCCGATGGACGAGTGTGCGGCGCAGCTGGGCAGTGCGGCGCAGGCTCTGGAACGGGTCATCGGCAAGCTGGAGGCGCAGTACGAGGCGATCAACCAGAAGATCGACCGCATTATCGCCACCGTGGAAAAACCAGTCCCGGAGAAGAGCGCTGAATCCGAGATTGCGGCCAGCGCGCACATTGACCAGGCTCGAAACAGAGAATCGTGAATTGCGGCACCGCGCGGGACGCAAAACCCTGGTTCCGCTGGTGGGCGCGCTGCTGGCCAAGAGCGGCGTCGGCGAGAGCACGCAGATCGACTCGGGCACGCTGGCCAAGGCCCTGGGAGCACTGACCATCGAGCAGCGCATCGCGGTGAAAGCCGAACTGGCGCGCGCCGGGATCATCGCTTAAAGCGTGGCAGGTGACACCTCCGCTGGGTGGATGGGCGGGAAGAGTTTGAACAACCGGGGCACGGCAGTGCAACGGGATAACGAAGCCGGACGGCAGGTCCGGCAGAGAAGGAAAACACAGAATGAATACGCAATTCGTGGATTTGCACGCCGCCGCAGACTTCATGGGACCGGGTGCCATCGAGGTCGAGCGTTACCAGACGGAGATCTTTGACATCGTACGGCGCCGCGGCGCCTTCGGGCAGCGCATCAAGAACGTTCCGGCCACCGGGCATCCGTCGCGCTTCTTTGAAGAGACGGCGATTCCCGCGCCCACGGCTGCCAGCGGCTTTGTCGATCCGCGCAACATTGTGGCGTCGATCAACTCGCCGACCCGTCTGGAACTCTCGGTGCCGCTGAAGGCCCTGGTGTCGCAGATCAACTACAACCTGTTCGACATGGAAGTCGGCAGCCAGCAGGAGCAGTTCGCTTTCCTGCAGGCGAAGGATCTGGCCGATTCCGTGACGGGTGTGATGCGCACCCACGACGTTGCGCTGTGGAACGGCAACGACACCTCGCTGAGCGCGCCCACCAGCTTCCAGTATTTCGGCGCAGCGGCTCAGATCGGTGGCGGCGGCAACGTAACCACGGTTCCCACTACCGAGAGCATCGTGGACGGGTTGAAGTCGCAAATTGCGGCCATGGTGTCGAACTCCAACTATGAGGTTCGTCCGACTGCCATCTATGCCAACCCGGTGCTGCTGGACCTGATCGACCGCGAGATGAAGACCGAGTTCAACGTTGTGCTCTCGACCACGAAGGTGGAAGGCGGCCTGACGGTGAAGACGCTTTCGACGCAAGCTGGCGAACTGCCGCTGATTCCGGAGTGGGCGCTGCCCTATACCGGCACTCCGGGCAGCGGCACGGCGGTGCTTCCCGCCTTCATCGTCACTGAAGACCTGATCGAGTATCACTGGCTGACCGATGCCAATCCTCGCGTCTTCCAGCTTGGACTGACCGGTACGCTGGCTCGTCAGTTGATGGTCGTGAAGTTCGGCGCAGTGGTGGTGAAGGGTGCCGGATTTGCCCACGCCCAGGTGAACGTGAACCGCTAATCCGGATGGCAAGCCGGGGAACTGCCGAAGAGGCGGTTTCCCTGCTTGTCCGGAAGGCGGCGACCGGTGGGAACGGATGAGAGCGGAAGTGTAATCCAGATGCGCTTGGGGAGGGCCGAAGCCCTCCCCAAAGTGCGGGAAAAGAGAAAAGATGGCATACCTGTCAGCGGCACAATATGCGCTGTTCGGGCTGGAGGAGGCGACTCCGGACAGCCTGGTGAGTGCGGCGTCAGATTTGATTGATGCCCATTGCCGGAGGAACGGTTTCGGCATTGCACAGTACATGGAACGATTTCGGGTGGGCAGGTCGAGGACGGTGAGGCTCTCCTATCTTCCGCTGGCCTCGCCGAATGGCGTGGCATCGCCGATTGTGCTGGCGCGCGGACGTTACACGCAACGCGGAGGCGAGTGGGCCGGAGCGATGGAACTGGCGGCGGAGGTGGCACAGACGTTTACCTCGCCCAACACCTGGTTCAGCGTGCCCATCAATTCGCTGGATCTGGATCTGCAGAGCGGCGAGGTGATCGTGTGCAGCGGGCTGCTGGCCCCGGCGCTGGGCGATCTGGAGTTGACCTACACAGCCGGATACTCGGTGGTACCCGAAGCCGTGCAGCAGGCCTGTGCCAAGCTGGTGAAGAATGCGCTGGCAACTCCTGCGCTGAACGTCTCCAAGCAAAAAATTGACACCATGTATCTGCAGTATTTCGCCGACTCGCTGATCGACGCCGACGTCAAGCGATTGCTCGCTCCGTTTGTGGCGCAGAGGCTCTCGTCATGAGCGCGGAGGCGGCAGGGTTGGAGCGGGCGGCGCAGGCGATGCTGCGCACCGTGGGCGCGGGCAAAGCATCCCTGCTGGTGCCGCAACCGGTTACGGCAATACGACAGACCGGACTCGGGCTGGTGGCGCCGCTGGTCAACGAGGTGGAGATGGAGCCGGTGCTGTTGCAGGCCACGGCGAATGGGAAAACTCTGTTTGCGCGGATGACCTGCGGCACGGTCGGAAAGCGCTTGAGCAGCGCAGGCGAATCGATGCGGATGAAGCCGCCGCCAAGCAAGCTTTGGAGACGCGATGCTGCGGGCGGGCGGAACCGAGTACCGCATTGTGTCGGTGATGGTGAAACGCTTCGGCGGCGCAGAGCTGCTGTACGAGCTGGAAATCGAGGAATAAATGCAGGCCGCAAAAGATACGTTTCTGATGACGCTGGCAGCCCGGCTGACGGTGCTGAACCCGGCCCGGACGGTGACGCTCGATGGGGCGTCGCGTCCGGCGGTCATGGCGGTGGAGAATGAAACTCCGGTGCCGGCGAATACATATCTGGAGACCTTCCTGCTGATTGGGAGGGCGCGGCAGGGTATCGCCGGACGCTCCGCTGATGTATCATGGATTGCAAGCTGAGCTACGGCAGCCAGGGCACGGATGATATGGTGCGCACCGATCGCGGACGCACTGTGACCGCCATGGACATCGAACTGCTGCAGTTGTGCGAGCCGCGCCAGACGCCAAAATACGACTACACGCAGACGCCGCCGTCGGCGCTGGGAACCAACATCTTCTGGACGTTGCCGGTGACTGGACGCGCCCAGTGAAGTGAACGGAGTATTGCATGCGAACGGCAACGATCAGGCTGTTCTTCTTCCCGGAGGTGGCGTGATGGAACGAGCCGGAATGCAGGAGTATTTCGGGGAGGTGCGCGCGTATTTTGCTCCCGTGAATCGGAGCACGGAGACGGGCACGGTCTTTGATCCGTCGCTCGGCTTCGATCCGAACAATCCTCCGTCTCCATGGGTGCCGCTTGGGCCGGTGCGCAACTTCAAGCGCGTGGCCAAGTCCACCATGGGAACGGTGCGGAGCGGTCCGGCGGGCGTGGCGCAAGCGCAATTCCGCAACCTGATCGATGCGCGTGTGAGCCTGGATTTTTGCGAGTGGGGCAAGCTGCAGATGGCGTTGGCGGCGAGCTCGCAGCACATGAACGTGCTGGAGAGCGCGGGCACGCGGTCGCGGGCGTCGGGTGGGGTTGCCAAGCCCGGCCAACCGGTTCTTGCCGGGTTCGTCGGCGAGCCAGATTCTGCTGGATCCTTCGGTGTTGAGAACTACTGGTTGGGGAGTTGGTGGTGGTGGATGTGGATTACGCCGCCGGGATCACCGACCTGGGTACGGGGATTACCGGAGGCGTGGCAGGCGCCGGTGCGGAGCTGGATGCCGATGCGGTACGCCGGGTGAGCTACAACGTGGGAGCGGTGGCGGCGATTACGCCGACCGGGTTGCAACTGGCTGCGCCGTTGCTGGGAGGCGCGCCGGCGAGCGGAGCACGGGTGCAGAAGGTGGTGGGATTTGTGGATCGCGAGGGCGCGAGCTTTTTCCAGGAATGGTCGGCGCTGTTTGCGCTGGAGGAGAACGGCGGCGGGCAGGTGTTCTTTTACTATCCCGCGGCTGCAGGCGTCGGCGCCGGCCGAAGAGACCGTGACGGCCGTGGCGAGTGGAGTGAACGGGGTCTGCTGCATGCGGAGTTCGCGGCCCTGGTGGTGACCGACGCGAACGACGGCGAGAGCGTGGTCTGCTACCGATCCTATATTCCGGCGGCGAATGGCGGTCGTCGATGACTCCACCGGCCCCCGGATCACCGGTTCCTGGATCGCCAACCACTCCGACCTCCGGTTCGCCGTGGGTTGAGTAGTTGGAGGAGCGTGGTCAGGTCGGGTTCCACGTCGGTGCGGGCGTCGCGCAGCTCGTCCACGTCGCACTTGAGCGACCCGCTGAGGCGAGCCAGTGAATCACGATGTTCCGGCGCGATGGTGAGGAACAAGGGTAGCGTATGCGCGGCGAAGTACGCCCGAGACGGAAATGGGGGTAAGCAGCCGGCTCGGGATTTTCCAGCTCGAGCCAGACGGCAAACCGCGATAGATGAGCCGCGGCACGGCTGGCCTTGCCGTTAAAGAGGCGGCGGTTTCACGTCGGACAAGACAGTGGGGCGAAGCACTGCCCCTCTCGCCTTTGAATGCGACCACAGATAGATGACGGGTGAAAGGCGAGATGAAACTAACGATCGACAAGCTGAATGGCGCGGGCGAGAGGGACTACAGCGCAAAGCTCGATGCCGGGGCGCCGCCGAAAATCGTACGCAAACTAAACCTGGCGCCGGTGCTGACGGCGGGACTGCTTGCCAGGGGACCGGCATACTGCCGCGGCGGGGAACAAAGTGCGGCTCTATCAAAGCACTCGGGCGCGCTGTGGTTCAGCGGATACCTGGAGCAGGCACCGCAACTGGAATTTGCTGGGCAGTTCGATGGGACATCCTGCTGTGTGCGCGCGCGGTGCTTCGTAAGCCACGGGCAGAATTAGGCCCCACTGTATGGATATGCAGTCAGCGAGCGCGCGGGGATGGTGGGGGCCTTTGGCGGGCGAGGCGATGCAAGGCGCTGGCCGAGGATGACGGCGCTGGACCGTGATAGGCGGCCGTGCAGGACATAAAGCCAAGGCAGGTGGCAGGACGTGCTTGTGGAGACAGGTGAGCGCTGGAGCGCGGCGGCAGGAGCGAGTCCGGATTCCGCGCGCGCGGCGATGACGATGCAGGGAACCGGAGCACTGGTTTTAAAAAAGGCGGGCGACATACACGCGCACGCTGAGCGAGACGGACGCGGGCTTTTTGACGGACGCGCGCTGGACGCTGGCGGCGGGCGCGGCTGCGGCCAACGACATTACGGTGATCGGCGGCACGGAGCCGGCGCTTTATGCGCGCGACTGCATGACGGCAAACGGCACGGACAAGGTCTTCAAATTATCGAACAGCGCGTACAAGACGAAGACGGCGGTGCTGGTGGAGGACGACTTCCACGAGATGGCGCTCGATCCGGACAAAGTGGGTGAACAACGTAAACGAGCACGCTGAACTTCACCACGGGCGGAGTGGCAGGTGAACAGGCGAGGTGGAGCTTGCGGTATCGCGACAAGGTGGAGATTGGCGGGCTGTTGGTATTGGAGCAGACGGGCATCCGTTTCAACGGGCGGAAACGCCCCCTGTTTGGCGGACTCTTTGCCGACGGGCAACCGATCAGGCCGCGAGGTACTGCATTGCGGGAACGATGGTGAGCAATGGGGGCTGGTGTGTCCGGTGATCGATGGCGTGCAGAATACAACGGAGGACGCAAATGCTGACGCCGGGGATGCTGTACGAGTTCCGCACCTACGTCTTTCATCCGGAGCCGATCCGCGCGGGACAGAGCTATGCGAGCAGCGTGAACAACGGGGCGAACGCGCGGACCTCGCAGGCGTGGTTTGGTACGTCGCGACATTGTACTTACGATGCGCGGGGATCGATCCGACGAACCCCTCAACCATTGAGCTCGCCGCAGACGACGATTTACGACGGAACGGATATTGAACCTGGGCGCCTACACGGAAGCTACTAGCGCGATGTGGTCAGAATGGGCATGAAATGCAACGCTGGGTCATGCGCAGAGCGAGCAATTGCGGAGCAGCCTGGGTGCGCTCGATGGCTCCGGGGGCAGCGCTGGCGGACGCGATTGATTGGCGATGTGGCGGCGGGCGCGGATTGTTTCATGATCAGCCGATAAAGAAGTGCACTTCACCGGAACGACGAAGCCGGTGGTGGGCGAGCAGCTTGAAGTGTTCTATCGCGTGCCGCGGGGCTGGCCTGCGGGGCGGCGTTGGGCGCGGCGAGTGTTACTGCGCTGAGCAACAGCGAAGACGCGGGAACGCGGGCGATCGGTGTTGCATGTGGGCTGGCACCGGCGCCAAGAACGTCATTGGATTGCGAGCAGGCGGCGCGGGCGCTGCTGGACGACCTGACGCAGACGGCGTACAGCGGCGAGTCCCAGGGCGTGGGCCGGTGCGTTGCCGCAGGGCGCAAGCGATGTGCAGCCGGGTGAGCAATGGAACTTGTCGGCTGCCATCGCGCGGCGTGAACTGCACGGCGATTGTGCGCGAGGTGGAGGTGACGTTCGAGGGGCGCTGAGTGACCGGCCAACAGGCGTTCTTCAAGGTAAAGCTTTGCCAACGACGCGGCAAACAGGGGATGTCAAGATGCCCCTCTGCAATGTGGAGGGAAGCACAACGCGCTGATGACGGTGGTGGCAAGCGAGCTGAAGGACAATGTTTCGGCGCGTCCGCGGGACTGCCCGATGCGCGCATTAGACTGGAGCGCGACCACGCTGACGCTGGACGTGGGCCGGCGCCGATCGGGCGGAGGCATCGAGGTGCGCGTCGAAGGAGATTGGGGATGGGGGATGACCACGAATCGAATCTGGTGGGACGCTATACCAGCCAGACGTTTACCTTGCCGTATACGGGAGTGACGCAGACGCTCTATCTACGGCAGTACGACGCCAGCACGCCGGCGCAGTACTCACCCTATTCGACGGTGCTGAATCTGGAAGTGTAGACATGACAAATTTCGAAGAGCGAGTGCTGAGGGATCTCGGCGAGTTGAAAACGCATATGCGCTGGATCGTCGGCAACGGCAACGAGGGAAAAATACAGGAACTTGAAATCAGAATCCAGAAGCACGAGGCGGCGCTGCAACGCACCGCCGGACTGGGTGTGGCGGCGGGAATCCTGCTGACCATCCTGCACCTTGCGCTGGACTCGATAAGGGCGATACACCACTAATGACTAAACAAGAGTTTGTGCACCAAGCCTACGCGGCGGCCATCCGGAGTTCGGAGCGAAGCGGAATGCCGGCCATGGTGACCGTTGCTCAGGCTGCTCTGGAGAGCAACTGGGGCCAGTCCAAGCTTTCCCGACAGGCCAACAACTATTTCGGAATCAAGGCCCACGGCAGACACGCCCGGATTCAAATGAGTACGGAAGAATGCGAACAGGGTAGAAGAGTCGTGGTCGAGGCCGAGTTTGCGAAGTACGTGTCCATGCTGGACTGCTTCCAGTGAAGAGACGGATTCTTCTGCATAGCGCGCTTTACGAGGCGGCGCGCGAGAAGCGCGGAGACGAAGCAGGGTTCATCGGGGAGATCGCAAAACACTGGGCCACCGATCCAAAATATGCGGAAAAATTACAGTAGGTCTTAAGGGAAGTGAAAGGATGGGTGAAGTAATTTATGTAGTGTATTCTATGCCGCGCAGAATATAAATTGTGCTGATGGCGTAGGAATTGAGGGGGGGGTAAGGTGGAGGAAAAAATGGGTAAGTTTTTTGTCTGAGAGTTGAGAGTGGCCAAGCCGCAGATTGTGGACGAGAGTAAGTTTAACTTAGGGTTGAGCAAGGTGATCGGCGTGCTGGTGGATGCAGCAACGCGATAACAGTCAGATGCAAGGTGAGTAGCGGTACCTCCTGATTTACTCGCGGCAGACCTTCGGGTCTGCCGCCCCTTTTTTTGTTTATCGTCAAAAAAACGGCGAGCCGAAGCCCGCCGTCAGCAGCCACGCGCACCCGCTAGATCGGCTCGCTCCACCCCTCCAGTACCGACTTCACCACCATCATGAACTGATCGGCCACCGCACCGTCCACCACGCGATGGTCGAAGCCGATCGCCATGGTGATCATGTAGCGAATGGCGATGCTGTCATTGCCCTCCTTATCCGTGAGCACCGCCGGCTTCTTCACAATCGCCCCGAGATCCAGAATCGCGACCTGCGGCTGGTTGATGATGGGCAGCCCAAAGCTTGCCCCGAAAATTCCCGGATTGGTGATCGTAAAGGTTCCACCGCTTACTTCCTCCGGCTTCGATTTCTTGCTCCGTGCCCGCTCGCCCAGATCGTTCAGCGCTCGTTGCAGCCCCACAAAGCTGAGTTCGTCGGCGTGCTTGATCACCGGAACCAGTAATCCCCAGTCCAGCGCCACCGCGATGCCGATGTTAATGTCGCGCTTGTAGTGAATGTTGTCGCCCTCCACCGAAGAGTTCATGATGGGCCACGCCCGCAGTCCCTGGGCCACGGCGCGAATGAAGAATGGCGTATAGGTCAGCTTGAGTCCGGTCGATTGCTGGAAGCTGCTCCGGTTTTTCTCGCGCAGCTTCACAATTCGCGTCATGTCCACATCGAACACGGTATGGACATGTGCGCTGGTGCGCCGTGACGCGATCATGTGTTCGGCGATCTTTTTGCGCATTACCGACATCGGTTCCACCGCACCGGGCGTGCCTGCGAATTTGCCGGGAGTCGAAGGCGCGGGAGCCGCCTTCATCTTTTCCGAAGCCGCCATCGTTTCGGAAGCCGCTGCAGCCACGGGCGGAGCTGCCGCCGGAGGCGCGGTTTTGGCGCGTTCCACAAAGGCCAGGATGTCGTCCCTGGTGACCCGGCCGCCGGCCCCGCTACCTGCGACGCGCCGCAGATCCACGTTGTGCTCGGAAGCTAACTTGCGCACCAGTGGAGACGTGCGAACCTCCTCACCGGATGCGGCCGCAGGCTCGCGCTCTGCGGCTTGCAGTTCGCTCGTCGTGGCCTGATTTGCAGCGGATTGCATGGCGGCCACCTTCTCCGCCGGCGGAGCTTTTATCCCGCCGGAGGCGCCACTGCCGCGCGCGCGAGCGTACCGCCGATCACGGCGACCACGCTGTTTACCGCAACGGTCGCACCTTCCTCGGCCTTGATCTCGGTCAGCACGCCCGCCGCCGGGGCGGGAATTTCCGCGTCCACCTTGTCGGTTGAAATCTCAAACAACGGTTCGTCGCGCACCACCTGCTCGCCCACCTTCTTCAGCCACTTGGTGATCGTGCCCTCGAAGACGGATTCGCCCATCTGCGGCATCACCACCTCGGTCGCCGGTCCGTCGGGCGCAGTCGCGGGCGCACTGCCCCGATCCTGATTCCTGGAGCCACGCTCGCTGGAGCCGCGTTCGCGAGTCCCGCCGAGCTGCTCTCCACCGTGTTCGCAGCCTCCGCCGTACCGTCGGAAGTCGTCCCCGCCGCTGCCCCGGCTTCGTCAATCACCGCGACCACGGAGTTCACGTCCACCGTCTGCCCCTCTTGCGCCAGAATCCGTTTCAGCACCCCGGATGCAGGCGCCGGAATCTCGGCATCGACCTTATCGGTTGAGATTTCAAATAAAGGTTCATCCCGCGTGATCTTGTCACCGGGGTGCTTGAGCCACTTGGTGATAGTGCCTTCAAAGATAGATTCGCCCATCTGAGGCATAACTACGTCAGTCGGCATGTATTCCTTCCGCACAAGGCAGTTTCTTCTGTTCTCGACACCACCGCGATTATAGCGAACGCCTCGCCTGTCCGTATTCCGTGCCTCAGCGCAAAGCTATCGTTGTCCCACCACGATGTAGCTCCAATCGGTGACCACGTCGCTTTTCACCACGCCCCAGTCGCCTTCCTCCAGCGTCCGCTCCACCTCCGCGCGGGCTATGCGATGCTCCAGCGGCGGTCCCGGCGGACGGCTCGCCTCCGGGCTCCAGTCCACAATGGCCAGCTTGGCGTTGGGTGCTGCAATCCGCGAAAACTCACGCAAGGCGGCAGCGTGGTCGTCAATCTCATGCCATACGGCGCAGAGAAATATCAAATCGCACGATGCCTCCGCCAAGCCGGTCGCCGAATCCTCGCCCTTCACCAGCTCCACATTTTTCGGAGCGCCGCCAGCCGCGAGCTTGCCGCGAATCACCTCCAGCAGCTCCGCCGAAAGATCGACGGCATACACCTTTCCCGGAGCCACCCTCCGCGCCATCGGCAGGGTAAAGTAGCCGCTCCCGGCGCTAATGTCGGCCACGTTCAGCATTCCGCAAGCTCCGGAGGCGTCCAGAATCGCATCCACCGGAAACTGCTGGCCGCGATCCGGGGCCTCCAACTTGTCCAAACTCTTGGGGTCAAAACGGCGTTCGTTGCTCATGCGAAGAGTGTATGCCTTTCAGCGCACCAGGAAGGGTTTACCGGGATCGTCCAGAATGGCGCGCGCATCGGCCTCGTCTTCCCGCCGAACCTTCAACGCGATCCCGCCGGTCATCCCGTTATAGATGCCGCTGCTGATTCGGCTGAGGTATTCATTGGAGCAAAAACACTCGATTCCCGCCGATTCCAGCCGCCCCCGCGCAAACAGAAACTCCTGTTCCAGCAGGAACTGAGCCACCACCACCAGCTCGGAGTCCGCGCCGTCCTGATCGCGATATCGGTCACTGGTCATGCATCAGATTGTGACACGAAAGCCCAGCATCGAATCTGCCTTCCGCTTCGCAGGTTCTAGGAATCCTCGTCGTCGGAGTCGTCGGATGCGTCGGGCTGGTTCTCAAGCGGAGCATCCAGGATCGCATGCGCGGTAGACAGGTCTTCTTTTCGGACGTACAGCTTTAAGCCTCCGTCCTGGCGCTCTGAGACGCCAGCTGCCGACGTCGAGAGCGGACAGGAGCAGCATTCAATCCCTTCCGATTCGAGGAGCGCTCGCACGACTAGAAGTTCCTGTTCGGAATCACATTCTCCCAACTCGATCAACTCGGAGTCATTTGGAAAGTCCATGCGCAGGATTATGTCACAGTGTAGCCACCCCGCGGCCGAGGATTCCTCCCCTGTGATCCTCATCACAGCTTGCCATTGCCGCCGCAGGACTATACTTTTCCAGTATGGCTTTTCCTATTAATCGTCAACGCCGTCTGCGCCGCACCGAAGCCTTGCGCTCGTTTGTGCGGGAGACCCGGCTTACTCCCGCCGGGTTCGTCTATCCTCTCTTCATCTGTCCCGGCGAAGGCATCCGCAAGCCGGTCGGTTCCATGCCCGGCGTCTTCAATCTCTCGGTCGATGAGGCGGTGAACGAATGCCGCACCGTCCACTCCCTCGGCATTCCCGCCGTCATTCTCTTCGGCCTGCCGGAGACCAAGGACGAGTCCGCCTCCGGTGCCTGGGCTGAAGATGGCATCGTGCAGCGCGCGGCTCGCGCCATCAAGGCCGCCGTGCCCGATCTGCTTATCATGGGCGATGTCTGCCTCTGCGAGTACATGTCGCACGGTCACTGCGGCATCGTCAAAAAAGTGAACGGCGCCACCCCCGAGACCGAGTACGAGATCGTCAACGACGCCTCGCTCGACATCCTCGCCAAAACCGCCGTCTCCCAAGCCCGCGCCGGCATCGATATCATCGCCCCGTCGGACATGATGGATGGCCGCATCGAGGCCCTGCGTACCGCGCTCGATGACCAGGGTTTTGAAAACACCCCCATCATGAGCTACGCCGCCAAATTTGCCAGCGGCTTCTACGGACCTTTCCGCGAGGCCGCCGACTCCGCCCCTTCCTTCGGCGACCGCCGCAGCTACCAGATGGACCCGGCCAACGCCCGCGAAGCCATGCGCGAAATCGAGCTCGACATGCAGGAGGGCGCCGACATGATCATGGTCAAGCCCGCCATCGCTTACCTCGATGTCATCGCCGAAGCCCGCATGAGGTTTGATGTTCCGCTCGGTGCCTACCAGGTCAGCGGCGAATACGCCATGATCAAGGCCGCCGCCCAGAATGGTTGGATCGACCACGACCGCGTCATGCTCGAATCGCTTCTCAGCATCCAGCGCGCCGGAGCCTCCATCATCCTCACCTACTTTGCCAAGGAAGCCGCCAAACTCCTCGGGTAGTTTTCATTCATTGCTTCAAGCGAAGGCCGCCCACGCGGCCTTTTTTGCTTTTGACCTTCAACCTTGAAACTCGCTGCTCTAATGTTCATTCACAGGTAGGCAGGTGGCCCATTCAAGCCCGTCGTTGGCTTGAGTGGGGCGGTGCCAAGCCGCCCCTTCGCCTACACTCTACGGCGTTTCTTTGCAGCGCTTGCCCTGGCCCACATTCGCCTTCCGTTGGCGAATGTGGGATCAAAGCCATCCGTGCATTTTCCGCTTCTTCCTCCCTATGCTCTAATGTTCATACATACGTGGTACGCGCATTTCCGGAGGACGAATTGAATACTCATCGGCTTCGCACCTGGTGGCCTCACCTGGCGGCCGTGCTCTTTGTCTGCACCTATGTCATGCTCGCCGCGGCCCAGCCCGCCGACAAAAAGCCGCAAGATGAGCTCGCCGCGTGGATCAAGGCGAACTACACCAAGTCTGAGTACCGCATTCCCATGCGCGATGGCGTCAAGCTCTTCACCTGCGTCTATGTCCCCAAGGATGCCGGCGAGCACCATACCTATCCGATTCTCTTCACTCGCACCCCTTACACGGTCGCGCCCTACGGTGAGGATCAGTACAAGCCCGTCCTCGGACCCTCCGAACTCTTCGCCCGTTCCAAGTACATCTTCGTCTATCAGGATGTACGCGGCAGGTTCCTCAGCGAAGGCACTTACGTAGATATGCGCCCCTACATCGCCGTCAAAAAAAGTCCCCAAGATGTCGATGAGTCCAGTGATGCCTATGACAGCATCGCGTGGCTGATCAAAAACATCCCCTTCAACAACGGACGCGTCGGTGCCTGGGGCGTCTCCTATCCCGGCTTCTACGCGGTCATGGCGGCCATCGACGCTCACCCCGCGCTCCAGGCTGTCTCCCCGCAAGCACCCGTCTCCGACTGGTTCCTCGGCGACGACTTCCACCACAACGGCGCCCTCTATCTCCCGCAGATGTTCCGCTTCATGTTCACCTTCGGCCAGCCGCGTCCTGAGCTCACCACCAAGTGGCCGAACCCTCTCGAACGTGCGCCAACGCCCGACGGCTACAATTTCTTCCTCGGCAACGTCGAACCGCTCTCCAATGTCGATGCCCGCTACTATCACCACAAAGTCCCCTGGTGGGAGGACGTCGTGCAGCATCCCAACTACGACTCGTTCTGGAAGGCCCGCTCCACTCCCCAGTACCTCAAGAACATGCGGCCCGCCATGCTCACCGTCGGCGGCTGGTTCGATGCCGAAGATCTCTGGGGAACACTGCACTCCTATCAGTCGGCCCATGCCGCAAGCCCGCACGGCGATGTAAAACTCGTCATGGGCCCATGGTTCCACGGTGGCTGGGCGCGTACCGATGGCGACCATCTTGGCAACGTCTGGTTCAACGGCAAGCAGAGCATCTTCTATCGCGAGAAGATCGAGTTCCCATTCTTCGAACATCACCTCAAGGGCGCGCCCGATCCGCAACTCCCCGCGGCCTACGTCTTTGAAACCGGCAGCAACCAGTGGAAGAGCTACGATGTCTGGCCGCCCAAACAAGCGAAGCGTGCCGCCCTCTACCTAGGACCGAACGGCCAGCTCAGCTTCACTCAGCCCGCCGTCCAGCCCGCCGTCCAGCCCGCCGTCCAGCCCGCCGTCCCATCCGCCGCCGCCGATTTCGACGAGTACATCAGCGACCCTGCCAAGCCCGTGCCCTTCACCACCGCAACCGATATCGGCATGACCCGCGAGCACATGACCGACGATCAGCGCCAGCCCGGGCGCCGCACCGACGTGCTCGTCTACCAGACCGCCCCGCTCACCGGAGACCTAACCATCGTCGGGCCCATCAAGCCCGAACTCTTCGTCTCCACCTCCGGCACCGATGCCGATTTCGTCGTCAAACTCATCGACGTCTATCCCGGCGATTACCCCGACAACGAAGGCAATCCCAAAGACGTGCACCTGGGAGATTACGAGCAACTGGTTCGCGGCGAAGTTTTCCGTGGCCGCTTTCGCAACGGTTATGACCATCCCGAACCTTTCGATCCCAACAAAATTTCCCGGATCGCCTATGAGATGCCAGATGTGAATCACACCTTCCGCACCGGTCATCGCATCATGGTTCAGGTACAGAGCACCTGGTTCCCGCTCGTCGACCTGAACCCGCAGAAGTTCGTCCCCAACATCTACAATGCCGCGCCCTCCGACTTCCAGAAGGCCGCCGAGCGCGTCTATCACTCCGCCGCCAACCGTTCCCACATCGACGTCCTGCTGCTTCCCAACTAACCGGCTAGTGGGCGCTCCCCGGAGTGTCCCGTTTTCCTTGAAACCTTGAAACTTTGAAGTCTCGCCCCGAGTATCCTAGTCAGAGCATGGTAATCTCCGTCCTCAATCTCGGCCGCTGCGATTACGCAACCGCCCTGCGCCTGCAGGAGACTCTGGTTGAGCTCCGCAAGCAGAATCGCGTGGGCAACGTGCTGCTCTTCGTCGAGCACCCGCCGGTCATCACCCTGGGCCGCAACGCCCGCCAGGCCAACATCGTCGCCTCCCGCGAGCTGCTCGCTGCCCGCGGGGTTGAGATCCACGAGATCAATCGTGGCGGCGATGTCACCTTTCACGGCCCTGGGCAGCTCGTCGCCTACCCCATCTTCGATCTGCGCTCCTTCGAACCCAAACTCGGGGTCATCGAGTATGTCCGCCGCCTCGAAGAGCTCCTCATGCGCGTCTGTGCTCAGTACACCATTGAAACCCAGCGCATCCCCTCGATGACCGGTGTCTGGACCTTCTCCACCGTCCCTCCGCGCCTCACCCCCCGCACCATGGGACGCGACTACATCCCTGCCAGCGAAGAAACCGACGGTGCCCCAAATCCGCCCTCATTTGGCGAATGTGGGCAACAGTGTGGGGAACCGTCCCCCCAGACTGATCGCACCACGGAAAAGACGGGTGCCCCAGGTTCGCGCCGCGTTCTTTGCGGCGATAACCTGGGAAGCAAAAATGTTGGCGCCACCGGATTTGGAATCCACGCTGATCCCACCACCCCCTGGACCGAGCGCAAAATTGCCGCCATCGGCGTGCACATCTCCCGTGGCGTCACCTCGCACGGCTTCGCCCTCAACGTCACCACTGATCTCGATTTCTTCCGCCTCATCGTTCCTTGCGGCCTCACCAAGCCCGTCACCTCCATCGAGTTCGAAACAGGCCTGCACCCCTCGCTCGACGAGGTCATGACTGTCGCTTCCCGTACTTTCAGCGAGCTTTTCCGCTCCCAAATCCTCTGGCTGGATTCCATCCACGACCTCATTCCCGCCGCCCCCGAAGCTTCTACCCCGGAAGCCCAGGACACCCCCGCCCGCGCCCCGGAAAACCTGCGCCGCATCGCCTCCGATGACACCCATCTGGCCTAGCTCTTCCACTCTGCGATAATGTCTCTCAGCCCATGATTCCCACACCCACCCCGCTTTCCCACACCAGCGCCGCCGTGCTGGAGTTCGATCGCCTCCGCGAAATCGTGCGCGGCTGCTGCCAGAGCGAGCTTGGCCGGCAAGCGGTCGATGCCCTGGCCCCCACCACCGACGCCGCCTGGATCGATCGCCAGCAGCAACTCACCGCCGAGGTGCGTGCCTTCTTCCGCGCCGGCGGACGCTTCGATTTCGGCGGCCTCATCGACCCCAGCCAGCTCGTGCTCCGCGCCCGCATCGCCGGAGCCGCTCTCGAAACCACCGAACTCCGCGACGCCATCCTCGTCGTCGACCGCGCCGCCGAGTGGCGCGAAGCCGCCATCCATCCCCCGCAAGCCATGAAGGAGCCCTGGCCCGCCGTCGAGGAGCTCAGCGCCGCCATCGAGGATTTCACCCCGCTCCTCCATTACTTCGCCAACAAGCTCTCGCCCGACGGCACGCTCGACGACAATGCCTCCCCAGCCCTGGCCTCCATCCGCCGCGAGATCGAAAAGCAGCGCCGCTCCATCCAGAATTCGCTGCGCGGCTATCTCCGCCGCCTCTCCGAAGGCGACGCCCTTCAGGAGGAACTGGTCACCATCCGTGGCGACCGCTTCGTCATCCCCGTCAAAACCGAGCAGAAGCGCCGGGTCCAGGGTGTAGTCCACGGCGCCAGCTCCAGCGGCCAAACCGTCTTCGTTGAGCCCCTCGAAACCATCGAGCAGAACAACGAACTCGTCCGCCTTCTCGAAGACGAGCAGCGCGAGATCCACCGCATCCTCCTCGAAATGACCTCCCGCCTCGGCCAGCAATCCGACGCCATCCTCATCGCCGTCGATGTCCTCCGCGAGCTGGAGCTGCAGTTCGCCAAAGCCCGCTTCGCCGAGCAATACCAGTGCACCCGCGTCAAACTCCTGGCCGAGGATAGTGCCAACTCCCTCATCCTCCGCGATGCCCGCCATCCCGTCATGGAGCGCAATCTGCGCGCGCGCGGCAAGTCGGTCGTCCCCCTCACCCTGGAGATGTCCTCCGCTCACCGCCAGCTCATCATCAGCGGACCCAACACCGGCGGCAAAACCGTCGGCCTCAAAACCGTGGGCCTGCTCATCCTCATGACCCAGGCCGGAATCCCCGTCCCCGCCGAGCGCGCCGACCTGCCCATCTGTGACGCCGTCCTCGCCGACATCGGTGACTCCCAGTCCATCGAGCAGAATCTCTCCACCTTTTCCGCCCACGTCACCCACATCGATTTCATCTCCCACACCGCCACCCCGCGTTCGCTCGTCCTGCTCGATGAGCTCGGCTCGGCCACCGATCCCGAAGAGGGAGCCGCCCTTGCCGTGGCCATTGCCGAACACTTCCGCCGCTCCGGTGCCCTCACCATCATCTCCACCCACCACACCGCGCTCAAGATCTACGCCGCCAACTCCCCCGGTGTCCTCAACGCCGCCGTCGGCTTCAACGAGAAAACTCTCGCCCCCACCTACGAGCTGCGCGTCGGCGTTCCCGGAGCCTCCGCCGGCATCAACATCGCGCAGCAGATCGGCCTCAATCCCCAAATCATCGCCGATGCCCGCCAGCGCCTCAGTACCCACACCCAGGACATCGCCGGCTTCCTCGACCAGCTCCACACCGATCTCCGCCGCATCGAAACCGAGCGCCTCGAACTCCGCCAGCGTGAGCAGGAGGTAGCCCGCGAGCGCGCCCGCCTGGAAGCCGAGGGACTCAAGGAGCAGCGCGAAAAGATCCGCGCCCTGGAAAAGAAGCTCGACTCCCTCATGCGCGACTTCGAGTACCATGCCCGCGAGGCGGTCAGCGCCGTGCAGGATCGTGCCGCCGCCCAGAAGCTCGGCAAGGAAGCCGAGCGCCGCATCGCCAAGGCGCGCCGTGAGTTCCGCGAGCAGTTCAATCAAACCGTCGTCGCCCACACCACCGGAGCCGACGAAGGTGACGAAAACGCCCGTCCCCACGTCGTCGCCCGGGTCAGCATCGGAGACACCGTGCAGCTCAAATCCATTGGCCGCTCCGGCCGGGTCGTCCGCAAACTCGAGGGCGAGGCGCTCGAGGTCCAGGTCGGCCCCATGAAGATGCGCGTCCCGCTCGACGACATCGCCGCCGTCATCGGACAGGCCGCCGACAATCCCGTCGCCTCCGCCCGCAACAAAGGCATCTACGTCCGCCTGCGCGACGAAGACGCCTCCGCCCCAACCGAACTCAACGTCATCGGCCGCAATGTCGAGGAAGCCACCGCCGAGGTCGAAAAATTTGTCGATCGCGCCTTCCTCGCCGGACTCGCCCACATCCGCATCGTCCACGGCTCCGGCATGGGAATCCTCCGCAAAGCTCTGCGCCACTACCTGAAAACTCACCCCCAGGTGATTGCCGTGACCGAGCCTCCCCAAAACCAAGGTGGTGGCGGCGCCACCGAAGTCGAATTGAAGGTCTAGGGTTCAGTCGCTTCCAAAGCCGACGCACCTAATTGTTGTGACCTACCTGATTTGTAGTGAGTTACGAGTTTTTGAGAGTGTCACCCTGAGCCGTTAGCTTGATGCGTGAGTCCGCGCCCCCGAGGAAACGTCGCCTTTCTGCCGCCATGCCGTTGAAAACCAACCTCCTGAGCTCCATTCCATAGATTCACATGCACCAATCAAGTGACGTTTTCCACACCTGCTTCAGGGCCAAATTGCCCTTAGTCACAGCTTTTCCACAGAGATGCCAAGCATTCCCGCGCACCCGCCCGCGCATTCGGGCAGACTAGAAGAGTGGCAAACCCCGGAGACTTCGCTTACACCGTCAAGCAGCAGGCTGATATCGTCCGCATCGTCGGCGAGTATGTAAAGCTGCGCAAAGCCGGAGCGCAGAACTATTCGGGACTCTGCCCCTTCCACGGCGAAAAGACGCCCTCGTTTTCCGTCCATGCCAGCCGCCAGTTCTTTCACTGTTTCGGCTGCGGAGTCTCGGGAGACGTCTTCACCTTCGTCCAGAAGATCGAGAACATCACCTTCCCCGAGGCGGTCCGCGCCGTCGCTCAGAAGCTCGGCATCGCCGCTCCCAAGGCCCAGTTCAACTCTCCCGAGGAAGCTCGCGAGGCGCGCACCCGCGGTCTCCTCCTCGATCTCCACGAGGCCGCATGTCTCTGGTTTCAGGAGCAACTCCGCCGTCCGGAAGCGGCTGCCGCCCGCGAGTATCTGCGCGGCCGCGGCCTCGACGACGAAGCCATTGCGCGCTTCCGCATCGGCTTCGCCCCCGAGTCCGGTTTTCTCCTCCGCGACAAGCTCAAACCCCTCGCCGACGAAGATGCCCTCCGCGAGAGCGGCCTCTTCAGTTGGAAAGAGCGAGAGGAATCGCGCACCGGCGAACCATCCAATCCCGCGCCCGCCGCGCTCTACAGCAAGTTCCGCAACCGCATCATCTTCCCCATCGCGAACGAGACCGGCAAGGTCATTGCCTTCACCGGACGCACTCTTGCCACCGATGACAAGTCCGGCCCCAAGTACCTCAACTCTCCTGAGACGCCCATCTATAGCAAGTCCCGTGTGCTCTTCAACTTGCACCTTGCCAAGGAGGCGATCCGCCGCCTCGACTACGTCATCCTTGTCGAGGGACAGATGGACTGTATCTCCGTCTTCAACGCCGGATATAACAACGTCATTGCCTCCAGCGGCACCGCCTTCACCGAGCCGCAGGCCCGGCTGCTGGCCCGCTTCAGCAAGAAGATCGTGGTGAACTTCGATCCTGACACCGCCGGAGCTGCCGCCGCCGAGCGTTCGCTGGCATTGCTCGTCAGCGAGGATTTCGAGATCCGCATCGTCACCCTCGATCAGGGCTACGATCCCGACCTCTATGTCCGCCGCAACGGAGCTCCCGCCTACGGCGCGGCTCTGCAAGCTTCCCAGAAGTACTTTGATTACCTCATCGAGCGCGCCCAGGCCCAGTTTCCCCGCACCGCCGAGGGCAAGGTCAAAGCGGTCAACTATCTCCTGCCGCACATCCAGCGCATCTCCAGCCGCATCGTCCGCGACGAGCTCGCCGCCGACGTCTCGCAGAAGTTGCAGATCGACTCGGCCGTTCTGCGCCAGGAACTTCGTCACGTCGCCGGAGCCCGCACCGCAACCAAGCTCGCGCCCGCCCCCCAGTCGCCGCTCACCGAAGCCGAGCGCATTCTGCTGCAGGCTCTCGCCTCTGGCCGCGAACTCGCCTTTACCTTCGAGGACGAGAACGGTAACGAGCAGGTCTACAATCCTGCCGAGCAGGCCTATTACACCCTCAGCTCCGAGCAGCTTCACAAGGGACTGCGCGCCGAAGCCCTCATCGATGCCATTCTCAAGGCCCTCGCCGAAGGCGCCGATCTCATGACCCTCCCGCTGCCTGAGGAGGATCGCGCCGTCCTCATGTCGGTCCTCATGCAGGATCACGAACTGCTCACCGCCGAACTTCTCCACGGAGCCATCGGAGCGCTGCGCCGCCGTCAGCTTGAGCACCGCCAGCGCGAACTCCGCCGCCAGATTGCCGAGGCCGCGCACAACGGCGATCCGCTTGCCGTGGCTCGTCTCATGCAAGAGAAGCAGGATGTCGACCGCGCTCTCCGCCACGCCGCAACCGTCTGAGAGCGCAAAGACCGCGAGATCAGCGAGCCAGAGGCCTAGCCAGCCGCTCGCTCAAGGTATCATTACCAGCAGGTGACCATGGACTCCACCAACCGCAAAATCTTCTGGATTCTCTTCACAATTCTGAGCCTTGGTGGCTATTTCTTGCCCTTTGGTTGGGGAGTCGCCGAGATGTTTGTGTCGCTGTTTGTAAGCTGGTGGGTCGTCTATCGCTCGGGCCTGCTGTGACTCGGCCCGTCTTGCCATGTGCTGTCGCGTTACTTCCCTCGCATTACTTCCTGAAGCTACGCAGCAGCCATAGAATCAGCGAAAACAAAATGCTCAGAAGAATAGATGTCGCCAGCGGAAAATACACATGGGTATTGCCGCCTCTACTGCGCCAATCGAAGTCTCCGGGCAAGCGGCCAAAAGGAAGACCGAGGCGCGAGGCCAGCAGCATCGCTCCACCCAGGGCGACCAGCACCAGCCCCAATCCCAGAAATGTCTTTCCCAACTCGGCCATGGGCTGATTCTAACAAGTCGTACGGACTGAAGTGCGAGTTGGATTCGGAGACGGGAGCGCTGTGAGCTGCTGTTTCTGCATCTAAGTCAACCAGTTGACAACGCTGGCTGACCCGTTCGCCTTACGGAGCTTGTGAATGGCAAGTCAGTTTCGGATATCCCTTCTGGTTGGTATCGCCACGGCGGTGATCCTCAGTCTGGCTCTGCCCTCATTTGCCGCCGACCCAGCACCGGTTTCCACCGACAGTGCACTCCGGGCGGGATTGAGCGCGGAGGAGATTGTGGCGCGGCTGAACCAGAATAACGAGCAGCGCGCCGCCGCGCTTCGCTCCTATGAGGGAAAGCGCTCCTACCTGCTGACCTATCACGGTTTTCCGTCAGACCGCGATGCGCAGATTGAGGTCATCGCCCATTATCAGGCGCCAGAGAGCAAGAGCTTCGATGTGATCTCCGAGGGCGGCTCGAAGATGATTCAGTCCAAAGTATTCTCGAAATTGCTGGAGAGTGAGCGGGAAGCCGCCCAGGCCGAGAATCAGCGCCAGACCGCATTAACCACCGACAACTATACGTTTACATTGCTCGGTTCCCGCCCCAGTCCCTACGGCGGATGCTATCGCCTGGCGGTGGAACCGCGGCGCGAAAACAAGTTTCTCTATCGCGGAGAAATCTGCGTGAATGCCGCCGACTTCGCGGTGGAAACCATCGACGCCGAGCCCGCCAAGAACCCCTCGTTCTGGACCAGGAAAACCCGCATCGAACACCGCTATCAGAAGATCGGACAGTTCTGGCTCCCGGCTTTCAACCAGACCGTCGCCAACATCCGGCTGGGCGGCACGGCGGTCTTGAGCATCGTCTACTCGGACTACGAATTTCGCTGACATCCTCTCCGGCTGAGGCTGCCTTCGGGCAGCCTCTCACTTCTTTAGGGCTCAATCCAGAGAACCATCGCTATCGTCTCTTGCCTGCTTTCTGCCAGGTGACTACCGTTAGCTGGAATTCATGCGGGGTTTCGCGTTTCTCTGCTTTACACTTCAGACTTGGTCCATGTTTGCTGTGGTGCCGGGCGGGATGGCCGCATCGCCGGATCGCACGACGCCGTTCTAGGGAGAGAAATACCTGAGATGAGAAATTTGAATCGCGCTTGCCGGCTGCTGGGGATGGCTGCCATTCTATGTAGCCAACCGCACGCCTGGGCGTCTGCCGCCACACCTGGAAGACAGGACGTCGTCCTCGCCAGCATGGAGAAAGAGCTGCACCGTGCCGGGGCAGAGCTCGGCAAGCTGACTCCCGCCGCTTACTTCATCAGCTACACGGTGTATGACCAGCAGGTATCGTTCGCCGTGGGGATGAACGGCAGCCTCGTCACCAGCACGACCGCGCGGAAGAGGATGGCCGACGTCATCATGCGGGTCGGCACTCCAGCGCTGGACAACGCGCATGGCGAGAACCGTGGGTCGGCCATCAGTAGCGAGACGCTGCCTCTCGATGACGATTCCGATGCGATTGCTCATGCGCTGTGGCGGCTGACTTTCGGCGAGTACCGCAAAGCCTCCAGCGCATTTCTGAACGTGCAGACCAAATCGCAGGTGAAGGCGAAGGAAGACGACCTGTCCGCGGACTTCAGCAAGGAGACCGCACGGATACACACCGATTACAAGGAGGCGGCTCCGGCTCCGGAACAGAAGCGCGATGGAAGAGTTTGTGCGCCGCTTCTCCAACGCCTTTCGAAAGTATCCCTATATCTACTCTTCCGGGGTAATGGTCACCGGCGAGAAATCGCTGCAGCGCTTCGTATCGAGCGAAGGCGGCCGCGTGGTGATGCCGGAGACGGTGATCCGCGTGGTGATCCAGGCGGAGACCCGCGCCGAAGACGGAATGGAACTGATGCGAGTGGAAACCTTGCAGGCGGATTCCATGGACAAGTTTCCCAGCGCCGCAGAGATCGACGCCAAAGTGGAGCAGATGGCCAAGGACCTGCAAGCGCTGCGCGAGGCTCCGGTAGCCGAACCCTACGATGGTCCCGCGCTGCTCTCCGGCCGTGCCTCGGGAGTGTTTTTTCATGAGGTGCTGGGCCATCGATTGGAAGGCCAGCGGCAGCGCGGCGACGAAGAGGGACAGACCTTTACCAAGAAACTGAACCAGGCCGGTGTTGCCGGAGTTTCTTTCCGTCACCGACGATCCGACATTGCGTACGGTGAATGGAACGCGGCTGGCGGGCTGGTACGAATACGATGACGAAGGCGTACCGGCGGAAAAGGTTGAGGTGATCAAGAACGGAATCCTGCGCAATTTTCTGATGTCGCGCATGCCGATCGCAGGCTTCGATCATTCCAACGGGCACGGCCGCTCGCAGGCCGGCTACATGCCCGTGGGACGGCAGGGCAACCTGATCGTAAGCTCAACCAAGACGGTGAAGGACTCAGAACTTCGGCAGAAGCTGCTCGACGAAGTGAAGCGGCAGGGCAAGCCGTACGGGCTGTACTTCGAGGACATCCAGGGTGGATTCACCTTGACCCAACGTTCGTCACCGCAGGCCTTCCAGGTTCTTCCCGTGATGGTGTGGCGAGTGTACGCGGATGGACGTCCCGATCAATTAGTAAGAGGGGTAGACATTGTGGGCACGCCATTGGCGGCGATGAACCGCATCCTCGTAACCGGCGACACGTCTTCGGTCTTCAACGGAGTGTGCGGTGCGGAGTCGGGCGGGGTTGCAGTTTCCGCGGCAGCTCCGGCGATCTTGTTCTCAGAAATCGAAGTACAGAAGCGGGCGCATTCCAACGAGCGGCTGCCGATCCTGCCGCCACCGGGATTTGAAAACGAGGCCAAGACACCGGCACACGTGGAGGGCCAGCAATAATGAAAAACTTTCTGAAAAAATTGATGCTGGTGCTGGCAGTGCTCGCGTGCGCCGCCGTTGCGTGTTGCTGAACAATCGAAGAGTTCGTCGGGCGCCGACGATCCAATTCTGCGCGCTCTGCAGGCAGAGATGGAGCGCTCCAAAACCCAGCTCCGGCTGGAGAACATGTCGTCGCCATACTTCATCGACTACCGGGTTGTGGACCTGGACGGCTGGCAGGCAGACGCGGCGCTTGGCGGCGTGCGCAGTGACTCGCACTCTCGAATTCGCTTCCTGATGGTGCAGGTGAGGCTGGGCGATTATAAGCAGGACAGTTCGAGCGCACACGGCGAAGGCACGGTGCGAGGTGGTTCCACTCGACAACGATGAGCTGGCCTTTCGCTTCCAGGTCTGGAGCGCAACCGACAAAGCGTACAAGCAGGCAGTGGAGGCGCTGACCGACAAGCAAGCGCGTCTAAAGCAGCTAACGATCGATCATCCGGTCGATGACTTTGCCCACGCCGATCCGGTGCAGGTCTTGCAGCCGGTAGTGGAACTCAAGGTGGAACGCGACTCCTGGCTCAAGATGCTGCGCGACGCTTCTGGCCTTTACGCGCGCGACCCAAAGGTGCAGTTTATGGGCGCTTCGCTGGACTTCATGGCGGTGAATCGCTATTACCTGAACTCCGAAGGGACCGTGGTACGCAGCGGAGAAGAACTTTACCGGATGGCGATCACGGGCAACACGCAGGCCGAGGACGGAATGCGGCTGGAGCGTGCGGCTGGTTTCACCGCAAGGTCGCTGAACGATCTTCCCAAGGCGGCGGAGTTCCAGGAGCGAGCACTCGACCATGGTCGCATCGTTGAAGCAACTTCGCGAAGCGCCTCTGGCGGATGAGGACTATCACGGCCCGGCGTTGCTCTCGGCGGATTCGGCTTCGACGGTTTTTTCTTCTCTCATCGGCGAGAACCTGCTGGGCAACAAACCGGAGCTTGGGCAGAATGCCAGGGTACGCGGGCAGTTTGCCAGCAGCTACAAGACGCGCGTCCTGCCTGACTTCCTGAGCCTGGTGGACGATCCGACGCTGGCCGATCTGGACGGCAAAGCGCTGCTCGGTCACTACGAGGTGGACGATGAGGGCGTAAAAGCACAACGCGTTCCGTTAGTGGAGAAGGGCGTACTGGTGAACTTTCTGCTGGGCCGCCAGCCGATTCGCGACTTCCCTTCCTCGAATGGCCACGGGCGCGCAAGTCTTCCACTGAGCTGGCCCACACCGGGGATGGGGAATCTTGTCGTGCAGTCCAGCGATGCGGCTACTCCCGAGGATCTCAAGAAAAAACTCATCGCGATGTGCAAGGAACGCGGCCTGGAATATGGCTACTACGCCAAGACCATGGCGGGGGCTCGGATGCCACGCTTGCTCTATCGCGTGTGGGTGCAGGATGGCCGCGAGGAACTGGTGCGCGGCGCACTGTTTGGCGATCTGGACCAGCGCTCCATGCGCAGCAATATCGTGGCGGCCGGCAACGATCCATATGTGAACAACGAAATCCAACCGGTTCCACACAGCGTCGTGGCTCCGTCCATTCTGTTTGACGATCTGGAAGTGAAGCGCCAGACCTCGAACAAAGACAAGCTGCCGGAGTATCCCGCGCCGGAAATCACCAGGAAGTAATTGCGTTCTGCAAACGCCCCATCCTTCCGCTGAAGGGTGGGGCGTTTGCTTTGCGCAGAATCACGGGCCAAGCCTCGGGCTACAATCTTTTATTGCCACTGCATTCGAGCGAGGCTCATCTGGACAAGTCGCCTGCATCGCTGGCCGTGAGGCCATGGTTCGATCAATTGCGCGTCGTGCTGGTGCGCTCGCGCAATCCGCTGAACATCGGCGCGGCAGCGCGTGCGATGAGCAACTTCGGTTTCCAGCATCTTCGGCTGGTGACTCCCTGGGAACCTTCCTACCTCGGCGCGCGCTCCGCCGTTGGCGCGTCGCAGGTGCTGCTGAATGCGGAGGTATTCGGGAGCGTGGCGGAGGCAGTGGCGGACTGCAGCCTGGTTGTAGGCACCTCCGCGGTGGGTGAGCGCGAGTTGCATCATCCTCTGCGCGGGCTGGAACAGGGCGCGGAGTTGATGCGCCAAGGACTCGCGGCGGCTCCGGTTGGGTTGCTGTTCGGCTCGGAAAAATTCGGATTATCCAACGAGGACTTGAGCCACTGCCATTGGCTGATGCGCATCCCTACCCGCGATGAGCACATCTCGATGAACCTTGGTCAGGCGGTTGCGGTGTGCCTGTATGAACTGATTCGCGGCGAGAGCAATGGTTCGCCAACCGAGGCGAACCCTCCGGCGAGTGCCGTGGAAGTGGAGCGCATCACCGCAAGTGTTGTTCGACGCGCTGTGCACCAGCGGGTACGTGCAAGCACCGGGAGAGGCTGCGGCGCGGGAAAAAGTGCGGCGGTTGTTGCTCCGGTTGAAGCTGGAAAAAAGCGATGCCGAGGTGTGGCTCGGCATGATGCGGCAGATTCTTTGGAAGACGAAGCATCCGGAGAAGGATTGATCGTCTGACCTTCACTCGCACCATTACCCAACTCATCAACCAGCGAAGCAATCTATTGACCCATCAGGCAATCCTTGCGAAATCGCGCCGCCATTTCCCCCGAACCATTCACCAACCAGTAACAACAGCCTCCGAAATGTTGATCCTTCAGTGAATCGTTGACTCGCCCGACGAGCAGGAGTCAGGTTGCCCGCATCGGTTCGAGGCCGGAACCGTTTTGAAATCAGCGAGGCGCCGGGCGGAGCAGATTGACGGTGAACCAGCCGCGCTCATCGCTCCAACTTTGCTCGATGCGGAAGCCGCCGTTGGCCGCCATGGATTCAATCATCGAGGGCGTGAATTTGTAACTGTTCTCGGTATGAATCGTCTCTCCCGCGACAAAGGGAACGGAAATCTCAAGGTCATTGATGCGGACAAGTTGATCGGCGAGGCTCTCCAGGTGCATTTCGATGCGGGAGTCGCGCGCGGTTCCAGATGACGGTGTGGGCGAAGCAATCGAGATCGAAGTCGGCATCGAACTCGCGGTTGATGCGGGCGAGAACATTGAGGTTGAAGCGCGCGGTGACGCCGGAAGCATCGTCATAGGCGGGCAGTAATACGTCGGCGGACTTGCGCATGTCGGTACCGAGCAGAAGCGAGTCACCGGGGGCGAGCGAGGAGCGCAGCCGCCGCAGGAGCGCACTGGCCGCCATCGGCTCAAAATTTCCAATGCTGGAGCCAATGTAGAGAACGAGCTTACGGCCGGAGAATTGGGCGAGGGCGGAGGAACGCTGGGTGTAATCGAGCACCAGCGGGTGAACGGCAATCTGGGGCAACTCCGAGCGCACGCGATGGTCGGCTACCTCGAGCGCGTAAGCGGAAACATCGACGGGTATGAATGTAACGGGCGTCGGATCACGGAGGATCACGTTGGAGATCGAGCGCGGCGCGCAGAATCAGCATGGTCTTTTTGGCGGTACCGGCGCCGAGCTCGATGATGGTGGAAGCTTCTCCGGCGGCGCGAACCATCTCGGGCGCATAACGCTCGAAGATGGTCTGCTCGGTGGCCGTGAGGTAATACTCGGGCAGCTCGGTAATCTGTTCGAACAGCGCCGAGCCCGCAGCGTCATAAAACAATTTCGGAGACAATCGCTTGGGCCGCGAAGTAAGGCCATGGATCACCTCGCGGGCGTTGTCGTCCAGCGGAAGGACCAGTGAGGAATTAACGCTCATGACTTGCCAGCCTGATGCCCATGAACTGCCAGCGCGCATGGGGCGGAAAGAAATTGCGGTAGGTAGCGCGAAGGTGCGAGGCGGAGGTGGCGAACGATCCTCCGCGCAGGACGAACTGATTGCACATGAATTTTCCGTTGTACTCGCCTACCGCACCGGGAGCGGGACGGAAGCCCGGATAGGCGAGGTAGGCGCTGGCGGTCCACTCCCATAGGTCTCCGAACAGTTGATCCTCGGCGTCTGGACTGGGCGGGGAGAGTCTCGAAGCGTCCAGCGCTCCAGCAGATTTCCGGCAATTTCGCGATCCCTGGCCGCGTGCTCCCATTCGGCTTCCAGCGGAAGGCGCGCGCCGCACCATCGCGCGAAGGCGTCAGCCTCGTAGTAGCTGACGTGGCTGACGGGAGCTGCGGGATTGAGTGGATTCATGCCTCGCAAGCTGAACTCGCACCACTGGTCGTCGCGCTTCTCCCAATAGAGAGGCGCACGTCCAAGCCTCGCGGCAGACGGTGTCCCATCCGTCGGAGAGCCACAGCTCGGGACGCAGATAACCTTTGTCGTTGATGAAGTCGAGGTACTCGGCATTGGTGATCAAGCGGGATGCCAGGCGATAAGGCAGGAGCAGCGCGGGATGACGGGGACGCTCGTTGTCAAAGGCAAAGCCTTCGTCGGGCGCGCCGATCTCTACCATGCCGCCGGGGTGAGCGGTCCAGCGCAGGCGCTCAGCGGGCGAAGACCCACATCTGCTGACTGCGGCAGATGTGGGGCATCGGCACGCGATCGGCGCGTAGGCAGGGACGCAGCGGCTGGGTCCAGAAAGCGTGGAGGATATCGGTGAGGATGAGTTCCTGATGCTGCTGCTCGTGGTGAATGCCGAGTTCGACCAGGGCCAGGGTCTCCGGCGATGGCTCTTGGGCGAGCAGGCGCTCGATCGCCTCATCCACATGCTCGCGGTATTGCAGAACATTGCTGAAGGAGGGATGGGAAAAGGTTCCGCGCTGCTGGCGCAGAGGATGGCCGCCGAGAGCTTTGTAATAGGAGTTGAACAGGAGACGATATTCGGGATTGAAGATGTGATATCCGGCGAGTTGCCCGGAGAGGATGAAGGTTTCGAAAAACCAGGTGGTATGGGCCAGGTGCCACTTTGCCGGACTTGCGTCGGGCATGGACTGCACCATGGCGTCCTCCGCCGAGAGCGGAGCGGCTATTTTCAGGGTTGCGGAACGTACCTGCTGAAATTGCTGCAGCAGGGATCGGCCAGAATTGATCGGCATTGTACCGGAAGTGATGGTTGCCAAACCGAAATCCTCCCTCCGGGATGATTGTCCACAGGAGTCTGTTATCTGATGCTGGAGGGGCGGCGATGGTTCCTTCCGGAATCCGATGGCGAAGGAGCAGAGGATTTCCCGCAACGATAGATGCAGGCATTCCGGTACTTGGCGATGGTCGAGAGCGCATGGTGGCAACACGCCCAGTCTTACGGTCATCCATGGATGGAGACAAGTCTAAGAAATCTAAGGCTGAAGGCAGGAGATATATGCGCAGGTTTGTAATCGCGGGGTTGTTCCTCGCGAGTCTTTCGTTATGCAGTTTCAGGTTGGCCGCTCAGGATGCGACGCCGAATGGCACACCGGATGTCACACCGATGGCGCAGACTCCGGTGTACCGGGTCAACGTGGTGTCGCGCTCGGTGGAGGCGGTCAACTACCGCCATCGCAATGGCTCGACCAAGATCGACTTCCGGGGAACCAGCCTGATGCCGGACGGCTCCGGCGAAGCCAAGGTGGACAGCAAGGCGGGGCGGCTGCAGATCAACGCAGAGTTCAAGAATGTGCGCAACGCCAACTACTACGGTCCGGAGTACCTGACCTACGTTCTGTGGGCAGTGACTCCGGAGGGGCGTCCGGTGAATCTGGGGGAGATCGTCCCGAATGACAAGCACGAGGTTCGCATTCAGGTCACCGCGAGTCTGCAGGCGTTTGGAATGATTGTGACCGCCGAGCCTTATTTCGCGGTCACTCGCCCGAGCAATATGACCGTACTGGAAAACGAGATACGCAAAGACACCAAGGGGTGGGAGCAACCGGTCAGCGCCAGCTATGACGCCACGGAAAAGGGTGAGTACACGGTGGACCTGGCGAGCAATCAACTGCCAGCGACCAATTTGAGTCTTGAGCGAGCGCAGGAAAATTCCTCTGACGCTGCTGGAAGCTCGTAACGCCGTGGCGATTGCGCAGGCGACCGGAGCCGAGCAGTATGCGCCGAAGGCGCTGGCGCGGGCACAGGACTTCCTGAATCGCGGGGAAGATTACCTGCGGGAGAAGCAGTCTTCTTCGGCGATTGGAACGGTAGCGCGGGGCGCTACGCAGGCGGCCGAGGACGCCCGCATTTTGAGCATCCGCCGGAAAGAGGACGCGCGCGTAAGGGCCGAGCAGCAGGCTGCCGACGAGCGCACCCAGCAGGCACAGCAACAGGCGGTGATCGAGCAGGGAAGAGCCGCAGGATGCACGCGCGCAGGCGATGGAGGCGCAGCAGGAGCGCCAGGCGGCCGAGCAGGCGAAAGCCGAGGCCTTGCAGGCGCAGCAGCAAGCCGAGGCCGCCCGCCAGGCAGCTCTGGAGCAGCAACAGGCACTGGCGGCACAGACCCAGACCGCGCAGGCGCAGGCGCAGACGGCGGAGCAGCGCGCCCAGGCAGCCGAGCAGGAGAAGGAGGCAATGCGGCAGCGGCTGCTCACGCAGTTGAACCAAGTGCTCGAGACCCGTGACAGCGCCCGCGGATTGATCGTGAATATGAGCGATGTGCTGTTCGACGTGAACCAGGCGACGTTGAAGCCGGGAGCCAAGGTACGGCTCGCCAAGGTTGCGGGGATCATTCAGGCCTATCCCGACCTGAAGCTGCAGATTGAGGGCTACACGGACTCGACCGGGAGCGTGGAGCACAACCAGGAGCTCTCCGAGCGCCGGGCCGCCGCGGTGCGCGATTTTCTGGTGGCGCAGGGCGTCAGCATGAACAATGTTTACGCGCAGGGCTTCGGCCCGGAGAATCCGGTGGCGAGCAACGGCACGCCACAGGGACGGCAGATGAATCGCCGGGTGGACCTGGTGGTGAACGGGGAATCGATTGCGGCGCAGAAGCGAGCCACAGGAGCAGAATGGTGCTCCGGGATCGATGGCCGCGCCGAACAGTTCAGATCCGCGGCAGCCGGTGCCGCCGGAGAACGACATCGGAACAGCGTTAGGCAAAGACCATCACATTGGAGAAGCCCACATCTGCTAACTCGCAGATGGGCCGGGACGCTGTTTCAGGTAAGCGCGAGGTCGGCTGTACCGTGCTCCCGCGGTTGTTTGCACTTGAAAGTTCCGGGGCAAAACCTGAGACTGGGTCGATGAACGCTGTGGCGATTATTCCCTCCCGTCTTGGATCCACCCGGCTGCCCCGCAAACCACTTCGCGAAATTCTGGGAAAGCCGATGATTCAGCGGGTTTATGAAGCAGCTTGCGGCTGCCGCGGACTGAGCGACGTGATCATCGCAACCGACTCGGAGGAGATTCTCGAACTCTGCCAGCGGCACGGATGGAAGGCGCGCATGACCAGCAAGGAATGCCGCAGCGGCACCGACCGGGTGCGCGAGGTTGCAGCCTCGGTGAAGGCCGATATCTACGTGAATGTGCAGGGGGATGAACCGCTGGCCCGCCCGGAGCATCTGGACGCGCTGCTCTCGGTGATGCGGCCGGGAGTGGAGGTGGGAACCGTCTACACGCCCTGCGCGGCGGAGGATGTGGCGAATCCGAACGCGGTGAAGATTGTGACGGCGCTCAATGGGCGGGCGCTCTACTTTTCGCGGGCGACCATTCCATTCGATCGCGATCGTCGCGGCGATGTGCGCTACTCGAAGCATTTGGGATTTTATGCCTACACGGCGCAGGCTCTGGAGCAGTTTTGCCTGTGGCCGGAGTCGGAGCTGGAGCGCAGCGAACGACTGGAACAGCTTCGCTTTCTCGATCATGGCGTGGACATCTATGCCGCCGAGACGCCATTCGACACGGTTGGGGTGGACACGGAAGACGACCTGCGGCGGGTGGAACAGATATTGCGCAGAGAAGGGCGCGAATAGGACAGTCGACTACTCGTCGCGACAATCCCGGTTGAGACTTGCATGCCATCGCAGGTAGAGACTCCGGGCCACGCTTTCAAAACACAGCACGACGGGAGGCTATTTCACCTGCACCGAAATCTGCGCCTTGTCGGAGTGTCCGGCGCCGTCGTCGGCGTTGAGGGTGTAGGTGGTGCTCTTTTTGGGCGAGACATCCACGCAGCGGCTCATCGAGGGCCAGACGTCGGGGATTGGCGGATCGAAGGAGACGTTTTTGGCGTTGACCACGCCGTAGCAGATCTGGAGCGGCTGCCCCTTGCGAACGGCTTCGGCGGTGGCGTAGAGCGCGGTGATTTTGAGTTGCGAGCCGCCATTGAGTTCGACCTCCTTGCGGGCGCGCTCGAGCTCGCGGGCTTCGGCGGCGTGGCGGGCGTCAACGGCGACGCGCCAGCGCGAGTAGAATATCCATCCGGTGTAGAGAGCGGCGAGGAGGATGAAGACCGGCATGATGAGCGGGATTCGCTGGAGGAAATTCTTTTTCGCTTCGGTCATGGTTTTCCTGTGCACTGAGATGCGTGGTGGCCATCGCTTCGGGGCGACCCGCATCTGAAAAGTGTAATGGCTTGCTACTGGACTGATTGCAAAGATAAGTCACCGGGTATGTTTCCCGGCATGCAGAGTGGTACAGTCGTGCGGAGTGATTTCGATGACGGCGGGCACGCGAGTGTTCCGCGCAAAAACGAGCATCCAAAGTGAGCAACCAAGGAGAAGCGCTGCATGAAGCAAGAGAAGAAGTTGCGGTCGCTGGCCACGCGCTACCGCGATCGATCACGGCAAGAAGTTCCGCTTGCGCGACGTTGATCCGGGCGACACGGCGGGGCTTCCCAAGGAGTTCAAGGCGGAGTCCGTCGAGTTACTGCAGCGCTCGAAAGAGCTGCTGGCGGAGTTGCAGGACAAGCTCTACGCGCAGGATCGCTGGGCGCTGCTGCTGATCTTTCAGGCGATGGATGCGGCGGGCAAAGACGGCACCATCAAGCACGTGATGAGCGGAGTGAATCCGCAGGGCTGCGAGGTCTCCTCCTTCAAAGGCGCCCTCGGCGGAAGAACTCGACCATGGCTATCTGTGGCGCACGTCCAAGCGGATGCCGGCACGGGGCAAAATCGGAATTTTCAATCGCTCCTACTACGAAGAGGTGCTGGTGGTGCGGGTGCACCCGGAGATGCTGGAGGCACAGCATTTGCCAGCCGCCTGCCGCAGCGACAAGATTTGGCAGGAGCGCTTCGAAGACATTTCCGCCTTCGAGCGCTATGCGACGCGCAACGGAACCGCGATTCGAAAGTTCTTTCTGCACTTGAGCAAGGAAGAACAGAAGCGGCGGTTTCTGGCGCGCCTCGACGAGCCGGAAAAGAATTGGAAATTTTCTGCCTCCGATGTGCGCGAGCGCCGCTTCTGGGACGACTACCAGGAGAATTATGAGGAGATGATCCGGCACACCTCGAGCAAAGCCGCGCCCGTGGATTGTGGTCCCGGCGGATAACAAGTGGTTCACGCGGCTGGTGGTTTCCTCGGTGGTTGTGCATGCGCTGGAGGAGATGAAGCTGACCTATCCTGAGGTGAGCGATGAAAAACGGCAGGAGTTGGCGGCGGCGCGGCGCGAACTCGAAAGCGGGGGGAAGAACAAGAAGCCGTGAACCGGTGACCATGCATGGCCACGGCCGGAACTGGCGCAGGCGGGCGCTCTCATCATAAAGTAAGAAATAAGGAAATCATTATGAGTGAAGAACACGAGATGGAAGAACTGCAGGAAGCGGCGGAGCATGGCCGCGAACAGTCCTCGCTGGCACCGGTCAGCTTTACGATGGCGATTCTGGCGGTGCTGGTGGCCATCGCGACATTGCTGAGCCATCGCGCGCATACGGAAGAAGTCCTTTTGCAGAACAAGGCCACCGACCAGTGGGGCTACTATCAGGCGAAGAACATTCGCCGCCATACGATGTCGCAGGTGGACGAACTGCTGAAGGTTCTTCCGCTGAAGGACGGCGCGGCCGCCGAAGCCCTGCTCAAGAAAAATGAAGCGGCCATCGAGAAGTCCACGGTTGAGCAGGAAGAGATCAAGAAGGAAGCGACCGCGAAGGAGGGTGAGGTCAAACTCTTCGAACATCGCGCCAATCGCTACGACCTGGGCGAAACTCTGTTGGAGGTGGGGCTGGTCATCTGCTCGATCACGCTGCTTACGAAACGACGTCACTATTGGCTGGCAGGAATTGCGTTTGGGGTGGCGGGAGTGGTGTTGACCATTCTGGGAGCGACGCTGCACTGATGCGGTATGAGTGCAAAAAAAGGACAGGCGAGCGCCTGTCCTTTTTTTGCGCCGAGTTCCGCAGAAGATGTCACTGGCGAAGAACAAAGAGAATCGATTGCGGCGGAAAGCCTGGGGCGGCACGGGAAAGTTGAGCAGCGCGGGGATTCTTCGCTGACGCTCAGAATGACACCTCTAAAAAGATGACACCGCTCAGATTTGAAGACGACACGCTCTACAGATAGGCATAGTCATGGCGGACTTGATGCGGTGACCGCGGTCACTGCAAGGCGGAGGGAGCGGCATTAGGCTGTGGGCGTAAAGTTTCAAGGGGGTGGGCTTTGACATATCCGGCGATCATCGATGCTCTCTTCTGCGTTCCCAAGAGGGACGCAGTTCGGCAGATTTCCGACTGTGTTCCATTCAACCAGGATCTGACTCCGCTGATGAATTCGAGTGGGATCGCAGGTGCCGTCCTCGCCTTGAGCAACTGCGCCCAGTGCCAGCACCGGTGGAACTGCGCGGACCGGAGAACCCAGGAAATTGTGAACACGGTGGCAGAAATCCGCAGCAGCTACGCGGACTGGCCTCCTACGACCCGCTGCGCATTGGGGAGAGTCTGCGCTGGATCGAGGAAGCGATCAGCGAGGGTGGACTGGCGGGCGCCTATGTGCAGGCGGAGTGCTGTATCTCCGGGCTGGATGTGCCGCGGATGTATCCGCTGTATGGACTGTGCGCCATGCTGCGCGCGCCGGTGGTGCTGGAGATTACCAGCCGTGAGCAGTGGGCGCATTACCGTCCGCAGGTGGAAGTGGTGGCGGCGGATTTTCCGGAGATGGAGATTGTGCTGGCCCCGCCGCAGGGTACGGATGCGGATAGCATCATCGCAGTTGATGCAGCAGTTTCCGCACATCTCGTTTCTGCTGTGCCCACAGGAATTGCGCGCGGACGCGGAGTTGTGCGAGTACGTGGAGTTGGAGGGACGCGAGCATACGCTGTTCCGCTCGTCTCCGGAGGGCTGGGCGGCGGCCGTGGAGGCGGCGCGCACATTGCCGCTGGGCGTGGCCGCGCGGCGCGCCTACCTTGGTGAAAACGCCATGCGGTTATTCAAGTTTCCGGTTGAGGCCGCGATGCTCGAAGGGTGAGCGGGAGGGGAATCATTCCGCGGCATTCGGGGTCCCAATCCGTGGCTTTCGCTGGCACGCCAAGGGCCAACATTTCGCGTCCTTCCACTTGCGCTACTGGCTGCTCTCTCATAGCATCTAACTCGCTACGGTGCCGGCCTGCAAAGTTAGTGATGGGGTGGAACACCACTGCGAACCGATATTTCTAAATAGGGTGCCCGACTCGACAATTGGTCTGGTGTGCTGATCCCCAGTTGGATCGGCCTAAAGGACCACGGAGGGCGCCCACCTGGTGAATCGGGTTCACAGCAACCCCGCCCCACACGGCCACGCGGGCCGATACCTAGTTGATTTGCATCGCTCGCTTTTACGATCTCTTCACGGCGGCTGCGACCAAAGCGCAGTGGTCTCCATCTACAATAGAGACGTGTTTCCACATTTATTTCATATCGGCTCGTTTGCCCTGCCCACCTACGGCTTTATGGCCGCGCTGGGCATGATCCTCCGGTCTGGCGGTAATTTTCCATCTGGCGCGCTTTCGCGGCCTTGATCCGGACCAGATGTGGAACCTGGGGGGCATTGCCGCCTTCAGCGGAATTCTGGGGGCCAAGCTGCTGATGCTGCTGGTGGACTGGCGCGACTATCTGGCCGAGCCGGGCCGCATCTTCAGCATGGAGACGCTGCAGTCGGGCGGAGTATTTTCCGGCGGGCTGGTGCTGGCGATCGTTTGCAGTTGGTGGTATGTGCGGCGGGAGAAGATTCCGTTTCTCTCGGCGGCCGACGTGTTTGCGCCGGGAATTGCGCTGGGGCACGCCTTTGGGCGAATCGGCTGCCTGGCGGCAGGATGCTGCTATGGCCGCGAAACGACTGTGCCATGGGCGATCACGTTTCACAATCCGTGGGCGGCCGAGTTACTCCGGCACGCCGCTGAACCAGCCGCTGCATCCCACGCAGCTTTATGAGTTTGTGGCCGAAGCGATCAACTTTGCGTTCCTCTACTGGCTGTGCAAGCGCAAGAAGTTCGAGGGGCAGATCATTGCGCTGTTCATGATCATCTATGGCATCGAGCGCTTTGTCTTCGAGTTCTTCCGCGGCGATCCGGGGCGCGGCGAGGTGCTGGGCGGACTGATCAGCGGGACGCAGTTGATTGCGCTGGGACTGGTGGTGAGCGGATTTGTGATCTACCTTCGGCGCACGCCGCTGCGCTCGTTGCAGGCGACCCGGCGCCGGGCAGGAAGACGAAAACTCCGGCAGCGACAGGGGCGTAGAGGCTGAGAGCTTGAAGAGCAATTCCAGACGGCTGAAGCAACGCATTGCAGAGGTTGCTTCCCACCTTATGCGCCAGCGAAGACAGTCGCGTCGCTGAGCGCTCGGGATGCGACTCTCAGGCATAACCTGGCCTCAGAAGCCAGCTCCGGTCTTACCTGCTATCCTCAAGAGAATGGCCCGCAAAGTTGCATCTCCTGCTCCACCCGAGCCGATTGACTCCGAAGAGATTCTGACGGAAGTTCCGGTGCATCGAAGAACCCGACTCCCCCACTGTGTTTCATGCCTCGGAGGAAGACGCCGGAGTGCGTCTGGATCACTATCTGGTGGCGCGCATTCCGGACGTGAGCCGGGTGCGGGTGCAGCAACTGGTGGAGCAGGGCAAGGTGCTGGTCAATGAGCGCCCGGCCAAGGCTTCGCTCAAGCTGAAGGGCAGCGAGCTGATCGAAATCACCGGGACGGTGGAAGCGGCTCCGCTGAAGGCCTTTGCCGAGGACATTCCGCTGACCGTGGTGTTTGAGGACAAGGAGCTGGCGGTGGTGAACAAGCCCGCGGGGATGGTGGTGCACGCCAGCACGGGAAGCGCCGAGGATGCGCGCAATCGCGGAACGCTGGTGAATGCGCTGCTCTTCCGGTTTAACAAGCTCAGCGAAATGGGCGGCGAATTGCGTCCCGGGATCGTGCATCGGCTGGATAAAGACACCAGCGGACTGATTGTGGTGGCGAAGAACGATGTGGCGCATCGCAAACTGGTGGAGCAATTTTCCTCGCGGCAAGTACATAAGACCTACCTTGCGCTGGTTCACAACTGGCCCAAGGCAGACGCGGGAACGGTGAACGATCCGATTGGACGCGACCCGCGCAACCGGACGCGGATGAGCACCGCCGGGATCGATCCGCGGACGGCGGTTTCGCACTACAAGGTGGTGGAGCGGCTGCTGACTCCCTACGGGCGCTTTGCGCTGGTTGAGGTGCGGATTGAAACCGGGCGGACCCACCAGATTCGGGTGCACATGGCATCGATTGGGCATCCGGTGGTGGGCGACACGCTGTACGGCGCGCCGCAGATTCTGCTGCCGAATACGCTCGCGCGCGAACGCCAGGGGAACGCGATCAGCTCGCGCACGGAGGCCAAGAAGGCGCGGGCTCACGGGGAAAGCGCAGCCACGCTGTCACTGGCGCGCAACTTTCTCCATGCCGCGCATCTGAACTTCACCCATCCCAAGAGCGGGCGGGCGGTGGAGTTCGACGCGCCGCTGCCCGAGGACCTGGATACATTTTTGGAGAAGCTCCGGCGCGCGGCTGAGGCGATTGCCTGATGTAGCAGGTTGCGGATGGCGTGGATTGCTTATCCATTTGCCTTAGACGAGACGGCGCATCCGGCGGCTCCGGTCGCGGATGTACACTTGAAGATATGAACAAGCTGGCTCTAGCCCTGCTGGGCGCTGCACTGCTGCTGACCTCGGCGGCTTCAGCACAGAACACGCAAGACCTGCCTTCGGCTCCTTCCGCAGTACAGCCTCGCTTTCCGGGGGCACCGGCGCAACCGCCACAGCCGCCGCAGGCTCCGGCCAGCATGGCGACCGATGGGCGTCAATGGGGCGACGGAGCTGACCACGCTGCCGCCAGCCAATCCGCCCCAGCGCCGCGCCGGACACGAATGCAACGGAGCATCCAGTTCCGGCCAGGCAGGAACAGAGCCACCGGCGGCGAAATCCGCAGCGCAATCCGCAGCGCAATCCGCAGACCAGAAATCGGGCGAGCCCGCTGCGCTGTTTCCGCCGGTGTCCGCGCCACCTGCGACGGCCGAGGAGAAGCCGCGGGAGACCGCCGACGAGACGGGCATCTTCCGCATCGGCGTGGAAGTCGATCTGGTCGATCTGATCTTCACCGCGACCGACAAGCATGGGCACTTCATCAAGGATCTGAAGAAGGACGACATACGGCTGCTCGACGAGGGCAAGCCACCGGTTCGGATCGAGGCGTTTGAGAGCGAGACCGGACTGCCGCTGCGGGTGGGACTGCTGATTGACGCGAGTAATTCGATTCGCGATCGCTTCCGCTTCGAGCAGGACGCCGCGGTGGAATTTCTGCACCAGGTGGTACGTCCCAAGTCGGACCAGGCGTTTGTGATCGGCTTCGATTCGCTCTCCGATCTGACCCAGGATTACACGGACAACACCGACGCGCTGGCTCGCGGCGTGCGGGTTCTGCGTCCGGGAGGCGGCACCGCACTACACGACGCGGTGTATCGAGGCCAGTGAAAAGCTGGCCAAAGGCGCGCTCCGCAGCCCGGCGCGCCGGGCCATCATCCTGCTCAGCGACGGCGATGACAACCAGAGCCGGCATACCCGCGAGGAGGCGATTGAAGCCGCGCTGCGCGCCGAAGTCATCATCTACGTCATCAGCACCAACGTGACGGGCGAGGACAAGCGGGGCGACAAGGTGCTGATGCGCTATGCCGAGGCGACCGGTGGCCGGGTGTTTTTCCCGATGCGCATCGAAGAGGTTTCCAACGCTTTCGCGGAAATTCAGGATGAGTTGCGCAGCCAGTACGTGCTGGCCTACAAGCCGGAGAACTTTGAGCAGGATGGACGCTATCGCGCGATCTCGCTGAACGCTCCCGGGAGGCCGAACGTGAAGATCCGGGCACGCAAGGGATACTACGCGCCGAAGAGCCAGTAAATTAGTTATTTCGACTGCACAAGCAACACCATTGCAGAGATGGAGCGGATTGCTTCCCACCTTATCCGCGCAAAGGCAGCGCGGCGAAGGTGGGGCACCCGACGCTCTTTGGTTGTCCACCCTTGAAGGCGAGAGCAAAAACAATTCCAACTGCACAAGCAAAGGTTGGTGTGTCCGCTACCCCGCGAACCCACATTTGCCAACTACGGCAAATATGGGCACCCTCGGTACACCTACTCTGATGCGGTCTACTCTTTGGGGGCGTAATAACCTTTTCGCGCCTGTAATTTATAGTCCGGATTCGTGGTCTTGACTTCCATTTTGCGGTACTTTCCGTCGGCGGCGGTATTGGTCGGGGTGTAGCCGATCATGTACTGGCTGCGCAGTTCGGTGCCGATTTCGTCAAAGGCTTTGCGCAGCTTTCTGGGGTCGTTGCCGACGTCGATGACCCGCCCGCCGGTCTGTTCGGCCAGTTTATGCATGGCCGACGAGGCGGAGCCTAAGTACATGCCGCCGTAGCTGCGGTCGGCGATCATGATGACATAGACGATGACCTCGGAGCGTTGCGCGGCCTCGATGGCATTGGGCAGGGTCTCATCGCTGCCCTCGTCGCCTCCATCGGTGAGCAGAACCAGTGGCTTTGCGGCCGCCTTCCTTTTGCAATTTCTCGTTGGAGGCAAGATAGACGGCGTCGTAGAGCAGGGTTCCCTTGGGGCGCGAGACGGGAATCGTGCCCTGTCCGGCACCGGCGATGCCTCCGGCGCCGCTGCCGCCGCCATCGTTGATCTGGGTCTTCTCCATGGCGCGGCGAAGCTGGGCAGCATCGCTGGTGTAGTCCTGGATGAGATCGACGGCGATGTCAAAGTTGATCAGGAAAGCCAGGTCCTTGGGGGTCAGAACGTCACGCAGGAAGGCCGCACCGACTTCCTTCTCCATGGGCAGCACGCGGGTCTGGCTGCCGCTGGTGTCGATGAGCAGTCCGAGGGTGAGAGGCTGGTTGGAGTCTGCCGCGAAGTACTTGATGGTCTGGGGCTTACCGTCCTCGTTGACCAGGAAGTCCTCTTTTTTCAGATTCGGAATCAGCGCCCCGCGCTTATCTTTGACGTTGAAGTAGAGGTTGACTACCTGTACGTTGACTTTCAGGGTGGTGAGGGGCTCGCCTTGCTGGATGGCGGTTTTGTCCTGGAGTTTGGGGCCATCGGGAACCGAGTAATCATTATCCTCGGGCGCATTCGAGGCCTTGGGCGGTTCTTTGGGCGGACGTTGCGCCTGGGCGGCGGTCCAAGACATCAAACATAATGCAATGACCGAGATGGCGGGTATTCTGAATTGCCTTAGGGTAATCATGGTTTCTCGACCGGCAGTCCGTAGTCTAGTATGTACTTACCTGTAGAACTATTAAGATTAGTTGCATGCGAGAGTGTATCCGCCGCATCAAAATGTGAATTAGATTGGCGGTTTAGCAATTCTGAAAACGGCTACAGTCTTGCGGAGGGTTTCAAGATGCGGCGCCCATGGCGTTTTGCAGGTTTGGTTTCGATCGTTCTCTCGCTTTCCCTGGCTGGCAGCGCGCAGCAGGGATTGCCGGAGTCTCCGCAGCCCCAGCCTGCTCCCCAGCAGACTCTGCCGGATGCGCCGTCGCCGAACCGCCCGCTGTCGGGAGCTCCTGCCAGCCCTTCAGAGCAGACCAAACCACCGTCGGGAGAGGCCAGTTCCGCGGATACGGCGGCGGGCGCCGAGCAAGAAAACGCGACGCCTACACCGGCCCGGTGGGCCGGGTGGCGCCATCGAACCGGGCCGCCAACGCGACCAGCAGCGGATACGACGAGACCAGCGGCATCATTCGCGTCAACGTCAACGCCGTGCCGGTTCCGGTCACGGTGAAGGACGCCACCGGACGGCTGTTTCCGGGACTGACGAAGGATAATTTCTCGGTCTATGAAGACGGGGAAAAGCAGCGGATCAGCTTCTTTACCAGCGATCCATTTCCGGTTTCGGCGGCCATCATCATCGATGTGGGAATGCCGGAGATTGCCTTGCGCAAGGTGAAGGAAACCTTCCCGGCGCTGGTCGGATCGTTCAGCCAGTTCGACGAGCTCTCGATCTATACCTATGGCAATACGGTGAAGCAACAGCAGGACTACCTGGGGGCGCAGGGCGATACCACGACCCGGACGCTGGCACGGGTGGAGAGTGTGGAGGGACAGCGGTTCAGGGCCGACCGCCTTCAATCCGATGACCGTGGGACCGTCGGTGAACGGACGGGTTTTCGATCCGGGCACGCAACGGACGCAGATTGAATATGCGCCGCCCAAGGATGCGGAGCCTTCACGCGTGCTCAACGATGCGATGTTGCGCGCCGCGCTCGACCTGGGACGCCGCGAGAAGGCACGGCGCCGGGTCATCTTCATCGTCTCCGACGGACGCGAGTCGGGCTCGCGCGCCAGCTACAAGGACGTGTTGAAGGTGCTGCTTACCAACAACGTGAGCGTGTACGGCGTGGCGGTCGATGTCGCCGCCATCCCGGTGGTTGACAAGCTGGCGAAGATTCGCCTGCCGCGGCAGGGAAACAACAACAGCCTGCCGAAGTATGCGTCGGCCACAGGGGGAGAAATCTTCCGGGAGTTCACCCGGGAGGCAGTGGAGTCCTCCTACGGCAGCGCGATGGAAGAGGCGCGGAGCCAGTACACGCTGGTGTACAACACGGACGCAACGGCGGCGACCTCCTACCGCAAGATCGAGGTTCGGGTCAGCGGCTACGGCTCAAGCCTGAAGGTGTATGCGCGCGACGGCTACTATCCGGCGCCGCAGCAGCAATAGAGTGGTTTTACGAAAGAGCGGTTTTACGAAAGAACCACGAGAACGAAAGCATGAGCAATTCCAACTGCGGAAGCAACACCCTTGCAGAGTTGGAGGAGGATTGCTTCCCACCTTATCCGCGCAAGAACAGCGCGGCGAAGGTGGGGCAAATGTTTTTGGTTTGTCACCATTGGAATCAGCGTTTTTTAGCGAAGGCGCGGTGCGCCGTCCGCGGTACCGGGCTGGGACAGACTTTGGTAATTTTTTGTAATCGGGACGGCACGTGTAGATTCAGTAAACAGGCTGACGATCATTCGGAAGTTGTTGACTTGTCGAGTGTGGTATAACCCAAGTATCTGCTCTGTCGGGCAGGATTGCGACAGGGACAGGAATCGGAACTTCCTGCGCAGCCTTGTTTCGATGGATGCGACCGATGGCGGTGGCTTCGAACGCCGCTCCAGGGTACCGTTGAGGAATCATTGAGCTTTATCAATTTCGCCGCGCGCGAGATTAACTGCAAAATCGTCTACTACGGACCCGGCTTGGGCGGGAAGACGACGAATTTGCAGCACATCTTTGACAAGACGGGCGAACAGCAAAAAGGCAAGATGATCTCGCTGGCAACAGAGACGGATCGTACGCTGTTTTTTGATTTTCTTCCGCTTGACCTGGGCACCATTCGCGGCTTCAAAACTCGCTTTCACCTTTACACCGTCCCCGGCCAGGTGTTCTACGACGCGTCGCGTAAACTAATTTTGCGCGGGGTGGATGGGGTGGTGTTCGTGGCCGATTCGCAAGTTGAGCGAGCGGACGCGAACGTGGAGGCCCTGGACAACCTGGTCTCCAATCTGGAGGAGCACGGGTACGAGTTTGCGACGATTCCGTACGTGCTGCAATTCAACAAGCGCGATCTTCCCAACGTGCTCCCGGTGGAAGAGTTGCAGCGGCAGTTGCGCCGCCGCGAAGAGCCTACCTTCGAGTCGATCGCATCCCGCGGCAACGGCGTATTTGAAACGCTGAAAGAGATTGCCCGGCAGGTTCTGGTCGAATTGAAAAAGTCCTGAAGCGCGCCTTCGATCTTCCCTGAATAATTTTTCTGCCAGTAGAGGCCCATCTCGGACCGGGGCTGCGGCATCGTACGTTTGCAACCGGAGTGACTTGCTGCCGGTGAGCCGCAGTGCGGAAAGGACCCCCATGGCAGAGAACAAGAGCAATCTTCCCACCGAGTTCGCCAATTTGTTTCTTAAGGGAGTGGAGCGCGCCGCCGAGTTACAGAAGAAGTCGCTGGACGCCGCCGTGGAACAAAACGCGGAGGTGATTGCGTCCTATAAGAAGGGACCGCAGGTGGTGGCGGCACTGCCGAACGTCTTTGACTTGGCAGGAAAAGCTTTTGAGGGCTTTATCGAAGCGCAGAAGAGCGTAATCGACCAGATGGTGCAACAGACCGCAGCCCTGGTCGAGAGCGCGAAGGAGAGCAGCAACTCGGCGCAGAAGGTTGCCGAGACCTTCACCAAGACCATTCAGCAGACGATTCAGCATACGGCCGAGGCGCAAAAGAAAGCTCTGGATCTGGCGGTGCAGCAAGCCAAGGGACCGGGTTCGTCCGAGCCCAACCCATAACGCGCGGATCTTTCGACATAATCATCCCGGAACACCCTCGAAGCGCTTTCGTTGTAACTTTTTCACGGATTTTCAATCGAAGTATACGAGTACGCACGATTGAAGGTGAGTATCAACGCCGTGAAAATGAAAATTGATCAACCGAAGTCCTCCGAGATCACGTCGAAACCGCTGTACATGGACCGCCGCCGTTTTCTAGCCGCCGCCGCTGGATTCGGGGCCGCGGCGCTATCGGTGGATAAGATCGCCGAGTTGTTCTCGCCATCGACACAGGCGTTTGCCGGAACCCGGCTCGAAGCAAGGCCAAGCCCCATCAGCACTACCGGGGAAAAGCTGACACCCTACCAGGACATCACCCACTACAACAACTTCTACGAGATGTCGACCGACAAGGAAGGCCCGGCGAAGGTTGCCGACAGGTTTCATCCGCTGCCCTGGACGGTGCAGATTGACGGGCTGGTGAACAAGCCGCAGACGCTGGATTATGATTCCCTGCTGAAACTGGCGCCGCTGGAAGAGCGGGTTTACCGGCATCGCTGCGTGGAAGGCTGGTCGATGGTGATTCCCTGGATCGGCTTTCCGCTGAAGGTGCTGCTGGATCGCGTGGAGCCGAACTCCAAGGCAAAGTTTGTTGCCTTCACCAGCGTGGTGCGGCCCAGCGAATTGCCGGGACAGAGGCGCGATGTCCTCGACTGGCCGTACCGGGAAGGGTTGCGGCTGGACGAAGCCATGAATCCGCTGACGCTGTTTACGGTTGGCCTCTATGGCGAGAGCTTGCCCAACCAGGATGGTGCGCCGGTGCGCGTAGTGGTGCCCTGGAAATACGGATTTAAGAGCGCGAAGTCGATTGTGAAAATTACGCTGACGAACAGTATGCCGCGGACGAGTTGGAACGAAGCCAGCGCGCGTGAGTACGGCTTCTATTCGAATGTGAATCCTCATGTGGATCATCCGCGCTGGAGCCAGGCCAAGGAGCGGCGCATCGGCGAAATCTTCAAGCGGGACACGCTGATGTTCAACGGCTACGGCGATTTTGTGGCAGAGCATGTACAAGAAGATGGATCTGCGGATGGATTTTTAGAAGCTCGTGGCACTCTCGAAGGCAAGTTCCGGCGTGCGTTTGCCGGGCGTGGAAAAATCGATCGCTGGTAGAAAAGCTTGAGACCGCTGGAGTCCGGGGCGGAGCGGGGATTCTTCGCTACGCTCAGAATGACCCTCTCAAAAATACCTGCACTCAAGCGATCCGCGTTAAGGGCACAACATACATCACGAGCAAGAACATACATCATTCCGGCAAGTTGGCAGGGGAATTACGAGGCAATTCCGGTGGCCAGCAAACGCTGATCCACCGGACGACCATCACAATCCCGACTCTCTTGAAAGGAAGTCTCCAATGACCAAGACGAAGATGAAGTCTTTGCTGATGACCGCTGCCATGTCCGGCCTGCTGACTGGCGCAACCACCACGCTGTCGGCCACCACGGCGAACACCGGAGCCAACAGCATCACGCGCGCCATGGGGCTGTCCTCCATGTCCAGCTTCGACGAACCGCAGACCGACAAGCACGCCTGCAAAGGACAGAACTCCTGCAAGGGCAAGGGCGGCTGCAAGACGGGCGACAACGGCTGCAAGGGCAAGAACTCCTGCAAGGGTAAGGGCGGCTGCGCCACCGACGGCTCGAAGGCACCGCAGGCGGTATAGGAGCCGAACAAAAGCTGAGGGGACCGGCGCGCTCCGGTCCTCCTAATTCTCCGCGGGAGAGGATGCGATATGCCGGCAAACCGATTCAATGGGTTCACCGAATACGGGATCGGAATTGGGCTGCGAATTCCGCACTACCAGCACATTCTGGAGAAGAAGCCGGTGGTGGACTGGTTCGAAATTATCTCGGAAAACTACATGATCGACGGAGGCCGCCCGCTGGCGATTCTGGACTCGATCCTGGAGCAGTACAGGGTTGTGCAGCACGGAGTTTCGATGTACTTCGGCTCCAGCCAGCCGCTGAATCGGGAGCACCTGAAACGGTTGAAATCGCTGGTGCGCCGCACCGGAACGCCGTGGCTCTCCGATCATCTGTGCTGGGGCAGCGTGGATGGGCGCTATACGCACGATCTGCTGCCGCTGCCCTACACCTGGGAGGCGTTGAGGTTGCGGCCAAAAACATTCGCCGGGTGCAGGACTTTGTGGAAGTCCCAGTGGTGCTGGAAAACGTGAGCAGCTATGCGGAGTTTCACGACTCGGCGATGACGGAGTGGGAGTTTCTGACCGAGGTGGTGGAGCGCGCCGACTGCGGGATTCTGCTCGACGTCAATAACATTTATGTCAGCTCGATCAATCACGAGTTCGATCCGGCGGAGTATGTGGACTATATTCCTGCCGAGCGCGTGGCACAGATACACATTGCCGGACATTCCCGCTACGAGCGCTTCCTGCTCGATACTCACGACCATCCGGTGATTGACCCGGTATGGAAGCTGTATGAGCGGGCGCTGCGGCGGACAGGACCGACAGCAACGCTGTTGGAATGGGATGATCGCATACCTCGCTTTTGAAGAGGTTCACGACGAGGCGATGAAGGCGAAGAAGTATCTCGACGCAGCGACCGGGGCCGAAGAGCGGCAGTAGGCAGGAGTGCCGGCATGACCGCGCTGCTGGAATTCCAACGCACACTGGCACGGGCGGTGATGCAACCTCTGAGCGCGCGCTACAACATGAAGCGAGGCACGAATCGCGGAATTGCAGGACGGCGTTGCGCTGGTGAAACCGAATTCGCGGCTGAGTAGTTTGGAGCGGCTTGAGATCTATCAACCGCTCGTACTGGTCTCGCGTGCTGGATGCGTTCAGCGAAGATTTTCCGGGAGTGCGCGCGCTGCTTGGGACAAGGCAGTTCGACCGGTTGCGGCGGCAGCTATCTCGCCGATTGTCCGTCCGAGTCATTCACCATGCGCAATCTGGGCAAGAAACTTGCGGCGTGGATGGAGCAGAATCCTGCGCTGGCCGGAGCGAATCACGGGATCGCGCGGGAGATGGCAAAGCTGGAGTGGGCGCATATCGAGTCATTCGACGCCGCAGAGTACGAACGGCTGAGTCCCGCCGACATTGCTGCGCTGGCTCCCGAGAGCGGGTTGCGGCTGCAACCGCATCTGCGACTGATTGTGGTTGAGCACGAAGTGGACAGGCTCTTGCTGGAGGTTCGGGAATCGGCAAAGCGCCATGGTGGCGTGCCGCGCACGCTGACCGCGAAGAGAATCGCGCGAGCGAAATCTGCGGGATCTTCCACCGCGTTTTCGAGCAAGTCTCACTGTATCTTGCGATTCATCGTTTTGAACTGGTGGTGCACTACAAGCGGCTCGACGCGGAGATGTTCCGGCTGGTGAGCGCACTGGCGAAGGGTTTGCCGATAGGGGACGCCATCGAGTTTGCTTACGCCGAATCAAGGCTTACTGCGGAAGAAAGCCAGCAACACGTTCAGAGTAGTTTTGCGCTGTTCTCCGCGCTCGGCTGGTTCTGTAAGTCCAGCCCAGAGGCAGGCGAGGAAGTGTTATGACCTCGATTACGAATGGCTTCGCCAAAAATTACGGCTGGTTCAGTTTGACCAGTTCACGGGCGCAATCACCGTTTCTTCTATTCGTAAATCTGCACTGGGGCAAGATGCAGTTGCCCGGAGCAGACTCCGCCTTGGGCAGCCGCGCCGTGATCGAGTCCCCATAAAACGCACGAGAGAAGATGGATTGTCGGGTGGAAGCAGCAAGGGTATGATTAGCGCTGATGAACACGCCCGCCACGCGCAAGATCATGAACGCGCTCTCCGAGAACTGGCAAGCCGAGATGCGCGGCTTCCACACCTACCAGGCATTCTCCGAGCGCGATGCGGACCCAATCCGCAAACGCATTCTGCGCAAGCTGGCCGAAGCCGAGGCGCGGCACGCAGCGCTGTGGGCAAATCGCATTCGCGAACTCGGCGGCACGTTGCCACCCTACGACGGGAAAGCCGCAGGCGACGCCGACACCCTGGCGAATCGCGTGGGCGGTCCGGGCATGGCGATGCGCCGTCTGGAGATCGACGAGAGCCGCGACATTGCGCACTACGGAAAACAACTGGAAGAGCTGGGCGACGAGCCGAGCATTGAAATTCTGCATCAAGTCATTGAAGACGAGCACGAGCATTACCGCGAACTCGGCAATCTGATCCGCAATCACTACCCGGCATCGGCCATCGCCGAGGTGAAGGCCGACCCTAAATCGGTGATCGCCGAATTGCTGGCAAAGCGCTCGAACGCCGGCAAACAGGCCGCCGGATGGATTGGCGACGCCATCTACGGAGTGAACGACGGACTGGGAGCAATCTTCGGCATCGTCTCCGGAGTTTCCGGCGCCACCCTGGGAAATTCGCATTATGTGCTGCTGGCGGGAATTGCCGGGATGGTGGCAAGCGCCCTGTCCATGGGCTCAGGAGCATACCTTGCGGCGAAGAGCGAATGCGAAATCTACGAAGCGGAATTAGCGCGCGAGCGCGAGGCCATCCAGATGAACGGCCTCGAGGCGCGGGAACTGCTCTCACTGTACTACCAAGTCAAGGGCCTGCCACAGGAGGACGCCGATCACGTCGTAGAACACATCGCCAAAGACCCTGAACAAATGCTGCGCGCGCTGGCCGCCGAACGGCTGAACGCGACCGAAGAGGCGCTGAGTAATCCGATGACCTCGGCGGTTACCGGCGCACTCTCGACCGCGGTGGGCGCCTTTGTACCGATCATCCCATTTTTCTTTCTGAGTGGATACCCGGCAGTGATCGTCTCGGCGGTGATCTCGCTTGCGGCACACTTTGCGGTCGGGGCGGCAAAGTCGCTGATCACGGTTCGCTCCTGGTGGGGCAGCGGATTTGAGATGACCGCCGTGGGGGCAGTGGAAGGCGTTGTAACTTATGTCATCGGAATCGGATTGGGCAGACTGGGCGGCTAGAATCTTGCTGCGGCTCCCACGTCAGAGGCCAACCGGCGCACCCGCCGGACACGAACAAAATAGGCCTGCGAAATGCTCCGCGTGACCTTTGGCGCTGGCTGGCTGCTCTGTTATAATCACTGGGACGCGGTGAAAGTCGCGCTTTTCCAACAGTCGGGGAGTGGCTCAGCCTGGTAGAGCACCTGGTTCGGGACCAGGGGGTCGGAGGTTCAAATCCTCTCTCCCCGACCATTAAACTCAATCACTTACAACTCAAATACCAGACTTAAAGTGCACTATTATTGGTGCTGGGGCGCTAGTTGGGGCGCCAATAGCGCGCCTTG
>CAVZYB010000033.1:0-107350 GCA_963779365.1 uncultured Acidobacteriota bacterium | reverse complement strand
CATGAAACAACGCGATCGTTAGACCTGCCAGGACGCGGGCAAAAGGCAAAAGCATGAGATGAACTTTAGGGTACTGCCGTGGCTCGTCCCTCCGGCAAACTTCTTAGGATTGGCGGCAAAAAACCTTGGCCCGCCTGACGTGTTAAAATTTGACTCTCATGGGCTTCCCGGAAATTCATGCCAACTGATCTTGAAAAGCTCGTCGAACTGCAGAGGGTTGACCTGGAACTTGCGCGCCTCAACGCGCAGCTCGCGGCCATTCCTAAAACCATTGCGCGCATCGATGCCCAACTGGCCGCCGCCCGCAAGCGCGTGGAAGACGCACGCGCCGCGATCAAGGCGGGAGAGAGCTGCCAAACGCCAGCACGAACAGGAGATCCAGTCTCTGAACGAGAAGATTCTCAAGTTCCGCGGCCAGTCCTCCAGCATAAAAAACAACGAGCAATACAAGGCGCTGCTCTCTGAAATTGCGCACGCCGAAGGCGAGATCGCGGGCTACGAGGAGAAGATTCTCGATGTCATGATGAACGCCGATTCGCTGCAGTCGCAGCTGGCTGCCGCCGAGGCCGCGCTCAAGGCCGAGTCCGCCGAGGTGGAACGCCAGAAGACCGAGGCCGAGAAGGCCGGCGAGGCCGACCGACCGCCGCCGCCAAGGCGCAGGCCCAGGAGCCAGGCGCTGCGCAAGGGCGTGGACGAGACGCTGCTGGCGACCTATGACCGCATTCTGAAATCGCGCGGCTATGCCGTGGCCGAGGTACTCGAGCATCGCTGTACGGCCTGCCAGGTGATGTTGCGTCCCGCAGGTGCTCTCCAACATCCGCGCCGCGCAGGAGGTTGTGCACTGCGACTCCTGCGGGCGGATGCTGTACTACCTGCCGGAGCACAACGTAAAGACCTCGGCGATAACGTCACCGGAATTGCGCACCAGGCCGAACGCGAATGGATGTTGTGCCCTCGCTGGGCACCAATGGCGCCTTCGCGGTGTTCATCAACCACAAGGGCAACGCCACCATGAAGGCCTATGACGCGATGACCGGCGAGGCCATTGCGCGGCGGGTGGAGAAGAACGCGATCTGCCAGAAGATTTTTGCCGAAGAAATCCGCGACGCCCGCAATCTCTTTGTGGACGAGGCCAACCTCGAAGACAAATACAAGGAACAGTTGCCGCCCGAGGTGCTGGACGATCTGCGGCATCAGCTTCCCAAGGCTAGACCGGCGCGCCGCTCGACACGTACCTTACTCGAATAGGATGATCCGAGTGCGCCTGACGCGCTTGCCGCATGAAAGCTCAGAAGAAAACATCATCATCGGCGGCGGTGGCTCGCGTCGATCGTGAACGCGCACGCCGTGGCGCGGCTGCGCAGCGGGCCATCCCTGGATCTTCAAGTCGGACATTGAGCGGCATCGACCAGGCCGCGCCCGGCGCGCTGGTGCGGGTGGAAGACCAGCGCGGCAAGCCCTATGGCTCCGCGCTCTACAGCTCCAGTTCGCAGATTGCGCTGCGCATGGTGGCGCTCGAATCCGGTGGAGGCGGAGAAATATCCCGACCTGCTGCGCTACCGCATCCGCCAGGCCATTGCCTATCGCGAGCGCGTGGTGCGCGACTCCGACGCCTTCCGCGTGCTCTTCAGCGAGGCCGACATCACTCCCGGCCTGATCGTGGACAAGTACAACGACGTGATCAGCTGCAGGTGCTGACCCAGGCGATGGACGCGCCGTTCGCGCGCGCAGATTCTGATCGAAGAGTTGAAAGCGGCATACCAGCCCGAGACGATTCTGGAGCGGGTCGACCCGCGTATTCGCGAGTTGGAAGGGCTGCCGGCCGCGCGAGGATCAGGCGGCGTATTCGCGGCTGAAGAAAGCCGAAGACTTCGACCATCTTTCACCTCAACGGACTCGCCTTTCATTACGACGGCAGCGCGGGACAAAAGACCGGAGCGTTTCTCGACCAGCGCGAAAACTATGCGGCCGCCGAGCGCTATGGGCGCGGCCGCGCGCTGGACATCTGCACCTATCAGGGCGGATTCGCACTGCATCTGAACCGCGTCTGCGAGCAGGTGACGGCCGTGGATATCTCCGGCCGAGGCGCTGGCGGTAGCCGAGCGAAACCGCGCGCTGAATGAGCAGAAAGCAATTGAATTCGTGGAGGCCGACGCCTTTGAACTGATGCGCCAGTATGCCGACGCCGAGCGCCGTTATGAGACCATCGTGCTCGATCCGCCGGCCTTTGCAAAATCGAAGAAGAGCGCCGAGGACGCGCTGCGCGGCTACAAGGAGCTGAACCTGCGGGCGCTCAAGATGCTGCGCAACGGCGGAGTGCTGGTGACCTGCTCGTGCTCCTTCCACGTCAGCGAAGCAGGATTTTCTCGCGATGCTCTCCAGCGCCGCGCTGGATGCCCGCCGCAATCTGCACATGATTGAGAAGCGGATGCAATCGGTGGATCATCCGGTTCTGCTCAACGTTCCGGAGACGCACTATTTGAAATGCATCGTGTGCTCAGTCTTCTAGTTTGCGTTGGATCATGTCAATCCCAAGGTTCGTCGGAGGCCTTGAATCCCTTCTTCACCAGAAAAACTCGAAGCACCTTAGCTGCAGACACCTCGCAATCTTGGTCTTTTTCCTCCAGCAGGCTCCCAAAGTCCCGGGCCAAATCAGAGAGAAGCAGAACCCCTCTGCTCACTGGTGATCAGAAGATGGCTCACATGATTTTGCGAGTCAGGCTTCATGTCGATCAGGGTTGATGCAACCAAAGGAACAGTCTCAAGGATGGCCCGGTCGATGTACTCCAGCTTTGCTCTGAGCTGAGGAACCGCCGCAGCCAATTTTCCATAGTCAACACCAGCTTTGGGTCCGGAAAGAAACTTTGTCGAAATATCAATCAATTCCTGATCGAGTTCAATTTGTTTCTGGTAGAAGGCGGTCAACGTTGGTATCAGGGTTTTGAAATCTCCTCCAAGATGCATACTATTCAAGGACCGAATGTCTAAGCGCCTTTCAAGCTGTATCGCGGTGCCGCAATAGATCGCGCCTGAAAATTCATCGCCCTTGCCATCCTTTCCCGTCCTTCGCACACGCTAGACGAATTTCCTCGATGGCAGCCAGTTCACGTTCATATTCCTGCACGAACTCGATATGGGGTGTATCACGAGGGATCGGGGTAGTGGCTGCAAGGCATCTCGAGGCTGTTCCCGCAACCGCTGCGAGGGTCAAAACTAGGCAGTATAGAACGCGCATTTCGTGTAGCTCCTCGAAATGTCTCGGCATTTGCGAGCAGAGTAGCACAACGAATGAATGGCGAACATGCAATATGTTTGTTTCCAAGCTACTCAGTCGGTTCGTTCCGTATGTCGTTTACCACAAAGCCATGCTTCTTCAGGATTGCAATGGCCTCGTCCGTCGTGACCATGTAATCAATGTAGAAGTTGGCGAGGCTTCCAACGAGAACAGCCCTGCTCTGTTTTCCATACTCATAGGCTGGGGTGTCGTTGTTAGGCTTCAGTTCCGCGATGAGTGCTTCAAGGTTTTCATTGGAAAGGTGATCGGTAAGTTCGCCAATCTGTAGGACGATGCCCATCGGGCTAATGTTCGCGGTGATCATGTGAGAAGAATAGCACTTAACCCCAATCGCTTAGAGACGGACAGGCCGCCCAAGTTTCGGGCGGCCTTTGCTTCCTACGGAATGGAAGCGCAACGTCGATTCATGACTTGCGGACGCTAGCGGCTTACCCCTTCGCGTGAGCCCACTTTCGGCGCATCTGGTGAAACTTCGCCAGTTGCTCAGGGGTCAGGATGGTTGCCAGTTGCGCCTGCGACGCCTGGCGAATCTGGCTGAGCTGGGCTTGCTTCTGCTCGTTCGTCAGCGAAGTGTTGTTCAGCACAGCCTGGCGCTGCTGGTGAGTCGATTGGAAGAGACTCTTCAACTTGGCCTGCTGATCCGCGCTCAGGCCGACCTTGGCCGCGAAGTTAGCTTTGCGGGCGGCGCGGCGATCGGCGAACGCCTGTTGCTGTGCGGGGGTCAGCACGGACTTCATCTGCTCGCGGGTGCTGGCGCGCAGCTCCTTCAACTTGGCCGCCTTCTGCTCGGCGGTCAGCGTCTGGTCATGGCGGATGATGGCGGCCTGGTCGCGCATAGTCATCCGCAGGCTGCTCAACTGTTGTTTTTGCTCCGCGCTCAACGGCATCTTCGCCGGTTGGGGCGGTCGTACTTTGGGTGGTGGTTTCCGGTGCAGGCTGGGCTGCCGGTGCGGTTGCCTGCTGGGCCAGCAGAGCCATGCCGCCAAAGGTTATTCCCAACAATAACACCGAGTTTTTGATCCAAGTTCCACGCATTGTCATATTCTCCACTTTGGCCCTGAGGTTTGTATCAGAATTGCGTCCCTCACATACAGACCAAACCCTGGCGGCCGCCGGTAGTTTCGGCGAATGGCGTTTTGCCATTCCACGGTCAAGGCTGGATAAGCCTGCGAAAGTCCACATTTCCTTCCTGTTCTCCTAGACTCGGCGGGCTGCATGTGATGCAATGAGAGCACCCATTATGCAAAGTGAGCGGTTGAATGAGATTCCGGCGGGATTGTCGCCAGTGCCTGCGGGCGAACTGGTGGTGCGCCCGCTGACGGCCAACCGGCGCCTTGCGTTTTCGCTGGTGGTGCCTACGCGCAATGAGCGCCACAATCTGGTTGAACTCATCGCCCAGCTCAAACCGGCGATTGCCTCCGAGGTCGGGGACTCTTACGAGATCATCGTGGTGGACGACAACAGCCCGGACGGAACCTGGCAGGTTGCCGCCGATATCGCCCGCGAGGACAGCCACGTGATCGCCCTGCGCCGCACCGAGGAGCGCGGACTGGCCACGGCCGTGGTGCGCGGCTGGCAGGCGGCACGCGGAAGTTTGCTCGGGGTGATCGACGCCGATCTGCAACATCCTCCGGCGGTGGTCGCACAACTGATTGCGGCGATGCGCAATGGCGCGGATCTGGCGGCGGCAAGCCGCGACGCCGACGGCGGCGGAACCAGCGATTGGAGCTTCTTCCGGCTGCTGATTTCCCGCGGCTCGCGCGCCCTTGGGAAGATGTTGCTGCCCGGGGTGCTGGGCCTGGTGTCGGATCCGATGTCGGGGTTCTTCCTGGTGCGGCGCACGGCGATTCAAAATGTGGTGCTGGCGCCGTGTGGGTACAAGATTTTGGTGGAATTGCTGGTTCGCTCACACTTCAAAAACATTGTCGAAGTGGGATACGTTTTTCGCTCCCGGCAGCGCGACGAGAGCAAGGCGTCGGTGATGGTCCTGGTGGATTACGTGCAGCACCTGCTGCGGCTGCGCGCGAGCGTGCGCACGCTCGGCGCAGGAGAGACAACGCCTGAGCTGGCAAGCAAGGCCGTCGCTGCGGGCAGAGAATAATCCGGCGAACGCCCGTGTCTAGTGCGGCGCTGCTTCGACGGGCAGGTTCGCCGAGTTAGAGACCTTTTCGCGAGAGCTTGCCGATGGCTTATCTTCCTTGGAAGCCGCCTCCTTATTCGTCGTCGGCGCGTCCTTATTGACCGGCATTTCCAGAGTATGAATCACCGAAGGATCGTCTCTCAACTTGAGGTAGAGGCGCTTTCCTGTGGGGCGTGGCACCTCAACCTTGGTGTCCATGGCGCTCTCGCTGACCGGGGTTGCGTGCTGAAAGCGCGCATCGGAGGCAATCGCCTCGATGAGAAAAAGATTGTTGCCGCTCAAGGTGCAGGTTACTTCCTTCTTCTGGGCCGGGCAATGCAGTTCGCTCAGCTCGGGCAGGCGCACCAGGGTCGCCAGCGGCTGCCAGTCACCGCCAAAACCTTCTTCGGAAACCGGACGAAAGCGCAGCGCACCGAAGGTGGAGGGAGCGGCGTCCTTATCAATTTCCAGAGTTGCCATGACGGTGTGCGCGTTCTGCCGCATCAAACCGCCATTCTCCAAACTTAATTCGGTGTGATAGAAACCATCATCGCTGGCCACCTCGACTTTTTCCGCCTTGCCGAATGCTCCAGGCTTTTCCGACTTCAGGCGGAAGTGCAGACGCGCATTCACCGGCAGGTCATCGGCGCTATCGAGATGAATGGGCGAATCCGCTGGATCAATCGACTTGCTCATCAGCACCAGCTTGGGACGCTCCGTCAGCACACTGACGCGCACCTCCAACCGGCGTCCGTCCTTGAGCGACACCTGCGCGGTCAGCGGCTGGCTCTCATGCAGGGTGAGCTTCTCCGGATGCTCGGCGGTCATCCACAACTCTTTCAACTCTTTCTTGGAGTCGGCGACTCTATTCCAGCGCACGCCCGCGGCTTCGAGCGAATCCACCAGATCGAGACAGCTTCCCTTGAGTCAGCCCCTGGGTGTCTCCGGCGTGGACTTCGAAGGTGTCGAGACGGCAAGCATCGGCATACACCCGCAGAGGCAATTCTGACGGCTGACCGAGGCCGTATTGCTTGATCAGCAGCGCGCTCTCTCCGGGCGGAGCTTGCTCGAGCGGCAAGTGTACTTCCACCTTATCGCCAGATTTATCGGCGGACTTATCGTCAGATTTATCGCCGGACTTATCGGCGGATTTATCGTCAGACTTATCGGCGGATTTATCCGCGGACTTTTCCCCGGGAGCCTTCCATTCGGTCTTCTTGACCTCGCCCTTTGCGCTGCGAAAGCTGATCTCCTCGATGCAAACCCGGTTGTCGGAATGCAGTGGAAGAGTTTTGTCGTGCCCGGAGATGAACGCGGACTTGTCGTCGTCGGGAATCGTCCACTTGGCCGCGGCATCGGCACGCTGGAACTTGTAGACCGGTCCACCGAAGGGTTCAAATCCCCATTGCCCATGCACGTTGCCGCTGAAGGCAAGCGGCAGCCAATCCAGATCCGGAAGCGGCGCGACGGGAACAAAGCCTCCGCGCAGAGCATTGGCCACCACTGGAATCTCGACGGATCTTCCATCTTTGCTTTCCAGATGCAAGGTGAGGTGATGCGCCAGCTCCGAGGAGAAGACCAGAGGCGCGCCATCGGCTCCCATCACCAGCTTGGGGTTCTGCGCGCAGCTCACCTCGCCGGATGGGACGGGTTGCAGCAGCGGCAGCACCGCGGGTTGCACCGCCGGCAGTCCAATGACGATCACCGACTGCGGGGTGTGAAAAGACGGAGGGTAGTTCAAGCGGAGATGCAGTTCATCTCCCTGGGGCAGGGCCAGCGCCGAGATGTACTGATACTTTGCGGAGTGCAGGTTCTCCATCAGCCTTGCCAGGTCGACCACCACGCCGACATAAGGACTGTAGGCTCCCGCGCCCAAGACTTTGGTGGTGCTGATGGCGCCCAGCAGATCCGATCCCGCGCCCTGGGTCAGGGTGGAAACCACCGTCTGTCCACGGCCATCATCGAGCACAAGCTGATCGCTGTTCTGCATCAGGCAGGAGGCTTGTTGCAGGGCAGGCCGGGTGAAGCATTCCTCGTCGACCTTGATGCTGAGGCTGCGCGCCAAGGTGAGGGCGCGCTCGTGCAGCGCCTTGGGGTCGTGCTCGTCGGACTCCCGTATGGCGGTCAGGTACTTCTCCAGCCGCGCCCGATTGAGGCTTGCAAGCTGCAGATCCTGGGCGGCTCGCACAAAGGCTCCGGGTTTGCCCTGCACCGCCGAGCGTAGGGTTGCGAAATCGCCGCCGGTGGCTGGGGCGAGAAAAATCAATGCCTGTTGCGCGCCCTTGGGGACGGTGACGACGACGCCTTCCTCGCGCATCGTTCTGCCCCAGGTCTCGTTACGGATGAACCAGCTAGCGGGCGGCGGATTGGTGGCACCGCGCAGAAAGGCGACCACCATGATGTAGCGTGCCCGCTGATCGTCGGGCAATCCAGAATGAATCCACACGCGATCGCCGCTCTGCAGATTCGGCACCTCGGCGATGGGCAAGGTCTTGCCCGCGCGGGTCACGGTGACCTCCATGCGAGGGCCAATCAGATCGAAAGCGGCAACTTCCCCTGCTCGGGCAACTGCGGGAGCCAGTAGCAATAGGATTCCCGCCAGCCAGAGCCTCAAACGAACCGCCAACGCGTACACCACGTCCATGCTTCCATGATAAGCCGTGCGACAGGACTTCTCATCACAGGCAGATCAAATCTGAAGTTTCGACAATCCTGCACTCGCCAGCCACGAAATTTGGAGTGGGAACTACGATGAAAGTAGCATTTGAGCGTAGAAGTTATCCCCTTACCGCATGGAGTATCCGGAAACTCTCCACTGGCCGTCCTTCTCGAGGATCGGAGTGACCATCTCCAGCGCTGAAGCCTTGTATTCAAAGGACGATTCAAAGTGGATGACGACAAACTCGCCTTCCGGAGCACCGGGCAGAGTGGCTTTGGCGTAGGCGGCGGAAAGGAGCTTGCGTGATTTCAATGGGCCGAGCGCGACCCGAGAGCGCAGATTCTTGCATCCAGTGTGCCTTCGATACGGTGGATTTCAGATGCTGCGCCGACTCCTCCCAGGTGGCCGGAAGATCGCCCTCGTCCAGCAGAGCGATCCATCGCGTAGCGGATTCCACGGCGGCTTTCTCCGCGTTGTTTTTATCGGTTGTTACGGTGTCCACGGTTGAGTACTCCATTGATCGGCTACAGCCATCCCAGATGATGCTGAAAGAAGCGGCGGAGTGAATCTGCATGGTCGAATGCCCAGTCTCCGTCTTGTAGGCCGGAGGTCGCTCCCGCGTTCGAAGTGCAACTGGATGAGTTCGGCGGCGTCATCCGCCGCTTTTGCACTCTCTATTTTTTCGCGTGAGAACCTGCACGCAATATACGTGGTCGATGACGTGATTGCGCGGATCACGCTGCGGCGCACTCTGCACGCAGACCAGGAAAAAATCTTCCAGCGGCGCGCAAACCCCGGTTTCTTCCTCAAGCTCGCGCTGCGCGCAACGCTCCAGCGTCTCCCCGGGAGCGGACGGCCCGGCGGGTGGGCGCACCATCACCTCCAGGAAGCCTCCGGGCAACGCCATCATGCCTTTGTAGGGCTCCTTGCCGCGCCGGATGGCCAGCAGGATTAGCCGGTCGCAAGCGCCGCCGACACCCGGGCAGAGGTGATAGCAGATGATCGAACTGGTGTTATCGGCCTTCGGAAATTGGTAGGTGTACAAGGCATCCTCTGGCCCATCTTGTGGGGCTGGGCAATTACGCTCGCGCGGTCTTGCCGGTTATTGCTTGATCGTAATACGGATGGTGTCTTCGGCGTGGCCGCCGCAACTGCCGGTACACAGCGGTTCGCTCTCGGCGGCATCGGTGAGCGAGATGGAACCCTCAGGAGCAGGAGTTGCCCGGGGAAGATCGCCGCGACGAAAGGCGGCCAGCAATTCGCTGGCGGGAACGCCGCGCGGCCCCTGCCAGGCGCAAACGTCGATCATGCGCAGGATCGCCAGGGCCACGGGACCAATCTCGGCACAGACAACGTCGGTACAGTCGGAGATCGCCAACATGCTGGCGATGGCGCGGCCATCCGATCCGGCGCTCGGCTCGATCGTTCGCTCGCCGCTGTCGTCATCGTGAATCACGACCCACTGCGCGGCGCCGAAATGCTCGGAGAGCGCGGCATCCTCGCGATCAAGAACTGTCGTAAAGGCGACCTTGCTCATTCCCATCTCCCGCTTTACGGTATTTTACAAGAACCATTTTACAAGAACCCGGCCTTCATTGCGTTTACAATGAAGGAGCTCGTTATTTGGGAGGACGCCCTCATGCCTACATCTCCAGCTCCAGCTCATGAACAAACCCTGAAAAACCTTCTTGCGGCTTTTAACGGCGAGTCGAACGCCTCAGCCCGCTACGCTGCCTTTGCGGTGAAAGCCGACGAGGAAGGCTACCTGAAGGTGGCCAGCCTTTTCCGCGCCGCCTCGCGCGCCGAGCAGATCCATGCGGCGAATCACTCCAAGGTCATCGTTAAGATGGGGGCTGCCGCTCCGGTCGCAACCATCGAAGCCGCCACGGTGAAGACCACCGCAGAAAACCTGAAGGCCGCCATCGCCGGCGAGACGTATGAAGTCGACGTGATGTACCCCGATTTCATCAGCGAAGCCGAGGCGCAGAAGAACACGGCCGCCGTACGCACTTTCACCTTCGCCATCGAGGCGGAGAAAGGCCACGCGCAGCTTTATACCAAGGCACTGGAACATATCCAGCATTGCGTGGATAAAACGTGCGAGAAGCTGTCGAATAAGGCGACTTATTACGTGTGCCCGGAGTGCGGCCTCACGGTTGAGAAGGCCGAGTTCGATCGCTGCCCGGTCTGCGGCAAGCCCAAGGAAAAGTTCGAATTAGTTAGCTAGTGGATTCTCAGTTAGTGTGCTGCCAGATGGCGCGCCGGACCGTCGCAAGGACGGATCTGGCGCGCCATCTTTTTGTTGGCGAGCTTCTGAAATTCATACGCCACTACTGGCGCAGCGATCCTCCGAGGGATTCAACCGCCTTCACAATCTGCTGCGACCAGTTCGCGACTTCATCGTCGCGCAGCGTACGCTCGGAGGACTGGAAGCGGACGCGCAGGAGGAACGAATAAGTTCCTGCGGCGAGTGAGCCGCCACGGAAGGTTTCCGCCGGAAGAATCGCCGTGAGTTCGGCAATCGCCAGCGCGGAGAGCTTCCGGCGAATGCTTTCAAACTCCACGCCTTCGGGCAGGACGAAGGAAAAATCGCGCTCCACCGCCGGATACTTCGAGACCGGAGTGTAGGCGGGCTGACGCAGCGCGAGCTGGTAGAGCGCCTCGACAAAGACCTCGGCGACGAACACCTCCTGCTTGAGCTTGCGGGCGGCGGCGACCTCGGGATGAAGCTGACCGAAGACCGCAAGGGTTTTGCCCGCGATGCTTCCATCGGCAATCACGGCGCGGGCGGCGCGTCCCGGATGGAGCCACGCGGGCACCGCGCGGTCAAAGGAAACCGCGCGCACCGTCCGTATCGAGAGCGAAGGCCGCGAGCAGTTGCTCGATATCTCCCTTGAGGTGGAAGAAATTGAGCGGCTCCGGTTTGCCGTGAACTCCGGCTGGCTGCGCCGCGCCGGTGGAGACAAAGGCGAGCGAGTTGTGCTCATCGACACGCCTCGCCTCTGCATGGCGTAGACGTGTCCGGCTTCAAAGAGGCGGACATCGGCGTTGCCGCGATTCAGGTTGTAGGCGATCTGCGACAGCAGTCCGGGAACCAGCGAGGTGCGCATGAACGACGCCTCCTCGCTCAGGGGATTCGCAATGCGCACGGGTTCGGCTCCGGCGAAAAAGCGAGCATCCTCCTGCGGGATGAACGTGGAGGAGAGCGATTCGTTATAGCCGAGCGCGAGCAGGCGGTCACGCAACTCTGCCTGCTTGCGGGCATTGGGCAGTTCCACCACCCCGCCGGCAAATGAGGGCAGCGTGCTGGGAATCTTCAGGTAGGAGTAGATGCGCGCGACCTCTTCGATGAGATCGATTTCGCGCTCCACGTCCAGCCGCCAGGTGGGCACGGTGACGGTGAATTCCGGGCCGCTGCCTTCGACAGCCACGGAAGCCGAGGCGATCGCAGGATGCGGACAATTTCCGCCGCGGGAATCTCCACGCCGAGGATGCGCTTGACCTCGCTGGAGGCGAGCGCAATGCGCGGCTGCGGAATGCGGCGCGCCACCACGTCAATCTCCGCGGAGACCGCGCCGCCGGCGGAGGCGACAATCAACTCCGCGACGCGGGCGCAAGCCGCCTGGGTGATGCCGGGGTCGGCTCCGCGCTCGTAACGGTGCGAGGCGTCGGTGTGCATGCCGAGGCGGCGCGAGGTGCGGCGGATGGATGCGGGATCGAACCAGGCAGATTCGATGAGCACGTTCCTGGTGGCGTAGGTGATCATCGTGGCTTCGCCGCCCATGACTCCGGCCAGCGCGACGGGCTTCACGGCGTCGGCGATGACCAGGTCTTCGGGCGAGAGCTTGCGCTCGACGCCGTCGAGCGTAGTCAGCGTCTCGCCAGCGCGGGCGCGGCGCACGATGATCTTGCCGCCTTCCAGTTTGTCGAGATCGAAGGCGTGGGTGGGCTGGCCGATTTCGTTGAGCACGTAGTTGGAGGCGTCGGCCACGTTGCTGATGGCTGCGCTGATCGACCAGTTCGAGGCGGTGCGCAATGTTCGCGGGCGACGGCGCGATCTTGACTCCGCGAATGATGCGGGCGGTGTAACGCGCGCAGCCTTCGGCGTCCTCGATGGCGATCGAGAAGTTTGCGGGGCCGCTCTCGCGAAATCTTGGGCGCGATAGGCGCAAGGTCGAGGTCGTAGATGGCCGAGACCTCGCGCGCGACGCCGTAATGGTTCATGGCATCGACGCGGTTGGTGGTGATCTCCGCCTCCCAGGTCTGGTCGGCACCCTCGCCGAAATAGCCTTCAATGGCGATGCCGGAGACGGTAAGAGCCTCGGCAACCTCGCGGTCGCCGGCGGTGGGAGAGACAAAGTCGCGAATCCAATTCGGTGAAATTTTCATTACGCAAACTGCTCCAGGAAGCGCATGTCGCCGTAGAAAAACTGCTGGATGTCATCGACGTTGTAGCTCATCATCGTCAGGCGCTCGACGCCCATGCCGAAGGCAAAGCCGCTGAGCTTCTTCGGGTCGTAATCGACGAAGCCGAAGACGTTGGGATCGACCATGCCCGCGCCGAGCAACTCGATCCAGCCGCTCTGCTTGCACGGGCGGCAGCCTTTGCCGCCGCAGAATGGGCAGGAGATGGAGACCTCGACGCTGGGCTCGGTGAAGGGGAAAAACGACGGGCGGAAGCTGGTCTTTACCGCCGAGCCGAACAGCGACTTCATGGCGTGATCGAGCGTTCCCTTCAGGTCGCCGAAGGTGATGTTGGTATCGACGCAGAGGCCCTCGAGCTGATGGAAGACCGGCGAGTGGGTCGCGTCCGGCGCATCGTTGCGGTGCACCTTGCCGGGACAAATGACGCGCACCGGAGGCGCAAGGCGCTCCATGGTGCGAATCTGCACGGGCGAGGTGTGGGTGCGCAGCAGGAGGCGGTCACGCTGCGCGCGCTGCTCCTGATTGGCGATGAAGAGCGTGTCCTGGGTGTCGCGCGCGGGATGGTTGGGCGGAAAGTTCAAGGCCTCGAAATTGTAGTAATCGCTCTCGACCTCGGGGCCTTCGGCGATGGAGTAGCCCATCTTGACGAAGACGGAGATCAACTCGTCCAGGGTGCGCAGGACGGGATGGCGCACGCCCAGCGGACGCTCGATGCCGGGCAGTGAGATGTCGAGGGTCTCGGACTTGAGGCGGGCGCCCAGAACCGAGTCGGCGGCAAGTTTCTCGGCGGCAGAGACGAGGGCTTCAGCCTGCGACTTGAGCGCATTGACGCGCTGGCCTACCTCGCGCTTGGAGGGACCCGGCGCGGCCTTGAGCCAGGTATCGTTGACCTGGGCGAGCAGACCGTTCTTGCGGGCCATCCAGCGATTGCGGAACTCTTCAAACGCCTTGGGATCGGCGCCGGACTGAGCCTCTGCGACCTGGGACTCGGCGACCAGCGCCGCCAGGAATTCGGCGGCGGCGGCGTCGAGCGATGCGGCGGAGAAATCTTCAAGTTTGGGAACGCTATACATGAGTGCTTTGTGCTCCTACTGCTATGTCTTCGAAGCTAAATCCGCGAAAGACGAACCATGGGCTGCTGGCCGAAGTGACCTCGGAGCATCATCGAAGACTTGAGCATTACGGGGATTCCTCGCTACGCTCGGAATGACACCCTCAGAACACACGGTATCGAAGAAAAGCCACGAACGGTACGAGGTGCGCATAAACCGTTTCAGGTTCCTGCTCCCGTGCCATTCGTGGCATTTGATACTTGGTCGAGGGCTGCTTTACGCTTGCGCAGGCACGGAGGCAACGGTCAGCGCGGCGGCCTTGGCCTGCTCGACCAGGGCGGCAAAGCCCGCAGGATCATTGACGGCGATATCGGCCAGGATCTTGCGATCCAGCTCGATTCCGGCAACCTTCAGACCGTGAATGAACTGCGAATAGCTGAGACCGCTGAGCTTGGCGGCGGCGTTGATGCGCACGATCCAGAGCGAGCGGTATTGACGCTTCTTCTGCTTGCGGCCAGTAAAAGCGAACTTGAGGCCGCGCTGTACGGCTTCCTGGGCTGCCTGATAGAGCTTCGACTTAGTGAGGAAGTACCCACTGGCGCGCTCTAAAATCTTTTTGCGCTTATCACGGCGCTTGGTACCACGTTTTACGCGAGGCATTGCTGCTACCTTCCTTTTGAGAACATCCGCTGGACTCGGAAGTCCGCGGGATTATGGCGGCTGGAGGCAGGAGGCTTTCACCCTTGGACCTCTTCACACACCCGGGTTTTTCACCCTTTGGTTGCGCCGGACGAATCGATGCCGTCCGGCGGGAGATCACCCTAGTAGGGGATCATCCTCAGGATCTTAGGCAGATCGGCCTTATCGACCATTCCACCCATATCCATCTGGCGCTTCCGCTTGGTGCCCTTCGAAGTCAGGATGTGGCGCTGGAAAGCGAAACCGCGCTTTACCTTGCCCGTACCCGTCTTCTTGAAGCGCTTGGAGGCGCCGCTGTGAGTCTTCATCTTCGGCATTGGTTGGGTCCTAAAAACAACTACTCGTATTAAACACGAGAACGGCCTCTCCGGGCAAACCGGAGGGTAGCGAAAGCCTGCAAAGAGCATCGCTGGATGAGCGGCTTACCGTGCAGCATACCGTGCAACACAGCCGCAAACTGGAGCAGCCCGCACAACTTATCCCGCACGACCTGTCACGGTCAAACTGGGCTGCGTCCTTACGGTTACTTCTGAACCTTCGGCGGAGCCAGAATCAGGTGCAGGGTGTTGCCTTCCTGCCGCGGCATGTTCTCGACCACGGCCTTGTCCGCGATGTCCTTGATCAGCCGCTGCAGGATCTCACGACCGAGCATCTGACGGGTCATTTCACGTCCGCGGAAAAAGATGGTTGCCTTGACCTTGTCACCGTCACTCAGGAAGCGCAGAGCATGATTTTTCTTGGTCTGATAATCGTGCTCGTCCACATTGATGCGGAACTTCACTTCCTTGATGGTGATGACTTTCTGGTTCTTCTTAGCCGCGCGTTCCTTCTTCTCCTGCTCGTACATGTACTTACCAAAGTCCATGATGCGGCAGACAGGAGGCTGCGCGGTGGGTGAAACCTCCACCAGGTCGAGTCCTTTTTCCTTGGCAATTTTGAGCGCATCCAGCGGTGCCATGATGCCAAGCTGTTCGCTCTGATCGTCGATCACGCGAATTTCGCGGACGCGAATGCGCTCATTGGTGCGGATAAAACGTTTATCGATACGGTCCTCCGATGGTACCTAAACCGCTTCAAAGTATAGCACGGAAAGGAAGTTGCTCTTGGGCAAGGATGCCAGGCGGAACCGTGCAAAACCATCGGCGAGGCTATGCCTTCAGCGCTTTAGCAATATCCTTGGCGAGCCGGTCGGGGCTGGTGAGCGAGGCAAAACGGTCGAGAACCTTGCCTTCGCGGCTGACCAGGAACTTGGTGAAATTCCACTTGATGTCGTCGCCGAAGAGTCCGCCCTGCTCGGCCTTCATGTACTTGTAGAGCGGATGCTCGTGCTTGCCATTGACCTCGATCTTTGAAAACAGCGGAAAAGTGACGCCGTAGTTGAGCTCGCAGAAGCCGCGAATCTCCTCGTCGCTGCCGGGCTCCTGGTGGCCGAACTGATCGCACGGGAAAGCCCAGAATCTCCAACCCCTGCTTGCAATATTTCTTGTAAAGCTCCTCCAGTCCCTTGTACTGCGGAGTGAAACCACACTTGCTGGCGGTGTTGACGATGAGCAGCACCTTGCCGCGATAATCGGCAAGAGACTTCTCTTCCCCGTTGTTGAGTTTGGCGGAAAAATCAAAGACGCTGGGCATGAGAATCCTTTCCGGAAGTTTGCGAAATTTTCAAGGGCCCAAATGCCAAAAGAATCTTACCCGAGATGCCGCTTCAGAAACTCCAGCGAGCGCTCCCTTGCCAGCTTTGCGGCTTCCGGGTTGTAGCTCGCCCGGTCGTTGCAGTTGAAGCCGTGGTCCGCGTTGTCATACCAGAAGACCGGCACCTCGGGATTGGCCGCCTGCACCGGGTCAATGCTCTCCTTCGGAATATGCTGGTCCAGTTTGCCGAAGTGCAGCATCACCGGCGCCTTCGGATGCTCGGCGGCAAACTTTGCGATATGTCCGCCGTAGTATCCCACCGCGGCATCGACGCTCCAGGCGCGCGGCGGCCAGCCATGCAATCGTGCCGCCGAAGCAATAGCCAATCACTCCGCACTTCTTGCCGGTCTGGCGGCGCGCGTATGCCACGGCGGCGGCGGTGTCCTTCAGCGCATCGTCCAGATTCAACCTGGGGATGAGCGTCATCGCCTTCTGCCTGTCCGCGCCTTCGTAGCCAAGTTCCAGGCCGCGCTCGTAACGGTCGAACAGCGCTGGCGCAACCGCCAGAAAACCGTCCTTCGCATAACCATCCGCCACCGAGCGAATATGCCGGTTCACGCCGAAAATCTCCTGCACCACGACCAGTCCGGCAATCGGCTCGCCTTCCGGATGCGCGACATAAGCATCCAGTTCATGGCCGTCGCTGGCCTTGAGCTTCACGTGTTCACTCATCGGTCTCCTCGCAATTTGCGCTACAGAGTTTCATGCTTTGGATGCACATGCCCTCATCTGGCTTCGACAAGTTGACGGCTCTCGACGGCAAAGGATTCAATATTGGACGGCTTGAGGGCGCGAGTGGGTGAAGCAGGAAAGCTGCGAGAGGTTGAAGCCCGGAGTCTTACTCCGCCTCACCCACCAGCGCTTCGCCTTCAATGGAATGGATGCGCGCGGTCAGCATTCGATTCGCGGGGAGCGAACCCTCGATCCACAGCTTCTGATAATTATCGGTGAGGGCCTCGGTGCGGCCTTCTGAGATCTGGGTGAGGGTGAGAGCCCGCAGGGTCTTGCCGACAAACTGCTCCTGGAAGCTGCGCTTCTTGCGGGCGGCAAGTTCGCGAAGCACGCGATTGCGCTCGCGAGCCTGGTGCACGGGAACCTGCGCGGGCATCTGGGCCGAAGGCGGTGCCGGGACGCGAGGAATAGGTGAAGACGTGCAGATAGGTGAAGGGCAGGCGCTCGATGAAGGCGCGGGTCTGCTCAAAATCTTCTTCGCTCTCGCCGGGAAAGCCCACCATGACATCGGCACCGATGGCGGCCTGGGGCATGGCGGCATGGATGCGCTGAATGCGATCCTCGTAATGCCAGGGACGATAGCGGCGATGCATCAGGCGCAGGATGCGGTCGCTGCCGCTCTGCAACGGAACATGGGCGTGCTTGGCGATGCGCGGCGAGGCCGCGACCAGGGCGATGAGTTCGTCGCTCCAGTCCATGGGTTCGACCGAACTGATGCGCAGCAAGGGCACGCTGGTGCGCTCCAGAATGGCCTGGAGGAGATCGACGAAGCGGGTGCGAAGCACGGAAGAATCGGAATCTGTCGCGCGACGGCAAATCGCGGCCTGGATCGCGGCTTAGATTCGCGGCCCCAGCGTCCCAGGTTGATTCCGCTGAGCACCAGTTCCTGGTAGCCGTTGGCGACCAGTTGATCGACATTGCGCAGGACTTCGCCGAGGGGAAGCGAGCGGCTGCGGCCACGCACGAAGGGGATCACGCAGAACGAGCAGCGGTTGTTGCATCCGTCCTGCACCTTGAGATTGGGGCGAGTCTTCTCGTTGTCGGAATCGAAGACCGGCGCGGCCAGCAGTTCGGTGTGGGCAAAAATATCTTCCACCACAATCGGCGCGCGCTGACCAACCGGCAGGGGCGGCGCGACGGCAGTCGGGGAGTCATCGGACCGAGAGTTATCGAGCCAGAGAATTCTTGACCAGCGAGCCCAGCGAGACGAAGCCGCTGCCGGCGGCGATCTCAGCCAGGCGATGCTTGTGCGAGTTGCCGACGACCAGCGAGACGCCTTCGAGGGCGGAAATCTCCTCGGGGGCGCGCTGCGCATAGCATCCGGTAACAATGATGCGGGCAGTGGGGTTCGCGCGATGGATGCGGCGGATGGCCGCCCGCGCATCCTGGTCGGCCGACGAGGTGACGGTGCAGGTGTTCAAGACGACGACTTCGGCTTCGGCCGCCGTGCCGGCACGCGACAATCCGCGATCGGCCAACTGGCGTTCAATGGCCGCGCCGTCGGCCTGAGTGGCGCGACAACCGAAGTTTTCCACATAGAAACTACCCACGGGAGTATTATATGGGCACTCGCCGGATATCAATCGGCTCTTCAGTTCCTGTTATGCAAAAGTTTTACGCTTTCTGCCAACCAAAAACTGGGTCGGCTGATCTGCATCCGAGGACGGCGGCACAGTCGCAAGCCACCTCTCAAGAAATCCTGGAGTTTGCAATGACGCGACGCATTTTGCTCGTAGACGATGAATTGGCGATTCTGCTGACCCTGAAAGCGATTCTCGAGATGAACGGATTCGAGGTGGAGACCGCGACCTCGGCGCGCGAAGCGAAGCAGAAATTGTGCGGCGGCACCTTTGAGATGGTCATCACCGATATGCGCATGGAGAACGAAACCTCGGGATTCGAGGTGATTCGCGCGGCGCGCTCGCAGGCCTACAATCCGGCCACGGCCATTCTGACGGCGTATCCGAACCTGGGGAGCGACTGGAAGAGCGAGGGAGCCGAATCCCTGCTGGTAAAGCCGATGAACACCAGCGACCTGCTCCGCCAGATCGAGGCGCTGCTGGTAACGCACCAGGACAGCAAGCAGGTCAAGGCGGAGATCGCCGGAGAGTCAGCGCGGCGCGGAGCCGGGGCAAGAGAAAACCGGAAAGCCATCTAGGACACTTGCAGAGTTGGTGTGTCCGCCGTTGCCATCGCCGGGAAAACCTCCGGGACCTAACGATACACCTTCCGCGATTCCGGTTAACGCGCGCGGTTCGCGCGACCTTGCATTGCACGGACAGCGGCCGCGCTACTGGATCTCAGGCATGGGCGGCAGCGCCTTTCTTCTGCTGCCCGAAACACTCCCGGCAAAACACCGGCCGGCCCTGGGTGGGACGGAACGGAAGCGTCGTCTCCTTCCCGCAGCTCGAACAGACGGCAACGGTTTCCTGCTTGTTGAATTGATTGGGCGCTCCCTTGGCGGGCGACCGTTTCTGCTTGCAGATCTTGCACCGTTTGGGCAGATTTTTGAATTGCTTGTCGTGGAAGAAAATCTGCTCCCCGGCGGTGAACACAAAATCCGGGCCGCAATCCACACACTTCAGTACCTTGTCCTGGAATTCCATGGGATCCCCTTTCAGCCCCAAATCCACAACACCGCTACTGCCTGAGTATGGCGAGATTTCCTAACTCTGCAAGACGCCAGCCCCGGTGCAACGGCGGCGATGGCGTGCCAAGGAGTGCGGAGCGTTCGCCGGAAATATAACCGAGTGCTCGTCTGATGATGCTTGTGTGCTGCGACAAGCAAGCATGAGTGCTGGAGATATTACTACCGAATGGGGCGCACTGCGAGGCTTTTTGCGAGGCAATTCAGGCAGATTGCCTGGTATCAGACCCAGTGCGGCACCAGTCCTGCCAAACCGGGACGCATCCTGTCCGCTCCGAATCATGAAAACGGATGGGGGCCGACGGCAGCCGCTTTGCCGGTTTCTTCGCGCCTTTGGTTCTGGTATCGTCAATATTCTAGGACGATTGGTCTAAAACGATGTTGGGCGGGAGATGGCGCGGACCGGGCTCGGGCCACGGTGCGCCGTCAAGCTGGTTCCAAAGCCTGGAGGTTTCTCTTGATTCGACCCTACAAGGGCGTGATGCCCACGATTCCCGCCACCTGCTATGTGGATGTATCCGCACAGGTTATCGGCGACGTGGTGCTGGGCGAGCACGCCAGCATCTGGATGAACACGGTGGTTCGCGGCGACGTGCACTACATCCACATCGGCCGCAACACCAATATCCAGGACAACTCCGTGCTGCACGGCATGCTTGGGCAAATGGCCGGTGGTGCTGGGCGATGACGTGACCGTGGGCCACACCGCGACCTTGCATGGCTGCGTGGTGGAAGACCGCTGCCTGATCGGCATGGGCGTCATCGTATTGAACGGCGCGCGCATCGGACACGATTCGATCCTCGCCGCCGGAACCCTGATTCCCGAGGGAACCGTGGTCGAACCGGGCTCGCTATGGATGGGAGCACCGGGAAAGTTCCGCCGCTATTTGAGTGAAGAGGAGAAGGCATCTATTTTGACCTATCGCACGAACTACCTGGGCTACAAAGAACAGTACCTGCGGGAGATCGGCCAGTGAGCGCCAATGCGCCGCCGCTAACCACGGCCGTTAAGACGGTTGGAATCCTGATCTATCCGGATGCGGAAGTGTTGGACTTCTGCGGCCCTTTTGAAGTTTTTGCCACCACGCGGCTGAGTGAGGACACGCGGCGCGAAAGCGAGTCTCCGATCCGGCAGTTGCTGGTCTCCGAGAGCAAGGAAGTGGTGGTCGCCAGCGGCGGAATGAGAATTCTGCCCGACGTGGACTTCGCCTCCTGCCCCAAGCTCGACATGCTGCTGGTTCCCGGAGGGCACGGGGTTCGCGCCCTGATGCATCAGCCGGAGTACCTGGACTGGCTGAAGCAGATGGCCCAGGATTTGGATCGCCTGGCGTCGGTCGGCACCGGTTCCCTGCTGCTGGCGCAGGCCGGACTGCTGATCGGCAAGACCGCGACCACGCACTTTCACTCGGTGGATTTCTTCCGCGAGCGCTTTCCCCGCACCTCGCTGCTGCCGGAGTTGCCGATGGTGGTGGACGGAAACATTACCACCGCCAGCAGTATTCGCGCCGGCATGGACATGGCGCTCTACTTGGTGGCGCAAACCTACGGACAGTCCATTGCGCGCGAAGCCGCCCGGCAGATGGAATATCCATACCCGGACGAACATAAGTCCCGGCCAAGGAATGAAAGATGATCAAAGCTGTACGCGGAACCCGCGATCTGTTGCCTCCCGACACCGAACTTTGGAACTTTGTGGAGCGCAAGGTACGCGAGGTCTTTGCCCGCTATAACTATCACGAGATTCGCACCCCGGTCTTCGAGTCCACCGAGCTGTTCGCGCGCGGCGTAGGCGAGGAGACCGACATCGTCTCCAAGGAGATGTTCACCTGGGAGGACAAAGCTCGCGCCGCCAGCGAGAAGACGCAGACGCTGACCCTGCGCCCGGAGAACACGGCGGGCGTGGTGCGCGCCTACATCGAGCACGAGCTGGGACGCAGCGGATTGCTGCAGAAGCTCTACTACATTGGCCCGCAGTTCCGGCGCGAACGCCCGCAGAAGGGACGCTACCGCCAGTTCTACCAGATCGGCGCGGAGGTCCTCGGACCGCAGTCGGCGGGCAGCGAGTTGCCGATCCGCGACGCCGAGGTGCTGGACATGCTGACCGCGCTGCTGGACGCCGTGGGGCTGAAGGGCTGGACGCTGTATCTGAACTCCGTGGGCTGCCTCAACTGCCGTCCGGCCTACAATCAGGCGCTGCGCGAGGCGCTGGCCGGGGTGAAGGACCAGATGTGCGGCGACTGCCAGCGGCGGGCCGAGACCAATCCGCTGCGCGTGCTGGACTGCAAGGTTCCCGCCGATCAGCCGATCATCGAAAAGCTGCCGAAGATCGCCGATTACCTCGACGAAGGCTGCCGCGAACACTTTCGCGCAGGTGCGGGCCATTCTGGACACCCTCGGCGTTCCCTACCAGGTGAATGAGCGCATGGTGCGCGGCTTGGACTACTACACCCGCACCACCTTTGAGTTCACCCACGGCGAACTGGGCGCGCAGAGCGCGGTGCTGGGCGGCGGACGCTACGACGGGCTGAGCGAACAGCTCGGCGGACCGAAGGCTCCGGGCATTGGCTTTGCCATTGGCGAAGACCGCCTGGTGCTGGCCTTGCAGGCGCAGCAGACAGCAGGCGCTCGCGCCGTTGAAGGCGTTTGTCATTCCGCTGGGCGCGGGCATGAACCGCCACGCGTTGAAGCTTGCCCGGCAGTTGCGCGCCGCAGGCATTGCGGTGGATGTGAGCGATGAAAGCTTCCGCCTGAAGAAGAGCTTTGAGACCGCGGAAAAGCTGGGCGCAACCTTTGCCATCCTCGTGGGCGAAAACGAAGTGCAGGCCGACGCCTTCGCGGTGAAGAACCTGAAGAGCGGCGAACAGACGCACGGTGGCGCGCGCGGAACTGCTGGAATACCTGAAAGATTAAGCCAGCGGAATTCCACTGAACGCGGTTGGCGGGTGCAGGAAGCGCGGTCAACTGTCGTACGATGGAGGAAGCGCAAGTTTCACGGGCGCGACCGATCCGTAATATTTTCCGCAACATTTATCTGAGCGATTATCTGTAAAACGGAAAGCGATTATGCAACTTGATTTCTTAGGCGATTTGAAGCGGACGCACCGCTGCGGCGAACTGCGTGCCAGCGATGCGGGGACCACGATCACTCTGATGGGCTGGGTCAACCGGCGGCGCGATCACGGCAATCTCATCTTTATCGACCTGCGCGACCGCTCGGGCATAACCCAGATTGTCTTCGACAAGGAGCGCAATCCGGAGATGCACGAGCGCGTGGAGGCCGTGCGCAACGAGTATGTGCTGGCCGTGACCGGCAAGGTCGAACTGCGCGCCGAGAACACCCGCAATCCCAAGATGGAGACCGGCGAGATCGAGGTGGTTGCCAGCGAGTTGAGGCTGCTCAATGAGAGCAAGGTGCCGCCGTTTTTCCCCGGCGATGCCAACGTGAATGTGAACGAAGAGGTGCGGCTGAAATATCGCTACCTCGACCTGCGCCGTCCGGAGATGCACGCCAACGTGGAGATGCGCCACCGCGTCACCCTGGCGATTCGCAACTATCTTGCCGGCGAGGGCTTCTACGAAATCGAAACGCCCTACATGACGCGTTCGACGCCCGAGGGCGCGCGCGATTACCTGGTCCCGAGCCGGGTGCATCCGGGCGAATTCTACGCGCTGCCGCAGTCGCCGCAGATCTTCAAGCAGCTTCTGATGATCGGCGGCCTCGACCGCTACTTCCAGATTGCGCGCTGCTTCCGCGACGAGGACCTGCGCGCCGACCGCCAGCCGGAGTTCACCCAGATCGATCTGGAGCTGAGCTTTCCGACCGAAGAGACGATCCATGGCGTGGTGGAAGGCTTCCTCGACGCGGCCTTCACCGCCGCCGGGTACACCATCGAGCGGCCCTTTCCGCAGATGCCCTACGACGAGGCCATCCGGCTTTACGGCATCGACAAGCCCGACCTGCGGCTGCCGGCAATGACCGACGTAAAGGCGCTGCTTGCCGGCCGACGCGGTGGAGACGCTGGCTGATCGATCACTTCGCTGCCCGTGGTGGTGATCCGCACGCCGAAGGTGGGCGAGCTTGACGCGCAAAGAGCGCGACGAACACAAGGCGCTGCTGAGCGAAAAGCAAGCCAGGGTCATCAAGTATTTCGACGACTTCAAGCGGCTGGAAAAGAGCTGGCCGGAAGCCATTGCCAAGATTCGCCAACTGAGCGGAGCCGAAGAAGGCGACCTGCTGGTGATGGTGGCGGCTCCGAAAAAAGCGGACGCCGGCGAGGCCGACGCGAGCGATGCCGCCGCCGAGCGGCGCCATCAGCGCGAGACCTTTGCCGTCTATGGCAACGCCGGACAGCTAAGGCTGGCGCTGGCGCAGCGCTATGCGGCACGCCACAAGGCCTTCGAGGGAAAGACGTTCAAGTTCCTCTGGGTCACCGATTTTCCGTCCTTCGAGTGGGATGAAGACAATCGCGACCTGGACGTTTGCGCATCATCCGTTTACCTCTCTGCATGAAGACCACATGGAGTTGCTGCACGAAGGCGTCCAGGCCCTGCACGATCCGAATTCGCCGCTCGGGGCGATTCGCGCCCGCGCCTACGACGTGGTGCTGAACGGAACCGAACTGGGCTCCGGCTCGATTCGTATTCATCAGCAGGAAGTGCAGGCAAAAATCTTCGAGGCCCTGGGCATGGATGAGGAAGAGCAGAAGCTGCGCTTCGGATTCTTTCTTGAGGCGCTGCAATACGGAACGCCGCCGCATGGCGGAATCGCCCTGGGCCTGGATCGCATCGTGATGATCCTGGCCGGAGCACCCAGCCTGCGCGAGGTCATTGCCTTCCCCAAGACGGCCGCGGCCACCGATCTGATGATGGACGCCCCGACTCCGGTAACGGACGCACAGTTGAAGGAACTGAATATCTCGATCAAGAAGTAAGCAAGCCGTGCGGCAAGCGGGCGCGCCTACGGGTGCGCCCGCTTGCCGTATAGGGCCGGGAGATTCGGAACATTCCCTAAGCTCTTTGGCCTTATCCCAAGCTGGAGCAAGCTGGCGCATGGTAAAGCGGACGAATCATGCGTAGAATTCTAGTCAGAAGAGAGTTTTGCGCAGGCAAACCTTTCCGCAGCCACGTTCGCTGCCCAGGAACTCCGTTACGCTTTTGCCGTGGGACATGCTCTGCGAGTGACTGGCAGAAGCCGGGTACACGCCGCCCTGTAGCATTGATTTGGATCTGCGATTTGGACGGGAATTTTCATCATTATGCCGCACTCGAATTCTGAATCGACGACCGCAATAGCGGACCATCTGCGCGAAAGCATTGCCCGCCATGTGCGTTACACCCTGGTGCGGTCGCTCAATCACCTGACCCCGGCGGAATTGCTGGTTCCGGTCTCTCTAGCGGTGCGTGACCTGTTCGTGGACCAGATGCTGAGCACCAGTCAACGCTACCAGCGAGCCGGCGTTTTTTTTTCTCTCTATCCGACTCGACGACCGCGATAGCGGACAAACTGCGCGAAGGCATTGCGCGCCATGTGCGTTACACACTGGTGCGGCCGCTGGATCACCTGACCCCGGCTGAATTGCTGGTTCCGGTTTCCCTGGCAGTGCGTGACCTGTTCGTGGACCAGATGCTGGGCACCAGCAAGCGCTACCAGCGAGCCGATGCCAAACACCTCTACTACCTGTCGATGGAATTCCTGATGGGCCGCCTGCTGGGCGACACTGCCTGCAATATGCGCCTGACCGAAGTACTGGACAGCGTGCTGGGCGAATTCGGCGTCCGGCTGGAGCAGGTGCTGGAGAGCGAAGCCGATGCGGGTCTCGGCAACGGCGGCCTGGGCAGGCTGGCCGCCTGCTTCCTGGAATCGCTGGCAACGCTGGACATGCCCGGATACGGATACGGGATCGACTACGAATACGGAATGTTCCGCCAGGAAATCGCCAACGGCTTCCAGCGCGAGAAACCGGACCGCTGGAAGGCGAATGGAACCCCGTTGCAGATTCAACGCCCGGAAGAAGCCATCGTCATCCCGCTTGTACGGCCGGGTTGAGAATTCCCGCGACCGCGGCAACCGCAGCCAGAGCTGGCTGGATTACCAGGTCGTGGTCGGCGTACCGAACGACATGCCGGTGGTGGGCTACAACGGGCAGACGGTAAATTATCTTCGCCTTTTTCAGGCACGCTCGTCGGATGATTTCGATATCGACATCTTCAACCGCGGCGATTACATTCGCGCCGTCGAACAAAAGATCGCCAGCGAAAATATCTCGCGCGTGCTCTATCCGAGCGATTCGGTGACGGCCGGCAGAGAGCTGCGGCTGGTGCAGGAATATTTCCTGGTCGCCTGCGCGGTGCGCGACATTGCCCGCAACTACCTTGCGGCACACAATGATTTTTCGGCCTTCCCCGACAAGGTCGCCATCCAGATGAATGACACCCATCCCGCGCTGGCGGTGGCGGAACTGATGCGGGTGCTGGTGGACGAAAATAATCTGTCGTGGGAAGACGCCTGGGAGATTACCCAGAAGACGGTGGCCTACACCAACCACACCCTGCTGCCGGAAGCTCTGGAAAAGTGGAGCGTCGAGTTGATGGAGCGCGTGCTGCCGCGCCATATGCAGATCATCTACGGCATCAATCACAACTTCCTGCGCACCCTCACCGCCTACTCGTGGGTGGATGGCGACAAGGTGCGAAAGATGTCGATCATCGAGGAAGGGCACGACAAAAACGTACGCATGGCGCACCTGGCAATCGTGGCCTCGCACGCGGTGAATGGAGTTTCCGCTCTGCACAGCGACCTGATTCGCACCACCCTGGTACCGGAGTTTGCCCAGTTATGGCCGGAAAAATTCAGCAACAAGACCAACGGCGTGGCCCCGCGGCGCTGGCTGCTGAAGGCCAATCCGCAGCTCTCACGCCTGCTGTGCGAGAGCATCGGCGACGCCTGGATTACGGACCTGTCGGAGCTGCGCAAGCTTGAGTCCTTTGCCGATGATGCGGCTTTCCAGGAGCGTTTTGCCGAAGTAAAGGTGCAGAACAAGCTGCGACTGGCGCGCATCATCCGCGACGAGACCGGGGTCAGTCACCGATCCGCGCTCCATGTTTGACGTGCAGATCAAGCGCATCCACGAGTACAAGCGGCAGTTGCTGAATGTGCTGCGCGTGATGCACGACTATCTGCGCATTGTGGAAGACGGCGAGGTTCCGAAGACGCCGCGCACCGTGGTCTTCGCCGGCAAAGCCGCGCCCGGATATTGGGCCGCCAAGCAGATTATCAAGCTGATCCACAACGTGGCCGCCGTGGTGAACAAAGATCCCAAGGCCAACCAATTTCTGCGCGTTGCCTTCCTGCCCGACTACCGTGTCTCGCTGGCCGAGGCGATCATTCCGGCGGCCAACCTGAGCGAGCAGATTTCAACCGCCGGCATGGAAGCCAGCGGCACCGGAAACATGAAGCTGATGATGAACGGCGCGGTGACCGTGGCAACCTGGGACGGCGCCAATATCGAAATCGCCGAAGAGGCCGGCGAGGACAACATCTACATCTTCGGACTGCGCGCCGAAGAGATCGAACAGATGCAGCGCAACGGGCTCTACCACTCGCGCGAATTCTACGATCGCGATCCGCGCATCAAGCGGGTGCTGGACTGCTTTCTGAACAACCGCTTCTCGCCCAGCGAGCCCGGGCTCTTCCGTTGGATCTTCGACGAACTGATCAACCGCGGAGACCGTTTCTTCCACATCGCGGATCTGCCGCAGTACATCGAGATCAACGAAAAGATCGACGCCGATTTCCAGGACGCCGCGAAGTGGCGGCGCATGTCCATCCTGAATACGGCGCGCTCGCATAAGTTCTCCAGCGACCGCACGATCAAGGAATACAGCGCCGACATCTGGAACCTGAAACGCTATCCCGGCGAGTCGCGGAAACTTCCCGGGCCGAGTTCTCCCAAGGCCGTACTGGCGGACTAAATCCAAAAGGAAGCGCGATGTTAGAGTCGCGCTCCTTTCTCTCCTCCTTGTTTCCCTGCATCCCATTATTGACTCTGTACCATGTGCGACGCGGCCCGCATTATGGCCAGGTGCTTGCCCCCGGCAGCAACATGGCGGCTCAAAAGTTTGTTATTGTCTCTGATAGACGAGGGATGACTTATGACGAACGGCAGGAAGAGCGTTATTGGGATTTTGACCGGCGGTGGGGATGTTCCGGGATTGAATCCGGCGATTCGCGCCGTCACCATCCGCGCCCTGCGCGAGGGCTGCCAGGTGATCGGAATTCGCCGCGGCTGGGGCGGATTGATCGATATTGTCCGCGAGAAGGATTACGACAACACGGCAAACTATCAGATTCTTACCGAAGAGATCGTGAACCGGGCCGGACGCACCGGCGGCACCTTCCTGCACACCTCCCGCACCAATCCTGGAAAGGTGAAGAAGGCCAACGTTCCCGCACATCTTCAGGACAAGTACAACGAAGAGCGCAATGATCTGACGCCGGAAGTTCTGGCCAACCTGGCGTGGCTCGGCATCGACTACATGATTCCCATCGGCGGCGACGATACGTTGAGCTACGGCGTGCGCCTCTACGAAGAGGGCGTGAAGGTCATCGCCATTCCCAAGACGATGGACAATGACGTGCCCGGCACCGACTACTGCATCGGCTTCAGCACCTGCGTCACCCGCACCATTCAGATGACAAATTCGCTGCGCACCTCGGCCGGATCGCACGAGCGCTTCCTGGTGCTGGAGGTCTTCGGCCGCTACGCGGGATACACGGCAATGCTGCCGACCATGGCCGGCGCGGCCAACCGTTGCGTCATCCCCGAGCACAAGTTTGACATCGAACAGTTGGCCGAGCTGCTGAGCTACGACCGCAATCGCAATCCGAGCAAGTACTCCGTGGTGCTGGTCAGCGAGGGCGCAATGTTCGTGGGCGGCGAGATGATCTTTGAAAAAGAGACCACCGACGCCTACGGGCACAAAAAGCTGGGCGGTATCGGCGATCTGGTTTCAGAAAAGCTGAAGGAACTTTCGCCCAGGTACAACAACGGAAAAACCGTCGACGCGATCAACCAGAAACTGGGCTACCTGGTGCGCGGCGGCGACCCGGACGCGATCGATTCGATTGTGCCGATGGCATACGGCAATCTTGCCTTAGACCTGCTGCTGCGGCGGGTTCACGGCAGGCTGGTGGTATTGAAGAATGGCCGCTATGACGATATGCCGATCGACTGCATCACCGGCAGCAAGAAACTGGTGAACGTGCACGATCATTACGACATCGAGCGCCTGCGTCCGTACTACAAGAGCTTCCACATGAAGCCGCTCTTCATCATGACGAGCGAGTAAGAGCTGGCAAGATGCACATGTTTAAGCTGGCTGATCGCGCGGCTGAGTCGCGGCGGTGACGCGTGCGGCATATTGCCTCGTTCTCGTGTCTGCTCTCTGCGCGCACGTGCTCGCGCACCTCGTCCAGCAGCTTGAGCGTGGTTTCGATCTTGCGTTCGCCCATGGGCTTCAGCAGTCCGTCGATCTCGCGCAGCTTCGGCTCCATCTCGTTCAGCAACTTCAGCCCGCTGGAGGTGATGCGGGTGACCACCACGCGGCGGTCGGACTGGTCGCGCGTACGCTTGATGAGGCCCGCTTTTTCCATGCGCTCCAGCAGGCGGGTCACATCGGGTTCGCGGGCAATCATGCGCTCGCCGATCTCGCCGCAGGTGCGGCCCGAGGGCTCGGCTCCGCGCAGAATGCGCAGCACGTTGTACTGGGTCATGGAGATGTTGAAGGGCCGGATCATCTGCTCGAAGCGCTCCTGCAACACGTCGGTGGTGCGCAGCAGCGACACCAGCAGCTCTTCTTCGAGGCTGGCAAAGGGCTTGGTCTGGTGAATCTCTTCGCCGACAGAGCTGTACATTTCCTGGTCATAGTCGCTACCTGTCAGATTTCCGGCGGCCCCGCCGGATGCAAGGAATTATGTTGCAACGAACTTTGCGCCCGAAGGCCGGAGCGGCATCGGTTGCCGCGTACCTCGGCGGTGAGCGCTTGCGCCAGCCGCCGCTACAGCCGGTTGATCAGCGAGGCGACATAGGCCGCGCCGAAGCCGTTGTCGATATTGACCACCGAGACGTTGGAGGCGCAGGAGTTGATCATGCCCAGCAGGGCCGCGATGCCGCCGAAGGCCGCGCCATAGCCTACGCTGGTGGGCACGGCAATCACCGGCACGCCCACCAGTCCGCCGACGACGCTGAGGCAGCGCGCCCTCCATGCCGGCGCACACCACCAGCACGCGCGCCTGGCGCAGCTCCTCGCTGTGCGAGAGCAGGCGATGCAACCCGGCCACGCCCACGTCGAAGAGGCGGCTGATGTCATTGCCCATCACCTCGGCGGTTACCGCGGCCTCTTCGGCCACGGGAATGTCGCTGGTTCCGGCCGAGATGATGCCGATCGTTCCCTTGCCCAGCTTCTTGCTCTTTGCGCGCAGCACCAGCGTCCGCGCCAGGCGGTTGTGCTCCACCTGCGGGAAGCGCGCCACGGTCGCGGCCACCTGCTCTTCGTTGACCCGCGTGGCCAGCACGCTGTTGCCGCGCCCGGCAAGCCGGGCGAAGATTTCCACGAAATGTTCGGGAGCTTTTCCCGGGCCAAAAATCACCTCGGGCACGCCGACGCGCACCGCGCGATGATGATCCACCTTGGCAAAGCCGAGATCTTCAAAGGGGAGAGTTTTGATCTGATCGAGCGCGGCATCGGGAGTCACCGTCCCCGGTGCGCACCTGCTCCAGCAGAGCTTTCAATCGATTCGCGTCCACGCTACTAGCCTATCATCCGGGCGAGGGTTTTGATTCGCGCACCAGAGAGCGGGCGCTCGGCGCTTCGCCGCCGGGTACGCGGCAACCGATGCCGCTCCGGCCGCAGGCGCTTGCTGAAGGCGCGGCAAAGCAATAGGCTAGGTTGGATGCCAGACGGAAACGACAAGGCAGGACAGCGCAACGATTACCCTCGCCGTGACCGGCGCCAGCGGCTCGCTGTTTGCGCGGGCCATGCTGCGCGCACTGGAAGCCGATGAGCGCGTCGGCTGCATCAACTTCATCAGCAGTGACAGCGGCCTGCGCGTGATGGCCGAAGAGCTCGGCATTGGCGGACGCAGCGATCTGCTGCGGCAGCTGCTCGGCGGCGAGCCGCAAAAAACGCGGCTGCAGAACAACCAGGACATCGGCGCCAACATTGCCAGCGGGTCGTATCCGACGGACGCGATGATTGTGCTTCCCTGCTCGATGGGGACGCTGGCGAAGATCGCGCAGGGATTGGCTTCCAAACTGATTGAGCGCGCCGCCGATGTCTGCCTGAAGGAGCGCATGCCGCTGGTGCTGTGCGTGCGCGAGACCCCGCTGAACCGCATTCATCTGCGCAATATGATGCTGGCCGCCGAGGCGGGAGCAACCATCTATCCGCTGATCCCGTCGTTCTACAATTGTCCCGATTCGCTCGACGAGATGGCGCGGCAGTTTGTCTATCGCGTGCTGAAGCACATCGGGCTGCCACAAAAGGGAGCCTACGTCTGGAAGCCGGAGGAGTCCAACGATTGACCTCCCATCTCGCCTACCTTGCGGCCATCAGCCGTTCCTCCACAAAGGCGGCGCGCTCGTATCCTGAGGCCGCCACCAGGGCCGTCACTCCGCTCGCCGCATAGATCATCGCAATCACCATGAATTGATAGATCGCCGTGTACACCGGATCGCTTCCGGTCAACAGCATGCCGGCCGCAAAGCCCGGAATCCACACGATCCCCAGCGAGCGCAGCGAGTTCAAACTCGGAATCAGCGCCGCGTTGGTGGCGTTCCTCGCATACGGCAGCGCCGCCACCGTCGAGCTTGCGCCCAGGGCCAGCGCCGCCTCCACCCTGCCCGCGTTCAGCTTCAGGTCGCTCGCATAGCGCTCCAGAACCTGCGCGCAGGTGTTCATCGAATTCGCAATAATCATCGAGCCCAGCGGCACCAGCGCGGTTGCCTTAAAGGCGATCACCCGGGTCAGTGCCATGGTCGCAATCACCACCGCCGAGCCCGTTCCAATCGCCCGCAGGCAAAGCCAATAGGAGTTCGCCGCCGGCTGCGCTCCGGCTTCCGATCCGGGTTTCAATCCGGCCTTTAATCTGGGCTTCAGCCTACGCTGCGTCATCCCGGCCGCCACCGCGCACATCGTCGCCAGCGCCGGAACGCTCCACCACGCTGCGCCCTTCAGCAGCCACACCAGCACCAGCCCAATCGCCAACATCTGCAGCAACCCGCGCACCAGTGCCGCAGCCGTCTCCCGCCCCAGCTCCAGCTTGCGCAGATGCCCCAGCCACGCCACTCCCAGCGCCAGTGCCGACACCACCATCGCCTGCCCCAGCCCCAGCGCCACCTGCGAATGTATCCAGTGATGCAGCAGCTTGGGATCGATACACCGCCTTGATCAAACATCTCCGCCCCCTGATGCCGCCGCATCCGTTCCCGACGCGGCATCGTCGCGCAGTATGCCTTCGCGCATTACCAGCGTGCGTTGCGCCAGCCGCGCCGCCTGCGCCGCATCGTGAGTCACGATCAGGCACGCGCCTTCCATCTGTGCCATCGCCGCCCGCAGAGCTTCTTCCACCACCAGCTTCGCGGCATCGTCCAGAGCCGAGGTCGGCTCATCCAGCAGCAGCACCTGCGGACGATTCGCCAGCGTCCGCGCCAGTGAAACCCGCTGCGCCTCACCGCCCGAGAGCCCGGCCACGTCGCGCTCCGCGTATCCGCCGAGCCCCACGGTCGCCAGTAACTCCTCCACCTCGCCATCGCTCATGCGCTCGCCGCGCAGGCCCGGACCGTAGCGCACATTTTCCGCCACCGTCCCCAGGAACAGATTCGCCGACTGCATCACCATCCCTACCCGCCGCCGCAACTCGTGCACATCCATCTCGCTGGTGTCCGCGCCTTCCAGCCACACCCTCCCCGCGGTCGGCGCATCCAGGCGGTTCAACAGCCGCAGCACGCTCGACTTCCCCGCCCCGCTCGGCCCCGTGATCGCCACGACCTCACCCGAGCGCAGGGCAAGGCTCGCCTCGCGCACAATCATCTTCTCCCCCACCTCGCGCCGCAGCTTTTCCGCCCGCAGCAGCGGCCGGTCGTTCCCCGTCATCGCGCTCTCATCGGTCAATCCCCGCGCTCCTCATAGCGTTCCGCATCCCGCGTCTTACTCTACCCTCTTCCGCTCCGAATCTCATGGGTAGAATCATGCCAGTCCAATTCACCATTCTTTCCCATGGCGGACGCGTCCTCCTCGGCCGATTTGGCAGCTTTTTCGTTACTCCCCTCATCCAACCCATTCCATATACAATCGAAGCGCTGAGCGTGGAGACCTAATGAGCACCATGGACAAGATTCGCAAGTCGGATGAAGAGTGGCGTCGTTCCCTCACTCCCGAGCAGTACCGGATTCTTCGCGGAAAGGGCACGGAGCGCGCCTTTACCGGCCAGTACACGGAGACCAAAACTCCCGGCGTGTACCTCTGTGCGGCCTGCGGACTCGAACTCTTCCCCTCGGAGACGAAGTTCGACTCCGGTTGCGGCTGGCCCAGCTTTTACGATCCTCTCAGCAAGGAAAACGTCGAGGAGCACGAAGATCGCAGCCACGGCATGGTCCGCACCGAGGTCACCTGCGCCCGCTGCGGAGGCCATCTCGGCCACGTCTTTCCCGACGGTCCGAACCCCACAGGCTTGCGCTACTGCATCAACTCCGCCTCGCTCCATCTCAACAAGAAATGAGCGCCTCGCACCCCTCGGTCAATAGAGGAATGCTGTCCGGGGACTTCCCCTTTAGCCTCCAACTCACCCGCTCCCAACCCAGGCGCCGGTTGACGAATACCGCTCCCGGCCATAGCCTAACAACATCGCAGCTCGCTGATTTATTTCGATTTCCGGGAAGGTTCTCATGGTTACGGTCTCCGCATCGCACAATCGTGTACTCAACCCCGAGCTACGCCAGCGCATCATGTCCGCCGATGAGGCGGCTGCGCTGATCCGCAACGGCGACAACATCGGAATGAGCGGCTTCACCGGCTCCGGCTATGCCAAGGAGTTTCCCCCCGCCCTCGCCCGCCGCATGGATCGCGACCGCGAGCAGGGGAATCCCTTGCGGGTCGGCGTATTCACCGGAGCCTCGACCGGTCCTGAACTCGACGGCGCCCTGGCAGCCGTCAATGGGATGCAGATCCGCCTGCCTTATCAATCTGATCCCGCGGTCCGCCAGCGCATCAATGATGGCGACATGGATTACATTGACATCCATCTCAGCCACGTCGCCCAATACATGGAGTACGGATTCCTCGGCAAACTCGACATGGCGGTCATCGAGGTCGCAGCCGTCTACGAGGATGGCCGCGCCATTCCCTCCACCTCGCTGGGCAACAACAAGGCCTGGCTGGAGTGTGCCGACCGGGTCATCCTCGAAGTCAACTCGTGGCAGTCCATCGAGTTGGAAGGCATGCACGATATCTACTACGGACTGGACTCACCGCCGCGCCGCGAGCCCATTCCGCTCACCCGCGCCGGACAGCGCATCGGCAGCCCCTACCTCCACATCCCCATCGAGAAGGTAGTCGCCGTCATCGAAACCAGTTCGCCGGACCGCAACTCCGCCTTCAAGGAGCCCGATCAGGCTTCCGTGCAGATCGCCGGTCACATCCTCGAATTTCTGGAGTGGGAGGTAAAAAAAGGCCGGATGCCTGAGGATCTGCTGCCCATCCAGTCCGGCGTCGGCAACATCGCCAATGCCGTACTCTTCGGACTTGAACAGGGCAAGTTCCAGAACCTCACCGCCTACACCGAGGTCATCCAGGACGGCATGATCGGCCTGCTCAAATCCGGCAAGATGGTTTCCGCCTCCGCCACTGCCTTCTGCCTCGGCCCGGAGATGATCAAGGAAGTCTACGCCAACCTGCGCGACTACCACCGCAGCATCGTCCTGCGCACCCAGGACATCTCCAACAATCCCGGCATCATCCGCCGCCTCGGCGTCATTTCCATGAACGGCATGATCGAAGCGGACATCTACGGCAACGTCAACTCCACCCACGTCATGGGCTCGAAGATTATGAACGGTATCGGCGGCTCCGGCGATTTCGCGCGCAACGCCTACCTGTCGATCTTCATGGCTCCCTCGCTCGCCGCCCGCGGCAGCATCTCGACCATCGTTCCCATGGTCAGCCACGTCGACCACACCGAGCATGACACCCAGGTCCTGGTCACCGAGAACGGTCTGGCCGATCTGCGCGGCCTCTCGCCCAAACAGCGCGCCCGCCTCGTCATCGAAAACTGCGCCGCACCCGTCTTCCAACCGCTGCTCAAGGACTACTTTGAGCGCGCCCGCAAAAGCACCAACGGACAGCACACGCCGCACCTGCTCGGCGAAGCCCACGCCTTCCACGAGCGCTACCTCGCCACCGGCAAAATGCTGCCCTAAGCCGCCGCCACCGGAACACCCATCCCCACTCCTCCGGGTGGGGATTTTTCTGCCCTTGCCGCCAGTGGTTCCCGTAGCCGTTTTCTCTTCTCACCAATCCAGCTCCGGCTTATACTGTGTCTCTCGTAATCCATGCGAATAAGAAGGCCAGCTTCGTCGTTCGGGGTTCCTTGCCCGTGCCGCCCACCCCTGTTTCGGATTCCAGGCGCACCCCTCTGGCTTTCCGCCCGGCTCCTTCCGCTGCTGCTTTTCTCCGCCGCGCTGTTGTCTGCGCAAGTCACGCGCGTTGCGCTCGTGCCGGTGCTCGACCCCTCTGCAATCAGCTCCGGCTCACAAGATGGGGATCGCAACGCCGCCATCGCCCACGGCTTCGCTCGCCTGCGGAGCTCCCTGGCCGCCAAGGACCCCGCTGCCGTAGCCGCGGATTTGCAGCGGCTTCTCGCCACCGCCGACGCCAGTGACGAGGAAGCCACCCTCGGCCTCGTCTACTCCGAGCTGGCCGATACGCTTTCGCGGGCGGAGAACACCGCTGCTCTGGCGCTCGAACGGGACCACGCTCTCGAGGCCCAGCTCGCGCCGCACTTCCCTCGTTTTCAGATCTTTACCAGCCTCGGCCGGGGCTTTCGCGAGCTCCACGACGACGTTGATGCCGACGCTGCTTTTGACCTTGCTGGACGCCATCTCAGCGGTCAGCCCGATCCCCAGGTCGCCGCCTATTACGCCGATTATGCCGCCGTGCTCATTAGCGAGGGACGTCTCGATCGCGCCCTCGACTCTTTTCAGCGCGCCCGTGCCATCTTCCGCCGCGTCGGCCACGTGCCCACCCAGCTCCTCGTCGATAGCGCCGAACTCGAGCTCAGCCTGAAGCGCTTCGATGCCGCCCAGGATTCCATCAACCAGGCGCTTCAGCTCACCTCTTCGAGCGATTCCCTGAACACCCGCTTCAGCGTGCAGGAGACTTCGGCCCGCGTCCTCATCGCTCGCCGCGCAGTTTCCCCAGGCGCTGGAGTCGATCCACCGCGCCGCGGCCATCGCCCCGCGCGCCGATTTCCGGCTGCAGCATTTTACCTTTGCGCTATATCACGAGTTCTACTTCCAGAGCCACAACTACCCCGCTCTGCTGGCCAACGACCGCGCCATGCTGGCCAGTGCCCAGCAATCCGGCAACGAGCAGGCAATCACCTACTCGAAAGGCTTGCTCGGCCTGGCGCTCGGCCTCAATGGCGACGCGGAAGATGGGATTCCGCTCATCGACCAGGCGGCGGCGGAAAACCTGGGCCGTCACGCTTCCCAGCTCGAGAATCTCGAACAGAAATATCAGGTCTATGAAGCCGTGCGCCGCTATCCTGAAGCGCTCACCGCGTACCAGGAATTCCGCGATGCCCAGCAGGAATGGAACGAGCGCACCAATCATCAGAGCCTGTCCCGCCTCGAGTCCACCCTGGCGCTCGAAAAGTCCGAGCAGGAGCGGCGTGACCTGCTTGCCCAGGAGCAGATAGATCGCAATCGCAATGAGCGTGACCGCCTCGAAAACCTCAACCTGCTGCACCAGGAACAACTCCTTGCGGCCGATGCCGAGCAGCGCCGCAAGGACGAGCAGATCGCCGAACTCCACACCCGGAGTCAACTGGTCGCCGCCGAAAAGATGCGCCAGCAATTGGCCCAGGGGCAGCGCAATCAGCAGTTCCAGCTTGAGACCATCACCCGGCGCAGCCAGCTTACCGGCGCTCTTGCCGCGCTCCTGCTCATCTGCCTCCTGCTCGCCGTGGCTCTCGCCTGGTCACTCTGGCGCATCAACATTGCGCGCAAGCTGCAGGCGCTGGAGGACCCGCTCACCGGACTCAAGAACCGCCGCTTTCTCGCGCCCTTCATGGAACACGAGACCGAGCGCCTCCGCCGCGGCCGTCACCCCGCCCTCGTCCTCATCGCCGATATCGACCACTTCAAGAGCGTGAATGACCAGTGGGGACATGATGTGGGAGACCAGGCACTGCTGCGCCTCTCCGAGATTCTGCGCCGTTGCGTGCGCAACTCCGATGTCATATCGCGCTGGGGAGGCGAGGAGTTCGTCATCATCTGCCCGGAGTCCACCGAGGCCCATGCGGAGGTAATCTGCAACCGGATTCGCCAGCACCTTCGTGAATCGCCCGTCCATGTGCCGGGAAAAGCCACCTTTCACCTCACCATTTCCATCGGTGCGGCCCTGTTCTCCCCGAGCGTCCAGAGTGAGCACTGGGAGGTCGCCCTCGCCCGTGCCGATCAAGCCCTCTACCAGGTCAAACACAATGGCCGCGATAACTGGTCGCTGGCAACGCACCCCGCCCAACCCGTACCAGCCACCTGATCGCACTCCGCGGCTCTTCCTTTCGTCGTCACTTTTTCTGCCTTTGTTCTTGCCTCTGTTCTTGCCTTTGTTCTTGCCTCTGTTTCTGTCCTTGCCCTTGCTCTTGCTTTTTTTTGAGGTGTCATTCTGAAGCGTAGCGAAGAATCCCCGCTCCGCTCACACCTCCCGCGCCGCACCAAGTTCCTCACCCGCAATCGATTCCGCTCTGTGATTAGAATGATTAGCACTTTTTCAAATTTCGCAATCCCCCGTCTTTACTCATTCCCGGGCAGACGCACTACAATGAACGCTTCGGAGGAACTCATGCTTCGCAAGATCATCGGCCTGCTCCCTGTTCTCGCACTCATCGTGTTCTGCGGCTCCTGCTCGGACTTTTTTGTCTCTCCCAGTTCCATTCAAACGGTCACCATCAGCCCTGCCGCAGTCCTCCTCAGAGCGAGCACCACTCCGCCCGATAGCTATACCGCGCTCTCGGCCACCTCGACCACCGTCAGCGGTACCGCGGCCACCGACACCACTGCTACCTGGACCAGCGCCAACACTGCGATCGTTACCGTCAGTAGCGCCGGCGTCCTGACGGCGGGCACCACTATCAGCAACACCACCGTCACGGCAAAGAGCGGCGGAGTGACCAGCAATCCCTGTGCGGTCGTGCTCTACCTCGGAACCGCTCCCGCCACCCTCAGCGTGGAAAGCCAATCTGGCGCTACCTCGTTTGCCGCGGGCACAACCTTCCAGGCCATTGCAACCGCCAGCTTTCCCGGCGACACCACCCTTTCTGCCAGCGGTGCCCTTACCCCGTACGTTACTTGGACCAGCAGCGATACCACCGGCAGCGTGGCTACCGTAAACTCTGCCGGTGTCGTGACCGTGGTCAGTGCTGCCACACCCTTCACCATCACCGCCACCGCCACCTTTGGGGCTGCCGCCTCGCCCTCCACCGTCACCGGCACATCGGTGTCGTTCAACCAGACCATCCTCTAGGCTTCCATTCAACCTTGAAGAATGCGGCACCGTTTTTCCCGGTGCTGCATTCCAATCCCGTTTCGAAGACGGCTGCTGGTTGGCGCCCGCAATACAGCACGCGAGTTCTCCCGCTGATATACAATTCCCTCCGACGACTCTGGGGTCAAATTCGCAATCATTGCAGAAAATATCGCATGGCTGAAATCAGAAAAATCGGCATCTGCACTGGCGGAGGAGACTGTCCCGGTCTCAATGCCGTCATCCGAGCCGCGGTGAAAACCGCCATCCTCAAGTATCGTTATGACGTCATCGGCATCCGCGACGGCTTCGACGGACTCATCTGGCCGGAAAAAAGCCGCCCCCTGCTGCTCAGTGACGTCAGCGGTATTCTGCCCCGCGGCGGCACCATCCTGGGTACCACCAATCGCGGCAATCCTTTCGAATATTGCGTCAATCGTGATGGACAGCAGGAAGCGGTCCGCGATCTCTCCGGCGAAGTCATCCAGAACGCCAAAGCCATGGGCCTCGATGCCCTCATCGTCATCGGCGGCGACGGTACCCAGAAGATCGCCCTCGATCTCGCCCGCAAAGGGCTGCCGGTGGTCGGCGTCCCCAAGACCATCGACAATGACCTGTGCGCCACCGATGTCACCTTTGGCTTTGACTCCGCCATTCACGTCGCCGCCGACGCCATCGACCGCATCCACACCACCGCCGAATCGCATCACCGCGTCATGATCGTGGAAGTGATGGGACGCGACGCCGGCTGGATCGCGCTCCACGCCGGAATCGCCGGCGGAGCTCACATCATTCTGATTCCGGAGATTCCCTTCTCCATTGAGAGCGTCTGCGGCTATATCAACCAGCGCCATATCTTCGGCAAGAAGTTCACCATCATCTCCCTGGCCGAAGGCGTGCAGGTTCCCGAGGAAATTCGCCAAGACTGCATTCAGCGTTACGGCTCAGTCCCCAAAGGCATCAGCGTCGGCAACCTGATCGGCGAAGCCATTGGGATCTGCGCCAAGAAGGATGTCCGGGTCACGGTTCTGGGGCACACCCAGCGCGGCGGTTCGCCTTCGCCTTACGATCGCATCCTCAGCACCCGCTTCGGCGTCGCCGCCGTCGACCTCATCGCCCAACGCGGCTTCCTGAAGATGGTGGCGCTGCGCGGCGACAAGATCGAGTTCGTCGACATCGCCGAAGCCATCGGAAAGATGAAGACCGTCGACCCCGCCGGAGAACTGGTCAACACCGCCCGCTCCATCGGAATTCACTTCGGCGAGGAATGAGACTCTCCCCGGCCAGGCCCACGGTCTGGCCGGAAGCATTACCTATCTTGTAAGCTTCCGCTTATCACCAAGTTACTTTTTCGCCAATCGTTGGCCGCCCTCGCAACCATTGACTACCTCCGCACTCCCCCTTCTCCAAACATTCACTGAAAGGTCAATCGTTTCCCTGCCACTCTGGTTTATAGTGGAGATTCACGGAATGAAGCCCTTGTATCTCCTGAACTCTCGTTACCGTCTGCTCGCCCTGCGACTTTCCCTTGGACTCGCCCTTCTGCCAGTGCTGTTTTACGCCGCCTCCTGCAAACACGGAGGCCCGATCGGCGGCGGCGAAACCATGTATGTCTCCGCTCCACAGGCCAATCTTCGCGACCATGTGGCCACGGTTTACAACCGTGTCGGCACGGTGAAAAACGGGGAACGCGTCGAGGTCCTCGAGCGCCAGAAGCGCTTTGTGCGCGTGCGCACCGCACAGAAAGTCGAAGGCTGGATCGAGTTGCGCGCCCTGGTGCCCAGCGACGTCTACGATCAGTTCCAGCGGTTGAGCAAAGACAATCGCAATACGCCCGCCCAGGGCCATGGCGTCACCCGCGTCGAGTTGAACATGCACGTCACCCCGGGGCGTGAGACCGATACTCTCTATCAGCTGGCCGAAAGTTCCAAGGTGGAGATGCTCAAGCGCTCGACTACCGTGCGCGCCACTCCGGAGGAGATCGCCGCCAAGCGCGCAGCCGAGCTCGCCCGGGCTGCGGGCGATCCACTGAAGCCCAAGCCGAAGAAGAAGCCCGCACCGCCAGCACCGCCCGCGCAGGCTCAGTCATCCCAGTCGGTAAAGGCCGCGCCGGGTGCGGCGCCGAACTCTACGCCGTCCGCGACTCAATCCGCAAACCAAACCACAAACCAAGCCGCAAGCCAGTCCGCAAGTCGGGCGGCGCCGCCGCGGCTCCGGCCGAAGAGCCGCAGCCTAAGCCGATGGACGATTGGTGGCTGGTGCGCGATCAGCAGGGACGCGTCGGCTGGGTGTTGGCGCACATGGTCGATCTCGACATCCCGCTCGACGTGGCGCAGTACGCCGAGGGCCAGCGCATCCAGGCAGCGTTTGTACTCAACACCGTGCAGGACGAAGAGAAGGGCACGATTCCTCAGTACCTGGTGCTGCTGAACGAAAACAAGGATGGCCTTCCCTACGACTTCAACCAGGTCCGCGTCTTTACCTGGAACCTGAAAAAGCATCGCTACGAAACCGGGTATCGCGAACACTACATCGTGGGATATTTCCCGGCCGCGGTTTCCACCGAAAACTTCGGCAACGAAGGCACCATGCCGGTGTTCACCATCCGCAAACAGAATGCGGACGGTTCGATCAGCGATCGCAAGTACCGGGTCATCGGCAACATCGTGCGGCAGGTGCTTGCTCCCGGCGAACAACCGCAGCAGGCCGCGCACTCGCCGGACGAGCCCAAGAAGAAAGAGTCACCCGGCAAAAAAGCCGCCCATAGCAAGCCCAGCCCCACGCCAGAAGAGGAAACGCTGAACTTCCGGAGTTGCCGGGATGGACGCTGAATCTGAACTTCTGCTCAGGGCTATCCATCCCCGCAGGGCCAAAATGAATCCTACTCCTTAAGACGGGGGTATGCCGCGATGGCCGAGAAGATCAAAAAGTTGGACCTCCACAGGGATTATAAGAAATATCTGTACTTTATCGATGGTCAGGGCAATGTCTGCCACAAGCCGAAGAGCGGGGTAGGCGAGTCGAAGATCCTGGTTGAGCACGCGGTTGATCGCGACAATCAGTTTCTCTACTTCATCGACAAAGAGGGCGACATCTCGCGCTCGCCTCGCGGCCATAAAGAAGAAAGCGGCCTGATGCGGCGCCCGGTTTTGTTGCCGCCACTCGACGCGCCATGAACAACTCTGGTTGGAATGCCTACGTCTTCCGCGACGGCAGGCACACGGTAAGCGGACCGGCGCTGATTGCATCGCTCGCCGGTGCGCTGCGCCGTTGGCGGAGCGTCACCGGCAGAGGGTTCCCGGGCAGAGCGCCGAAGACTGCGCACTGGCAACGCTCATCGCCGCCGGAGAGCTGGAATGCGCGTTGCTGGATGGCGCGGGTAGTGACGCCTGCCGTCCGGAGTCCTGCAACATGGCCGCGCAGATCACCGATAGCGTCGCCCTTGCTTTCCTCACCGGGCAGAACAGATTCGCTCCTCACAGTTTTGCAATGGACGGAACAGCTCCGCGTGGCGGATCGTTACGAGATTGCCGTGCAGGAGGGTTTTTCCTATTACGCGCTGCATCCGCGCAAGGTTGCCATTCTGCTGGACACACTGGCGCTCGAGCCGCGCATGGCAGTGATCGGAATTCGCAGCATCGGAGTCGCCTTGAGCGCGGTGGCCTGCGCATCGCTGCGCCTGCGCGGGGTGCAGTGCGAGCGCATTACCGTGCGTCCAACGGGCCACCCCTATGATCGCCAGTTGGAGCTAACGCCTGAGTTGTGCGAATGGGTTGGAAGATTTGGGAGATTCGGAAGATCGCGCGATGCCGAGTTTCTGATTGTGGACGAAGGGCCGGGGATCAGCGGCTCGTCCTTTCTGGCGGTGGCCGAGGCCGTCAGCGGGTGCGGCGTCGAAGGCGAGCGCATTCACATGGCGGGTAGCCGCGTGGTTGATCCTGCTGGTTTGCGCGCCACGAATGCCGCCGCGCGCTGGACACGCTACCACTTCCATGTCATGCAGAATGAGCCTCTGCCTCCAGAGGGCGCGGGAGAAAGTCTCTCCGGAGGCATCTGGCGCAGGCATTTTCATTGCGCGGAGAGCACGATGCCCGCCTCGTGGGCGCCGCTGGAGCCGGCCAAATTCCTGGGTCGCGATCAGCAGAGCATCTTCAAGTTCGAGGGCTTTGGACATTACGGCGAAGCCATTGGCGCAAGAGCAAGATTGCTCGCGGCTGAAGGCTTCGCGCCGCGCTATCTCGGCAACCGGCGCGGCTTTGGGGAATATGAGCTGGTGCCGGGACGGATGTTGGAAGGCACGACCGTTCGGCTGAATTGCTGGAGCGAATGGCTGATTATCTTGCGTTCCGGTTCACGCACTTTGCGAGCGATGCGGCGCAAAGTCCGGAGATCGAAGACGATGTTGCGCTGGAACTGGCAGCTTGAGTTCGGCGAGGAACTCAGCGATGCCGAGTCGCGATTGCGCATTGGCCGCGTGGTGGTGTGCGATGGGCGCATGATGCCTCACGAGTGGCTTCGTACCGATGGCGGAGAGTTGCTGAAGCTGGATGCCGGCATCCACGGCGATAATCATTTCTTCCCTGGACCGTGCGACATCGCCTGGGATGTGGCTGGGGCGATTGTGGAATGGGAGTTACAGGGCGAGGCGCGCGAGCAGTTTATTCGCGAATACGAGGCGCGCTCCGGAGATGCCATCGCAGAAAGGCTTGCACCTTACCTGTTGGCCTACACAATTTTTTGCATGGGCTGGTCCAAGATGGCCGCGCTGGCGATGGAGGGCGAATACGACGAAGCGCTGCTGACCCGGGATTATCAGAGATATCGCGCGGTGGCGCTGCGGCTTGAGGCAGGAGCCAGTGCCGCTTGAAATCGCGATGGACAAAGTTGCGATGGACACGGAATCGACTATCGCAGATCAATCCCTTCGGCGCACGGCGTGAGTGGTTCGTACTCTCTGCGCAGACTGACGGTTTTCGCCAGCAAAATTTACGGCTTCGAGTAAAACTCTGCGATTGCACCGACAACCCGTTGCTGCTCGGCTCCGGTAAGTTCGGGGAAGATGGGCAGGGCGAGCACTTCGAGAGCAGGCGCGCTCGGACTCCGGAAAATCGCCCGGCTTGTAACCGAGATACGCGAAGCATTGCTGGAAATGAAGCGGCACAGGATAGTAAATCTCGCAGCCGATCTGGCGCTCGTGGAGAAAGCCGCGCAGCTCGTCGCGGCGATGCGCGCGGACTACATACTGGTGGAAGATATGCTTTGCCGCCGGAGCGGTTGCGGGCAGAGCAAGCGGACGCGATTGCATCGACATATGTAAATGTTCCGCGAGCGCCGGTGAGTCCCGCCTGCTGGAGAAGATGATCGTAGGTGGCCGCGATCTCGCGGCGGCGCTGGTTCCACTGCTCAATAAAACGCAATTTGATGCGCAGCACCGCGCCCTGGATACCGTCCATGCGGGCGTTCCAGCCAATCTCCTCGTGGTAGTAGCGGCGGGCGGCACCGTGATTCCGCAGCCGCTTCATGTGCTCGCCCACATCCGACGTCCATGGTGGTCGCGGCGCCGGCATCGCCAAAGGCGCTGAGATTCTTGGTTGGGTAAAAGCTGAAGGCCGCGGTGCGTCCCAAGGTTCCGGCATGGCGCCCGTTCCATGTGGCTCCAAAGGCCTGCGCGGCATCTTCGACGATCACGAGCTGGTGGGCGGCGGCAACTGCGTCAAAGGCGTCAGCATCCACACACTGGCCGTAGAGATGCACGGGCATGATGCCTTTGAGATTGGCTGGATGCTGATCGGCAATCGCGTGCTCGACCGCGAGCGGCGAGAGGTTGAAGGTCGCCGGGTCAATGTCGGCGAAGACCGGGCGGGCGCCGCAGCGGGTGATGGAGCTGGCCGAGGCAAAGAACGAAAAAGGCGTGGTGATGAAGGTGTCACCGGCGGTGACGCCAACCGCTGCGAGAGCGAGCCACAGGGCATCCGTACCCGAGGAGCAGCCGACCGTGGAGGCCGCGCCGAGATGCGCCGAAATTTCGCGCTCCAGGGCCGCAACCTCCTCGCCCAGCACCAGCGATTGCGATTCGCAGACCTGGTCGATGGCACTGGCGCACCAGCTCACGAATGGTGACATACTGGCGCTTGAGATCGAGCATGGGAATGGGCGTGGTGGATGCGGCGGAAGAAGAAGCGGTCATGAAAGGGGATTCCACTCCGGGGAGCCGGGACTGAAGCGATTCTAGCACCGGGCGCGGTGCGTCTTGGCGTGGGTGGGGGTGTGACTGCTATCACGACGCGAGGTGACGTTCTCTATCTGCGGGAGCGACTGCTAAAATCTAGTCTGCTCAGTAGGGATCTCCGCAGGTTCATGGCTGCAAGGTAGGGAAAGAGGAAGCTTGGCGACTGCAGACCAGAAAGCGATCGGCACCTCACAGGGCCAGCAGCCCTGCGCACGGCTGAAGATGACGATTCGCGGGGCAGTGCAGGGCGTGGGCTTCCGGCCGTTCGTCTATCGGCTGGCGGCCGAGTTGGAGTTGAACGGCTGGGTAAACAACACGGCGCGCGGCGTGTTTGTGGAAGTGGAAGGACCTCGGGAGAAGCTGGATCAATTTCTACTGCGGGTAGAGCGGGAAAAACCGGCGATCTCATTCATCCAGAGTCTGGAAAGCAGCTTTGCCGATCCCGTCGGCTACACGGGATTTGAGATTCGCAAGAGCGAGGGTGAGGGCGGAGAGAAGACCGCGCTGGTGCTGCCCGATATTGCGACCTGCCCGGAGTGTATCCGGGAGATCTTTGAGGCGGGCAACCGGCGTTTCGGCTATCCGTTTACCAACTGCACCAACTGCGGACCACGCTACACGATCATCGAATCGCTGCCCTACGACCGGCCGCGTACGACGATGCGGAAGTTCACGATGTGCGCCGAGTGCGAGCGCGAGTATCGCGATCCGGGGAATCGCAGGTTTCACGCGCAGCCTAACGCGTGTCCGGAGTGCGGGCCGCAGCTGGAGCTCTGGAGCATGACGGGCGCGGTGCTGAAGCGGCGGGCGGCGGCGCTGGACGAGGCTGCCGAGGCAATTCGCGAGGGCAAGATTGTGGGCGTAAAGGGATTGGGTGGATTCCACCTGATGGCCGATGCCCGCAATGAACAGGCAGTGCGGAGGCTGCGCGAGCGTAAGCATCGCGAGGAGAAGCCGTTCGCCTTGATGTGTCCTGCGGCGGAGGACGTGCTGCGGGAGTGCGAGCTCTTGCCGCTGGAAGAACGATTGTTGCGCTCGCCGGAATCGCCCATCGTGCTGGTGCGGCGCAAAGGACAGGGTACATCGACGCTTGCGCCTTCGGTGGCGCCGGGCAATCCGATGCTGGGAGTAATGCTTCCCTATGCGCCGCTGCATCATCTGCTGCTGCGGGCGCTGGGCTTTGCGGTGATTGCCACCAGCGGCAATTTGAGCGATGAGCCGATTTGCATCGACGAGCACGAGGCGGTGGAGCGCTTGGGCCAGATTGCAGATCTGCTGCTGGTGCATGACCGGCCGATTCTGCGTCATGTGGATGATTCGATTGTGCGGGTGATGGCCGGACGCCAGATGGTGATGCGTCGCGCGCGGGGATTTGCTCCGCTGCCGGTGATGCTGGAAGAGGAGATGCCGCCGGTGCTGGGAGTGGGCGCGCACCAGAAGAACACGGTTGCGCTCTCGGTGGGGCGGCAGGTGTTTCTCAGCCAGCATATTGGCGATCTGGAAACGGCGCAGGCGAGCATGGCATTTGAGCGCGTGGTGGAAAGCCTGGAAAACCTTTACGAGGTGAAGCCGGAAATCGTGGCTTGCGACCTTCATCCGAACTACATCTCAACCGAATATGCGACACCGGGTGAGCGAACATCCGGTCGGGTGCAGCATCATTATGCTCACGTGCTGGGGTGCATGGCGGAGAACGGAGTGAAGGCTCCGGCGCTCGGCGTAGCCTGGGACGGTAGTGGCTGGGGTTCGGATGGAACCGTTTGGGGCGGCGAGTTCCTGAGGATAGGCGAGGATGGGTATGTGCGGGTGGCACGGTTGCGGAGGTTCCGGCTGGCAGGAAGCGAGCGGGCGGTACGCGAGCCACGGCGCTGCGGATTGAGTGTTCTGTTCGAGTCTCTGGGCGAAGGGATATTGGAGCGTGAGGAGCTCAAACCAGTGCAGGCGTTCTCGGCGGTCGAGCGCAAGGTGGTTGCGAAGATGCTGCGGCAGGGATTGAACAGCCCGTGGACCTCCAGCGCAGGGCGTCTGTTCGATGCGGCGGCTTCGCTGATCGGAGTGCGGCAGATCTCGCGCTTCGAGGGGCAGGCGGCGATGGAACTGGAGTGGCTGGCGACCGCAGAGCGCGGAGGATAGTGCTTACGAATTCGAGATTACTCCGCCTGCAAGCGACGCGGCACCGGCAGAGCTGGACTGGGCTCCTCTGGTGCGGGGGATGATGGCGGACGTTATACTGAAAGCGAAGCCGGAAACGATGGCGCGGAAGTTCCACAACACCTTGGCGGAGATGATTGCCCGGGTTGCCGGCCAACACGTGGGCCTGCCGGTTGCGCTGAGCGGAGGATGTTTCCAGAACCGGTTACTAACCGAGTTGACGGTGGCGCGGCTGGAAGCCAGGGGCGTGAAGGTTTATTGGCACCAGAGAGTTCCTCCCAACGATGGGGGCATTGCGCTGGGACAGGTGGTGGCGGCAGCACGGAAATTGAGATTCGAGGAAAGCGCGAGGGAGCCGAAATGTGTCTAGCAGTTCCAGGAATGATCGTCAGCGTTAGCGGAGAAGATATAACCCGGGAGGCCCGCGTGGATTTTGGCGGGGTGCTCAAGACGGTGAATCTGGCCTTTGTTCCGGAAGCAAAGGTTGGCGAATATGTGTTGGTGCATGTGGGCTTGGCCATCAGCGTGGTGGACGAAGAAGAGGCCAACAAGGTGTTCGGCTATTTGAAGGAGATGGGCGAACTCGGCGAATTGGGAGAGCTGACGCCGGATCCAGGAGTAAAGCAGTGAAATTTTCATCGGAGTATCGCGACGCAGACGCGGCGCGGGGGTATGCGCAGGAGATTCGACGGATCACCACGCAGCCTTGGACCATCATGGAGATCTGTGGCGGGCAGACCCACGCCATCGTGAAATTTGGGCTGGATGAGTTGTTGCCGAAAGAGATTGAACTGGTGCACGGACCAGGCTGCCCGGTGTGTGTGACGCCGCTGGAGTTGATCGACAAGGCAGTGCAGATTGCGCAACGGCCGGAGGTAATCTTCTGCTCGTTTGGCGATATGCTGCGCGTGCCCGGGAGCGAGGTCGACCTGTTCGGCATTAAGGCGCGCGGCGGCGATGTGCGAATCCTCTACTCCCCGCTGGATGCGCTGAAGATCGCCAAGGAAAATCCGGCGAAGCAGGTTGTGTTCTTCGCGGTGGGCTTTGAGACCACGGCTCCGGCGCACGCTATGGCCGTATTCCAGGCGAAGCAGCAGGGGATCAAGAACTTTTCGGTGCTGGTGTCGCATGTGCTGGTACCGCCGGCGATGGAAGCGATTCTGGGCTCGGAGACCAACCGGGTACAGGGTTTCTTGGCGGCGGGACACGTGTGCGCCATCATGGGCTACGACGAGTACATTCCGATCGCCGCCAAGTACAAGGTTCCCATCGTGGTGACAGGCTTTGAGCCACTCGACATTCTTCAGGGCATTGCGATGTGCATTGCGCAACTGGAAGAGGGCCGTTATGTGGTGGAGAATCAGTACACGCGAGCCGTCACCGAGGGCGGCAACCACCCGGCGCAGCACTACGTGAAGGAAATATTCTGCGTGGTGAATCGCAAGTGGCGGGGCATTGGAGAAATTGGCGCCAGCGGATTGAGCCTGCGTCCGGAGTATGCGGAATTCGATGCCGAGTTGCGATTCAACGTCGGGCATTACACGGCGGAGGAGAGTCCACTGTGCATCAGCGGACTGATCATGCAGGGGCAGAAGAAGCCGCATGAGTGCTCGGCTTTTGGCAAACAGTGCACGCCGGAAAAACCGCTGGGCGCACCCATGGTTTCCAACGAAGGCGCATGCGCCGCGTATTATCGCTATCGGCGCGCTGAGCTGGCGGCCGCAGGGAAGGTATAAACGATGAGCACGGTGAAGGACTTTACGCTGAGCTGCCCACTGCCGATCACCGACTATCCAACGGTGACGCTGGCCCATGGCGGCGGCGGCAAGTTGATGCATCAACTGATCGAGAAGATGATTCTGCCGGCCTTCAACAGTCCGCTGCTGGAGGCGCGGCACGATGGCGCGGTGTTTGACCTGGGCGGCGCGCGGTTGGCGTTTACCACCGATTCCTACGTGGTGCATCCGCTGTTCTTTCCGGGCGGCGACATCGGCTCGCTGGCGATTAACGGCACGGTGAACGATCTGTCGATGTGCGGCGCGCGCCCGGTGTACTTGAGCTGCGGCTTGATCCTCGAAGAGGGGCTGCCGATGGAAACGCTCTGGGCGGTGGTGCAGAGCCTGAAGCAGTCGGCGGAAATTGCCGGCGTGCAACTGGTGACCGGCGATACCAAGGTGGTCGATCGCGGCAAGGGCGACGGCGTGTTCATCAACACGGCGGGCGTGGGCATTGTGGAACATAAGCTGACGATTGCGCCCGCAAGCGTGAAGGCTGGCGATGTGGTGCTGCTCAGCGGCGACGTTGGCCAACACGGCATTGCGATCATGGCGATGCGCGAGGGGCTGGAGTTTGAGTCCCAGATTAAAAGCGATTGCGCTCCGCTGAACGGCGCGGTGCAGAAGCTGATCTCCGGCAATGTTGGCGTACACTGCCTGCGCGACCTGACGCGCGGAGGGCTGGGCACCACGCTGATCGAAATTGCGGAAGCCACCGGGCTACAGATCATCATTGATGAGGCAAAGATTCCGGTGCGCGACGATGTGGCCGGAGCATGCGAGGTGCTTGGCTTTGATCCACTGTACCTGGCCAACGAGGGCCGCATGATCGTCTTTGTGCCGGAGAACGAAGTCGCACACGCGCTGGAGTTGTTGCGTACCGACCAGCATACGGCAGGCGCAGTGGCCATTGGCCGCGTTACAGAAGAGCGCGGCGGGCTGGTGAAGATGAACAGCCGCATCGGCACCACACGCGTCATCGATATGTTGAGCGGAGAACAGTTGCCGCGAATCTGCTGAGCCTGCTCGGCTGCCAAACAGTTACACGCAAAACGCCGGACGAGAAATCGTCCGGCGTTTTGCGTGCAGCAGAGTTCACGCGCGATCTGCGCTCTGCCATCCTTTTGCCTTGAAAATGAGCGCAACCGCACCGGGATTTCGCCACTGAGGCATACATGGCAGTGAGCCGGGTCACGCCGGAAGGGCAAACTTGCGCGCGGGCACCGGGCGGCGATTGCGGAAGCGTAGAGTGAAGCATAGAAGTATGCAATAGGAGGCACGTCACGAATAGCTCAGTTTTGGAAGCACCAACACACACTCTTACTTATAACGAACTTTTAGTACGCGGAGTCGAGCTCGGCGCAAAATGCAATCCGTCGGTATCGGAAGCCAGCCGTTTGTCGTACCGCTCCTCCTGGCTGGGCCTGCTGGCCACGGCCGGTTGGACGGAAGGCGAATGGTTCGCCGCTGGCTATCAAGGAGCTTTTTAAACCCGCCAGTTTAGTTGCGAAAGCCATGAGGCGCTGATTCAAATCGGCGCCTTATTCTTTGGTGGCTGCGCTGTGGATGCTGCATCAAACACGCGATGCGATAACCTGATGGGGAGGAAAACTGCATGAATGGGCGCCCCTATTCCTACGTATTGGTCGATGTGTTCACGCACCAACTGCTCGAAGGCAATCAACTCGCTGTGTTCACCGATGCCCGTGGCTTGAGCGACCGCGAGATGCAGGCGCTCGCCAAGGAAACCAATCTCTCCGAGACTACCTTCATTCTTCCTCGCGACGAAAAGGTGGAGCGCGCACAGGGCGTGCGGGTGCGCATCTTTACCACGCAAGAGGAACTCCCCTTTGCCGGACATCCAACGCTGGGAACCGCCTGGTGCCTGCGCCAGCAGCGTGGAGGAGACGTGGTGGAGTTGGAGTTGAACGTGGGGAAGATTCCGGTTAGCTTTACGTCCGGTGCCGGAGGGCAACTGGTGGGCGAGATGCGACAGCGCGATCCGGAGTTCGGCGAGATCTATGAGGCGGAAGTGGTGGCCCGCGCGACCGGTGTGCCGCTGGATTTTATGGACACCTCGCTGCCGATTCAGACGGTTTCTACCGGCACCGCGTTCACCATCGTGACATTGAAATCCCTGGCCGCGATGCGGGAATTGCGCGTAGACCAGAAGAGCGCGAGCGCATTCACCAAGGAACACGCAGGCAAATTTTTCTATTTTGTTTCGCGGGAGACCGAGACCCCCGGTGCGACCTTGCACGCGCGCATGCAGTTTTATAACGGCGAAGATCCTGCAACCGGCTCGGCTGCGGGATGCTGCACCGCCTGGGCGGTGCAGCACGGCGTACTCAAGAGCGAGGCGCAAGGATTGATCGAGCAGGGACTGGAGATCGGACGGCCCAGCTTCCTGCAAATCCGCGGGCGGAAAACCGATGTGGGCGTTACCGACGTTCGCGTGGGCGGAGGAGATTGTGGAGATGGCACGCGGTGAGTTTGTATTGCGATAAACAGCTGCGCGTTTACTTTCAACGGCTTTTAGCCTTCGACTGGTTTCAGCATCATGACCAGAAGTGCAATTGGCAAACTGGGCACTTGTCAGAGGGCGGTCTTCTTCGTAGGATTCGAACACCGATTCAAATCCTGAACGATGCGCCACATCGTAGAAGATCCATGCACCCGGGATCGCAGGAGAATAGAGCCCTCAACGATGACCGTGAAGAAGACGATCCTGTGCGTGGACGACGAGCAAAGCCTTTCCATCCAGAAGCTCACTCTGGAAACCCGCGGCTACCGCGTGGTGACGTGCAAGACCGCGAAAGATGCGATCAATATTTTCCATCAAGGCGGCGTGGACCTGGTGTTGAGCAACGTTCATCTGCCGGATACTCCCGCGAAGGATTTGGTGATGCGCATCAAAGCGCATTCTCCGGAAATTCCGATTATTTTGTTGAGCGCTGAGAACTGGGTTGTCCATACCGACGCGCCGGCTGACCTCCTGCTGCGCAAAGGCACGTATGCACCGGCAGAGTTATTGGAGCGCATCCGGCTTCTGCTGGTGAAGCGCCGCGGCCCTCGCAACGCGGCGCCTGCTGCCATCCCGCGCTCCGTCCGGGCTTGTTAATCGCTGATTAATATCCGGCTGGACAAGTTGCCCGGTAAACGCGCCATCGGGCAACCGGCAGCGGGGGTGCGTGCTGGTCGTGTAAGATGACAAGCATACCCATGGCAGCCATTATTCAAGTTGAAAATGTCACGAAAACCTATCGCATCGGCAAAGTGGACGTACCGGCGGTGCGAGGTGTTTCTTTTGCAGTCGAGCGGGGCGAATTCCTGAGCGTAGTGGGCCCGTCGGGCAGCGGCAAGTCAACGCTCTTCTACATTCTCGGCGGATTGGCGCAGGCGGATTCCGGACGAGTGTTCATCGATGGGATTGACTTCGCTCACACCACGGACTCCGAGCGCACCCACCTGCGGCGGAAGAAGATTGGATTCGTGTTTCAGAAGTTCAATCTGCTACCCACATTGACCGCCCGCGACAATATTCAAATTGCCCGCGATATTGCCGGCGACGCCGCCAACCACGATCCGGATTATTTCCGGAACATCACTTCCCTGCTGGGCATCGACAAGCGCCTGGACCATCGCCCCAGTGAGTTGAGCGGCGGCGAACAGCAACGCGTCGCCTTGGCGCGAGCGCTAATCAACAAACCGGCGATCGTGCTGGCCGACGAGCCGACCGGAAACCTTGACACCCAGAATTCCAAAGCGGTTTTGGAGATGCTGCAACGCTCCAACCAGGAACTTGGGCAAACCGTGCTGATGATCACGCACAATCCCGAAGCCGCGCGATTTGGAAATCGCATTCTGCATTTCCGGGATGGCCAAGTGGTTGGGCCGGAGCTGGATCCGCAGTGGTCGGGCGCAAAGCAGTAAATACGCGGAGAATCCACAGGCCAAAGCTTTGGATGGTTTGACAGAGCAAAGTGCTTTGTCTAAGATTAAACAGTCGAGCGGGAGTAACTCAGTGGTAGAGTGCGACCTTGCCAAGGTCGAAGTCGCGGGTTCAAATCCCGTCTCCCGCTCCAGAGATTCTAAAACCCTCGCCTCCGCGCGAGGGTTTGCCATGCTGGAGGCTGCCGCCCTGCTTCCGCTCGGTTTAGAGACCCTCGTTAAAAGGGCGCGGTAGCCAAGTGGTAAGGCAGAGGTCTGCAAAACCTTTATTCGCCAGTTCGATTCTGGCCCGCGCCTCCAAATATTTGCTGTAAATCACTGAAATCTAAATAGTTCATAAATTTCCTGTCGCCGGTCCCATTGTGGCTCAACGGGGGATTACCGGGCGAGATCATCCGTCGTCGGTTCGTTCAAGGACGCACAAAGTACAAAGCCCTGGCTTCCAGTGCCGCCCGGGGCGTCTTACTGAATCTTGTCCGAGAAGCGCACAACCACTCCCCGCGGAAATCCTCTGCTCCCCGAAGTTAGCGCTCACTTTCTGCCATTCTCCAAGAAGAAGATGTACAAACCGCGACGGATAATTGCTGGTTCCGAGACAAACACATTATTGGATTCTAGAAACTAGACTCGGCGTTTCGCGATACACGCGCCCGTCATCAACCATCTGCAGTGAACACACTGAAATAGAAGGTTTTTACCAAGTGTCCAAAGGTGCACGAGCTATCCCCTGAATGGACGCTGAAATGCAATAAGAGTAGCAAACACTTGAGAGTACCCAAGAGTGCTGGGTTGGATTTTCGACCCAGTGTACGGAATCTGACCAAAAACATTGATTGTGGAAAACGCCACTGCTAAGTGCCGATGGCGAAGCCTTGTCTCAACAGAGACAGATCAATTACCTAACAGCTCGATGTTGTGGCGGGAGAAGTCATGTGCACGAATGAAATTACCGGAGCAGGGCGAAGCGACGTAACGCGGCCCAATTGGTATGCCGTATACACCAAGCACAGCCACGAAAAACGAGTGGGCGATCACTTCTCATCTCGGGGCATCGAGTTTTTTTTTCCGAGTTACCGAACGACACATCGCTGGAAGAACCGTTGCAAGGTGGAGTTGGAGTTGCCGTTGTTTCCGACCTACATCTTCGCGCGGGTCGCCTGGAGCGAACATGCGCGCGTACTCGCCGTACCCAGCGTGCTTTCAATCGTGAGCAATAGGCGGCAACCCATGCCGCTAAGCGAGTCGGAGATTGAGGCTCTCCGCTCGAGCCTGAGGCTTGTGCGCACGCAACCCCATCCCTACTTGAACGTTGGCGAGCGGGTTCGCATCAAGTCTGGTCCTCTGACTGGCATGGAAGGCATCGTTCTGCGCGAGGGGAACGGCTTGCGCGTGGTTCTCACCATCGAGTTGATCATGCAGAGCATAGTGGTCGAAGTTGAGCAATGGGACCTGGAAATTGTCCCTCAAGCATCGTGAGAGCACGAGGCTCAAAAAAGTCGATACATTCGGGCAGCCCCGATATGCGTGAACAAAATAATAGTCAAGAACGAATGATCTCGGCGGCGGTGTACTTATTTGCCCGTACGGGGTTCTGCGGAACAACCACGAAAGACGTGTCTGAACTGGCCGATGTGAGTGAGGGCAACATCTTTCGCTATTTTCCCACCAAGCGGGACTTGTTCCTCGGCGCGATTACATCTGAGTTGCAAAAGCTGCGTATCCGTGCCGATTCGTTGGTGAAGCTTGCGAAGGCTGAGAATGCCGGTGCTGCCTTGAAGTCAGTGTTCGAATTGATCGCCAAAGCGATGGCGGAACAACCTGAACTGGTCCGTCTACTTCACTTCAGCGCCCTTGAGTGCGGACCCGATACCGAACCCTTGTTTCGTCAGCATCTCCGGCCCATCGTTGAGGTGTTGGCGACCTACATGCAAAAGTGGGTTCAAAACGATGTCTTCTGCGACAGCAGTCCGACGATCGCTGTCATGTCTTTCATTTCGACCGTCATCCTGCTGCAGGATTTCTATCCGGCGTTCTCCGGGTCTGCTTTGCCGGTTGAGTCCATCGCAAGCACTTCCGCCGCCTACGCCGAGCGTTGGTGCCTACTGCTTTCAATGACACCTTATCGCCTATCAGCCGATGACGCCAGCGGCCAATCCACTCAAGGGTTGACGTTGCAAACAGCGCAGTCATAGCGAGAATTCCTGAGTGACAATGAACTCGGCCCATCAACTATCTGAGCACGAATTATCTGACCTTGAATTAATTGAAGTACGCACCAACGACAGGTGCCACAGGTCCTTAGGTGCGGTGCGCGGCCTCGGATACGCAATGGTTGCGATACTACTCACCTACTCACTTGTAATTTGGCTTCGCTTCCACAAATAGTCCTATTTGACACAAGATAGCTCTAAGAAACTCTGTGAGAGCGGGCATCTGTTGCGACTTCTGGGACGGTGAGTTCGTCGTTCTTCCATCTTATCCGCGATCATCGTGGCGAGCCGGAAATGACTTCGACATATTGCACAGCTACTTGCAACCGACCTTTCATTACGCCATAAGACTCACCGGAACGAAAGCAATTACTTACGACAACTTACAAGCAATGCAACACATCTCTGGGGGAGATGCTAAATGAGTTCGGTCGCAGGCAAACCCAATCTCTTGGAACTCGATCTCGAGAAACTGCAAAATCAGCCCATTGCTGCTGACGTGAGTGCCGCGCCGTCTCGGCTGCAATTTGAGCAGATGATTACCGCGGCCGAGGTCATGGGAGATTTCTCGGCGGCGGCTATCGGCTTGATCAGCGCTTACGCTGTCTATCACTTACTCAATCTGGGAAAGGACATCTTTTACCCACCGCAGACTGTGATCGGCGTGGCATTAGCGTTCTCCATTCTATTCGTGCTCATGCTTGATCGTGAAGGCACATATCGTCAGGGTCACGGACTATTGCGGATCCGTGAGACGGAACGAATCTTGCGCGTGTCGACGCAAGCATTTCTGTTGCTCTTCGCCGTCACTATCCTCTCGGCGCACTTGGTTTCGCGCTGGGTACTTGGAATTGGTTTTGCCCTGGTGCCGACTGTGATTGTCATCCAGAAGCAACTCTTCATCATTCGTCGTACGCTCTTTGCACGCTCGCGGTCGAGGCGTGCGAAAGGTGATCATCTACGGCGCCGGCTTTACGGGGAAACGCGTGTTGTCGGCCCTTGTACGCTCGCCGAAGTTGGGCCTCGATCCTGTGGTCGTTGTGGACGACGACGTGGCAGCGGTAGGAAAGAGAAGTGTACTCCTCCGATTATCGGCGGGAACGTCGTGCGCCCGTGATCTCCGGGCCTGTGACATCGCAACTCATCCAAAGCTACGGTGCCGACCTGGTTGTTGTGGCCATCCCTTCGCTGGGACGCGAACAATTCACCGCGGTTGCCGCTATGGCGGCTGAATGCGGGCGCAAAATTGGCGTACGTTCCAACCCAAGCGATCTCTTCGGATGCCTGGGTCGATTATGTGGACATTGATGGCCTCATGCTCGCGACCGTCAGCGCTCCGATCAGCAGGTCGCTTTACAGGGTTACGAAGCGCTTATGCGATTTCGCTCATTGAGCATGACACTGCTGATCCTTACCGCACCAGTGTTGGCCTTGCTGGCGCAGGCAGTGCGATTGGATTCCGAGGGGCCGGTGATTTTCAAGCAGCGCCGCGTTGGCAAGAACGGTCGACTCTTCGACATCTACAAGTTTCGCACGATGCGCGCAGATGCTCCGAAGTATGGGTTCTCTCCGACTGAATCGGAAGATACGCGAATCACCCGGGTTGGGCGATTCCTGAGGAAGACCAGCCTGGACGAGCTACCCCAGCTCTGGAATGTAGTCAAAGGCGACATGTCATTGGTGGGGCCGCGCCCGGAGATGCCATTCATTGTCGAACAGTACGGCCGACGCGAGCGACAGCGACTTTGCGTTGTGCCAGGCATAACCGGGCTCTGGCAACTGAGCGCAGACCGTGCCTTCCTCATTCATGAGAATCTTCAGTACGACCTGTACTACATACGAAATCGCGGATTCTTTATGGATATGGCAATCCTGCTGCACACGGCTTTTTTTGCGATGAAGGGCGTGTAGTAGAGGAGAATGCATCCTTCAACGAAACATAAAAGTTGAGATGTTAAAAAACCGAATGTCGGATTAATCGGCGACGATTGTCCGGGGTGACCTCAACGCACGGCCGCAGAAGATATCTAGAGAGGTATACGAAGCAGATGTCCATGAATTCCGTCCACTCCCGAGGGTCTGACGCCCGGGAGTCTTTACGTCCACGTCAGGAACTGTCTGGAGCCCGGCCGGTTGAAGGGGCCGAGTTACAACTCAGCAATATCGTGCTGATCTTGCGAAGGCGCAGGACAATTATTATTTGCTCCCTCGTTCTCGGGCTCTTGGTGGCGGTGATCGCCACGGTTTGTGCTGCGAAGATGTACAGTTCAACGACGACCATCGAGGTTAATAAAGAGGGCTCGTCTTCACTCGGTCTGGACGACTTATCCGGCATCGCTTCCGGTTTGGGAACGGGAGATGAATTGAGCACGGGCCTGCAGACCCAGCAGGCGGTGATCGAAAGCGACAATACCGCCCTCAATGTCATTAAGCAGCTCAACCTTACAACGCGACCTCCGTATGCAACGCCTCCAGCGAAGCGGGCTTCGAAGGTGCCGGCGACAGGCGAGCAACCACTTTCACTTGATCAAGATACCGTTGCTCGAGACCGCGTCCTCGGCATTTTCAGGGGTAGGTTGCAGGTCAAACTTGTAAAAGGCACGCGGCTCATCAATGTGACCTACACCGACGAAGATCCAAGACGGGCCACCGAAATTTCAAACGCAGTTGTCGATGTATATCTGAACGACTACACTCAGGCCCGCTATCTGGCTGCGGCAAAAGCCTCTGCATGGTTGGCAAATCAGCTTTCCGACCTGAAAGCCAAGGTGACTGAAAACCAACAACAGGTAAATGATTATCAGCGGCGAGCGGGATTGGTGGGAACGACCATGTCTTCGTCGAGCGACTCGCATGGGACACCCGACTCGGTAGGCGAGATTCACAACCCTACCCTCGATCGTCTGGCTGACCTCAATCGGGAGTTGACCAAGGCGGATGTAACGCGAATTGCCAAAGAGGCAATTTACCGTATGACGCAAACCCAGGATCCAGACGTGGTTCTGGGTCTCGGAATGAGCGACTTGGCCCAAACCGCTGGTTCAGATTCAGTACTCTCTCCCGGCGGGCAGGAACTTGGATTGCTTCAGGGACTCCGCCAGCAACAGGCTCAATTAAAGGTCCAATATGCAGCGGCAGCTACGAAGTACGGGGCCAAGAACCCTGCATTAAGCGAGCTCCAAAACCAGGCGATAGCACTCGACGGTCAGATCAAAGCTGAGTTGCAGCGGATTCTTCAAAGAGCGAAGAACGAATTCGAGCTTGCAAAGATCGCAGAGGCTGGAGTTCAACAGCGCGTCTCGGAACAAGAGCAGCAGGTCAGCAGTCTGAGCAATAGTACAGATCAGTTGCTGCTGCTAAAGCAAGAGGAAGCATCGAATCGACTGCTCTACCAGGACCTGTCCACAAAGCTGGCGGAAGCTAATATTTCTGCTGGAGCGCGGGCGTCTAACATCACCATCGTAAATCCCGCAAGGATCCCTGCTCGCGCTTCTTCCCCGAAAGCGATTCTCAATCTCGCGATGGGGCTAGCAGTCGGGCTGTTTCTGGGCGTTTTCGCGGCGTTTTCGCGCGACTACATGGATGATTCGGTAGTTACTCCGGAACAACTCGAAGAACTGACTAATTGCCCCATGCTCGGTTTGATTCCGTCCTTTGATCAGGATCACCGCGGCTACGGTCGATATCTTCGATTCACTAGAAAACTGGATCTGCCGGCTGACCAACCTCACGCATGGCTTATTCGCGAACCGCACTCGTCGATCTCGGAGGCCTACAGGCAGTTACGAACATCGATTCTGTTGTCACGTGCAGACCAGTCACTCCGGACCTTTCTGATTACCAGTCCCTTGCCGCAGGACGGCAAGACTACCAACTGTTTCAACATAGCAGTCGCGTTTGCGCTGCAGGGCTCACGGGTGCTGGTAATAGATGCTGACATGCGACACTCCAGCATACACAAGCTGGCTAAGTGCAACAATGACGTGGGTCTGAGTCAATATCTGGCGAACAATCTGAAGGCGGAAGAGGTGATCCAATCGCACGCTGAGATCAGTAATCTCTCTATCATCCCTGCTGGGATAGTTCCACCGATGCCATCTGAACTGCTGGGATCAAAGCGCTTTTCTGAATCACTCCAGCAATTCAGGAAAGACTTCGATTATGTGTTTATCGATGCTCCCCCTCTATTGCTGATCACGGACCCTGTTCTGATTTCCTCACAGGTGGACGGGACGATCATGGTGATTCGCTCCGGAATGACCACAAGGCCTGTTTTACGGAGAAGCTTGACCATGATGGTTGCCGCCAACACGCCACTGCTTGGATTGATTCTGAACGGCGCCGATACCAACTCCGCGGATTACGGCCCAAAGTTGGGGTACTGCGGAACAAAGGATTACTATGTTGAAACTTCCAACTGAGGGAAAGCTTGGGTTCTGGTGTCAGGTTCTGTTTGTTGCGCTCGTAGTTGGCCCAATTGCGCATCAGGAGTGCTATGCGCAGCAGCCATTGGCTAGTACCGACCGTGGCTACGAAGCGGGGCAGATAAAACGCCCCGCCCTGGGAATTCAAACAACACTTACAGTAGTGCCGGAAGACTTCTCCAAAGTAAAGCTGGCCCCCGGGTACCTGCTGCAGCTCGATGTATACAACACTCCTGAGATGAGTCTCACCTTGCGCGTTAATCAGAATGGTGACATCTCAGTTCCGCTGGTGGGGGCGGTGCATGTCGCGGGAGATACGGTTTCCGCAGCTCAGGATGCAATAACCAAGGCACTCATCAAAGAACAGATTCTGAATTCGCCGCAAGTGACGGTCAATGTCCTTCAATACTCCTCGGAGAATGTGACGCTGCTTGGAGAGGTGCAGAGCCCTGGGAGAATTCAACTGCTCGCGCCTAAGAGTTTGCCGGATCTGCTCGCGCTAGCAGGCGGGGAGACAATTGCTGCCGGAAAAGACATTGAGATCCGGAGGGCCGCTGGCGACGGTGGACAAAGCCAACACTTCCAGTATGCGCAGGGAAGTAGCCCGGATGCGATTCGCAACGTAATGGTCAACCCGGGCGACACGGTCTTCGTTCACAGGGCGGGGGTCGTCTACGTCTTGGGCGCGGTTAACCGTCCGGGCGGGTATTTGATGATCAATGGCGGTTCTATCAATGTGGCCCAAGCCGTCGCTCTGGCGCAAGGCACATCCGCGCTGGCTTCGACCGGCTCCATGCGAATCATCCGGCAGAGTGCGGGTACTTTGCTTGAAATGGCCGTGCAATATCCGAAAATCACTCGCGGGGAGATGCTTCCGGCGATGCTGGAGGAGAACGACATCGTGTACGTACCTGTGAGCAAGTTGAAGTCTATTCTGACGAGCGGATCCACCATCATGAGTTCTGCGGCTTCGGCGGTGATCTACAGCGGGCTTCAGCACTGAGGGTTCAATGAGCGGAGATAAGTTTCAGTGCGCCAACGAAAGTACATCGGGATCGGAGGGGCGATGGCGACATCCAAGAGCCGGTTGAATGAGGCGGACACCGGGACTCGCCCGGTATTGCACGGATGCGAGCCAAGGACCGTCACTATAATTTATCGGGCTTTGCCTCAGTACCGCGTCGATTTCTTCGAGAGCCTAAGGAATCGGTTGGCGGCGGAACGCATAACGTTGAAGCTTGTTTACGGCAAGAATCGGGTGTGCCCCAAGCAGGACAGAGATGGACATTGCCTGGGGAACTCCTGTTCGCAACACTTCATTTCAGATTGGCGCGCACAAGCTCTATTGGCAATCTCTGCCTACGTGGATTTATAACTCGAACCTAATTGTATTGATGCAGGAGAACAAGATTCTGAGCAACTGGCCGCCATTAATGCGTGCGCGGCGGGATAAGTGCCGGGTTGCGATGTGGGGTCACGGAATCAACTTTCAAAGCCACCGGCGGAGCATAGGAAACGCAATTAAAAAGCAGACCTCCGGATGGGTGGACTGGTGGTTTGCATATACCCCGGGGGTTCGTAACATCCTGGTTTCTGCGGGAGTGGAGGGTAGCCGTGTAACCGTGGTCCAGAATGCAATCGACACCAATGGTTTGATGCGACATGCCGCTGGGATAACCCCTGGACAGTTGGAGCGGCTGAGAAACGAACTAAAACTCGATCGGGGACCAGTAGCGATTTTTTGCGGAGCCATGTGCGCAGAGAAAAGAATCGATTTCCTGCTGCAGACCGCCGAAGTCATACGGCAACGAAACCCCGGATTTCAACTCATTTTGCTGGGAGCGGGGTCCGAGGCGGAGAGTGTGCGCACTTTTTGTAGCCGACATTCTTGGGCAAAATACATGGGACCATCGTTCGGGGTGGAGCGTGTTCCGTATTTCATGCTGGCCGATGTCTTGATGATGCCGGGTTTGGTTGGACTTGTCGTATTAGACTCATTTGCGATTGGGGTTCCCATGATTACGACAGCTTCTCCGTTTCATGGCCCCGAAATTGAGTATCTCGAGACCGGGGTCTCGGGACTGATAACAGAAAACAATCTGGAAGCGTATTGCGCAGGGGTAGAAAGTGTCTTGCGCAATTCCGATCTCCGCAGCAGCATGCGTTCAAGATGCATTGAAGAAGCACGCAGGTACACACTTGAAGCGATGGTATCGAACTTCGCTGACGGAGTGAAACGAGCGATGGATATGGAACCTCTGCAGTGATCAGAAACTTGTTCAAAACAATTCTTGGGAAGGCCTACAACTTCTATGCGGTCCGCCATGGAGTCCAACTGGGCAACGATGTCCATGTAGGAATCGGGAGCATGTTGTGGGCGCCAAATCAGTTTGAGGTTGGGGATAACGTATATATCGGAAAATACTGCACGATTGAATGTGATGGCGCAATCGGTGCGCACTCCATGTTAGGGAACCAGGTGGGAATGATTGGCAGACACGATCACGACATCTGGGACGTACAGCGCAGTGTACGTTGCTCGCGGTGGATCGGAGATCAGGATTTCGACGGGTCAGGAACGGCACAGTCGCGAATTGATGTAGGTCCGGATGTGTGGATTGGATATGGCGCCATTCTTCTCAGCGGTATATCGGTCGGGCGGGGATCAATCGTGGCAGCCGGTTCGGTCGTGACCAAGGATGTTCAATCCTACTCGATCGTTGCCGGTTGTCCAGCGGTACCTAAAGGAATCCGTTTTTCTGCCGCCCAGGTGGAAGAACATGAGCGGCACCTCCTGCTTCAATACGGCATCCCCGTTTCCGCAACCGCCAATGAGCCTAACCTGGCATTGGACACGGTGGACGAGATAAGGACCCAATGACTGATTCGCTGCATGCAAACTCCAGAATGGAACCATCGAAAGCACCGCGCGTAGCTGCACTCCTAACATGCTTTAACCGACGGGAGAAGACTCTGAGCGCGTTGGAATCAATCCTAAGTCAACAGGAAGCTGTTCCGAGAAAACTGACTATCATCGTCGTTGACGACGGCAGCACAGACGGGACCGCCGAGGCGATTGCCTCAGCCTACCCGGAAGTGCTCATGCTCCGCGGTGACGGCTCACTCTTTTGGAATGGCGGAATGCGGTTTGCCTTTGCCGAAGCTATGCGCTCTGACTTCGACTACTATCTGTGGCTGAACGACGATACCAGACTCTTTCAGGGAGCCCTTGACAGCCTGCTCGGGGCAGCACAAAGACTTGAGCGGGAAAGCAGGAGCGCCATCGTGGTTGGCAGCACCTGTGATACTGCCGGTGAGAGCTGGACGTATGGCGGATTCCGGCGGCGGCTAAGCTGGCGAGGAGTGCAGATTATTCCCGTTCGACCGTTGCCAGATGAACTACAACCCTGCGACACGATGAATGGGAATTGCACGCTGATTCCGCGGGCGGTTGCCCGAAAGCTGGGTAATCTGGATGCCGCATTCCGGCATAGCATTGGCGACTTTGACTATGGTTTTCGGGCGCGAGCGGCGGGCTTTGACATCTACGTTGCCCCAGGTTATGTCGGTTCCTGCGCCAGGAACTCCGGTATAGGAACATGGAGGGACAATGACGCTCCCTTTCCCAAACGATGGCGTCACCTGATTTCTCCCAAAGGTCTCCCGTTCAAAGAGTGGCTGATCTACACTCGCCGACACTGCGGGGCGTTATGGCCGCTCTATACAGTTATGCCCTACCTGAAGACTCTATTTGGCTTCGGCCTGCGCGAAGGTGGTTATAAAAAGACCGCCGGTGAGAAAGCATCATGAGCATCCGCGGGAAGCGCAGGAGGATCGGATGAGGATTTTACTATCGGCGTTTGCTTGCAATCCAGAGCAGGGCTCCGAGCCAGGCGTGGGCTGGGCATGGGCCTACCAGCTGGCCAAGGCAGGGCACGAAGTTTCCGTATTAACGCGGGAGTATCACCGTTCGGCCATTGAGGGCAGGCTACGCGAGCTCGGTTTGTCAAACTTGCACTTCGAGTATGTGGGCGTGCGCCATTTGCCTTATTGGATGCCCGGCTTGGGTGTCTATCCGTACTACATGTGCTGGCAGTGGAACGCTTATCTGCGGGCTAAGCAATTGCACGCCGAGCGCAGCTTCGAAATTGTTCATCACGTCACTTACGCCGTGTTCCGAAACACCTCTTACCTTCACCGCCTCGGCGCTCCGTTCATCTTTGGTCCTGTTGGTGGCGGGGAACGCTCGCCACGCGCCCTTCGCGTGAGCATGTCCCGCAAGGGGAGGCGTTATGAAGCTTTGCGGGACTTGGTAAATCTGCTTCCCCGTCTCAATCCCATGTGGCGCGCGATGCTCAGAAGAAGCACTAGAATTATCGTCAAGACGGAAGATACGCGCGCCTGTCTGCCACGGAGCAGCCGTGGAAAGGCAACTGTCGCCTTGGAGAACATGGTGTCAGAGCAGCCGTACTTAGCAGGCGAGCCTATTCGCGTTCCGACTTTCAGGCTTCTTTACGCTGGGACACTTCGTCCGCTCAAGGGTCTTCATCTGGCGGTGCGCGCCATGGTGCTCGTGCGCGGTCGGGCCGCAGTCCGGCTGACAATCGTAGGCAAGGGCGAGGAAGAATCAAGGCTCAAGGAGGAAGTGCGCCAGCTGGGATTAGAACAGTCCATTGAATTCGTTTCTTGGATTCCAAAATCGGATGTCCTAGCCCTGCACGCGACTCACGATGCTTTTCTCTTTCCAAGTCTGCACGATTCCGGTGGAACCGTTGTCATGGAAGCAATTGCACATGGAAAGCCTGTCATCTGCCTCGATCTGGGCGGACCTGCCGTCACTGTAGACCAACACTGCGCTCGCATTGTCAATACGCGCGATAGAACGGAAGAACAAGTGATTCGCGGAATCGCGGATGCCATCCTGAACCTCTACTACATGCCCTCCGCAGAGTGGGAGGAGATGCGACGTGCAGCCATTCGCCGCGCAAAGTTCTACTCACCAGAACAAGTCATTGCCCGCGTCTACGGCGCGCTTCTGGAGCCGCTTCATTTATGCGATAGCTCTCTGGATCTCATTTGCTCCTGCGAGGACTCAGGCGCCCAATTGCGAGAGACAACAAATGGTTGCTAGTCAGCGCTCCCAACTGCGTTGGAGCTATACGTCCACAATCGCCACTAGCGTCCTGCAAGTGGTCGCGGCAGCAACGATCACCCGCTTTGTCCTCCCAGCAGAGTACGGATTGGTCGCCTTGGCGATGCTGTGTTGCAGGTTCGCTAACTACCTCTCGCAGTTTGGCATGAGCCGCGCCATCATCCAGAAGCCCGACCTGACCGAAGGAAATATCCGGGCGGCATTCACCATGAGCATAGGTCTCGGTACAGCCGCATGTCTCGTGGTCGCAGCGCTGTCTCCACTGTTTGCCAGTTTTTTTCACGAACCACGGCTGACGGCTGTGCTCATCGTTCTGTCGCTAAACTTTGTTTTTCAGGGCGCTACACTTGTGTCCAGCGGTTTGCTGAGGCGGACGCTTAAAATGCGCCAACTTGCCATTGCGGATATCGTCTCCTACCTGGTCTCGACATTCGCGATTGGTCTTCCAATCGCCATGAAGGGGTATGGCGCATGGGCAGTTGTGGCAGGTATTGTCACGCAGACACCCATTGCCGCGCTTCTATACTATGCGGCTAGTCCCCACACGCTAAGACTCACCTTCAAGCGTCACGACTACGAGCACATCTTGGGATTCGGCGGCAAGGCGACCGCTACCACCATCGTTGAGGGGGTTGGCGGCTCTATGGATACCGTGATGCTGGGGAAGTTTTCGTCCGCATTCGATGTCGGTATCTACAACCGAAGTTTCTTGTTAATACAGCTTCCCATCCAGAATCTATCGAACGGTCTTACCCGTGTACTCTTCACCAGATTCTCACGAGCATCAGCCCAGGGCGCCGCGGATGCGTATGAATTTCTCGCTCGGTGCCAGCGCTTATTCCTCGCGGTTCTGTTCCCGCTGTGTGCAGGTGCCGCCGCTGCAGCTTCCTGCGTCGTCTTATCTTTGTACGGATCGAAATGGAAGCTGGCCATCCCAATCTATGCGATTCTGTGCTTAACCGCTGCTGCAGATGTCAGCTTTCATTTACCGGCTCTTCAGATGGAAGCACTCGGACGCTTTCGACATAAGATGATTGTCCAGCTTCTTTTTATGTTCAGCGTAGCGGGTGGAGTCTTCCTGTCCATCCCGGCATGGCTTGGTAATGGTTGGAGCTACGCTCGCCGGATTGGATCTATGCCGCAGCGTTGGACTGCACTATTACGCGGCCAAATACCTTAACCGCAGCTTCCTGGGCCTAATGACTTGCTGGATTCCCGGTCTAACCGCCGCCGTTGTTGTGGGGATCTCAATCAGCTTGATTGCAGGTATTCTTCACACGCACCCAGGAGTCCCAATCGTAGTGCAGCTTATCGTTTGCATGTTAACCGGCCTCGGTGTGAGCTCGATGTTTTATGCGACCATGTACCGCAGATCGGTGTTCGAGCCACTAACTGCAATGCTGGGGATTCGCAGGCTGAAGCTTTCTGCTCCACCCCCCAATGCACGCGACTTAGAGCTGCAGTCCTTGGCATCAGTGAGGTCGAAAGCATGAGCTACCCAAGAGAACACGAAGTGGAAAACATACAGTGAAACTTCTAGTTTTATACCAAGAAGATAATAATAATATAGCCACGGCTCAACAGGGCTATTATCAGGGGTTTGAACGGCTCGTGGCGGAAGGATTGCTCAGCGCGCACGCGGCGATTCCCTTTTACGCCGTAGCAGCGCGACTGGGATGGGATGGCATGTGGGCTGAGGCCGAGCAAACTGCCAGGACTATGCAGGCGGATGCTATCTTCCTCCAATTTTTTCATGGCGCGATTCCAGATCCAACTACAGCCATTCAACGTCTGAAACGGCTGCCGGGCAAACCTACAATCTTCACTAGCCTGGGAGATCCTTATGGTCGCTGGACAAAGAAAGTGCCGCAAAGTTTTCGAATTTCCAGCGCACTGGCAGATGTCAGCTTTCTAACTGGCATGGGATATGTTGCCCGGCAGTTAGAGCATTGGGGCAGCAGAAATCTCGTATTGATGCCGTGGGGATGCTGCCAGGTACAGTTTTCATCTCCGCTGCAATTGGCGGGATCTGAGCCGGAGTTTGATGTCGCGTTTATTGGAAGCCGAATCCGCTCGCGGAATCCAGCGAGTCACTTTTTCTGGGTCACACGACGGCGTGTGGAACTGGTTGCTGCATTTACAAAGCGATACGGCCGACGCTTTGGCCTCTTCGGTAAAGGATGGGAGGGCAATGGCTCTTGGCAGGGTTCGGTCCCTTTTGCCCGTCAGCATGATGTGTATCAAAGGTCAGCCGTCGCACTGGGTGGAATGCCGAACGCCGACCACGACTATTACACGTCGGATCGTCCCTTCATCGCGGTTGCTTCGGGTGTCCCGCTCGTGGACTATGCAGTTCGCGGTGTGGAGCGCATTTTGGAACCCGGTGTGGATTGGTGGCTCGCAGATAGCATCTCAGGACTGCTTCGGCGGTGCGATGAACTGCTCGAATTATCGCAGGCGGAGCGGATACGATTAGGAGAGCGCGCTCGGGAGCGGGTGCTTGCATCTCATACCCTTTATCACCGGTGCCGCGAGATGGCCGAAATCGTCCGTGACCTGCGGAATGCGCGAATGTCTGGAAGGAGGCTGAGCGCACCGAAGCTCACGTTCCTGTCCCCTCCGAGAAGTGGCGCGCATGATTCACCCGCTGCGATTGTCGCCTGGCAGGGATGACGGCCTTGCATGGATGGCCGACCGAGTCCTGAAGCCATCGCGACGAAATTAGCGCCAGACAAGTATTGAGAGCCTCGCGCATCTGCGAAGGAGTGTTGTATGTCGAAATCGAGCTACCGAGTGCTGCATGTTTTGAACCAATTCGAGCGATCCGGAGCGGAGATCAACCTTCTGCAGAGCGCGCGAGAGTGGCAGCGACACGGATTCTCACTCGACTTGCTTGCGACCGGGCCGACCATTGGGCCAATATCAGAGACTCTGGTTAAGGAAGGCTATCGAACCTTTCACATCCCGTTGCGCACGCAGACTAGGCTTATTCCCCGCGCGGATTTTATCCCTCACTTCATGGCTCTGTGTCGTGCAAACAAATATGATCTCCTCCATCTCCATACAGAATCCTCCTACTACTTACTTGCACTGCTGGGCAGGTTAGCTGGCATTCCGAAGGTCGTACGCACAATACACAGTGCGTTTCCTTTTGAGGGTCTGCTGCGCAAGCGCAAGGTTCTTGAGCGGGCGTTCTGCCGGTCTTTCCTTGGGCTTCGGTCGGGACTAATCAGCAGCTCTGTCGAGGATTGTGAATGGAAAAAGTTTCGCAATCCTGGTGTTCGAATTGACAACTGGTTTGATAGTGATTATTTTCGCCCACCCACAGAGTCAGAACGCATCGCCTCTCGTCGAGAATTGGGTTGCCGCGATGACGAATTTGTCATAACAAGTGTGGGGAATTGCGCTCCGGTCAAGAACCATCGAGAACTGCTTCGCGCTCTTGGACTTATTGGAGGTGAGGTTGACTTTCGGTACCTCCATGTTGGATCGGAGCAAGATGGCGGAGCAGAACGACAAATGGCGGCCGACCTGAGCATTGCGCTTCGGGTTCGATTTATGGGACGGCAGTCTGATCCGCGACGCTATCTATGGGCGGCGGACGTGTTCGTGATGCCTTCGCTGCGGGAGGGGTTCAGCATCGCAGCTCTGGAAGCCGTGGGCACAGGCGTTCCCGTCCTACTGACAAACGTGAACGGGCTGAGGGACCTTGCCTCGGCAGCAAAGTGGGTAGACCTAGTCGAACCTAATGCCGAAGCGCTCGCACATGGTCTTCTTCATATCTTTCATTCGCCTTCGGAGGAGATCAGAAGTCAGGCGCGGGAGGATAGCGCCTTAATACGAAATCGCTACTCAGTTGCGAACGGAGTTAGAGGCATAATTACCTCTCTCTACGGCATGGTTCCACGAACCGCATCAACCTATCCAGACTAATCCCCTAGTGAAGGTATCCCGTGCTACAGATACTCTTGGCAATCAGCTTGCTCGTGGCATGTTTTCTTGCCGTGCGCTTCTTCATAAACTCTCCCATCGTCGCATGTGGGTCCCTATTGCTGCTTCTGTTCGCTACGCAGGCAACGGCCCTCTTTGGAGGAACGGCAGGGGCAGTTCACTTCTACCCCGGCGATGCGTTAACGATCCTGCTGTTGATTGCAGGTGTTGTGCGGATGGCGCCTGTTATAAAGCGCGGGGGCCTAAGTGCAATGTTAGTCCTCCTCTTCGTTGCATTCGTTGTATTAAGTTTGCTGCGTGGGCTGCCTGAGGCCGGCCTGACCAGAGCGGGAAACCTTTCACGAAACTACCTCGGCATCTCCTCCTCGATCCTCTATTTCAGCACTTTTCCTGCAGATGACAGCAGGCTGAAGAAGTACGTCGATATCTTCCTCTGGTATTGTGGTGCACTGGTATTGCTAGCGGCAATTCGTTACGCCGGTCTCGGCGGCGGGTTCCTCTCCCCGTCGTACGATTACAGGCCGATACCCGCCGCTGGTGCGAACGCGATTGCTATCGGTTTTCTGAGCTGTCTCTGTCGGCGTCATTACTACTCCTCTTCAAAGTTTGTGTCCTGGCTTACGCCGGTCTTTGGCGCTACGGCAGTTGTGCTCCAGCACCGAACCGTATGGGTCGTGTTAATTGCCATGGTGGTTTCAGCACTCGTCGCGGACCGGAACTTGGTGAGAAAGCTCATTCCTATATTGGTGGTGGGTGCCTTGCTGTCCGGAGTGCTTGGGGTCGTTATCTTCGGATCTAAAGTTAACGACCAGTTTGAAACGAGCGCCACCGATACGGGGACCTTTCTGTGGCGTGTAGAGGGATGGATGGCGCTCGTAGACACTGACGAACAAACGCCGTTAACCTACGCCGCTGGCCTGCCGGCTGGGACCAAATTTGCACAAAATGAGACACTCGCGACCGCCGCGGGGCACAGTGTGTACATCTCTGCGCTCCTGCATGTTGGGATACTCGGATTGTGCGTTTTTCTAGGGCTTGTCTTGTTGCCCGTTGTCAAACTTTATAGGTTACGGCGGATGGAAGGCATTCTTGCATTTCCTGGGCCGGTCTTCTGGGTCATCTTACTTATCTCAATCCTTTTCTTTGGATTCACGTACACGATCGGGTGGGACCAGGCAGCCCTGATCGGAATGGCGAACAGTATCGTAATCACACAAAGCTGCGCAAAGCTAAACGAACGAAAGCATTTTGTGTGCGTCAACGCACCATCGATGCGCTTGCGCGACGCGTGAGGTCGAACTTGCGCTTAGCAGCGGGATTAGAGGTCGTACGGCGGCAGGGCTGCAGTTCGAAAGGGGTCAAGAAGGCATGATTAAGATTGAAGCTGATTCTCCTGTGGGTCTAAGACAGTTTAACCACTATCACGTTCTAGGGACGCAGGTGGCCGCGGTACAGATCCCGGATATTACTGCCATCTTTGAAGGCTGGATTAGAGACCGCGTTGCGAGCCATTATGTTGCCGTCTGCAACGTCCACATGGTCATTGAGGCAGAACGAGATGCGGGATTTCGTAAGGTGCTGGATGCAGCCGCGCTTGTGGTGCCTGATGGTAGCCCATTGATCTGGATCGGAAGGCGGAGGGGATTTTCGCTGGCACGGAGATGCTATGGCCCTGATCTTTTCCAGGAGTTCTCAGAAGCGACGGCGACGAGGGGCTATCGGCATTATCTGTATGGAGGCCACTCCGGAGTTGGCGCACGAGTTGCTGAGCGCCTGCAGAATGACTATCCAGGCGTTGCGATTGCGGGCACCTACTCGCCGCCATTCCGAAAGTTGACGCCAGAGGAAGACGAAGAAGTGGTGCAGGCGATTAATGCAGCCGGAGCGGATATTCTATGGGTTGCGCTTGGCTGCCCCCGCCAAGAGATTTGGATGTACGAGCATCGCGGCCGACTCAATGTTCCAGTTATTGTGGGAGTTGGGCAGGCCTTCGATATCTACGCAGGTAGAGTCGCGCAAGCTCCTCGGTGGATGCGCGAACACGGACTTGAGTGGTTCTATAGGCTAGTTTCTAATCCCGGACGTTTGTGGCGTCGATATCTCATCTATAACTCTGAATTTGTCTTGCGCATGATGAAGTTGTGGGTAGGTAATCGAGCTTGATCAAGCAGATGATTCCTTTAGTGGTCATCATGCGTGTCTTCGAAGAGCTGTAATGCGCATTCTGCATTCGGGGACGAAACTCCTCTACGGGAAACAGCATTTACTAGATCAATTGCAGCAACTTCCGTGCGTTTCTTGCCCAACAGCAAGCAAACCATTCCAAACCATTCCGCTAAACCAGTCCCAGTGCATGCTTCCACCATTTTTCACCATGTAATGGTCGTAGTCAAAATGATTACCGACTGCGGTGTTTCCTGTGGTACTGTCCACTATCCCAGAGCGCCCTTCGGTACCTAAATACGTGATGGCATTGTCATGCACGGTATCGTTTGCAGCCGCGTATACTCCCAGCGTCCCAGAGCCCCGGCTCTCATTGATGAGAGCGATGCCGTTTCCTCCCCCGGCCGGCACCTCCACTATATTCCCATACACCTCCACGTTGGAGGAGGCCTGTAACTCGATTTGAGCATTCCACAACCAGACAGTCGAAGTATTGCCGTTGCCCTTTACAGTATTGTTGCGAATAATGGCATTGAAACTGGCTTCGTGTTTGATTCCCTCATTTAGATTGTTTATGACAGTATTGTTTTCATACAGCGTGCCAACATTGTCAGTGTCCGTCCACAGACCACTTCCCTTATTGTCGTGGACGTAGTTGGATTGCACCGCGAGATTAGCAGAAGAGAAAAATTTTCCTCCGCCCGCTTCCCAGCCGGTATCGAAGCCGGCATAGTTATTCCAGGAAATCTCATCGTTGACCGCCTTGCAATTCGTTCCAAGGAAAGAGATACCAAGTTGTCCGTTGTGATGGATAAACGAGTTTAGAATCTGAGAACCTGACCCAAGGGCTATTCCCGTGCCGTGATTCCATCGCGACTCAACGTGGTTGATGATCCATCCGGTGCCGGACCTATGATCACCAATGGCTCCGTACTGTGCTGGGTTGGCATACTTTTCAATGGTAAGTTGGTTTACCTGCACTCCGATTGCAGTGCCATAAAATGCATAGGACTGCATGCCGAGTTCGACGACATGTCCTGCTGGGTTGCTGGGGACATAGACTGTGTTATTGCTGCGGTCGAAATACCAAGAGCCCGGTGCAAGGCTTTGAGGATTACTCGCCGGCGCCTGCAAGATATTATCAATGAACAGGTCCTGACTGTATCCGCACAATGGATAGGGGATCTGGCAGGTTCCATGAAAGAAAGTACTCGCGGTCGCATTTGCAACCCAGAGTCCACTCCCTGCGGGATCGAGCTGAAACGACAGTACCTGCGATCCATTGAGAATGACATTTCCTGTTCCACTGAAAATGTCGCCGTTCTGGGGCACCACGCTTTGCATGCGATAAACCCCTGCTTGCAGTACAAACGTAGATCCCGCCGGCGCGGCGTTTACGGCGGACTGGATGTCGTCGCCGGGTGAGAGATACACGGTGGGTGTTGGGGAGGTCTGCCCGACCAGCAAGGTGCCAAATGCCAAGCAGGACAAGATGGCGCCGCGCATGAGTGCTTGGACTTGCGACACGACTCTTTTCATGGGACTCCACCTTGCGGCTGCTGCAACCTGCAAAAGCATTGCTCTCTTAGTTTGTTGCTACTGGGACGTTATCCCAGATCCTCATCTGACCGACATCCGAGATATAGAGGATATCCTTGCCGCCGATCATACCACCCCATGCCAGGGAGTAGCGGATCGACCCAGGATCGGTAGAGATCGGCCGAAGAACTAGGCAGCTTCCTTCACTGGCAGTAAGGCCGAAGCGATTTAGCACATCGGCGATGGATTCCGTTGACTGTTGCTGTACTGCGATATCAAGGCACCCGTAACTTGCCGCAGCGTCGGCGACGCCTGAAAGCCATTGTTCGTGCGCGTCCAAAGCCCCCGGAGTAATGACGGCAACTGTGGCGCTTGCTGTGGCAAAACTATTAGAAGCGTCGACTGCAGCCACGATGACGGCGGAATTGGGAACGACTCCCGGTGCGGTGTAAACTCCGCCAGTGGAAATCGACCCCACCATGGCATTCCCCGCAGCAACTCCATTCACCATCCATCGCACGGCTGAATCGCTAACTCCGTTCACCGCGGCCACAAACTGCTGCGTGCCGCCGGTTGCCATGGTGACCAATGCCGGACTGAGATTGACTCTATTGTAGATCGTGATCACTGCATTTGCGTTCTTGCTATTGTCGGCCACGCTGATGGCCGCCACGGTTACGCTACCTCCAACCGGGGCGGCAGGCGGTGCCAGATAAAGGCCGGTAGAGGAGACTGTTCCGGTCGCGGAGTTTCCCCCTTGAACTCCATTCACAGTCCATACAACTCCACTATCCGTGGTGCCACTGACTATGGCTACCATCTGCTGGCTTTGGCTCGGCGATAGAGTCGAAGCGCTGGGGGATACCGTGATCGAAATGCTCGGCGAATTGCCGACGGTCTGTTGCCCGCCTCCGCAACTCATAAGCATCAGGCTGCCTATAACAAGCGGCAACACTGTCCCGGCTTTCAGCTTCCCTTTGGAGGTATTGAGGGCGGATTGGGTACCCGACAAGAGCGGTCCGTACCGCGGTGAGATTACGAAAGGTGTTACGCAGTATAAATCGAGCGACGGCCAAAGTCGGCAGCGGCAGACGAGCGGAAGAACTCCAGCGGGGTATTGGCAACGGCGTGCCAGTGACGCCGCAATGGTTCGTAACAAGAGTGCCCACATCGTGCGTGCCTTTCCGATGGTGCTCTAGGCACTCGCGACATTCTCTGCAGTTGCAATCTGGTGGTCTGGTTGCCAGTTGCGGCACTCTGAGGTGCTCGTGGTTGTCTTGCGCTGTTTCTAGGTAAATGTGTTTCTGACCAGTGTCTTGCAGCGTGGACAAGCGATTTCAATCATTCCAGTCATGGCACACTTCGCCAGCATTTTCTGGCACCTTGGACAACGAATAAGCGTGATCGCTTCAACCTCTTGGTGAGACTGCATCACCAGCAAGCGAACCGTACGTTCTGGAGTTGTCCTCGAATTCGAGGCTGGCGGAGATATCTGCACTTTGCCCTCCGTAACTTTGTTGGACTGCAATCAGGAGTCAAGTCCAAATGGGTACCTTAAGAATCAGTTCAGAGCTTGATCTGAACTCTCCGATTCCGGGGGAGGACCGGCCCGATTCTGCGTAACAGAACGTGCCCAATGTACCCTTAGATATCAATATTGCCTAGCAGAGTTGCTCGATACCAGACTTTAGTACTACGACTTTAGTCATCTTCGGGAAAATTCCCAAATTGGGAACACAGGAAGCTGAGTACCTGACCAACTACTTCACGCTCCTGCACCTACGATCACCCAATACAAGGTGCGGTGGCGCATGGAATTGTTTTAGGCACCCGAAGCCTACTCTTCCCAAAAAGATCGCTATGAAAATAGCAGCCGATTGATTCTATGAGACTTGAATCCGGACAGCAGTAACATCTCACAAATTCACTGCGGATTATCTCCCTGGTGGAGGACCCTTATGAAATTTCATCTTTGCTCTTCACTGCTTGTACTGTTTCTATTCGCGGGGATCTGCTTCGCCCAGGCGCCTAAACCAGCTGCCGGTTTGACTATCTCAAACGAAGTGTCTGCCGATTTTCTCTTGCCAATCAAGGACCAATCGCATGCTGGCTTCGGCGGGCAGTTTGCCACCTCTCATTTCTTCAGTGACAATGTTGGCGCCCAGTTGCAAGGCGATTACCTGAAAACGGACGAATATGATTTGCATGATGCCGGTGTGAGGGTTGGTCCGATCGTACGTTTTTGGAGTAAACACTCAATTCAGCCGTATGTGCACGCATTAGTTGGCTATTCGCGGGTAGGGTCATCGTATCTAAAGCCGACAGGGTCTTACCAAGGCAGCGGATCCTATCTGGCCGGCGGAGGCTTGGATTTTCCCCTCGCCGGCGGATGGTACGGAAGGGTTGGAGCCGATCTACAGAATGATTGGGGTGCCCACACCGAGGCGGGACGAGTACTCATGGGCGTCTCATACCGGTTTAATGCAAGACACCGGCAGCAGTAGACTTGCCACGGATTTCGGGACTCCGGCCAACCCCATCTCTTCTGGTGAGGTTTTTGGTTTGGATGCGAGGCGCATCTTCATCTGAGTGGGTTGGTGGGTGCCTGCTGGTTTTGCGCGAAACGGGCATCGCCCAAGCCGATGCCGCACTAAATCCGCCTCCGTTAGCAGGACCGAAACCAGCTTGGCTTAATTGTGGTTGGATCGGATGTCATAATTGTCGCCCATCAGGAAAGGACAACGAATGAAAAAGGCTTTGATCACAGGTGTTACCGGGCAGGATGGATCCTATCTTGCCGAGTTTCTGCTCGCCAAGGGATATGAAGTCCACGGGGTAAAGCGCCGCAGTTCCCTATTTAACACAGATCGCATTGACCACCTCTATCAGGATCCGCACGAACGGGATCGTCGCTTTGTCCTGCACTACGGGGACATGACAGATACCAGCAGTCTGGTGCGCATCATACAGGCCGTTCAGCCGGACGAAATCTACAACCTAGCCGCCCAAAGCCACGTTGGCGTTTCTTTCGAGCAGCCGGAATACACTGCGGATGCCGACGCTATTGGTACGCTCCGGGTGCTGGAGGCAATCCGCATTCTGGGTCTTGAAAAAACCACTCGCTTTTATCAGGCCTCGACCTCTGAGTTATATGGCAAGGTACTGGAAACTCCGCAGACGGAGACCACGCCGTTCTACCCACGATCGCCCTATGCTGCGGCCAAGATGTACGCCTTCTGGATCACGGTGAATTACCGTGAGGCCTACGGGATCTATGCCTGCAACGGAATATTGTTCAACCACGAGTCTCCGGTACGCGGCGAGACCTTCGTGACCCGCAAGATTACCCGTGGACTTTCGCGCATCAAAGCCGGGCTCCAAGAGTCGCTATTCTTAGGCAATCTCCATTCACTCCGCGACTGGGGCCACGCCCGCGACTACGTGGAGATGCAGTGGTTGATGCTGCAACAGAAGGAACCCGAGGACTTTGTTATCGCCACCGGCGAACAGCACAGCGTACGCGAGTTCGTCAGCCTGGCAGCCGAAAAACTCGAGATGCGGATCACATGGAAAGGCGAGGGAGCCGGCGAGAAGGGCTATGACGAGCGAGGCCACTGCATCGTCGCCGTGGATCCGCACTACTTCCGTCCAACCGAAGTCGAAACCCTGCTGGGAAATCCAGCCAAGGCAAAAGCAAAGCTGGGCTGGACTCCGAAAACCAGCTTCGAGCAGTTGGTGACGGAGATGGTCACCTCGGACTACGAACTTGCCAAGCGTGATGCCATGGTGTACTCAAAAGGCTACAAGATACTCAATCATCATGAATAACTTTATTCAGAAGGACTCAAAGATCTTTGTGGCCGGACACCGGGGGCTCGCCGGATCGGCCATTGTGCGCAAACTACGCTCGCTGGGCTACGAGAACCTTCTGTTGCGCACGCGGCAGGAGGTCGATCTCCAGAACTCGAATGCGGTGAGCGGGTTTTTCGCCGAGCAGCGTCCGGAGTTTGTGTTTCTTGCCGCTGCCAAGGTGGGAGGCATTCTCGCCAATCGCGACTTCCCTGCCGACTTCATCGCGCAGAATCTGCGCATTCAAAGTAATGTGATCGAGAGCGCCTACCGCACGCAGGTCAGGCGACTGCTTTTCCTCGGCTCAAGCTGCGTCTATCCGAAGATGGCTCCACAACCGATAGGCGAAGATCAACTGCTTGCCGGGCCGCTCGAATTCACCAACCGCTCATATGCGGTGGCGAAAATTGCGGGCATCGAGCTCTGCTGGGCTTTTAACCGGCAGCACGGAACCGATTTCCTGGCCGCAATGCCTACCAATCTCTACGGCCTCGGAGACAACTATGCCCCGGACAGTTCGCACGTTCTTCCCGCACTGATTCGCAAGGTGCATGAGGCCAAGCAACACGGCGAGCGAAGCGTGGTCGCATGGGGCACCGGCAAGCCACTGCGCGAATTCCTTTTCAGCGATGACATGGCGGATGCCTGCGTCTTTCTTCTGAATTTACCCCAGCAGGAGTTTCGCAAGTTGATCTGCAATCCCGAAGTGGCTCCGTTGGTGAATGTGGGCAGCGGCTACGACTTGACGATCGGCGAACTGGCTCAGAGGGTCTGCGAGGTGCTCGAATTCGACGGCGAGATCGTCTTTGACAACACGAAACCGGACGGAACCCCGCGAAAATTGATGGACAGCTCAACGTTGTTCAGCTATGGCTGGCGGCCAAAGGTTTCCCTCGAAGATGGAATCCGGATCGCCTACGCTGAGTTCAGCGGCATATCCGAAAGAGACAAGGTTAGCGGATAAGCTTCGGCCGGCGAGCGGTATATGCGTGAGACACCTGAACTCTTCCGCGTTCGCATTCCATGGATGCATTTTCGTTACTGACGGCTCACCTTCGATATGCCGCAAGGTCCTCTTACCGTGGGCAGATCAAATTTCCAATTCCCTTTCGTTCAGAATAGCCACAGCTCTCTTGCTTCTCCCACCGTTTCCACTGCGTTCCATATTTCTCTTGGAGTCCGTCCCATGCCGCTTTCTATCTCGCTTTCCTCTGAACTAGAATCCTGTATCGCCTCTCGCCAGGCCCGCATCGGCATCATCGGCATGGGATACGTAGGCCTGCCGCTCACACTTCTTTTTAGTGAGCAGCGTTTCCGCGTCACCGGCTTTGACGTCGATGCCAGCAAGGTTGAGGCGCTGAATTCAGGTGGCTCCTATATCGTTCGCATCCCTGTCAGCGAGATCGTCAAGGCGCAAGCTGCGGGCTTCCGCGCCACCGACGCCTACATCGAAATCGCCGACATGGACGCCATCGTCATCTGTGTCCCCACTCCGCTGGACGAGTATCATCAGCCCGACCTCAGCTACATCGAGCAGACCGCGCGCGCCATAGCTCCTCATATCCGCGAAGGCCAGCTCATCATTCTTGAGAGCACCACGTATCCCGGCACCACCGAGGAAGTCCTGATTCCTATCCTCGAATCCGGCAACCCGTCCGGGTTGCGCGCCATCCGTAAACCCGGCGACTCCGGCTTCCATGTTGCCTTCTCTCCCGAGCGCGAAGATCCCGGCAATGACACGGTTGCCCGCCGTGACATTCCCAAGGTCATCGGCGGACTCGAAGCCACCGCCACCGCGCTCGCCTCCGCCCTCTACGGATGCATCTTCAATCGCACCGTGCCGGTCTCCTCGCCCGCCACCGCCGAGATGACCAAGCTCCTCGAAAACATCTACCGTTGCGTCAACATCGCGCTGGTCAACGAACTCAAGCAGCTCTGCGACCGCATGGGCATCGATATCTTTGAGGTCATCGACGCCGCCAAAACCAAGCCCTTCGGCTACCAGGCCTTCTATCCCGGCCCCGGACTCGGCGGCCATTGCATCCCCATCGACCCCTTCTACCTCTCGTGGAAGGCAAAGCAGTTCGACTTCCGCACCCGCTTCATCGAACTCGCCGGCGAAGTCAACATCGGCATGCCCTACTACGTGATCGAAAAGACCGCTCTTGCTCTGAACCGCCAAAAGAAATGTCTCAACGGATCGCGCGTCCTGGTCCTCGGCCTCGCTTACAAGCGCGACATCGACGATCTCCGCGAGTCCCCCTCGCTCACCATCATTGAGTTGCTCCGCAAAGCTGGAGTTCAGGTTGCCTACAACGACCCATTCTTCCCCAAGGTAGGCCACGGCCGCCATTACGACCTCAACATGACCTGCACACCGCTCGACGACCTCGGCCAGTACGACGCCGTACTCATCGTCACCGACCACACCAGCTACGATTACCACCGCATCGTCGCCGAATCGCAAATCGTGGTGGACACGCGTAACGCGACCAAGGGCATCACCGCCACCAACGTTGTCCATTGCTAAGGTTTGCGCGGAAAATTCTAAGGAGTCCCGGTCCCTTTATGACGACCTATTTAGTTACAGGAATTGCAGGCTTCATCGGCTCCAACATCGCTCGCGCTCTGCGCGCTAAGGGTGCCTCCGTCCGCGGCATCGATAACTTCATCACCGGCAAGCGCGCCAATCTTGAGGACCTACCCGGTGTCGACTTCATTGAGGGCACCATCGAGGACCCCGAAACCTGCGCCCGCGGCTGCCAGGGAGTGGATTATGTGTTCCATGAGGCCGCCCTTGCCAGCGTTCCCCGCTCGGTCGAGAATCCCGTTGACACCAACTCCGCCAATGTCGCCGGAACGCTAAATGTTCTGATCGCCGCCCGCAATGCAAAGGTTCGCCGCGTCGTCTACGCTGGGTCATCCTCGGCCTACGGCGACCAGCCCACCCTGCCCAAGCGTGAGGACATGTTACCCGACCCCATCTCCCCTTACGCGGTCAGCAAACTGACCGGCGAGCACTACATGCGCAGCTTTACTCGCGTTTACGGACTGCAAACGGTCACCATCCGCTACTTCAACGTATTCGGACCACATCAGGACCCCTCGTCGCAATATTCGGGCGTCCTTGCCAAATTCTCCCTCGCGATGCTCGAGGGCCGCACCCCCGTCATCCACGGTGATGGCAGCCAGAGCCGCGACTTCACCTACATTGAAAACGTAGTGGAGGCTAATCTCAGCGCCATGGTGGCTCCGGCTGAAAGAGTTTCCGGCCGGGTCTTCAACGTCGCAACAGGGCAGCGCATTACTCTCAACGACGCCGTCGAGGAACTACGTAAACTGACCGGATATACCGGCCCCGTTGAATACGCCGCGTTTCGCGCCGGAGACATTGCGCACTCCCTAGCCGACATCTCGCTAGCACGCGCCGCCCTTGGCTACGAACCCAAAGTAAACTTCCGCGAAGGTCTTAGCCGTACGATCCTCTGGTATCGCCGTACCCTCGCCGCCGCAAAATAGTCGCGAAGATCCGCACGACCAGGGGCCCACGTCCATTTCGAATGTGGGCCTTTGCTTTTTCCGAATAAAGCAACGCACAGCGGTCGCGTCGTTCCCAATGCCTGACGGAAAAGCTCAGCTTTTCACCCTTATCTCAATGCTCCAAGCATTACCAGCACAGGGAAGCTCCTGCCCTTTCACCGATACCCGTCCGGTCCTGCCTCGAGCTTCCGGATCCGGCGAAGGGGTGGGGCTGCCGCTTCAGATCCGTGAAGCGACGTGGTTGCCAGCTTCAGATCCCGAGTTCGCGCTCCAATGCAGCATCCTCAACATCCAAATGGAAGCTTAGTCGCCCTTCAAAGAATTTCATTAACTCCAATGCGCCATGAATCCTGCGCTGTTCCAGACCGCTGGAAATATCCTCTAGGCTTTCGATCATTTCAGAGTGAAAATGCCTATGCTGCACGATGTTCGAACTCGCCTTCGCGCCCATCGCGAGCTCTTCCGATTCGAAATGCAAGAGCGCTGAAGTAATAAGCTCCTTTGAACACGCGATGATCCGATCCATCCCAATACCTTCGATAATGGCAGTCCGCAGGTTCAGATGTTTCTGCTTGATTTCAATGTGCTGACGATCAAGGATGTCCTTAAGCGCAGTTTTCTGAAGATGGTGAAAGGTAACTTGGTCAAGCACAAATGCCTCCTGCGTCTCCGGACATTGGTCAACATTTTCTCCGATTTAAGACATAAGACACCTTTTACTTCTCGGCAGCAAGTTACTTCGGGTTGCAAAACTCCGTCCATGACTGGTTATGTTATCTCGCAGATGTACAGATTCTGTACTTGTGTCCGAATTTTATAAAACAGCAAACAACATCTCTCAAAGCTTGCGAGGCTCTACCGACCTAGGTGGTTTAAATCAAGACATTTGGAGCTGCTATATGACCTGAAGATCGCTTTGGCAAGCACATTGCTAAGTAAGGTTGAGAGCTGCCATGAGAAAATCGCAAGAGTCACTAACTAGAATCAACGCCCTGGAATCGGAATTGTTAATGCCAAGCGAGAGAGACCGGGAATTGCGGAGCCAATGGATTCTCCTTATGGTTCTTGTTTTGTTGGGGGTAATCTCTTTGCTGATGCCGAAACTTTCCAGCCAGTTGCGAGTCGAGATCGGCTTCGCGCCGCAACTGCTGATTGGATTCCTGGTTCTGGCGCTGATTTTCAATCTGCATCTGGCGTCACAACGCAAAGTGCTGCGCAAAGTCTCTACGGCACTGCTTACCTCCACGTCGTATATCAATAGGCTGGAGCAGTTCTCCTTCATCGATCCGCAAACCCAGTTGTTCAACCGAAGGTACCTCGATCAATTGTTCAATCAGCAGTTGAAGTGGTTGAATCGCAGTGGCAAGTCGGTAACGTTATTGCTGCTTGAAGTGCTTCCGGAGGGCCAACAATCCGCGTCCGAAGAGTTTCTCATCGAGGCGGCGTTCGTCCTGCGATCTACTTTTCGCGGCTCTGACTACGTAGTACGCAACTCCACTGAACAATTTCTAGTCTTGCTGCCGGACACCACTGGCCCTCAGGCACAGTTCGCGCTGAATCGATTGACTGACAAGGTAGACGACTGGAACCTTGAGAAGGAGACACCCGGAATGGTGTTGCGGCATCAACTGAGCACTTGTCCTCCGGGCGGAAATCTTTGGGAAAAGCTCCGCGAAACAGAGGAGCGGCTGCGGAGTAAGCTTGAACCAGAAGTCGACTACGCTGTTTTGCAGAACCCCGCCGCTGCGGAAAACCAAAATGCGCGAGTAGCGTCTTTGGTGCGAGCAAGCGCCGGAAGTTGATCGAGAAGCCCGATTCTCCAGAGTTGCTGAGCACCTCTATCGGCAGACAGTACCGGCTGTGCCCGACTTACCTCCTGATTGGGGTGCATTCAGCGATGAGTGCGCCCGACTTTTTCTCATTCAAAGCGCGGCAAGCCAGAAATGAATCCAAGCCTGCACAGCAGCTACTTGCAGCCAGTACTTTGCAATTTAACCGAACAGCAGTAATTGAGAATGCTATCCTTTGTAGAGTTATTCCCACGCCGACAGCGGGCACGATCTGACAGGTTCACGAGACCACCGAACCTGAAGAAGGTGCTCAGATGATGTTCAATTTTAAGAAATATCGCCTGGTAGATACATGGGTTGCTGCCGTCAGCGCCTTCGCTTGCGCGGTAGGAATTGCCACCTTGATCGGATGGCAGTTTAGGATTCCATTCTTAAAGGCACCATTTCCTGCCTCGGTCACTACATTCATGGCCCCAAACACGGCCCTCTGCTTCATTCTGACAGGCGTGGCCTTGTGGATGCTGCGCGACAAGGACACTAGCATTTGGTCCACCTTTCTTGGGAGAGCGTGTGCAGCATTCGTGTTCGTCTTCGCCAGTCTGACATCGCTAGAGTTCCTGACCGGTTTGGATTTTCGTATTGATGGCCTGTTTTTTGCCCACCGCTTGAATGATTGGACTCTGCACAGCCCTCCTGGACGATTCGGGTCGAATACTCCCATTGCGTTTCTGCTACTGGCACTTGCACTCCTGTTGTTGGACCGCCAATGGAAGGAGCAGCCGCTTTCTGAGATTCTTTCGATGGCTGCCGGCCTGGTTGCGTTCCTCGTACTGATCGGGTACTCGTACGGCATTCCCTACCTATCGGTCGTCAATGTTGGATCAACTTTCGTGTTACGAATGGCGACTCACACGGCGATCACATTCCTCGTGCTCTCGACAGGCGTGTTCTTCGCCAGGAGAGAGTACGGTCTTGCGGCATTGTTGTTGGCCCGGGATATTAGCGGTGTAGTTGCGCGCCGCCTCCTGATGACGGTGATCGTCGTGGTACCTGCGATTGGATGGCTGTGGACTAAATCAGCCGTCGCCGGGATCGTCGATCCTGCGGTCGGCACGGTTCTGCTTGTCGGTTCAACAGTCGCGATTTTTTCAGTCTTAACCTTGGACACCGCTCGACGGCTGCGCAAGCAGAATATCGAACGCGAGTATTTGGAGGCTATGCAGCTTTTGGCGTCGATCATCGAATCGAGCGATGACGCCATTTACACCAGGTCCCTCGATGGCACCATTACAAGCTGGAACAAAGGTGCTGAGCGACTTTTCGGCTACACGGCTGGTGAGGCAATTGGTCAGCCCTTGGCGCACGCGATGTCGCCGGAACAGCGTTATCCGGAACATCACCATGAGGTATCTGACCAACACGAGATACGGGACCTGCTGCAGCGCATAAGCAGGGGCGAACGTATTGAACATTACGAATCTGCGCGAGTGTGCAAGGACGGCCACGTCATAGATGTTTCGATGACCATATCGCCGATGAGGGATACCCACGGGAAAATCACTGGTGGTTCAGCCGTCGTGCGAGACGTCACGGAGCGCAAGAGGGCGCAAAAAGCGCTGGAGGAAAGCGAGGCGAGATTTCGAAATCTTGTGGAAGCTTCCCCCGACGCTATTTTCGTGCACAGCGCCGGCAAGATTGTCTTTGCCAACCCCGCCACGCTGAAGCTGTATGGCGCCAAAACTCCGGAGCAAGTCATCGGGAAAGGCGTTTTCGATCTCGTTCATCCCGACTATCGCTCGTTAATCGAGCAACGCGCCGAGACCGACCATCGGTTAGGAAAAGCGTCAGGCCCCGTGGAGAGTGTTCGCATTCGGTTGGACGGCTCGTTGGTCGAGGTAGAGAGTATCGGGATTCCGATTACCTGGCAAGGGGCGCCTGCGATCGAGGTCGTGCATCGCGATATCACCGAGCGAAAGCGGGCGCAACAGACAGCTCTCGAGTGGGAAAAACGCCTGGAGTTAGCAGAGCAGGCCGCGCTCTCTATTGGATTATGGGAGTGGGATGTAACTTCCGATGCGCTCGTCTGGTCGGACGAGGTTTATCGCCAGATGGGATACACGAGAGAGAGTTTTCATGGCACAGCGGAAGACTTTCGCAATCGTCTTCATCCTGAAGACCGGCCCAGAGTCGATGCCGCCGTCGCGGCGGTTGCCTCGGGCAAGTCTCAGATATACGAAGTCCAGTTTCGCGTGATCCGGCCTGGTAGGAGTGTGTCCTGGCTCGACTCGCGCGGGGTAATGGTTAACAACGGACGGCCCCGGATGATCGGCATCTCGATCGACATTACCCAACTGCGTCGCACAGAGTCGGACTACCGCTCGATGATCGATACGGCACCTTATGGAATATTTCGTTCTGCGCCGGATGGTAATTTCTTAGTGGTCAATCCTGCACTGACGAAAATGCTCGGCTACGAGTCCGAAAGCGAGTTGACCTCGCGCAACATCTCACAAAACCTTTATCGCTATTCAGCAGATCGATTCCGGCTAGCAAGCCAGTTGATCGCAGACGGGTATCTCAAGGATGCTGAGGTCGACTGGAAATGCAAAGACGGGCATGCCATCACAGTGATCATTAATGCAACGCCTGTGCTTAAAGCAGGCGGCGAAATCGAGGCGTTTCAAGGATTCGTTGAGGATGTAACCGAACGCAAGAGTCTCGCGCAACAACTCTGGCGGTCGCAGAAAATGGAGGCCATCGGGCGTCTGGCCGGGGGCGTAGCTCATGACTTCAATAACGTTCTAATGGTTGTTGGCAGTTATGCGGAGCTTATCGAGCAGCGTGCGGCCAATGATGATAAGGTCAGCCATTATGCAGCCCAGATTCACCAGGCAGCGACTAGGGCGGTTTCGATCACGCGACAACTACTGGCCTTCAGCCGCCAGCAGATATTGGAGCCTGAGATTCTAAACCTTAACGATATTGTGGTGGAATTGGGTAAGGTCCTGCCCAGGCTTCTCGGAGAGGACATTGAAGTCGTCACAACGCTCGAACCCGAACTCAATCGGATAAAAGCGGATCGCGGTCAAATGGAGCAGGTCATCGTGAACCTGGCGGTCAATTCTCGCGACGCAATGCCGAAGGGCGGCCGTTTTGAAATCAAGACTCAAAACATTGAATTGTCCGCTACCGATGCGGTTGCGCACTTCCCGATGAATCCTGGGCCGTACCTGAAGCTATCTGTCGTCGACAACGGAATCGGAATGGATGACGAGACCCGATCGCAGATCTTCGATCCCTTTTTTACCACCAAGGAACGAGGAAGGGGGACTGGGTTGGGACTGGCAACAGTGTATGGGATCGTGAAGCAAAGCAGCGGGTTCATTTGGGTAACCAGCGCAGTAGGACACGGCACCGCGTTTGATGTTTATTTTCCGCGGATTCTACAACCGCTCACGAAGCCTACGAGGCAACAGGCGCCGATTGCAGCCACTGAAGTTTCGGAAACGATTCTGCTTGTTGAAGATGAAGTAAGCTTGCGCGATGCCATTTGCGAGTTCTTGCGATCAAATGGCTACACGGTATTAGCAGCGGGCGGCAGCACGGAAGCAATACACATAGTCAGTCAGCATACGGGCACGATTGACGTGATACTCACCGATCTCGTAATGCCTGGGGTGGATGGGATCGAGGTAGCAAATGCCGCGGCAGCGCGTTATCCGAATATACATATCATGTACATGTCCGGATACACCGATCGTGCGGCGGAACTACTCGGTGCGCAAGCTGTACTGCTCAAAAAACCATTCGGCCTTTCAGAGTTGGGCAGCAAGCTGCGCGCAGTATTAGCCGCTCCTTAACGGCTCTCTTGTCGGAGCGCCCGGCGAGTGCGTTGCCATAGGGTAATTAACCTTATTACGTAAGGACATGAGTCACCCCTCGGGCGACGGTTCAAGGGGTAAACTCAATCCATCTTCTCTCCGGTGTGGGGGTAAAATGCGCAAACTCGGCGCGCTGTTGAAGCGCCCTGTTTTCACCGCGGTCGCTTACGCAATCATTTCGTGGATTTGGATATCAATTTCGGACACGCTGGTTCATCAGACCGGGCTGAGTCATCGGGCTGAAGAGTTGATCAGCATCGCGAAGGGCTCTATTTTCGTAGCTGGGACGGCTCTGCTGATTTTCTCGCTGCTCCGCCTTGCCAACAGAGAACTCGCAAACGCGGTTCTGGCAGAGGACGCCCGGACAGAGTCCGAAAAACGGTTCCTGGCGCTGGTAGACAATGCTCCAGTTCTGGTATGGATGGCGGACGCTGACGGGAAGAGTGCCTATTTCAACAAAGGGTGGCTGACGTTCACTGGGCGCAGCCTTGAGCAAGAGTTGGGAGTAGGCTGGACCGAAAGCGTCCATCCGGACGATGTTCGGCGTTGTCTCGACGAATATTTGGCGGCTGTCAGCACAGGTCGGAAATTGACTGTGGAGTGCCGCCTTCGACGTTATGACGGCCAGTATCGCTGGATGCTCAACAATGGCGTGCCGCGCCTGACGGAAACTGGCGTGTTTGCCGGGTACATCGGAAGTTGCGTCGACATTTCCGACCATAAGGAAGCAACGGCAGCGATGGTGTTGGTCAACGCCCTCCTCGTTAGACGGACTGAGGATGCGACAGCCCGACTCGCTGCTATCGTAGAGGACTCGGAAGACGCGATTCTAGGTTACACACTGGACGGCGTCATCACTGACTGGAACCAGGCTGCTACGCGGCTATATGGGTATTCCGCCGAAGAAGCAATTGGGAGCAGTCCATCCATGCTCGCTCCTCCAAGCCGCTCCGGCGAATTGGCGAAAATTCTGCACGCCGTGGCTGCTGGAAGACGAATCCGGCAGTTTGAGACGGTTCGCCGGAAAAAAGACGGCAGTTTGATCGATGTCTCATTCAGTATCTCTCCGATTACCGGACAAGATGGAAGCATCATCGGCGGCTCAGCCATTGTGCGGGACATAACCAAACGCAACCGAATGGTAGAGGCCTTGCGGCGAAGCGGAGAGCGGTTTCGGCTTGCTGGACGCGCGACCAAGGATGTTCTCTGGGATTGGGACATTCGGGGTGGAAGGACGTGGCGTAGTGACACCTTCTGGGAATACTTCGGATATCAGCCGAAACACCCGGAACCTGGGCCGGAAGCTTGGAGGGAACGGCTGCACCCTGAAGATCGGGATCGGGTTTGGAATGGATTCCAGACTGCACTGTTGCGGCAATCTGATTCCTACGAAATCGAGTATCGCTTTTGCCGTGCGGACGGCTCCTATGCGATCGTCATGGATCGCGCGTACATCGTTTACGACAAAGCTGGAGAGCCGATTCGTGCCATCGGCGCCATCGCAGACATGAGTGACCGCCGTGATCTGGAGGAGCAGTTCCGGCAAGCGCAAAAGATGGAAGCGGTAGGGCGGCTGGCAGGAGGTGTCGCACACGACTTCAACAATCTTCTCATGGTCATCACCAGTTATACCGAGATGATGGTTGAGCAACTTGCCCCCGAAGACAAACTTCGCAGGAATCTTGCGCAAGTGCTCAAGGCCGCGGACAGGGCTGCCAGCCTGACCCACCAGTTGCTGGCTTTCAGCCGCAAACAGGTACTCTGCCCGCAAATCATCGACCCGAATTCCGTAGTGGAAGAAGGGTTGAAGATGATCCATCGGCTGATAGGCGAGGACATCGAACTGAACGTTTCGCTCGCCAAGCCGTTGTGGGCGGTGAAGGCGGATCCCGCCCAGATCGTTCAAGTCGTGATGAATCTGTGTGTAAACGCCCGCGACGCGATGCCCAATGGCGGCAAGTTGACGATTAAAACAGAAAATATCTCGGTCGATGCGGAAGCGGTGAGAGAACGGCCCGCCTTTGTTCCGGGCAATTATGCTTCGCTCACGGTGAGAGACACCGGAGCGGGAATGGACGTGGAGGTTCAAGCTCACATCTTCGAGCCATTCTTTACCACCAAGAAACTGGGAGAAGGAACCGGACTAGGGCTCTCCACGGTATATGGAATTGTCAAGCAGAGCGGAGGATACATCTGGGTCAGTAGCGAACCTGGACGCGGCAGTTCGTTTAGCCTCTATTTTCCAGCCGTTGATAAACCCCTGACGACGACCATCACTCCAGAGGTCAAAAACACCGAGGGTCACAGCGAGACCATCCTGCTGGTTGAAGATGAAGAAGCCTTGCGAGAATCGATCTCCGACTACCTCACGCTGCACGGATATCAAGTGCTGGAGGCAGCAAACGGAGTCCAGGCACTACAAATCGCAACGCAGCACCCGGAATCGATTCACATGCTGATCACGGACATGATTCTGCCCAAAATGAGTGGGTCAGAACTCGCCCGGAGGGTCGCTAAGATGCGTCCGCACTTGATCACTCTCTACATCTCCGGGTACACCGATCGCAAATTGACCGATCGTGACCCAGCACAATCGACGTCGAGATTCTTACAGAAACCGTTTGCGCTACGAACTCTTTTGAATTTGATAGGAGAGATGACGGCGAAGCAAGGTGTAGAAGCTTAGATGTACCGTAGTAGCGCCGGCTCCAAAGGCTTCGGCTGCATACGAGCGAAAAGATCAAGGATCGAACTTCGAAGGGGAATGCGAACTGGCGGCGTGGGCTTCGCAATCGTGCAGTTCAAATTCCCGGCGGACTCTGGCGCCGCAACTCGCTCGCTCGCTTGGGGATTCTGGCAAAGGACAGTTCCAGCAACATCGTTCGCAGAACCACCCCGACCACTTTTCGGAAGCAGCAAAGGTTAGCCGACGTTCGTACTGAAAGTCCATGACGACGCCGTTTCGCTGCCATTATACGTCCTGTGACAAATTCTGGGCTACCGTTCTTCGATGTCTCGCAGGTCCGCACTGATTCGTGGTTAGCGACAACTGCAAGACCACAGTGACTCAGCACATTCGCTACTGAGCGATGGGTCGTTGAAGACGCTGCTCGACAAGAGTACACGTCGGAAGCAGAGACGAGGAGTCAAGTTGACCACGCGCGAGAAGTCATCAGCGGCCATAAACCAGCGCCATCGAGCGGCAGATCGGATGAGCAAGAAGCTGATCCTGGATGAGTTCACGAAGGTGACCTGATACATCGCAAACACCCGATTCGGATTCCAACCTCCGGGCCGACAACTCCGCAGGAGCCTCGGGCTGCACGTCGGATTTATTGGTAAGCAGTGCAGGCCGCATTGATGCAAAAAGCGGCTAAAAGCACCGGTCGACAACCGGGACGCAAGAGGGGTGACCGGGATTGCGCAGGAAGAGTCATGGCGACGTGGACCTCACGAATCCGAACGGCAATGCCAAGGTTACAATCTGGAATCGGGTGACCTAAGTTACCATTAGGATGACGAAGGTTAATATAGATATAGATGGCAAACTACAAAATATTACTGGTCGATGACGACAAGGCATTGCGCAGTGTCCTCCATTCCCACTTGGAGGAGGCGGGTTACTTAGTCGCTGAAGCATGTACAGGTAAAACGTGCCGCGAATTTCTCGAGCAAGAGCGACCCGACGCGGTCGTCACGGACTATTCCCTTCCCGATACAAACGGGCTGCAACTTCTTCGCGAGATACACGTCAGTGACCCCACGATCCCGGTGATTATCATGACGGGGTATGCGACGATCGACCTCGCCGTGAACGCTATGAAAGAGGGTGCCGAGCAGTTTGTGGCGAAACCCTTTGAATCATCTGTTCTGTTGAGACTTCTGGAAAAAGTATTTGAAAGCCACCGCGTCGTCCGCCGTGAGCTCGCGGAAAAAACGCGCACGGTGCGTTTTCGGCGCGACCCATTTCTGGGAACATCGGAAGGCATCCGCCGCTTGGAATCGTCGGCGAGGAGTATTCTCGGCACTTCCTTGCCTATCCTGATTCAGGGCGAGACAGGTACGGGAAAGGGAGTTCTGGCCGAATGGCTCACCAAGCAAGGCCCGCGCTCCAACGAGGCTTTCGTCGATCTGAACTGCGCTGGCTTAAACCGTGAACTGATGGAGAGCGACCTGTTTGGCCATGAGAAGGGAGCCTTCACCGGCGCAATTACGCAGAAGGTAGGGCTGCTGGACGTCGCGCATCGGGGAACTTTGTTCCTCGACGAAATTGGCGACATGGATATTTCCATCCAAGCAAAACTCCTGAAGGCGCTCGATGAAAAACGCTTTCGAAGAGTCGGCGGGGTGCGGGACCGAACGGTTGACGTCCACTTGATCGCCGCCACACATCAGGATATGGGCGCGCTGGTGGAGGATGGAAAGTTTCGCAGGGACCTCTACTTCCGAGTCAGTACAATTCCGCTCGTAATTCCCCCTCTTCGCGAGAGAATCAACGATATTCCTGTGATGGCCGAGTGGATTCTGGATCGGTTACGGGATGACCTGAATCGCGGACCGCTGCACCTTGGCGACAACGTGATGAACGCATTGGAAAGCTATAGTTGGCCGGGAAACATCCGCGAATTGCGCAATGTGCTGGAGCGTGCGGCCTTGCTTTGCAAAGATGGAGTAATCTGTCCGGAAGATCTGCATTTTCAACTTGCCAGGACCAGCGCGAAGGCAGTTTCCATTACTCACCAGCCAAATGCGGAGATGACACTGGAAGATCTGGAGCGGCAACACATCAGCTTTGTGCTCCGCAAGGAGAACGGTAAAGTCGACCGGGCTGCCACCAAACTGGGAATTCCCCGCAGCTCTCTCTATGCAAAAATCAAGCAGTACGGCATCACCACGGACTAAAGGCAATCGTAGCGTCTGCCCCTTTTGCTCTGGCTCTCCGCGCGCATTTTTTGCGCAAGCTTAAACTCTGGCATTGCAAACTTTCCCTCCCCTGATGACCTAAGGCGCCTATGAGACTCCGGCAGCCGTGGCATCCCGCCCCAGCGGTTATGATAAGAGAGAAAGATCGCTGCACTGCTACCGAAAACACATAGAGGATTACGATGGCTGGACTGGTCAGAACCGGCGTTTCAATCGAACAGGATCTGCTTGAGAAATTCGACAAATTGATCGCGAAACGTGGTTATGGAAACCGCTCCGAGGCGTTGCGCGATCTGATTCGCGAGATGCTGGTCTCCGAGGAAGTGAACGACAACAAGCAGGTGGTAGCTACGCTTTCCATGATCTACGACCACCACCGGCCAGACCTATCGAGCAAACTCACCGAGGCGCAGCACCACCACCACGACAATGTACTGGCGGCCACCCATGTCCATCTCGATGAAAAGAATTGCTTTGAAGTGGTCATAATGAAAGGGCCGGCAGGCGAGGTGAAGCACATGGCCGACCATATGCTGAGCCTCAAAGGCGTGAAGCACGGAAGACTGATGATGACCTCGACCGGTAAGGATCTTTGATTCGCGAGGTGCTCGTTGATTGCGCCCCCAGTCCTGGACTTTTCGTTGCCTCTGATTTCGTCCTCCGGCCAGCGGTAAATCAGTAAACATACGAATTGCAAGATCGTGCTACCTGTGCCATGATCCTTGCTGTAGCAAGCTTCTCTTCAGCGGCACCGCGACCGTTCTCTGCTGGCAGGTTGAGGAGTCTGAGGCTTCCTACCCTGTTTTGTAAATCCAGGTCTCAACTTTGTAGCGCAAGCGGCTGCGGCTCTAATGGAGGGATTTAGCCTTTCTTTTGTAATTGGCGCGCGGCTGGATAGATATTTCCCAGCAGAAACACGAAACGTAGGGTAAAGGGGCTAGTAGTGAATCGAGGTTCTTGGGCGAAGGCGCCTATCTTCATAATTGCCATACTGCTGTTTATCTGGCTGCCGCTGCCACTGTTTTCTCAGACGACCATCTTAAAAGGGCGGGTCGGCGACCCCAAGGGAAATGCGCTGCCGAATGCCTCGGTGAAACTGCTAGACCAGGAACGGGTTCTGAGCGAGTCAACCACCGGCCCGGATGGCCGCTTCCAATTGCCGGCAGCCGGCGCTGGACGGTTTGTCATTAAGGTCGAGGCATCTGGGTTTCGCCCTGTCAGCCACGCTGTTTCAGTCCGTCCGGGCAGCCCACTCGATCTTGAGATCAACATGAAAGAACTTTTGGCGCGGGGCGAGTCGGTGACGGTGACGGCCGACTTGAACGAAGGCGACGTGCTCTCGCCCGATCCGGCGGTGAAGGTATTTGCCTCCGAGGACTTGCTGGACGCGAACCCAGGACGTCCGGGCGCGCCGATTTCGATTCCCGGCTATCCAGTTGAGACCGCGTCGAGCGGCATCAAGGCTCCGCAGTACTTTGCGCCCGGCGTTGCGGGAGACCACGGCGAGCCGATTGCGCAGTTCGTTCAAGTGGGCAGCTACCTGGTGCCCAACAATCTTTCCGCCAATGCTCACGGCAACGGCTATGCCGATCCCAATATTTACATTGCCAACGCGATCGAGAGCGTTCAGGTGGATGGCGGCGCCTTCAATGTGCGCGAGGGCAACCACGCGCTGAACCTGGCAGCGATCTATGGCCTGCGCGCGCACATGGATCCGTTCCTCACCTTAACGGGCGACGACCGGGACATTACGGCCACGGCCGGGATGAGTCCTTCGCCGACTTCGTGGGCAGCCTTGGAGGGATCGTTCGGCAACGGCTTTCTGGATCGACTGGAGCACCGCAAGCAATTCAAATTCAACGGCGGCCGCACCTTTCACGCGGGAGATCATACGCTGACGCTGTTCGGCCTCGCCTACCTTGGTTACGGCTACGTGGCAGGGCTACGGCCGATCTACGGATTCAATTCGGCCGATGCCGCTGCCGGCTGGAAGTCGTACCCGGATACGATCGATCCAAGACAGCGTGACCAGACGCACACCGCGCTGCTGGCGGCAAACGATGTCTGGAAGTTGGACGATCACCAGGATTTGCAGCTCTCCGGATTCTTCCGCTCCTACAACCTCTCGCTCTATTCTGACTTCGGACTGGGGCTGATTCGGCAGAGCGAGTTCCGCACCGTGGGCGGGGGCAGTGTTGGGTATGTAAATAAAATCACAAAAACGTTTACGCTGCTGGCCGGGACGGATTACGCGCGCGAGGCTCCGCGGCGCGACGATTTGGACCACTACAACTTCTTCGATCCCGCCACGCCGTATTACTACGGACCGTTCGTCAAGATCATCGGCAACAATGTGACGATCGCTCCGGTGACGCCGTATGTTGCCGGGCAGGGCGAACTGAGCGAATATGTGCGCTACTACCTGGGCTGGAGGCGCGATGAGATCGACATCAACAACCAGGACCTGATCACGCCGGCGAACTCCTGGAGTAAGTGGGTGGGAGTGAATTCGCCGAAGGCGACGATCACGTTTCTTCCCCGGCAGTCCTGGTACGTTCCGCTGATCTCGCTCAGCTTTGGCAAGTCGTTCTTTACGGAAGACCCACGCGCCGGCGCGGCCTTTAACGGCCCGACGTCCTCTGACCCGGTGGAGACGGCGCGCTCCTATCAGTTGGTGGCGAGCAGGACCTTTCATGCGACAGACGTCAAGCTGACCCTGGGCCATGAGACGCAAAGCGCCGAGTACGGCAAGATCGATTCGGACCAGGGATTGCAGTTTCCGCTGGGGCCGGGGCGGATCCGCTACCTCGCCGTTACACTCCGCCAGAGCATCCCGAACGGATCGCTGCAGGCCACCTTCGAGCAGGCCGATGCGCGCCTGGTCAACACATCTTTTTCCATCATCCCGGAGGCACCGCGGTTGATCGGCGATATCTCCGGGACCTATCAGAAGCTGCCCTTCCATCTGCAGGCGAAGGCCGAATTCGAGTATGTGGGACAAAAGGTAGTGGGGAACGGCTGCAGCGAGAGCAGCTATCTGAGCGGGGACCCGAACGCGCTCAATTACTACTGCCTCGGCGTCGCCAACAAGGAGCTCCGTCTGGCGCTGGCGCGGCCGTTCCTCGACGGAAAGATCAATGTCGGCGTGAACATGATGTTTGCCACCGGTTGGACGGGGCAGACCACGGAGAACTTCGGCGCCGCCAGTGTATACGCGCCCGGAGCCGTGGGACTCGACAGCAATAAATTGGTTCCCGCCAATCCGGTCAATGAAGTAGCGGGCGTGCGAATCCCCTCCTATGCAAGCGTGAACCTCACCTACAGGTTCGGCAGGGCGGTTGCACCATAGCAAGATATGACGCCTGCCTACGATTGAATTGCATCGAACTTGGAAGTTGCTCTCAGGGGTGAGATCGGTTCGTCTGCCGCGTGCTCATTTCCAGGCAATGGCTCCCATGCGAAACAGATATCTCATGCGAATCTCCGCAGATATCGCTTTGCTTTGCCCGATCAACGCGCGCAGTTCATCCGGAGTGTAGGCCTGCCGCGCCGACGCTAACCCGTCCGTGCGTGAAATGGAACTGCGGAAGAGCGGCATTCCCAGGTAAACCAACGCCAGGTGCAGCGGACTTCGGCGCAAGTCATTGATGAGCACCGCATACCTGGCCACGGTCAGCGCGCAGTTCACAAAGTCGATCACCTGGGCCGGGGCAAGGTGATGCACGAAGAGTCCGCAGCTCACAAAATCGAAACTTGCCGGAGGATACGCCGGCTCTAGCGCATCTCCTACCACGGCGCGTTGGCAGCAATGAGCATCGCAGCGCAGGTCGCGCCGGTCCAGGCAGAGTGGCTCTACGTCCAGATCTTCCGCCTTCAACCGCTTGGCCGCATGAGCGATGGAGTATCCATCGCCTGCGGCAACTTCCAGCACGGAAGCCGAACGCAACCCGGATTTTCGCATGGCATCACGCAACAGAAAGGTCGTGGTGCTAACCCCGCCAAACCATCGGTTGACCATCCGCAAATCGCCGAGGGATTCTATCACCTCCCCAGGGCTGAGCGAGTCGTCGTCTAAAAGCTCATGCTGCGGAACCCGCTTCAGACTCCCTCCCATCGCCGGAACGCCAACACCGCGTTCAATCCGCCGAAGGCGAATGAGTTCGAGAGCGCAAATTCAATCTGCCTCGCGCGCGCGATGTTCGGAATTACGTCAAGGTTGCAGAGCGGATCGGCTTCGGTGAAGCTCGCGGTCGGCGGCAGAATGCCATCGCCGAGCGCCATTACGGTTGCGAAAGCTTCCAGTGCGCCGGCTGCACCCAGCGCGTGACCGTGCATGGATTTGGTCGAACTGATCGCCAGCTTCTCTGCGTGCGCGCCAAACAACTGCCGGATCGCCCGGGTCTCGGTCTCATCATTGGACAGCGTTCCGGTGCCGTGCGCATTGATGTAATCCACCCTCGTGGCGGCAAGTTGCGCATCACGCAGGGCGGCGCGCATCGCCGAAGCAGGTCCATCGACCGAGGGCTGCGTAAGATGCCCAGCATCGGCGGACATGCCGAAACCAATCACTTCGCCCAGTATTTGCGCGCCGCGCGCAATGGCCCGGTCCGCCCCTTCCAGAAACAGCATGGCCCCGCCCTCGCCCAACGTGAGGCCGCGGCGATTGCGCGAAAAAGGGCGGCAAACCTCAGGCGTTACCACCCGCATGGCCTCCCATGCCCGCAGAATCCCTGGACTGAACGGAGCCTCGCTGCCTCCACAAATCGCCGCCTCCACGGCCCCTGAGCGCACCATCCAGAACGCCTGGCCGATGGCGTGCGTCGCCGACGCGCAGGCCGTGGAGATGGTGAACACCGGCCCGGTGATCCCCAGGTCCATGGCGATCTGACTGGCGCCTGCGTTGTACATGGTCAGCGGAATGGTGAAAGGATGCGGCCGCGGGCGCCCCTCTTTATAGATCGCAACGAAGCCGCGATCGAGGCTCGTCTGGCCGCCCATCGACGTCCCGGTAATCACCGCAACCCGTTCCCCTGATTCACTAAAAGGAACCTTGCCAGCGAGGCATTTGTTGGGGCAAGTTTCGCCCCGGAGATCCAATCCTGCTGCGCTTGCCGCCTGGCGTGCCGCGACCACCGCAAATTGCGCGAAGCGATCCATCTGCTCGCAGCGCGCCGGCTCAAAATGCGCTTCCGCCTGGAATCCTTGCACCTCGGCGCCATTCTGAAAACGAAGCTCGCGCACATCCGTTGACTGGATCGGCCGAATCCCCGGGCGCCCTGCGCGCAACGCGCTCCAACACTCGGCGGCCGTGGCCCCCAGCGCACAGATAATTCCCATGCCAGTCACCACCACGCGCTGCGCGGCGGTCACGCTCAACTCTGCGCCCCGGATTTCTCCGCCAGTAGCCGTTGCACTCCCGCAACCGCGCTGCGCACATCCTTGATCGCGTTCGCCGCCTCATCCGGGATCGAGACCCCGAGCTGTTCTTCCAGGACGAACAACAGGTTCATCTCGTCCAGACTATCCATCGCGAGTTCTTCAAACGTGCTATCGATGGTGATGCTCTCGACCGGAATTTTTTTGACCGCGGCGATCTCGGCAATCACCTTCGCTGTCAGTGCCTCGTCCATTGCAGCTCCCCTTTTGTGCTCCGTTCAATGCAACAGGGTAGTGTATCTGATCGCCAATACCTCGCCGGAGTTGGTTACCGCAGAAGAGCCTCGATGCGCCGCGCATGCACCATCTGTTCGCAAGGAGACCACGCGAAGATCGTAAACCGCCCGTCTTGTGAGGCCACCAGCGCCATCGAGTCCGGTTGATCTTGCGCAAACTGCGCGGCCGACAGATGACGGGTATTACCAAGCTGTGTCGGGTGAACGATTTCGGCCACGGAACCTACGACCGGTTCGGTGACCACCACCTGTTCCACCCGGGTACCTTCCTGATGGAGCCCGATCTTTGCGCCGAAAGCCATCAGTTGGTAGGAATCGCTCATCACCGTAGCGCCATCCACGGCCGTCAGTCCGGCGATGGCATCGATCGTCCGGCGGAGCGCATTTTTCCATCTCGGATCCTGCGCATTTGAGCCGTTGTGCAGCAGTTCCGGCAGCCCCAGAAATGGCGGCGATACCGAATAGCGAATCGGCGGAACAATGGATTCGCGCCACCTTTCGCTGGTGCCTGGCACGACCAATAGCGAGCCACCACGGCCATGGCGGCGCATTGATACCGCAAGTAGCAACATCACATTGAGGTCATCGGCCGGGGATCCTGGCAGCCCAAACCCAAACAGTGACCGGACCTGCGGCAGACAGTCCGGCAGATTGATGGGGGCTTCACTGAGAACCTTGATCAGATCACCTTCGAGCACGGCAACATTGGCGAATTTGCCCGTATCTTCACCACGGCTCTCCTTGATCACCAGCAGCCCGGGCGAGTTCACTTCGAGCACGAAGCAGTGCTTCGGAATACTGGTGACCGTACCCCACACCTGCAACTCCCCCGAGCGCCGCCAGACGCCAAGATGCACGCCTGACCGTTCGACGGCCGGCGCCAGCCGCGCCAGCGCATCTGGAGCAAACGGGAGTGGCTGCTCGAAGCGTAGTGGATCGCGGGTTGCATCCGGGTCCAGAAAGGCGGCGGAGATGGTTGGCACGTAGCCTTCCTCACGCCGGAGGCTCGCCCAAAACGCCGCATCGATCATCCCCTCGATGTCGGCAATCTCCGGACGGTGCGGCGAGTCCGGACGCGCTTCGCTCTGCGCCAAGCCGCGCAGAAAACGTGGATAAATGAGCTCCGAAACTTTTCTCGCAACCGGATATGCCGGCCAGTCTCTCGCTTTCATGCCTCAAGTCTTTTCTGGATTGCAGTAGTAAATCGCCCACGCCAACGCATCCGCATCCGTCCATCCTATAACTTCTCGACGCTAAGGAAATTGTGCACCACGTCAGAGACATCACGCTTCTCACCATCCACCGCGTAATTCATGCGACGCATGTCGCCGGTTGAGATACGTCCGCTCAGTTGCTCCAGCGCGCTTCGCATACCCGCGATGCGCTCCAAGGCCTCTGGCCGGACTATGGGAACCGCGTCATAGGGCGGAAAGTAATGCTTATCGTCTTCCAGCACTCTTAATCCGAGCGCGGCAATCATTCCATCGGTATTGGAGCCGACGACAACATCCACCTGCTTTGCCTGAAGTGCGCGATACAGCAGACCCAGATCCATGACGCGGGGAGGCGCGGCGAATAGCAGTCCATAGCTCCTCGCCAGCCCCGCCAAACCATCCGGACGCTCCAGGAACTCATATCCAACCCCCAGGCGCATCTGTCGTGAGTGCAAGGCAAGCTCGGACAACTTCGCAATGCCGACGGCTCTGGCATCGGCCTCGCGCATCACGATAGCAAAAGTATTGTCGAATCCGAGCGACGGCAGAACCGCGAGATTGAACCGGCGGTGATAGGCGTTGCGTACAATCTCAAACACGGCTTTCGAATCTGACTGCACCGGTTGCTTGAGAATCGCGGCCAGAGCCGTGCCGGTGTATTCGACGTAGGTATCAATTCTTCCGGCGAGAATAGCCTGGTGGCAGATATATGTCCCCGCCAGATAAAAGCGGCGCTCGACGGGAATCTTTGTGTGACGCTCCAAAACTTGAGCTAGCAGTTCCCCGAGCACGAGTTGCTCGGTAAAGTTCTTGCTGCCAACCGAGACATGGCGCGCATCACGGCAACCTGCAAGCAAGCAAGCCGCAATCCCTGCGACAAACCCTCGGCGGTTCATTTTAGCGGCGTCGCCATCGTGCTCCCCTCTGTAATAATCCAATCGCTCCATCGGCCAAGAGCGCCATCAGCGCGGCGGGAACTGCCCCAGCCAGAATGACATTGTTGTCCACCATGGCTAAGCCGCGAAAGATGAACTCGCCAAGCCCGCCAGCGCCGATTGCCGCCGCAATCGTCGCTACCCCGATCGTAATTACGGTCGCGACTCGCACTCCGCCCAGGAGTACGGGCAAGGCCAGAGGAATCTCAACGTGCCACAGGATCTGCCGCGGTGTCAGTCCCATGCCCGTTGCCACTTCGAGTACCGACGGGTCGACTCCACTGATGCCGGTGTACGTATTGCGAACGATTGGCAGGAGGGCGTAGAGCGTCAGCGCTGTAATCGTCAACCTGTCCGCGCGAACGCCAAGCCAGGGTATCGGCAGGAGCAGTCCGAAGAGCGCCAGACTCGGAATGGTTTGAATCACGTTATTCGTTCCGAGGATCACGGCTCGCAATCTTGAATGCCTCGCCAAAAGCACGCCGAGTGGAATGCCGATCACAATGGAAAACATCATGGACCATAGGACCAGGCGGATATGCTCCAGCGACAGCGTCGTGACCTCAAGGCGATGCCTGACGATAAATTGGAGAAATGACATGCGGATCACTCGTTCAACAATTGGGAACCGGAGCGGTAGATCTCAACATAAGCCTTCACGTTTTCATTCGATGACCTGACGAACTCTCTCGGCGTAAACGCCCCCACCGATGCTCCCCCGTCCATCAGAACAATGCGATCCCCCAGCAGCAGAGCCTCCGTTACGTCATGCGTGACAAACACAACCGTTGTGCCGAGGCGCTTCTGGAGCAGCTTGAACTCTCGTTGCATTTCCGCACGAGTCAAGGGATCGAGCGCTCCGAAGGGTTCATCCATCAGCAGGATTGGCGGGTCGGTGACGAGTGCGCGAGCCAGTCCAACGCGCTGGCGCTGACCGCCGGAAAGTTCGTGAGGGTAGCGTCTGGCAAACTGCACGTAGGGCAACCCCACCAGCGAAAGTATCTCGGTGGTTCGCTGTTCGATACGGCGTTTGTCCCAACCTTCCATCTTCGGAATCAGCGCCACGTTGCCTTCCACCGTGTAATGCGGAAACAGCCCGACCTCCTGAACCGCATATCCAATCCGGCGGCGCAATTGGATGGGATTCCACTGATGCGTGGTGCGACCTTCCACGCGCACTTCTCCCCGCGTTGGAGACAGGAGGCAGTTGATAAGTTTGAGGGTCGTGGTTTTGCCGGAGCCGCTTCTGCCCAGCAGAATCAGAATTTCATGCGAACGGATTTGCAGATTGAGGTCAGAAATGACGGCGCGAGTTCCGTTGACGGCGTAATCGACGTGGACGAATTCGATTGCGATCTCTGATCGATCCTTCATCATTTATCGCCCGGCCATGTCCATATTCCCGCGCTCTCAGAGACTCTCAACCAAGTTATGATGGGTCGCCCGGCCACGGGGATGGTCCGGCGGCGGGATCAAAACCAGAAAATCGCACTGCAGGCGGGCAACCAATAGCTGCTACTCAGATTCAGTGTAGCTAGTGGCTTTATGCGCAGACCCCCTGTCCAATACGGAACGATCCAGATAGCTTCAATCGCCGGTGAACTGAGATATATCAGCGTCTCGGGCCTGGTAAAAGCCCGCTTGCTTTGGCTATTCAGAAATTTTTACATTCTGGATTTTCCGGTATTAAATAAAAAGCAGCAGCAGCTTATATCGCGGGTTTGGCATACCGGAACGAGCGCTGGTTCAGCGGACGCTCCCCTGGATCTGATTGGTACCATCGATTGGTTTTCACCGCAGCTTTTTCAACCGCCTGTTCCATCTGCTCCGAATGCGAGATCCGCCGGCCATGACGCACGCTTCGGCCGGCGCACTCCCGCTATCTGGATCGCAATGGCCGTTTTGCTGCTGGGAGGTGCGATCGTCCTGGGGCCGAAGCACCAGTTGATACCGCAACCTCGGGTAGCCGCTGCTGCGCCGGCCAATGCGCCCACCGGCAATGGTGTGCAGCCGACGGTTACTGTTCCGGTCCGGACTTCAGACAAATCAGCGCCGTCCGTTGCCGAACTTCCCGCGACTTCCGCGACTCCGACCGAAGCTTCCAGTGTTCCTCCTCTTCATCTTCCGGATGCAATGGCTCACGATGCATCATTGCCGCAAATGCAACCGCCTCCGCCTCAAGTGGCGGCGAGCGCCAAGGCTCCGGGAAGATCGGAGGTCATGATTCGCGTCAGTGTTGATAGCGAAGGGCGGGCTCAATCGTTCCAAGTCCTGCGAGGAGCCCAGAAGAGAAGATCAGCCGCGCTGAACGCGGCAAGGCATTGGTCTTTTCAACCCTGCGCCAGTTCCGCCGACTGCGAACACTTGCTGAGATTTACCGATTACGGCGATGCTTCCAGCCTGCGGATGATCGACTGAGTACGTACCATTTGTTCAGATGGTCAGCTTCGCCGGAAGCTAGTTTCTAGGTACCCGTTCCCCTATAACTCCGGTGTCTGCCGCCACCAGGCGAATCGTGCGGAAATTGCCACGCGGCCGTCATCGGCAACCCGTTCGGCGGGCAGTGATTCCTAAGCAAGCACGCCAACGGCAAGGGAATCGGACGGAAGCCAAGGTCATGCCTACATTTGAGGAAGCACGCCACATCATTCTGGAATATGTCACGCCACTGGGCGCAGAGCGGGTGGGACTTCTTGCTTCGCTGTCCCGGGTGCTGGCCGAAGATGTGATCGCACCCTGGGACCTGCCCTCGTTCAGTAACTCCGCGATGGATGGCTACGTGGTGCGAGCGGCAGACTGCCGGGATCCGAGGGCCCTGCCGATCATCGATTATGTTCCCGCCGGACGGCAGGCCGCGAAATCGGTGATGCCCGGAACGGCCATCAAGATTATGACCGGGGCACCACTCCCGGACGGCGGCGACAGCATTGTACCCATCGAGCACGCCACCGAATCCGGCGGCACGGTACGCATTATGCAGCCGGTCGAACTGCACCAGTATGTGCGTTTTCGAGGAGAAGACGTGCGCCAGGGCGAGACCGTTCTCGCCGCCGGTACGCTGGTGCGTCCTTACGAAATCAACTTGCTCGCCAGCTTCGGAAAAGAGCATGTGACAGTAGTGCGCAGGCCGAGGGTTGCGATTGTTGCCACCGGGGATGAATTGATTGCGTTAGGCGAAACCCCGTCCATCGGAAAAATCGTGAACAGCAATTCCTATTCCCTGGCGGCGGCAATCACCAGTGCTGGTGCCATTCCGGTGCTGCTGGGAATTGCGCGCGACGACCTTGACAGCCATCGCGAGAAGCTGGCGGAAGGATTGCAGGCCGATGTGCTGATTACCTCTGCCGGAGTTTCGATGGGAGACCGCGACCTGGTGCGCGAGGTGCTGGAGCAACTTGGCGTGGAGATTGTCTTCTGGCGGGTGAAAGTAAAGCCCGGGAAAGCGCTGGCATTTGGCAGGATGAAAGAGCGGCTGGTCTTCGCGCTTCCGGGAAATCCAGTCTCGGCGATGTTGACCTTCGAGGAGTTTGTGGCGCCTGCACTATTGAAGATGATGGGACACTGGCAAACTGTAAAACCGCTGTTTCCGGCGGTGCTGCAGAGCGAACTAAAGAAGAAAGCGGGCCAGACCCATTTGGTGCGGGTGCGGCTGGAATACTCGGGTGGAAAGTACCTGGCGTGGAGCGCGGGAAAACAGGACACGGGTCTATTGAAAACCATGTTGCAGGCGAACGCCCTCGCCGTGCTTCCGGAAGATCGCGAAACCTTCGCCGCGGGGGAAGAGATTCAAGTCCATCTCCTCGATGGAAGCGTGGGCATGACCGCGCAGTAACCCTACAAGATTATTGCGGCGTTATATTCGGCACCTGCTAAAGTCTCTGATTGAAGAGTCGGACTGATCCGCCTAGCCATAGAGTTCAGGCAGACAGCAAACAACGAGGTAAGCCAGTGAGCGCGTTCGACGAGATGAGCTGGGAGGAGTTGCGGAAGGCATTGGAGATGTTCGCCAAGAGCTGGTTGGCCCATGATGGTTGCTGGTTTTTGGCGGCTGAAGAACGGCTTGGCATGGCCGAAGCCATAGAACTGGATACCGGTTCCTGGGCTCGTTTCGCCGCCCTGGAAGCCCATCGCATCCTGACCACGTTCGACATTAAAAAGGACAGTGGTCTTGCTGCCCTGGAGAAGGCGCTTGGGCTGCGCATGTATAGCCTGATCAATGCCCAGCGCACGGAATGGTCGGACGATGGGCGCTGTTTGCGCCTCTTTGTGGATGTTTGCCGCGTGCAGGAAGCGCGCCGCCGAAAGGGGCTCCCGGATTTCCCGTGCAGAAGTGTCGGCACCGTGGAGTTCGAGACCTTCGCCCGAGCGGTTGACTTGCGAATTCAAACCCGCTGCCTGCACTGCCCACCCGAAGCTCGACCCAATCAGTATTGCGCGTGGGAATTCCGCATCGATCCTGCGTCAGAAGAGCGGCAGGGCGGCAAAATTATAAGTAGCTGACAACAAAAATGGGGTATCGCACAGGAGTTCCAACGGCTCTTGTGCGTACCCCCTTCTCACTTCATGCGCACTCCGGATGCCTAGCAGTCGGGGCCGAAGTCTTTTTCGAAAGCCTCTGCCAGTCTGGCGCCCCAATTATTCTTGGGCGTGAGGCGTCCGCCGAAGAAGCGCAGAATGGGCGGCTCCTCGCAGAATTCAAGGCCGCCGATCATCTCGCGATGCTGGTGAAGCCACTTGAGCCGATCGGTGGCGTACTCGAAGTGCGACATCGTAAACACGCGGCGCGGCACTGCGAGGCGCAACAGTTCGAGATCGGAAGGCACGTCATTACCCTCCTCGTCGCGGTCCATCGATAAAGTCCCGCGTTCCATGCCGCGAATCCCAGAGGCGATATATGCCGCCGCCGCCAAAGCTCCGGCGGGATAATCGGTTTGCGGCAGGTGCGGAAGGAATCGCGAGGCGTCGAGATGGCAAGCCAAACCGCCCGGAGGCGTGACTACGGGAACTCCGTTTGACATCAGCCGGCAGGCAAAGTACTTGATCGCATCGGCTGAGGAGCCCGCAACCTCAAGCTCCGTCATCTCGCGGATGCCGACTGCCATCGCTTCAATTTCTTTGGATGACATACCCCCGTAGGTGTAAAACCCTTCATAGACCGGGAGCCACGGACGGATGGCTTCGTACAGATCTTTGCGGTTGGTGGCGATTAGACCGCCCCGGACGCAGCAGCTCTTGCGCCCCGAGAGATAACAAAGATCCGCCACTTCCATAATCTCGCGGATGATTTCCTTAATCGAGGCGTTGGCATATTCCGGCTCACGCTGGTGAATGAAATAGGCGTTTTCTGAAATCAGGCTGGCATCCACTACCAGCGGAATACCAAGCGGCGCGATGAGATCCTTCACTTCGTGCAGGTTGGCCAGCGAGAACGGCTGCCCGCCGATCAGGTTGGTGGTCGCCTCCATGCGCACGAAGGGCACATTCGCAACCCCGTGTTTCCCAATCGCCTCCTTGAGCCGGCCAAGGTCCATGTTGCCCTTGAATGGAGAGGAGCTCTGCGTATTGAGCGCTTCCGGCCCAAACAGTTCCAGAACGGTTCCTCCCACCAGGTTGAAATGCGCTTTCGTGGTGGTGAAGTGATAGTTCATCGGCACAAAGCTGCCGGGTGTGACGAAGGTCTTGGCAAGCAGGTGCTCGGCCGCGCGCCCTTGGTGGACCGGCAGAAGATACTCGTAACCAAAAATCTCTTTTACCGAGTCCAGCAGCTTATAAAAGCTTTCCGAGCCGGCGTAAGCGTCGTCAGCCTGCAGCATGGCCGCCTGCTGGTTGTCGGTCATGGCATTGGTGCCGCTGTCGGTCAGCATGTCCAGGAAAATATCGCGCGTACGGAGAAGGAAAGTATTGTAGCCCGCTTCTTCCATTGCCTGGAGACGCTCGCGAACTGGAGCCAATCGGACCTTCTGCACAATGCGGATCTTGTGCATTTCGATGGGAATTTCAGAACCATTGGATAGACGAATGCTCATCGGGGACCAACCAAATAAGAGGGATTTTGAAACGAACTGATGATTACACGGGAATACTGCCGGGGCAATCACCAAGCGTTGGTTTGGGTACTTGGAACGATGGATTTTGAGCAAAATCCGTTCCGTCAGTGACCCGGCGGCCTACATCCGTGCCAGTGGCGTGGCGTGCAGTAACCAGGCCAGCGCGGCGAGAAGTCCCGCAAAATACAACTGTATCCTCACCGAGCCGTCCGCCGGGATCTCCTTGCGGTATAGCTGCCAGGCAAAACCGGCAGCCAACAGAAGCAGCATTGCCTGCCCACTCCACCAGAACAGCAGCCCGGTAAAGACGAGTAGACTGATGCGTCCCACTTTGTCGAGCGCCGGGACTGCCCCGGCACCATCCAGCATCCACACCGGAATCAGATTGAGCAGGTTGAGCCACGCTCCGGTGTGGGCCAATGCGGCCCAGACGGGCTTTCCTGTCTGCCAGAATAGGGCGGCGGCAACCACCGCCGCGAGTAACCCCGCGGCTGGTCCTGCCAATGCGACCAGGGCGCGCGCTTCAGTCGAGACGCCGAGCGCCTGCCACTTCACGTAGGCTCCGAGGCCGGGAAGAAAGACCGGCATCTCGGCCGGGAGACCGCGCCGCTTGACCTCGGCGAAGTGCCCCATCTCGTGGATCATAATCATGACTGCAAAGCCGATGCCGAACCAGGCGCCATAAAGCGCCCAGTAAATCCCAAGAAACGCGGCGAAGCTGAAGAGAAACTTGAGCTTGAAGAGCGCGAACAGGAGTGCTTTACCCTTAGCCAGCAGGACGGCGAGCGGAGCCAGCGGGCCCAGGCGCTTGGTCCAGGGACGAGGAGGCTTCTCCGGCGCGAATTTCTGTTCTGGCCGTGGCAATGGGTTCATCGGTTAGTGCATTCCGCAGCCACCACCGCCGCAGGAGCCTTCCGGCATCCCGCAAGGCATGTTGGGGATGCTGCCGGAGGACTTATCCGTGCCATGTGCGGCAAAGGTAGAGAGCTGCTGCTCCAACTCCGCGCTCTTGCATGCCGGGCACTCAGACTGCTTGGAACCGTAGACGATGGCTTCGAACTTATTGCCGCAACCCTTGCAGATGTATTCAAAAATCGGCATCACAACCTCCTGGAGCACCGCACGGCTGGCTCAAGCCACCCGCGACGACGAAACTGATACATTCATTATACGGGTGCATCTCGCCCCCGAAGAATCATGTCCGGCACCGAACTCTCCCAGCCCGCGAATTTCTCGCCCATCGTGAATGATTTTGTGCCGCGACGTTTTTTGCGCGGAGGCAACGCCCAGACCATTGCCGGAAATTTTATGAGGCGCACCAACGGCTTGCCTGAGCCCGAGGAGCGGCTCTTCCAGATCGACCGGGATGTGCAAATCTTGTGCCATTGTCACTGGCAGCCGGAACGTCAGAAGCCGCTGACCATGATGCTCGTACACGGACTGGAAGGGTCGAGCAACTCGCAATATGTGATTGGAACCGGCAGCCGTGCCTGGGCGCGAGGCTGGAACGTAGTGCGGATGAACATCCGTGGCTGCGGCGGATCCGAGCATCTTTCCTCGACCCTCTACCACTCCGGTCTCTCGCAGGACGTGGAAAAGCTGGTGGTGGAGATGATTGCGAGCGACGGATTGCAGTGCGTGGCGCTGGTGGGATTCTCCATGGGCGGCAACCAGGTGCTGCGCGCCGTCGGGCAGTGGGGCACCAACGCTCCGCCGGAACTGATCGCCGCCGCAACGGTTTCGCCCGCCTGCGATCTGGCAATTTCTTCGGACCGGATTCATGCGGCGGCGAACTCCCTGTACGAGTGGTGGTTTCTGCTTTCTCTGCGCCGGAGCTTTCGCCGCAAGTCCGAGCTCTGGCCGGGTTTGTACGATCCTGCGTTGCTGAAGAACGTGCACTCCGTACGCGATTTCGATGAGCACATTACGGCGCGCTACATGGGCTTTGCCGGTGCGGCGGATTATTACGACAAGGCCAGCTCGTCGCACGTGCTCGACCGGATCGCCATTCCGACCCTGGTGATTCACTCCGACGACGACCCGTTCGTGGTGATGTCGGCGGAGAGTCAACGCAAGCTGATGGAAAACTCCAATGTCACATTTCTCCAAACCAGGCACGGCGGCCACTGCGCCTTCATCGCCGAGTCCAGCGCGGATGGCCGCGACGATGGCCGCTGGGCCGAACGCAAGGTGGTGGAATTCTTAGCGCAAGTAAAGGCCGCCGCTCGCTGACATGGAAGCCGATCACAGCCTCGACCTTGGTCCAGCGGCACCTGCGCTGGAGATTCCCTGGCAAGATCCAGAGGGACGTCTCCACTACTTTGACCTGCGCCGCCAGCCTGATGCCATCGAGCACATACCGGAGGCGCTCGAATTCCCTGCCCTACGGCGTCTCCTGCTCGCCGTAAACTCACCGCCAAGCGCCTGGCAAACGGCAAAATGCGACGTGTGGCCGGACGAAGCCGAGCCTTCGGAGAACCCCTACGATGCTCCCTTTGAGCAGAGCTGCTACGTCGACCTGGTGCTCGCGGAGCAGACTGCCGCTTTACACGAAGATCTGCTGGTCCATCAGCTCGCGGCAGAAGAGATGGCGCATATGCTCAGCGCGAACGAATCGCTGGAGGCTCTCGCCGAAATCATCGTGCGGCGCTGTTACTTCCACCGCAGTATCGATGCGGAGGAGTCCGATGCCGGCTACTGCCTGACGCTTTTCCTTACCGGCTACGGCGCAACCCCGGCGAAAGCCGCCGAATGCTGGGGGCGTGCGATGGACTTTGCCGCCGCCTGTGTTCTCAGATTGCATCCCCACGAAGGCCGCGCGCAAGCCAGCGAACTCAGCTAGATCATCCACCATCGCCGAGTGCCACGAAGGCACCAAGTCCCATCATCGCTACACCGGATGCGACGCGCTGATTCCGGCGGAATCGTGTGCTTGCGCGGAGACGGCTGCCGAGTGGCGCGGCGAAGGACACGACCACCAGGTCAGCCGTTGTATTCAAACTCACCGACATAACACCCAGCAGCAGGAACTGAATCACAACGTACCCGAGCTGGGGATTCACGAACTGCGGAAGAAAAGACAGGAAGAAGAGGGCGTCTTCGGATTCAGCACTTCCGTGGCTACGCCCTGCCGGAATGCGTGACTGGAATCCGCCGATGGTGCGGCTTCCTCCATCAGTATGTTCCGCGACCGAATCATGCGCACGCCCAGCCAGACGAGGTAGAGAGCCCCGGCGTACTTGATCATCACGAAGGCAGTGGCCGACGCGGCCAGCACCGCGGATAGGCCGAGTCCAGCGGCCACAACGTGAATCAGTCCTCCAGCGAACGTGCCCAACGCCGACAGAATGCCCTCGCGGCGGCCGCCCGCCAGAGTGCGCGTTAGAACGTAGAAGATGCCGGGGCCGGGTGTAATCGCCAGCAGTGTCGCCGCGGCAAGGAATACAAGGAGGAGCCGTCCATCCAACATCCGGAAATTATACGGTGTGGAGCGGAGTTTGCCTTTCTTCTGGCGATCAACTTACACCTTAGTTCCTGCGCTCAGGATACGTAGCTTCTAACTCTATGATATTGCGCTATTTAGCAATTATAACTTAGAAGAATGGGGTGAATTTTGTGAAGCGAAATGGGGGCATTCGCTGATGGGAGATGGGGTAGCTGGCCAGTATTGTTGGGCTCAGGAGATTCCCCTGATGAAAAGGCTTCTCGCAGCACCCATACTGGTGACTGTCTTACTGATCGCAAGTTGTGGCTCTGGAAGCCACAACGTCTCTTCACCCACCAGCGGGGCCGCGAGCCCTACGCCGACGCCAACTTCGACGCCAGCTCCCATC